>NZ_FYFA01000002.1:0-1200000 GCF_900188435.1 Marinobacter sp. es.048
TTATCAGCTTTTGAATCACTCTCGGTAATCGTTGGGTCCGCGGAATGCGACGAATCTGAAAACCTGGGGTAGATTCATTGGTGGGTTTCTGGTCCAAGTTTCTGGCGATTATCGTGACGGCGTTGCCGGCTTCGTTGAGTGACTTTGCAAGCTTTTCTACGCGGACGTCCCAAGGTAGTCCTCTTTGTATACGATAAATATCTCCAAACCCAGCTAACTCCCTGTAACAGTGCTCGATATGCAAATGGGCAAATAGTGTACCAGTAACAGTTAGCTGCCAGCACGCGGTTCCCTGTTTGGTCATGGGAGCCATGCGCCGCAATGATAGGCTTTAAACCTCTGTTCCTGGCATCACCGTCTCTCTGCTTGAATTTTGCTTGGCCGCAGGTCAAGACCATTCATTCAATTATGGACAACTAGGTAGAGGTGTTGCTCAGACCTGTTAAGTCCTCCCCATTTAAACTGGGAATTCTGGCACGATAGAGTCGTGGTTCAGAGGTTATGCCATTAGGCGACCTGTAGTGGTTCAATGATTCCGGACACCAATGTAGGTGGTAATATCGCCACCATAAACGAGGTGTCTGATGACCAGAAAGTGACGTTCTTTTTCTCCTGAGTTCAAACAGGAAGCAGCCAGCCTGGTGCTGGATCAAGGTTACACGATTCCCCAGGCGAGCGTGTCCCTGGGAATTGGTGAAAGCGCTATCCGGCGCTGGGTTAACCAACTGACCGAGGAGCGTGACGGTGTCACCCCGAAGGGCAAGGCGTTAACCCCGGAGCAGCGCCGTATTGAGGAGCTGGAAGCCCTCTGCAAGCGCCTTGAACAGGAGAAAGACATACTAAAAAAGGCTACCGCTCTCTTGATGTCGGACGACATGAATCGTACGCCCTGATAGACCAGTTGAGTGAGCAAATGCCTGTTGAAATGGTCTGCAATGCGTTTGATATCAGCCGTTCCAGCTATTACGAGTACCGCCAACGGCGGAAGCACGTGGATGTTGAGCGTCAGGCCCTGAAGGCTCAGGTAAACCGTCTCTTTACCTAGAGCCGAAGCTCTGCCGGCAGTAGAACGATCAAGGGCATGCTCAATGACGACGGCGTTGTCATCGGGCGTTTCAAGGTTCGACGATTGATGAGTGAACTGGGGCTGATCTGTAAGCAGCCGGGTCCTCACGCCTACAAACAGGCGACCGTTGAGCGACCGGATATCCCGAACCATCTGGCTCGTGAGTTTACGGTAGACCGGCCGAATCAGGCGTGGTGTGGTGACATCACCTACGTATGGAGCGGCCAGCGGTGGAGCTATCTGGCTGTCGTTCTAGATTTGTATGCCCGACGCGTCGTTGGTTGGGCGATGTCATCCAGCCCCGATGCGGATTTGGTGGTCAAAGCTCTAGACCACGCCTGGGAACAGCGTGGTCAACCAGAAAAAGTCATGTTCCACTCGGATCAGGGAAGCCAGTATGCCAGTCGAAAGTTCCGTCAGCGGCTCTGGCGCTATCGAATGACACAAAGCATGAGCCGACGCGGTAACTGCTGGGACAACGCACCGATGGAGAGACTGTTCCGGAGTTCTGAAATCCGAATGGATACCGGCCCTTGGGATATCGGAATCTGCCTGAGGCCAAAAAAGATGTGGGTGGCTATCTGATGGACTACTACAACCGGCAACGACCCCACACATTCAACGACGGCATTTCGCCCGTTGCGGCTGAGGAAAACCTTAAAATACTGTCCGGGATTAGTTGACCACTACACAAGGATTTTCGCTTCGCCCCAAACGCAATAAGACAGCCAAGCACTTTCAGCCGCTTCAGCAGGCCAATCTTCCCAACCACCTTTGGGGTGTGATTTCGTTTCATTTGCGCCGTTCTAAGGCCGGTTTCTGCGTCTGCTGACGATCCTTGAGCTGTTTACCCGCAAATGCCTTGGCATCATGGCATATTTTCCGGGTGGCTCGGAGGTCTTCGAGGCCGACAACTGTTCCGAGTTCGCCGGCAAAGTCATGGACTGATTGGCGTATGAGAGTAAAATAAAAACCGACTTCTTACGACTGGGTAAGCCCATCAAGAATGCAAGTGTGGAATCCTTCAATGGGTGACTTCTACAGGAACCCTGAACGACAACAGTTTCTTGTTGTTGGCATACGCCAAGGAAGAAGATCGAAGCGTGGAGGATGTTCTACAACCAAGTCCGCCCCATCCCGCATTGGAGTGGTCCATGCCGTTGGGCAATCTAGAAAATGCGGCTTCTCGGCGCGAACAGCAACAACTGGAGTCGGATTTTCCGGCTCTGGCTGAACCTAATGTGGAGTCAGGGCCAGGCTTGCCAGATGATCAATTCTTAACGGTAACTGTCCTGAGTAATCGGTTTATATTGTGTTAAGTTTTGTGGGATGTTTGTCGTAGTGGGAACTTGGATAAAGTACTGAGTCTAAGGATTGCTATTGTTCGGCAGGCGGCAAACTTTGGAGCATTTCATGACTATGTATGAATCAAGCAAGCATAAGGTGGCTATATTTCTCGTGAGCGGTCTTTTTGCTCTTCCTTTTCATGTTCAAGCGGACCCTGTGGTGTCAGCGGTTGTTCTGCAAGACACAATGAATCGCATTTCAGTATTCGGGAAAGACTTTGGCAGCAAGAAGCAAGCCGCCCCCATACTCGTTGATCGTGTAGACATTGCCTACGAAAATGGACTAAAGAATAGTGTTTATTCTGACGTAGACGGTTCAGAAGCCGTGATTAGATCTACAGATTCGAATGAGAGCCTATGGGAAAAATCAAGCTTGAACGTTCATGTGGATAGTACCCGCGTTAAGCGGCATCCTGCTTCGCGGTCACATTATTTTTTTGAAGGAGAGAACAACTTCCTAGGCTGGCCTAACGCCTACGGGGGCCTTGATACTCCGGCCGACAATCGGCAGCTGTATGTTTCCTGGTGGTACAAGCCAAAGGTCGACCCAGGCTCCTACTGGGCTTTTACGACTGAAACTCTCATCGGAACTTTTCAGGAGTCCGAGACGTTGCTTGTAGAGGGCGGTTATGAGGGTGTTTTTCTCGGTATCGACAGCGATGGTTTAATTAACGCTGGATTTTCGGGAGTGTCAAAACAGAGTCTTGTAGGTGCTCGAATTGAAGGTGAAAAATCTGGCGCAACGGTAACTTTTCCCACAGAGTTCCGGGGCGGCAGCGGCAGCGGCTTTGAGACTCCGGGCTCTCAGAAGTTCCTTAGGATCTGGGAGGACCCATACGGTAAAGACGGTATTCGTTTCTCTTGGACACAGATGCACCAAACCGGTATGGGCGTTGTTAATTGGGACTCCCAACCACTCAAAGGAAACCAGTGGAATCATCTTGAAGTAGAGCTCGACACGGTTACAGGTAGAGTTGCCCTGGCCATTAACGGGAACTTTTTTGGCGGCTTCGACTTTGATCCCGCCCGGGACGCTGAGGGTAAATGGAGCCCGACAGTTGCGGCGTTGGGCTTAAATGGAAAGGTTGGAAAGCTTCAAGAAGGTGAGATTGACGATATATACATAGACAGGTCGCTGCAACGAGTAATCATCGGCGACTCACCAGAGTACAGCAAGCTGACACAGTATGAGGTTCAAAGGCCGATTTCTTGGGAAGACGGTGAGATTGAATTGGCACTGTTCCTTGGGGAGTTTGAGGATCGGGGAACGCTGGGTGGTCTCTATGTATATGTGTTTGATGATCAGGGTAATGTCAATCAGAAGGGGTATGAAATTTGTGAAGATTGTAAGGCTCCCCCATCCTCAACACCTCTCATAGTGGAGTAGTAACAGCCTACGCCTATTGGAATAGTTTTTGTTGAAGATGGCTTAAATAGTCAAAGCTATGATGTGTTGTAAGGGCCAGCGAAAGGGGGCTACACAAATTTACTCATATTCTGGGCGAAGAAATGATGGTCAGTCCGCATCTCTTAATCTAGCCGTTCTGAAACTCGCGGTGAGTTGGTTGCAATGCACAATTTGCAAACGAGGACCTGCTTTCCATTTTCGACTAGGCGAGAGTGCTACTGGCTGGAAGGTGGTAATCTAGAGGCCAGCGATATTTGGCAGCCTCGGGTTTGCTGGACACTGCCCATGGGCGATCTGTTATTTTGGGTTGAGAGTGGGTTTTAGCGCTACGCATTAACAGCAGGATGCATAGTTGATGTCACACCAGGAAGTTCCCCAGCCGATCCTTTTTGTTATAGACCATTTCCGTAATCCCAATGCCGGTACGGAAGGCCAGATGCTTAATCTTATTAAAGGGTTAGACAGAGCTAGGTTTGAGCCCATTCTTTTGGTGTTTCGTGATTCTGAGTATCTCCGGAAATATGGTTTCCCCTGTGACTATCATGTTCTGGGGCACACACGTTTATTCGCTCCTGTAACCTGGGCTGCATTGTGGAAGCTCGCCTGGAAGTTCAGAGCTTCCGAGATTCGCCTCGCCCATGTGTTTTTTAATGATCCCTCCGTCATTTGCCCTCCTATATTCCGGCTGAATGGTATAAAAACCATCATTTCCAGGCGCGACATGGGGTATTGGTACACTCTGGCCTATCGCGTAATGCTCGCTATATCTGGGCGGTTTGTTTCCACTGTTATCACAAACAGTGATGCGGTGAAGCAGGTGACGATAAGGGCGGAACCGTTCGATCTATCACAGGTTCATGTGATTTATAATGGCTATGGTGCGGGCGAGACATTTTGTGAGGTGCCGGCTGACCTTACGGAGCTGCGCACTAAGCATCTGAACGCCGTCTTCGTAGGGTTGGTCGCTAACATACGCCCAGTCAAGCGGATGGAAGATGCCGTTAAGGCGATTGGTCAGCTTCATCAAAGCGGCCACGATGTGCACCTCATATTGATCGGAGACGGGAGCCAGGCAAACCTCCGGTTACTGGCCTCGGAGCAGGGCGTAGCTGAAAGGGTTCATTTTCTCGGTCCAAGAGCGGACGTAAAAGCCTGCCTCAAGGCTCTGGATATTGGCCTGTTATGCTCAGAGTCTGAAGGGTTTTCGAATGCCATTGTTGAGTATATGCAGGCGGGATTACCGGTGGTTTGCAGTAATGTGGGCGGAAACCCGGAGGCGGTCGAGCATGGCGAAACCGGGTATCTGTATCCCTGCGGTGATGTTGCAGCACTGGCGAGCCATCTGCGGAGGTTGAGTGACAGTGGTGAATTACGTCAGCGAATAGGCGACAATGCTTTTAGGTGTGCCAGGGAGCGTTTCAGTATGGAGACTATGGTGGCAAAGCATCAGGAAATATATGACGGGCTTATCGGACCCGAGAGGAGCGGCTAATGGAGCTGTTGTCGAGATCAATCCGTAAGATTGGCCCGATGGGTGGGTACCAATTTGCTCGGCAGATCTGTCGAAATCAGCCCCGTATCCTGATGTACCATCGTTTCTCAGACTCACCGGTAAAAGGCTGGGCAAGCTCTGAGTGTTTCGAGCAGCAGGTCAGGCATATTCGGGAACGCTACAACCCCTATTCCCTGGTCGGGCTGATGAAATATCATCGTGAACATGGCCGTATGCCTCCGCATGCGGTCGTGATTACGGTGGATGATGGCTACCGAGACTTCTATGAGCACGCCTTTCCCATTCTTCAACGCCATGGCGTTCCCGCAACCTTGTTTGCAACAACGGGCTTCATCGACAGACGGCTATGGCTATGGCCGGACAAGATTACCTGGATTCTGGACCAGCTCTCCCATGTCAGCCGGGAATTCACTATTGGTTCCTTCAAAGTGAGCGAAGGTGCCTTAAATGGTGAATCTCGAAGCGAGCTCTGGAAACGGTTGATTGCCCACGCCCTCTCGCTGCCAGACGAAGTGAAACATGAATTCATATCCGGCCTGGCCTGCGCGCTGGGGCTTGTCTTTCCCGATGAAATACCGGAGTCTTTTGCACCATTATGCTGGAATGAGCTGAAGAGAATGCAAGAAGCGCACATTGAGATTGGTGGGCATACGGTAACCCACCCATCTTTGGGGCGGGTCACTGAGGCTCAGGCAAGGGATGAAATATTCGGTTGCCGTGATGCATTGAATCAACATCTCGGGCAGCAGGACCGCACCTTCTGCTACCCCAACGGCCAACCGTCGGATTTTCAGCCTTTCCTGCCGGATCTCGTTCGAGAGGCTGGCTTCCTGGGAGCAGTAACGGCTTTCCCGGATGCCCAAGGTATCAGCGACAGGTATCTGATGCGTCGGCACGCCAGTGGAGATAATATGTTTCAGTTCCATAAGGCTGTTTCGGGCTTTGAGCTCTTGGGGCATCGTGTAAAAGGTGATCGAAAGTTTGAGCTGGAATTTTCACCGACATGAAACAGGAAATGATGGTTTCTGTTCAGGATGAAAAGCGGAGCGCCCTTACAAAACTGGATGCAACGGTCGTAAACCAGTTCAGCTTTGTTCTGTATCTGTATTTTATCCTCGATTTCTTTCTTCGCTTCTCTGTTCGGATTCCTGGCTACGCTGTGATCCGACCAACATTAGCGGCCGTCGTCGCCATCAGTCTTCTACTGTTTTTGCAGCGTGACAAGCTAAAAGGCCGCTTCCAGGATCCGATTTTCAAAGCAATTTTTGTGCTATTCGGTTATCTCGTTATCAGCCTGCCATTGGTGGAATGGCCCGGGAGTGTCGTTCGCACAAACATTGATCCCTTCGTCAAAGCCGTTGCTTTTCTTTTCTTCACTGCCTTGATTATTGACACGGATAAGAGACTGAAATGGTTTATCGGAGTGTTTGTTTTCTGCCAGGTGTTTCGTGTGTTGGAACCGCTGTATCTCCATATTACACAAGGTTACTGGGGGAGCTCCACTCATCTGGGTGGGGGAGAATTTGCGGCTCGACTCGCCGGGGCTCCGGCGGATGTGATCAACCCAAACGAGTTGGGTTTTGTGATCGTTACTGCCATTCCGTTCCTTCACTATCTGCTGTGGCCTTCAGGCCGGAAATCTAAACTGTTGTACCTGGCCATTATGCCAGCGATGTTGTACGCACTGATTCTCACCATGTCCAGGGGAGCGTTTATTGCGCTATTGGTTGTTGCGTTTCTGGTGTTTAAAGAATCAAGGCATAAAATGAAGCTGATTTTTTTGGCTGTGGTTATTGTTGTAGGTGCTTTGAGCGTAATGACACCTATTCAGAAAGATCGGTATTTGTCCCTGGTTGATAGCGATACCGCAGGGCTGCGACTGCGGAAGGGCGTCTTAAAGGAATGGTGGGGGAGTTCAAGCTGGGCCTTACGCGGCCTGTTGTGGGTCATGGTCTTGGAACGACACCTGAAGCCAAAGCTAACAAATTGGGAAGACAGAGAGCCAGCCATAACCTTTATGCTGAGTTGATTATTGAGTTGGGACTGATCGGCTTTGCGATTTTTCTAAATTTTCTTTACCGGATTACCCGTAAGCTTTCCGTCGTTCGGTCGCAATTTGCGGCCTTGAACAGAAGGGACCAATCTTATTACTCGCGGTTGAATAAGTGCCTTATTGCGGTGTTTTGGATGTATGCGGTTTACAGTCTGAACTATTGGGGGTTGTCTCAGTACTACTGGTATCTTTTGGGGGGCTTGGTGATTGCGTTTGGGCGTCTCGTTGGACAGGAATTGCCTTCAACCAGTGATACAAAGTCACAAAACGACCAATCGAAAAAGTCCAGTTCCAGTTATACCTTAGCCGACCGTTTACGAAGATAAGGTCTTGCTGTCTTGTGATACATTGTGGGTTTTAACGAGCCAGAACCCGCTTCAAAATCTCGTGTGTAGCCAAGAAAAAATGGCTTTTAGATGTTAAATTATTTATCGAAATTTTAGACTAACCAACCGATAGCAGGTCGAAAAATGGACGGTTCAGGGAAGACATTAGTTTCCGTGGTTGTGCCGGCATTCAACCGAGTTGAGTATATTAGAGAAACGGTGGAATCGGTGCTTTCGCAGGACTATCCGCGGGTGGAGCTTATCGTCGTTGATGACGGTTCTACAGATGGAACGTACGAGATTCTTCTTGAATATGCGGAGAAGGGAGATCTGAAGCTTTTAACCCATCCAAACCGCGCTAATCGAGGGCAATCAGTCGCATTGAATCGGGCGCTTGAGAATGCGTCCGGTGAACTTATAGCCATACTTGATAGCGATGACATTTTCTTGCCAGGCAAGCTCCGCGCTCAGGTGGATTATCTTCAGGCTCACCCAGAGGTTGGGCTTGTTTATGGTATGGGTGAAGCGGTAGATGAAAAGGGGCGGTGGCTCTATAACATTCATTCGCCGAATCATATTGAGCCGAATGACCCAAATACGGTGTTGCTGGATTGTTATTTTTCTTTGCCGGTGAACGCTTTGGTGCGCCGATCTATCTATGAGCAGGTTGGTGGTTTCGAGGAAGGGTTTCGGGCCGCTCAAGATCATGACATGTTGATCAGGATCGCTGAAAAAACCAGGTTCGCATTTATTCCGGTCAAGGTTTTTCAGTATCGCCGCCATGGTGATTCGATTAGCCATAAAGGCCTGCGGAAACGCTGGGAGAATGGTTTCGAGATTCTTCGCCGTGCTCAGGCTCGCTATTCTTACAATACATCTACCATTCGAAAGCGGCGCGCGTTACTTAATTATCGAATGGCGCAGGTGTGCTGGCGTGAGAACAGGAGTTTTGCTGCGATCGGGCATTTGCTTAGATCAGGAGCGCTCGATCCGGTCCGCGCACTGAAGGTGCTTACCGGTAAGGAAAAGGTTAGGTAAGGAATCGGTCCCTATAACGCTTTGAAGTTACGCGCAGTAATGAACGGAGTTACGGGGCAATGAAGGTTTTGGTGACTGCTTTGAAGCCCGGGAGGCGGCACAGGTACTTTTTTCCGTTGTGTGTACGGTCAGCCAGTCTTTGAGGGCAATAGCTTTACCCCCAGCTCCTGATATCAAGAAAGAAACTGGAGTGCCAGCTGATGTTCCATTGCTCGGTTTTTTTGGGTGCTTCATGAGTCCCAAGAGGACCCAACTCCTGATGGATGCTATGGATGCTATTCAAAGGCGACTGAAAGTAAGTCCTATTGACCCTACCCCAGAATTTAGGTCCATTTAAAACTGGAAAATCCGGCATGATAGAGCCTTGAGCAGGAGATCATGCCATGAAGCGATCCCGTTACACCGAAGAGCAGATTGCCTTCGCCCTGAAGCAAGCCGAGCTGGGTACGCCGGTCCCGGAAGTCTGTCGGAAAATGGGCGTCTCGGATGCCACGTTCTACAACTGGCGCAAGAAGTATGGCGGCCTGGGGCCATCCGAGCTGAAGCGACTCAAGCAGCTGGAGGAGGAGAATCATCGCCTTAAGAAGCTGGTAGCGGACCTAAGCCTGGACAAGGCCATGCTTCAGGACGTGGTGGCAAAAAAGCTCTGAGACCGCCTCGTAAACGCCAACTGGTGGCTGACCTACAAAAGCGATATGGGGTCAGCGAACGCCAAGCGTGCGCGGTCTTGCAGTTTTCCAGGGCGTCTAATCGCTATCAATCGGTGGCGAGGGACTCGTCGGCGCTGTCGATGAGGATCCGTGAGATCACGCTCACGCGGCTTCACTACGGTTACCGGCGTGTGCACGTCCAGCTGCAACGGGAGGGTTGGCGTGATAATCACAAACGGGTTTACCGGTTATATCGGGACCAGGGGTTGTCACTTCGCCTCAAGCGTCCGAAGCGTAACAAGGCCGCCAAGAACCGACAGCCGCTACAGCAGGCCAACCATCCCAATCACATCTGGGGCATGGATTTTGTCTCAGACGCGCTGTTTGATGGTCGACGTCTGCGTCTCCTGACGATCATTGATCTGTTCACCAGGGAGTGCCTCGGCATTGTGGTTGGGCAGAGCCTGAAGGGCCACGATGTTCAGGAAGCCCTGACGGCGATTGCGCGCTTCCGGGGCAACCCGGAGGTGCTAAAGACCGACAACGGTTCGGAGTTTGCCGGCAAGGTCATGGATCGCTGGGCCTATGAGCGAAACATTGAAATCGACTTCTCACGGCCCGGGAAGCCTACCGACAACGCAACGGTAGAATCGTTCAATGGACGACTCCGGCAGGAATGTCTGAATGAAAATTGGTTCTTGTCACTGGCCGACGCCATGGAGAAAATCGAAGCATGGAGGACTTTCTATAACCAAGTCAGACCCCATTCCGCATTGGAGTGGTGCACGCCCTCGGACTACGCCAGAAAACATGCGGTTTCACGAAGAAAACAGAAGCAACTGGAGCCGGATTTTTCCAACTCTGGGTGGACCTAATTCGGGGTCAGGGTCAGGAGCCGGATTTTTCCAACTCTGGGTGGACCTAATTCGGGGTCAGGGTCATATGCCTCATGTAGTCATGTTTGGCTGGCGCGGTTCAGCTTCCTGACTATGTGCTTGACCGCGCAGATAAACGAGGGAAAAGCCTATGAAGACTAACTTTAATTGCCCTGTGTGCGAATCCAAAGGATGGATGTCGCTTGAGGCATATAGCATGAGGGAACGAACGGTTCCTAAGTTTTCACGGTGGCAGAGGATAGCCGAACTCGGAAAAATTGCGGCAAGAATTCTGGTGTTTGCCCGGCCAGCAAAAAAAATCTTGGAGCGAAAGTTCCTATCGAAATACGAACTCGATCGGCAGAAAATTTTCCGCGATATTTGGGGTGGGGGTAATTTATTGACCTCAATTTTATGTGAAAAGTGTGGATTTGTCTGTTATGACCCAAGGCCGACGAGCGAGGATATATCTGCCAAATATGAATCTTTGAAGGCACGCGATCCAAATGTCGGTGGACAGAATCTTGCCGATCCCGTTATGGTCAAAATGGATCGGGATAGGTCTTTTACTGTATATGAAAAGGTAAAATCGCACACAAAGGGTAATTCGGTGCTCGACTATGGTGGCGGAAACGGAAAGATTATGAATTCCTTTATTGAGCATGGTTACGCTTGCTATATAGCTGATTATTCAGACGTGCAACTTCCCAATGTGGAAAAGGTTGCTAACGATATTGAAGGCTTAGAGCATCGATATTCAATTATTATTTTGTCGCATGTCTTGGAGCATGTTGCCGAGCCGGGGGAGCTAATTTCTAGGCTTAAGGATCATTTGGAGGATGACGGAGTGGTTTATGCTGAAATTCCGATTGACATTCTCGGGGGCATACGACTGGAAGGAGACCCAGTTACACACATCAATTTTTTTACGCGAGAAAGCCTTGCGACTTTATTCAATAGGAACGGATATCAGGTTGTAAGCGGAAATACAGAGTACGGGACCTACGGAAGACACCAGTTAGAAGTAGGCTGGCTTCTGGCACAAAAGGGTGATGAAGCGCCCTCCTACAAGCCAACATCTGCTAAAAAACTATTGTGGCCAAGCCGCTGGTACGCACTCAAGAAGTTGCTGGTTGAGGCGAGTAAATCGTAGAACTTGATATCTGAATGCTTTCTTATAATGAATATCCATCATTCGATTCCTGTTTTAAGTGAATTCGAAAAAATGGGAGATACGCGCAGGATAAGTTACTCGTTGCTAAGATTTCGAATGGCCAGGTCTGTTGGCGCGAGAATAAAAAGCTTTTCTGCGCTAGGGCATCTGCTAAGGTCTGAATCGCTTGGCCCGGTTTCGGTGCATTAGGTGCTTACCTGCAAGGCGAAAGTTAGCTAGGATAGCGACCCCTCTGAAACCTTGAAGTTAAGGGAAGTAGTGAAAGGAGTTACGAGCCAGTGAAGATTTTGATGACCGCTTTGCAGCCGGGAGGCGGTATACGCACTTTTTTCCGCTATGTGTACAGTCAGCCTGTCTTTGAGGGCTATAGCTTTACCATTTTAGCGCCAGATCAGGGGGGGTTAGAAGCTTTCTTGTCAACATTTCTCCCGGCAGGCCGTATTGAACTGGTCTCCGCTGATCCCGGTAAAGCCGGTTTTATGAGGCAGGTACGGAAAATGGCGAGGCAACACTCGTATGACCTTGTGCACTCTCATGGCTTCTCGGCCGGCTTGCTTACCCAGCTGGCTTTGACTGGTAACACTACGCCTCACTTGATGACGGGGCATGATATGTTCACCAAACCTTTGTTTCTCGGTTTCAGGGGCCACGTAAAACGCCTGTTGATGGCGCAATTGTTTAATCGAATGGCTGCGGTTCATACCGTCACTGAGGATGCAAAGCGTAATTTTTTAGAGTTCTTCCCAAGTGTTGCCGATGAGAGAGTCCACCCGATTCTTCACGGGGTAGACGCCAAATTTTTCCAGTTCGGAACAGCTTCGGATATCAAGAAAGAAATTGGCTTGTCAACCGACGTGCCACTGATCGGTTTCTTTGGGCGGTTCATGAGCCCCAAGGGCTTCAGAGTGTTGGTCGAGGCCATGGATATTGTTCGAAGACGTCTGAAAGTAAGTCCTATGCCTCATATAGTCACCTTTGGCTGGGGTGGCTTTATTCGTGAAGATTATGCTTATCTTAAAGAATTGGGGCTAGGCGACTATTTCCACCAGATGGCGCAAACCGATAACATGCCCGGTGCGTTGAAAGGGGTAGACCTGATCGCCATGCCTTCTCGCTGGGAGGCTTGCGGACTTCTTGCCATGGAGGCATTGGCGGCAGGGGTGCCAATCGTTGGAAGTGACTCTATCGGACTTCGTGAAGTGCTAGACGGTAGCCCAGCCAGACAGGTGCCTGTCGGTAATGCTGCGGCACTAGCGGAGGCCTTGGTGGCAGAGATTGATGACATCGAGCGTCGACGGGAAGTCTTCCAGGCATACCAGCCAGCCGCCGTAGCGCGTTTTGGCATTGAACGTCCCGCTCGACATCTCGCAGAGCTATACGTCACGGTCGCAGCCAGTGATAAGTGATGTGTTCCGTCTTGCTCCGGACAATACCGGCTTAACTGTCTTGGTGATGATGCTACTCGCCGTGTCAATTCCCTTTATTGTCTTTACGATGATATCTGCCATCGAAAGTCGAATACCCGATGATTGCTGACAAAACCGCTTAACCGAGATTGTTTAATCGATGTTACAACGAGTTTTAATTAATACCGGGTCTAACGTTGCTCAACTTATGGTTAGCATGGTGGCGACGTTCATCATGGCGCCAATTTACCTGAAGATGATGGGGCACCACGACTATGGCTTGCGGGAAATGGTGCTCGCTCTGGTCGGCTATATGGGGATGCTGGACTTGGGCATGCGCCCAACGGTGAGTCGGTTTGCGTCCATGCATAACGCGCAGAATGATCGGGAATCCTTACTAACTGTTTATGGTACCAGTCTCGTATTTATGACGCTGGTTGGTGTAATTCTTGGATTGTTCTTCTGGCTTTGGGCGCTTTCCTTCCCTGACATACTTAACCCGGAAGGCATGGAAGGTAACACAAAGTATACATTGTTTCTGCTGCTGGTAGGCGCACAGTTGGTGTTTCTGTTTCCGGGCTTTGTTTGTGAAAGTTTTCTTGAAGGCCTGCAACGCTATTACTTCAAGAACCTGGTTAATATTTTTTCTATTGTTTTAATTTCAGTTCTGGCCTATCACTACATCACTCCGGAAAACGCTCTGGCACTCCTGGCCTTGTTGGCCGCTGTTGGTACGCTAATTAAGTTAATTATTTTTGCCGCCATACTCATGCGACCAATGGTGGGTGCAATTTATCCAAATTTGCGTCTGTTTTCGCGTGAAAAATTCAGAGAGATGCTGGCTTTTGGTTTTAAATCTTTTATTCAGGGTGCGGCCGGAAAAGTAGAAAAGATGTCTGACCGAATTGTTATCGGTACAATCATGAGTCCGGCAATGATACCTGTTTATACGATACCGGCCACACTCGTAACCTATATGGCAACAATAAGCATGACGTTGAGTCATACGTTTATGCCGCTGTTCAGCGATCTTGATGCAAGGGGCGAGCGCGAAAAAAGTAAAATTGTGTATCTTCTGGCTAGCAAGTTGCTGGTCGCGTTGGTTATACCTATGGGGGTAGGCATTTGTCTCGTAGGAGGGCCCTTCATTGCCATTTGGATGAGCGGGCAGTTTGACCCAGACTTGGTCGACGCAATTCTCATTCTATTGGTTATCTACATGGGTGTTCCAAAGCTCAACCCATTTGCCAGCCGCTATCTGACAGCTATTAACAAACACGTTATTTTTGCGAAGGTGGCACCTCCGGCAGCGCTTGTTAATCTGGGCCTAAGCATCTGGTTGGTTCTGGAGTATGGCGTTATCGGTGCGGCGTTGGGTTCGGTGTTGCCGGTATTTGTGGTAATGCCAATATTCCTCAAGGTTGTTGCTGATAATTTAGGAATCACCATGCTTCAGTACGTGAAGCATGCCATTCTGCCGGCCATTATTCCGGTGATGGTTATGGGCGGTGGCTTGGCCTGGTGGCGGGTAGAGTACGGGTTGGCTGGCTACCTCGATATTGTCGCCGCCGTTGTGGCATCTGGAGTTGTGTATGGCGTATTGTACTGGTTTATTTCCATCGGTAAGGACGAACGTGACGTACTAATGAGGCTGATGCCTGCGCGTTTCAGACAGGGTGTATGAAAAGGGAGTTTTCTGAATGTGCGGTTTCGCAGGATTTTCCGGCCCCGATTTGCCTGGTACCAGAGACCAGTGTGAAACGGTACTGAATAGCATGGGGCATGCTATTTTGCACCGGGGGCCAGATGCGGGCGGTGTCTGGTTTGACGGACAGTTGCGTTTGGGGCTGAGCCACCGACGCCTTTCTATTATCGACCTGTCTGAACTTGGTGCCCAGCCGATGGCATCTGAATCTGGCCGTTACGTGATCTCCTTTAACGGTGAGATCTATAATTTCCGCAGCCTCAGAACGGAACTGGAGAGTGTCGGCGCCCGGTTCCGCGGCCATTCCGATACGGAAGTCATGCTTGCCGCCTTCGAGGCGTGGGGTGTGGAGCGGGCATTGGGTCGCTTTAACGGGATGTTTGCCTTTGCCTTGGCAGACAGACACCAGCGCAAGCTTTATCTCGCCCGGGACCGGATGGGAGAGAAGCCACTGTATTATGGCTGGCAGGGGCGTTCCCTTCTGTTTGGTTCAGAACTCAAGGCCCTTGCGTGCCATCCCTCCTGGAAAGGGGAAGTTAATCGTGGTGCATTGCCGTTGTTGTTGCGTCACAACCTCATTCCAGCGCCCCATTCCATCTATTCCGGTATCTATAAACTGCTCCCCGCGTCATTCATTAGTCTGGACTTGGATCAGCTAGTGCCCGGGGAGCTGCCTGAACCCTCTCGCTATTGGCGCCTCGAAGAGCAGTTTGATAATGGCCGGGACTGGACTTTGGAGGGTGCCTCTTCCCATCTCGAAACGTTGCTTGAGGACGTGGTTGATGATCAGATGGTTTCAGACGTCCCTTTGGGAGCGTTTCTGTCCGGTGGTGTGGATTCCTCTACTATCGTGGCGCTGATGCAAAAACAGGCCAGTCAGCCGGTTAGAACGTTCAGCATTGGTTTCAATGAAGAGGGGTTTAATGAAGCTGTACACGCGGCGGCGGTGGCAAACCACCTGGGCACGGACCATACTGAGCTATATGTTACAGAGCAGAATGCAAGGGATCTGGTACCGCGTTTGCCGCAGATCTACGATGAACCGTTCGCGGATTCTTCTCAGCTGCCCACTTATCTTGTCAGTGAAATGACCCGCAAACACGTGACTGTGGCGCTGTCCGGTGATGGTGGTGATGAATTGTTCTGCGGGTACACTCGTTACCCAAGCATGCTTCGTGGTTGGGAGCGGCGCGGTTCCCTTGGCTCCCGCTTGAAAGAACTCTCCGGTCGGCTGCCGCCTGGCATGACCGCACTGGCCATCCGTGCTCTGGTGCCATCCCAGAAAGGGCGTAGTGCGGAAGCAATTCGGTTCCGTCTCGCGCGAGCCAGAGCTATTACGTCTGCCAGGACCTTGTCTGAGTTTTACCGGCAATCTGTGTCTTTCTGGCCCGATCCTGCCATGGCATTAGTGGAGTCAGGTGAGGGCAGTTATGGGCTGATGGGCACGCTTCCGGCCCAGGTGCCGGACAATGATCTGAAAACCCTGATGTGGCGGGACCTGAACTGGTACCTGCCAGACGATATACTGACCAAGGTGGATCGTGCCGCCATGGCCTGCAGCCTGGAAACTCGTATTCCAATGCTGGACCATCGAGTAGTGTCGTTTGCCATGGGACTGCCTGCATCTCTTAATATGAACGGGAAAGTCGGTAAGCAGGTGCTTCGGTCAGTACTTTTCCGCCATGTGCCGCGGAAACTGATTGATCGGCCGAAACAGGGTTTTGCCGTTCCGGTGGCAGCTTGGCTCAGGGGGGCTTTGCGGGAGTGGGCGGAAGAGTTGCTGGAACCGGCCAGACTGCGTGAACAGGGGTATTGGAAGGCAGACATGGTTCGGCAGGTGTGGCATGAACATCTTTCAGGCCGGGAAGACTATAGTTTTGAGTTGTGGGGTATTTTGATGTTTCAGGCATGGCTCGCGAACATGGGCAGTGCGGACCTTTTGTCATCGAACAGGTCCGCGTGAATGTCTGAATTTCCGTGCGTGATCATTACCGGAGCAGATACCCCTACAGGCCTTATGACCGCGCGCGCGCTGAAAGGCTTGCCGGTCACGGTCAATGGCATTTTTCAGGAGAGAGGCGCACCCTCGATTAAATCGATGCATTGGGATCGATTGGTTTATTTACCAGGAAGCCCGGAAGAACAGCTTGATGCACTGATAAAAAAAGCAGAAGCGGCCGAATTTCCAGGCCGTCCTATATTACTTTTTTCCCAGGATAGCCATGTAATCTCCGCTTGGGCGCGGCTTGAGGAGCTGGATCGATATTTTATTGTGCCGATTCCGCCCCAAAAGGAGGGCGAAATAATGATGGATAAAACACGGTTCCATCAATGGGCGCTTGAGAATGGGGTCGATGTGCCTCGATCTGAAATCGTGGCAAGCCTTGATGGTCTGATTGATTTGGCGGCAGATTTAAGTTTCCCCTGCATACTGAAACCTCTCGTGCGCACCTCAGCCTGGGATAGCGCGCATAAGAATAAGAAGTTTTTCTTGTTGAATTCAGAGAAAGAGTTGCAAGAATTTGTTCGCTCCGCCGACCCATTTCGTCTCTCCAACCGTTTCATTCTTCAGGAATGGGTTCCCGGGGGTGACTCTGAGGTGTTTTTCGTGCTTTTCGCTTTTGATGAAAACGGGGTGATGTTAGCCGAATATGCTGGTCAGAAGCTATGGCAATGGCCGCCATTGGGTGGGTCAACAGCAGTTTGTCGATTGATCGAAGCACCTCAGTTGATTTCGCATGCAAGATCAATTGCAATCAGGTTGAAAATGACGGGCCTCGGCTCTATCGAGTTCAAGCGGGATCCAAGAACCGGAAAGTTTCTGGTTACTGAGCCAACAGTGGGTCGAAACGACTATCAGTCAGGGGTGGCTTTGAATTATGAAAATAATCCTACCGCAGCTCTGGTAAAAACATACCTGGGACTCGACGGAGGGAGCGGATTTGCCAAAAAGACCAAAGCTAATTGCGTTTGGGTGGATGAGTTGTCAGCCTACCGGTACGCCAAGTCGATAGGGCCGCTCAAGGCTAGTGTTCGGTTAATCAGAGCGCTTGGTTTTATTCGCCATTTTCAGTTTTTGTATTTTGATCGGCGGGACACAAAACCGTTTCGAGCGCATCTAAAAAAAGCGCTTTCAAAGAAGCATCCAGTATGAGAGCGGTTAGAAGCTTTTTGCGGCGGGCATTTCGTTTTGATCTGGATGCCTACTTCCTGTTTTCTGATTCACTGGAAAGCGGGCTGTTGGCGGAATATGCGAACGTTTACCCCAAAAATTTGACAGTTGAATATTATATCGTTGAAAAGCCCTCAGAAGATGCATTGTTAATCAAGCTCTGCAAAGAGGGGGGGTATTTGGGATCAACAGACCAGCTGGTAAGGAAAAACCTGGCACTTACTTCCGGCCGGGTAGACAGGTGTATCGTTGCGAAGCATGAAAACCAGTATGTGGCAATGAGCTGGGTAGCTTTGGGTCAGCGTGTTGAATGGCCACCATTTGCGCAAGTTCCCCTCACTCAAAAGAGCGCGGGCCTCCTGCACCTCAGCTACGTAAAACCGGAATATCGTGGACATTGTTTGCAAAGATTTCTCGATTTGCAGCGTAAAAAGCTGCTGGCGGAGCATGGGTTTGAACAGTCGGTGAGTTTTGTCGGGGTCAATAACCTTAGTTCGGTGAGAAACTCTATGGCATGCAATGAGAGTTTCAAATTGATATATCACCTCTCCTTTGAAGTTCCAGGTTTGAAGAAAATCAATTTCTTTCCGAAATGGAATCAGGAGAACTGGAAATCGTGCAGGGCGCATGCAAATAGATGGATTCCGTGACCACAAAAGCAAATAAACTGTAAGCGGGTGAAGAGCAATGCTAAAGGACGAGCCACTGATCAGTATTATTACGCCGACCTATAACCGTGCGGACTTTGTCGCGCAGGCTGTGCAAAGCGTTCTAGATCAGACCTATCAAAACTTCGAGCATCTCATTGTGGACGATGGCTCTACCGACAATACCCGGGAAGTACTGGACCCGTTTCTTGCTGATCCACGCTTGCGATACTTTTACCAAGAAAATCAAGGCCAGAGCGTGGCGCGAAACCTCGCGCTTGAGCACGCCCGCGGCGAGTTCATATGTTTTCTTGATTCGGATAATGTGTGGCTGCCAATTAATCTCGAATCACAGCTAGAAGCATTTCAAGAGACACCAGACGTTGATATTGTCTATGGGGACGGCATAACTATCGACAAACAGGGCAACGAACTCGGCCGGAAAAATATAAAGAGACACTCGGGGTGTATCGCCTTCCAGATGCTTAAAGATAATTGCGTTGGTATGAATATGACGATGGCTCGACGTAAATGCTTTGAGGAAATGGGGGGCATGAGCGGAAAGCGTAGAGTGGCGGATGACTATGACCTTTGGCTGAAGTTTTCATCCCGTTATCGTTTCCGATATGTACCCCGTTATCTGGCCTATTATCGGGTGATGGATGATCAGATTTCCTCAGACAAGGAGGCCCGTTTCGAAACTAACGAGTCAATCATTCGGGATTTTCGAGAGAATTACCCCAAGGTTTTAACTGAAGCGCAATTTGATGAAGCGTTCGCGTTTTTTTACTCACGCAAGGCGCGCTACCTGGCACGGTCGGGGCATAAGTGGCTTGCCATTCGAAACGTTGCGACGGCTTTAAAATATCGGCCTTTTGTGATGGTGCCATGGCGCAGCCTCGCTGCAATTTTGCTCAAGGGCGGGCGGTAAAATGCGCTCCAACACAGACACTTTTATGGGTGAGCCCCATATTTTTGTGGAGCGCCTTACCGCTGATGATTTCAGCAAGCTCGCAGGGGAATGGCAGGAAGTGTTGGAAAGTAGCGAGGCTGACCCGCTTTTTATGAGTTGGCCGTGGCTTTTTTCCTGGTGGGAAATCTGGGGCAAAGATCTGGGGTTGGAATTGGCGCTCTTTGGGGCTTACGACGCCAATTCACGTCTTGTTGGTCTCGCGCCGTTTTATTTACATGATTTTTCATCTCCTTTTGGGCTGCGAATTCGACGCGCTCACTTTTTGGGCAATGCCTGGCATATTAGCCCGACTGTTCGCACAGAGTATTCAAGCCTCATAATCAAGAAAGGAATGGAGGCGGTTGTCACAAATGCTCTTTTGTCAGAAGTAACCCGGCTCGACTGGCATGAAATGGTCGTATGTGACCAGTTGTTGCCTGAGCTTTCCCGCTGGAAAAGGGGATTATTACTTGGAGGTAGAAAAATTGCTCTGGTACCTCGGGCGAGGGATATCGGGGTACGCGTACCGACAGAAGGGTCATTCCGCGAGTGGCTCCGTAAGCTCGGAGCTAACACACGCCTTAAACTTTATAATCGACGAGAGTACATCAAACAGAAGAGGGGAGATCTCGTTTTAACTCGTGTCACAGAGAAGCAGATGGCGGGCTTTTTCGAGCATTTAAATGAGTTCCATCGGCATAGATGGGGAAAGAGCTGTTTCGATGACAAAGCTGTCGCGTTTCACAAAAAGGTCATTGCTCGACTTCAACATCACCAATTGGGATTGACAGCTTTGGAGTTTAACGGGGAAACCGTATCGGTCCTTTATGATATTTTGGCTGGCTCCAGTAGGTACAACTTGCAAGCGGGATTTCAGGAGGGTTTTGATCGGAAGGTGGCCTTGGGAACTCTACATCTCGGATATGCTATTGAGGAATGTTTTAGTGCCGAGAGCGTCCGTTCCTATGATCTACTTGCCGGTTATGGCAAAAACAGCTTTTATAAAAGCCGCTTCCAGGGAGAAACGGTTCAGTTTGTAACCGTTCAGTTTGCGCGTCACCCGCTCATGCGAGGAATTTATCGGGCGCAGGCTTTTCTCCCGGGGGGGGTTCGCAGATCACTAAACCGACTTGCCCGGTTATGAAGTCGGATCCGCCGACGGCATTAAAGTTCGGGCTTTAAGGTAAACTAACGACCTGTTGTTTTGGTTAAAGGAATTAGGCGAAACTCATGATAATTAGCAACATCAACTCCAGAAAAATAGAAAACCAGGTGGAGGTTTCTGCCTTAATAGATGGGTATCGGCTTTGGTATCGCTTTCCCGCTAATTTTTCAGCATCGCTTTCGGTCGAACCGTTCTTGGTGGCATCATTTTTTGTGGCATCCCGGTCAGGTCAGCCTGTGGAGGTTAAAGACTCAAAGACGGCCTCGCCTCGTCTTCTTGCAAACTTTAAACGCCTGCAGTGCATCTTCGGAACCTGGAAACGAGACCTAAGACCTTTCACCGTTAATGTTCAGGCCGCTGAACTGCATGCCGACAACGCAATGGTTTGTAGTTTTTTCTCGGGTGGCGTGGATAGTCTGTATACTCTTATTAACAATGAAAGTGAAATTACTCATCTGGTTTACATCAACGGGTTCGATTTTCATGTATCGCCGGAAGAGTTTGCGATTAATGTCCAGAGACTAAGAGATTTGTCGGCACCTTTCGAAAAGGAAATTATTCCTGTAGAAACGAATTTTTTTGATTTTGATAAACTGTATGGTGTTGGACGTCACTGGAGTCATGGTGCCAGCCTTGCAAGTGTTGCTTTACTGCTTCAGCCTGCTAAATGCATTGTGCCTACCACCTTTACTTATCGGGACTTGCGGCCTTGGGGAACGCATCCGTTGACCGACAATCTCTGGTCTACTGAAGTTACAGAGATCCTTCATGATACCGCAGACCGTGAACGCCCCGAAAAAATCAGGAAAATCGCGGAGCGGTCTCAAGCCGTACTCGATAGCCTGGTGGTGTGCTGGACGTATCCGGACAAGAATTGTGGTCAGTGTATAAAGTGTATAAGAACAATGATCATATTGAAAATACTTGGCATAGAAACTAATAGTTTTCCAGGTTCTATTTCTCCTGAATATGTTTCTAGATTATCTCCATCGGAGCATTATCGAGCTTACTTTGAAGATTTACTGAGGTTTGCGCGAGAACAAGGCGATGAATCTATGGTAAAAGCTCTGCAAAAATCCCTGTCAGTTTCTATGACCAAGAAAATTGTAAAATTATTTGATGATAGATATTTAAATGGAAGTATTAGGTCCGGTTTCCGATACTTACAAAAGAAGGCGTCAAAGGCATAAATGAAAAGATTATGGAATCGATATAAAGATAATATCCTCATTATTCAAGAGTCATATCGAGTTGCTGGTCTCTGCGTAAAATATTATGGCGGCTTTAGAGTTCGAGCGTTTTTAAAGGCCTTGCGTTTCACATGGGAAACCAAGATGCGTCCGATGGAGGCACTTGAGTACGGTGCATTTTCTTCCGGGGCACGTCAATACTCAGACTACCTAAGTAAAAGGACGTGCTCGGTCCTACAGTCGCGCCTTAACCCCCAAGACTGGTTTTGGGTGACTGAGGATAAGGGGATCTTTCAGTCTTTTTGCGATGCAAATAAAATACAGACGCCTAAGTGTCTGGCTCTTCTTTTCCGCAATTCGCCGGGCATTTCCTCAGGGCGCCCGGTGCCCGCAACCAAAAGCGCGTGGGCAGAGGTAATATCCCGGCTTGATCTGGATAAAGTTGTTATTAAACCGTGCCGGCATAGTTACGGACGTGGTCTCCTGGTGCCTTTGCTCCGTGAAGACCGGATAGAAGTCAACAACATCAAATTTGACTCTGCGCAAGAGCTGGCAAATTATATGTTCGACCTGCCAGAGTTGACGAGCTGGATTGTTCAGGAACGAATTCAATCACATTCTGCGCTATCCGAGTTTTCTGGAACAAAACATCTTCAAACTATGAGAATTTATACCCACGTTGATAAACGTGGGAAGATTTTTATTATTGATGCTTTTCTAAAGGTTATTGGTGGGGATGCTGCGATCGACAACTTCCAGCATGGCTCGCTGGGCAATTTTATAGCACCGATAGATATAGAGTCAGGCCAGCTTGAGTCTGCGATTACGAGAAGTCCGGATATGCTGTGGTATAGATTTGATGTTCACCCCAGAACCAAACGAAAGTTTCAGGAATTTACGATACCGTTATGGGAGCACGCAAAAGAATTAGTCATTAAAAATGCTGAATGTTTTAAACCTATTCGATCATTGGGATGGGATGTTGCAATTACAGAGGACGGCCCTGTGGTTATCGAAACGAACATGCGTTGGGACCCGCCAAACTGGAATCCAGAGACTATATATAATGTCCGTAAAGTGCTTGAAAACCCGGATAGTGTGTTTGCGAAGTAAGTCAACTACGTTATGAAATGAACCTTTACGCCGAAGTGGAAGTTGTTGGGGACTTGCAATGGCAACCGTTAGCGTAGTGACGCCAACCTACAACAGGGCCCGGTTCCTGCCGGATGCCGTTGCGAGTGTCCTGGCGCAGACTTACGCGGATCTTGAGCTCATTGTTGTGGATGATGGCTCTGTTGATAATACGCGCAAAGTGCTGGAGCCGTTCCTGTCTGACGGGCGGGTGCGGTATTTCTACCAGGAAAATCAGGGCCAGAGCCATGCCCGCAATCATGCCATCGAGCAGGCGACGGGAGATTTTATCGCGTTTCTCGATTCTGACGATCTCTGGGCGCCATACAAACTGAAGAAGCAGTTAGCGATTCTCAAGGCAAATCCCGACGTCGATGTTATCCATGGTGACGAGGCCATGATTGATGAGCAGGGCTCAGTTATAAGCTTGGAGAACATGAAGCGTTATTCCGGTTACATCACACGTTACCTGTTGGCTGACAACAGCGTTAGCATTGCCACGGTTCTGGTGAGGCGGCGATGTTTTGATGAGATGGGTGGATTTGATACGTCAATGGGCGTGGCTGATGACTACGAGCTGTGGCTGAGGTTTTCCGCAAGATACCTTTTCCACTACGAACCGTGCATTGTCGCCTCATACCGCGTGATGGCGGATCAGATTTCCTCTGACAAGCGTAGGCGTTTCGCGGCAAACGAAAAGATTATTCGTACATTCCTGGCGCGGCATGGTGAGGTGCTTTCTGTGCGTGATCGTCGTTGGGGGTTGGCTCGATTTTTCTGTCGTAAGGCGCGATATTTCGCCAGCGTGGGAGAACGGTACGTTGCCACCGGTGCTGTGGCCCGCGCATTTTGGTATGCGCCACTGGCTCCGGTTGTCTGGCGAGCGCTCTATCGTGTAATCGTGCCGAGGTGACAACTATTAATGCGAGGGTAGTCGGATTCTATCCAAGAGACCGTTTCTCCATTCATCTCCAGAGCAATCCTGACCAGGGCCGGGTTGTGATTCAGTCGTGGCAAAAAAGGCTACATGCAGGCACAATGTTTTAATTCGGCTTAGAGGTAAGGGATGTAAGCTCATGACGATTGAAGGGATTCGCGATCGCAGTTTGGTTAACAAGATACTTCCGTTCCTGGTAATATTTGCCTTTCTTTTCCTGCTTATCTGGCCCACCGTCGGAGGAATTGTCAGCCGCTGGTTCAAGTTTGACGAATCCTACTCCCATGGCTTGTTGCTTCTGTTGGTTTCCGCTTTTCTTATTGTTCGAACGCTTAAAAGAGAGTCGCCGGTTGCCGGGTTTTATCCGATGTGGCTATTGCCTTTTGCCATTGCGTTAATTGCCTACGGCCTTGGCGATATTCTGCGCGTTCAAGCGTTGCAAGAGTTGACTGTTGTTCCCCTGTTATTGGGGACGCTTGCTATTTTGCTGGGTTGGCACCAGGTGAAGGCGTTTATTATTCCAGTCGGTATTCTTTTCTTTACCGTGCCGGTATGGGATTACCTGTCCTGGACCCTTCAGGTCATTACGGTTGAGATAAACCGGCTGTTGCTGGGTTTTTTTGATATTGATTTTGAGGTGGAAGGGGTATTTGTATACCTGATTGGCGTTGGTGCCTTTGAGGTGGCGCACGGTTGCTCTGGCTTACGATACCTCCTGGTTGGTCAGTCCCTGGCTGCGTTGTATGGAGAGCTTAATTTCAGGCGTCTGCGTTCAAGGGTCGTGTTTTTTCTGACGGCGGTTGGCTTTGCGTTATTGGCTAACTGGATTCGGGTTTTCGTAATCATTTATATGGGCTACGTAACCAACATGGAAACGAGTCTGATCCGTGACCACGACAACTTCGGTTGGTGGGTGTTTGCGGCGACTCTTGTGCCGCTATTCTTAATTGGCCGAAAACTGGAAACGACCAATGCGGAACAGGCACCTCGGGCCGAAGGTGCGATGCCTTCTACTGGCAAAGGTGGTTACCGCCGAATTTGGTCCGGTGTTTTAGCCACCTCCGCACTGCCAATTATGATTCTGGGGCTTCTATCTTCCACTGCTGGAGAAATAAAGCCCTCACCGGATTCATTTGATCTTAGTTTGAACACCGAGCGTTATGGGCAATTGTTCGGGAATCGACTGAGTGGCTGGAAACCGCAAGTGCGCAACCCTGATCTCGTCTTTGTTCAGACAATGTTTGACCGGGAGGCTGTTACCGGTGACTCGGGACCAGAGCAGCAGCTGTTTGTAGGTGTGTACAGTTATGGGTATCAACGCCACAGAGCGGAGCTTGTTCAATACCACAACCGTATCTATGACCGCGATGAGTGGTTACCAGAAAGGTTCTTTAAAGTGACATCGCCCTCCGGCATCCCCCTCCAGGGGGTATCTTTGCGAAGCTTGTCATCCGGAAAACACGTGCATCTGGCGTACGGCTATTATGTTGCGGGCTTGTGGGAGACCGACCAGTGGCGCGCAAAGCTTGCTCAGGTCGTCAGCTTTTTTAGTCCCCGGACGGACGCATCTCTGATTGTTTTCGGCACCGCCTGTGAAGACTGCGATGGTGAGACCGCAGTCGGTGAGTTGGTGCGCGACGTTATGGGGCCGATTGTTGAACAGGTTGACCAGCACTTCCAGCAATAAGGCGAAATATCTTTTATCGCTGGCTGGGATACTTGGGGCTTTAGAGAATCTCTGCAAGTTCGGCAGTCGCTGCCCAGGATAACATACACCCGAGCCTCAGAAGCCTTACCATAGCGATGAACCACCTTCCTTGCGCATAAGTACGACGTGTACAGTATTGTTGCGAGGGCGGAGCGCGCCACCACCTGATTCCAGGAATGTTTCGATATGTGGTGGCGGTAGTTATATCCTTTGTTTATTTTCTGACTTCAGCCTTGGCTACCAAACTTCTCCAATACTCGTTTTGCATCCGCATCGCGACCGTTGGCGCGATAGGCCTCTGCCAAATGCATGGCGATTTCCTCAGAATCAGGTTGCAGTTCGTGGGCTTTTTCCAGAACCGGGAGGCTTTCCTCTGTCTGCCCGCCCTGTAACAGAATCCAGCCATAGGTGTCGGCAATAGCCGCGTTATCGGGGGCAAGTTCGAATGCTTTTTTGGCCAGTTCAATGGCTCGGGCATCCCCTTTCTGGTGATAGATCCACGCCAGGTTGTTAAGAGCGACCACGTTACGAGGAGTTACCTCAAGCAGTTCTTCATAGGGTGGTATCGCTTTCTCAGGTGCGTCATTTTCCTGGTGAAGCATCGCCAGATTCATCAGAATCTGAGGGTTGCGAGAGAACTCCTGGCGTGCGTTTTCGAGTGCTTCAACAGCCTGGGTGCGCTGCCCGGATTGGACGAGCGCTCGGGCATGGGCAACTTCCAGTTCGGCGGATTGTTCCAGCTCAAGGCCAAGCTGGTAAAGCTCGGCCGCCTCCTTGTACTCGCCCTGTCTCTCAAAATAACGGGCTTCTACGAGGAAGGGGGCTGCGGACTCGGGATGTTGTTGCTTGACGTCTCTCAGGATGTCCCGGGCCTCCTTGGTATTGCCTTCCGTGAACTGGATGGCGGCGGCCTGAATACCGATCTCCTCGTTCTCTGGAAAAAGTATGCGCCCGCGGCGCAACACATCAGATGCCTGCTGCAATTGGTTCCGCTGGGCCATCTGAGTGGCAATGCCGTGATATATGGAGGCAACCACTGATTCAGCCGGGGCAGGGCGTGATTCGTCCTCACGCTCTAGCAGGTTTGCCGTCAGTTCATCGGCCAGTTGTGTGTTGTTGTTGATCAGCGCCGATTCGAGCAATATCAGCCTGGGACCATAAGCGTCCGGTTTTTGCGCCTGGATGCGCTCCATGAGTGCGGTCAGCTCCTCACGTGGCATTACTGAAGTGATTCCCTGAAGTGCCTGGCGGTTGTCGGGAGCGACCTCAATGGCGCGCCGGTAGTAGTCTTTTGCCTGCTCCGTTTCTCCGAGCAGCTGTGCGAGATTGCCGAGAGCATTAAGACCAGTGGGGTTTTCAGTATCCGCTTCTACCGCTCTCTGATAATACTGCTTTGCCTCATCGATATTCTCGGCGTTGGCGGCAACATTGCCCCGGGTCACCAGGGCGGCCGGACTTTTCGGTTGCGCCTCCACCCAATCGGACGCCGCAGCGATTGCCGCATCGCTGTTATCCGAGGACACGTGCGCTTGGACTATCAGCAATCTTGCCTGTTCTGATTCGGGATCGTTCTCCAGTACCCGGTTAGCCTGTTCGATAGCACGGGCGATCTCACCGGTGCGTACCAGATAGGTCGCATACCTCAGCCGAAGACTGTTGTTGTCAGGCGCAAGTTCCAGGGATTTCTGGATGAACTGTTCACCGCTTTCGGTATCTCCGCTGATCAGTGACGCAATACCGACGAGCGCTAGGGTTTCCGGGTCTGAATCCTGATTATCCAAATTGGCGAGAACTTCCCGCGCCCCCTCCGGGTTGCGCAATTGCAGGCGGGTAGCGGCGAGGAGCTTCCGCGCCTGATCGGAATTGCCCATATCGGCAACCGGCGCGAGGAGGGCTTCAGCTTCTTCGGCCTGGCCCTGGCGAAAGCGGATTAATCCCAACATCAGTGAGGCCTGTTGGTGGCCCGGTGCCTGCGTCAGGACTTCCTCAAGGTAGCGGGCGGCATTATCCAGTTCGCCGTTGTTGAAGGCCTCCTGGGCAGCGTTCAGGTTGCTCATCATTGTTCCCGGCGCTGACTTGGCAAGAATCTCCTCGTAAACAAAGGCCTCCGACGATTTGCCCTGTTCCCGCAAGACGTTAACCAAGGCCGACATGCTTTCAAACTTCTGGTAGGTCATAACGTCGTACTGGCCGATGGTCTCCAGCGCATTTATCAATGCCTGTTCAGCTTCTGGCCAATTCTGTCTGTCTTGTGCAATGCTGCCCTTGAGGAGCCACAGTTCGACGTGGTCCGGATCAAGTTCTTCGGCTTGAGCAATGTATTCATCCGCTTCACCTGGTTTGTTCTGACGGTATGCCGCGCTTGCCAGACCGATTAATGGCCGGACTGCATTAGGGTCAATGCTCTGTGCAGAGGAATACGCTTCTGCGGCCTGATCAATGCGGCCTGCCGCCAGGTGAATCTCCCCCCTGAGCAATGCACCTTCCAGCTGTTGAACGCGGTCCGGGTCTTCAATCCCATTAAGGGCAGACAGCGCCTCCTCGTACTCGCGTTGCATCAGGCGGGCTTCCGCACGAATCAGCGCCGCATCGTTGGCATTCTGTTGGCTGATGGACTCTTCGCCAATATCCGAAAGTAACTGATCAAGCATGCGTTCCGCATTCTGGGCATCGCCCGCGGTAAGAAGATTGTTAATGATGACAAGATATGGCTCTACTCGGTCCGGTCGCAGTTCAATCGCACTGCGGGCCTCGAGAGTACTGGCCTTCAACTCCCCCTGGCGCTGGAAAAACCGGGACTGATCCATATGACTAAGATACTGGATGTCCTCCGGGGTCATTTCTTGTTCCTCTTCGCTGCAACCTGCGAGAGAGAGAGAAATGGCAACTATAAGGAGGGTGGCACGTAATGCTGAAACTGGTTTCATGGCCCTGTTCCTTTTCCTTTTGAGTCTTATTTTGGATTCCCTGCTTGCTATTCAGGCACTTGGTGATTCAGATGAAGTTTGTATCCGGTATTTATCGGTCAAGTTGTATAGGGTTGGCCGGGTAATGCCCAGCAGGCGGGAGGCCTGGGCCATATTGAAATTACAGGACTGGAGCGCCTGTAAAATGGCTGCCCGTTCGGCGTTTTCCCGCACTTGCCTCAGGTTGAGCTGCTGGTCCTGGCTTTGTTGACCCCCGTCGAGCTCAAGATCTTCGGCGGTCACCCGCTTACTGTCCGCCATAATGATGGCTCGCTTTACCTTGTTGATCATCTCTCGAACGTTGCCCGGCCATGCGTAATTGTTAATGGCGTTGATGGCATCTTCACTAAAGGAAAGGTTGGGGCGGTCCATTTGCTTCCCTAGCGATTTCAGGAGGGATTGAGCGATAACCAGGGCGTCACCCTCACGTTCCCGAAGTGCGGGCACGTCCAAGGTGATTTCGCTGATCCGGTAGTACAGGTCTTCCCTGAAGTCCTCGCTGTCAATCAGTTGCCTTACATCTCTGTGGGTTGCGCAGACCACGCGAACATCGACAGAGATGGCGTTTACTGAGCCCACACGGTCGATTACCCGCTCTTGCAGGAAACGCAGAAGTTTGGCCTGGAGCGCCATGGGCATGTCGCCAATTTCATCCAGAAACAGGGTGCCACCGTTGGCGCTTTCAATCTTCCCTTTCTTGGATTGCGTGGCTCCGGTGAATGAACCTTTTTCGAAGCCGAACAGCTCGCTCTCCAGTAGGTTCTCGGGAATAGCGGCGCAATTGATGGCCGCAAAAGGTTTACTTGAGCGCGGGCTGAGGTCGTGAAGAGCCCGTGCCAGGAGTTCCTTGCCAGTACCGGTTTCTCCGGTGATCAGGGTGGTGACGTCAATGGGGGCGACTTTTTCCAGTGTGCGGCAGACAGCCAGCATCTGTGGGCTGGCAGCTACGATGCCCTTGATACTGGTTCCGTTGCCTGATTGAGCGAGCTCCCGATTTTCATGTTCAAGCTCTGCCAACCGGAAGGCGCGGTTAACCACAAAAGTAAGAATATCCGCATCCAGTGGTTTCTGGTAAAAGTCGGACGCCCCCATGCCGATTGCTTTCACGGCATTTTCTTTGTCTTCACGACCAGTAACAACGATAACCTTTGTCATCGGTGCCAGTTGGAGAATGTCTTCAAGCAGTCTGAAACCTTCAGTTGCCCCACCTGGGTCTGGAGGGAGCCCGAGATCCAGTGTTACCACCTCAGGCTCTTCTCGTCGCAGACAGGCCAAAGCAGATTCCCGATCTGATGCTACTGACACATCAAGGTCTTCACTGAAACACCAGCGCATCTGGCTTTGAAGGCCGGGATCATCTTCTACGATTAATAGTCGTCTGGTCACAGCAGCAACAAGTCCTTTTTATGTACGTTTCCACAATTCTGATTCTCAACTGAACATTGACACTTTGCAATGCCGGTTTTTACTCCTGTTCAATCGTGGCATTTAATTGGCGCTCTGCATCGGATCCGGTGTGCTGGAAACCGGTTTTATTGCCGTAATATCCTGGGCCGTGTTTTTCTCTGTGGCCAAGGGGATCCTCACCGAAAAACAGGAGCCGATACCCGGCTCACTGGTTACATCAATATTGCCTCCGATTTTCCGGATATATTCCCGAGCCTGGTAGGCACCAATTCCCATACCGGTGAGCCCTTTGGTGCTCTCGAACGGCTTGAACAGCTGGCTGGAGATGAACTCTTTGGTCATGCCTGTCCCCGTATCCTGGATGAACAACACCACGTTACCTTTGGCGATTTTCAGCGTAATCGATATTTCCCCATCGTTCGGGGTAGCGTCCTGGGCATTCTGGATCAGGTGGCCAAGTACGCTACGAAGTTGTTCCACATCGGCTTTTATCGTGGCATCGGGAGTATCGCCTTCAAGGTGTGGAGCAGGTTTCTGATGATGATGGTGTTCGATGAGCTCTCTGACAATGCCTGTCAGGTTCAGCAATTTAAGCTGGTCTTCATCATCGCTACCCGGTCTTCGGATATGGTCCACCAGGCTCGACATTTTGCGAACTGCATGGTCTGTTGTGTTGATCATGTCGTCGATGAAAGCCGGGTTATTTCGATGCTTGGGGGCGTTCTTCACGAGAAGTGATAACTGGGCAATCACCGTTTTGAGATCGTGGACCATAAAGGCTGAGGCTTTACTTACTGCCTCAAACTGCATGGCTCGGGAAAGCCGGTTCTGGGCATCGGCCTGGGCCAGCAGGTTGCAGGTCTGGCGAGCAACAACTTTGATCAGATCGAAGTTCTCCCAGTTCAGCTCGACCCTGGTGTAAGGATTGCCAACCAGGGCCATGCCATACAGATCGTTGCCCAGGTAGAGCGGAATGATCAGCCATGCATCCGGGGTTTTCGCGATGGCATCCGGTATATCAAGCAGGTTGTAGCTGACCGGATCTGCGCGGTATTCGTGCAAGTCAACGATCCATTCGCGGTCTGAGAAAAAACGCACGAGTTCCGCATCATGGTCAATTATTGTGTGTTTGGGCGTGGACAGATTGATAGATGCCTTCAGAATGTAGGCGTCCCTTTCGCCTTTTAGCCAGATTGCTCCTCCGTTACTTTCAACCAGGCCTGCGAGAATACGGATTACCCGTTCTGGCAGCGGGGGATCGTTGCTCAGGTCGGCCAGCTCCCGGGTCATTTTCAGCCATTCCTCTCGATAATCGTACTTGTAGTCGAAGAAGTTCTGACTGATCAGAACCATGAGTCTGGCTCTGATGCGCCTCGAGAGGAGCAGTGTCGCAAGGAACACGAGAGAGATGGTCAGGAAAAGGACTTGCAGTGCTTCGCCCCAGCTGCCGCCGAGGGCGCGAACATAATACCCGCCCATTGCCAGGAACAGCAGGTAACCGCCCGCAAATACCAGGGTGCTGGCATGAAAAAAGGCGGTTCGTGAGAGTTGAAATTCAATGGGCTGCTTGCGGGTATTGATCACGTTTACCGCGAACAGGGGTACCAGAGCGGCATTTATGAAGCCGCGGGCATTCCAGAAGGAGTCTGAGATCTGGCCAAAGAGCAGGGCATCGGTATACATGAAGAAATCAAATGCAAAGATGGTGATCACCCCGATGCACAGGTATTTCATACTGGAGCGGCCGAGACCCGTGGAGTTTCGCCAGATTTGCTCGATAACGGAGAGGCCAAGAAGAGAGAGCCCGATCTGGCCGAGAATCTTGGCTTTGCCACTGAATAACTCCAGACCAAGCACATACTCGAGTAACGCGAATACCATCAAGCCAATGATGAGAACACAAGCGGCCACCGCGATCATTGAGCGCACACGGTTGCTTATTCCTGAAGATTTGAAGGAGTCCCTCAGGATTGCGAACAGCAGCAGCAACCAGGAGGCATCCCGGAGGAGTTCGAGAAGGTAACGGATCAGGAAATCGGGTTGACCGAAGAGGCTTTGAGTAACCAGCGCCGCGGCCCATAGGAAGGAAATAATAGTTGCAAGAAAGAGCGCGCGGTCGACGTTGCGGCGCAAATAGCGAGTACCAACGACGATCGCCAGCAGTGCAAAGCAGATAGCAGCTGCTCCGTGGCTTATAACGCCCAAGTCCCTGAACATCTCGAGTTTCCCGTGGTTAATCCGCTCCTATATTGGGCGGATTATTGAGGGTGATCAAGCAGGTCGACTGTAACGAAAGTTGAACACCTATTTCCAGTCGTGTCGGTATTTTTTACATATGCAAGTTGCCTTCGGCTATTTTGCACGGCGTGTGAATATTAACCAGTTGGCCAAGTTGAAAATATCAGTTTATGGCCTGTTACCTGCAAACCGTGGAATCAGGTGAGTTTCGAAACTCGAAGGTGGTACAAGCCGAAGGAAGTAGTTATGAATAACAGGAAGATGTTGAAAGCTTGGTCTGCGGGTATTTTGTTGTCTACGGCGTCAACGTTTGCTAGTGCAACGCCGGTCACAATGGATCTTGATTACACTGGTTTCCCGGAAGGCTACCAGGGCGGGACAATTACAAACGATGGTAACGCAACAAATGTTCGTGCCGGTATGTTCCGTTTCTCGGTGAGTAATTTGCAGGGGACCTCACCGTTCCCGTTGTCGGCCGATGATGTTATTGATGCGTTTTGTGTCGATATCGATACGTACCTTGATACTACGAACACCATTTCCTACTCGCTGGAAGACGCAGGTACTTACTTCGGCGATGCGAATAAAGTGGATCAGATTGGGCGGCTTTATACTGGCTTCGAGTCTTTGGTGAGCGGAGCTGATCGGTCAGCCGCTTTTCAGCTGGCGCTTTGGGAAATCATCAATGAAGATGCGGGCTCTCTGGATCTTTCGAATGGATCGTTTTCCTCCAGCGCATTCGACTCCGCTCGTGGTATCGGCGAAGGCTGGCTTGGGTCTTTGAATGGTTTTGAGAATAATTATCAGCTTTATGTCCTCTCCTCGGAGCTGTTGGAGTCTAATGGAGGTTTGGAAAAGAAATCGCAGGATCTGCTCGTCTTTTCGCCAAAACCGCCGGTTAAAGTCCCTGAGCCGGGAACCCTCGCTTTGTTGGCCCTTGGAATCTTTGGACTTGTGCTGAGAAAGAAGGCCGGTCCTAAAAAGAACTGATACCGTCAGCTTCTTTGACACCCTTGAGAAAACCCCGCAGCCGAAACTGCGGGGTTTTCTTTTGAGGGCAGACTAAACCGGCCTCTTATTCTCCCGATAGAACCGGAAAATCTCCTTCAGTGGCCGCTTGGGCTCAAAACCGAATTCGTTAACAAACGCCCGCCCGTCAATCACCACCGGATACTTGAAGAACGCCATCAGGTATGAAGGAAAACTCTTGAGCTTCAAGGTGCCCAGTATCATCTTCGGAACCATCGGTGGAATGGAAGGCACGGGAATCCGCTTGCAGCCACAGAGTTTCAGGGCGTGTTGATAGGCGACCCAGTCTTGCGGCGCCACGTTGTACACGCCCCGTATCGGCTTGCTATAGGCCAGGACGATGGCATCGGCCATGTCATCGATATGGATAAATTGCATCATCGGTGAAAAGCCGGCCAGCACCGGCGCCCGCTCGCTGGCCAGCAGGGTGCTGATGGTGTTGCGCACGCCCGGCCCCACGATGTTGCAGGGGCGCAGGATGGTGATGTTCAGTTCCGGGTAGCGCCACAGGTAGATGTTGGCGAGGTTCTCGAGTTCCACGGAGTCGATCAGGTCGGCACTGAGCCCGGCGCTCTTCAGCGGTGCGGCTTCGTCGATAAGTGCTGGGTTGTAGGCCACCGCTCCGTACACGTGGAACGTTGAAAGCACGACCACTCGCTTGATGCCGTATTTATGGCTCAGGTCCAGCAGTTTCTGGGTGCCAAGCACATTGGCATTGTAGCGCCGCATGCGGGTGAGCTGGCTGGACATGATCCGGCCCATATGGATTACGCCATCAAACTGGTAGCGCCGGAACAGGTCTTCGAATACCCGCTTGTTGAAATCAATGCAGTAGCTGGGGATGTCGTCGCCCAGGTACACCTGTTCTCGGAAATCCACGGCGACCAGGTCGCAGGTATCCCTTAGCTGTTCGATGACCTGTTGGGCGAGGGCGCCGGCGGCACCGGTGATCAGAATGTGGGGTCTGCGTTGTTCGGTCATCAGAAAAGCCTTTTTCGTTCGCTCAGTCCCTTGTCGATCAGCCGGCTGATTTCCGCCTTGACCATCTCCACTCGTTCGGTGACCTGTTCTTCGGGAATTTCCAAGTCGTCAAAGTACATGGGGGCTCCGAAATTCAGGTGTACTTTTGCCGGCAGCACCACGGGCATGGCCACCGGGGCGTAGGGAATGCCCAGGGCCTTTGCCAGGGGCTTGATGTTGGCGATGGCCGGGATGGTTTCCTCACAGCCCACCACACCCACGGGCACGATCGGTGCCTTGTACTTCATGGCCAGGTGCATGAAGCCATTGCCAAACCGTTTAAGCTGGTAGCGATCGTGGTAGAGCTTGCCGGAACCGCGGATGCCTTCAGGGAACACGATGACGGCTTCGTTATTCGCGAGCATCTTGGCGCAGTTCACCGGGTCGCCGAGCACAGCGCCCACTTCATTCAACAAGTTTCCCAGCCAGGGCACGGTCGGAAAAAAGCGTTCAATCATTGCCCTTGGAATCCGGGCATCTTTTTCCCGGGAGGCGAGGGCATAGCCGATCAGCAGGCCGTCGATGGGCAGCTGCCCGCTGTGGTTGGCGATGATCAGCACCGGCCCATCCGCGGGAATGTTTTCGACGCCGTGGGCCTGCACCCGGAAATACTTCTCGTAAATCTGTTTGGTGAGCGAAAGCCCGTATTTCATGGCTTCGTTATTGTAGCCCCAGGGGTCGTAGCCCAGGCTCCCGATGGGTTTGCGGATGCGGTTGATATGCTCCTCCAGTTCCGCGGGAACCAGTCGGGTTTTGAGAAACGATGCCAGGCTCATGATTTCCTTCCGATGAAAACGCCTAATGTGTGGCTTTGCCCTTTATTGAGCACCCGATAATCGCTCGCCGCATTGGCGGTTTCGACACACAGCATGGACTGCCAGGCCGTATCGGGAAAATCCGAAAGCGTGGCCGCCTTGGCCGGACCGGGGTTCCAGACCACGGTGGAGTCGCTGCCAACGGCTGAGAGCTTGCGGCCAGTTCGGGGTGTCACAATGGTCATGGGTTCGCCGCTTTCGTAGATCCGGTCGGTTTCGCCCTCAAAATACACAGGGCCTTCCTGGTTGCGATATTCCCAGTTATCCAGGGTGTCGATGTATTGGCTGTTGCCAAGGCCCAGGACCCGGGTTCGGGCTAGGTCGCTGGTGGGGAAATAGGTATGGAGCGCTTGGGTAAAAGCGAGCGGGTCGTTCCCCAGATTCGTAGTGGTCAGCGCCAGTTGGCAACCCCTGATGGAAAAGCTGAACGTGAGCAGGGCGAGCGCATGGCCGATCCAGGCATCGCTGAAATCCTCATTGGCATCCAGGGACAGGCTGATTTCCACTTCGTGGGCGTTTTCCCGGACATCCTCCAGTTTCCAGAGTGCGGTGCGGGCGAACCCGTGGGCTTTCTCGGTTTTGATCCGTTTTCGCACTTCCGGCGCGTTGCGGGCTGGATCGCCAAACCAGGGCCAACACACCGGAATGCCACCACGGATAGCGCGGCCAGGTTCGTATCGGGCGGTTGGGCTCATCCACAGCCAGTCAGATTCGTTCTGGGGCTTGAAGTTTGTCAGGTGGGCGCCCTGAATAAACAGTGTGGCCTGGAACAAAGGGTGGTGTACCTCAAGGGCTTCCAGTTGCCCGATGGTTTTCCAGCGCGTGAAGGACCATTGGCCCGGAGAAAGTGAGAGCGGTGGCCTGTTACTGCTTTCTGACATGGTTATCTACTAAGTGAAACCGGTTAAGTGTATTTGCCTACACAGAGAGTAAATTAAAACTGCCGCTCCGGCGAGAATTGCGCCTAAAATACGCTCAAAATACGTACGAGGCCCGCCGATGGAAACGCCGGTAATTATCCCGATCCATGACCTCCTGATCACGCCTTTGCATAGCGCCCAAGATGCTGTAGCAGGCAGCGATGTTCAGTCGATGGACCTTGCGCCGGATCAACGCGAGCCGTTGTCTGAGGACTGGCTGGATGAACTGGCTTCGGGGTTGAGCGAGCACGGCTGGATGTCGCTGGACGTGCGGTCACGGCTGGGAACCAATCTGCTGGCGGCGCTGAAACAGGAAGTGCAGATTCTGGATCGTACCGATGCCATGAAAAAAGCCGGCATCGGACGCGGCAATGATCTGGTGCGTGACCGCTCGGTACGCCGGGACAAGATCGCCTGGCTGCAAGGCGTTACTGCACCCCAGGCGGCGTTGTTCGAGTTTTTCGAGTCGATTCGCCAGGGCCTGAACCAGAGGCTGTTTTTGGGCCTTAAGCGGTTCGAGACCCACTATGCCACCTACCACTCCGGTGATTTCTACAAACAGCACCTGGACAGCTTTCGGGGCAGGGCGTCCCGGGTGGTCAGTGTGGTGCTGTATCTGAACGAAGACTGGCAGGCAGCCGACGGCGGAGCGCTTCAGGTGTTCAATCGCGACAACGACCATGAAGTGTGCGGAACCGTGTTGCCCGAGTCGGGGCGAATGGCTGTGTTTATGAGCGAAGAGATTCCTCACGAGGTGTTGCCGGCAAACCGCACCCGTTACAGTCTGGCCTGCTGGTTCCGACAGGATGAGGTGCCGCTGCCTTTGTAAGGCGGATCCGGGCGGGCGTGCTGATTTGTCATTGTAGTGTGCAAACCCTTTTGCTAATATGCGCGCCGCTTTCAGGGAATTGTTCTGAAACGCCGTTATGGTGGCTCCATTGGTGCCTCCGCAACATGAAACCGTGAACCCGGTCAGGCCCGGAAGGGAGCAGCCGAAGCGGTGGAATTGTGTGCCGGGGTGTCGCTGATGGAGTCACCCCCAGTTTTTTCCTTCCGTAATACTATTGCCCTGATTTTTCTTTGATATCTCTGTTGAAGTCTCTCTGCTTTTACCGCCTTTTCCTTCGGTTTTCGAAACCGACTCTGCTTCTTATAGATCTGTGTCCATGCTAAGGTTAAACCCGTTTTTCACAGCAGTTGGCGGAACATGAGCTACCAGGTACTTGCCCGTAAATGGCGCCCACGCACCTTTGAGGATATCGTGGGCCAGGAACACGTGCTCCAGGCGTTGATTCACGCCCTGGAAAGCCAGCGTCTTCATCACGCTTATCTGTTCACGGGGACCCGTGGGGTAGGCAAGACCACCATCGGTCGTCTGCTCGCCCGCTGCCTGAACTGCGAAACCGGCGTTACTCCGAATCCCTGCGGTGAATGCTCAAGCTGCCGGGAGATTCAGGAAGGCCGGTTTGTGGATCTGATCGAGATTGACGCCGCCTCCCGGACGGGCGTCGATGATATGCGTGAGCTGACCGATAACGTCCAGTACTCACCCACCCGTGGCCGCTATAAGGTGTACCTCATTGACGAGGTGCACATGCTGACGAACCAGTCATTCAATGCCTTCCTGAAGACCCTTGAAGAGCCACCGGAACACGTCAAGTTCCTGCTGGCGACGACCGACCCCCAGAAGCTGCCGGTTACGGTGCTTTCCCGGTGCCTGCAGTTCAATCTCAAGCGGATGACGCCAGAGCACATCGCCGGCCACCTCCGGCATGTTTTGGGTGCCGAGGGGATTCCGTTCGAGGAGCCGGCCCTGTGGCTCCTGGCCCGGGCTGCCGATGGCAGTATGCGCGATGCCTTGAGCCTGACCGATCAGGCCATCGCCTTTGGCAACCAGAAGCTGTCAGCAAGTGATGTCAGCAATATGCTGGGCACCATTGATCAGCGCGATATCGAGCGAATCGTGAATGCACTCGTTGAAGGCGACGGCCCGGCCTTGCTGGCGGAAATCGGCCGGATTTCCGACTTTGCGCCGGATTACAGCGTGATCCTTGCCGATCTGCTGTCACTCTTTCACCGAGTCACCATGGAGCAGGTGGTGCCGGGCAGTGCCGATAACGCGCTAGGTGATGCTGAGCAGGTCCAGGCCCTGGCCCGTAAGCTCAGTGCCGAGGACGCCCAGCTTTTCTATCAGTCTGCGCTGATCGGTCGCAAAGACCTTACCATTACGCCCGATGCCCGGATGGGTTTCGAAATGACCCTGCTCCGGATGCTTGCCTTCCGGCCCGGCGCTGACCGGCGAGAGCCGCCCGCAATAAGCTCCGGTGGCCAGCCTGCCGCCTCTGAGCCACGGGATGAGCCCGACCCGGCACCGCCACCGGAGCCGGCTACGCAAATAGAGCCGAAACAGCCCGAATCGCAGGCACTAAACTCTGAGCCGCCGGCGGAAGTGGCGCCAGAGCCGGATCGGGAGAACAGCGAAGTTCCTGCACGGCCGGAGCCTGAACCTGCATCTGAGCCCGAGATCCCGGAGGCTCCGCCTGTTGCGGCGGAGAATGCATCCTGGCTGGCCAGTCTGGATGCCCAGGCCGAGGCGGCTGGAGAGTACGAAGAGAGCTATCCGTTAACTGATGAAACTCTGGTTGCAGAAGAGCAGGCGCCCGAAGTTGCCGCAGAACCAGTCGTTCAACCTGCGCCGGCTCCGGAACCGGCTTTTTCAGAGCCGGAGCCGGCGAAAGAGCCAGCAGTTGAGCAGGAGCCTGTGCCGGAGGGAGAGTTTGTCTGGCACCGCGATTTCCGGAGTCTTGGCATTGTGGGTATGCCCGGTAATCTCGCAAGTCATGGCGCCATGTCGCGGGACGGCGATGTAATCACTCTGACCATCGATGAGGGTCACGCCAGGCTGTTGAATGGCCGGCACGAGGAAAAGATTCTCGCTGCCTTGAGAAACCGCTTTGGCGACTCCATTCAGTTACGTACAGAGCAGGGCAATCCTGGGGCACACACCCCGGCGGCCTATGAGGAACGCCAGCGAAAGGCTCGCCAGGAAGAGGCGGAGGCGTCCATTCGTCAGGATCCGCTCGTAAAGTCTATTGTTGAACGATTCGAGGCGCGGGTAGTTGAAAACAGTATCCGGCCGGCCGAGACAAGCAGGAGATAAGCTATGATGAATAATATGGGCGACATGATGAAAAAAGCCCAGAAAATGCAGGAAGAGATGCAGAAGGCCCAGGAAGAAATCGCCAAGGCAGAAGTCACCGGCGAAGCGGGCGCCGGGCTGGTCAAGGTCACCATGAATGGCCGCCACGACGTTCGTAAAGTGGACATCGACCCATCTCTGATGTCAGAAGAAAAAGATATTCTGGAAGATCTTCTGGCCGCCGCGGTGAACGATGCCGTTCGGCGTGTTGAGGAAAATCAAAAGGAGAAAATGTCCGGTATGATGTCGGGCATGGGTCTGCCGCCCGGTTTCAAGATGCCGTTCTGAATTTCATCCTGCAGTCGTTTGAGGACTTTTCATGGCGTTCAGCCCGCTGGTTGATGAGCTTGTAGAATCCCTTCGTTGCCTGCCTGGAGTTGGCCAGAAAACTGCCCAGCGCATGGCTTTCCATTTGCTGGAGCGTGGCCGGTCCGGTGGCACCCGGCTTTCCGAGGCACTGAGCCAGGCCATGAACGGTGTCCGGCGCTGCCAAAGCTGCCAGAACTTTGCCGACACCGAGATCTGCGGGATCTGTGAAAATCCCCAGCGGCGTACGGGTACCCTTTGTGTGGTGGAAAGTCCGTCGGATCTGCTGGCCATTGAGCAGGCGGGTGACTATCGCGGCAGCTATTTCGTTTTGATGGGGCACCTGTCACCCATTGATGGCGTAGGGCCGGAAGAAATCGGCATTGAACGCCTGCTGAAGCGGATCCGGGATGAGGGTGTGACTGAACTGATCCTGGCGACCAACCCGACGGTGGAGGGCGAGGCGACCGCCCACTACATAGCCGATCGGCTTGATGGTCAGGGAATTCTGATTACCCGTCTGGCCCATGGCATTCCCGTTGGTGGAGAGCTGGGCTATGTTGACGGATTTACCCTGACTCACGCATTCCGCGGCCGCAAACCGCTGTCCGACTGAACCTGACCGAATAAACCTACCAGGCACGTTTATGGATATTTCTGCCCAGACCACTGCGGCTGTTGACGTTCCCCCGGCTCCGGCCAGCATCCATTGGCTCCGGGAGCCGGAAGCGCTGAACCAATGGCTGGATCGCGCACCGGGCAAGCCTCTGGCTCTGGACACCGAATTTGAGCGGGTAAACACCTTTTACCCGATACCGGGATTGGTTCAGCTTGGTCTCGACGGTGAATTCTGCCTGGTAGACCCTTCCGTTGCGGAACAATCCCGACGTTTCCGGGAAGTCCTTGCGGACCCGCATACGCCCAAGCTTCTGTATGCCATGAGCGAAGATCTGGAGCTGTTTCGCCAATGGCTCAATCTTCACCCTGCCGGTGTGATTGATCTCCAAATCGGGGCTGCGATGGCCGGCGCAGGATTTTCTCTGGGCTACGCGAAACTGGTGGAAACCCTGTTCGGCGAGACCCTGGACAAGTCTGCAACCCGCTCTGACTGGCTGGCAAGACCACTAAGCGAAGCCCAGCAACGCTACGCGATCGACGATATCCGTTTTCTGGAGCCAATGTACCAGTGGGTCAGCAAATTGTTGCGTGATCGCAGACTGGAGGAGGCCCTGGTTGAGGAATCGGCTCGCTTTGCCGATGAGCTGGCGGGGCAGGAAGATCCGGATAACCACTATCTGAAACTGCGGGGTGGCTGGACGCTTTCGGCTCAGCAACAAGGAGTACTCAGGGAATTGGTTCGTTGGCGTGAACTGGAATGTCAGCGGCGGGACCGACCCAGGAACCGCGTGCTGGCGGATGCGTTACTGATTGCCATTGCGGAAAGGCTGCCAGGCTCCCTGAAGGAGCTTTCCAACATTCAGGGCGTACCCTCTGGCGCAGTCCGTCGGTACGGCGATACCCTCATTGAACTTGTTAGCCGGGGATCGACCGCGGATAATTCGTCCCTTGAGAGGATCGCGCCACCCTTGTCCCGGGATCAGCAGGGGTTCTTTAAACAGTTAAAGCGTTTTTTCAAAAGAGCGGCGGAAGATGCTGATATTCCAATAGAATTGCTGGCGCCCAGAAAGCGTCTTGAGAAGGTTGTGCAGCATCCCGATCTGGCGGAGCATGAATTTTTCCAGGGTTGGCGGGCGCAGATACTCGCGCCGGTTCGCGATGATATCGAGGAATTACTGAAGTCATGAAAGAGCGGGAATTTGTCTCTGTTTTCCGGAGCAGCAAGAAGAATGACACCTATCTTTTTGTTCGCCGCGGACAGAAGTGGGAAGAGCTTCCCGAGAGCCTCCGGGGTATTTTCGGGCAGCCGGTTCATTCCATGGATCTGGTGCTGACACCGGACCGGAAGCTTGCAAGAACCACCGGAAAGCAGGTGCTGGAAGCCATCGGCGAGAAGGACTTCTTTCTGCAGATGCCGGAAGAGCAGGAAGGCTACGTGGTGGAATTCAAACGCAAGCTGGATCAACGCAATCCATGATTGCCCAGGTGCCGTTCTGGCAGCGTAAACGCCTGCATGAGATGACGCCGGTGGAATGGGAGTCACTCTGCGACGGTTGCGGTAAGTGTTGTCTGAACAAGCTGGAAGACGAAGACACCGGCGAGGTTTACCACACCGATCTGGTGTGTCGTTACATGGACGAGGATACCTGCCAGTGCACCGTTTATGAGGAACGGCTGCAGAAAGTGCCGGGCTGCACGGTGCTGACACCGGGCACCGTCAACGACTACCATTGGTTGCCTTACACCTGCGCCTACCGGACCCTGGCTGAGGACCGGCCCCTGGCCGACTGGCATCCGCTGCGAAGCGGGGATCCGGATTCGGTGCATAAGGCAGGCGTTTCGATCCGACACAAGGTGATGTCAGAGGACCGTGTGCCGGAAGAAGACTGGGAAGAACACATCATTCACTGGATTCTGTAATGATAGATACCGATGCACAACTGGCCTACGGGATTTTCTGGGCCGCCTATGCCATAGCCTTTGTCGTGTTTTTTTACATGATGAAGAGCTTGACACGTTTTCTTCCGTTTTATGGGGTGCGGACCCTGGTTCTTGCTGCTCTGGTGGCTTTGCTGCTTACCCCGGTTGAATCTCCCGATCTGGCTGGCTGGTGGATTCCTGCCTGGCTGTTTGGCGGTTACGAAATGATCCTTGGTGACGCGGATGCGTCCGGCCGTGCCCTGTTCAATCTCGGTCTGGCGGGATTGGTGATGCTGCTGGTCTGGGTGCTGGATCTTGTTCGCTACCGTCTCGTTAGCAAGTAGTTTGAAAAACTAAAAGAAGAAAAGGATGGATGCCTTGAGAGAGATGACATCGAGATGGTTCGGCCTGTTTGCACTTTGCTTTGCGCTCAGCCTGCCAGCCGGGCTTCACGCCCAGGAGAGTGATGACGTTCAACTGCCGGAGCAGTCGGACGTTCGGATCATTGTCGATATTTCGGGCTCCATGAAAGACACCGATCCGGAAAACCTGCGCCAGCCCGCCGTTCGTCTGCTCGCCCGGCTGTTGCCGGAGGGTGCCACTGCCGGTGTCTGGACGTTCGGCCAGTACGTCAACATGCTGGTGCCGCACCGTGAGGTAACCGAAGGGTGGCGCGAAACGGCCATCCAGCGTTCAGCGGAAATCAATTCCGTCGCCCTTAGAACCAACCTTGGTGCGGCTATTGAGACGGCCAGCGATGACTATTTCACCGATGGCGATCTGAGTCGCACTCATTTTATCCTGCTGACAGACGGCAAGGTGGATATCTCCGACGATCCGGCGGCCAATACGGTAGAGGAAAATCGGATTCTGGACACGATTGTTGCGGACCTAATCAAACGGGGCGCCACATTCCACCCGGTGGCTCTGTCCGAGGCTGCCGACACCGATTTCCTGAAAGCCCTGGCGACAGAATCCGGCGGCCGTTTCCAGGTTGCAGACACCGCGGATGCTCTGAACCTGGCTTTTCTGCAGGCACTGAACACGGCGGTTCCCCAGGAGCAGATTCCCATTGAGGGCAACGGGTTTACCGTGGACGAGGGCGTTCGTGAATTTACCGCCCTGATTTTCTGGGGGAACTCGGAGACCTCGGCAACACGGGAGCTTGCACTGGTTCGCCCAGACGAACAGACCGTGAATCTCGCCGAATTCCCCGATAATGTCCGGTGGGCAAGGGAGGTCGGTTATGACCTGATCACGGTCAATGAGCCGTCGGCCGGGCAGTGGCGTATCAATGGCGAGCTTGGCGAGGGTAGCCGGGTAACTGTGGTCAGCGATCTCAGGATGGTAGTTAATCCATTATCACCGTCGTTTACCGGGGACGACCCACTCAACATCCGGGTTGGCTTTTTCGAAGAAGGGGAGAAAATCACCAATCCTGATTTTCTGGGCGTGATCGAGGTCAGCCTCAGTATCACTTCGGAAGATGGCAGGAGTGGAACCAAGGTATTGTCCGCAGAGCAGCCGCCGGAAGATGGCACCTATCGGGATACCGTGAGTCGTTTGCCAGCGGCCGGCCTCTATACCTTTGACGTGGTTGCCGATGGCCAGACCTTCAGCCGAAAGTTCAGCGCTACCGTCGGGTTTACGGTACCTGAAGGCACAGAGCCGGTTGTGCAGCCAGCGGAGTCGCCGGAGCCTGAGGTAACCGAGCCGGAACCGGTCCCAGAGCAGTCTGAGCCGAAAGCGACAGTGTCCGAGCCGGTGCAATCCGAGCCTGAACCGGCGATTGCATCGCCCATCGATGTGAGTCAGGCCGAGGAGCCAGCGCCGACTGCCCAAGAGCCAGCACCGGCACCGGAAGAACAGGAAGAAGCTGAAACCGCCTTTGCCGTACCTTTGTGGATGATCGGTGCAGCGGGTGGTGGTCTGGTGGTGATTGGCGGCCTGGTTTGGTTTGCCCTTCGCCAGAGGAAGCAGCGCCAGAACAAGCAGGCCGAGGCGGCGGCTGAACGCGAAACGCTGGAAGATTTGGATGAAGAGCCCGAGCCAGAACCTGAGCTGGAAATGGAGCCTGAGCCCGCGGCGGAACCAGAAGAAACGGTGGAACCCGAACCGGATGAGGATCTCGAGGGGGAGGAGATTCCTGACGTCACCGAAGAAGCTCCAGAAGACGATATGGCTGAACTGGAGGCCGTGATCGATGAGCATGAGGCCACTCTGAAGTCTGAAGATGTAGCGCTCGAGGAGCGCGATGCCGAATCGGTCGTAGAGCCGGAAGAGGACATTCCGGTAGCAGATACTCGAGTGGACGAAGAGCCCGCCGAGTTGGACGAGGATATCCCCGAGCTGGAGGATGTCGCAGATCCCTCCGACGCTGATGCGCCGGAAGAAGATGACGAGGAAGAGTTCGGGCTCGAGGATTTCGATTTGTCCGAGTTCGACGATTTACCCGATTATGATCAGGATGAGTCCGGGTTGCCCGATGACGATCCGAAGAAGAAACCTGATCAGAAAGACCCGAAAAAGTAACCAACAGGATTCAGAGCATGAAGTTTACCGGTACCGAGAAGTACGTAGCCACCGATGACCTGCAAATGGCCGTCAACGCAGCGATTGCGCTTCAGCGCCCGCTGTTGATCAAGGGCGAGCCGGGCACCGGGAAGACCCTGCTGGCTGAGGAGATGGCGGCAGGCCTTGATATGAGGCTGATTCCCTGGCACATCAAATCAACCACGAAGGCCCAGCAGGGGCTGTATGAGTACGATGCGGTTTCCCGTTTGAGGGATTCCCAGTTGGGTGATGAAAGGGTCAAGGACATCGGCAACTACATCGTTAAGGGCAAGCTCTGGGAGGCTTTTGAGGCCGACGAGCAGGTGGTTTTGCTGATCGATGAGATCGACAAGGCGGACATCGAGTTTCCCAACGACCTCCTGCTGGAACTTGATCGGATGGAGTTCTTTGTCTATGAGACTCAGAAGTTGGTGAAGGCAAAGAAACGCCCGATTGTGGTGATCACCAGTAACAACGAGAAAGAACTGCCGGATGCGTTCCTGCGCCGTTGCTTCTTCCACTACATCAGCTTCCCGGACCACGACACTATGCAGAATATCGTGGATGTGCATTTCCCGGGTTTGCAGCAGGAAATCGTTCGCGATGCCCTGGAAGTTTTCTTTGATGTGCGCAAGGTACCGGGCCTGAAAAAGAAGCCATCCACCTCGGAGCTGATTGACTGGCTGAAACTGCTGATGGCTGATGAGCTGTCGGCGAAAATGTTGCAGGAGAAAGATACCAGCTCGGCGTTGCCGCCTCTGTACGGTGCCTTGGTGAAAAATGAGCAGGATGTGCACCTGTTGCAGAAGCTCGCATTCATGGCCCGTCGCCGCAGCTGATTCTCGGCAAGCTCATTGGCAAGAGTCACGTTTTATGTTGATTGATTTTTTTCTTGAAGTCCGGCGCGCGAAGGTGCCTGCCAGTCTGAGGGAGTTTCTGGATCTTCTGGAAGCCCTGCAGAAACGGCTCGCCTTTGCGGATATGGAGGAATTCTATTACCTGTCCCGTCTTTGCTTGGTTAAAGACGAGCGCCACTTCGACAAGTTTGACCGTGCCTTCCAGGCGTACTTCGAGGGCATCGAGAACCTCGACGAGCTGCTGGAAGCCCTGATTCCGGACGACTGGCTTAGAGCCGAGTTTGAGAAGCACTTGTCTGACGACGAGAAGGCCAAAATCGATTCTCTTGGAGGCCTGGAGGAGCTGATCGAGACCTTCAAGAAGCGAATGGAAGAGCAGGAAGAGCGCCATGCCGGCGGCAATAAATGGATCGGCACCGGCGGTACCTCACCATTCGGTGCCAACGGCTACAACCCGGAGGGTTTCCGGATCGGCCAGAAGAAAGGTCGCCACGGCAGGGCCGTCAAAGTCTGGGAAAAGCGCGAGTTCAAGGATCTGGACGATAGCGTTACCCTAGGCATCCGCAACATCAAGGTTGCGTTGCGCCGGCTGCGCAAGTTCGCCCGCCAGGGTGCGGCGGACCAGCTCGATATGGACGATACCATCCGTTCCACCGCCCGCAATGCCGGTTATCTGGATCTGAAGATGGTGCCCGAGCGGCACAACGCTGTGAAAGTGCTGATCTTCTTCGATGTGGGCGGCTCCATGGACCCCCACGTTCGTGTCTGTGAGGAGCTGTTCTCGGCCGCACGGCTTGAGTTCAAGCACATGGAATATTTCTATTTCCACAATTTCGTCTATGAAAGTGTCTGGAAGAACAATATCCGCCGGATGAATGAAACCACCAGCACCTGGGACATTCTTCACAAGTACACGCCCGACTACAAAGTGATCTTCGTGGGCGACGCCACCATGGCGCCGTATGAGATTTCCCATCCCGGTGGCTCGATTGAACACTGGAATGAGGAGGCGGGCGCCACCTGGTTTCAGCGTATCACCGAGCACTTCCGTAAGGTTGTGTGGATCAATCCCCTCCCGGAGAGTTACTGGGGTAGCGGTGGCTCGTTGGGCATGACCAAACAGCTTGTTAACGATCACATGTACCCGTTAACCGTGGAAGGCCTTGAGTCGGCCATGAAGCAGCTGAGTAAATAAAAAAAGCCGATGCGGTTGAGGGCATCGGCAAAGCTCGGCATATCAAGCGGGGTTGCCTGAAGGCACTCCCGCCGCTTTCCAGTCAGCAAATACAGGGCCAGTTGACTTAAAAGCTGCTAAAACAGTCGTTTAAAATTCAGCTTATCCGCTGAATCGTCCTGGCGCCCCGATACCCCTCCTGACCCTGTCAAATAACTCGACACTCTTCCGACCGCTCAAGCCTTCGCTGTGCGTTTTCCATTTGGCGATCTGTATACCGTTCTTGGCGGTTACCAAGTGTTACGCTTTCTGCCGATCTGTTACAGAAGTTTGCATGAGTTACAGAGGCTACAAGGGCAGGAGCCTTATGTTCGGCACACAATAATCGCAAAGGCGCCGGATAGCACACCAAAGGTTAGTCGCCATCGGGTCACTGATTCTGGCATTGCTGGCTGCCTCGGCGGCAGCCGCCGACGGGCTTGACGAGGAACTCGAACGCCTGAATGCTGGAATCGCCAGCCATTCCGAGCGGGTATTCGCCCTTGAACAGAAGGTCCTTCATCCAGCCAATACCCGACTGGCAGTTTTTCTGACACTTCAGAGCCGGGATGCCCTCGATCTTGATTCTGTCGAGCTTTTCGTCAATGGCCAGCCCGTGGCTTCCCACCTGTATTCCGATAGAGAGCGGGCCTCGCTTGAACGTGGCGGGATCCAACAGTTGTTCACCGGGAATCTGGAAAATGGCGAGTACGAGCTGAAAACGGTGATTACTGCCCGCTCCGCCGATGATGATTTTGTGCGTCGGGAGTCTACCCATCGGTTCAGGAAACGCCCCGGCGTGCTGCGGTTGCAGATGAGCCTGGAGGCCCGGGCGCCCGATTACGAACCTCGGGTTTCTTTCATGGAGTGGGAGTAGGGCGCGATGATTTTCCGGGTCCTGCTGATTCTATTATCTCTGACTGTTTCCGGTTATTCCTTGGCGGCTACACCGGTATTGCCGGACGACGTACGCACCAGTCTAAAGCAGTTCCGGAATGCCGGAGATGTTGGCGTCGATCTTGGGAATGGCCGACAGCAAGCGCTCTATGAAGCTGCGGAGAAGGCGCGAACCGCGGGCCGAACTGATGATGCCGGGGGAATCCTGGCCGGTATGAAAGAAGGATACTGGGCGGCTCTGGGTTACCTCAATCTTGCCAGCGATTACGCGAAAACTGATAGAAAGCCAGCCTGCTGTCCGAAAGTATTTCCGTGGCCATGAACACCACAGCCTTCGGCCTGATGTCGGCCATCCCTTTGCTCATGTTTCATGCGGTACTGCAGACCCGTACCAACGAAATCGTGGACAGTTTTGAAATGGCCGGGGTGAAGCTGCTGAATATCGTGTCTGAAGCATGAGACGCCGCCACCGAAGGTTAAGTACATCGCCGGAACTGGATATCACGGCCTTTCTCAATCTCATGATTGTGCTGGTACCTGTTCTGTTACTTGGCATGGTGTTCAGCCAGGTCCGCATGATCGAGCTGAATTTTCCGGGCATGGAGGCCGGCCAGGTGCCGGAACCTGGGGAATTCCGGCTCGTCGTTACCCTGATTCCCGATGTCTCTTTGATGGATGCGCCGAGGACAGACAGCTTGCTGCAAACGCCAGTGCTGAATCAGGGGAGGGCGCATGAAAACGTCCCGGAAGGCAAAAAGAATTCGTCGGCATTACGGCCGGATGCACAAGCCCGGCGGCCTGAACCTGATGTCGCTGGCGGTTGGGAGTCTGGCAGTCCAGGTGACTGCTGAGGCCATCATGGCGGGTCGGGATACCGATTACCGTTTGCTTCGCAAGGTAATGCAGACCTGTGTAGATGAACAATATCGACGGGTGCGGCTTGCCGTGGAAGGGGAGGTCCGCAATGGCTGATAACGGAGTTCCCCCTTCGGGTGGCTCCGGGCTGCCATGGAGTCGTGATCTCGGCGAGAGTCGACAATTTGCGGGTATTTTGCTGGTGATGCTGACGCTGTTTCTGCCGCCGGCGTTCCTTATCCCAATGCTGGATGTGACGGAAATTGAGCGCAGCGAGGCCGAGAAGATCCCCCCCCAGGCTGGCTCGCCTGGTGGAGAGGCCGCAACCGGTGGCGACCTCGGAGCCAGTCCGGCCCGATCCAAAACCTGAACCGACCGTAGCCCGTGAGTTTGCGGTCAATACAAAGCCGGCGGCGGAAACAACAAAATCGCCCGAAAATTCTCAGCAAGTCCTCAGTGGAAGCGGTGGTATTGAGGACGCTCCGGCGCCGGAAACCACCGTCGCTGTGGCTGAGCACAAGGTCAAAACGGTTGATGCGCCCGTGGAAGAATCCCGGGAAGTGGCAGACAAACCGGCAAAGCCCGAGCCGTCTATTTGCGAGCGGGCAATGAGCAATATCCGGAAAGTATTCGATGCCCAGAAAACGGAGCTCTATTCCATGTATCGGCGTGAGCTGCGGCAGGATCCAACTCTTGAAGGCAAGGTTTTGCTGGAACTGGTGATCGAGCCGGATGGGTCGGTTGTCAGATTCCCGATTGATTTCCTGCCCGGCTGAACCAGTAATCGGGCGACCAGCGAGGGCTGCCCGATTTGGAGTTCTCAGCTTTCGATGGTGATTTTCGGCAGGCGGGGTTTGTGCAAAGACACTTTTTTCGTTGGCGCGATCACCTTCGCTTCCCCGGTGACCACCTTCTGATCGTTCTGATTGCGCACGTCGCACGCCACCACAACCCGACCTTTCGGTTCCTTGCGAAGGACTTTCAAGTGGACGGTCAGGGTGTCGTCCAGTTTAACCGGACGCTTGAACGACAGGCTCTGCTCCAGGTAAACGGTGCCGGGGCCAGGCATCACGGTTGCCAGCGCTGCCGAGATCAGGGAACCGCTCCACATGCCATGGCCGATGCGCTCCTTGAACATGGAGCCTGCGGCGAATTCGGAGTCCAGGTGTACCGGGTTCACATCACCGGAGACTGCGGCAAAGAGGACCAGTTCCTCCTCGGAGAGGGTCCGCGTAAACGTGGCGGTATCGTCCTCGTTCAGCTCGTCATAGGTGATATTTTCCAGGGTATCAAGGGTATCGCTCATCGCGCGCTCCGCACTTTTGTCATTTGAGTACAGCTGTTCAGGTAAGAATCTCGAAAACTACCTCATCGGTTACAAAACTGCTATTCTCTCCCCACTTTTTTGAGGCTGATACTTTTGTAGGGTTGATTTTTTGAACAACCTGACATCGGTAAATCATTACAATCAAAAGCGCCAAACAGGAGATGGTGATGGATTTTGAGCAGTTCTATCAGGATAAATACCCCGCCGGCGTGCTCCGTGAGGTGGACCTGAACAAGTACAAAAGCATGGTGGATGTGTTCGAGCAGTCGGTCAAAAAATTTGCTGACCGCCCCGCATTCAGTGCTGTTGGCGCAACTCTCACTTACCGTGACCTCGACACCCAGAGCCGTAACTTTGCGGCCTGGCTTCAGAACAAGACAGAACTGAAACCCGGCGACCGTATTGCCGTGCAGATGCCCAACGTCAGCCAGTATCCGGTGGTTGTGTTTGGTGCCATGCGGGCGGGCATGATTGTGGTGAATACCAACCCGCTGTATACCACGCGGGAGATGGAACACCAGTTCAACGATTCCGGTGCCAAAGCCCTGGTGGTTCTGGCCAACATGGCCGAGAACGCCGAGAAGGTACTGCCCCATACCGGTATCGAGCACGTGATTGTGACCGAAATCGCGGACATGCACTCGCCGATCAAGCGCACTCTGATGAATGCGGTGGTCAAGCACGTTAAAAAGATGGTGCCGCCGTTCAATATTCCCCAGGCGCATAAACTCCCGGCAGTCCTGAGTGCGGGCGCCCGTGAAAAATTCACCCCGGTTGAATGCAAGCAGGACGACATTGCCGTCCTCCAGTACACCGGTGGCACGACCGGTGTGGCGAAAGGGGCGATGCTGACCCACGGTAACCTGGTGGCCAACCTGCTGCAGACCCGCCCGATGATGGAAGACATGGTGGTTGAGGGTCAGGAAGTGGTTATTGCGCCCCTGCCGCTATACCACATTTATTCGTTTACCCTGAACTGCGGCATCATGCTTGAGGCCGGTGCGCACAACGTACTGATTCCTAACCCCCGGGATATCCCTGGCTTTGTTAAAGAGCTGAAAAACCATAAGTTTACTGCATTCCTCGGTCTGAACACGCTGTTTGTTGCACTTTGCAACAACGAAGAGTTCCAGGACCTGGACTTCAGCAGCCTTAAACTGACTTCCTCTGGCGGCATGGCACTGACCAGCGACACCGCCAAGATGTGGGAGCGAGTCACGGGCTGTGAAATCTGTGAGGGCTTCGGTATGACTGAAACCTCCCCGGTTGTGACATTTAACCCCCATAGCGCTATTCAGATCGGTACCATCGGTCTTCCGATTCCATCCACATTGGTAAAAACGCTGGATGAAGAGGGCAATGAGACGCCTCTCGGCGAGCCCGGCGAGCTTTGTGTGAAAGGCCCGCAGGTTATGCGTGGTTACTGGCAGCGCCCGGAGGATACCCAGAAATCCTTCACCGAGGATGGCTACCTGCGCACTGGTGATATTGCCCTGATCCAGGAAGACGGCTACATCCGCATTGTCGATCGCAAGAAAGACATGATCATCGTCTCGGGCTTCAACGTGTTCCCGAACGAGATTGAAGATGTGGTCAGCAGCCATCCGAAGGTGGTCGAGTGTGCCGCCGTTGGCCTGCCCGATGCCAAGAGCGGCGAGGCGGTCAAGGTTTACCTGGTGCCGACGGCTGAAGGCGTGACGGAAAACGAACTAAAGGAATTCTGTCGCGAGAGACTTACGGCTTACAAGGTACCGAAGAAGTTCGAGTTCCGAGACGAACTGCCGAAGACCAACGTGGGCAAGATCCTACGCCGTGAACTGCGGGACGAGGCGAACAACAAGTAAGCCTCTATGGCAGTTGATCAAGGAAAACCCTGCTTCGGCGGGGTTTTTCCGTTTTTAAGAATCCGACTTTCCCGATAGACTGTCGCCCAAATCGAATCCGAGTGAGCGCTATTCCGGCAATTCAATGACAGACACCCGTTCCGATACTCCGAGCACACCGACTCCAAAACCCGATGCCGAGGCGGCCGTCAAAGCGATGATGGAGCAGCTGGACGCCTGCAATCAGCAGGAAGCGGCCCGCATCGTTAAAACGGTTGCCCGAACCAAGGGAAAGCCCGGCCAGAAAGACCGGGAGAAAATGGCCAAGTGGCTGGATCGGGGGCTGGAAAAGGTCCAGCAGCGCCATGCCCTGCACAAGCCGGCCAGTTTCCCCGAAGGCTTGCCGGTTTCCGAGCGTGTCGATGATATCCGTGAGGCCATCGAAAACCATCAGGTGGTGATCATTGCCGGGGAAACCGGTTCCGGTAAAACCACCCAGATCCCTAAAATCTGCATGAACAGTGGCCGGGGTATCCGGGGCCTGATCGGTCATACCCAGCCCCGCCGGATTGCCGCTCGCAGTGTCGCCGCTCGCATTGCCGAGGAAATCGGTGAGCAAACCGGCCAGCAGATCGGGTATCAGGTCCGTTTTACTGACAACACCTCCGAGCAGTCCCGGGTAAAGGTGATGACCGATGGTATCCTGCTGGCGGAGGTTCAGCATGATCGGTTTCTGGATCGCTACGACACGATCATCATCGACGAAGCCCACGAGCGCAGCCTCAACATCGATTTCCTTCTCGGCTACCTTCGCCAGCTCCTGCCCAAGCGCCCGGATCTGAAGGTCATCATTACCTCGGCGACCATTGAGGTAGAACGATTCAGTGAATTCTTCGACAAGGCGCCAGTGATTGAGGTGAGTGGTCGCACCTATCCGGTGGATGTGCGTTACCGGCCCCTGACTGGAGATGAAGACGACCGGGATCAGGGCTGGACCGATGGCGTACTTGGCGCCCTCGACGAAATCGAACAGCACGAGCGCAGCCAGAAACAGCCACCCGGTGACGTCCTTGTGTTCCTGCCCGGAGAGCGGGAGATCCGCAATCTCAGCAAGGTGCTGCGCCATGTGGATCTGCGGCACACCGAGGTGCTGCCGTTGTATTCCCGATTGAGTAATGCCGAGCAGAACCGGGTGTTTCAGTCCCACAAGGGCCGACGGATTGTGCTCTCCACCAACGTGGCCGAGACCTCGTTGACGGTGCCGGGTATCCGTTACGTGATCGATACCGGGGTGGCCCGGATCAGCCGCTACAGTGTCCGCTCTAAGATTCAGCGCTTACCGGTGGAACCGATTTCCCAGGCCAGTGCCAACCAGCGGGCAGGCCGTTGTGGCCGGGTGGCCCCTGGTATCTGTTTCCGGCTTTACGACGAGACGGATTTCATCAATCGCCCGGAATACACCGATCCGGAAATACTGCGTACCAACCTGGCCTCCGTCATTCTGCAAATGGCCACTTCGGGTCTTGGTGAAATCCGGCAGTTTCCGTTCCTTGAGGCGCCCGATAAGCGCCAGGTTAACGATGGCTACAAACTTCTGGAAGAATTGGGAGCGGTGGATGACAAGCGCCGCGTCACCCGGCTCGGTCGAACCATGTCGCGGCTGCCCCTGGATCCGCGCCTGGCCAGGATGCTGGTCACGGCCGCCGAACTTGGCAGCCTGTCGGAAACCCTGGTGATTATTGCCGGGCTGAGCGTTCAGGACCCACGGGAGCGCCCCCAGGACAAGCAGCAGGCTGCGGATCAGGCCCACGCGCCTTTTAATGACAAAGAATCCGATTTTCTGACGTTGCTGAATGTCTGGAACTTCTACGAAGAACAGCGTCAGGAGTTGTCCCAGAACCAGCTCAAGAAGGTTTGCCAGAAGAGCTTTCTTAGCTGGATGCGGATGCGGGAATGGCGGGATATTCATCGCCAGCTCACCTTGATTTGCCGCGAACAGAAACTCTCGGTCAACAAGGATGCGGCCAGTTACGAAGCCCTCCACAAGGCGATACTGGCGGGTCTCCTTGGCCAGGTGGCGGTGAAGGTCGAGAAAAAAGAATACCTGGCGACACGAAACCGCAAAGTGCTGATCTTTCCCGGCTCCAAGGTGGCCAAGACCGGCCCGAAGTGGATCGTTGCCACCGAGATTGTGGAGACCAGTCGGGTGTTTGCGCGAGTGGTGGCCGCCATTCAACCTGAATGGATTGAGCCTATCGCCGGTCATATCGTCAAACACCATTATTTTGAACCCCACTGGGAGCAGAAGCGGGCCCAGGTGATGGGCTATGAAAAGGTCACACTTTACGGCCTGGATATTGTCGCCAAGCGTCGTATTCCCTACGCCAAAGTGGATCCTGCGGAATGCCGTAACCTGTTTATCCGGCGAGCACTGGTGGAGGGGGATTACCGGTCAAAGGCGCCGTTTATCGCCCGAAACCGGGAAATGCTCGACACCGTTGAGAATCTGGAGAAGAAGACTCGTCGCAGGGACCTGCTCGTTGACGATGAAGTGCTGGTGGCCTTCTATGATGAACGCCTGCCTGCAGACATCATCAGCGGCCGCCATTTCGAGAGCTGGTGGAAGGGGCTCTCGGCGGAGCAATTGAAAGAGCTGGAGCTTACCGAAGCCGACATTCTCCAGCGACCGGTGGATGCCCAGGCCGCGGACCTGTATCCCGATTATCTGGAGTGGGAGGGCGTTCGGTACCCGTTGAGCTATGAGTTCGAACCCACCAGCGAAAAGGACGGCGTCACGCTTCAGGTTCCTTTGATGGCCCTCAAACAGATTCCGTCCCGTCGCCTGGAATGGCTGGTGCCGGGGCTGTTGAGGGAGAAGTGCATTGCCCTGGTGAAATCTCTGCCCAAGGCGTTGCGCCGGAACTTTGTGCCGGTACCTGATTTCGTGGATGCGGCGCTCGAGAATCTTCAGCCCTCCAACGAGCCGCTTACGCTGCAGCTGGGTGAGCAGTTGCGCCGCATGACTGGCGTCCAGATTGATCCTGAGGCCTGGTCGGACACCGAATTACCCAAGCACCTGCGGATGAACCTTCGCGTTATGGGTGACGGCGGTCGCACCATTGCCGAGAGCCGTGAAACGGCTGATCTGCAGCACCAACTTGAGGGTCAGGCCGAGCAGGCGCTTGAGTCGGCGACAAAGGATGATTCGCGCACAGAGCCAAGCGGTGAGTACACCGACTGGCAGTTCGGAACATTGCCCGAACAGGTTCAGACAGAAAAGGGTGGCATGCAGGTGACCGTCTATCCGGCGCTTGAGGATCTGGGCAAGCAGGTGCGCCAGATACGCTGTCTGGACCGATTGACCGCTGAAGACACCACCCGAAAGGCAATCGCCCGCCTGATCCTGAACCGCTTCGGCAGGACGCTCGATGATCTGGAGCGGAAACTGCCGCATTTCAAGCAATCGGCGCTCATGTTTGCTCCGGTGGGCCAGTCGAAAGTGTTGCTGGACGATCTGCTGTTGGCGACAGCCATGCAGCACTTTCTCCCGGACGCGGTTCCACGGACTGCAGAGGACTTCAACCGTGTGTTTGACGCTCACCGGGGTGATTTCATTCCGGCCCTGGAGCAGGCAGACGAGCGATTGTATCAGGCCATGTCCGGTTACCAGAAAGTGGCAAAACAGTTGAAAGGCAAAATCAACCTGGCGTTGGCCAACAGCATGGCCGACCTGAAGTTTCAGCTACAGAACCTGGTGTACCCCGGATTCCTGGTGGAAACGCCGCCCGAGTGGCTGGCGGAGTTCGGGCGTTACTTTGAGGCCGCCCTGGTTCGGCTGGAGAAGATGCCACGGGAAATGGGGCGGGAGCGTGAGTTTCTTCACGCTATTGAGCCACTCTGGTCCCGATACGCTGTCAAGCGGGACGAACAAAAGCGACAGGGCGTTCGAGACCCCGAACTGGTGGTTTACCGCTGGATGCTGGAAGAGTTCCGGGTGTCGTTTTTTGCACAGCAACTGGGTACGGTGATGACGGTGTCGGTAAAACGCCTGGACCGGCAGTGGGAGAAAACGCGGGTCTGAGGGAAACTGGTGCGCACCAATCCGGTGCCGCTGACTGATACCTGACGGGCAAAACCCCGATACTGTGTTAGTATTTCTGGCAGTAGGTCAACGAATTAACCAGACGGGACGACAGACATCCCGTTTTCACAATCATGACGTGGGGTTAGCGTGATTAAAGCCGTTATTAGCGGGACCGGTCTCTACACACCGCCAGCAACCATTGATAATGACGAACTGGTCGAAGCCTTCAATCAGTACGTTGAACTGTTCAACGCCGAGAACGCAGACAAAATCGCCAGTGGCGATGTGACGCCTCTGCAGCCATCCTCCTCTTCGTTTATCGAGAAAGCGTCCGGCATCAAGTGCCGCCATGTTATCGACAAGGATGGCATTCTCGATCCAAAACGCATGAAACCCTACATTCCCGATCGCATTAACGAAGAGCCCTCGGTGCAATGCGACATGGCCATTACCGCTTGCCGTGAGGCCCTTGAGCAAGCGGGCAAGTCGGCACAGGACGTCGATGCCGTGATTGTTGCCTGTTCCAACCTGCAGCGGGCCTATCCGGCTGTTTCTATCGAAGTTCAGGAAGCGCTTGGTATCGACGGGTTCGCCTACGATATGAATGTCGCTTGCAGCTCAGCCACGTTCGGCCTTCAGGCGGCAGTCAATTCCGTCGAGAACGGCAGTGCCCGTGCCGTTCTTGTGGTCAGCCCGGAAATCTGTTCCGGCCACCTGAACTTCCGGGATCGGGACAGCCACTTCATCTTTGGTGACGCCTGCACGGCCATCCTGGTTGAACGCGAAGAAGACACCCGTGAGGGCCAGGGGTTCGAGATTCTTGGTACCAGCCTGAAAACCAAATTCTCGAATAACATCCGGAACAATTTCGGGTTCCTCAACCGCGCCGATGATTCCGGCGTAGGCAAGCCGGACAAGCTCTTCGTTCAGCAAGGCCGTAAGGTATTCAAAGAAGTTTCGCCACTGGTTGCCGAGACAATCCAGAAACAGCTGCAAAGCCTTTCCCTGGCCCCGGATGATCTCCGTCGCATGTGGCTGCACCAGGCCAACCTGAACATGAACCAGTTGATAGCGCGCAAGGTACTGGGTCGGGATGCCACCGAGGAAGAGGCACCGGTCATTCTGGATGAGTACGCGAACACCAGCTCTGCCGGTTCGATCATCGCCTTCCACAAGAACAAGGATGACCTTGTCAGTGGTGATCTGGGGGTAATCTGTTCGTTCGGAGCAGGTTATTCCATCGGCAGCGTGGTGGTACGCCGCCGATAGGAGTGAGCTGGGTCAAGACGTTGCCAGTGCCCTGAGGGTGTCTGGCAGTGGAGCCGATGAGCGCGTCTTTCGGTCGAACCAGACGATTTTTGCATAGCCTTCCGCATATACGGCGCCGGTATCGACATCTGTCAGCAAATGGTAGGTGTCGAGACTGGTGTTACCTGCCTTGTCAGCGTATGTTTTCACCTCAACCGTTGCCGGGTGGTTCAATTCCTTTAGAAAGGTTGCGCTGGTCTTTATAATGACGGGGCCGGTGGGCTCGTCAGGCCCGCCCAGATCCAGTGATGCCAGCCACACAATGCGCGCTTCCTCAAAGAATCGGAAGTAGACTGTATTATTGGCGTGGCCGTATGCATCCATGTCTCCCCACCGGAGGGGCATGGTGATTGTGTTTACAAGATTTCCCGGTACTGACATCGGTTTCTCCGGAACAACGGTTTAATAATAAAAAGTAGCGCCGGTATTTTCGACGAATTGAAACGAATTAAACAACCCAAGAGCAGATGATGAAATACTTTTTTATCCGGCGCTGGCTTTTTACTCTGGCCATGTTGTTGTCCCTGTCTGCACTTCTGCCAGCGGGCCAGGCTATCGCCCAGAACATGCAGGAACCCGCTCCAGAGGGGTCGGTTCCGGTTGATCCCACAGATCCCTGGGAAAACTGGAACCGCAAGGTTTACAACTTCAACGAGACCATCGACCGCTGGTTCCTGAAACCGGTGGCGCAGGCCTATCGGACTTTCACTCCGCGGATTGTCGACCGGGGCGTTACCAATTTTTTCAACAACCTGACAGAACTGAGGAACTTCACCAACAGTGTCCTTCAGCTGAAAGGGGAGTCTGCGGTGGTTGCCGTGGGGCGCTTCACCTACAACACCACCTTTGGACTGGGTGGTCTGTTCGATGTGGCAACTGCCTTTGACCTGCCGGAACGGCCCGAGGATTTTGGCCAGACTCTGGGATACTGGGGGGCGGGTTCAGGGCCTTATCTGATGCTGCCTTTCCTCGGCCCCTCCACACCGCGGCACTTTACCGGGTTTGTGACCGACGGCTTCGCGTTGCCTTCGGCGTGGGATGAAGTGGAAAATCCTGAAGTGTACTATGCCAGGGCTCTGCAAATTGTCGACCGCCGGGCGGATCTGATACCCGCTGAAAGCTTCATCTCTGGCGACAGCTACGTGTTTGTGCGGAATGCCTTTCTGCAACGTCGCGAATTCCTGATTAATGACGGGAAGGTGGTTAATGATCCGTTTGCCAGCGGTGATGATGAGGACTTGATGCTTGATGATTTTTAAGCGTCAGCCGGATTGAAAGGAGATCGACGGTGCTCAAGGATCCAAGAATAGCCAAGTTCCGGAAAATGCTGGCCGAGGCGCCGAACTACGAGGTATGGAAAGCGGCAGCCCTGGAACTGGACTTTTTGGAGGGCAATGCCGAGTGGAAAGAGGATTTTGCCTCTGACCTCTATCATTATGAAGTCATCTACGACCGGCTGAGCAACCTCAAACAGTATCGCCAGCAGAATGACGTGGAACGCCTCAAGCGCGCTCTCCGTGAAGGTTTGCACCATGACCTTGGCAATATGGGCAATCCCGCACTTTATACGCGATCACGCGTCGGCACCAAGCATCTGATCGAGGAGTACATCACGCAGGTCTGTGAAGCGCTGGACTATCTTTGTGATCAACCGGTTCCGGGTTTTCCAGTTGCGGACAAGCTTCAGTTCTTCCGGGACACCCTCACAAGTTATGGCCGCCCGGCACTATTGCTCAGTGGCGGCGCGACTCTTGGCGTGTTCCACTTCGGCGTGATCAAGGCGCTCTGGGAAAAGGGACTTTTGCCCCAGGTTATTGCCGGCTCGAGTATCGGTGCCATCATCGCGGGTATTCTTGGTGTGCACACAGACGCGGAAATCCCTGAAATGCTGGTACCGGAGAACCATAACCTGAAAGCCTGGAAGTGGCGGGGTCTGCTCAGCGCGGTGCGTGGAGACGGGCTCATGGATCAGGAAGAGCTTCGCAACTGCCTGCGGGGCAATATCGGTGAATACACCTTTGAAGAGGCCTATCAGCGTACCGGGCGCTCCATTAATGTGAGTGTCTCACCGGTGCAGGCGCACCAGAAGGCCCGCTTGCTCTGCGGATACACTTCGCCTTATCTGATGGTCTGGAGTGCGGTGTTGGCCAGCGCCGCGGTGCCGGGTATATTCCCGCCGGTTACCCTGATGAAAAAAGACATTCAGGGCAATGCGTTACCGTATATGCCTCGTCTCAAGTTTGTGGATGGCTCGGTTGTAAGCGATTTGCCCATTGAGCGTCTCGTGCACCTGTACGATGTGAATTATACTATCGTGAGTCAGACCAATCCCCATGTAGTTCCTTTCCTGAGCCAGCGGGGGCGGGATGAAAAACTGTCCCTCGCTAATCTGCCTATGCATCTTCTGAAATCCGAGATCCAGTTTCATGGCCAGGGAGTGTTCGATTACCTGCGAAAAAGGGTCAGGCCGGAACTTCTGCGCCAGATGTCCGGTCAGCTGTACACCATTATGGCCCAGCGGTACTCCGGAGACGTCACTATTGCACCCTCGTATTCGTTCAAAGACTACAGCAGGATGCTGGCGAATCCCGATCCGGGCTACGTGCGGCAGATGATATTGGACGGCGAACGGGCCACATGGCCAAAAATCTCCATGATCCGCTCCCACGCTCGCATCTCGAAAACCCTTGAGCGTTGTGTGCGACGGCTCAAGCAACAGAATCGGCGCACTGCCGAGCTCAGACTGATCAGTAACGCGGATTCCGGTACGTCCTGATATGTACTACGACTTTTTCGGCTTTCGCGAACCACCATTTTCCATTGCCCCGGATCCTCGTTACCTGTACCTCAGCGACCGCCACAAGGAAGCGCTGGCACACCTGATGTATGGGGTCCAGGGGCAGGGTGGTTTCATCGTGATCACCGGTGAAGTTGGAACCGGGAAAACAACGGTTTCCCGGTGCTTTATCGAAAATGTTCCCGATAATGTGGATATCGCGCTGATCCTGAATCCAAGGCTCTCTGCGCGGGAATTGTTGTCGTCCATCTGCGATGAGCTGGAAATCCCCCACGAGATCAGTGCAACCATCAAGGAACTGGTGGATCTGATTAACCAGGACTTGCTCAAGGCCCATGCGGCAGGGCGCCACAAGGTTCTGATGATCGATGAGGCCCAGAACCTTTCGGCCGAGGTACTGGAACAGCTCCGGCTTCTGACCAACCTTGAGACGGCAGAGAAGAAGCTGCTTCAGATTGTCCTGCTCGGCCAGCCCGAGTTGCAGGAGATGCTGGCACTCCCCGAGCTGCGCCAGCTGAACCAGCGGGTTACCGCTCGCTACCACCTGGATGCCATCGGTCGGGCAGAGCTGCCGGCTTACCTTCGTTACCGACTCAGCGTGGCCGGCATGCGAGGCGACATTTTCTCGGAGCGGGCAGTAAATCGCCTCTATCGGGAAAGTCAGGGCATTCCCCGACTGATCAACCTGATCAGCGACCGGGCCTTACTGGGCGCTTATGCCGAGGGAGAGCATGAGATCACGACCGATCACATCCGCCAGGCAGCAAAGGAAGTACGCGGACAGCCCCTCGGCCCCTCGCCCTCACGCCAGTCGCCGGACAGGTCCCAGTACCTGATCGTTGCGGCTTCGATTCTCGTGGCCATCATTGGCACTGCCTGGCTGTTCGAGCGGTGGTCCACCGACGGTGTGGTTTTTAACGGCCAGTCGTCTGTTGAACCCCTGAAGGGATCGGTTGAACGGGTGGATGAGCAGCAACCCGAGCAAGTGGAGGAAACGCCAGAAACCTTGCCGGAAGTGCCGTCAGGGCCCGGTGAGCTGGCCGTACCGGATCAGCTTATGGATTCAGTCTCGGCGTTCCAGGTGCTTTTCGGGATCTGGGGGCGGGACTATCAACCTGCGGAGGCTCCCGTGGCCTGTGACTGGGCCAGAGAGAATGGGCTGGGGTGCCTGAATCGCCAGGGCAGCCGCCGAAGCCTGGAGTTTCTGGATCGCCCTGCGATGCTCCAGCTCCAGGATGACACAGGCAACACAGGCTTTGTCGTCCTCCGCCATCTGAACGGCGATACGGCAGAAGTTGCCATGCCGGCTGGCAATCAGACTGTGTCTTTTGCCAGTATCGAGCGACACTGGTTCGGTGAATATCGAGTACTATGGCGCTTGCCGGAATACCTGACGGGGGACGGCTTCTACAGTAATGGTGGCGGCGAACAACTCTGGATTGGCGCACGAATGATGGACCTGGCGGACCGGCACAGTAAATCCCGTACCGAGAGTGACCGCGTTAAACGCATGGACGCGGAAGAGCAGGTTCGCTGGTATCAGGCATTGCGGGGGCTCACTGTCGATGGCATTGCCGGCGCCATGACCATCATCCAGATCAACAATGATCTGGAAGCCTCTATCCCTCGTCTCAAGCCCCTGCAGTCGGAAGGTCGAGAGTAATCATGTCTTACATTCTTGACGCATTGCGAAAATCCGAAACCGAGCGGCGGCAGGGTCGTGTTCCGGACCTTGGCCAGCAAGTGCAGCTTATTCATCGGCCAAAGAAGAAGAGGGTGTCACCGGCTCTCTGGGTGTCGCTGGCATTGATGCTGAACGCCGGAGTCCTGGCCTTTGTTTTCTGGCCGGTAACGCCTGCAACCCAATCAGAACCGGCATTGGAAGATCCCGTCGCGGAGACGGGGGCCATCCCGGAGCCTGATCCTGCTGAGTCAACTCCACCGCCGACAGCGACGGAACCAACTGTCGCCGAGAGCAGGGAACGGGCGACCGTCATCGTTCCCTCATCAGCAATATCCGAAACCGCAGCACCGATGGTGGAACCCGAGCAGGCAGGCAGAGTACCTCATCTGGTAGAGTTGCCGCTTTCATTCCAGAAGAGCGTCCCCGATTTGACCTTTAACAGCCATATCTACTCCTCATCACCTGCATCGCGCAGGGTTATGATTAACGACACTTACCTGCGAGTGGGTGACGTCTTCGAAGGTCTGCGGGTAGACGACATAACAGAAGAGGGCGTGGTACTGAGTCGAGACGGCCGACGTTTCCGGGTTGGTGTGGTGCGGGACTGGGTGAGCCCCCGCTGATGGCACTGACCGACGAGATCAAGCAATCGATCCAGCAAGGGTATCGGGATGTGCTGGCCGGCAAGGACATACGGGCACGCTATGGGCAACGCCTGATGATTGCCGAAATTGCCAGGTACATGGGCGACATCACTGAGAATGATGGTCAGAGAACCTCCCCGGCCTCGGCTTGTGTTGTGGAGGCCGGCACCGGTACGGGCAAAACCCTGGCCTACTTGATCGCCGCCATTCCGGTGGCAAAAGCCCTGGGCAAAACCCTGGTGATATCCACCGCGACCGTAGCCCTTCAGGACCAGATTGTGCTCAAGGACCTTCCGGACCTGAAGAAGCACAGCAAGATGGACTTCAACTGGACGCTCGCCAAAGGCCGGGGTCGCTATCTTTGCATGTCCCGCCTGGAAGCCCGCCTGCACGACGAGGGAAATACCGACAGTGACACCATGCCCCTGTTCCTGTTGGATGGCCCGAAAAATGAAGAACCCGGCACCCGGGCATTCTTTGAAGAGATGCTGGCCAGCTACGGCTCAAGGGAGTGGGACGGTGACCGGGACCATTGGCCGGAGCAGATCCCGGACGATGTCTGGCGACAGGTAACCACGGATCATCGCCAATGCACCAACCGCCATTGCAGCTATTTTGACAGCTGTGCGTTTTTCGATGCCCGCAAAGACCTTGATGATGCCGATATCGTGGTTGCCAACCACGACCTGGTGCTGGCCGACCTGGCATTAGGCGGCGGGGCGATTTTGCCGGAGCCGGAGAATGCCCTCTACATTTTCGATGAGGCTCATCATCTTCCTGACAAGGCCCTGAATCACTTTGCCGCATCGCTCCCACTTAATGCCACCCGCCAGTGGCTGAAACAGCTTTCCCAGGCGCTGGTTAAAATGCAGCCTTACCTGGCCGCCGGAACTCAGGCCGCGAAATCCCTGGACCGAATCAGTTCTGCGTCAAGGGAAGTGGATCTGGTGCTGAACCGGGTTTACGAGGAAGCCGAGCAGAATACCGGGTGGGAGTTCAACGAAGAGCGCAGAACGGCCCAGTGGCGTTATCCGGAAGGCGAACTGCCGGAAGCCATGGCGGAGCTCGCAGCCGAGAGTCGTATTGCAACCGCCAATATGGTTCGACAACTGGGCGTTCTGGCGGATGAACTGCAGGGTGCCTTCGACGAGCGCAAGGAACATGAGATTGACCGGGAAACGGCGGAAGCCTGGTATCCGGTGATTGGTTCGTTTCACGCCCGGGCAGAAGACCAGTTAAGGCTGTGGACAGCCTGGTGCGAACAGGGCAACGTGAAGCCCGCCGGTGAGGCAGAAGCAGACACTGAAGCCGGGGAGGAGGCTGACGCAAGGCCAAAGACACAGAAAAGCCCGCCACCGGCCCGCTGGGCAGTGCGACAACGCTGGGATCACGCGGAAGACATTACCCTGTACAGTTCACCGGTATTGGCGGACAACCTCTTGTACTCCAGGCTCTGGTCCCGGGCCTACGGTGCTGTTCTCACCAGTGCCACACTGACTGCACTTGGCCGATTTGATCGGCTGAATGCCCGGGCGGGATTACCCCAGGGCAGCCGCTTCCTCGTGGTCCCGAGTTCTTTCCGGTATGGCGAGATGGCCACGGTAGAGGTGCCTGCTATGTCCGCCATGCCAACGGATGACGGCTTCGCTGATGAGCTGGTTAAACGACTGCCTGATTTGTGGGCGGGCGAGAAAGCGACTCTGGTATTGTTCACTTCCCGGCGTCAGATGCAGCAGGTGCGGGACGCACTGGCCCCGGAATACCCGGATTTGATCATCACCCAGGACGATATGGCCAAGGGCGAAGTGCTCAGGCAGCATTGCAGCCGGGTGGACGAGGGCCGTCCGAGTGTTCTGTTTGGTGTTGCCAGCTTTGCCGAGGGCATCGATCTTCCCGGCAAGTATCTGCACCACGTTGTGATTACTCGTTTGCCGTTTTCAGTGCCGGACGACCCCATTGAGGCGAGCCTGGCCGAGTGGGTGACCCAGCGAGGCGGCAATCCATTTATGGAAATTACCGTTCCGGACGCTTCAATAAAACTGGTTCAGGCGGTGGGTCGACTGCTTCGGACCGAGCAGGACACCGGCAGAGTGACGATTCTGGATCGCCGTATTATTGCCCGTCGGTATGGCCAGCTATTGCTCGATGCCTTGCCGCCGTTCCGTCGAATTATCGAACGCTGAGTTCCCGCTCTGGATCATTCAGCCATAAAAAAAGAGCCAGCCCCGAAGGGGGTGGCTCTCATCAAGAGGGTTCTTTCGAACCCGGGCGTCGAAACAACGCGGAACAAGAAATCTGAAGGCCTGAAGTTTCAGAATTCCTGGTGAGGCTTCCCTCACCGTGGAAATAATAATAGGGGATTAGAGGGCGTAGACGGATCGTCCAAAGGGCGTAGCGGGCGTAGATTGCTGAGGTATAGTGTGACGCGCGTCACAAATTCGATTGCTTCGGTATCAGGGTTCCAGTAGCCCCAGTTCCCGGGCCCGGGCCAGTGCTTCGGTCCTGCGGCCAACGCCCAGTTTGCCGTAGAGGTTGCGAATGTGGGCTTTTACGGTAGCCGGCGCGACCTTCATTTTTGAGGCAATTTCCTTGTTGGCATGCCCCGCATGAATCAATTCCAGCACCTCCAGCTCTCGCTGGCTGAGTGGTTCGGGTAGTGCGTCCGTCTTGAATGCCGGCCGTCCAGCGGGATTGGAAGCAGAGTCTTCGCTGGTTTCAGGATGCGCCTGGCGCAATTCTCTTTGCTCCAAGAGCATTTCCCGGACTTTGCCGTTCCAGCTGCCGGGGACATTCAGCGCGGGCAGGTCCAGCAGTAAGGCTCGCAGTTCCGGACTTTCTTCGGCAAACAGCCGCATGAATCCGGCCTCGGCAGCCAGGTTTACCGCCCGCGTCAGCATCTGTTCCGATTCGTTTTTGCGCTTCTGCTTTGCCAGCGCCTCGCCATAGACCAACAGTATCTCCACCAGGTGACGGTTATGGGCATTGCGTTCAGCCGGATTCAGCAAGGCGCTGAGTATTTCCTGGGCCCGCTCCGGCTGATCCAGAGCCACCAGCACCCGGGCTTCGCTGATCCGGCTCTGTTCAAGATGAAGCGGGTTGGTGAACTCGGCACCGGCCCGGGAATCCAGGCTGGCACGGGCTTGTTCAGGGTGTCCGGCAGCAAGATAGCACCGCGCCAAAAGGGCGGTGCTGGCAGGTGGCTCAAAAACAATCTGCTCACGGCGTTTTCGACCTGTCAGCGAAGCGTCTTCAAGGGCCTCAATGGCGTCCTGAAGGTTACCCTCGCTAAAGGCAAGGTGACCTCGAACATATTGGATGATCACGTGCTGTCCGGGTTCCGTACCCCGCTCAAGATGCTCAAGCAGAGGCTGTAAGTGGGTGGCGGCGAGCTGGGGATGGTTGCGCTCCCGTTGGATTTCACACAGGGTGCTGTTCTGCCAGCAGGATATAAGCCTTGGTTGGCTGGGGTCCGAGTAGTGCCGGTCCACCCATTGCCGGATGTCGGTGCAGGTTTCCAGCGCCAGATCGATATCGCCCCGATTGTACTGAATCCACGCCAGCAGGCCGCCGCTGGAGAGCACGGTGCTGGGTTTATGCTCGACCTGTCCGTAGCGAACGGCTGACTGCAGTGCGTCCTCGGCTTCGGTAAGCTCACCCTTGCTATAGTAATCCAGGCCTAGCCCGTAATAGGTCACGGACTTCAGCGGGATGCGAGTGTGGTCTATCTCCCTGAGTACCTGTCGTGTAAGATCGGCGGCGCGTTTGTCATCACTCCGGGTCCGGGCCAAATACGAGCGCATCAGCGAGTTCTCGCTCTGCAGCCCAAGAGCCCCTTCCGCATCCGGATGTGAATCGGCTACCTGGCGGTCCAGCAGATCCTCGAGTGCTGATAGCAGCGGTTCCAGAGTGTCCACCCGGTTGGCAAAGAATAGCCCCCAGATCCGGAGCATCTGGAGTTGTGGATTGTCGTTTACCAATTCCTGGGGCAGCGCATCGAGCCAGTCCAGCACGGGGAGGTGATAGCCACCATGGATCAGATTGTTGCCATGTTCGGCCAATACACGGGCGAGCCACGGCCAGTCCTTCTGGCGGACAATCTGGGCAATGGCTTCCTGAACATGGCCATGGGCCAATAGCCATTTCACGGTTCGTTGCCAGAGACGTGTTGCCTTCTCTGGTTCCGTGTGACTGATCCTGAGCAACAGCGCATCCCGGAACAGATCGTGGTAGCGGAACCACTCGTTCCGGGTATCCAGCGGAATCAGGAACAGGTTTTGACTCAGGAGCGTTTTGAGCATTTCCTGGCTGTCGTTGGACTCACGGATTGAGTCACAAAGGGAAGCGCAGAGCCTTGGGCAGCAGGCGGTTTCAAGTAGAAAAGTCGCAATATCCCGGGGTTGCTGTTCCAGCACTTCGCTCAGGACATAATCGCTGATATAGCGCTCATCCAGATTTATTTGGTTTCCCGATACGGCTGCGTCTTTCCCGGAGAACGTCGCCGAAAGCGCGGAAAGCTGCATGGCGGCTACCCAGCCTTCGGTTTTTCGGCAAATGGCGTGGATATCCGCGTCGGTGATATCCAGGCCCAGGCCCATGGTGTCGCGGAAAAACTGCCGGCACTCTTCCTCAGAGAAGGCCAGCAGGCCGGGGTGGATGTCCTCAATCCAGCGGCGGACGCGCCAGCGTGGGAGCGGCAGGGGCGGCTCCGTTCGGGAGGGCAGGGTTACCAGGACTCCTGGCGGCAGATAGTCGATGAAATAGGCAAACTGCCTGTGGATGGCCGGGTTTCCAATAAAGTGGAAATCGTCCAGTACCAGGGCCCAACTGCTGCCGTCCTGCGCCAGGATATTGATCAGGCCGGTAATGGCCTCGGTAAAGGTTTTATCGGATTGGTGGGCCAGCTGTTTACGCAGCTCCGCCGCACCGGTCAGTCCGGCCTGTTCGAAGGCCCCGATAACGTACTGCCAGAATCGCCTGGGCTCATCATCGTGTTCATCCAGAGAGAGCCAGGCTGTGGGTGAGGAAACCCGCGAGCACCATTGCGCCACCAGTGTAGTCTTTCCAAAGCCTGCCGGCGCAATCACCAGGTTCAGCCGTTTGGGGCCCAGGGACTCAAGCAGGTCGCTCAGCCGCTCACGCTTGACCGCGCGCGAATCTGACGTTGGCCTGAGAAACTTGGTGGTGAGCAGCATGGATTCCCTGAATACTGGAGTGTGGAATTGCCCAGACAGGGCACTAGGGATTGTGTCCTTTGTAATCACCAAGTCAAGGGCTGAGAAGCCACTTTAATCACGCCAAGGTTTTATCAGGGGCTGCGTAAATGCAATTTTGGTCTAAACTGTGTGAAAGAAGTTGTCTATATTAAAAAAGAATGAAAACCTGTATTTTTATTCGTATTCTTCTACAGGTATTTCGGTCTCCAGGGAGCAGCAGATTTAATGAAATTACAACAATTGCGCTATATCTGGGAAGTTGCGCATCACGATCTGAATGTGTCCGCAACCGCTCAAAGCCTGTTTACGTCACAGCCTGGCATCTCCAAACAGATACGACTGCTGGAGGACGAACTGGGGCTGGAAGTGTTTGCTCGCAGCGGCAAGCATCTCACCCGTATTACGCCAGGCGGTGAAATCATTATTCGGGAGGCGGGAGAGATCCTGCGACGGGTTGAGGGCATCAAAAAGATAGCCCAGGAATTCAGCAACCAGCGCAAGGGCGATCTGAGCATTGCTACCACCCACACTCAGGCGCGGTATGCGCTGCCACCAATTATCAGCGGCTTCATTGAAGAGTACCCGGACGTTTCCCTGCACATGCATCAGGGCACGCCCATGCAGATCTCCGAGATGGCGGCCAGTGGAGCGGTGGACTTTGCCATTGCGACCGAGGGCATGGAGCTGTTCAACGATCTGATCATGATGCCCTGCTACAAGTGGAATCGGAGCGTCATCGTGCCAAAAGATCATCCCCTGGCGAAACTATCCGAGCTGACGCTACCGGATCTGGCGGAATATCCGCTGGTGACCTATGTCTTTGGTTTCACTGGCCGGTCCAAACTCGATGAGGCGTTCCAGTCCCAGGGGCTCACCCCGAAGGTGGTGTTCACTGCAGCGGATGCGGACGTCATCAAGACTTACGTAAGACTGGGTCTCGGTGTCGGAATTGTCGCGAGCATGGCATTCGATCCCAAAACCGACAGGGATCTGGTCGCCCTTGATGCTCGGAAACTGTTTCGCCCCAGCGTCACGCGAATTGGTTTCCGAAAGGGGACTTTCCTGAGAGGGTATATGTATGAGTTCATCCATCGATTTGCGCCCCATCTCACCAAGGAAAAAGTGGACGAGGCTGTTTCCCACCAGGGCAGCCGGTCTGAAATCGAAGCGTTGTTCAAGGATATCGAGCTACCCACTCATTAATGGGTGAGCGGGTAGCGTAAGCCCGGGTTATTCCCGGGCGATCAAATTGCCTGCGTGAAGACCGCATTCCTTCTGGGTGGCTTCTTCCCACCACCAGCGACCCTCTCTTTCGTGCTGCCCGGGTAGGACAGGGCGAGAGCAGGGCTGGCAGCCGATGCTTACGAAGCCTTTTTCGTGCAGCTCGTTGTAGGGTGCCTCGGACATACGGATGTAATCCCACACCTCTTTCGACGTCCAGTTCGCCAGCGGATTGAACTTAACCAGTGTCTTTTCATCAGTTGAGAAAGCGGTGTCTTCCTGAACAATCGGTACATCGTTGCGTGTGCCCGGGCTCTGATCTTTGCGCTGCCCGGTAATCCAGGCATCCACGGTTGCCAGCTTGCGGCGCAGAGGATTGACCTTTCGAATGCCGCAGCACTCGCTGTGCCCATCCTCGTAGAAGCTGAACAGGCCTTTCTTGTTCACCAGATCCTGAATTTCCTGAGCATCTGGAAACAGAACTTCGATCTCGATGCCGTAATGCTTGCGAACGCGCTCGACAAACTCGTAGGTTTCCGGGTGCAGGCGGGCTGTATCCAGAGTGAAAACCTTCAGGTTGTCAGTCAGTTTGTGTGCCATCTCAATCAGTACAACATCCTCGGCACCACTGAAGGAAATGGCGATGTTGTCGTATTTTTTCAGGGCAGTTTTAAGAATCGAACGGGGGCTCTGGCCTTCGAGCTCGTCCCGCAAGGTTTGAATATCGGTCATGGCCCGGCATTGCCTTATCTGAGTGTGCAAGGGGATCTAACTGAGCGAAAAGGCTACCATTAAATCCTTCATACGCTGAAGGAATGACCATCTATATGGTTATTCCGTGGTTAAAAGCCCGGGATTACACTTTACGATGCAATCCCGCCCGGTTTTTCTTATCATACGCTCCGAATAGTGGCAGACCGACAAACCGTAGTCGCCCTTAACCAATCGAAGCAGGAGATCGTTGTGGAACTGGCATGCCTTGACCTTGAAGGAGTATTGATCCCGGAAATCTGGATCGCGTTCGCCGAAAAGACCGGCATTGAAGAGCTCAAGGCGACCACCCGCGATATTCCGGATTATGACGTACTGATGAAGCAGCGCCTGAAGCTGCTGGACCAGCACGGTTATGGCCTTCCACAAATCCAGGAAGTGATCGGCGAGCTGGACCCGCTGCCCGGCGCCCGGGAGTTCCTGGATTGGCTGCGTGAGCGTTTTCAGGTGGTGATTCTGTCTGACACCTTCTACGAATTCGCCATGCCTCTGATGAAAAAACTGGGCTATCCAGCCCTGCTTTGTCACAAGCTGGAAGTCGCAGACGATGGCCAGATCACCAATTACCTGCTGCGCCAGCGTGATCCCAAGCGCCAGTCGGTGAGGGCATTTCAGTTGCTGAATTACCGCGTGATTGCTGCCGGTGATTCCTATAACGACACCACCATGTTGGGTCAGGCCGAAGCCGGTATCCTGTTCCATGCGCCGCAGAACGTGATCGACGAGTTTCCGCAGTTTCCTGCGGTGCATAACTTCGATGATCTCAGGCAGGAGTTTCTCAAGGCGAGCGCTATTCACAACGCCTGATCCAAAAGCTGAAAGCGGGGTCAGAAGAAAGCCTGCTTCTGACCCCATTTTGACTTCATCTCAAGTTCATTCAATAACCAATTCTTCCAGAAACCGCATTAAAGACCCCACTTTTGCGAGCGTCTCCTGATACTCAGCCTCGGGATCTGAATCCGCAACAATACCGCCACCGCCCCAGCAACGAATGGTTCCCTCGCCATCGCACAGCATGGTTCGTATCGCGATATTGCTGTCCAGCGTGCCATCCAGTCCGCGATAGAAGATCGAACCGCAGTAGGGGCCACGCCAGTGGGGCTCGAGCTCCTGGATGATTTCCATCGCCCTGATCTTGGGCGCACCAGTGATTGAACCGCCCGGAAAAGCGTCAAACAGGGCCTTCATAGGTGTTACACCCTCGGCCAGCTCCGCCCGGATGTGGCTGACCAGATGATGAACGTTCCGGTAGGACTCCAGTGCAAATAGTTTGTCGACTTTCACGCTGCCTGGCTTCGCGTTCAGGCTAAGATCGTTCCGGAGCAGGTCGACGATCATCAGGTTTTCGGATAGATCCTTCTCGGAGCCTTCCAGTTCAGACGCAAAGGCTGCATCGCTCTCCGGAGTGCCACCCCTCGGCCGGGTGCCCTTGATTGGGCTGGTTGTGACGGTTCGGTCGTGTATCTCGAGAAAGCGCTCGGGAGAGACCGACAGGATAGAGGCGCCTCCGGCGCGGATGAAGCCGCTGTAGGGCGTAGGGTTAGCATCTGAAAGGGCCTGGAACGCCTGCCACGGATCCCCCTTGAATTGGCCAGAAAATTCCTGCGAGAGATTCGCCTGATAACAATCACCGGCTTCAATATACCGACGAACTGTTTCTACGCTCGCCTTGAATGCGTCCGGCGCTTGCGTGGGCTGAAATCGCGAATCCATCGACCATCCGGCGGTGGCGTCTGGTTTGTTCCCACCGAGCCACTGCTCCAGTGTATCCCGCGTCTCATCAGGGCACTCCGGATGAATCCAAAGCCAATACTGCCCGGTTTTGCGATTATGACTGGCCGTCCAGAGGTAGAATCCTGCGGACACGAGGGGAACTTCGAGGAATGGGCAGAGCTCCCGCAGTCGGCTTTCCCTGACATATCCGAGTTCATAGCCAAGAAATCCAATCCATCCCCCGGAAAGGCATTCCGGGTTGGGTTCCTGTTCGATCTGGAACTGGCTTACAAGGCTTTCCATGCTCTGAGCAAGCTGATCAGAGCAGAAATTTATGTGCACAGGGTATTGAAGCACTTCGGTTGCAAGAGCTCTGGCAGAAAAACCGCTGAAGACTCCTCGGGCCGGACCGTTTCCGACACTCCCGATATAGGCGAAATCCGATTCCCGGCAGGCATGGCTTAGCAGGCGATGGTAGCCCTCCTGATTGAGTTCACGCATGGTTGCCGGGTTCAAGGTCCCTCCGCAATGTTCGAGAATTGATAAACAGCACACAAAACGGGCGTTGTAGGTTTTGGGGACTCGCTGATCTAATGAAAATGCTCTCTGCGAACAGCGTCGGTCAAGTAATTGATGGGCATTCTATCCCAGTCGGAAGAGTCTCCCCAGCATAAAAATTAGATTGGAAGCCTTCTCCTGTGAGGGAGGCAAGAGCATTCCAGATGACATGGAGTAAATATGACGATGTATGGAATACGCAATACGTGTGTTTTTCTAGTGTTTCTTTTTCTAGCTTGGTTTTCGGCAACAGCGGGCGCCCAGGAAAACCGAGGGAGCGATGCTGGGATTTTGTCGGACGGTAAGCTCACGAAAGAGGAGCTTGCGGCAGCAATGTTAACAGCAGAAAAAGACCTTACGTCCATGCTGAAAGCATCCATGTCTAATGTGGAGCAGGAGTTGGAGAGTTCTGCGATTTTCGGGCCAGGAGCATGGATGGTTTTAAAGGATCGTAAACTGAAAAAAGTCACTATGGGCGAGGAGTCTGAAAATGCTCCGCCTTCAGCGAAGCTCCAAGTGTTCCGGGCTAGCCTTCGATCGTTGGCTCGTCACAATAAGATCGATGCCGCGTTAATTGTCTATCCCGGCACCATAACCAAAGAGGGTAAACAGGAGAGGGTTGTGGTAGTGGAGCATGAACATCGACTGGGCGTATCCGGCTTAAAATTGATTCCTCTTGAATTAGACCATGGTAAAGCCTCATTCGGAGCTGCTATTTCGCAGGACAAGTCATTTCAAATCTTTTACGACCAGAAGAAGAACGGAGTCTGAGTGTTAGGAGGAGCTTTCAGTTTCGTAGTCCGGAACTGTGCGTTCATTCACGGACTAGGACTGTAAAACAATCTTAAATGGAATTGTGAGGTTACAGAACTTCACAAAATTAAAACTCGGAAAACAATCAAAAAGAGTTTACTCAAGGAGTTAATAATGAAAGGCCTGAAGAAACTTGCTCTTGCTACAGCCGTAGCTGCTGCTCCTTTCGCAGCAAATGCAGACCTCAAAGCGCTGGATGACAGCGCAATGGGCAACGTAACTGGTCAAGCAGGTGTGACTATTGAGCTGGAAACTCGCGTTTCCATTGGCGAGTTCACCTACACCGACGAAGGCACCTTCGCGGTATCTGACATCGAAATCGGCGGTGCGAATGCCAGTGGTCTCATTCCTACAGACCCCAACACAGGTGACCCTGTTGCTGTTCCAGATTTGGCAACTCAAAGCAATCTATTGGATGACCTGAAGATCGATATTGATGTTGCGGCAGATGGCGATGCCGTTATTCATGTTGGTTCAAACACTGGTGCGCCCATTGATTGGGGTATGCAGGTAGGCGCGATGTCACTGCGTGCTGCAGACAATTCTGAAAACACCACGCTCATTTCAGACATGAAAGCTTGGGGTCTGTTGGGTGCGCTTGATATTCGTGTTGATACCACGGACGTTGCTGCTGGTGCTAATACTGGCACCCTTAATCTTGATGTCGCCTTCACTGTCGAGCAAATGGACTTCGAAGTAGACTTCCTGGCGGTTGGTATTACCGGCCTGAGCATCCAAGGTGCGAACGCAGGCGGTCTGACATACACAGACGCAGAGATTTCCGCCCTTCTGAATGATGCGAACGGTGAGGACCCAGTACTTGAAGGTACCCTGGCGGCACTTGCTTCTGGTAATAACGGCGCCAACAAATCCTTCGCGGTTGCCCGCCTGGATGTTTATAAAGGTAGCAATCTTGACGGATCACGTGCGGATGTCCTGCGCGTAGACGTTGACGATGTACTGATGGATGTAAACATCCAAGAGACCCGTGTTGGTGGAACGAACATCGGTACTATCGGTATCGACAACCTGCGCATCTCTGACACCAGTTTGGCTGTATACGGTCACTAATCTGACCTAACACCAAAGTTGGTGAGACGCCCCGCTCTGCGGGGCGTTTGTATTGGTCAGAGGAAACCCCGAACCAATAAAAAAACGGCAACCAATCCTGGCTGCCGTTTTCAAATCGAATGAATTTATTCTGCGTTACTGATCCGGCACCGCAATAGAAAGATCAAACCCACCACCGGGCCTTGGACTTAAAGTAATCGGCCCCTCGTTAATAGCCTGTGGAACCTGTATCTGATCAATCCCCGGCGGATTACCAATACTGAAATTCACATTCTGCCCATCAAACCCAATTCCCAGTTGATCGTTAAGAAACGTCTGTGTAAAAGGCTCCTCCGGAATCTGTGCCTGCTGTCCAAAGATTATCGGCGGAATCGTTGGGGTAAACTCAGCCGGAGGCTGCGCCCGGGCGAGTTCTTCCTGGGGCAGGAGTAGGGCCCGCCGGAGAAATTCCTCTTCGGCGTTCTCCAGAGCATCGGTCTTGCCGTCATCAACGTATCGTTGCAATGCGTCCCGGTAGGCTTCCTCTTCCGCTTCGGTCAGGACTGGTTCACCCGGGGAAATGGTGAGGGAGCGCAGGATGCGTTGCCGGTCGGCGTCGGATTTCTTCCGTTCTTTGGGCACAACAATAACGGCGGAATCCTTCACGTAGGTTTCCACCATTTCGTCAGAGGTCATGGTCTGAACGCCTGCAAAGGCAGGTAAAGCAACAACCAGACCGCTGATGGCGGTGGTGAGCAGGTGTCGGCGTTTCATATTCAGGCCCCTTTTGTTTAAAAAATACGCTCCCTGAATCGAGTATTCGGTTTGTAGGACAAGAGTTCAAGCTGGAAAATCCGGGATTGTGATCAGAATCTTTGATTTTTCGGTATTGTTACTAATCACAGCAAAATCATGGTCGAATACCGTGAACTTTCTGGGCAGTGCAGGGCCTCAGTGACACTATGAAAAATCCGTTCAGAAATCGCTTTAGTCGCTGGATTAACCGACGGATTCCGCGGTCCGATGTCCAGACCTTCAGTCAGAAAAACATCTTCATATTGCCTACCGGCGCCGGGGTAGTGTTTGGACTGTTACTGGTCATCATGCTGCTTACAGGCATCAATTATCAGAACAGTCTGATTTATCTGAGTACCTTCTTGTTGGGAGCCGTCTTCGTTGGCGCTATGCACCAGACCCACCGAAACCTGTCTGGTCTTGAACTGAGCCTTATTCAGCCGGGAGAAGGCTTTGCCGGTGATGATATTCCTTTCCGGTTTCGCCTTAAGGCTGGGCGGGATGACGCCATTGCCATCCTGCTCTCCTGCGAAGAATCCGATCTTGCACCGGTGCACATCCATTCAGGCCAGGCCCAGGACGTCACCCTGCCGGTTCATTCCGCTCATCGGGGCTATTTGCGCCCGGACCGGGTTCGTATTGAAACCCGCTTTCCGTTCGGTCTGCTGAAGGCGTGGTCCTGGGTACGGCCAGTATCGGCCGGTGTTGTGTTCCCAAGGCCGATCCCTGCGCCGGAGGCGTTCAGCACCGTCGAGGATGGCGAAGAGTCAGCAGAGGCACGATCCGTTGAAGGCAATGACCACGCGGATATCCGGCCCTGGCGAGAAGGCGATCTCAGCCAAAGGGTGCTCTGGAAGCGGTTTGGGCGAACCGGGCAAATGGTGGTTGCCGATTGGGAGGGTGAGCAGGGCAGTCCCTATTGGCTGGATTTCAATGCCTACCCTGGTGCGGACCATGAGCTGCGGCTGAGTTACCTAGCGTTTCTGGTAAACGAAAGGGGCAGAAGTGGTGTACGGTTCGGATTGAATCTTCCCGGGCAAATCATTGAGCCTGATTCCGGCCCGGCCCATGTAGCTCGGTGTCTCAGGGTATTGGCGACCTGGGGCAAGGAGCGGCCCCGGGACTCAATCGCCGAGCCCCATGGAACCCGAAAGAACCAGACAGGAAATGCATCCCAGTGGGCTGCGGAGGGGCGGGCTTGAGTTTTCTGGACCGCCTGAGAGGCGCCGAATCGGACGACACCACAGCGATCAATCTGCCCTCCAGGGCTCTGCTCTGGCTGATTGCCAGTTTTGCCTTGCTGTTGTCGCCCCAGTGGGACCGATTACCGCTGTGGTTGATTGCCGCCTGTGTGGTGTTAGCCGCCTGGCGCTGGTTGGCGCAATACGGGCGGGTTAGGCTTCCCGGCCGCCTGTTACGCACCGGCATCATGCTGGTATTGATTGGCGTATATGTAGCGACAGTCCAGGGGCGGTTTACGGTGGACACTGCCGCTTCGTTCTTTGTGCTGGCGGTGGGTCTCAAATGGCTGGAAACGCGGTCAGTCAGGGACTTCTATGTTCTGTTTTTTATCCTTGTCTATCTGGCCACCGTGAATTTTCTGTTCCATCAGGAGATTCTGTGGGCACTGGTGAACTTCACCGGGATAGCATTGCTGCTGGTTGGCTTACAGGTGCTGAATGCGCCTGAGCTTCCGGGTGGGCTGACCTCTGGCTGGCGCAGGCTGGGTGGGATGTTCCTCAAGACATTGCCGATTGTTGTTCTTTTGTTCGTGTTCTTCCCGCGGATGTCGCCTCTCTGGAGCGTACCGCTGGTTTCAGGTGAGGCGCGCACGGGCATCAGCGACACCATGCGACCCGGCGATATTTCGAATCTTGCCCAAAGCAGCGAACGGGCTTTCCGGGTCACGTTTGGAGGCGAAATGCCGGCCTATCGAGACCGGTACTGGCGAGGCCTGATTCTCGACTATCTGGATAGGGAGACATGGCGCCAGGGCGAGCGGGAGGGTTTTCGCCCTCTGGGCCGAGTAGCGGTTGACGGGGGGATAGGAGAGCTTGAAGCAAACCAGTATGACGTGCTTCTGGAACCGACCGATCAGCGCTGGGCGTTTGCTCTGGAGAATTCCCGAGCTGTCTCTGACAATGTTATCGAGGACAGCGCCGATCTTTTCCGTTTTCGCCGGCCGGCTGACAGTCCTGTGCGTTATCGTTTGGCTCTTGAGGGAGAGGCCCAGGCGGCTCAGGCACAAAGCCCCGCCGAATTGCGGCAGTACCTTCAGTTGCCCCGGGAAGGCAACCCGAGGGCCCGGGAGCTGGCAGGGGAGCTTCGCCGCGGCATGGGTGACGAGCAGATAATTCGGAGTCTGCTAGAGCGATTCCGTGAGCAGGAATATTTCTACACACTCAGGCCACCTGCCATGCCCGATGACGGCATTGACTCCTTGTTGTTTGACGAAAAACGCGGTTTCTGCGCCCACTACGCGGGGGCAACCACCTTCGTATTGCGGGCTGCCGGCATTCCCTCACGTGTCGTGGTTGGCTACCAAGGTGGAGAGAGCGGGGCCGGGGGCGATTACCTGATCGTGCGCCAGTACGACGCCCATGCGTGGGTTGAAGCCTATATAGATGGGCGAGGCTGGGTGAGAATTGATCCTACGGCCGCCATTGCGCCGGACCGCATTGAATTGGGCCTGAGAGACGCGATGGCTGAGGAAGGATCCTTTCTGGAGAACAACTGGGCTTCGCCCCAGCGTTATGCGGATGTGGCCCTGGTGCAATGGGCGAGTCTTCAGTTGGATCGCATCAATTATCAGTGGCAGCGCTGGGTCGTCGGCTATCAGGGCCAGAGCCAGATGGATCTGATGTCCAGGCTGCCTGGCGGTTTCGGCATGCGCGAACTGGGGTATATGACAGCGGGTATCGTTGGCACCGGCTTGCTGATTGCCGGACTGATTTCTGCATTTCAGATGCGCCGCGGAGAACGGCGTGATGCGTTTCGGAGAGTGGTCGATACCTGGCACCGGCTATGTGCCAGTGCCGGCGTGCCCGTCCGTCACGGTGAAACGCCGTCGGTTCTTGCATCAAGACTGGCAAAAGCCGAACCGGCTGCGGCAGATTCGGCCAGGCTTTTTGCCCGTATGGTGAACAGCCATTACTATAGCGCGGGTAAAGACGAGGAAGGCAGTGAACAGCTGAAGCGTATGCGCCGCTTGCTTGCTACCATGAAGCGCCAACTCCACAGATCCAGAACTCGCACAGGAAAACCCAGTGACTGATATTGCCCAAGACATGCCCTGGCTGCGCCGCGCCTGGCAAACGGTCCAGAGCCGGGTAGCAGAAGACCGCCTACCACACGCGCTCATCCTTGTGGGTGAGCGGGGTGTGGGTAAGCGGGCCTGGGCAGAAGCTGTCGGTGGATTGTTATTGTGTGATCAGCCTCTGAACAGGGATTCGGGTCAGCCGATTGCTTGTGGCCACTGTAAGCAATGTGAGCTGCTGGCCGCTGCCAGCCATCCCGATATCCGGATCTATGCGCCGGAGAAATCCCGTATGGTGAAGGTGGATCAGGTGAGGGCGCTGTCGTCTTTTGCGGTGGCTTCTCCGCAGGTGGCGCATCACAAGGTGGCTATCATCGATCGTGCGGACCAATTAAATATCAATGCGGCCAATGCGTTGCTCAAGACCCTGGAAGAGCCGCTGTCCGACGTGACCCTTATTCTGTTACAGGAAAGTGGGCGCCCGGTCCTGCCTACCATTCGGTCTCGATGCCAGACATTGACTGTTCCGGTGCCTGCTAACGGAGAAGCAAACCAGTGGCTCGCAAGGCGTGTTCGGGATCTTCCCGAAGACGCGCAGCCGTCTGCAGCTGTTCTGGCCAAAGGCCTGATGCTGGCTGGGAACGCGCCGAGACTGGCCCTCGACTATGCAACCGGCGACTTTATCAGTCTGCGTGATACCGCTCTGGAACGCTTCAAGGAATTCATGAAATCCAGAATTCCGGTAGGTGAAGCAGCCAAGGCGTTCAAGTCGATGGGCCTGGAAAATACCCTGTGGTTGTTTGAAACCTGGGCCGCAGATCTGGCCCGCCTGGTAGCCGGCGGCAATGCTCGGGACACCGAAGCGGCGGATATGCTCGGTTTCCTGGCCAGAACCACCCCGGCCTGGCGGGCCCATGAACTGCTCGACATGGTAAAGGATTCAAGGGCAGCGGGCGTTTATAACGCCAGTCCGGAGCTGGAAGCGAGTCGGCTTCTTATCGCCTGGCAAAAGCTGATGCCAGTCAAACGGCCGGCGGTATAGATGGCCGTTGCCTGCAGTATTGCGCCTTTGAGGCCAACAGCTGCTATGATTCCGGAATGAAAGGGATTTTCAGATCCCGCAAAACGTTCAAAACGATCTAAGAGAAAGGTGTCAGTTATGGGGCCCGGATTTGGTGCGCGCAGTGGCATTCTTACCCTGACAATAAAAGACAAGGCAGTACTCTACGCAGCATACATGCCTTACATCCGCCAGGGTGGTCTGTTCATCCCGACCCAGAAACAGTATCAGTTGGGCGACGAGGTTTTCCTGCTTCTGAATCTGATGGATGAGCCGGAAAAAATTCCCGTTGCCGGCAAAGTAATCTGGATAACGCCGAAAGGTGCCCAGGGCAATCGCGCGGCTGGGATCGGTGTCCAGTTTAATGGTGACGACGAAACCGCCCGCACCAAAATCGAATCCTATCTGGCAGGCTCGCTGAGTTCCGATCGCCCAACCCACACGATGTAAAAGCGGGGCCTGCATGAACGATATGGCAATGCCCATGGAAACTCTCGAAGGCCGGGCAGGGGGCAATCCAGCCGTGGAAACCGCTCAGTCGTTTCGGGAATCCGAATGGAAACTCAGGCACATAACCCTGGCAGGTCTCAGTTGGCCAACCGCTCCTGACAAGCAGGAAAACACGCCGATCATTATGCTGCACGGCTGGCTCGATAACAGCCTTACCTTCGTGAAGCTGTCACCGGAGTTGACCAATCTAGGTCCTGTTTATGCGCTTGATTTTGCTGGCCATGGCCAGTCGGGGCACAGGCCTGAGGGGCAGAGTTATCTATTGATGGACTACGTGGCGGATCTGGCGGAGCTCGTTGAACGCTATTTCCAGGAGACCCCGGACGGCAGGGTAAACCTGGTCGGTCACTCACTTGGTGGGATTGTGGGCGCCCTCTATGCGGCTGCATTTCCGGAAAGGGTGAGAAATCTGGTGATGATTGATAGCCTGGGCGCTCTCAGCCGTCCGGCTGGCGAAACCATTCCCCAGCTCCGAAAAGCCATCAAAAAGCGTATTGCCGGCTCTGGCAGGCAGGTGGTCTATCCGGATGTTGCTACTGCAGCGAAAGCCCGTGAAGGCGGACTGAGCCCGCTTAGCCCAGAAACAGCGTTGACGCTGATCCCCCGGAATATGAAACCTGAGGGCGACGGCTACGTCTGGCAGACCGATTCCCGCTTGCGGCACCCGTCACCATTGATGATGACGGAAGAGCAGGTTCTGGCCTCTCTGGAGGCCATCGACACCCGGGTGCTTTTTATCAGAGCCGATCAGGGACTTCTGTCGTACAGAAAGGATCTGGACCAACGTGTTGAAGCTATTGCCAACCTCCAGATAGTGAATGTGCCGGGAGGTCACCATTGCCATCTGGATGGGGAGACCGGCCCGGTTGTAACAGCCATCAGACAATTCCTGGAAAATGAGTAATCGCTTGCTGAAATCACTGTTCGCCCGTTTTATTACCCTGGCTTTCTGTTCCCTGGTGTTGCCTTCCGCTGGTATGGCCGCCCCGGAAGAGTTGCCCCCGCCTTTTCCACAGTCGACTCTTGAGAATACTGTGAGGATCGAGACTTCGGGCCACCTGATCTTGTTCAGCCCGCTCAGGGAGGTTAATAACGAAATCCGGTCCGAAACCATGGCCAGACTCCCGGTGAATGGAGAAGGCAGACTGTACCAGATTGCGCGGGATTCCAGTCGGGAGAGGGCTCGGGATCATTATCTGGGAATCCTGCGGCAGAGAAACGCCCAGATTCTTTTTGACTGCGAAGGTATCCGGTGCGGGCGCAGTAATGTGTGGGCGAATCAGGTCTTCGGGCAGGCTGTGCTGTTGGGGCGGGACGCGACACAGGATTACCTGGTGGCAGGTACCGTTGCTGAAAACGGTGAACGCTGGTTAACGCTGATTTACACGGTTACTCGGGGGAACCTTCGGGAATATGTCTGGGTGGAACACTTGCGGGTTGAGCCCGGGGCGCCCATACCGGGGTTTGGCAGTGTGTCCAAACGTGTTACCGGGCCGATCATCGTTCCCTGGCAAGGGGGTGTGACCTACCGTTTCAACTGGCAGGCGACTGATCGCAGGCAGGTAACAGATCTGGCACGGCAAGAAGGCACAATTGTTGCGTTGGTAGGCTATTCTGTACTGGAGGACAACGAAACCTTCTCCGAGGCCATGGACCGTGCGCGCCAGGCCACCGAATCTCTGTCTGAAGTGTTATCGAAAACTGGAGTATCCAAAAGCCAACAGGAGATCATCATCGTTGGTCCTGCGGGGATTTCCGGTGGCCCGGATCGACAGGGTGACCGGGTAGAAGTGGTTGTGATTTCGAGGTAAGGATCATGGGCTTATCTAAGGACGACGACCAGGATCGCAGGGATAAGCCCCCGGCGGGCGAAGCCAGGGATGACTTGTCCAAGGTGCTGCAAAGCTCTGACGTTTCGGCGACCCACTCGCCAGCAAACCCTGCAAAAGGCAGCGCTCCGAAAAAGCCGAGAAAAACCGTTGCCTTGACCCTTGGAAGTGGCGGTGCAAGAGGCTATGCCCACATCGGAGCGATTGAGGTTCTCGTGGAACGGGGCTACGACATTGTTGCCATCTCCGGCTGCTCCATGGGAGCGCTGATTGGCGGCATGTTCGGCGCTGGAAAGATGCAGGACTACAAGGACTGGGTCACGGGGTTGGGCCAGTTTGACGTTCTAAAGCTTCTGGATGTCACCTTCAATTCCGTAGGAGCCATTCGCGGCGAAAAGATTTTCTCTGTGGTTCGCGAGATGCTGGGTGATACCCGGATCGAAAATCTGCCCATTGCGTTTACCGCGGTAGCGACCGACCTGCTTGCCCACAAGGAAATCTGGTTCCAGGAAGGACCCCTTGATCAAGCCATTCGGGCGTCAGTGGCGATCCCTAGCGTTGTTACACCTCTGGTCCTGAACGGCCGGGTTCTGGTTGACGGTGCCTTGCTCAATCCGCTGCCCATCATCCCGACCATATCCTCCCATGCCGATCTGGTTGTTGCGGTTAACCTCAGTGGCGAGGATGACCGGCGGCGACGTATTCCGGACGCTGCTTTCTCCCCGGGTTACGGCGAAAATACGGATATGGACGAGTGGGTGGACACGATCCGCGAGAAGGCATCGCGCTGGTTTGATTGGGACGCCCTGAAGTCACTGACCGCTCGAAAGCCGGACAATGGCGACAGTCCGGAAGAAAAAATCAGCCGGGCGGTAACCAAGAAAGAGCACGATAAGAAACCGACTGACAAGAAAAGCCAGGAAGAACACGAAACTATCGACTGGGACAAGCTGGGCATCGGCAAATTCGACGTGATGAACCTCACCATCGAGACCATGCAGAGTGCCCTCGTACAGTACAAGATCGCCGGCTATCCGCCGGATTTGCTGGTCAACGTCCCCAAGAATGCCTGCCGAAGCTATGATTATCACAAGGCACCGGAACTTATACAGTTGGGCAGGGAGCGGATGGCGGCCGCTCTCGACCGGTTTGAGGAAAGTCGTAACAGTTCTGGTCCACTGGCAATCTGATGGATTTTCCGGCACTGGCTCCCGGTGGGCTGCAGTCGAAAGGATAAACAGCGTATAATCCTGCGCTGACACGCTCTCGCACAGGATTTACGTTTGTGACCAGCCCTATTGACGACCTTCACAGCGTCCGGGATTACCTCCGTTACGCCTCCTCACAGTTTGCTGCTTCGCCCCTGTTTTTCGGCCATGGCACGGACAATGTCTGGGATGAAGCCGTTCAGTTGGTCATGCGCAGCCTGCACCTTCCCCTTGAAAACAACACATTGTTCCTCGATGCCCGTCTTACCCGGCAGGAGCGAGAGCTGGTTGTGGAACGAATCCGTCGGCGCGTGGATGAGCGGGTACCTCTCGCTTATTTGCTCGGTGAAGCCTGGTTTATGGGTATGCCATTCCATGTGGACGAACGGGTGCTGGTACCGCGTTCTCCCATTGGTGAGCTGATTGAGAATGGCTTTCAGCCCTGGCTGGGCGACAAGCCGGTGGAGCGCATTCTTGATCTTTGCACCGGGAGCGGGTGCATTGGCATCGGAGCTGCGTTCGTTTTTACTGAGGCGGAAGTGGACCTGTCGGACATTTCTCCGGATGCACTTGAAGTGGCTGAGTCCAATATTGAGCTACATGGAGTCCGCGACCGGGTCCATACCGTACAATCCGATGTCTTTGAAAATATTGAAGGCCGCTACGATGTGATCGTGAGCAATCCGCCCTATGTGGATGCAGACGATCTTTCCAGCATGCCGGACGAATACTGTCACGAGCCAGCACTGGGCCTGGCCGCCGGTAAAGATGGTCTGGATATCGCTCACAGGATCATTGCCAGTGCGGCGGAGCATCTTACTCCTGGAGGGCTACTGGTAGTGGAAGTCGGTAATAGCTGGGTCGCTATGGATGAGGCTTACCCGGATCTGCCGCTTACCTGGCTGGAGTTCGAGAATGGGGGCGATGGCGTCTTTCTGATCACCGAGCCGGACCTGCGTCAGTGGCAGGCTTCCAGTTAATCTGAATTTTCATAAAAGCTGAACAAGATACTGAATTATGTCGGGAAACTCTTTCGGAAAACTGTTTACGGTTACTTCTTTTGGCGAGAGCCACGGGCCAGCGCTGGGGTGTATCATTGATGGCTGTCCCCCGGGGCTCGAGCTCTCGGAAGCGGACATGCAGCGGGATCTGGATCGCCGTAAGCCGGGTACCTCCCGGCATACGACCCAGCGCCGTGAAGCGGACGAGGTGAGAATCCTGTCTGGCGTTTTCGAGGGCAAGACCACAGGTACGCCGATCGGCCTGCTGATCGAAAACACCGATCAGCGCTCCAAGGATTATTCCAAGATCTCAGAACAGTTTCGGCCGGCTCACGCCGACTACACCTACATGCACAAATACGGTGTTCGCGACTATCGCGGTGGTGGCCGTTCTTCTGCCCGCGAGACCGCCATGCGCGTTGCTGCCGGTGCGGTTGCGAGGAAATTCCTTGAGCAACGCCTGGGAATACGGATTCGCGGGTATCTGTCCCAACTCGGCCCCATCAAGGCTGAGAAACTGGATTGGGATCAGGTTCATCAGAACCCGTTTTTCTGCCCGGATGCCGACAAGGTTGCAGAAATGGAAGCCTATATGGATGCGCTCCGTAAGGAGGGCGATTCCATTGGTGCCCGGATTAACGTGGTTGCCGACGGTGTTCCTCCCGGCCTGGGCGAGCCAATCTTTGACCGCCTGGATGCAGACCTTGCCCATGCATTGATGAGCATCAATGCCGTTAAGGGCGTAGAGATTGGCGCCGGTTTTGATTGTATCGATCAGAAAGGCACCGAACATCGCGATGAGATGACGCCGGAAGGGTTCCTGTCGAACAATGCCGGGGGTGTTCTGGGTGGCATTTCATCCGGCCAGCCGATTGTCGCCAGTATTGCTCTGAAGCCCACGTCGAGTTTGCGCCTGTCGGGTCGCAGTATTGATGTGAATGGTGATCCTTGTGAGGTAATTACCACCGGGCGGCACGATCCCTGTGTCGGGATTCGGGCGACGCCGATTGCCGAGGCGATGATGGCCATTGTGTTGATGGACCATTATCTGCGGCATCGTGGGCAAAATGCGGATGTGTCTGTTTCTACGCCGGTGATTGGTCAAGTCTAAGCCGGCTTTGGTGAAGCGGTTTCGGCGGGGCTGGCCTTTTCGATCGGCGAGCCGTCCATGTAGGTCGGATTAGCCAGAGGCGTAATCCGACAGCATGCCGAGACCCTGCCGTCGAAAATCCGGTTCTTTGGTACCTGTACGAGGTCTCGTTATCTACTGGCGCCTTTCCAACCTCTACTTCTGGTTTTTCGCCCTCCTCGGCGGGCTTCTGCCCTATTGGTCCCTTTACCTTGAAGGCCAGGGCTTTTCCTACCTCCAGATCGCCACGCTCATGGCGACCATTCAGCTCACCAAAATCGTTGCTCCCAGTATATGGGGCTGGTTAGGGGACAAAACCGGCCAGCGGGTTCGTCTGGTCCGGTTCGGCGCCATTACCGGTTCGCTGTTCTTCGCCGGTGTATTCATGGAGCCAGGGTTCTATGGCCTGCTGTTGGTAATGCTGGCGTTTACCTTTTTCTGGAATGCGATCCTGCCGCTCTATGAGGTGATCACGCTTCGTACCCTTGGCGAAAACAAAGAGAAATACGGGCGGGTTCGGCTTTGGGGCTCAGTGGGATTTATCGGGGCGGTGGCGCTGGTGGGCGGTTTGCTGGAGCTGGTGCCAATTCAGAATCTGCCGTGGTTGTTGCTGCCGGTGTTTGCAGGCATAGCCGTATCTGCGTTTCTGGTGCCTGCGGAGCGGGGAAAGCGGAAGCCGCCTGCGCCGAAGGGCAGTTTGAAGGCGATTGTCACACACCCGGCGGTGGTGACGTTCTTTCTGATGAACTTCCTGCTTCAGGTTTCGCACGGAGCCTACTACACCTTCTTCAGTATCCATCTGGAACAGCATGGTTACAGCAAGCTGTCGATTGGCCTGCTGTGGTCGCTGGGCGTTTTTGCGGAGATCGCACTGTTTCTGGTGATGCACCGGCTAACGCGTAATTTCACGGTTCGGCAGATTGCGATTGGCGCGCTTACTCTAACCATGATCCGTTGGGTGCTGATTGCAGAGCTGACCGATATTGTCGCCGTTCTGCTGTTTGCCCAGCTGCTTCACGCGGCATCTTACGGGGCATTGCATGCTATTTCAGTTCAATATATTCAGGGCTTTTTTGGCAAACACCATCATGGCCAGGGGCAGGCGCTTTACAGCGGGCTTACCTTCGGTGCTGGCGGGGCGCTCGGGGCCTGGTTGTCGGGCTTTCTGGTGGATGGGTTCAGTACCTCAGCGGCTTTCTGGGGTGGTGCTGCCGCGATGGCCATTGCCATCGTGATCACCTGGCGAGGCCTTCGGCCGCCGCCTGCTCATGGAGATGGCTGAAATTCAGCCGCTTTCTTCTGCCTGGACAATATCCAGCAGTGCCTTGCCCGCGTTGCTAAGTTGCCGCCCCGATAACCCGATTCCACCGAGTACGCGAGAAACCGGCTTGCCCACCTCCAGTACTCTCAGGCTGTCATCAACCATGCGCAGGGGGAGAACGCTCCAGCCCAGGCCAACGCTGGTCATCATTTTGATGGTTTCGAGGTAGTTGGTTGGCATTTGTGGATTCAGGTGGAGATTAGCCTCCAGAAACAACCGGCTTACAACCCGATAGGTTGCGGTACTGGTATCCGGAAGCAATGCGGGGTGATCTGCAAGGTTCGATAGCTCAGGTTTTCTCAGCGACGCCAGAGCGTGCTCCGCGCCCGCCACAAAAGCCATCTCGTCCGGCCATTGGGCAAAAACATGAAAGCTCGGCTCCATGCTGTCGCTCAACGTCACGAATGCCAGCTCGGCGTTCCGTTTTCGCATCTGCTCGTAGGCGGCGTCGGATTCCATGAATTGCAGGTTGATGGACACCTGCGGGTATTCCCGTTTGAACCGCCGGAGCCAGTTCGGTAAGTGGTGCAGGCCGATGTGATGGCTGGCGATGATCTGCAGTTCGCCTTCCACCTGCCCGGAGTCCGGTGACAACGCCACCCGGGCATTGTGGATTTCATCGAGGATCCGACGTGCATGGGGAAGCAGGCGGCTGCCGGCATCGGTCAGACGAATCTGGCGATGGCTCCGGTCTATCAGGCTGGTGCCAAGCTGGTTTTCCAGGGCGGCCAGGCGTTTCGAGATCGCGGGTTGCGTCAGGTGCAGGGTTTCCGCGGCTTCTGAAAATGAGCCCTGGTCGACAATGGTCAGAAAAGCTTTTAATGCGTTTGAATCCATGCCTGTAACCCCTCCATGTGAACTTCACGGAATCTTAAATCATAACCATAAGGAATGCGATAAATAAAAAACATGAATTGAGGTTATCCGGCCCCAAGCGGTAAGATAGGCACATCAGACGTCAGAACCAGAAACCCCCAGAGAGTGAGAGAGAACCATGGCGGGCAAAACCTTATACGATAAATTGTGGGACGATCATCTCGTCAAACAGCGCGACGACGGCTCCGCGTTGATTTATATAGATCGTCAGTTACTGCACGAAGTGACATCACCCCAGGCATTTGAGGGCCTGCGTCTGGCCGGGCGTAAGCCCTGGCGGATCGATGCCAACATTGCGACGCCGGACCATAACGTGCCCACCACCGACCGTGACCGGGGTGTTGAGGGTATCGTTGATCCGGTTTCGCGGATCCAGGTGGAAACACTGGACAAGAACTGCGACGAGTTCGGGATTCTCGAATTCAAGATTAAGGACCAGCGCCAGGGCATCGTGCACGTTATCGGGCCCGAGCAAGGCGCGACTTTACCGGGTATGAGCATTGTTTGTGGGGATTCCCACACATCTACCCACGGTGCCTTCGGTTGCCTCGCTCACGGTATTGGAACCAGTGAAGTTGAGCATGTTCTGGCCACCCAGTGCCTGGTGCAGCAGAAAATGAAGAACATGCTGGTGAAGGTCAATGGCAAGCTGGGTCCGGGCGTCACTGGTAAAGATGTGGTTCTGGCCATCATCGGCAAGATCGGGACTGCGGGTGGTACCGGGCACGCCATTGAGTTTGGCGGCGAAGCCATCCAGGGCCTGAGCATGGAAGGTCGGATGACCATCTGCAACATGTCCATCGAAGCCGGCGCGCGGGTTGGTATGGTGGCGGTTGATGACACCACCATCGACTACGTTCGTAATCGTCCGTTCGGGCCCAAGGGCGACCAGTGGGATGCAGCGGTTGATTACTGGCGCACCTTGCATAGCGATAGCGATGCTGTCTTCGACAAGGTTGTTGAGCTGGAAGGCTCGGAAATCCAGCCGCAGGTGAGCTGGGGTACGTCTCCGGAAATGGTGGCCGGAATTGATGGCAAGGTGCCTGATCCGGAACAGGAAGCTGATCCTATCAAGCGTGAAGGCATCGTGCGCGCTCTGAAGTATATGGGTTTGCAGCCGAATATGGCGATTACCGATATCAAGCTGGATCGTGTGTTCATTGGCTCCTGTACCAATAGTCGCATTGAGGATCTGCGCGAAGCCGCGGCCGTGGTGAAAGGGCGGAAGGTGTCGCCGATTCTGAAGCAGGCCATGGTGGTGCCTGGTTCCGGGCTGGTGAAGGCCCAGGCGGAGCAGGAAGGTCTGGACAAGATCTTTATCGAGGCCGGTCTGGAATGGCGTGATCCCGGGTGTTCCATGTGTCTGGCCATGAACGCCGACAAACTGGGGCAGGGAGAGCACTGTGCTTCCACCTCAAACCGGAACTTCGAGGGCCGTCAGGGCTTTGGCGGGCGTACCCACCTGGTGAGCCCGGCCATGGCTGCCGCTGCTGCGGTAAACGGCCATTTCGTTGATGTCCGCGAGCTGATGAACTGATCCACAGGAGAGAACCATGCGCGCACTCAAGCAACATCAGGGCGTAGTCGCCCCCATGGACCGTTCCAACGTGGATACGGACATGATTATTCCCAAGCAGTTTCTGAAGTCCATCAAGCGTACAGGCTTCGGCCCGAACCTGTTTGATGAACTGCGTTATATGGATGAAGGCAAGCCGGATCAGGATTCTTCCACCCGACCGATCAATCCGGATTTTGTTCTGAATCAGGACCGCTACAAGAACGCCAGTGTACTGTTGGCGCGACGCAATTTCGGCTGCGGTTCAAGCAGGGAGCACGCGCCCTGGGCTCTGGAGGATTTTGGTTTCCGGGTGATTATCGCTCCGAGTTTTGCTGATATTTTTTATAACAACTGCTTTAAGAATGGGTTGTTACCTATTGTTCTCCCAGAGGAAGTTGTTGATCGATTGTTCCAGGAAGTGGAGCAGAGCGAGGGCTATCAGTTAGCAGTCGATCTGGAAGCCAGGACTGTGACCACTCCGTCCGGCGAGACCTTCTCGTTTGAGGTGGATGATTTCCGTCGTCATTGTCTGCTGAACGGTCTGGATGATATTGGCGTCACTCTGGAGGATGCTGAGCTGATCCGGTCCTATGAAGAAAGCCGCCGGAAGACGGCGCCCTGGCTGTTTGGTGCCGGTGGGTGAATATGCTGTCGGATTACGCTGGCGCTAATCCGACCCACCTGTGATCACGCAGGATTATCAGTAAATGTAGGTCGGATTAGCCTACGGCGTAATCCGACACAAAGGAATGGAACAAGGAAACAACATGTCCAGAACAATTCTAATGCTTCCCGGGGACGGCATCGGCCCGGAAATCGTTGCTGAAGCGGAAAAGGTACTTCACAAAATCAACGATCATTTCAGTCTGGGACTCAGCTTCGAGGCTGGCCTGGTGGGCGGTGCGGCGATTGATGAAGCTGACACACCGCTGCCGGATGAAACCCTCGAAAAGGCCAGCAGAGCCGACGCGATCCTTCTGGGTGCCGTTGGCGGTCCTCAGTGGGACAGCCTGCCCATGGCCAAGCGCCCGGAGAAGGGGCTGCTGGGGTTGCGCTCTAACCTGCAGCTGTTCGCTAACCTGCGCCCGGCAATTCTTTATCCGCAACTGGCCTCCGCCTCTTCGCTAAAGCCGGAAGTGGTTTCCGGGCTGGATATCATGATTGTCCGTGAACTGACTGGCGGCATCTATTTTGGCCAGCCGCGCGGTGTGCGGGAGCTTGAGAGCGGTGAACGCCAGGGTTACAACACCTACGCCTACACCGAATCGGAAATTCGTCGTATTGGGCGGGTGGCTTTTGAGGCAGCCCAGCAGCGGGGCAGGAAGCTGTGCTCCGTGGACAAGGCCAATGTGCTGGAAGTGACTGTTCTGTGGCGGGAAATCATGAACGATTTGCGCCGGGAATATCCCGATGTGGAGTTGTCTCACATGTACGTGGATAACGCCGCCATGCAGCTGGTCCGGGCACCCAAGCAGTTCGATGTGATTGTGACTGGAAACATGTTTGGTGATATTCTTTCGGATGAAGCGGCTATGCTCACCGGCTCTATTGGCATGTTGCCGTCGGCGTCGCTGAACTCGGAAAAGCAGGGCATGTACGAGCCCTGTCACGGTTCTGCGCCCGATATTGCCGGCCAGGGTATTGCCAATCCGCTGGCTACCATCCTCAGTGCCGCCATGATGCTGCGGTACAGTCTGAATGAGGAAAAAGCTGCCGAAGCCATTGAAGCGGCGGTCAGTAAGGTTCTGGATCAGGGGCTGCGAACTGCGGACATCATGTCTGAGGGCGCAAAGAAAGTCTCCACCCGGGAAATGGGTGCGGCGGTTCTGGCTGCGCTTTAATCGTCAGGCCCTGACCAGCGTATTTGAGACCCGACGGTAACGGGACGCAGTTGCCGCGGGATCATCCATCCTGTCCCTGCCAGCGATAAAGGTAGAGGGCGGGCATAAAACGAGGTCTAAAGATCGCACATGAAGCGAGTTGGACTTGTAGGTTGGCGTGGCATGGTGGGCTCGGTCCTCATGCAGCGCATGCGTGAAGAAAACGATTTCGCCGATATCGAACCGGTGTTTTTCACCACATCCCAGGCTGGCAAGCCTGCGCCGGACGTGGGAAAAGACGACGTTCCGCCTCTGCAGGACGCGTTTGACGTCGAGATTCTGAAAACCATGGATGTAATCGTGACCTGTCAGGGTGGCGACTATACCGGTGCGGTTTATCAGAAGCTCCGGGATTCGGGCTGGAAAGGCTACTGGATCGATGCAGCGTCCACGCTACGGATGGTCGACCACTCCGTGATTGTTCTGGATCCGGTCAACCGTAACGTAATTGATGCCGCGCTCGAGCAAGGCGTCAAAGACTACATCGGTGGTAACTGCACCGTCAGCCTGATGATGCTGGCCCTTGGTGGCCTGTTGGAGCAGGATCTGGTCGAGTGGGTATCGCCCATGACGTATCAGGCGGCTTCCGGTTCCGGGGCTCAGAACATGCGCGAGCTGCTGAACCAGATGGGCGACCTGAACAAGAGCGTCAAAACCGAGCTGGACGATCCTTCCTCCGCGATTCTGGAAATCGATCGCAAGGTAACCGAAACCATGCGTTCGGATGGCTTCCCGACCGAGCACTTCCAGGTGCCCCTGGCCGGCAGTCTTATCCCGTTCATCGACAAGCAGCTCGATAACGGCATGAGCAAGGAAGAGTGGAAGGCGGGCGTCGAGACCAACAAGATTCTTGGTCGCTCCGATAACCCGATTCCGATCGACGGTATCTGTGTGCGGATTGGCGCCATGCGCTCCCACAGTCAGGCGCTGACCATCAAGCTGAAGAAGGATCTCCCGGTTTCTGAAATCGAGTCGATCCTCGCTAAAGCCAATGACTGGGTAAAGGTGATCCCCAATGACCGTGACACGACCATTGAGGAACTGACCCCGGCGAAGGTGACGGGTACTTTGAGCGTGCCCATCGGCCGTATCCGCAAGCTGACCATGGGGCCGGAATACATTTCCGCGTTTACCGTGGGTGATCAGCTGCTGTGGGGGGCCGCCGAGCCGCTGCGCCGTATGCTCCGGATCCTTCAGGAGCGTTAAGAATTGTTACACAGAGGCAATAAATGCCAACTGTGTCCGGTTTCGGTAAACCGATGAGGGGGCGGAGGCTGATTTCAGTCTCCGCCCCTGTTATTTTCAAGAGGGCTAGGCAGTTCCGTGCGATTGATAAAAAAATGGTACAAGGACTGCGGCTGATTGATTGATAAAAGAGGTTTTATCAACAATACTTGCCGGACTGAAAATTAAAAAGAACACATAATAACGAGAATTATCCAGACGGAAGTCATCCAACCTCGTCCGATTCTGTTTGTAAAAGAGCAGTAACGAATAACGGAGACTGGAAAGGAAAAAGCATGAAGGTACGCAAGCTTGCGGTTGCCCTGGCTCTGGCGGGAGGGCTCGGATCCGGCGTCGCACAGGCCCTTGGGCTGGGTGAAATTGAACTTCAGTCCTATCTGAATGAGCCACTGGACGCAGAGATCGTTTTGCGCCAGAGCAGTGGTGTCAATCCAGCGGACGTGTTCGTGAATATTGCGTCGGAACAGGCGTATGAGCGGGTGGGGCTGGATCGCAACCAGTTTCTCAGCAAGCTCAGGTTCCAGGTGGTCACCGGCAACGACGGCAGTCTCATTGTCAATGTTTCCTCGCGCGAACCACTGAGGGAGCCGTACCTCAACTTCCTGCTCGAGTTGACCTGGCCAAGCGGCCGCCTAATGCGGGAATACGCTGTACTTGTGGATCCGCCCGTATACGCGGAAGAGTCTGGCGTGCAGGAACAGGTCAGCACTCCAACAGTCTCCACCACTCAGACAGCCAATCAGCCGACCACCAGTCGCAGTGCCGAGTCCGTTCGTCGGCAGGCTCAGGCTGAGCGGTCCCTCAGCACCGGATATCAGGCCGACACCTTTGGGCCCACCGGAGCTTCAGACACTCTGTGGACGATTGCATCCCGGATGCGTCCTGATAGCAGTGTCTCCATGCAGCAGGTCATGCTGGCAATTCAGGACCTGAACCCCAACGCCTTCATGGGTAACAACATTAACCGGCTGAAGCGGGGAGAAGTTCTGCGCGTTCCGTCTCTGGATCAGATCCAGAGTCGTACTCGTGCTGAGGCTACCCGTCTGGTTGCCCAACAGAATCAGGAATTCCAGTCGCCGCAGCGTACCGTGGATGCAACCGCCGAGCAGCAGCCACCAACCGCGCCCCGGCAACAGGCTGATGCCGGAGGTGATGAGCTGAAGCTTGTAGTCTCCGAGGATACAGGTAGTGAATCCAGCGAAAGTGGCTCTGCGGGAGGCGACAGCGAACTCCCGGGCGGCGTTGATGCAGGCACAGCCGTCGCGATGGAAGAGCTTGAAAGCGCCCGTCGCGAAAACGATGAGCTGAACAGTCGCGTGGAAGATCTGCAGGATCAGGTGCAGACTCTACAGCGCCTGCTTGAGCTCAAGAATACTCAGCTTGCTGAAATGCAGCAGACAACCGGTGATGAAACGGCAGAGCAGACTGCACCTGTTGAAGGCGAAGGTGCGGATTTGACAGCTGAAGACGCTGTGGCTCCGGAAGCAACTGCGGCAGTCGAAGAAGCTGCTGAAGGTGAAGCTCCCGTAGCTGTTGATGCCGACATGACGGAGGCTGAGCCGGAACCGACTGAAGGTTCAGCCGAATCTACCGATATGGCCGAATCTGAGGCCATGGTCGATGAAACTGAGGGAATGGCTGATTCCGTCCAGGCAGCTGATGATCAGGGTGTTGCTGAAGCCGGTGAGGCGTCAGAAGAAACAGGCATGGCAGATGCGGAAGAGCCGTCCGGTTCAGACGCTGCCGAAACCGGTGAGGAGACCGTTGCAGCGGCGCCAGCTTCATCAGAACCCGGTCAGGCCGAGCAACCTGCTCCCAAAGCGGCGCCTCAGGCACCTGCGGCGGATAAAGGTTTCCCCGGTAACGTTATTGATGCCATTACCGGTAATCCGATGTATCAGATTGCCCTCGGTGGTGGTCTGATTCTTCTCCTTTTGCTTCTTTTGCTGCTAGCGCGTCGCAATGCCAATCGCGAAAAGGCGTTCTATGATCAGCTGAACAAAGAAACCGACGAAGAGACGGATTCCTTTGATCTAAGCCTGGATGAAGAAGATCAGCAGGCAGTCCCTGGTGACGCCCTGATGGAGGCTGACTCATACATTGCTTACGGTCAGCATGATCAGGCCGCGCAAACACTGGAAACCGCAATTTCCCGTGAGCCCAGTCGCTCCGATCTGCGCCTGAAGCTGCTCGGTGTGTACGCGGATACTCAGGATCGCGAATCCTTCGAGAAGCAGTTTGGTGAAATCGAGGCTCTGGAAGACGAAGAGGCGCTGACATCGGCCAACGAGCTGCGCACGCGCCTGGAAGAGGCGGAGTCGATGCCAAGCATCGATGATCTCGAATCACAATTGCGTTCAGACTCTTTTGCAACTTCCTTCGACTCCGAAGAAGCGGCTGAGGAGCCAGCCGGAAAGCAGGAGAAACCGGAATCTGAGGAGCTTCTGGCCGATCAGTTCGATGCCGAGCAGGAAGAGCCCAGGGAGAATGAGTTCGGAGACTTCGACTCGGATCTGTCAGAGACTGATCTGTCCGATTTCGAGCTTGATGAATTTGAAGAGCAGGAGGCCACGAAATCTTCCGAAGGTGAAGTTGCTGAGGGCGATAAGGAAGAAAGTCGGGACGACATGATCGAGTATGATCTGTCGGGCCTTGAGCTTGAATCTGATGAAGAAAAGGCTGCGACCGAAGATGGCTCGGAACTGGAAGAGTCCGGGGGCTGGGACCTGTCTTCGGAGTTTGAAGAAGACTCTGAAGAATCAGCTGTTGTAGAACAAAAGCTGGACGAGTCCGAAGATGACCTGAGCCTTGATCTGGAAGAGGATGATCTTGCTGAAGGTGATCTGGAAGACGAGCGGGCAACGGCTGAGCCAGAAGCGGCGTCTGAAGAGCTCGCAGAGCCGGATGCCGAAGCGGACATCGATTCCCTGGATGAGTCTTTCCTGGATGAGCTCGATGCCGAGTTGGACAAGGTCGCCGGCGAAGAAGATGAGCTGGGCGGTAGTGAGATTGAAGAGTCCTCGCTGGACGATCTGGAGCTTGATGTCTCTGATGAAGATCTGGCACTGATGGAGGAGTTTTCGGACTCTGCCGATTCAGCGAATACTGATGAGAGCGAAGAAGCGTCGCTTGACGAGGAGCTTGGTCTTGAGGACACGCTTGGTGAGGGCGATGCGGCAGAAGCTGAGCCCGAGCAAGCTGTCGAAGGTGCCGAGGAGCTCGAGCAGCAAGGAATCACCGACGAACTGGAGGAGCCGGAAGCGCCTGTTAGTGAGGAGGCATCGGCCGACGAGGATCTGGATCTGCCAGTGGCCTCTGACGAGGTTTCCGAAGGATCAGGTAAGTCACAGGTCGCTGATATTGAAGAAAGTGAACTGGGTGACGAAGACGACTTCGACTTCCTCGCAGGAACTGATGAAGCGGCTACCAAGCTCGATCTTGCGCGTGCTTACATCGAGATGGGTGACTCTGACGGAGCTCGCGATATCCTCGAGGAAGTCGCACTGGAAGGAAACGAAGATCAGAAAGCGGAGGCCCAAGACCTCCTTAAAAATCTGTCCTGATCCGTTATAATCGGGCCTGACAGGCAGCAAGCGCCGGCCGCTGGGTGAATACCCGGCGATAAGCCGGCGCTTTGTTTTTATAGAACCATTCTTTCCGGAATTGCACTTGTTTCTCGAAGCCCAGCAACTCACCACAGATAATGCCGTAGGGGAAGGCCGCGTTGCGCTAGCCTTTGAATATGATGGTCGCAGTTTCCATGGTTGGCAGCTGCAGAAATCCGGTGTTCGCTCTGTAGAAGCGGAACTGACCAGAGCGGTGGCAAAGGTTGCCGATCATCCGGTTGATCTGGTGTGCGCTGGGCGCACCGATGCCGGCGTTCATGCCAGTTATCAGATTGCTCACTTCGACACCCCGTCTGTTCGCAATCTTCGCTCCTGGGTCATGGGTATCAATACTGCCTTACCCGAAGACATTTCAGTGCACTGGGCCGGGAATGGTATCGGCGATTTTCACGCCCGATTTTCCGCAACTTACCGGCGTTACCGTTACATCATCTATAACCACCCCGTGCGCCCCGGTATTCAAAGAGGCCAGGTAAGCTGGACCTTCCGCCCACTGGATGCCGAATGCATGCACCAGGCGGCCCAGGTATTGGCCGGAGAGCACGATTTTTCCTCGTTTCGTGCTGCTGGCTGCCAGTCCCGAACACCCATTCGGTTTCTCGAGCGGATTGCGGTAACCCGGAAGCGGGAATTTGTCGTAATAGACGTGCAGGCCAATGCGTTTTTGCATCACATGGTCCGGAATATTGCCGGAGCGCTGATGGCGGTTGGTTCGGGAAAGCAGCGACCGGAATGGATTCGTGAGATACTGGTCGCCCGAGATCGGACAGCTGCAGGTGTAACCGCGCCTCCCCATGGTCTGTATCTGGTCGACGTGGGCTATCCTGCCGAACTTGGGATACCCGCAGCCGAATGTGGCCCAGGTTTTCTGCGGCCATGGTTCAGCAGGGCCGAAAACAGTCCGGTCACACCAACACACATCCATTTCAAACAGCGGGTTTAGAGCCAATGAACGCAAGGGTCAAAATTTGCGGTCTCACCCGTCCCGAGGATATTGACGGGGCCGTTCAATGCGGCGCTGATGCCTTGGGCCTGGTGTTCTATGAACCTAGCCCTCGGTCTGTGTCTGTTCAGCAGGCGGCGGAATTGGCGAAACGCGTTCCGGCATTTGTTTCGGTTGTCGGGTTATTCGTCAACCCCACTCAGAAGGATGTTGAGGCTGTGCTGCAGAAGGTGTCGCTGGACCTTCTCCAGTTTCACGGAGACGAATCCGCCGGCTTTTGTGCCGGGTTTGGGCGCCGCTGGATCAAGGCCATTCGGGTCCGTGAGGCAGGGCAGATTGAAGCCGCCTTTGAGGAGTTCCACAACGCATCCGGCCTGTTGGTAGACGCCTGGGATCCGGACCGGTACGGGGGTACTGGGAAGTCGTTCAACTGGGATCTGATCCCCGATCATCGGCCGCTCCCGATTATATTGGCCGGTGGTTTGTCATCTGATAACGTATTTGCCGCTGTGAAGCAGGTGAGACCCTGGGCTGTGGATGTCAGTGGCGGTGTTGAACAGGACAAAGGCATAAAGGACATCCAGAAAATTTCTCATTTTATTAAAGAGGTTCACCGTGTCTGTAAAACTGACTGAAGAAATGCTGAGTGGACTGCCGGACGCACGGGGCCACTTTGGGGCCTTTGGTGGGCGGTTTGTTTCCGAGACTCTGATGGATTCCCTGATGACTCTCGAAAAAGAGTACGCCCGCCTGAAAAAAGATCCGGAATTCCAGGCGCAGTTTGATAAAGAACTGGCGGACTACGTTGGCCGGCCGACGCCTTTGTATTTTGCCGAGCGCCTCAGCCGCGAAACCGGGGGCGCCCAGATCTGGCTGAAGCGTGAAGATCTTTGTCACACTGGCGCTCACAAGGTGAACAACACCATCGGCCAGGCCTTGCTTGCAAGCTTCCTCGGCAAGAAGCGGATTATTGCCGAAACCGGTGCCGGCCAGCACGGTGTGGCCACCGCCACGGTGTGTGCGCGTTTGGGGCTTGAGTGCCATGTGTTCATGGGTGCCGAGGATGTCCAGCGCCAGTCTCTGAACGTGTTCCGTATGAAGCTGCTGGGTGCAACCGTGCATTCTGTCCAGGGCGGCACCAAGACCCTGAAAGATGCCATGAATGACGCTATGCGTGACTGGGTGGCGAATGTCGATGACACCTTCTACATCATCGGTACCGTCGCTGGTCCACACCCCTATCCGCTGCTGGTCCGTGACTTCCAGTCAGTGATCGGACGTGAAACCCGTCGCCAGGCTCTGGAGAAAACCGGAAAGTTGCCGGATGCGCTGGTGGCATGTGTCGGTGGCGGCTCCAACGCCATCGGGATGTTCTACCCGTTCCTGGCTGATGAGTCGGTTGAGCTTTACGGTGTAGAAGCGGGCGGCCTGGGTATTGAAACCGGCAAGCACGCAGCGCCCCTCTGTGCTGGCCGTCCTGGTGTGCTTCATGGTAACCGCACCTACCTGATGGAAGACGAGAATGGCCAGATTGCAGGCACTCATTCGGTCAGTGCCGGCCTCGACTATCCAGGTGTCGGACCCGAGCACAGCTGGTTGAAGGATATTGGCAGGGCGCACTACGTTTCCGTGACTGATGACGAAGCCATGGAAGGATTCCGGAAACTGACCAGGGTAGAGGGCATTATGCCGGCTCTGGAAACCGCTCACGCAGTCGCTTATGCCATCAAACTGGCGGCAACCATGGATAAAGACCAGACTGTCGTTATCAACGTTTCCGGGCGTGGCGACAAGGACATCAACACGGTTGCCAAGCTTGAAGGCATCGAGATCTGAAGAATAAACAGGAGCAGGCATGAGCCGAATTGAAGGGGTCCTCAAGGCCCTGAAAGGACAAGGTCGAAAGGCACTTATTCCCTACATAACCGCCGGTGACCCCCATCCCGATGTCACAGTAGACCTGATGCATACGCTTGTGAAAGCAGGCGCCGACATTATTGAACTGGGCGTACCGTTCTCTGATCCGATGGCAGACGGTCCGGTTATCCAGTTGGCCTGCGAACGGGCACTGGTTCATGGCACCTCGCTGCGACAGGTAATAGCGATGGTGAAGGAGTTCCGGAAGTCGGACGATAACACCCCGGTGGTGTTGATGGGCTATCTGAATCCGATGGAAGCCATGGGCTACGAGCGCTTTGCCGACGCTGCAAAGGATGCCGGTGTGGACGGCATCCTGACCGTGGACCTGCCGCCGGAAGAAGCGGATGAAGTTGCGCCGTTATTTACCCAGCGTGATCTCGACGCCATCTTCCTGCTGTCGCCAACGACCACCGATGACCGGATCCGGGCAATCAGTGAGCACTCATCCGGTTATGTGTACTATGTTTCTATCAAGGGTGTAACAGGATCCGCCTCCATTAACGTGGACGAAGTTGCCGCCAAGGTGGGCCATATTCACGAACTGACGGCGCTTCCCGTTGGTGTCGGCTTCGGCATCCGCGATGCGGAAACGGCAGCAGCGGTGGGTCGGGTATCCGATGGTGTAATTGTTGGCAGCGTCCTGGTCGATACAATAGCCAGAAATCAGGCAGATACCGACCAGCTTAAACGGGCATTGACGGATCTGCTCCACCCGATGCGTGAAGCACTGGACAGTCTCGCCTCCTGATTGAAGGGGAGGAGGGCAAACAGGCGTCAAAGGACAGGATGAGACCATGAGTAACTGGCTGGACAAGATCATGCCGAGCAAAATTCGCTCGGATTCCAAGCAGAGAACCGGAGTGCCAGAGGGGTTATGGAAGAAGTGCCCCAAATGTGGCGCCTTTCTCTACAAGCCGGAACTTGAGAAAAACCTGGATGTTTGCCCCAAATGCAACCACCACCTGAGGGTTGCGGCCCGCCGTCGTCTGGACGTTTTTCTTGACCCGGAAGGGCGGGAAGAAATTGCCTCTGAGCTCGAGCCTTGGGATCGGCTTAAGTTCAAGGACAGTAAACGCTACAAGGACCGTCTGTCCCAGGCCCAGAAAGGCACTGGTGAGAAAGACGCACTGGTAGCCATGAGAGGCACGACGCTCGGTGTACCTCTGGTTGCCTGTTCTTTTGAGTTTGGCTTCCTCGGCGGCTCCATGGGTCAGGTGGTCGGCGAAAAATTCGTTCAGGCAGCCAATGTTGCCCTCAAGGAGCGAATCCCACTGGTCTGTTTCTCGGCCAGTGGCGGTGCCCGGATGCAGGAAGCCATCCTGTCGCTGATGCAGATGTCGAAAACGGCCGCCGTGCTAGAGCGGATGAAGCTTGAAGGTATTCCCTACATTTCGGTAATGACAGATCCGGTTTTCGGTGGCGTTTCTGCCAGTCTGGCCATGTTGGGTGATCTGAACATTGCCGAGCCGAACGCATTGATTGGCTTCGCTGGTCCCCGGGTCATCGAACAGACCGTTCGTGAAAAGCTGCCGGAAGGCTTCCAGCGCAGTGAATTCCTGCTGGAGCACGGTGCCATCGACATGATTCTCCATCGCCACCAGTTGCGTGAGCGTATTGCGCATGTGCTTGCGAAGTTCACGGGCCAGGAACGTCCCGGAACTGAAGAGCCGATCGAGTTTGAAGTTTCGGAAAAGCCTGAAACCGATGCCCCCGCCGAGTAACCGGCCAGACCAGTCTCCGGCTTCGCCGGCGGCTGGTGCCACTGTCGATCAATGGCTTACCTACCTCGAAGCGATACATCCCACGGAGATAGACCTCGGCCTGGATCGGGTACTTGTGGTTATGCGCCGGTTGTTCCGGCGAAAGCCGGGTGTCCGCATCATCACGGTGGCAGGCACCAATGGCAAGGGCAGCGCTGTAGCGGCGTTAGAGACGCTGCTACGGGCGGCCGGGCGCCGTACCGGGGCATATACCTCCCCCCATCTCCAACGCTATAACGAGCGTGTGCGCCTGAATGGCGAGGATATTTCTGACGACTCGCTGGTAAGTGCGTTCGAAGCCGTTGAGGCCGCCCGTGGCAATGTCTCGCTGACCTATTTTGAATTCGGAACCCTGGCAGCTTTTGTGGCCTTCGCCGACGCAGGTCTCGACGACTGGATCCTTGAAGTTGGTCTTGGTGGGCGTTTGGATGCGGTGAATGTCCTGGACGCGGATTTTGTCATACTGACATCGGTGGACATCGACCACGTTGCTTTCCTCGGCGACAACCGGGAAGCCATCGGTTTTGAGAAGGCAGGGGTCCTCCGGCCTGGTATTCCGGCAATCTACGCGGACACCGACCCACCACGCTCGGTTCTTCAGCAGGCGGCGGCCCAGAAGGTTCGCATGGCTATGTTCGGGCGTGACTATCAGTTAATACCGGAATCACAGGCTTCCCCAGGAATTCCGGCAATGGTGCTGAATTATCAAAATCAGCCGATTCGTTTGCCAGCCGGGCCGTTGCCGGTTAAAAGCGTAGCCGCCGCCGTCGTCGCCGTGCGACAGCTTGAGCCAGACTTATCGGTCACTGTGATTGAGCAGGTGCTTTCAGGTCTGTGCGTGCCCGGGCGATTTGAGCGCCTGGGGTCCTGCCCGGATATTTTCCTGGATGTTGGTCATAACCCCCATGCGGCAGGTTGGTTGGCCGAACAGCTGGGCGGCTTGAAACTGCCCGAACGGCGGGTACACGCAGTTTATGGCGCCTTGGCGGACAAGGACGTGGAAGGTGTTGGCAGGGCCATGATCGATGTGGTTGATGCCTGGTATCTGGCCAGCCTCAAGGTCCCTAGGGGGCTTTCAGGCCATGATTTGCAGGCAAGACTGGCCGGTGCCAGCATCGCTCATGCGCCAGCTTTCGAGTCAGTGCAAGAGGCGCTTGATTCGGCGTTGTCCGCAGCAGCCCCTAACGATCTTGTGGTCGTTTTCGGTTCGTTCTTCACCGTCGCCGAGGGCCGGGAAATTCTGCTCGCTGAAGAATCAGCCGGAAGCTAGGACAGGCCGCCTTAAACTTTGTCCATGGCGGCGGCTAGCACTTTGAGTTCCGGCTTCGGGGACGTTAGTATCTGCGGATAGGTGCCCGTCGGGGCGCAGTCACAACAGTTGGGAGCCTAGTAACGTGGATGGACTGAAACAGAGAATAATCGGGGCGTTGGTCCTTGTCTCCCTCGCGGTTATCTTTGTTCCCATGCTCTTTGATGAGCCTCATTCCGAACGCACTTCGACGACGATCAAGATTCCGGAAGAGCCGCCTTTCCCTGAAGTGGAAGCACCCGAATCCGAATTGGCGCCTGCGCCGTCTTATGGCCTTGAGTCCAGCGATACCACTCTTGCGGCGCCAGCGACTGAGGAAGAGGGCGGTGATTCTCCCGGGTATCGTATTCTTGAAGAGTCCCCTGGGGAGGAAGCAACGCCTGAAGTGGCAGAATCCTTTGGCGGTGGCCAGTCCGCCACTAACGCGAGTCAAGAGCCGGCCACTGCTCCGACCGAAACTGCAGATCAAGCGTCAGAAAGCTCTGTCACGGAAACCGCTGAATACGAACGGTCCCTGGAAGGTGCCTGGGTCGTTCAACTGGGAAGCTTCGGCAATTCCGATAACGCCCGAAGACTGAGGGATAAGGTCCGTGAGAAGGGTTATGATTCCCATTTGCAGGAAGTAGTCCGCGGCGACACCACGCTGACCCGGGTATTCAGCGGCCCCTTCGCCTCCAAATCCGAAGCCGAATCCGCCAAAAGGGCCCTTGACGACGCCTTTAACCTTAACAGTCTGGTCACATCCGGAGAAAAATAGCGCCGGGGCCTCCTTTTTATGTGTGTCTGGCGGTTTGGCGAGCTGGGGTTTCCTGATAGAATTCGCGCTTCCTTTTCTCCACCGGGTTTTAAATGGAAGCGCTGATCTGGATTGACTGGGTCATTATCGCCCTGATTACAGTTTCCACGCTCATCAGCCTGAAACGGGGCTTTGTAAGAGAAGCCTTGTCTCTGGTGACCTGGGTGGGCGCATTTATTCTGGCCAGAACCTTCCATCCCCAGATGCAATCCCTGCTGGAAAGCACGGTTGAAACACCTCTGGTCAGGCTCATTGCCGCGTTCGCCATACTTTTCTTCGGAACCCTCATCGTTGGTGCCATCATCAATAACATGATCGGTCATCTGATTCGGGCCACCGGACTGTCGGCTACCGATCGGGTGCTTGGCATGGGGTTCGGGCTTTTGCGCGGTGTGGTGGTGGTGATCGTTGCCATTGCGTTTACCCGTTATACGCCGCTGGCGCAGGATACCTGGTGGCGAACCTCAATCATCATCGATCGCCTGGCCGTGGTGGAAGACTGGTCCAGAAGGACCCTGGGCGATGAATTTGCGCGCTTTCTGGGACCCGCGCCTGAAAACGCGCCGGAACCGGATTCCGTTACAGAGCAGGAAGGCGTGGAACCCGCGTCCGTGTCCCGCTAACATTCAGTTTTAACACTCGGAGATACACTTATCCATGTGTGGCATTGTCGGCATCGTCAGTACTTCCAACGTCAATCAGTCGCTCTATGATGCGCTGACTGTACTTCAGCACCGGGGCCAGGACGCGGCGGGCATTGTTACTTTTCAGGATGAACGTTTTTACCTCCGCAAGGACAACGGGCTTGTACGGGATGTATTCCACACCCGCCACATGCGCCGCCTGGTGGGTAATGTTGGCATCGGGCATGTACGCTATCCCACTGCGGGCAGTTCCAGCTCCGCCGAAGCCCAGCCGTTCTATGTAAACAGCCCCTATGGGATTACCCTGGCGCACAACGGCAACCTGACCAATGCCGATGACCTGAGTACGGATCTGTTCCGGACTGATCTGCGCCACATCAACACTAATTCCGACTCGGAAGTGCTGTTGAACGTGTTCGCCCATGAGCTTCAGAAACTTGGCAAGCTGGATCCCACCAAGGACGAGATCTTCTCTGCCGTCAGCGCGGTTCACAAGCGCTGCCGGGGCGCCTACGCCGTTATTGCGATGATTACCGGCTACGGCATTGTCGGCTTCCGGGATCCGAATGGTATCCGCCCCGCCTGCTACGGTGAGCGCACTGACGAGAATGGCCGTAAGGAATACATGATTGCCTCCGAAAGCGTAGCCTTGAGCGCGGCTGGTTATACACTGGTGCGCGACATCGCGCCGGGTGAGGCGGTGTACATTGAAACCGACGGCACCCTCTACACCCGCCAGTGTGCGGAAGATCCGCATCTCTTCCCGTGTATTTTCGAGCATGTGTATTTTGCCCGCCCGGACTCCATTATTGACAAGGTGTCGGTCTACAAAGCTCGTCTGCGCATGGGCGAGACCCTTGCCGAGAAGGTACTCCGCGAGACGCCTGATCACGACATCGACGTGGTCATGCCGATTCCCGATACCAGTCGGACCTCAGCCATGCAGATGGCGCACCGTCTGGGCGTGAAGTTTCGGGAAGGCTTCATCAAGAATCGCTATATCGGTCGAACATTTATCATGCCCGGCCAGAAAATGCGTAAGAAGTCTGTCCGCCAGAAGCTTAACCCGATCGACCTCGAGTTTCGCGGCAAGAACGTGATGCTGGTAGATGATTCAATCGTGCGTGGAACCACCTGTAAGGAAATTGTCCAGATGGCCAGGGATGCCGGTGCACGTAAGGTCTATTTTGCGTCTGCGGCGCCCCCCGTGCGCTACCCGAACGTTTATGGGATCGACATGCCCTCGGCCAGCGAACTCATTGCCCATGGCCGCACCGTTGAACAAATCCGGGAACTGATCGGCGCCGACTGGCTACTCTATCAGGACCTGGAGGACCTGATAACCTGCGTCAGTGACGTGAACGATGACGTCGAGGGTTGGGAGTGCTCGGTCTTTACCGGCAACTACGTGACCGGTGATATCGATGAAGCTTATCTGAGCCGGATCGACGGCTTGCGCAACGACGAAAAGCGATCCGAGGGTGCCAGCGTCGCCAACGGGGACAACGGTATTATTGATTTGCATAACGACGAAGACTGAACGCCGCTTTCAGGCAGGAGATGTAGATGACCTTTCGCCGCGAAGAAACTGTCTGGATCCCGGAGTCCGATCTGGACGGGATGTCCGTGGACACCCTGGCCGTGAGGGCGGGCCAGATCCGCACCGGGCAGCTTGAGCACAGCGACGCCATATTCCCCACGTCCAGCTTCGTGTATGGCAGCGCTGCGCAGGCAGCGGCGCGATTTGGCGGCGATGAACCCGGCAACATCTATTCCCGATTTACCAATCCTACGGTGCAGGCATTTGAGGGGCGCATCGCCGCTATGGAAGGCGGAGAGCGTGCCGTTGCTACCGCCTCCGGTATGTCCGCGATCCTGAGTACCTGCATGGCGCTGCTGCAGGGCGGAGACCACGTGATCTGCTCCCGGGGTGTATTCGGCACCACCAACGTGCTGTTCCAGAAATACATGGCGCGTTTTGGCGTGGAAACCACGTTTGTCAGCCTGACGGATATGGAAGAATGGCAGGCCTCTGTCCGGCCTGAAACCCGGATGCTGTTTATTGAAACGCCGTCCAATCCTCTGTGCGAAGTGGCGGATATGGCGGCTTTGGGACAGCTCGCAAGAGACAACGATGCCCTGTTCGTGGTTGATAACTGCTTTTGCACGCCTGTGCTCCAGCGTCCGTTGGAGCAGGGCGCAGACATCGTGATCCACTCGGCCACCAAATACCTGGATGGTCAGGGCCGCTGCGTGGGCGGTGTGGTGGTCGGGCCTGAAAAGATGATGGAAGAGGTCTATGGCTTCCTGCGTTCGGCGGGTCCCACCATGAGCCCTTTCAACGCCTGGGTCTTCCAGAAGGGCCTGGAAACCTTACCAATTCGTATGCGCGCCCACTGTGACAATGCGTTAGAGTTGGCCCTGTGGCTGGAGCAACAGCCGGCGGTTGAACGTGTCTTCTATGCCGGGCTCCAGAGTCATCCGCAACATGAGTTGGCAAAAAAACAGCAAACCGGATTTGGTGGTGTGTTGTCCTTCCAGCTCAAGGGCGCGAGAGAAGAGGCCTGGGCCTTCATTGATGGCACTCGAATGGTTTCCATCACGGCAAACCTCGGTGACGTTAAAACCACGATTACACATCCGGCCACGACGACTCACGGGCGATTATCCCCGGAGGATAAGGCGCGGGCCGGAATTACGGAAAACCTGATCAGGCTTTCCGTGGGAATCGAAGCTGTTGAAGACCTGAAAACCGATCTGGGAAGAGGCTTTCAGGCGCTTCGGAACGCAAGCACCGATAACGTCTGAGCATTCATGGTCGAATCCGCAAAAGCGAAGAAAGCACCACAAGAACTGACAGAGAAGCAGCTGCGCTTTCGCCGCCTGGCAGCCCAGGGCGCCCGTGAAGGCGCCGTTATTGCTCTGATCGCCCTGTGTATCTATCTCTCCATGGCGCTGGTCACCTTCAGCCCGTCGGATCCGGGGTGGGCCAGTATTGGCCATGATACCAGCGTGCAGAATTATGCCGGCCGAACCGGGGCCTGGCTCGCCAGCCTTTTCATGGATTTCTTTGGCCATGTCGCCTATCTGTTCCCGGTCATGATCGCGGGTTACGCACTCATGCTTATCCGCCGGCGGAATGATTCCCTGGATCTCCACTGGCCGCTATTCATGATGCGGTTCGGTGGCTTTCTGCTGATTTTGCTCTCGGCAACCAGTCTGCTGTCCCTGTATTCCGTGTTCGGTCTCGGGGCCTCCTCAGGCGGTGTATTGGGAACGGCTGTGGCCGACGCCATGGTGCGGTTTTTCAACCTGCCGGCCACCACGCTCCTGCTGATTGCCATCTTTCTCTTCGCACTGACCGTCACCACCGGCCTGTCCTGGTTCTGGCTGATGGATCAGGTGGGTGGTTTGACGCTCAGAACGGGTCTTGCCATCAAGAGCCTTTTTAAAGGCAAGCCGAAACCGGAAAAACCAGAGGCTAATCCAGAGCCCAAATCTGAGCCACCGGTGGTCAAGGACCGAGTGCCGGCCGTGGACAGCACGCGGAAAAAAGCAGATTCCAACAAGCCGCGCTGGTGGCAACGGATCCCCGGCTTTGGACCGAAGAAGCTGAAATCCCCGAAGCCCGCGTCGAAGCCAGAAAACGGTCGAAAAGAGCCCGCATTGGATGGTCTCTCTGCCGAGGTTGACCCTGAACCTGCGAGGCTCGAAAGTTTCAGTTCACGTGATGAGGCTCCTGTCACTGACGGAACACCTGCCAAACCCGAGCCATCTCCTCAGTCTGCCGGACGGTCGCTGAAGATTTCGCCCTTCAAGAAGGACAAACAGCCGACTCAGTCGAAGGACAAGGGCAGCAAGCAACCTTCATTGCTGGAAGATATTGAGAGCCCGATTCCGCCGATTTCTCTGCTGGACCCGCCGGAGGAGCATAAGGAAAGAGGCTACTCCGAAGAATCCCTGGAACATATGTCACGGCTGCTAGAGGAAAAGCTGGGGGATTTCGGGGTGTCCGTTGAAGTTGTTGAGGTCAATCCCGGTCCGGTCATTACCCGGTTCGAGATCAAGCCAGCTCCGGGTGTGAAGGTCAGCAAAATTTCCAACCTCGCAAAGGATCTGGCCCGTTCATTGGCCGTACTAAGCGTTCGGGTGGTCGAGGTGATTCCCGGAAAGTCTGTGGTTGGTATCGAGATTCCCAACGAAGAACGGGAAATGGTTCGCCTCAGTGAAGTGCTCGGCGCGCGGGTGTTCCAGGATTCCAGCTCACCGTTGACCCTGGCGCTGGGTAACGACATTGGTGGCAATCCGATGGTCGCCAATCTCTCCAAAATGCCACACCTGCTGGTGGCGGGCACCACCGGTTCCGGTAAATCCGTCGGCGTCAATGCCATGCTGCTCAGCATGCTGCTGAAGGCGGGGCCGGAGGAGGTCCGCTTCATCATGGTGGACCCCAAGATGCTTGAACTGAGCATCTACGATGGCATTCCGCACCTGCTGGCGCCGGTGGTCACCGACATGAAGGAGGCGGCCAACGCGCTACGCTGGTGTGTCGCTGAAATGGAGCGCCGGTACAAGCTTATGGCCAGCCTCGGGGTTCGTAACCTCGCGGGCTACAACCGCAAGATCAAAGATGCGGTGGCCGCTGGCGAACCGCTGCTGGATCCGTTCTGGAAACCGGACGAATACCTTGCCAACGACGAGCAGGAGCGGCCAGAGCTCGATACCCTGCCGTTCATCGTAGTGGTTATCGACGAATTCGCCGATATGATGATGATCGTCGGCAAGAAAGTTGAGGAACTGATTGCCCGGATTGCCCAGAAGGCGCGGGCGGCCGGTATCCACCTGATCCTTGCTACCCAGAGGCCGTCGGTGGATGTGATCACCGGCCTGATCAAGGCCAACATTCCCACCCGGATGTCGTTCCAGGTCTCCTCCAAGATCGATTCGCGTACGGTACTGGATCAGGGCGGCGCTGAGCAGCTCCTGGGGCATGGTGACATGCTCTACCTGCCACCGGGGTCGGGGTTGCCGGTTCGGGTGCATGGGGCTTTTGTGGATGACGATGAAGTCCATCGCGTAGTCAGTGCCTGGAAAGCCCGGGGCGAACCGGTCTATGTGGATGACGTTCTCAATGGTGCTGAAGGCGAGAGCCTGCCCGGGGTGCCCAACCTGTCGGAAGGCGGTGGAGACAGCGAAAGTGACGCGCTCTACGACGAGGCGGTTGCATTCGTTACCGAAGGCCGCCGCGTGTCGATTTCGTCGGTGCAGCGAAAATTCAAGATCGGGTACAACCGGGCGGCCAACCTGGTTGATGCCATGGAAGCATCCGGCGTAGTAAGCGCTGCAGGCCATAACGGTGCCCGGGAAGTTCTGGCGCCGCCGCCACCCAGAGATTAGGAGTAACGAATAATGCGACAGTCTTTTCTGAAATGCCTGGCAACATTGATTATGGCGGCATTTATTGTCAGCCCTGCGACTGCCAGTGAAGAGGGCGCGAGTGCAGACGAGCTGGCCTCGCTGCTGAAGGGTTATGAATCCTACCAGGCGGATTTCATCCAGATCGTTGTCAACGAGAATGGTAACAAGGTTCAGGAAACCCGCGGCTCCCTGAAGGCCAAGCGACCGGGGCTGTTTTACTGGGAGACCAGTGAACCCCTGTCTCAGTTTATTGTAAGTGATGGCGAAACGGTCGAAGTTTACGATCCGGACCTGGAGCAGGTCACGATCCATAACCTCGACGATCGTGCGCAATCCACACCCGCGCTCCTGCTAAGCGGTGAGGTGGATAACCTCGAGGAAACCTACAAGGTTTCCGGTCGCCAGATTGGCGACAACACCCGTGAATTTATTCTGGAGCCACGCAGCCCCGATTCCCTGTTTACGTCGCTCAGGCTAACCTTTTTCAAGGGTGAACTTCAGGAGATGCGCATGCAGGATTCCTTGGCACAGCTCAGCGTATTGAGTTTTGACCAGATCAGGCTCAACGAGCCCGTTGAGGCTGGCGCATTTACCCTCAACTATCCGGAGGGTGTAGACATTATCCGGGACGGGGCCTGATGCAGGACAGCCTGTTCGCGGAATCTGCTGGCTTTCGCCCGCTGGCCGCGAGAATGCGGCCGGCAAGCCTGGATGACTATGTTGGCCAGGCCCATCTGGTAGGGCCCGGCAAACCGCTGCGGCGCGCGGTCGAGCAGGGCCAGCTTCACTCCATGATCCTCTGGGGCCCTCCCGGAGTCGGAAAAACCACCTTCGCCCAGCTACTGGCCAACGTCAGTGATCTCAGCTTCGAGACGGTCTCTGCCGTACTGAGTGGTGTGAAAGAGATTCGGGCCGTTGTGGAGCGTGCTCGAAATCGGAAGCAGTCTCAGGGCCGGGATACCTTGTTGTTCGTGGATGAAGTGCACCGCTTCAACAAAAGCCAACAGGACGCGTTTCTCCCCCATATTGAAGACGGCACCTTCATCTTCGTTGGTGCCACCACCGAGAATCCCTCTTTCGAGCTGAACAGCGCTTTGCTGTCCCGGACTCGTGTCTACGTGCTCAAGAACCTTGAGGAAGAGGACATTCTTCAGCTGTTACGCCGTGCGCTGACCGCTGAGGAAGGATTTGGTGGGCGCCTGCGGGTTGATGAGGACGTGTTGACCCTGATGGCGGCAGCCTCTGGAGGCGATGCCCGCCGCGCTCTGAATATCCTTGAAGTCGCCGCTGATCTGGCCGAGCCGGACGAGGCAGGCACTGATCGGGTTATGGCGGATCAGCTTGAACAGGTCATGCAGACCAGCCTACGGCGGTTCGACAAGGGCGGTGATGTGTTTTACGACCAGATATCGGCCCTGCACAAATCCGTTCGTGGCTCAGATCCGGACGGGTCGCTGTACTGGCTGTGCCGGATGCTTGATGGCGGCTGTGATCCGCTATACGTTGCCCGGCGCCTGGTGCGCATTGCCAGTGAGGACATAGGCAATGCCGACCCCCGTGCCCTGCAGCTCAGCATGGAAGCCTGGGATGCTCAGGAGCGTTTGGGGTCGCCGGAAGGGGAGCTGGCATTGGCCCAGGCGGTGACCTACCTGGCTATGGCGCCCAAGAGCAATGCCGTCTATAACGCCTTCAATCGGTGCATGGCGGACATCCGCCAGGACCCGGACTACGAGGTTCCGGTACACCTGCGTAATGCGCCCACCAAGCTGATGAAAAGTATGGGCCATGGGGATACCTATCGGTACGCCCACGATGAACCGGAGGCCTTCGCCGCCGGTGAGTCCTATCTGCCCGAAGCGATTCATCAGCGCCGATACTACGAGCCCGTGAATCGTGGGCTGGAGATCAAGCTGGCCGAAAAGCGCCAGCGTCTGGATTCCCGCAACGCTGAAAGCCCCCGCAAACGCTATAGCTGAGCCTTGTGCTGCGGTAGCCACGAGCGCCAGTGCAGGTATAATGGCGAGTCATTCAAAACATCGCTAACCGGAAGATTCAGGATAATCATGCTCGATCCCAAACGTGTCCGCACCCAGACAGAAGAGATCGCCCGTCGGCTGACCATCAAGAATTTCAAATTCGATTCCGTCGCCTTCGAGCAGCTTGAGGAGCGCCGCCGCGCCCTTCAGGTAAGCACGGAAAACCTGCAGAGCGAGCAGAACAAACGTTCCAAATCGATCGGTAAGGCCAAAGCTGCCGGTGAGGACATCCAGCCGCTGCTGGACGAGGTGGAAGACCTGAAGAAGCAGAAGTCTGAGGCCGAAGACGAGCTTCGCACTCTGCAAGAAGAGTTGAACGCCTTCCTTGCCGGTATCCCGAATCTTCCCGATGAAGATGTGCCCGGCGGCGAGAGTGAAGATGATAACGTCGAGATTCGCACCTGGGGTACGCCCAGGGACTTCGATTTCGAGCCCAGGGATCACGTTGCCCTGGGTGAGAACCTGAAAGGCCTGGATTTCGAGACGGCGACCCGCCTGGCGCACTCCCGGTTTGCCGTCATGCGAGGCCCGGTAGCGCGGCTGCACCGGGCGCTGGCTCAGTTCATGCTGGATCTTCACACGCGCGAACACGGGTACCTGGAGACTTACGTACCCTATCTGGTGAATGCGGATAGCCTCTACGGCACGGGCCAACTGCCCAAGTTCGAGGAAGATCTGTTCAAAACCGAAGGCGAGCATCCGCTGTACCTTATTCCAACCGCGGAAGTGCCGGCTACCAACCTTGTCTCAGACTCCATCCTCGATGCCGCAGAGTTGCCGCTGCAGATGGTTTGTCATACGCCATGCTTCCGTAGCGAGGCAGGCTCCTATGGTCGGGATACCCGGGGAATGATTCGTCAGCATCAGTTTGACAAGGTGGAACTGGTGCAGGTGGTTCGTCCGGGCGATTCAGACGCCGCGCTGGAAGCTCTGACCGGCCATGCAGAAAAGGTGCTTCAGTTGCTGGAACTGCCATACCGCGTGGTTACACTCTGCGGAGGCGACATGGGTTTTTCAGCGGCCAAGACGTATGATCTGGAAGTCTGGTTACCGGGGCAGGACAAGTTCCGTGAAATTTCTTCCTGCTCCAACACCCGCGATTTCCAGGCGCGCCGGATGCATGCCCGTTGGCGTAACCCGGAAACCGGAAAGCCCGAACCCGTGCATACTCTGAATGGGTCGGGTCTGGCCGTTGGCCGTGCACTGATTGCAGTCATGGAGAATTACCAGCAGGCAGACGGCAGCATTGTGGTTCCGGAGGTTCTCAGGCCGTATATGGGAGGCGTCGACAAAATCCAATGAGTGATCAGCAAGAACGCGCACCAGGGAAGGGCGTTGGTGCAGCCCCTGCACCGGTAAGGTACAGGGTCAACCCGGTAACTTCGAATCCGAATACATCTGCGGGTGAAGTGGCCCTCGTCGGGGCCGGACCGGGCGACCCTGAACTGCTGACACTCAAGGCCTGGAGGCTGATTACGTCTGCCGAAGTCGTGCTTTACGATCGCTTGGTGTCGCCGGAAATACTGGCCATGATTCCGGACACTGCCAAGATGATCCATGTTGGTAAGCAGCGTGCCAATCACACTTTGCCTCAGGATCAGATCAATCAGCGATTAGTGGATCTGGCCAGGCAGGGCCGGAAGGTGGTTCGTCTTAAAGGCGGAGACCCGTTTATTTTTGGTCGGGGTGGGGAAGAGATTGAAACCCTGGCCGATGCCGGCGTCCGGTTCCAGGTTGTGCCAGGTATAACGGCCGCCTCCGGCTGTGCTGCCTACGCCGGTATCCCGTTGACCCATCGGGATTACGCCCAGTCGGTCCGGTTTGTGACCGGCCACCTCAAGAATGATACCTGCGATCTACCCTGGAGAGACTTCGTCCAGAACAACCAGACTCTGGTGTTTTACATGGGTCTCGTGGGTCTGCCAATCATCTGCCGGCAGTTGGTCGCTCACGGAATGTCCCAGGATATGCCCGTGGCTTTGGTCTCAAAGGGGACAACGAGGGATCAGCGTGTGGTGACAGGCAATCTTTACAACATCGTCGAGCGGGTAGAAGCAGAGGCCGTTCAGCCACCAACGCTGGTCATTATCGGTCACGTGGTGGTCCTGAGAGAGAGACTCGACTGGATAGGTGGGGTTATAAAAACGGGGAGCTAAGGCTCCCCGTTTTCAATACTGCTTTAATCAGCCGATCTTGCGCTTGGGCAGCACGTCTTTCAGCTTGTCGCGCATATCCCGAATGGCCTTTTCCGTGGTCGGCCAGTCGATACAGGCGTCCGTCACCGATACGCCGTATTTGAGATCTGCCAGATTTTCCGGAATGGACTGGTTACCCCAGTTAATGTTGCTCTCAACCATCAGGCTCTGGATCGATGTATTGCCTTCCAGAATCTGATGGGTCACATCCTGCATAACCAGAGGCTGGATGGCCGGATCCTTGCTGGAGTTGGCATGGCTGCAGTCAATCATCATCGACTTGCGGAGGCCTGCCTTGTCCATTGCCTGCTCACACAGGGCGACGCTCACCGAATCATAGTTGGGTTTGCCACCGCCGCCACGCAGAACAACGTGGCCGTAGTTATTGCCCTTGGTGCGGATAATCGCCACCTGACCCTGCTGGTCGATGCCCAGGAAGCTGTGCGGGTGCGACACGGATTTCATGGCATTGACCGCAACGTCAAGGCTGCCGTCGGTGCCGTTCTTGAAGCCGATGGCCATGGACAGGCCGCTGCTCATTTCACGGTGTGTCTGGGACTCAGTCGTCCGAGCGCCAATGGCGGACCAGGCGATGGTGTCCTGAAGATACTGCGGGGAAATCGGATCCAGCGCTTCGGTGGCCGCGGGCAGACCCATCTCGTTGATGTCCAGTAGCAGACGACGACCGATGTGCAGGCCCTGCTCAATATCGAAGGTGTCGTTGAGATGCGGGTCGTTGATCAGACCTTTCCAGCCAACGGTAGTCCGGGGCTTCTCGAAATACACGCGCATTACGATCAGCAAGGTGTCGCTGACTTCATCGGCCAACTTCTTGAGGCGCGTAGCGTAATCCCTGGCGGCTTCGACGTCGTGAATGGAGCAGGGGCCAACCACCACAAACAGCCGATGGTCTTTGCCATCCATGATGTCATAGATGGCCTGACGACCTTTTGAGACGGTATCTGCGGCCTTGTCGGAGAGCGGCATCTCCTTTTTCAGCGCTTCAGGAGTGATCAGTGCTTCCTGGCTCGCCACATTCAGATTCTCTAGTTTGTTGCCCGACATGTTGTTCTGCTTCCCCGATTCTGATCGTTGCAGCCCTGATGGACCATGGATTATGCCAACAAGGTTGCAGATTAACGCGAATAACGCCGGCCCACGGTTGCGGTAAACCCCGGCGAGTTGGTTATACTGCGTTATTTACAGGGCCTTTTCAACGCTTCTTAAGTACGGGGAACGGATGTCGCAAAACAGGCAGAGACCGAAGGATGTGCCTTCCGTTGTAGCGGTTTCAGGCAAGATTGACGATGTCCTGGCCGGCATCCGTGTTCCTGACCTCCCATACCCGGCTGGCAAGCTTGAACCAGACGCCGTCAGCGACTGGCGCCCGCTGCTCATTTCCTGCTGGTCGGAACAGCGCGACGAGCGCGTGACCCATGTGATCCGCTCCGTTCATCTGGAGTGGTCAGCCCGACAGGTGAACGCCGCCTATGTGGCTGACCGCATCATGGACGTGTTCCTGAAGACAAGCGGCCTGCACCCGAGCCTCGCCCGCCGGGTGGCAAGGCTGCGCTTCTATCTTGCCTGGCGCATGAATCTGGAGGGCAAGAAAGCCTTCAGCAAGGCGCTACTGGAGTGGCTGGACAGCCTTCAGGAGTGGCGCGGCTGGAGTGATTCCGGAGGCCGTTCCGCCAAGGTTCTGATGGATCAGCTGGATTCGCTGGTTATCGCCGTTTCCGCAAGTTTTGAATCCGGCAAGACGGAGCCGGTGAACGAATTTTGTCATAGCTGGCAGGAAGACGCCGGGAAGAGGAATGCCCAGGTTGGAAAGCTCCGCCAACGGCTGCTGGAAACCGAGCAGGGCGCTGCAAAGCAGCGCAAGGCAGAGCAGTCTTCCCGGGCATTGATCGGTCGGGCTCTCCAGGGGCGCAAGCTGCCGCTTCCGATTGTCCGCTTTATCCTTGATCACTGGCAGGGTCTGCTGAAACAGTCGATCTGGGATTCCGGTCTCGAGGGAGAGAATCTGCGACATGGCAGCAAGTTGCTGGAATGGCTGGTCTGGATTGGTGATCCGTCGCTTTCCGACAAGGACCGTAACCGGCTCTATCACGTGGGCGAACAGATCGGTGATCGCATCCTTGATGTCTGGAAACGGGTTTTTAATGAATCACTGCCTGCGGAGTCCCTGTCCGGGATCGAATCCGCTATGGTTTCCAGGCTGAGAGGGGAGGCGCCGGATCTTGTGGAGGCTCTGCCTGCGGAGGGGAGCTTCCACTGGGACAGCACTTGGCTCAGCTTCGAAGTGCCCGCGGCAGAAGCTTTTGAACCGTATGAGGGGCAATGGTTTGTCGAGGGCGAGGGTGTCGGAGAGCAGCGCCGTTACTTCTATGCGTTCTTACCGGAATCGGCAGAAATCCTCTGGACCAACGGCGCCGGCGTGAAACTGGGGCTGCAGACCTGGGGCGAGTTTCAGAGGGCCCTTGAGCAGGAGCAGATCGGGCCATTGCCGCAGCTCACGCCGTTCGGAACGGTGTTGGCAGAAACCGTGGAACTGCTTGCCCGGGTCTGCGAGAAGCAGCGTCGGCAGAGGGAACAGGCGGCGGAAGCTGCCAGGCTGCGCGCCGAGGAATTGAGGCGGGAAAAAGAAGTCGCGGAAGAACGGCGCAGAGCCGAGGAAGCGGAGCGTGAAGCCGAGCTTGAGCGCCAGCGGCAAGCCGATGAAGAGCAACGTCTAGCCGATGAACAGGCTGAACAGGAACGGATCCGGAAGGAAAGAACGCTGCTGGCCGAGAAACAGGTGGATGCCATCAAGCTTGGTGGCTGGATTGTCGTTGAACCCGATGAAACGTCTGATGAACCTGCCCGTCTGAAACTGGCCGTGCGCATCAATGCGTCGAGAAAGCTCGTGTTTGTGGACCGTCTCGGCCTGAACCGGCGCGAATTTCTCGAGGACGCCCTGGTTGAAGGGATTGTCGAAGGACGGATCCGGGTTCTGGGAACCTCCGCGGAATTCGACGATACCCTTAGCAGGGTAGTCGGGCGGATTCGTGTTGGCCGCAACTGATATTGCCGAAGCAGGAAAAACAACAATGGCAGATAATGACTATAGCTTTGGAACCCGGAATGAACCGCCCGTTGATCAGGACAATCGGGCCGATTACCGTCTTACGGCGCGAGCCAGGGCAATACTCGAGCTTGAGTCCGGCTTGCCGGAAGAAACCGGAGCCGAGGAGCGGGACCTTGTCTGCGGTATTCGTGATATTTCCGCCAGTGGTCTTTGCCTGACAGCTGACGAACCCCTTTCCCTGGGGGCCCTGCTGCCGGCGAGCGTATTTCTTGGTAACCATGCCCAGCCTTTCGGTCTGATGGTCGAAGTGGTCTGGTGTCGACCCAACGAGTCGAGCTTTCTGGTGGGGGCGCGAATCATCGAGTCTGACGAAACCGCATACGTCGAGTGGGTGGAGGCCGTGGCCTCGGCGATGGCCCAGGATTGACTCTTGTCCGTGCAATCCAACGAAAGGAGCCGGCATAGCGCCGGCTCTTTTGTTTTCGGAAGCGGGTAAGGCTTACTCTTCCAGTTCACCCATGCCAGTGATGTTGAAGCCGCCGTCTACGTACATGATCTCGCCGGTAATACCTGAGGACAGATTAGAGCCGAGGAATGCGGCAGCATTACCCACTTCGTCGATGGTGACGTTTCGACGCAGCGGTGCCCGCCTGGCGTTTTCGGCCAGCATCTTACGGAAGCTCTTGATGCCAGAGGCGGCCAGAGTCTTGATCGGGCCGGCGGAAATACCGTTCACACGAATGCCGTCACGGCCCAGGCTGGCGGCCATATAGCGAACGTTGGCTTCCAGGGAGGCCTTGGCCAGGCCCATCACGTTGTAGTTCTGAAGAACCTTCTCGGCGCCCAGGTAGCTCAGGGTAATCAGCGAGCTGCCTTCGTGCATCATGCCGCGAGCACCCTTGGCCAGCGCGACAAAGCTGTAGGAGCTGATGTCGTGGGCAATGCGGAAGCCGTCACGGGTGGTCACGTCGACGTAGTTGCCGTCCAGCTCGTGTCCAGGCGCATAGCCCACCGCATGGACAATAATGTCGATGTTGTCCCAGTGCTTGCCCAGTTCCTTGAAGACGTTTTCAATTTCTTCGTCGCTGGCGACATCGCAGGGGAAGGTCAGCTTGCTGCCGAATTGTTCGGCGAATTTCTCAACCCGTGGCTGAAGTTTTTCATTCTGGTAGGTAAACGCCAATTCGGCACCTTCGCGGGCGAAGGCCTCGGCGATGCCGTAAGCAATAGACAGTTTGCTGGCTACGCCAACGATCAGTGCTTTCTTGCCACTGAGGATTCCCATGGGTCGTTCTCCCTGTGTTCCTGATTTGTGAGCATTATCCCCGAGTGCTCTGGCCGGGGTAACGCTCAAATAGTCGTAGTTGGTTTCTGGTAAAAGAATGCGGCATTGAGCAGCTCACGGGTGTATTCCGCCCGCGGTGCATGAAAGATCTCGGCCGCGTCACCATATTCCACAATCTGGCCATGCTGCAGCACCAATAGCTTATGGCTCAGGGCGCGCACCACAGCCAGGTCATGGCTGATAAAGATATAGCTTAGACCATAACGGGTCTGGATATCCCTTAACAGTTCAATGACCTGTTTCTGCACGGTGCGGTCCAGGGCTGAAGTGGGTTCGTCCAGGATGATCAGGTCGGGCTGCAGCACCAGGGCCCGGGCGATGGCAATACGTTGGCGTTGGCCGCCAGAGAATTCGTGTGGGTATCGATGCCGTGCCTCCGGATCCAGGCCGACATCGGTCAGCGCGCGAATCACTTTCTGGTCATGCTCGGCGGCGTTATCCGCATCATGAATTTCCAGCCCTTCCCGGACGATTTCGGCAATGGACATTCTCGGGCTCAGGCTGCCGAACGGATCCTGGAAGACAATCTGCACCCGCCGCCGCCAGGGCCGGAAATCCTTCTGGTTAAGAAACGCCAGCTCCTCGCCCGTCAGGCGGATACTGCCGGTACTGGCGGTAAGTTTCAGCAGGGCATGGCCAATGGTGGTCTTGCCGCTGCCGCTTTCCCCGACGATTCCGAGAGTTTCGCCATGGTTGAGCTGGAATTCCGCGTTCTGCACGGCGTGAAAGGATTCCTTTACCTGACCCAGGAGATTCTTGCGGACCGGGAAGCGCACGTCCAGATGTTCAACGGCGAGCAGCGGTTCCGCGCGTTTACCCAGGGCCAGGGGCGCTTCCGGAGGCTCCGCATCCAGCAGCTTCCTGGTGTAGGCGTGTTGCGGGCTTGCAAACAGAGCGTCGGTCTCGGCTTCCTCCACGAGTTTGCCGTGCTCCATAACGGCCACCCGGTCTGCGTATCGGCGAACGATAGTCAGGTCATGGGTAATCAACAGAATGGCCATGCCCAGCTTCTTCTGAAGATCCCGGAGCAACTCGAGAACCTGTTTCTGTACGGTGACATCCAGGGCGGTTGTGGGCTCGTCCGCGATAAGAAGATCGGGTTCGTTGGCCAGTGCCATGGCGATCATCACACGCTGTTTCTGCCCGCCCGACAACTGGTGTGGGTAGGCGCCAAGCTTGCTTTCCGGATTCTGTATGCCGACCAGTTTCAGCAGCTCCAGACACCGTTGCTTAGCCTGGGGCCCTCGCATTCCCTTGTGGAGCTCCAGGGTTTCGCCAATCTGCTTTTCCACCGTGTGTAACGGGTTAAGGGACGTCATTGGCTCCTGGAAGATCATTCCAATCTCCCGGCCCCGGATCTGGCGCATTCGCTTCTCGGTGGCAGCCAGCAGATCTTCACCTCGGTAGCGTATCTGCCCGCTAGGGTAGCTGGCATGGCGTGCATCCAGGAGGCGCAGGATCGATAGCGCGGAAATGGATTTTCCGGAGCCGCTTTCGCCCACCAGGGCCAGGGTCTCGCCCTCGCGAACAGCCAGCGAGAGGGATTCAACCGCCGCGGGCCCCTGATTGAAACAGATGGAGAGGTCGGAGATCTGAAGCAGTTGGCTCATATCAGCTCTTCCTCGGATCAAAGGCATCGCGCACGGCTTCGCCTACAAACACCAGCAGTGTAAGCATCAGTGACAGCGAGACAAAGGCAGAAATGCCGAGCCAGGGCGCATGCAAATTGGCCTTGCCTTGGGCAATCAGCTCGCCGAGAGATGGTGATCCGGAGGGCAGACCAAAGCCCAGGAAATCCAGGGAGGTCAAGCCCGTGATTGCGCCCGTGAGAATGAAAGGCAGAAAGGTGAGGGTGGCCACCATGGCGTTGGGCAGGATGTGCCGGAACATGATCTTGCGGTTGTCCAGGCCGAGTGCTCGGGCGGCTTTTACATACTCAAAGTTTCGGGCGCGCAGGAATTCCGCCCGGACCACATCAACCAGTCCCATCCAGCTGAACAGCAACATGATGCCCAGCAGCCACCAGAAGTTGGGCTGGACAATACTAGAAAGAATGATCAGCAGATAGAGCACCGGCAGGCCAGACCAGATCTCGATAAAGCGCTGGCCCAACAGGTCGATCTTGCCACCGTAAAAGCCCTGGATGGCACCGACAATTACGCCAACAATGCAGCTGGCAATAGTCAGGGTCAGGCCAAACAGCACCGAAATACGGAAACCATAGATCACCCGGGCCGCAACATCCCGACCCTGGTCATCGGTGCCCAGCCAGTTCTCGGCGCTGGGTGGCGCCGGTGAGGGCACCTCAAGATCATAATTGATGGTGTTGTAGCTGAACCGGATCGGTGGCCAGACCATCCACCCGTTGGCGCTGATCTCATCGGAGATAAAAGGGTCTCGATAATCCGCCTCCGTCGGCAGAAAACCACCAAAGGTCTCTTCCGGCACCGACTGCACTACCGGGAAATACAGATCACCCTTGTAGGAGACGATCAATGGGGAATCATTGGCAATCAGCTCAGCTACCAATGAGAGGCTGAACAGAGCCAGAAAAATCCACAATGACCAGAAACCCCGCCGGTTTTTCCGGAAGTTCCGGAGGCGCCTTTGTTGGATCGGGGTTAGGGATCGAAAGCTCACGCGCCCTCCCGGCTTTCAAAATCGATCCGTGGGTCGACCAGGACATAGGTGATGTCGCTGATCAGCTTCAGGATGAGTCCCATCAGGGTAAATATGTACAGGGTGCCGAAGATTACCGGATAGTCGCGGTTGAGAGCCGCTTCAAAACCCAGCAATCCAAGTCCGTCCAGGGAGAAGATCACTTCAATCAGCAGTGAACCGGTAAAGAACAGAGCGACAAGGACACCGGGCAGGCTGGCGATCACGATCAGCATGGCATTGCGGAAAACGTGGCCATACAGCACTTCTTTCTGATCCAGCCCCTTGGCGCGGGCGGTCACCACATACTGTTTCCCGATCTCATCCAGGAACGAGTTCTTGGTGAGCAAAGTCAGGGTGGCAAAACCACCAATCACGTTCGCGGTGACCGGCAGCGCCAGGTGCCAGAAGTAATCACCGATTTTCTGGTACCAGGTCAGCTCGTCAAAATTCGAAGACGTCAGACCCCGGAGCGGGAACCAGTCAAAATAACTGCCGCCGGCAAACAGCACGATAAGCAGTATGGCGAACAGGAAGCCCGGTATGGCATAGCCCACCACGATGGCTGAGCTGGTCCAGACATCGAACCGGGAGCCGTCTGTAACGGCTTTCCGGATGCCGAGGGGAATGGAGATGAAATAGATGATCAGCGTCGACCAGAGACCCAGGGAGATGGATACGGGCATCTTGTCGAGAATCAGGTCGATAACGCTTTTTTCGCGGAAGAAGGAGTCACCGAAGTTGAAGGTGGCATAATCTCCGAGCATCTTGAAGAAGCGCTCGTGGGCCGGTTTGTCGAAGCCATACATGACTTCGATTTCTTTCAGAAGCTCATCGGGTATGCCGCGGGAACCGCGCGTGTCGCCGGAGGAGTCCGCTACCTCGCCGCCGGTACCGCCGCCAGAGGCCCGGGCCAGGGCGCTGCCGCCGTGGCCTTCCATCTCCGCGATAAGCTGCTCAACCGGGCCGCCAGGCGCTGCCTGCACGATGACAAAGTTGAGCAGCATGATCCCGATCAGCGTGGGAATGATCAGCGCCAGACGCCTGAGTATGTAGATGCCCATTTAGCGGCGTTTTCCTCAGGGCTTCGCCCACCAGTTGTCCAGGTCGATGCCGTTCTTGGGCGTCTCGGCCGGACGTTGCAGATGGTTCCAGTAGGCGACGCGGTCGCTTCTCAGGTGCCAGTGGGGAACCACATAATGGTGGTGGAGCAGAACCCGGTCCAATGCCCGAACCCGGTAAACCAGTTCCTCACGGTTTGGCGCCTGAATTACCATGTTCACAAGCTCGTCGATCACCGGATCGCTCACGCCCATGTAGTTCCGCGAGCCGTTGGCATCCACGGTGGATGAATGCCAGTATTCCCGCTGTTCATTGCCCGGCGAATCCGATTGGCCAAACACCTGAGTAATCATGTCGAAATCGAATTCCCTCAGGCGCTGGATGTACTGGTTGCTGTCCACGAGGCGTACGGTCACATCGATACCGAGACGGCCGAGGTTGTTCTTGAAAGGCAGAACCACCCGCTCGAAGCTCTTCTGGAACAGCAGGATCTCGAACGCCAGTGGTTCGCCTGTTTCGCCGAGTACCATCTTGCCATCGCGGATGACGTACCCGGCGGACTTGAGCAGCTCCATAGCAGTTCTCAGGTTCTCGCGCAGCCCCTGCTGACCATCGGTAGTGGGTGGCTGATATTCCTCGGTAAACACATCTTCGGGTAACTGGTCCCGGTAAGGTTCGAGTATGTCCAGTTCCCGGCCGGTGGGAAGACCTGAGGATGCCAGGTCGCTGTTTTCGAAATAGCTGTCAGTGCGGGTGTACTGGTCAAAAAAGAGGTTCTTGTTGGCCCACTGGAAGTCGAAACCATAGGCCAGCGCTTCGCGAACGAGCGGGTCGGAAAACACCTGTCTGCGGGTGTTGAAGGCAAAACCCTGCATGCCCGAAGGCCGATGGTGCTCTATGGCTTCCTTGATAATCGTGCCGTTCTCGAACCGTTTCCCTGTGTAGGCGGTTGCCCAGTTCTTGGCAGAAGACTCCAACCGGAAATCAAAACTGCCGGCTTTGAAGCCCTCTAGTGCCACGGTGTCATCGGTATAATAGTCGTAGGTGATCTGGTCGAAATTGAATCGGCCATTACGGACGCCGAGGTCCTTTGCCCAATAATTCTCAATGCGTTCGTAGGTAATCGACCGGCCGGCTTCGAAGTCACCAATCCTGTAGGGGCCACTGCCCAACGGCGGGTTGAGGCCATTCTTGCCAAACTCCCGATCGGCCCAGTAGTGCGCGGGCAAAATAGGCATCTGGCCAAGGATCAGCGGCAGTTCGCGATTGCTGGTTTCCTTGAACTCAAAACGTACCCGTCGAGGGCCTTCTATGGTGACTGCTTTGACGTCAGCGTAGTAGTTCCTGAAGAAGGGGTGTCCCTGGGTGGTGAGGGTGTCGAAGGAGAATTTTACGTCTTCAGCGGTAATGGCTTGGCCATCGTGGAACTGCGCCTGCTCCCGGATATTGAAAATCACATAGCTTCGGTCTTCGGGGGTTTCCAGGGATTCGGCAATCAGGCCGTAGGCGGAAAAGGGCTCATCGTCCGACGACTCAAGGAGTGTGTCATACAGGTAGTTGCTGATGCCTGCGGCGGCAACGCCCCGGATATCAAACGGATTGAAAGAATCGAAGCCGTTGGCAACAACCGCCATTTTCAGGGAGCCGCCTTTCGGGGCGTCCGGATTAACGTAGTCGAAATGGCTGAATCCGGCGGGGTATTTGGTGTCGCCGTGCATGGCAATGCCATGTGTTGGCATTGCCTCGTCGGCGACGGAAAAAGGTGAGATGAGTGGTGTGGCGATAAACGCCAGGGCTGAAAAAAACGACGTAAGGGGTGAGGCTTTCCGTGTTCTTGTCATAAGTCTCGCACGTCAGGGACTGTTTCGGATATCAACGTAGAGTACCAGACTTTGCCCGGGTTGCAGATAACGGGCGGTATTCAGATCGTTCCAGCTTGCGATGTCCCGCACATTCACGGAAAACCTGCTGGCAATCCGGGCCAGGGAGTCGCCTTTGCGTACCCGGTAGCCCACTTTCCGGACCATTGCCTTGCCACGGCCACTATTGGCTGCCATCACCGTCGGCTGACTTGTTTTGGACCAGATGACGAGTTCCTTGCCCGGTATCAGAGGATCGCCTGGGGCCATGCCATTCCATGCAGAAACTTCACGCACGGATACCCGATGCTCGCGGGCAATGTCCCAGAAGGTATCGCCTTTGCGGACCGTGTAACGAACCTTGTTTCCGTCCCGCTTCCGTTCCTGTTTGCGTTCAAGCCGCTGGGAGGCGCTGAGGGCATAGGCATCGGTGCCCTTGGACGCGGAAGGGATCATCAGGCGCTGGCCAATGCGTATCAGGTCACTGTTCAGGTTGTTCACCTGTTGCAGTACCGACGGGGTTGTCGAGAATTTCTTGGAAATCGAATTCAGGCTGTCGCCTGATTGGACCTCATAGTTGCGCCAGGAAACACGCTGATTGGCAGGAATCTTTGCCAGGGCTGTGCGAAAGGTCTCGGCATTCTGGACCGGAACGAGCAACCGATGAGGACCATCCGGAGATGTTGCCCAGCGGTTGTATGAGGGGTTCAGCAGGTAAATTTCGTCCACGTCCACCCCGGCCAGTTCCGCCGCCTGCGCAAGGTCGAGCTGGGAGCCGGTGTCAACAACCTCGAAGTAGGGTTTGTCCTTCAGTGATGGCAACTCGATGCCGTAGGCCTCGGGATCATCAAATATTTTCGCCAGCGCGATCAGTTTGGGGACGTAATGGCGGGTTTCCCGTGGCAGATTAAGGGACCAGAAGTCCGTTGGCTTGTTGCTGTTCCGGTTGCGGCGCATGGCGCTGGAGACCGTTCCTCCGCCACTGTTGTAGGCGGCCAGAGCCAGGGTATGGTCGCCATCAAATCGATTTGCCAGCCTATCAAGATAGGTCAGCGCAGCGTCGGTGGCAGCAACAACATCCCGTCGCTCATCGTGCCACCAGCTCTGAGTCAGGCCAAAGTACTTTCCGGTCGACGGAATGAACTGCCAGAGACCCGCGGCCCGGCCATGGGAGTACGCAAAGGGATCGAACGCGCTTTCAACAATGGGGAGCAGGGCATATTCGGCGGGCAGGCCCCGCTTTTCGGTCTCGTTGACAATGTAATGAAGGTAACGGCTGCCCCGTTCAACCACCCGATCGATATAGCCCGGGTGACGGGCATACCAGCTCAACTGGTCCCGTACGCGGTCATTATCGATGTCATGATCCAGCACGAATCCCGACCGCAGTCTGGCCCAGAGATCCTGCTCAACGACCTTTTCTTCTACGTCCTTCTGAACCGGATTGTCTAGCTTCTCCCGGGCTTCCCTGGCGGCGACCTTCAATTCGGGTGCAATGGCCTCATCCAGCGGTTCGTTCCGGGCAGCATCGCCGTTTTCTCCGGTCTCGACAGCCTTCTTCAGCCCCTCGTCGCCTGCGGCAACGGTGACTTCCTGTGTATTCAGAGGGTTTTCCTCACCCTGACTGATCAGGCTACTGCAGCCACTGGCGAGGGCTCCGGCAAAAAATAATAACGACAATCGTCTGACCGACATAAGGGCATCCGGTTACAGGTTGAGGCCGGATCCAGAATCTGAAAACCCGGCATATTGAACAATTTACGGCCACAAAGTTGGAACGATTCTATGGGACCACTTTTCAAAGGGTCAAGAAACCTCTCGTTACGGCTGTGAGAGGATTTGTTAAGTGCGTATCGCGGGGCGTCAGAAGTTATCCTTGCCGTGGCGAATAGCCGCAAAAATCGCATTCTCGGAATCTGCCGGCAAGCCGTGACTGGCGCAATAGGCACGGGCGGAGTCCACTACAGCCGGATCGTCCCAGCGCAGAAAAGGATTCAACCGTTTCTCGTTTTCAAGTACCGAAGGAACCGTCGGTTTCCCAGCATCACGGGCGCTCTGACACTGTCGCTCGAAGTCGCGGAGACCTTCATCTTCCGGCAGCCAGCTACGGGCGAAACGGAGATTCGCGAGGGTGTACTCATGGGCGCAATAAACGGCGGTTTTGCCCGGCAGGGCTCTCAGGGTCTGAAGAGATTGGCGCATCTGCTCCGGGGAGCCTTCGAACAGACGGCCGCAACCACAAACAAACAGGGTGTCGCCGCAGAACAGAACCGGCCGGCCCTGAATCTCGACATCCGTGAAATAGGCAATGTGGTCCAGGGTATGACCGGGAACACCGAGAACCTGGAAAGTGATGTCTTCCCAGATCACCTCGTCACCGGGATGGACCAGGTTGGTGCTGCCTTTATAGGGGGAATCCGCGGGGCCGGTTACACGGCAGTCCGGAAACCGGGAAACCAGTTCTTTGACACCACCAACATGATCCGGGTGGTGATGGGTCACCAGGATGGTATCGAGTGTCAGGCCGTTCTCGGCCAGGTGGTCCAGAACCGGTTGGGCCTGGCCCGGGTCCACAATCAGAGCTTTATCGCTGGCGGCGTCGGAAAGGCACCAGATATAGTTGTCACTGAAGGCGGGTATGGCAGAAATGGTCAGCATAGGGCCCCACATGTGCTTGTCGAATGTGACTGATATGATAGAGCATTAAATACAAGGCCCCAACCACAGGTTCGAGCTTCCGGGAGTGGCGCATTGGTGAGTGAATCCGACGCAGTTGATTATTCCGCCAGACATGAAAGCTTTGAGCGCTGGTTCCAGAGCCCGCTCGGTCGGGCGCTGTTGGCCGACCAAAGGCGCTTTGTCGACGCCGAGCTCCAGAGACTGACGGGTGCCAGGCAGTTACAGGTGGGGATCAGCCACCGGTTGCCGCTGGCTACGGGGACGGACTTTTCCCAGAAGATCATGACAGCGCCGCGTTGGTATCCCCACATCCCCGATGGCGTGGCCATCTGCGATGCCGACGAGCTGGCCTTTCCGGGTGACTCCATGGATCTCGTGGTATTGCACCATACTGCCGACTTCTCGCCCTATCCGCACCAGGTGATCCGGGAGGCGGCGCGGGTGCTCCGGGGGGAGGGCACCATGGCCTTGTTTGGTTTTAATCCGCTTAGCCTTTGGGGAGCACGTAAATTGATCTCCAGAAGCAGCGAGGGCCCCTGGGGCGGTCGCTTCCTGTTGCGTGGTCGGATGGAGGACTGGCTCCACCTGCTGGGTTTCAATGTTGAAGCGTCCGTTACCCGGTTTTTCAGAACCCCACTGCAACGCAGCGGCCGTAAACCAGTCAGCCGGCTTGATAATCGTCTGTCCGGAAACCGGCTCCTGCCAGTAGGCGCCTATTACTGTATCCTCGCCAAGAAACGCGTGCATGCCCGGCTGCCCAGACGCCCTGTCTGGCGACAAAATAAGGTCATTGCGCTGCCGGGGACCGGCACTGTCGGCGCTTCCCGGGGCTGCAGCCAGAGTGGCGCACCCGTCAACAAGTTCAACTAAATTATCGATAACGGAACCAGGAGACTGAATGGCCGGCAAGGTAACCCTGTACACAGATGGCGCCTGCAAGGGCAACCCCGGCCCCGGCGGCTGGGGGGTAGTTTTGCGCTATGGCGATAACCGCAAGACCCTGCATGGTGGCGAGACAAATACCACCAATAATCGCATGGAGCTCATGGCGGCCATCCGGGGCCTGGAGGCCCTGAAACGCCCCTGTGAGGTGGAACTGTTTACAGACTCGCAGTACGTGCGCAAAGGCATTACCGAATGGATGGCAGGCTGGAAGCGCAATGGCTGGAAAACCTCTGCGAAAAAACCAGTCAAGAACGAAGATCTCTGGCGCGAGCTGGATTCAGAAGTGGCCCGTCACAAGATCAATTGGCACTGGGTCAAGGGACATTCCGGCGTTCCCGACAATGAGCTCGCAGATGAGCTCGCCAATCGCGGTGTCGAAGAGCTTTCCAACGCATAACTTAAGATAACCAGGTACAGGTAATGAGACAGATCGTACTGGACACAGAAACCACAGGCATTGATCCCGCCGAAGGCCATCGGATCATTGAGATCGGCTGCGTTGAATTGATGGAACGCCAGCTCACCGGGCGAAACTACCACGTCTATATCAACCCGGAGAGGGAAGTTGAGGCCGAAGCCATAACCGTTCACGGCATCACCAACGAGTTCCTGGAAGATAAACCCCGTTTTGCCGAGATCGCCGATGAGTTCTTCGAATTCATCAAGGGGGCCGAACTGGTCATCCACAACGCCGCGTTCGACGTCGGCTTTATGGACTCGGAATTCTCCCGCCTCAAACCGGTGCGGAAAACCGCTGACCACTGTGGAATCGTTGACTCCCTGGCTATCGCTCGGGCCCGCCACCCGGGGCAGAAGAACAACCTGGATGCGCTCTGCAAGCGCTATGGCGTGGACAACAGCAACCGTGACCTCCATGGCGCGTTGCTGGACGCGGAGATCCTGGCCGACGTTTACTTGCTTCTTACCGGTGGGCAGACTGCGCTGTCACTGGATGCCGGATCCGAAAACGGTGGCGGTAACGGCGGAATCAGAAGGCTTCCCGCTGACAGGGCACCACTTTCGGTGGTTCGCGCTTCCAGTGCAGAAAATGAAGCCCACCAGGAATTCATGTCGCTGCTCGAAAAACAGGCGGGAGAAACCGTGTGGGGTAAACTCCAGAGCGCAGAATGAGAACTGGGTCGGTCTGTACCAAATGTTACATTCCGCCTTTCTTGAGGTACTTGAGTTTTATGTTATAAGTAATGATAAGTTCGCGAGTTTTTTGCGAACTGGCTTTGGCCGGAAAAGGGGTTAACCGGCCCAGAACAAAAAGGCATGGTCCGCTATTGCAAGGCCAGTGACCACCAAAGAGGGTGCGGTAGTCTCCGCAACATTAACGGGAAGCGTTTATGGTTCAGTCGTCTCTCGCGACGAAATCGCAGTCGTTTGATCTGGTCAAAAGTGAAATAGAGCAGACCATCAAGCAGGCAGAATCCAGCCTTGAACGCTTTCAGGAAAACCGCGAAAGGGGTGAGGATCTCCAGAACTGTGTTGATTTCATCAATCAGTTGCGGGGTATTTTTATTCTGGTGGAGCTTCGGGGCGGCACCCTGCTGTGCCAGGAAGCGGTCACCATGGCCAACGACGTACCTGTTGGCGCTAATGACGACAAAAACATTCTTCTAACCACCCTTAGTAGTGCACTGTTTATCCTCCGGCGCTACGTCGAGTATTACCACCAACAACGGGAAGACCATCCCGAGCTTCTGCTTCCTGTTATCAATGATCTTCGGGAGGCTCGTCGAGAGAAACCCTATCCCGAGTCGTGCTTTTTTGATGTCGACGCCAAAGACCGTCCTGATTTCTGTGCCGGGCTGGCTTTGCAGGCCTTTGAAGGCAACGAAGCTGATTACGAAATCATGGCCCGCCGCATGCGCTTGACCTTTCAGGTGGCGCTTCTGGGCATTCTGCGCGACCGAAACGACGTGGTAAACAAGAAGCTGATCGGACGAGCGTCCCGTGGTCTTGCTCGTCTGTGTCAGGGTGCCCCCATGGGACAGGTGTGGTGTTTGGTTGGCATTGTGGCGGACACCATGCTTGATCGGGCGATGGTTTTTACCAAGGCTCGCAAGCGCATGTTCATGCGGATTGAAAAATACGCCCGGGAAGTGGTTTACGTGGGCAAGGTTGCCACCGGCAAAGACGCGCCGGATTCGCTGATCCGTGACCTGATTTACCTGCTGTACCGCAGTGGCTCCTCTAACCCTGAAGTGAGCGAAGTGCTGGCCGCCTATCATCTCGCGCCGGCCGATTTTCCGGATTCCATGCTTGAAGCCCATGCGCGCAGGTTGTATGGCCCCGGCAGCGATGTTCTCAAATCCCTGTCAGAAGCTCTGCAGGATGAGTTGAACCAGCTGAAAGACAAACTGGATATTATTGAACGCGGTATTGAACCGGATCTGGCAGAGTTGTCTTCCATTGCCGATGCCCTCGAGCGTCTGGCCAACACGCTTGTCATGCTGGACCTGAATAAGCTGGCGGGAGTTTCACGGGAAGAGGCGAGCAAACTGCGCGGTTGGGAACAAGAGTCCCGGTTGCCCGGCGATGATGAACTGTATCGTTTGGCTGATTCCGTGCTTGGCATTGAAGATGCCGTGATGCAAATCGTGACCCGGGGTATCACGTCAGAAACCGATGCTCTGGCCAGCGGCGAGCGCAAACGTGAAGAGTCTGTGTATCTTCGGGAGGCGCTGTATGTGGTTGCCGATGAAGCCCGGGGTGCGCTGACCCTGGCAAAACGCGCGATTACGGCCTTTATTGAATCCGACTATGACAAACTCCACTTGGCCAACCTGCCTGCAACCCTGCATAGCATCTGGGGTGGCCTGCAGATGGTTAACGATCGTGCGGCCGCAGGGGTTCTTGAGCGTGTGACAGCGTCCATTCAGGAGCGTTTGCTGGATGCAAAGGAAGCCCCGGCAGCTCAGGTACTTGAAGCACTTGCCGACGCTCTGACATCGCTGGAGTACTACATTGAGAGCATCGGGAAGAGCGAAGACCGCAATGTAGACCTGCTGAAACTGGCTGAATCGTCGCTGGACGATGTAGGTTTGTAGTTCCATGCCTCATACGCTCGCTACCATTGTACTGGCCGCTGTCGGCGCCGTAATGGTTATAGCGGGCCTGCTGTTTTTCAGGCATCCCCGTTGGTTGCTCACCTGGCTGAAAGGAATGGTGGTTTTCGGTGTTATTCTGGCCGGACTGTATGTCCTCGTTATCGCGGTAAATCTGACCAGCTACCAGTCGCTGGTCGGCATGCAGACCGCGGCAAGCATCTCCACGCAACGACAGGCAGAGCAAATCTGGCAGGTCTCCCTCGAAAGCCAGGATGGTTTGTCTGTGGTGAGGACGCTGCAGGGTGACCAATGGCAAATTGACGCCAGGATCATCCGGTTTACCGGACCCTTCCGATGGCTTGATATCGCTCCCGGGTATCGGCTTGAGCAATTACGCGGACGTTACACGTCTCTCGAACAGGAGCGATCGGCGCCTGGGACAGCCATTGGACTTTCCTCGGGAATCTGGCCAGATCTCTGGCAGTGGGACCGTCAGTTCAACCTGCCGTTCGTGGAGGCTGTTGGCGGGAACATGACCTTCATGCCGATGCGGGATGGGGCCGTTTTCGAGGTAAAGCTATCCTCCTCCGGCCTCGTCGCTGTTCCGGTTAACGAACAGGCGAGGGCGGCCGTCCAATTCTGGAACCAGTAGAATCTTCAGGCACAAAAAAACCTGCGTCGAAACGCAGGTTTTCTAAAGTGTTTGCAGGGGCCAATCAGCCCATCTTGAACAGTTCACCCAGCTTGGTTGCCAACATCATATCGCCTTCAGCGCGCAGCTGACCTGCCATGAATGCCTGCATACCGTCAGTCTCGCCGGAAACGATGCCCTGCAGGGTTTCAGAGTTCATGATCAGAGTAACAGAAGGGTCGTCATGTGCGCCTTCGTGCTTTTTGCAGGTGCCGTCATTGATGACGAGGTGATAGGTCTTGTCGTCTTCGATATCGAACTGGAATACCAGGTCCAGGCCTTGAGCTGCGTCTGCGTTGAAATTCTGTTCGAGTTGTTCAAATACCTGAGCTACAGACATTGTTTTACCCTTTTGATGGTTGTCTAGTCATGATCACGACGGCTTGATGTCCCTGGCTGCACGAGCCTGATCGGGTGCCCGGGTAGAGCCGACCTCGCAATCCGACTTTATGGTGAGTGGTCGGTTCTGTCAAGATCGATCGAACGCTTGTTTTAATTTTTTTGCTCTCCTTATCACCATAAATTCGGTAAGTTACACTGTTGCCTTTGTACATCCAGTTGGAGAAGCACTTTGGAGTTCCTGACAGAATACGGTTTGTTTCTAGCCAAGATCGTTACTTTCGTGGTGGCGGCCCTGGTGGTGATCTCTGTCATCATGTCTGCCGCCCAGAAGGATCGAGGCGATCATGAGGGCGAGGGAGAGCTCAAGATCCGGAAGCTCAACGAGAAATACGAGAAGCTGCGTGAAACGATTCAGTCCAGGCTGATGTCTGATCAACAACGCAAGGTGTTCCAGAAGGCCCGGAAAAAAGAGCAGAAGGCCGAGAAAAAAGCTGCCAAAGCGAAGAAAGATACGAGCGAGCAGGACGATAGTCGTGGTCGGGTTTATGTCCTCGATTTTGACGGCGATATCAAGGCCAGCGATACGGATCCGCTTCGCCGTGCCATAACGGCGGTATTGAGCATCGCTGATCCGGAGAAAGACGAAGTCGTTATCCGATTGGAAAGCGGCGGAGGCCTGGTCCACTCCTATGGCCTTGCGGCGGCCCAGCTGGATCGCATTCGCAGCAAGGGCTTACGCCTTACCGCCTGTGTCGACAAGGTTGCGGCCAGCGGCGGTTACATGATGGCCTGTGTTGCCGACCGTATCGTTGCCTCGCCGTTTGCCATTCTGGGCTCCATTGGGGTGGTTGCCCAACTCCCGAATTTCCACCGTTTTCTCAAGAAAAACGATGTAGATTTTGAAGTGCTCACTGCCGGCGAGCACAAACGGACTATGACCATCTTCGGCGAGAATACCGACAAAGGGCGTCAGAAATTCCTGGAGGACCTTGAAGACACCCATGGTCTTTTTAAAGAGTATGTAAGCGAACGACGCCCGGATCTGGATATCGCCGCAGTTGCCAATGGCGATATCTGGTTTGGTAAAAGGGCGCTGGAGGTAAAACTGATCGATGAGATCAAAACCTCCGACGAATATCTCATTGAAGCCTGCGACCGGGCAGACGTAGTCTCAGTGACATACCAGCGCAAACGGACCCTTCCGGAAAAACTTGGATTGGCCACCAGTTCGGCGCTTGAACACACTTTCTGGAAAGTCCTGGGCGCCTTCCGCAACCAGAAGTTCCAGTAAATTACCGAAAGCGGAGAAGAATGATGGCAACCAATTCCGAATTCAAGGCCTGGCGCGTTGAAGAGCAGAACGGCGAGTATGTCGGTGCCGAGAAATCTCTGAGTACTGGCGACCTCCCGGATGGCGACGTCCTGATACGGGTGAGCCACTCTTCTCTCAACTACAAGGATGCGCTGTCGGCTTCCGGCAACAAGGGCGTTACCCGTTCTTTTCCTCATACCCCGGGTATCGACGCCGCTGGAGAGGTTGTTGAATCTGCCACTGGCGCGCTGTCAAACGGCACTGCCGTTATCGTGACGGGTTACGACCTGGGCATGAATACCGACGGTGGCTTTGGCGAATACATCCGCGTACCTGCCGCCTGGTGCGTTCCCATGCCCGAAGGCTGGAACGCTCGTACCGCTATGATCTATGGCACCGCCGGCCTCACCGCCGGTCTCTGTGTCCAGAAGCTCCTGACCATGGGCGCCAAGCCGGAGCAGGGCAAAGTCGCTGTTTCAGGAGCCTCTGGTGCGGTTGGCACCGTTGCGGTCGAGCTGCTTGCCAAACTCGGGTTCGACGTCGTCGCCATCAGCGGCAAGGCCGACCATGCGGATGACCTCAAGGCTCTGGGCGCCAAAGAAGTTGTGGGCCGTGAGACCCTTGCGGAAGAAAAGAAACCTCTGGTTAAACCTGCGTTTGCCAACGCCGTGGATACTGTAGGTGGTGGCCCGCTGGCCGAACTGCTCAAGCAGATTCAGCCTGGTGGCAGCGTATCCTGCTGTGGTCTTGTAGCCGGTCCGGGCCTTCAGACCACCGTGCTGCCGTTTATCCTGCGAGGCGTGAATCTGCTGGGTGTGGACTCGGTCGAGATTCCGCTTGCCGAGAAAGAGGCCGTTTGGAAGAAGTTCGCCGGGGAGTGGGCATGTCCGAAGACTGAAGAGTCTGCCCGGGATATCGGCCGCAATGAACTCGATAGCGCGTTAAAGGCGTTTTTGAAAGGTGAGTCTTCCGGAAAGATTGTGCTGGATCACTCTAAATAAGCGCTTTAGTCGGGTTGTTTGTCGGATTACGGCTTTGCGTAATCCGACCTACAATTCCAGACCGAACCGCAATTCCAGGCCGAGCCTACAAGGCTCGGCGCCGGAACAGAGGGATCTCTGTGTCGGTTGCGGCCTGGTAGCCCTGACTGAAGAAGTTCAGGCACTTCTGCGCCTTGGTGATGTCCTTATCCGCACGCAGCACATAGGCGTCGAACCCGCAGCGCTTCATAAACTGCAGCTGATCCAGCAGCACGTCGCCGATGGCGCGTAGTTCGTTCACATAGCTAAAACGCTCCCGCAGCAACCGGCCAATGCTGTAGCCACGGCCATCACTGAATTTCGGGAAATTTACCGCAATCACCGGCAGCTCATTGACGCGACCATCCAGAATCTCGGGCTCATCGTGGCTGTCGAACCACACGCCGATATCCTTCCTTCCGGCGAAGTGCTCGTAACCGGCCAGCCAAAGATCTGCTGGAATCAACGCCGGCTGATCTGACGGAATGTCGAGTGATTCGCCTTCGGCCGGGCGGGGGACGACAACCCAGTTGTCCTTACGGATACTGCCATCCGGTGTAATAACGTTAGGCATAAACCCGCTCCTTGAAAGGATCAATTCCTACACGACGATAAGTGTCCAGGAAGGTTTCCTCTTCCGTACGCTTACCCACATAAACATCAATGATTTTCGAAATCACCTGGGGCATCTCATCCCGGGCAAACGACGGCCCCAGAATCTTGCCGATTGAGGCGTCGTGATGGGACGACCCGCCAAGGCTGATCTGATAGAACTCTTGACCTTTCTTGTCGACGCCAAGAACACCGATATTGCCGACATGGTGGTGACCGCAGGCATTCATGCAACCAGAGATGTTCAGGTCAATGTTGCCAAGGTCGTAAAGGTAGTCCAGATCGTCGAACTGGCGCTGGATGGCCTCGGCGACCGGGATGGACTTGGCATTGGCCAGGGCGCAGTAATCGCCACCAGGGCAGCATATAACGTCAGTAAGGGTATTCAGGTTCGCGGTACCAAAGCCCATGGGTGTAATCGCCTGCCACAGCTCAAGCAGTCGGTCCTGGCGCACATCGGCCAGCACCACGTTCTGCTGGTGCGTTACCCGGATTTCCCCAAAACTGAACTCTTCTGCCAGATCGGCAATCTGTTCCAGTTGCTTGTCACTGACATCTCCCGGGGGAGTGCCGGTCTTTTTCATGGTCAGGGAAACTATGGCATAGCCCGGCTTTTTGTGGGTGTCCACGTTGTGGGTCAGCCACTGATCGAAGACCCGGTTCTCAAACCGCTGGCTGGCCAGCAGGTCCGTGGCGTTGTCCAACGCTGCGTAATCCGGCTCGGTAAAGTAGGCCTGGATACGGTGTACCGCCTCGGGCGTCAGCCGGGTAGGGGAATCCTTGATGTGTTGCCACTCGGCTTCAACTCTTTCGGCAAAGCCCTCGGGAGTCAGCGCCTTCACCAGAATCTTGATCCGCGCCTTGAACTTGTTGTCGCGCCGACCATAGCGGTTATAAACACGGAGCACAGCTTCCAGGTAGGTCAGCAGGTCCATTTCCGGAAGGAACTCACGAATGACCGGCCCGACCATGGGCGTTCGGCCAAGGCCACCACCGACATGTACACGGAAGCCGAGTTCGCCGTCCCCATTACGTACCATCTGCAGACCGATATCATGCACCTGGATGGCTGCGCGATCGGTGTGCTTGGAAGCATTCACCGCAACCTTGAATTTCCGTGGCAGGAAAGCGAATTCCGGATGGAATGTGGACCACTGGCGAATGATCTCGCAATAGGGGCGCGGATCAGCGATTTCATCAGACTGGACGCCGGAGAACTGGTCTGTGGTGGTATTACGAATGCAGTTGCCGCTAGTCTGATTGGCGTGCATTTCCACTTCGGCGAGTTCCGCAAGAATATCGGGAACGTCTTCCAGTGCCGGCCAGTTTAGCTGCACATTCTGGCGGGTCGTGAAGTGCGCGTAGCCTTTGTCGTAATCCCGGGTAATTCGAGCGAGCCGTCTTAGCTGGTCTGAGCGCATCATGCCGTAAGGAACACAGATTCTGAGCATGGGGGCAAGACGCTGAACGTACAGGCCGTTCTGCAGGCGAAGGGGAAGAAACTCGTCTTCTGCCAATTCTCCGGCAAGGGCCCTTTCGGTCTGGTCACGGAACTGGGCAACCCTCTCGGCAGCTATTTGCCGATCGTGTTCATCGTATACGTACATAGTGGGAAAATCCTGCTTGAAAGCGACATATCCTGGCCGGCGGCCTTATATCTGACGGGAAGGATAGCAGCGGGTTTTTATTCTTAAAATGATTATTTCAAAATATGTTTATCGATTCAGGCGATAAGCAGGAGGAACAATGGACTGGACGAATATCAATTAACTGCTTTACTAAAAGAATAAGAAAAATACGAGACATAACTCGGAAAGAGGAACAGACATGAAAAAGACCGTACGCTCTGATAGCCAGGCCGATGCCGTGGCCGCCGTTCTGCTGGTAGTTCTTGCCGTTGCGTTCGCGGTGGTCTGGGTGGCTGGCCAGTAATCCTACTGGCTCGCCAGAACCAGATTCACGATAACGATCAGGCCCACCACAAAGCTGGCTGTGAACAGAATGCCGGCGATGATATAAGGCCAGGGGCTATGGCTTGAGAAGTCCTCTTCCCGTCGCTTGTCGGACTGAACTCCGAAAGCCCCGGCCAGAATGCTCTGCATGATTTTGAAAACGCCAGGTCCGCGCGGCTTCCGCTGTTCCTTATTTTCTGCCTCTGAAGACTCAGCCATACATCTGCCCCTGCTATTTGTATTGCCCGACGTTTATTCTGCCGGATCGTACGCCAGACTTGGCGCAAGCCAGCGTTCTGCTTCGGCCTTGGAAATGCCTTTGCGTTCAGCATAGTCCTCAACCTGGTCAGCGCCAATTTTCCCAACCGCAAAGTACTTGGATTCCGGATGCGCAAAGTACCAGCCGGATACCGCCGCAGTCGGGAACATGGCGAAATGCTCCGTTAGCTCGATACCCGCAGTATCAGTGGCCTCGAGCAGGTTGAACAAGGTTGCCTTTTCGGTATGGTCCGGACAGGCCGGATAGCCGGGTGCCGGGCGTATCCCGCGGTACCTTTCTTTGATCAGGTCGTCATTGGCTAGCTCTTCATCAGCTGCATAGCCCCAGAATTCCTGACGAACCCGCTCGTGCATACGCTCTGCAAAAGCTTCCGCCAATCGGTCGGCTAACGCCTTGACCATGATGGCGTTGTAGTCGTCGTTGGCGTCCTTGAACTCTACTGAGAACTCCTCTGCACCAATCCCTGTGGTAACGGCGAAACCGCCGACGTAGTCCACTGTGTCGGAGCCTTCAGGCGCGACAAAATCAGATAGCGCCATCATGGGTTTGCCCGGCGCCTTTTCATCCTGTTGGCGCAGGTGGTGCAGTGTGGTCAGCTCTTCGCTACACGAGTCGTCTGTGTACAACACGATATCGTCGCCGCGGCGGTTGGCTGGCCAGAAACCGATGACGCCACGGGCTGAAACCCGTTTTTCATCAATCATCCGGTGCAGAATCGTTTGAGCGTCGTCAAAGAGGTGGCGTGCCGCCTCTCCTCGCTTGGGGTCATCAAAAATAGCCGGATACTTGCCGGAAATGTCCCAGGACAGGAAGAATGGTGTCCAATCGATATAAGCCACCAGCTCATTGAGATCATATTCCTCGAACACCCGGATGCCGGTAAATGCCGGCTTCGGAGGGTGGTAGCCCTCGAATGAGATCTCCGGCGCGCGATCACGGGCTTCCTTCAGGGAGACCAGCTTGGTCCGGTCACCCCGGTTCTTCCGGCGTTCCCGGATCTCGTCGTATTCGGTGCGGGCGGCTTCTACAAATTCCGGCTTCGCAGTCTTGCTCAGAAGCTGGGATGCCACGTTCACGCAGCGGGATGCGTCCGAGACGTACAGCGCGATGTCGTTCTTGTACTGGGGCTCGATTTTTACCGCAGTATGCGCCTTGGAGGTCGTTGCGCCACCGATCATCAGCGGAATGTTGAAATCCAGTCGTTGCATCTCACGGGCCACGTGGACCATTTCGTCCAGGGACGGCGTGATCAGCCCACTGAGGCCGATAATGTCGACATCATGTTCTTTTGCGGCGGCAAGGATCCTGTCGCAGGGCACCATCACACCCAGGTCAATCACCTCGTAGTTGTTGCATTGCAGCACCACGCCCACGATGTTCTTGCCGATATCGTGGACATCGCCCTTCACTGTAGCCATGAGGATCTTACCCTTGGCCTTCTGGTCTTCCGTTTTTTCAGCCTCAATGTAGGGGATCAGGTGCGCCACGGCCTGTTTCATGACCCGGGCACTCTTGACCACCTGGGGCAGGAACATCTTGCCATCGCCGAAGAGGTCACCGACCACGTTCATGCCGTCCATTAACGGGCCTTCAATCACCTCGATGGGGTGTGTGGCTCTCTGGCGGCAGGCTTCGGTGTCGTCCACGATGTAGGTGGTAATCCCCTTTACCAGCGCATGTTCCAACCGCTTTTCCACCGGCCATTCACGCCACGCGAGGTCTTCCTCCTGGGTTTTGCCACCTTTGCCTTTGTAGCGTTCGGCGATCTCGAGCAGCCGGTCGGTGGAATCATCACGACGGTTCAGGACAACATCTTCCACCAGCTCCTTGAGCTCCGGATCGATCTCATCGTAAATCACCAACTGGCCGGGGTTCACGATGCCCATGTTCATACCCGCCTTGATAGCGTGGTAGAGGAACACCGAGTGAATGGCCTCCCGGACCACGTCATTGCCCCGGAACGAGAAGGACACGTTGCTCACGCCGCCGGATATGGAGGCATGAGGCAGGTTTTTCCGAATCCAGCGAGTGGCGTTGATAAAGTCCACCGCGTAGTTGTTGTGTTCCTCGATGCCGGTGGCAATGGCGAAGATGTTCGGGTCGAAGATGATATCGGCCGGATTGAAGCCGATACCGGTCAGCACCTCGTAGGAGCGCTTGCAAATCTCGGTCTTTCGCTCGTAGGTGTCTGCCTGCCCCTGTTCGTCAAAGGCCATCACCACCACGGCGGCGCCATAGCGCATGCAGTCTTTGGCGCGTTTAACGAACTCTTCTTCGCCTTCCTTGAGACTGATGGAATTCACCACCGCCTTACCCTGAATGCAGCGCAGGCCCGCCTCGATCACATCCCACTTGGAGGAGTCAATCATGAGCGGCACCCGGGAAATATCGGGCTCCGAGGCAACCAGATTCAGGAAGGTGACCATCACCTCCTTCGACTCCAGCATGCCCTCGTCCATATTGATGTCGATGATCTGGGCACCGTTTTCAACCTGGTCCCGGGCAACGCTCAGGGCTTCTTCGTACTGTTCTTCCTTAATCAGGCGCAGGAAGCGCTTGGAGCCGGTGACGTTGGTTCTCTCGCCCACGTTGATAAACAGGACGTTGTCGTCGCCGGTAAACGGCTCAAGGCCGGACAGGCGCAATGCCTTAGGGCGTTCGGGAATTTTCCGGGGCGGATACTTGGCGACCGCCTGGGCGATGGCTTCAATATGGTCCGGGCGGGAGCCACAGCAGCCACCGATGATGTTCAGGAAACCGTCACGGGCAAAGCCTTCGATAATCTCGGCCATTTCCTCGGGAGTCTGATCGTATTCACCAAATTCGTTGGGAAGACCAGCGTTGGGGTGGGCGCTGACATAGGTTTCTGCCTTGGCGGACAGCTCTTCCACATAAGGGCGCAGGGCGTCGGCACCCAACGCGCAGTTGAGGCCCACCGAGATCGGTCTGGCGTGCGCAACGGAGTTCCAGAAGGCTTCGGTCGTCTGGCCGGAGAGTGTGCGCCCGGAGGCATCGGTGATGGTGCCGGAAATCATGATCGGCAGGGTGATGCCACTATCTTCAAAGTACTGCTGTGTGGCGTAGATCGCGGCCTTGGCGTTGAGGGTATCGAAAATGGTCTCTATCAGGATCAGGTCACAGCCGCCCTCAACCAGGCCTTCGACCGCCTCATAGTAGTTATCGACGAGAGTCTGGAAATCGACATTCCGGTAGCCCGGGTTGTTTACGTCCGGCGAAATAGAGGCCGTGCGCGATGTCGGCCCGACCGCTCCGGCCACAAACCGCGGCTTGTCCGGGTTTTTGGCGGTGTAGTCATCTGCGATCTTCCGGGCCAGTTCGGCCGCAGCCACGTTCAATTCCCTGGCAATCTCCTCCAGCCCGTAATCCGCCTGGGAAAGCTGGGTGGAGTTGAAGGTATTGGTCTCGATAATATCCGCGCCGGCGTCCAGGTAGTCCGCATGAATGTTGCGGAGCAGGGCGGGCTGGGTAAGGTTCAGCAGATCGTTATTGCCCTGGACTTCCCGATCGTAGTCGGCAAACCGATCACCACGGAACGCCTTCTCGTCCAGCTTGAGATTCTGGATCATGGTGCCCATGCCGCCATCAAGGATCACGATTCGTTCCTGCAGGGCCTTGTGGAGCTGGTCGAGACGGGTGGTGCGATCGGTCATAGGTTTACTTCCGGATGTCGTTAAAAGCGCGGTATTAAAGTTAATGGCGCGGGATCATAGCAAAATTGCCCGAGCCCGTCTTAGTACGAATGACGATTATCAATTGCCTTCTGCAAATGCCCGCCAATACGGGAAATTCATTACCCTGGTAAAGCCCGACTATTTTACTTGGTCTTTCATGTTCCCGCGAACTCCCTTAAAATGAATTTAAACTTTCAAACGGGTTGAAAACATGGCTCAGGTTACTGTGACAGATCCCGCACGGGATTATCTTGCACAACTTATTGAAAAACAGGACGTGGAAGGCATGGGCGTACGTATTTTCGTTACCCAGCCCGGCACCAAGAACGCCGAGACCTGTCTGGCCTACTGCCCGCCCAATGAAGTAGTTCCCACGGACGAGCAGGTAGATCTGGACAAATTCACCCTGTATCTTGATCACAATTCCGTTCCCTTTCTGGAAGAGGCCTACGTGGATTACTCCAAGGACCAGATGGGCGGTCAGCTCACCATCAAGGCACCGAACGCAAAGGTGCCAAAGATTGATGACGATGCGCCACTGCCGGATCGGGTGAATTACATTCTGGCTTCCGAGATCAATCCGAACCTGGCGGCCCATGGTGGTGAGGTATCTCTTGTCGAGATCGTCGACGAATCCGTGGCGGTGCTGCGTTTCGGTGGCGGCTGTCAGGGCTGCTCTGCGGTCAGTCTGACCCTGAAGCAGGGCGTTGAAACAACCCTGAGGGAGCGCGTACCGGAAATCACTGCCGTACGTGATGTAACCGACCACTCCTACACTGAAAACGCCTACTACCAGTAAGGCCATTTTTCCCCGGTGCTGCGCCCGTATGGGCGCGGCACCAGCTCCAGACTGCCGCAATACCGTTATCAACATGGCTACACGGCCAATGTTGTGACATTTCAATTACTTCATCATTCGTCGAATACACAGAAACACCAGGCAGGTACTATTCTGTCAGGCTGTTAACGGCATTATCACCGGCTTAAACGGATTACACTCTCACACCGGGGTCAAACTTGTTCGACGTTGCGCTTCTGTCCGTGCCTCTTATGGCGGCCGTTGTTGGTTGGCTGACCAACTGGCTTGCCATCCAGATGTCCTTCTATCCGGTGCACTTCATCGGCGTGGGCCTGGTCGGGTGGCAGGGGGTGATTCCCCGCAAGGCGGAAAAAATGGCGCATATCTGCATCGACAGGACGCTTCAGCAGTTCGGCGACCTCAACGCCGTTTACCAAAAGCTTGAACCCCAGCGCATTGTTGAGCAGGTTATTTCCCAGGTAACCCCACGGATGGATGAATACATCGACGAAGTCATGTATGAGATTCAGCCGGTTCTCTGGGACAACCTGCCTTTGTTTTTGCGAAACCGGATCTACCAGTGGGCTCGGGAGCAGTTACCGTCGAGGGTAGAGGAGCTGGTAGAGGATTTCGGTGACGATCTGGATGAGTTGGTAGACCTCAAGGCTCTGCTCAGCCGCGAACTTGAGAAGCATCCGGACATGATGAACCGGATTTTCCAGAAAGCCGGTGCGGTGGAACTGCAGTCTGTGATCAACCGTGGCGCGATTATCGGTGGCGTCCTTGGTGCTATGCTTGTGCCCTTATGGACACGCTATCCGGAGCCGTGGCTGCTGCCCCTGGGTGGCTTCGTGATCGGATTCGTGACCAACTGGATTGCTATCAACCTGATTTTCGCGCCGCTCAAGCCCCGGCGAATTCTGTTCTGGAAGATCCAGGGTCTGTTTCTGCGCAGGCAGCCAGAAATCAGTGATGTCTGGGCCAGGCTGGTGGCGGAGGAGTTGATCACTGTCGAGAAAGTCGCCGACGCCATGATCAACGGCAGCCACGGCGACAGAACCCGCGCGATTATCCAGAAACACCTTCGTCCCTTGCTGGACAACTCTGTCATCATGAAGCTGACAGCGCAGGTCACCGTCGGTATGACCGGCTACACCGAGCTCAAGAAAGCCATGAACCAGAAGGCGGTACTGGCGACTCGTGATGTGTTCAGTGACCCGGCCTTCAATCGGGAGCGGGCGCCAGTGGTGGCCGAAGTTCTGTCCGTCCAGATGAAAGCGCTGAAACCCGATGAATTCCAGGACATCCTTCGCCCCGCGTTCCGGGAAGAGGAGGTTCAATTGATGATCGTGGGCGGTATTTTTGGCGCCCTGGCAGGGTTGCTTCAGTTCGTCTGCCTGAACTATCTGAATTTCTAGCCGGAGTGAATCCCGTTATCGGGAGTACAAGGAGGAAGGCCATGCCTTTTTGGTTAACACTGATAATCCAGATTCTTGCAACCGTTGGCGCCGTGCTTGTCACACTCTGGGGGTTCTGGCGTTTCGTGGTGCGTCCATACCTTGATGCCAAAGTGGCCGAACTGATTGAGGCAAGCCGTGAAATCGAGCCGGCCGTGACACGCGGCGTGAAAAAGGGTGTAGCCGATACCATCCGGGATTTGCCGGAGAGTGCCCTCGACGGCACGGTGAAGGAATCCACCCGCCAGTTTCTGAAATTCGGCTCCGGGCTGTTTGAAAACGGCCTTAGCAGCTTCCTTGGCAGTGCCGCTGACCTGGAACGCAATAGGCAGCAAAACGCGGGGAGCGCCTCAAAGGACACTAAAGGCAGTTAGTGGGTCTCGGCAGCCCGGCAATCCGGCAAGCCGTTTTTGCAGGCGTGCCGGGAAACAGTTGCATCAGGTAAATGCTGTTGCCTTTGTCTTCACCCAGTGATTCTCTGACCGCCTTTACGAACAGGCGGTTAGAGGGTGGCGACATCTCATATTCTTTATAAAAAGAACGAAGGAACCGGATGATTTCCCAGTGCTTTTCGGTGAGCTCGATCTCATCCTCGGCCGCAATGGCGACCGCGACAACCTTGGTCCAATCCTGGGCGTCTTCAAGAAAACCTTCGTTGTTTCGTTCTGGCATTGCGTTACTGACCATGGTCTACCAACTGATTACCTGTTGCGCCTCTGATGCAAGCGTGACCATCTCCGGGAAGTCCACAAAACTGGCATTGCCCGAAAGATGTGCGAGCCCGCGTGCATCAACGTCTGGGGCGAGGGCAAATAGCTTGCTGGCGTCCGGCAGCTTCCCGGTTGCCAGCAACAGGACGCCACTGCCGGTCAGCAGAAGGCCATCTCCCGCCGCCATCATGTTAATGCATCGGTCCGCCCGCGGATGTTCCGGGGATTTGTTCAATATGTGCAATGTCTGGATGTCAGTCATCGGAGCTAACCTGCGAACGCAGTGTGGTCATATTCAGAGAGAAGAGCGGCATCAATATCCACCAGTGTCACTTCCCCGATCAGCGAACTCTCCTCAAGGCCGTAGGCTTTGCAGGAGGCACGATCGGCCAGGATTGCTTCAATTCCGAAGATCGGCGCCGCAGACAGATTCTTTTCCACAGACTTCTGTCCGATCCCTGTGGCGTCCTGAGCCTGTCTCAGCCAGTTAACGCCGGCCCCGATGAAAAGTAGCGATGCCGGCTGGTCGAAGGCTGCCAGCGAAAATGCCATGTCCAGTGCTTCCCGGCCGGTCCACGCCCCGTAGGGTGGCTGGTCAATCATGATCAGAGTGCTCATGGTCAGTCTCCAGCGTGGAAGTAGAGCGTGCGCGTGGATTTGATTCGTCCTTCGACCCATTCTCCGAGACCGGCGATTTCAAACGGGGCCCGAAGATTGGCCGAAGGCAATTCATAGCGTTTCTGCTCGGTATCGTTGACCAGGCCGCGACGCAGGGCCGAGGCAATGCAGGCCACGCCGGGAATACTGTGCTGGGTCAGAAACCGCGACCATTCGTCTGGCCAGTGGGTTTCGTCAGACGGCGCCGCGCAGAGCGCAGAGGCCAGATGGACACCGTCACCGTAGAGGAACACCCGGTCAATGCGATGGCCCGCGTCTACCGCTGCCTTGGCAAAACCAAGGGCCGTCTCGGGCGCCTGGGACGAGTAGGGCGCTCCGGTGATTATCAGGGTGAAGGTTTCAGAAGCGGTTTCGGACATGGTTCCTGTTCGTTCTTGATTTGCCGTGTGGGGGCTTTCAGTTTACCGAAAGCAAAAACCCCGGCAACTGCCGGGGTTTTCAAGCGGCTTGTTCAGCCTGGTATCAATCTTCGCCACTGAACGCAGACAGCAGGTGAAGCAGGCTGACGAACAGGTTATAGATGGATACATACAGACCAACTGTAGCGATCACGTAATTGCGCTCACCACCCTTGATGATCTGGCTGGTCTCAAACAGGATCATGATGGACGCAAAAATGGTGAAACCAGCGGATACTGCCAGATGCAAAACAGAGCTCTCCATCAGGAAGGCCAGCAGCATGGCGCCGATCAGCACAAACGCCCCAGCGGTCAGGAAGCTGGACATGAAGCTGAAGTCTTTCTTGGTGATGATTGCTGTCGCAGACAGACCGACGAACGCAACGGCGGTCAGTGTCAGCGCCTGGGCAACAATCGAAGAAGCGCCGGCAGCTACAAACGCGCCGATAATCGGGCCCAGGGTGTAACCCATGAAGCCAGTCAGTGCGAATGTGGTCACAATGCCCCAGGGGCTGTTCTTCAGCTTATAGGTTGCGAATAATAGACCAATGTATCCCACGATAGTGATCAGGAAGCCCGGGTGGGTTCCGTTCATGTTCAGGAATGCTGTCAGCGCCGAGAAGGCGAGGGTCATGCCTAGCAGCATATAGGTGTTGCGCAACACCTTCATCGCATCATCGCTGATGCCAGTAGTCGCGCGCTCCGTCTGGGGAGTCGAATAGGCTCCCTGAGAGTTCTGAACGCCGAATCGTCTGTCTTCCATTGTCATCTCCGTTTATAACGACTGGATACTGTGTCACATAATAGTGTCAGATACGCAACTTTCAATCATTTACGACAGGAAACCGCTTTCCGGATTCCATTAAAAACCGTTAATGTTGAAATATGCGGCGGGTTTTATGCAGAGCGTTGACAGCACAGGCAATTCCGGTATCATGCTCACCGCTGTCGCAATGGCGGCGAATGGAAAATCCGGTGGGCTGGCAGAGTGGCTTAATGCAGCGGTCTTGAAAACCGCCGAAGGTTAGTAGCCTTCCCGGGGTTCGAATCCCTGGCCCACCGCCATTTTTCCCTAAAAAACAGTCGGTTACCTAGCATTAAAAAATCTAACTGTTTTCCTACCTATCAAAAAAATATTGTCGAAACCCAACCTTCCCGATAGCTCATTTTCCGCGATTATAGACTTTTTAAGCTTGGCTCTACCGGGCGGAACAAGCGCCTACACAATCGTTATGTCTAAGCCTGCAGTCCTCCCACTCACACAATCGCGCGAAAAACTCTTCAGTTTAACGTCGTCAATGTCGTGAAGTCGTGCTGGTTTGTGTGGTTGTGGCTCAGTTTTCAATCGCTCAGCCCCACTTGTCCAGTAATTCGTCCAACCTCCTCAGCTCTTCTATTTGAGCGAACTGGATTTCGGTGAACAGGCGTTGGTGCTTTTCCTGCAATAGCTTAAATGTTCGATGGTGCATTCCTACTGGACGCGTTCGATCCCTAGGAGCTGAGTCGTTTGGCCGACCAGTGTAGCTAGCTTCAATCAACCTCAGTTTACGGAACATTCTCTGAATTTGATTTTCTCTTTGGCTTTGGTACGCGATTCCCCAGCAGCGCCGGCAGAGCATCAAATTCGGACCGTAGAGAATTGCCACTCTTCTACCGCATTGGTCCCCCGGGCAGAGAAACCAAGCACGATTTCCGCCGAAATGGCAGGGTGTTTGAGTGATGTTGATGACTTGGGGCGGCAACTGGTTCGCCTCGTGACTGCGCGCGGTGTATCGAAGCTCAAGACAACCTGGATAAACAACTATCGAAAATATCCCGCACTTTTCACCCAGTTTGTACTTATGCAGGTTATAAGCTTCACCGGGCTCGAGCCCGTCGCTCTTCTGAAGTTTTCGAATATCGAGGGTCACGAACTGTTCAGGAAAAGGTTTTGCAGTTTTTGAAGGTTTTCTTCCGCTAAATATGCTGCCCATCGTTCTGACCCTGACCCCGAATTAGGTCCACCCAGAGTTGGAAAAATCCGGCTCCAGTTGCTTCTGTTTTCTTCGTGAAACCGCATGTTTTCTGGCGTAGTCCGAGGGCGTGCACCACTCCAATGCGGAATGGGGTCTGACTTGGTTATAGAAAGTCCTCCATGCTTCGATTTTCTCCATGGCGTCGGCCAGTGACAAGAACCAATTTTCATTCAGACATTCCTGCCGGAGTCGTCCATTGAACGATTCTACCGTTGCGTTGTCGGTAGGCTTCCCGGGCCGTGAGAAGTCGATTTCAATGTTTCGCTCATAGGCCCAGCGATCCATGACCTTGCCGGCAAACTCCGAACCGTTGTCGGTCTTTAGCACCTCCGGGTTGCCCCGGAAGCGCGCAATCGCCGTCAGGGCTTCCTGAACATCGTGGCCCTTCAGGCTCTGCCCAACCACAATGCCGAGGCACTCCCTGGTGAACAGATCAATGATCGTCAGGAGACGCAGACGTCGACCATCAAACAGCGCGTCTGAGACAAAATCCATGCCCCAGATGTGATTGGGATGGTTGGCCTGCTGTAGCGGCTGTCGGTTCTTGGCGGCCTTGTTACGCTTCGGACGCTTGAGGCGAAGTGACAACCCCTGGTCCCGATATAACCGGTAAACCCGTTTGTGATTATCACGCCAACCCTCCCGTTGCAGCTGGACGTGCACACGCCGGTAACCGTAGTGAAGCCGCGTGAGCGTGATCTCACGGATCCTCATCGACAGCGCCGACGAGTCCCTCGCCACCGATTGATAGCGATTAGACGCCCTGGAAAACTGCAAGACCGCGCACGCTTGGCGTTCGCTGACCCCATATCGCTTTTGTAGGTCAGCCACCAGTTGGCGTTTACGAGGCGGTCTCAGAGCTTTTTTGCCACCACGTCCTGAAGCATGGCCTTGTCCAGGCTTAGGTCCGCTACCAGCTTCTTAAGGCGATGATTCTCCTCCTCCAGCTGCTTGAGTCGCTTCAGCTCGGATGGCCCCAGGCCGCCATACTTCTTGCGCCAGTTGTAGAACGTGGCATCCGAGACGCCCATTTTCCGACAGACTTCCGGGACCGGCGTACCCAGCTCGGCTTGCTTCAGGGCGAAGGCAATCTGCTCTTCGGTGTAACGGGATCGCTTCATGGCATGATCTCCTGCTCAAGGCTCTATCATGCCGGATTTTCCAGTTTTAAATGGACCTAAATTCTGGGGTAGGGTCAGTTCACCATTTTTTCGAAATGAATAGCAAAATTTCCGGTTTCCAGCGTCATGTCGAAGAACAGCTGGCGTAATCGTTTACGAGCATTTTACATCTGAGTCGGTCAAAAGAGAGCAGGGTACCTAGACACCTATATTCTTTTAATTTATGCAGTGTGATTAGTGGGGTAAATGTTCGATATCAAACAATTGCTTGGCGGCGACATCGGCACTGGACTACGCTGTTGCTTTATCGTTATTTGGAGAAGGTGCGCCTGGAGTGCAGAGCGTGATCATGAGGCAGTCAAAGTTCTGTCATCACTGAGGCTTCATTCCAATTGCTGTTATGAAGTGACCGACACCTCCGGTTCTCGAGTTCAGCAACGGTCAGTCACCAAGGAGTATTATGGGTCGAGCTAAGCACGATTGGATAGAGGACCAGGAGCGTGGTTGGTCTATTCTAGGCACCTTCGTTTGCTCAGACTGTGTTGGAGACGAATTTCTTGCAGAGGTCGTGAACACGAATGCATGTGCGACTGAATGTTCCTATTGTGGCATATCTACGACCAGCGCAATCGCAGCACCGTTCGAAGAAATAATGGTCCACGTGTCGAGCGCGTTTTTTCAACACTTTGCAGAACCTGCTACAGCTGGATTGCCTAGGGATTCTGGTGACTGGGTAGGTGAAAACCTAATTATAGATACTGAGGACGCGCTTCTCAGTTTCGGTTGGCCATGCAACGATGACTTATTTCAAGATGTTTGCGGGTCGTTCGTTAACGACGATTGGGTCCAGTGCGCAAATGGGCACTGGCTTGGGAGTCACGAGCATGAGCGCCGTCATTATGCTTGGAGCGCATTCGTAGAGAAAACGAAACACCGGACCCGGTACTTCTTCTCCGATTCGAATGACACAGATTTCATTGCTGAGGACGAATATCCGCCGCAGCAGATTCTGAGAATAATAGGTCAAGATATAGAGAACTTTGACCTCTTGAAGGAGATTCCTGCCGATACACAACTATTTCGAGTTCGTGAACGCTCTTCCGATCAATCTTTTGAAACACTTGAACAAATGGGGCCTCCTCCACCTACTCTTGCTTCTGCGGGTCGCATGAATCCTCCAGGAATAAGCTATGGGTACTTTGCAATGGAAAGGAGTACCGCTGTATTCGAGGTCGTCGGTGCTCCGCCAACAGGGGTAAGTATTGGGACATTCCGAACAGTCCGACCATTACTGGCCGTTGACTTTACTTTCATTCCACAACCGCCATCGATTTTCGATACCGATAACAAGCTTACAAGAGATGCCCTCATCTTTATGAGCGAGTTTGTAGCGAGTATCTCAGATCCAGTTGCGAAGGATGGAAAGCAACACATTGAATATGTTCCGTCCCAAATTGTTTCTGAGTACCTTGGCCAAATACTGAAGACTAGCCGTGGCAGGGTAATAGATGCCGTAATCTATCAAAGCACACTTAATCCTGACGGTATTAATGTGGTTGTTTTTCCTCCACGAAGTGTATTCAAAGGTTGGGATTCACTTTTTGGACTGGTGCAAGTGGAGCATGAGGTCTTTTCCAATTGGAGGGCATTTGATGATTTCACGAAGGGAGACACCTTATAACAACCGGCTGCAAAGCGACCGATTTTCCGCAGGTTGGCGACTCCAAACCGGCGCATTAGCCGGGCGATAATCAGTTTGACGGTTAAATTAGTGAGGATTTCAAGTGTCCCAGAGGCTTTTAGCCAAAATCAATCAGGGTTGTCATGACACTGAGAAAAAGCTTCTTAACCTCATAGACAATGCAACTCGCCTAGAAAATCAGAAAATATTGAAGGCTGCGCAACAAAGACTAAAGATCGTTTCTCCTGCTAAGTACCGGCAAACCATCGGCCCAATACACGTTCGAGATCCGATGGGTAGCAGAAAGTGCTACTGCTGTATTCCCGCTTCATTGGAGCGAATAGCAGATGATATCGTTTCTGGTAACGTGCATTACGAAGCGTTGTTGTGTGATGCCTGTTGGGATGAGGATATATCAGTAGCATGGGGCACATATGGCCCGTTTGGTAAAAAATTGATAGATAAATTCACTTGGCAAGCGCTATGTACTGAAAGAGGCGACTGGAAGTTTGGAGTATGAGGTATGAGGTATGACTAACTAGTGCAGGCAAGGCTGCGCCCACAGCGGCGAACGGCTAATTTCGACTGAAGCTAACGAAATCAAGTAAACCTCTTGCAGAACCCACTCAGAGTTCTAAGTTCATGAATTTAAAGAACCCCCGAGAAGACTTAAGAAGCAATGATAGACATTAACTTTACAAACATTCGCGCTTTTGATGGTAGTCGGAACTCCGGCTTTGAAGAGCTAGTCTGCCAGTTAGCGCATTTAGAGAAACCGGCAAACGCTAAGAGGTTCATAAGAAAAGAGGGCGCAGGTGGAGATGCAGGGGTCGAGTGCTACTGGATTCTGAATGATGACAATGAAATTTGCTGGCAGGCCAAGTATTTCACGGGAGAAATGAGTTCCTCTCGCTGGGGTCAGCTTGATGAGTCATTTAAAACAGCCTTGTCCAAGCATCCCAATATGAGCAACTTTATTGTTTGCTTGCCGCTTGATAAGACCGATAGTCGAAAGACGGGCAAAGGCGGTAAGACTGTTACTTCCGTGGAGGACGAGTGGAGGAAGCTCGTTGAGAAATGGACCAAGTTTGCTGCTGGACGAACGATAAAGTTCGAGTTTTGGGGTAAACATGAACTTACGACCATGCTCGCCGTTGATGATCCGAGGTATTCGGGGCGGCTTCTTTATTGGTTTAACGAACCGGCACTGCGTTCAGAGACTCTTCGCCATCTGGCGCTAAAGAGTAGGGAGACTCTGGGTGAACGGTTCACGCCTGAGTTTCACGTAGATTTGCCGATCGCCAGACAGCTTGATGGGCTTTGCGCCAATGACGGCTGGTGGTCGGAAATCTCTGCTCAGAAAGCAGCACTTGAAGAAAAGTATGACAAGTTTATCTGGGTTGTAACTGGCGACAAGATTGAAGATGTTAGTGGAATTGATCTAACGGGGCTGGAGAGCGCATATACTGAGTTTCTTGCTCGACTAACGGCTTGGCTGAAGAATAAACCTGCCAAATATGATCTGATCGCGCTGAAACAGGCGCTGCAAAATATAGTTGAGCCGTTTCGGGAGCTTGGCGACCTGATCGAAGGGAAGACATTTAAGGAAGAGTCTGGCAGTAGAGATTTCCGTCAACATTTCGGAACCCTTTACAGCTCTCTCAGAGAAATTCAAAGATTTCTTCAATCCCGTAAAGCTCATGCATACGAAATAGGGGCAGGACTCCTCTACGGCGAAGCGGGAATTGGGAAATCACATCTTCTATGTGATCTGGCACTTCACAGGGCCAATGAGAGTCTGCCAACTATTTTCTTACTCGGGGCACAGTACGGCGGCGGAAACCCTCTCGATTTTGTGAGGCAAAGCCTCGACCTACATCAATTTAGCAATAATCAGGTTTTAGCCGCAATCGATGCGGCCGGAGAGGCTAGAAAACGCCAGGCATTGATCGTAATCGATGCCATTAATGAAGGACCTTACCGTGATCAATGGAGGGACTTTATAAGAGGTTTTTTGTCCGATATCTCAAGGTTTGAAAATGTCTCACTACTGATTAGCTGCCGCTCGACCTATTGCGGGTATATGTTGCCGGATAGTGTCGATGAAACTTGTCTCATTCAATTTCATCATCAGGGGTTCCAGGGGTTTGAGCACCGCGCCGCAGAGAAGTATCTCTCTGCACAGGGGATTTCCAAACCTAGTGCACCGATTCTTGCGCCAGAATTTTCAAATCCGCTTTTCCTGAAAGCCTGTTGTAAAGCTCTCAGAAGCTCAGGACAGAGCTCGTTCCCCAAGGGACTGAGTGGACTGACACAGTTATTCGAGTTCTACCTGAAAAGTGTTGAAAAGACGATTGCAGTGAGGAAGCAGTACAGCCCTGCGGAAAAAATCGTGCAGAGTGCGTTGGCCGGATTTTCTTCGAGGCTTTATCCCGATTATCTATCGGGAATTCCTATCGGTGATGCACGCAAGCTCGTTAATGATTTTGATATCTCTCCCCAAAAGGGCGGAGATGATCTTTTCGGTCTTCTTCTACATGAAGGGGTCCTTGCCGAAGATATTTCCTACGAAAACGATAAGGACGGTCATCCCGTCATACGTTACACCTATGAAAGGTTTAGTGACGTGCTCGTGGCTCGGCAAATAATCGCCGGCCATGATAGCAAAACCGTTGCAACGATATTCGATGAAGAGGAGCCTCTCGGCCAGATATTGGGGGATCGAGGTGTTTATCAAGTTGCCGGTATACTCGAGGCTTTGTTCATCGCTATTGCCGAGAAGTTCCAGATTGAACTCATCGATCTAATTCCCGAGGGCGTTAAGGTTTCACCTTGGGAAATCAGGGAGCTATTTGAAAATACTGTTCTCTGGCGCTCACCCGATTCCTTTTCTGACAGAACACTCGAAATTTTGAACAACAATGTTGGTACTACGGAATATTCGAGTCCGGCTTTAGATATTTTGCTTAAGCTTTCTACCGAACCAGACCATCCGTGGAATGCGGAGCGTCTTCATAGAAACCTGAAAGACAAAGAGATTGCAGAGCGTGACCATTTCTGGTCTATCCACGTTGCGAGGGGCGATAGCTCAGAAGAGGATGGGCATGAGTCGACTGAGCGGACACTCATTGAATGGGCCTGTTTTGGCGATATTCGTAATGCCGAAGATGAGCGAATTCGTTTATGCGCAATTGTTTTGTTGTGGTTTCTGACAACATCGAACCGTAAGGTAAGAGACTGCGCTACAAAGTCGCTCGTGCGTCTGTTTGTTGAAAGAACCCAGATTATCGAAGGCCTGTTTTCCGGATTCTGTGATGTCAACGATCTATATCTTGTTGAGCGGCTGTACGCGGCTGTTTACGGCGCCTTATGCAATATCGAGGAACCTACAGTTATTACTGATATTGCAAAGCTTGTGTTCGATAAAATCTTCGCGGACGGGCAGCCTATCCCTCACATCCTTCTGAGGGATTACGCCAGGGGCGTGCTCGAAATCGCGCTATCTAAAGGCCTGTTGCCTAAGGGAATAGAGCCTCAATCATTCAGACCTCCATACAAGAGTTCCTGGCCCCTGGACAATCCAACGAAAGAGGAAATCGATGAGCTCATAGGCGATGACGATTATTCAGATATCAAGAGTTCCTTGATGGGATTTCCGGGCGATTTTGGGAACTACACAATGAGTTGTGTTCATGACTGGTCTTGCACACCCATAGATCAAGATGAGATTCAAAATGGCTACGAGTTAAAGGTCCGGTTTGCCGAAGAGTTACTCGATGGCGACCTTAAAGAGGAGTTTCTCGCATTCATCGGGCCGGAGGAACGAGAGCCTGTCGATATCAAAAAGTGGCTGGCTCAAGTAAAAGGCGAAGTCGAGCGCGAGCGGCCTTCTGATGAAGATATTCGAAGAAGAAGGGATGAGCGCGAAGCGTTTTTGGACAGAATTAGAGAAAGTTTAGATAGTCAAGGACAGGAAGATTTACGGTGGCTAACCGGCCTCGCTAATGATCGACCTGCGGCCTTTAGCCGCAAATGGGCGCAGCACTGGGTATGCAAGCGCGCCTATGAATTGGGGTGGAATAAAGAACTGTTCTCATCGTTTGAAAGTTCTTGTTCGCGCGGGCGCGGCGGGGGTTCCATGGAGCGCGTCGGCAAGAAGTATCAATGGATAGGGTTTCATGAATTTCTTGCTCACTTATCAGACAATATGCACTGGATCGATCGGGAGTATAGTGATGTTGAAGATCGAATTTACTATGGACCATGGCAACTCCACAGACGTGATACTGATCCAACTAATTGGCTTCGAAAGAATGGCGAGTACCGCACGTTCCACAATGAACAGACGACGTGGTGGCAACCCTACCGCTTTCCTATCGATCAGTTGCAAGAGTTAGAAGCTCAGAAATTCTATCTATGGGATCGGAAAAAGGTACCGGATTTTCCTCAACTCCTGACCGTTAGTAAATCTGCTGGAGAACAAGAATGGTGTGTTCTAAGGGGATTTTGGTCGCAGAAACAAAGGAAATTAGGGGAAAATAGTAAGGCCCCGTATCTCGATTGTTGGTTCAGGATAAATTCCGTCATAGTGACTGAAGGCGACTTTGACAAAATTAAAGAGATGGTCTCCAACGAGAGTTTGATTGATCCCGATACTGTCTCGATTCCTAAAGTTAGCGATGGATTTCTCGGTGAATATCCATGGCATCCTGTTTACGACCAGCTATCCAATTGGCAGGAAGAGGGCTCTGACGTTCGCAGTCTTATTTCCGAAAAACATATGGTCCCTGTGTCGGAATATTCGTGGGAGCGGGGAAACGTCGATCATTCAATAGATGAAACGTTGTCGATTTACCTGCCAGCCAAGGAGTTGGTTAATGAACTTGGAATGGAAAGAATGCCAAATGAGTTCGGCAGCTGGAGGGTGGGAGAAGATATTGTTTTCACTGACCCGAGCGTTGAAGAATACGGACCAAGCTACGCCTTGATGCGGACAGATGCACTGAACGAATGGATGGCAGAGAATAATATGAAGATTCTCTGGCTCATCGGAGGGGAAAAGCAGCTTTTCGCTTCGGATTTTGGATCGAGCGAGTTCTTTGGCCGCCTTGTCTACTCCGGCGTCTATTGGTTGGAAAATGATCGCCCCGTTGGGAGTTTGCATTTTCGGAAAGAGGAATAACTCATCGGCCTAACAGTAGATCGAAGAGCTGCGCTTAGAAAACGGTCTATAGAGAGGAGCAGGTCAATAGGTCACAGTATTCGGCTCGAATAAGATTAAGATTATGGAAAAATTTATAGAATTTGAGGATATTACGAAGCCAGATGAGCGACATGGGCTGATTGATGATTTAACCGGCACAAGGTTAACTCTTGAGTCTATGTATCAGGCTCTAGATGAAATAAAGCTAGTGGGGTTCGTTCCGGAGGAGATACAGTCTCAATTCAATGTCACGAAGAATCTAACTATATATACTTGGTACTCCTATTCGCTAGATCCGGTCGCTCAGCTAAAAACCTATATTCTCATTGAGCATGCGCTAAAACTAAAATTTGATAAGGAAAATTGGTCGTTTCCAAAGTTGATAAGAAAAGCCATAAGCCGGGGTTGGATTAAAGATAGCGGGTTCTCACATATAGAAGTTGATCCTGAAGACGACACAAAATATGTGCGAAAAATGATTGGGATTTTACCCAGTCTTCGAAATTCAGCTGCTCACGGTAGTAATGGTCTACACCAGAATGCTGTTGGTCATATCAAGATCTGCTCAGAGTGGATTAATCAGCTTTTCAGCCAAGAGGATGAGCATGACCAAGCAGGGAAGGCAGATGAGTGACTCGCGACGTGGCAAATACTCGATACAGTAGAAGACTGATACCTTTAAATTAAACGCAGATATAAATGCATTGGTAATGAGCGAAAATTAGATACTCTGAAGAAGTTAGAACTCAGATGGTGAGGCGGGTTCCGGAAGCGCAAAACTTTACAGGGGCGGTTTGAGATTTCTGCGAAATTCAATTGACCCTAAATATTTTAGCCCGGTCACCGCATTCCCGCTGAGGAGTAAACGCTTTGGCCTCCACCATAGTAGCTGGTCATTAGATGACGAAAAGCGGCATCGCACTTCTCGTTGTATATGTCTTCATCGAAGCTGTCCGGCAATCCCTGGTCGAAAACGATCTCCAGAGTCCGGCGCACATCGCCCTTAGCTTGAGCCTTTTTACGCCAGTCCAGAACTAACTTCTCTCTCTTGAGGGTATCCAGAAGCTCTCGGCACATGACCTTCACCTGCGCCACCTCCTTCTTGGTCATCTCCGGGGCAGGTCTGGTAATGATGTCGAAAAGCGCGAGCTCTTCCTCGCTGAGGCCCTCGCGGATTGCCCGCTTGTCTTCTTCCTGTAGCTCCTCAGTAAATTCCATTAGTTCCTGAAAGAAGGCCTCGATGTTCATACTGCCGGAGTTGTAATTGTCGATCAGCCTCTTCAACTTTTCCATGAAGTCACTGCGGGTGGGGTTCTTTGCCATCATACTTTCTAGCTTCTGATTCAGCAGGGCTCGCAGCCTTTCGGTTTCTGTGCGCTTCTTGCCCTTACTGAATTTCGCCTTGAGCTTTTCGAAGTCTATCTGGCTTAGGTCGAACAGTTTGTCTTCGTATGTATCCTCAATGACATAGGGAACCGGTGCTACGGACCCATCGAGCAGGTCGTCTACATCTCGCATTACCTGTGAGATATCGACTTCCGGTTCCAGTGCTTTGATCTTCTGAGCGAGAACGGATAGCAGCACAGCATCGGGAGCGAGATCGTTGGCAGCAGGATCTGGCAAGATGGCCCGGTAAACTCTGGATGTGGCTCTGGCGAGGCTCAAAAAGCCTTTCTTGGTCTCTTCGTTCTCCAATAGTTTCTCCACTGCATCGTCTAGCAGCGCCACTTTGTCGAAGCCACCAGCAGCCTTAATCGCTTCAGCGTCGATCTGCTTTTCAGTCAGGAAGGTAATAGCTCTGGCCAGCAGATGTCTGAGGTACTCGACCAGCTCGGATTTTTGCTGAATCGGGGAATCAGTACCCGATCCGCCTTCACCTCCATAGGGTGGATGGTCGTCCTTGGCCTGAGGGGCACCACCATAAATGGCCAGGGCTTCCTGTAGTTTTCGGAAAACTCCTGCGTAATCGACGATCAAGCCCGCTTCCTTGCCAGGATACTTACGGTTGGCCCGGGCGATGGTCTGCATCAGAGTGTGGTTCTTCATCGGCTTGTCGAGGTAGATGGTCGAGCAGGAGGGTACATCGAAGCCGGTGATCCACATCGCGCAGACGAACACCAGCCTCAGCGGGTCGCTGGCATCCTTGAACTTCTCGTCGAGGTCTTCTTCTACCATTCGCTTTCGGTGGGGCAGAATGTCGAGCCCCCTGTCCGCCAGATCTTTCACTTCGTTCTGGCCCTGAGAGACGATCACCGCCATGTCGGTCTGATCCAGAACCTTGATCTTGTGCTTGAGCGACTCCTGCTGCTCCAAAGGGGCGGACTTAAGGTGGGCCTGTAGTTGGGTCAGGTATTCCCTCAAGTGAGTTTTTACCTTGTCGTACATCCTCACAGCGGTGGCCTTGTCGATGCAGACCATCATCGCCTTGCCCTGATGACCCCTGCCGACGAAGTGTTGAACGAGATCCTCGGCGATGGCTTCCAGTCGGTCGTCACGAGTGATGAGGTGGTATTCACGGCCGAATACGCGCTCAACCTTCTTTTCCTGATCCTCGTCCAGTTCGGCGTCTTCCAGCAGGCGGGTCAAATCATCGTTTAGATTTTCGTTGATCAGTTGGAGCTCGGGGATACGGTTCTCGTAGTAAAGGGGAACCGTGGCGCCATCGGCGATGGACTGGCCGAAGTCATAGACCGAGATGTAATCGCCGAATACCTCCTTCGTCTTCTCCTCGCCAGCCATTAGTGGCGTGCCGGTGAAGCCCAAGAAAGCGGCATGGGGCAGAGCCGTCCGCATGTTCATGGCTAAAGTGTCGTACTGCGAGCGGTGCGCCTCATCGGTAATGACGATGATGTCCTGTCTGTCGGAGAGCTTGGGGTAGGCCTCGCCAATCCTCGTGCCAAACTTCTGGATCAACGTGAAGACGTATCGGTGATCTTCATTAAGTAGCTGCTTGAGATGGGCGCCGCTCTCTGCGTGGGCCTCCACCTCGTTGACCGCTCCTGTCGCGGCGAAGGTTTTGTAGATCTGCTCGTCCAGCTCATTCCGGTCGGTGATGATAACGAAGGTCCAGTTGCCCGGAATCGTGCGGTGGATCTTCTGGGTGAAGAACACCATCGACAATGACTTACCCGAGCCCTGAGTGTGCCAGAATACCCCTAATCGACCAGCCTCTCCGGCAGGGCGATCCTTGATCCGCTGCAGCTCAGCAATGGCTTTGTTCACACCGAGGTACTGGTGGTTCTTTGCGATCTTTTTGAGCGTGCCGCCTGCTGCCTCCTCAAACACCGTGAAATTCTCGACGATGTCCAGCAACCGCTCAGGCTTGGCGATGCCGCGAATGGCGGTCACTAAGGACACCACCCCTTTCTCACCTTCGTCATTGATGCGCTTCCACTCGAAGAGGTGCTCCCAGGGGGAGAAGGTACTGCCCACCACCGTCTCTGAACCGTTGGATAGCATAATTACCATGTTGTAGGTGAACAGCTGGGGGATGACCGAGCGATAGTCCGTCAGGTTGCCATCATAGGCGGCTTTTAGGGTCTTATGGCTGGCTTTCAGCTCCACGAACAGCAGCGGCAAGCCGTTGACGAAGCCGACCAGATCCGTGCGCCGGGTATGCAGCTCACCTTGTACCCAGAACTGCGAAGTCAGCAGGAAGTCGTTCTGCTCAGGTTGGTTCCAGTCGATTATCCGTACCGTTTCGATAGCAGTGCCACCATCTTCATCCCTAACTTCGACCTTCACGCCATGCTTGAGGAGCTGGTAGATCTCGAGGTTGGCGTTCACCGGCAGCAGGGTCGCGCGATCGCGGGTCAGCTCTTCGATGGCCTTCTCCAGAGCATCAGTCGGAAGCTCGGGGTTGAGCATCTCCAAGGCCACCCGCAGCCGAGGCACCAGTACCACATCCCGTTGGGTCAGCCGTCCCTCGCTCGATACCGTTCCCGACCATTCCCCGTAGAGATTAGCGGTGTCCCAGCCCAGGTCGCCGAACAGCTCGATGGCGGGCTGCTCGACCAGGGCATCCTCGGAGTAGGCATAAGTGTGGGATGGCGGAGGTGTCATGCGGCTTCTACCTCCTTGTCTTCGGGCATGGGAATGTCGGATACATCGACCTCACCGGAGATCAGCTTGGGGATGAGGAGGTCGCGTTGGGCGCGGAGGTTAGCGTTTTTCCTCTCCAACCTGTGAATCAGGCTTCTCATGGGCGCGACCGAATCATCGAAATGAGAGAGAATGTCTCCTTGCGGCACTATGATCACCGCCTCTTTGAAGTCAGAAGCCTTAACGGCCGGGTAAGCAGCCCCCGTCGCTCGATTGACTAAGTAGCTAACAAACTGGTCAGCTCGGACATACTGATATAGGTAGTGTTTGGAAATGCTCTCCGCTCTCAATACTGCAAAACCAGTTGAGGCAACTGTATCTTTCTCCGGTTCAATGATCATGGCACATGAGCGCCGGTTAGGCCTGACACACGACCACAATACATCGCCCGATCTTACGATTCGTCTTGCACGACCAGGAGCGTTAGAGAATTGCATCGTCTCAGCTTTATCAATTCTTCCCGGCGATACAGAGGCGATATCAATGTAATGGACATCATCCGGTGCAGATTTCGGCTTAATCGCCTCTGGGTTAATCTGAGCAACATTACCAAGCTCCTGAACCTCCCACCCCTCAGGAATCTCCCCAAGCTCGCTCTCCTTGAACCCCATCTCCTCATGCCCAGGGAAGCGGAAGTAGACGAACCACTCTTCGTAAAGCCGTTGGGCGATCTCTTCGAGGATCTCGATACGGCGCGTATTGTTATCGATGAGGTCGTCGTAGGCGGAGAGAATGGAGGCAATTCTTTGCTGAACAGCCAGAGGTGGTAGTGCAATCTCAATGTCTTTCAGAAGCACTATTGTGAAGGCGGGCTGTGAAGAGCCGATTGTGCAGCGTTTCAGCTCGGCTTTGCCTGATGGAGAAAGGAACCAGTAATACAGGTAGTCGCTTATGATCTTATCAAATTTACGAAACCAAGTTAGATTCCCATCTTTGAAATAAAACCGCTCTCCGGGCTTAACCACATAAGGAACCCCCAGTGTTCCAACTGACGTAAGAAGTAGATCTCCAGCAGAGGGGGCGCCATTCTTAGCGCAGACTTCTGAAAACCTTTTCTCAGAGATAAAGAGATCTGTTGTTACTTTCAAAGCGCCGTTGTGTTTCTCAATGATCTCCTTGCCTCTGTAAAAAGGCACACCACTTTTTGTGTACTCATGGGCACGAATTCTTCTGCTGGAAGATATGTCACAGATTTCTTTCAGTCGAAAGCTGGGCCACGTCTGGATCATACGGACTTCTCCATGACCTTAACCACACTCTCTCCAATCAGGTCTTCCAGTTCCCTCGACTCCGCGTTCAGCACCTCCAACTCCTCGGCCAGCTCCTCCAGTCGCTCTGTAAAGTCCACATTCTCGGCCTCTCTCGCTGCAGCTCCAACGTACCGCCCAGGATTTAGTGACCAGCCCTGAGCCTCGATCTCGGCCCGAGTCGCTACCTTACAAAACCCAGGCACATCGGCGTAGCCCTCGCCTAAGCCCTTCTCAATCAGAAGCGGCTCGCTGCCCTGATCGAGCTCTACGGCTTCACCACGATGTAGGCGGACGACATTAGCCAAGAACTCGATCTGCTCTGGTAGCCAGTCTCGATGCGCCCGGTCGATCTGGTGGTAGAGGTGGCGGGCGTCGATGAACAGCACCTTGTTGCCACGATCGGTCTCGCTCTTGGCCCGGTCGAAGAACCACAGGGTGCAGGGCAGCGTGACGGTATAGAAGAAGTTCGGCCCTACTGAGACGATCACATCAACAGCACCGGACTCGATCAGTCTCTGGCGGATCGCCTGCTCGCTGCCGCGGGCATCACCCGCCGAGTTGGCCATGACAAAGCCAGCCCGGCCATTAGGCTTCAAGGCTGCGTAAAACAGCTGGATCCAGAGGTAGTTGGCATTATCAGTCCTGGGCATCCCGAGGCGGAACCGTGGGTCGCCTTCCAGGCGCTCTTTGTCCACTCCAGAGACATTGAATGGGGGATTGGCCATCACGAAATCGAAGAAGCCTTCACCTTTGCTGTCGATTGTCCCATGCGGGTCCTCGTAGTACGTATTGGATACCCGCACATCTCCGGATAGGCCATGCACCGCGAGGTTCATCTTGTTGAGGTTGACGGTGGTCTGATCCTTCTCGGTGCCGAAGATCGAGATTTCGTCCATTGCCGTCTTGTGGTGACGCTCCACGAAGTCTGCCGAGTGGACGAACATGCCGCCTGACCCACAGGCCGGGTCGAAGATGCGTCCGTGGTAGGGCTCGATGATCTCGACGATTAGCTTGACGATGGATTCTGGGGTATAGAAGACGCCGCCTTTCTGACCTTCCTTGAGGGCGAAGTTACCGAGGAAATACTCGTAGACCTTGCCAAAGGCGTCGCCCGATAGATTCACTGGGCCCAGCTGTTTGAGCAGTTCCTGCAGCACCCAGTTGTCCAGGGCCGTGTAGTTACGGGGCAGCGCACCTTTCAGGTCGGGATTCTCATCCTCGATGGCCTTCATGGCATCGTTGATGGCCTTGCCGATATTGTCGCCCTCGGTGAGGGACTGCAGATAAGAAAAGCGGGCGGTTTCAGGGAGAAAAATTACGCCCTCGGCCAGGTAGTCATCTTTGCTCACCTTTCGGCGGCCACCGGATCCCACCAGACCGAGCTTCTCCTCGGCTGCGGCATACTTGTTATCGGCGTACTTGAGGAAAATCAGGCCCAGCACTGGGGCCGAGAACTCAGCGGGCTTGAGGCCGGTGTTGGCCCATAATTGGTCGGCGGCTGCCCACAGGCGTTTCCCTACATCTCCATTAACCAAGATTTACTGCTCCTGATGTTTGTTCGGAATTATGTGAATGATGCTAGTTTAGTAGGATACTATAGCAAGCAATTTGGTGTTGCAGTCCACCACAAAACGACGTCAGGGCCTGAGACTCAAGGGCTCGCCTGAGCTAGGTGAGGTACGTTGAGTGCGGTGTGAATTCTTCGGCCTGTACACACTTTCTTGGCCATCGTTGCTGGGCGCTGTTTCTGGCATCCTCAGGTGTTGTGCAGGTGCTGAGCATTATCCCTATACACTTACCATCAATGAATATACGCCATGGTGTAAGCGGGTCGCTGTCGTTGTGTTGAAGTTCCCTAACTAGCTCGGGTTTGTGCTCGATAATCCAAAGTTCGAGAGCGGGCGTGATAGCCTCCTCCGGCCAAACCGCAATTCGATCGCCAGTAAGACTTTCTGCCTCCAATCCATGTCGGCGCAAGTAGGCAAGGGCGGTCATCAGAAAACCCTCCGACTTCCGGTTCGAATGGAAGGTTTTTCCGGCCCATCTATAGAAAGTCCCTGGCTTGAAGTCGTGAAAGTCTTAATGTCGTGCTGATTCGCTGAGTTGTAGACGACTTCAAGACATTGACGACTTGGCATCAAAGACTTTTTTTGGCCGATACACCATTTAACTGTCGATCCGATTTTGCCCAAGCATTTACATTCGATGCCAAGTTGGCGCATGTAGTTGCCCCCGCTAAACCAGACACCACCTCATTCATTTGATGCCAGTTCCGCCCGGTATTCCCAGGGCGATTTCATTTTCAGTCCCTTGTGTGGGTGACTGCGGTTATAGTCCTCGATCCATTCCGGCAACTTCGCCATCACAGAGGCGGCGTCGGGAAGATCGTTCAGGTAAATATAGTCCCTTTTGAACGTCTTCACGAAGGCCTCAGCCATGCCGTTGCTCTGCGGGCTTCTCACAGGCGTAGTGCACACCACAAAGCCCAGAGAAGATGCGAACGCTCGCGTTTCTTTGGCAATGTAGCAGCTGCCATTGTCCGTCAGCCATTCCAGCGGGTGTGGAACATGCTCTGACTGGCCGAAGCGGTATTCCAGGCTTTCCAGCAACAGGTCCTGGACCATCTCAGCGGTGACTCCCCCGGTCGTCGCCACATAGCGCATCAGTTCCCGATCACAGCAGTCCAGGCTGAAGGCCACGCGAACCACCTCCTTATTCCAACAGCGGATCTCGAAGCCGTCTGAGCACCAACGGAGGTCCGGCTTCAACGTAATGACCTGGCCGTTGTGACAACGCTCCTGAGGCCGGCCCGTGTAACGGGGCAACAACAGCCCATCCTGCTTCATCAGCCGGTACACACGCTTGTGGTTCACTCGCTCATCGTTGGCTGCAAGCAACCGATTCAAGCGTGCCGTAATCCTTCGATAGCCATTGGCCGCACGGACTTCACACAGCTCTCTGATAACCGGCAAATGCCGGTCATCGTCCTGTTTTTTGTATCTGGGACATCTACCTTTCTGGCGGCCGTGAAGGCGATCCAGAAGGTTGGAGCGCGATACCTTCAGTACCTCCGCTACCCGCTTCAGAGGGTATCGTCCGGTGGCAGCAACGGCATGCGCGAGATCAACTTTTTTGACTGAGCCACCTCCAGAGCTTCCCGGAGTATTTCAGCTTCCATCGTCTTGCGGCCCAACATCCGCTCCAGGTCCCGAACCTTTTTGTTCAGGGCCTTCACCTCGGATGCACTGACAACCTCATCACCGGATTCAATCGCGGACATGCCACCGTCTTTCATCAGCTTCTTCCAACGGAACAACAGACTTGCTGATATACCATGACGTCGCGCTACAAGCGACACTGACATGCCTGGCCGCTCACACTCAGCAACCATGAATGCCTTCTCCTGTGCGGAATACCGGCGACGACGTTGCACTCCGGTTATGACTTCGATTCTCTCCACCTTGGACACTCCTTTGCACTAGGTCTATGCCTAGGCCTTTGCTTCTACCAAGGTGTCCGGTTTAAATGGGGGCTACTACAGCGCAAGGCAGGGGCAGCCCGGCGCATTGCATCACCTAATCCCTTCGGTGAACGGGGCCACGAGTCACAATTTCGAGGTTTGAAATATTCCAGAGTATTCAGCCAATGCTTTGCTGAGTGCTCCTCTACTTGAGTCGGATTTGTTTCTGCCCAGTCCCGAATGGCTGAGGCAATCGGGCTGGCGTCCAGAGTTCGCTCCAGTCCGTCCTGGCGGGCGGCGTTGAATTGCTCCATGAAGGCTTCGGGCGCGTGGTTCATGGCTTTGGCCACGGCCATGCCGAGATAAGCGAATTCCGCCAGACGCGGGCGTTGTTCTGCCGGCAGTGTCATGGTTGGCAGGTATTCAAGGGCTTTTGCCGCAATATCCAGCAGGCCACCGAGAATACCGGCCTGATTTTTTTCGTAGTCAGCGTCCAACTTATCCTTAGGGCTCGCATCAGTTATCACCGGCAGCTCGATACTGATTGCCCGTGATACCGCGTCTTGCTGAGTAATGGCAGCCACTATGCCGTTGAGGATTGCTGGGCGCTTGAGGGTAATAACGATCTCGTCACTGTCGCTGTATAGCTTGCGCTTGGCGAAACCTCCGCCGGTCGCAATAACGCATAGCGCATCCTGAATGGGTGCAGGCAGGTAGCTCACATTCTCGATACTGATTACGTGGTTTGTTCCGCCGGTTACATAGAGATCTTCGGCAGACTTTGGCACTGCTCTCAGGTCGGCGGCGTTGGGATCAATCAGCCTTCTTAGCGCGGCCTGGGTTGTGCTTTTTGCGCACCCTTGTTCACCGAACATTTCCAGTATGGGGAAGGGTGTATCTGTTCTCAGGCATTCCACCAGCCAGGCAATCACCAGGATTCTCTGGTTTGGCGCAATGTTGGCGATTTGCCATAAAGGCTCGATGCTCCCGCCGGAAATCGGGCGAGGTAGCGCCTGGGCGCTCTCAGATCGGGCAAACATCACCGGAGCGTCGTCATGGATTGCCCACTTTCCAGGCATGATGACTAAAGCGGTGCTTTGACCGGATTCTGCCAGATCCAACCAGTGCTGGCCTGATACCGTTGCAGCGCGTACGTGCACTGGGCGGTGCTCCTGCATTGCGATACCCTCCAGAGTCATCCTGGCTTCGCGCAAAGCCTGATCCCTTACAGCCTTTTCGTTCTGCTCATAAAAAGCAGCTGTTAGCCAGTGCCTGAAGGCCTTACCGGCAATCGGTCGGACCTCCCCAGAATCTAAATGCCGGGCGTAAGCAATGTCGTTGTGGTCGTGGAACATCTCATTGAAGGTTTGAACGAAAGCAACAATCTTGTCGGATTGCGCCTGGCGTTCGTCATCAGCTTGCTCTGGGATCTGCGTCTCTGCCTTTGCAGCGGGGGTTATCCCATCCTCAAACTCTGCCAGCACAGCATCAGATCCGAATTCCTGATAAATATCACTCCAGTCTTTTGCCGATTTTGGGCATGTCCAGTTACATCCGGAATTTTGGCCAGCCGACTTGCCAGGCTTGTCATTGTCTACTGCGGCAATCAGGTGCAAATTCGGATTAAGTTTGGCAATTGCAGATGCATTGCCGGGTATGGTCTGTTCACCGACCCCACACGCCACTGGTAGCCCCATTGCCTCATGCAATCGGTATCCATCAGCAAGTCCAGCACAGACGATCATTTTGCCGGTCATGGTTTCCAGATCGGCCATCTTGAAACCAATCGGTGTGCAAGATCGGGCTGTTTTGGCACCCTTGGTCGCAAACTTGTTGTTTGGCTTCTCGTTTGGATTACGCTGAACAGGCTCAGAGAGAATTCGCTCATGCCCGCAGGGTTCTCCCGTAGCAATCAGGTAAAGAGGTCGGAATACAGCATCGCCCTCCCACGGTCCAATTGGTTTGTCGTCACTGCTGAAACCGAAAACTTTAGTCCGTTTGACGGTGCAGCCTAGACATTCCATTGCCTGCCAGTCGATTGCTTTCTTGGTGAGGTAAGGATGAGCTTTCATGCTGCAGCCTCTCTGCTAGCTTCCCAGGCTTTAACGTCTGACAGCTTCCAGCGGGTGCAATTTGGGCCTAGCTTGATGGGGGTGGGAAATTTGCCTTCTCGAACCCATCGCCAGATTGTCTGTCGACTGACTTCAAGAAATTCGGATAGTTGTTTATCCGATGCGTAGTAAAGGGATTGCTTGCTCATGGTTGCGCCTTCCTGTTACGGGGCTGGTTGAACACATGAGCAGTTAATCAGGTGAAATAAATACAAGAGACACGCGTCCAAGGGACGCGGTTCGCTAACCTTGGGACAATGAACAGTCTCCTAGGGAGGAGGTAATCTAAGCCTAATTCCATTATCTTTGGCGTATTGACGAATCCAATTCGTAACGGTCCGAGGCTCGTAATCGAAACCCTTTTCTCTAAGCCAGTCAGCATAGTAAATCCCGGCCTTTTCAGCGCTGCGAAAAGTAGTTTTATTTTGGTCCCAATCTTCGGTCACGAGGCTACGTGCTTCATTTCGCCTAGCATGGCGGACTTTGTTCCCTGAGTCGGACTTCTCCCATTTTGAAAATGTCACGTGTCGATCAATAGCGTCCCTTGTTCTTAGATAACTGTCGACCTTGTCGAACCAGTAAAGTGCCAACTCATAATCGTCCTTGTAAGCATCATCAAGTGACTGGAACACAGCACTATTATCGATTTGGCAAAGGGTAAAATAGGCGGCCACAAATTCGCGATCATATGGCCAATAATTTAATCCTTGCTCTAGGTTTACGACCTCAATAATGTTGTCAAGAAAACGGATGTACGGCTCGATCCGGTGCCCAAGAGCGGTCCACGGATCGGTTTGATCTACACAGATAGACGTCTGATCTGAAACCAACTCCTTTGACTCAGATTTGATCATAGGTATGTGGCCGCCCTCGATCCGCGGTTCTAAAATTTCTGCGTGCCCGTTCCACACGTCAACCAGAATGCCAAGGGTCTCGTAGAAGACAATGTCAATAACTGTTCTCGTGATCTCCCGATCCAATTTCGATGCCAAACTGTCGAATGCTCGTTTTCCTAGTTTCCACAAAACCGGATCATGAAGAAGTCGCGGGGTCCTCCCGGAAATAACTAGAGCATGATTCTGCTCACCTTCCCCCCCATCAACAAAGGACTCAATAGGATCGATTGCCCAGAACAACCATGTTTCGCCGACGTCTTTCGCTCCGGGATCTTTCATGCGCCAACCTCGGAAATGGAAATCACTTTTCCGCCTTCTTGCTTCTTATCTCCGTGACTACAAAACCTTTCCCAATCGGCCATGAGTAGCCGGCGCTTGTCTATCAGTTCTGAACGGGCATAGGCAGCTCGGGTAGCGTCACTATTCACATGGGCCAGGGCGAGCTCTGAAACTTCGTCACGATAGGCTGTGTTCTCTCTGGCCCAATCTTTGAAAGTCGAGCGGAAGCCGTGGGTAGTGATCTTAAAGTCCATTCGTTCGATCAGTTTTGTGAGGAAGTTGTTGGAGGGTATACCGCCTTTCGAGCCTGGAAATATTAATGAGTCCGGATCGCCAGGTGTCATCCCTTTCAGCAGATCCACGGCAGCTTCAGAGAGCGGAACACGGTGTCCTTTGCCAGATTTCATGCGGTCGGCGGGCACAGTCCAGATCTTCTGTCTCAAGTCGATTTCCTGCCATGTTACGCCAGCCTTGTTGATGCGTTTATCGCCTATTACCTCATTCGTTCGGGCAGCGGTAAGAATGAGGAACTCCAAGGCTCGGGCAGAGGTGCCAGTACGCTTCTTCAACGCTGCCATGAAGTTGGGCATTGCATCCACTGACAAGGCGGTGAAGTGTCCTTTCTTCTTGATCTTCTCGGGTGAGGGGTAAACTTCATCGAGATAGCCTTGCCACTTGGCCGGATTCTCATTGGAGCGGTAGCCGTGGATCGCACACCAACCGAGTATGTTCTCCATTCTTGCCCTAACACGGTTAGCGGTTTCGGTTTTTTCATGCCAGATGGGATCAAGTACTGCTTTGATGTGGGGGAGTTCTATTTCTCGGACAGGTACCTTGCCGATGTGCGGGATAGCGTAAGTGTTCAAGCTATTTTCCCACTGCTGCCGCTGTCGGGGATTCCTGAATTCCTTGGCCTTCATATCGATATAATCGGCCATCGCATCGGCAAAGGTCACAGTGCTCAACCTAGCTGCCAGTAGGGCGCGTCTATTAGCCTGCTTTTCCTGAACCGGGTCGATACCAGCGGCGATCTTGTCCCGAGTCTCTCTCGCTTTGTCGCGGGCTTGAGTCAATGTCACGTCTGGGAAGGCACCTAAACCGATACTCCGACGCTTTCCTGCAATCTGGGTGCGGTAGATCCAGGACTTTGCATTACTGGGAGTAACTTGGAGAAGTAAACCGGACACACCACCGACCGAGTGCAAAGCGTTATATGGTTTGCCGGTTGTCTTGCTGACAGCATGAGTCAGTCTTCTGACCTCAGTGGCGCTTAACTCTTTGACCTTTTTGGGCATGGCTGCTGATTCCAATTTCGACGACTTAAGCGTTAAACCAAGACAAGTGCGGTAAAGCTCTAATCAATGGCCTATTAGAAGCAGGGAGCTAGACGGATGAACCGACCAAAGCCAGTGGATGACCGTGAAACCTTAAGTCGTTCTGTTTTAACGAACCTGACTACCTACCTATCAATAGGATTGTCATTGGAGGTTACAGGATGTTACAGAGTGTTACAAGGACGCTGGGGCACGCCCAGGAGTGCTGGGTATTCTGCAAAAAAATTCGTAAAGAAACCGATGCTTACAGACATTTTGGAAGGTCTGGCCCACCGCCATTTTCCATAATCTCAGTAACTCATATCTTCTTCTGAACACTTTCCTGCAATGGTGCTCCGGGCCAACCAGGTTTCATGTTCACTGATTTCTGCATTAAACTCCGTTACGATCTGCACTTTCTATTTTGGCTCTGTGTTGGTACGTGCTTGTTTGAGCATCATCCACGCTGGCGAGATGGGTAGGTCAAAACATGATGTCTTTTGATGACAGCTATGACCGCGACCTTATTGCTCTATTACGACTTCCGTATGCTCGGTCACAATCCACATGGCTGGGATCCTGACCGTCCCGAATGGACTGACGTCGTCAAGGCGATGATTAAGCGGCAGTATCCCAATGCCAACCTGGACACCTATAGCCATCCTGAACGTCCTGAGCGCCTGACAGCGATCGTCGATCGGCTGCTTCTCGAGCCCATCGACGGCGTGCGCTGGATGCTACCGTCCCCGGCCAGCGCCCCTCAACTCGAGCGGGTACATGATGCAGCCTATGTGGCCCATATTGAGTCGCTGGATGGGCAATCCGGTTGGCTGTCTCAAGACACGACCGCAGTATCGCCGGGAAGTGTGATAGCGGCCCGCTTGGCGGCCGGCTCCGGAATCAGCGCGATCGAAGCAATCGCCGCCGGTGAAGCCGAGCGAGCGTTCTGTATTGTGCGTCCGCCCGGGCACCACGCTCCCGCAGATCGTGCCCGTGGCTTTTGCCTTTATAACAACCTGGCGGTCACCGCGGCGCATGCTCGCAAAGCCCTCGGCTACGAACGAGTCATGATCTGGGACCTGGACATGCATCACGGCAACGGCACCCAGGCTATTTTCTATGACGATCCTACCGTCCTGGTGGTCGATAGCCACTGCGCGGCACCGTTCTACCCGGGCAGCGGCCTGTTGAACGAAACCGGAGCTGGACCGGGCCTTGGTTACCATCTCAACGTCCCACTGCCCACGGGTTTTGGCAACGCCGCGCTACTGAAGGTGTTCGAACAGGTGGTTAGGCCGGCAGCACGTGCATTCCGGCCCGATATTCTGCTGGTATCCACTGGTTTCGATTGTCATTACCTCGACATGGTTTGCAACATGAACGAAACCGGGTATGCCGCCGTCACCCAGCGCATGAGCAACCTGGCCGACGAACTTTGTGAGGGGCGCCTGGTACTGATGCTGGAAGGCGGCTACAGCGCCAAGGCTTTGGCTGACAGCGCCTATGCTGTCAGCCAGGCGCTGGCGGGAAAACCGGTGAATACATTTAATGTTCTGGCAAACGACCCCGGTTGCGCGGCCGCGTCCGATGCAGCGGCGTTCCATGCCAGCTCTATCGCCGCGCTAAAGAACCAGACGCACTGAACAGCGCCTCTACTCTAAATGTAGAAGTCCAGATCTTCCTGGGCTTTCAGGAGGTCCCGCATCTTGATGGGGTCGTCACCGAAGAAGAAGATCAGGCCCCAATGAGTCCCATAGGCTAACCGTTCAGGAACTATCTCTTCTTTAGGCGCGATCAATTCGTGAGACTCGAAGTAGGGGTGTTCAACCGTTTCCTTGGGCATTTCCAGCCTGCTGATTACACGACGTCTTGGATATACGCCGAAGCACCCAGCGTAGCCTTTCGCGTCAACCACCTCACGGGGGAAGAAGCTATCTACCTCCTCTTTGGTGGTTTTAGGATCAAACACCAACATAGAAGCCTGGTACGCACTAAAGCCATAAGCTCTCTCAATAAGTTCAAAAGCCTTGAATCCCGGCGGACGATACGCAACTTCCCCAAAATACATTTCGCCGTCAGCGGTAACGAAGTACTCGGGATGGATAAACCCGAATTTGATGTCGAAGGTTTTGATCAGCAGTTCGATCTGCTTGGTGATCGCGTTGCGCCAGCTCTCGAGCTCATTTGTAGCGGGGACGAACACCGAGTAACCCAGCGTGACGTATTCGGAAATATTAAGGAACTTGATTTTCCCGTCGTGGATCCAGGCCTCAACAGCAAACTCCCAGCCACTCAGATGACTCTCCATCAACAGGGGATACTCTTCCGGCGGAATGGCGTCAATGTCTTCTACCTTGCGAATCATGCGATGGCCGAGACAACCGGCTTTGTCGAAGGCCTTGACGTGAATCGGGTCGTCCGGGTCACCCTCAAGGTGCAAGAGTGTCTGATTGACGCGCCTCATGAAACGGACAATGTCGTCTTTTTCATACGCCTCCTCGAAGATCCCGACGCGAATACCGCCGAGTTGTGCGCGGCGCTTCATCAGGGCTTTGTCACGGAACAAAATAGACTGGCCGTACATATGAGGTTCTTTAAACAGGACTGAGTTGATCGCCCCGGACCACTCGACGGTTTCCTCGAAGAGAGGTAGCGCTACATCAACGCCTTCCGCTTTTAGCCTTTCTGCAATCTCCATGGACCGGTCATTCAGGCGGGTAAAATCCCATGAAATGAAAGGTATCTTGTTAGCGGTGCAGAAATCCGCAGCCCAATCGGGAGCGACCACAATATAGCGACGGTCGAACTTCTGCGCGGCCTTGACCGCATTCAGGCTCCAGCCAAGCAGGGCAATGTAGCCTTTGTTGGGATCCTTGGGCGTTTCCGTGCCGCGTACCGAGTCCATTTTTGGGTCGAGCCAGCCTGATACATCTTTGGATAATTGAGTTTCTGAAGTTATTGACATGCTAGTTTCTCCTTGCCGGTCAGCGCAGAACCACGCCAAAGCGAATGCACCAAGTGATCGGAACCGTTAGGCGGGGCGGTTCTCACTGGGCGATTCACTAGATCGGTGAACTCGGTAATTCAACATAGGATTTAACCGGTCTGGTTACAAGATATCTGTGCCCGATCCCGGTGTACTTGCCCAGTGGTTTTCCCTACTTGGTTTAATGCCAGATTACGCTCATCATCAGAGTGTCGATATCAGGAGGGCTCGCTATGACAGACTCACAAAATAGTTCAGTGGAACGTCGGGACCGGATGTTTTCTGTATCTGCCAATCGGGGCAAGGCCAGCCACAAAGTCCGATATGTGGAAGCCGGGGGTGCTGCTGTGGATACGGAGGAGTGTGCTTTTTGCCAGGCGGTGCCTGAGCTTTCCGGGGGAGAAGAAAAGGGGGAAGACCGGGGCAATTGAATCCGCCCCGGTGTTCGATCAAAGCCAGATCAGAGGTCCCGACCTGGATAAATGAGTTTTTTCTGTTCGTCGGCTCTCTGCTGGCATGCGGCCAGGGCCTCAGGCTCGTTCTTTGGCACCTTCCAGCCCTCCAGATTCTCTTCGATAAGTTTTACCAGGGCTTCGATGTGCCCGGGCGTTGCGTTCAGCGCGGTGATATAGCTGAACCCTTCGCCGCCGGCCTCCATGAAGTACTCGCGGTTCTCCTCGTCGATTTCCTCAATGGTTTCCAGGCAGTCCGATGAGAAGCCGGGGCAGAATACGTCGATGGATTTCACGCCTTTGCCCGGTAGCGATTTCAGGGTCTCATCCGTATAGGGCTTGAGCCACTCCTCCTTGCCGAATCTGGACTGGAAGGTGGTCATGTAGTCTTCCTTGCTCAGGCCCAAGCGTTCGGCCAGCAGCCGCGACGTTTTGTGGCACTCACAGTGGTACGGATCGCCCTTGGTCAGGTACTTCAGTGGCACCCCATGGTAGGAGAACATCAGCTTCTGGTTGCGCCCATGGTTTGCCCAATGCGCCTCAATATGGCGTGCCATGGCTTCGATGTAGGGCGGGTAATCCGGGTAGTGGGAAATAAACCGGAAATCCGGTAGCCAGCGCCGTTTGGTGAAATCTTTGGCAATCGCATCGAAGGTGGATGCAGAGGTTGATGCGGAGTATTGGGGGTAAAGAGGCAGAATCAGCAGTTTCCGCACCCCCTGTTCCTGCATCTCATCGAGGACCCGGGCAATCGACGGATTGCCATAACGCATTGCAAACCCGACCACCACATTGGGGCCGTACTTGCGCTTGAGCGCCTCTCGTATGCCCTCAGCCTGCTTTGCGGTATGCAGGAGCAGGGGAGAGCCTTCAGGCTGCCAGACGCTGGAATACGCCTCTGCACTCCGCTTGGGGCGAATGCGCAGGATTACGCCGTGCAGGATCAGCCACCAGAGTGGCCGTGGCAGCTCCACCACCCGAGGGTCCGAGAGAAATTCAGCCAGGTAACGACGGAGCGCCGACGTGGTCGGGGCATCCGGGGTACCCAGGTTGGTGACCAGCACCCCCAATCGGTCAGGCTGATTGTGGCTGAAATTCTCTGTACCTTTGTATTGCATGCGGTGGATCCTGAACGTTGATTGGGCAGTTGGATTGTCAGCCTTTGTCGGCGGCCTGTTGTGCCATCCGTGGTGCAAGGCCGGAGATGTCATAACCGGCGTTGCGTGCCTTGGTAAAGATTTCATTGGCCGACGTGTTTCGGGCCGCACTCAGTGCCCAGAGAACAGTACAGCGGGTCCCGGAGCGGCAGAATGCCAGTACGGGTTTTTCGGCGTCCCGGATCATTGGTGCGAAGCGGTTTACGTCGTCATCGGTAATGTTGCCGGACTCCACCGGCATGTATACCCACTCAAGACCCTGTTCCCGGGCGGCTGCCTCAATATCCGCCATTGAGGGCTGCCCGGGCTCTTCGTGATCGGGGCGGTTTGCAACCAGGGTCTTGAAGCCCAGCTTCGCGGCTTCTGCCACGTCTTCGACGGAAATCTGGGGAGCCACCGAAATGTTGTCGTCAATCTTTCTGATATCCATGGATGTCTTCTCCGAATCGGGTAATGGAGCTGCCGCCATGATCGCACAGCCTCCGGGCTGTGTCAGAGTGACGGCAGGGAAATTAACAGAAACTACTTACGCCTTCGCGCGGTTGCGCTCAATCACTTCGAAGATGGCCATGCCAGCGACCATGGCCGCCACAAACACGGCCGCCTTGGTTTCGCCGGCACCGAGTGCTACTAACCCGGGACCGGGGCAAAAGCCGGCAATACCCCAGCCAACACCGAACATAAGGCCGCCCAGTACCAGCCGTTTATCGATGTGGGTACTGGGAGGCATTTTCATGTGGAAGCCAAGGAAGGAAAGAGTGCGCTTGCGAGCAACGGCAAACGCGACTACGCCCACCAAGATGGCGCCGCCCATGACAAAGGCCAGTGACGGGTCCCAAAGACCGGCGATATCAAGGAAACCGAGCACTTTTTCTGGGTTTGCCATGCCGGAAACGATGAGGCCCAGACCGAACACCAGGCCGGCGAACAGGGAAGCAAGGGAAAATTTCATGGCTTCAGACTCCCAGAAGATGACGAATGACATACACAGTGACAAACCCCGCAGCCATAAAGCTAAGGGTGGCCGCCAGCGAGCGAAGCGAAAGCCGGGACAGACCGCAAACTCCGTGTCCGCTGGTGCAACCGGAGCCGTACCGCGTACCGACACCCACCAACAACCCGGCAATGATGAGTGCGGGATAGCCGGCCTCGATTTCAATGGGGGGAAGCTCGGTTGCCAGTATCCAGACGGCCGGTGCTCCGATCAGCCCGGCAAGGAAAGCCAGGCGCCAGGCAATATCACCCTTGGCCGGGGACAGAAGCCCACCAAGGATTCCACTGATGCCCGCAATCCGCCCGTTGAGAAGCAGAAAGCTGGCGGCCGCAATGCCCACCAGAATGCCACCCGCCAGCGCAGACCAGGGGGTGAAGTTATTCCACGCAATTTCAATCATCTGATACTCCGAGTGTTAAAGCTGTCTATTTTGGAATAAGCATATATCTTGGGGCAATAATACCAAAAAAAAGCCCGGCAAAGGATGCCGGGCAGAGGCGTGCGAGTAGTATCCATGAAAGACTTCCAGACAAACCGGCATCAGCAGGGACGCCGGTATTGAGAAGTATTGACCATATTTTGAACACTTCAAGCGAGAGTCACTTTCGTTTGAAAACATTTTTTCATATCGGATACGTCTTTATACTGCGCCCTGTCGCTGTGCGGCTTCCAGGCCGACTGAAATCCGGCCAAAGCTGTAATACAATAGGCTTCCGAAAGAAATATCCGTACCCCCGAGGTTGTAACATGTCTGACGAGAACGACAATAAGCCGGAGAATGATCCGCAACTGGCGGCAAAAATCAAGGGTTCTGCCCGCCAGATCTGGTTGGCGGGGCTCGGAGCCTACACAAAGGCCGAGGAGGACACCGGTCGCTTTTTCGATCGTCTTGTTCAGGAAGGTGAGCAGTTGGAGAACAAAACCCGGGGCGCGGTCGAAAAACAGATCAAGTCCGTGGAGGACCGTGTTGAAGGTGTTCGCGAGCGTGCCACCGGCACCTGGGACCGGCTTGAACACATGTTCGATGAGCGGGTATCCGGGGCTCTGAGACGCCTGGGGATCCACCGTCGGGAAGAGATCGAATCCCTCGAACGCCGGGTTGAAGCTCTTGAATCAGAACTTGCCTGCCTGCGCGATCGTGCCGGCGATGACGAAGAGTAATAGCTCCGCCGCTCAGAGGTAGTCCCGGCTCATGAGCCGGGCTTCTTCCCGGTCGTCGGGTGTCAGGTAAGGAATGACCAGGTGCATCATCTGGTAAACACCGCGGCCCGGATCGACCGACTCCCTGTCTTCCAGGTGGGAAATAGTATCAAAAGCGCTCCAGTAACAGGCGGTTAGCGTCAACTGTTCACACAAAGATTCAAGTTCTTCCGGATTAATTGCCATGATGCCCTGGCGCCGGAAGCTTTCACAAATCGTTCGAAAGGCGACCATTTTCTTCTTCTGGATTCGCTTGAACCGCACCTGCAGCTGATCGTAGCGGGACAAAACGTTGACCAGGTCCTGATACAGAAACCGGTAGCGGGCCACGGTCTCGAACAGCAGGTGCAGGAAAAAACCCTGTTGGTCGAGGCTGATGTCGGCATCTTCTGGAACCGCGAGCAGATCTACCATATCGTGCTCGTACTGGTCGAAAAGCTCCTCGACAATGTCGCCCTTGCTCTTGAAGTGGTAGTAGAGGTTGCCCGGACTTATATCCATCTCATCGGAGATCAGTAACGTGGTGACATTGGGCTCACCGACGCTGTTAAACAGCGCCAGGCTAGTCTGCAGAATACGGTCGCGGGTTTTGATTTTTTTCATGTCGCGCCGGGCCAGTCCCTAGAGTTCGAAGCTCGCCCAGACCGGACAATGGTCGGACGGCCGTTCCATGGCGCGAATGTCGTAGGAAACGCCAGCCTGCCTGGCTTTCGGCAGCAGGCTGTCACTGGCCATGATCAGATCGATCCTCAGGCCTCGCCTTGGATCCCGCTCAAATCCTTTGCTGCGATAATCAAACCAGCTAAAAGTGTCCGCTTCCTCAGGGTGCAGGTGTCTGAACACATCGGTATAGCCCCGCGATTCAACCTGCCCCAGCCATTCCCGTTCTTCCGGAAGGAAAGAGCATTTGCCGGTCCGCAACCAGCGTTTGGCATTGTCTGCGCCGATACCAATGTCCTTGTCGGTTGGGGAGATGTTCATATCTCCCATGACCAGCACGTGGCCGCCGGCTTGCTTGAGCTCGTCCAGGTAGCGCATCAGGTCGGCGTAGAACTTTTCCTTGGCAGGGAACTTCACGGGGTGGTCACGGCTTTCGCCCTGGGGAAAGTAACCGTTAATCACCGTCAGGTTTTCACCATTGACGGTGAAATGGCCGGTAATCAGTCTACGCTGGGAATCCTCGCCGTCCCAGGGATAGCCTTTGACAACCGCTTCCGGTTCTGCCTTTGACAGCAGGGCAACGCCGTAGTGGGTTTTCTGGCCGTGGAAATGCACGTGGTAGCCAAGCTCCCGGACCGCCTCGACCGGAAACTCATGGTCCTGAACCTTGGTTTCCTGAAGACCGATAACATCTGGCGCAAGGGCGTCGATAACGGCCTCAAGCTGATGCAGGCGGGTGCGGATACTGTTGACGTTGAAAGAGACGAACATCATTGCAAAAAACTCTCCGGCGTTGATTCCCGCCGGAGTTTAACACACTGGCCCCAGAGATCTGCCTTGGCAGGGGCGACAGTTTCAGAGGGTCAGTTCACAATCCGGGCTGGTTTCCACGGCATAGCGGATATGGGCGGTGTAGTTTTCGTCCAGGTTTTTTCGGATATTGGTCAGCCCAAGATAATCGGAGAGTGCACCGGAATCGTCGTAACCCAATACGATGGGATCCACCAGGAACCTGAGCACCACGCCGGTCGGGCGTATCTGTACCACGTGATCGGCATTCACCCGTTCATTCTCGACCTGTTCCATGACGAAGCCATAGTGCTCGCCCCGGGTCGGCCCAAGGAACCGGAATTCCACGGGGTCGCCGGCCACCACACTCTGCCAGTTCTGGCGGACAAAGTTATCGAACCCTGAGTCCACTACGGTGCTGGGCGGATAGGCCACCTGGAATCGCTCGGAGTCGCCCCTGGGCGTCTGCCAGTTAATAACCAGGGTCTCCGCCTTGGGGTATGTGATCTCCATTTTTTCATCGAACATCGGCTGCACGAAGTCTACGGTCGGGCGAAGCACTGTTGCATCATATGCCAACGCCTTGCGGGCGAACGACTCCTCTGCATCCGGTTTGAGATAGGCCACCTCATGCTGTTGGGGCCGGAAGACTCCATCCTCACAGGTGCCGTCAACGGCGTGGCGCTCCTCGTAGATCACCGTGCCATCACCGGTGGTCGCGGTACCGGTAAACCGGAAATCCTGCGCAAGGGCCGGCAGGGCCGCAACCATCAAGGCAAGGGAAACTGTCACGGTCGCGTTTCTCATCGCACCAGCTCCGGATAAAGCGTTTTACGGGCGAACAAGAGCAAGGGGAAAACAACCAGCCACCCAAATGCCAGCGCCATCAGCGAGGGCATCAATTCGGGCAGCTCCACTGCGCCGAGCTGACTTGCAGACCAGTAGGCAAACGGCCCGGCGAAGGGCGCAAGCACGAACGGCAGCCAGGCCTTCTTGCTGATCCAGTCCAGAGAATGACTCAGGGTGGTCATGAAGATGGCCCACATAGCCACCAGCCAGGGTGGCGTCAACATCACCTGCCCGGAACCGTCATCCAGAATTCCGGTATGGAACCAGATGCCATCCAGAACGGAGCCGACCACGGTTCCCAGGCCAATGAACTGAAGCTCCGTCATCCGGTTCTGGCTAACCAGCACAAAATGCAGGACCAGAAACACCACCACGACGCCGGCACCGATCAGACCCGGATAAGACACACAGGCAAACCAGCCGGCCTGGAACAGGAGGAAGTTCAGTACGTTACGGGCAGTTTCTGAGGCGATCATACGCTCAAGATGTTCTCGCGTTTGTTACCGGGCTTGGCGAAAACCAGCTGCGCCACGCCAATGGCGCGTTCGCTGAAGCCCGCCTCACAATAGGCAAAGTAAAAGTGCCAAAGCCGCCGGAACGCCTCGTCGTAACCCATGGACTGCAACGTCTCGCGCTGGGCCATGAAGCGGTCACACCAGTCTCGGAGCGTACGGGCGTAGTGAAAGCCGGTATCTTCGGCATGGGTCAGCACCAGTTTGCTTTCCTTGCGAACCGACTCCAGGATCGCTCCGAACGAGGGAATAAAGCTGCCAGGAAATATGAAGCGCTGAATGAAGTCCACGTTCTTCAGAGCCCTCTGGTAACGCTGTTCCGGCATGTTGATGGCCTGCACAAGCGCCAGGCCATCCGGCTTGAGCAGGGCGTTAATCTGGGAAAAGTAGCTGTCCAGGAATTGCGGGCCAACGGCTTCGATCATCTCGATGGAGACCAGTTTGTCGAACTGGCCTTCAAGATCACGGTAATCGTCGAACAGGAGGGTGATACGGCCTTCCAGGCCCTCTTTCTGAACCCGCGCTTTCGCCAACTCCAGCTGTTCCCTGGAAATGGTCGTGGTGGTCACGTGGCAGCCATAGTGCTTGGCAGCGTGGATCGCAAAACCGCCCCAGCCGGTGCCGATTTCAATCACCTTGTCTCCCGGCTGGAGATCCAGTTTCCGGCAAATGGTGTCCAGCTTGTGAACTGCGGCCTCTTCGAGCGTGGATTCGGCGCTCGCGTAGATGGCCGAGGAATACATCATGGTCGGGTCGAGGAAGGTCTCGAACAGGTCATTGCCCAGGTCGTAATGAGCGCTGATGTTCTTCCGCGAGCCTTCCTTTGTGTTCCGGTTCAGCCAGTGAAGGCCTTTCAGGGCGGGCTTGGTAACCCAGCTGAATCGGTCTTCAAACTCGTTCATGCGATCGACGTTGCGGGTGAAGAACCGGAGCAGGGCAACCAGATCGGGCGTAGACCAGTCACCTGCCACATAAGCCTCGGCTGCGCCGACACTACCGCCGGTCAACAGGTCCCGCCAGGTGGAGTGATCGTGGACAATCAGTTCGGCAGGCGGGTATTGGCTATTGCCGTCTCCGAATACGAGGTCGTCAAATCCGGATTCTCTTACCGTCAGTTGGCCTTCGCCCAGTAACCGGAGTTGCTGAATCACCAGGGTTCTCGCAAACCGGCTGAGAGCCGGCAGGCTGCCCGAGCCGGATGTGGTGTTTTCAACCGAAGTATTCAGGTTCTCCATGAGCTTACCCTTCCACGAATCTTGTCATTGGTCTCAGAGCTGGTGACGTCCAGCCCGGAATCATCGTGCCCACGGCGGTAGGCGGTATCGTCTTCGGGCAGCTTGTCGGGGTGGGTGTAGAACGGTGCCCCCTTGAGCTTGAGGCGGAGAGCGTGCCAGTAAATACCTGCCACAACCTTGAACGCCTCAAGCGGAAACTTTCGAAGACTTCTATGCACATCTTTACGAGTGAGAGGGGTACGTTGGACTACCAGAGTGGCATCAAAATGCTTGCGGCCCTCTTCCAGAACATTCATGTGAATTCTGAGCTCCGGGCCACGGAAACTGAACGTCCACTCGTAATGCTGGTCCATGCCATTGAACGGCGACACATGAAAACGCTTGCTGAAGCCAAACTGCTCGGTGCGCCAACCGGCCTGGTTGGGCTCAGCTCCCGTGGTTTCCAGGCAGTAGGCATGGCGATCGTGCCAGGGCGTGTTGGTAATCTGGGCGACGATAACTTTGGGAACCACGCCATCAGCGGGGCATTCCCCGGATTGGTAGCAGAAATAGAAACTGACCGGGTTGAACACATAGCCGAAGTAGCGGGGGTGGGTGATCAGTTCCACTTCACCGTCCGGGCGCCAGCCGGTGGCTTCTTCTACGCGATCGCGAACAGCAACCGACAGGTCATCAGTGTCCGGGCGAAAATAATCACTGCGCTTCAGGGAGATCCAGTTGAACCGCTCCAGGGAGAAAAGCGGACTGACTCCGGCAACCTGACCCCACTCATCGGTGTCCAGGGCCAGCATGCCGGTGCTGTAGCTGAATTCATGTTGGACCGGGTACTTCCGTCTGTGCCGGACAGTACCCTCCAGCCACTGGCTGTTCATAGTCAAAGCTCCACCCCGAAGGCCCGGGTGACCCGCAGCGCACTGCGAACGCCGTCTTCGTGGAACCCGTTGAACCAGTAGGCACCGCAGTAATGGGTGCGATTCTGGTCACCGATCTCATCGTAGCGTTCCTGGGCGGCCACCGCGTCCAGGGTGAACACAGGGTGAGCGTACTCGAAGCGTTTGATAACTTTTTCGGGGTTGATATCCCGGCTTCGGTTGAGGGTCACACAGAAGGTTTCCGGTGCATCGTGGAAATTCTGCAAAATGTTCATATTGTAGGTAACGGAGACAGGTTCCGTGCTGTGGGTCGGAATAAAGTAGTTCCAGGCAGCCCAGGCGCGGCGGTTATCCGGCAACACGCTGCTGTCGGTGTGGAGCACCACATCGTTGTTCTGATAGGCCATCGCACCCAGGATATCCCGCTCCTTGTCTGTCGGGTCTGCCAGCATGGCAAGCGCCTGATCGCTGTGGCACGCAAAAATCACCTGATCGAACTGATGATCGTGGCCCTTTACCGAGACGGTCACGCCATTTTCATCCCTGACCACCCTGTCGACAGGGCTGTTCAGGTGCGTAGCATCGCCCAGGCGTTCCATCATCTTTTTTACGTACTGGGCGGAACCACCGGATATCACTCGCCAGGTGGGGCGGTCATCCACGGACAGCATGCCGTGATTGTTAAAAAACTGCAGGAAGAATCGGATTGGAAACTGTTCCAGAATGATCTCCGGCGCTGACCAGATGGCCGCACCCATGGGAACGACATAGTAATTCCTGAAATAACGGGAATAACCATTCCTGTTCAGATATTCGCCAAGGGTCTCATCATTGTTAATGTTACCCGCCTCCAGGTCTGCCCGGGTTTCCTTGTTGAAGCGCAGAATCTCCCGCACCATTTTCAGGAACGGCAGATTCAGCAGGTTCCGGCGCTGGGCGAAGAGGGTGTTCAGGCTGGTGCCGTTGTATTGCAGGCCAGTGTTGCTGCAATCCACGCTGAAGCTCATGTCGCTGACTTCCGAGGGCACACCAAGCCGCTCCATCAACTTGATGAAATTGGGGTAGGTCCAGTCGTTGAATACGATAAACCCCGTGTTTACCGGCCAGGTTTGGCCACCGGCTTCGACCGGCTCGGTATTGGTGTGACCGCCGGCATAGTCGCCTGCCTCAAAAACCTGAACCTCGTGTTTCTCGGCCAAAAGCCAAGCAGCCGTGAGGCCAGAAACGCCGGCCCCAATGACAGCAATCCGCTGACGCTCACTACTCATCCATTGTTTTCCTGTTCGGTGTTGCTTTTACGGGCCAAGGAGGCCGATATACGGTCGATCAAAGGCCGAGGAAGGGCGCCCAGCGCTTTCAACATCCAGGTAAAACGCTTGGGGAAGGCTATTTCGTTCTTACCACGCGCCAGGCCACTGACAATTCGTTCCGCCGCATCCTCGGCCGAGACCAGAAAGGGCATGGGGAAATCGTTGCGGTCGGTCAGTGGGGTCTTCACAAACCCGGGTGAAACCACCACAACGTCGATGCCTTCGGCGGCAAGGTCTGCCCTGAGGGCATGGGCAAAGTAGGTCAGGGCAGCTTTGGAAGCGCCGTAACCTTCTGCCCTACCAAAGGGAAACCACCAGGCCGACGAACTGACAATCACCAGAGTGGCCGGCTGGCCCTTTGCCCGACTGCGCCGGAGCGCGGGCAGGGCAATATCCAGGCATCTAGCGGTTCCAATCACGTTGGTGTAAATGTTTTTTTCGATCACATCACTGCTGTAATGGGCAATATCGAGATATTCACAGGTGCCAGCGTTGAGAATAACCATGTTCAGGTCGCCATTATTCTCCAGCGTCCCGGCGATGGTCTGAAGATCTTCCTTGCTGGTGGCGTCTGCGGCGGCGGGGATGATCCGCTCGGGCGCCACGGACGCAAGCTCCTCGAGCACTCCCTGGCGTCGACCAGTGATAACAAGCCGGTGACCACCGCGTGCAAGTGCGCGGGTTACGGATTCGCCAATACCTGAGCTGGCTCCGGTAATCCAGATGTTCGAGGTTTCCTGAAGTCGATCACTCATCCTGCCTGATCCTTGATCCAGCGAATCAACCTGCCAACCACCGGCAGGTTTTCGTAGAGCATTTCCCCTGCATCGAAGTAATCGCGGTGGTAGCAGACCATGCCATCGCGGATCTCCAGGTGGCTGATGCCTTGAACGTGAACTTCTTGGCCTTTGCGAATGCGCTTGTGACGCAAATGCATGACCCAGGGCACTGCAGCACACTCCCCTTGAACAACTGCTTCACCGAATTCGAAGTGACAGGAGATTACGTTGGCATAGGCCCCGGCAAAATAATGAGTCAGTTGGTCAAGCCCATTTACCGTGCTAAGGGGATCCTGGAATCGGATATCCTCGCTGTAGACCCGGGAGAGCTTGTTCAGATTACCCTTGTCCAGTTCGTTGAACAGGGCCCTGAAACTGTCGAGAGTTGCCGGCACCGCCGAGTTACGCGTACCTACTTCTATCTTAGAGGCGGTTGTCATTGCCTGCTCCTTCTCATTCTATCCAGTTCGCGTGTTTCTTCCTGAATATGCTTGGGTATGGGGTTCAGCTCCCAAATGATGCCCAGCTTGGACATCAACCACAGTCCATACCAGGTGATGTCAATTTCATACCACCGGAAACCCTGGCGAACGGACTGAGGCCAGCGGTGATGATTGTTGTGCCAACCTTCTCCAAGGGTAAGCAATGCCAGCCAGAAGTTATTCCGGCTGTCGTCCGAAGTCTCGAATCGGCGCTTGCCCCAGACATGGGAGAGCGAATTGATCGAAACTGTGGCGTGAAACAGCACCACTGTTGAGACAAAGAAGCCCCAAACGAGCAGCTGCAGGCCAGTGGTCCCGAGGCCTGGCGCCCAGGCTGCAAGAGCTTCGCCCAGGGCGTAGATGCCGACGGCGGCCAGGGCAGGTACGAGCGCATCGAACCGGTTTATCAGCTTGAGTTCGGGAAACTTGAGCCAATCGCGAATCCGGCGTTCGTCGGTCGCGAAGCCGGCGTCACAGGTGAACCAGCCCATGTGCGACCACCAGAAACCACCCTGATGAGGCGAGTGGAGATCCTGTACGTCATCCGAGTGCTGATGATGATGCCGGTGATGAGCCGCCCACCATAATGGACCGCGCTGGGCAGCGCTGGCTCCAAGAACGGCGAACACAAACTGGGCAGGACGGCTGGTTTTGAACGTCTTGTGGGCAAAGTAACGATGGTAGAATCCGGTAATCGCGAACATGCGCACGAGGAAAAACGCGATCGCAAACCCGATGGCGAAGGCGCTAACTCCAGTGTAAAAGGCCAGAAGGCATGCCAGATGGAGCGCAATGAACGGAATAACCCGTAGAAAATTGAGTGATCTGGACGAGGTGTCTATGTGATCCGAACCCGCTTCGGAATCGAACCACCTCAGAATGTTTGTAAGCCAATGCTGCATTCGGGTCATACCCTGATTGCCCTTTCTCTCTAATGGAACCTTGATCGCACACTCAGCCATGTTGCCGCTGAAGTTTCAGGTGAGTTGTACGATCTCACTACCGTAATTGGATGCACGATAAACCATGTTTAATCAAACCTTTGATTCTCCACTTATACGCCGTATCGCTATTGTTGGTTCAGGCCTCGCCGGGCTGACAGCCGCGATCCAACTGCAGGGCCTCGGCCATCACATCACCGTTTTTGAAAAGAGCCGGGGACCGGGTGGCAGGCTAGCGGCAAAACGTGTAACCGGCGGATCAGCCGACTTGGGCGCGCAATACTTCACCTCCCGAAATCCCGAATTCCTGCCTTTTCTTCGCAAATTTGCCGGGCCAGACAGTTTCGGACGTTGGCAAGGCCGGTTTGGTTTCCAGGCGGATGCCGATAAGTGGGAATCCTTCCCTCAGGAAACCCGTTACGTGGGTACACCGCGCATGACGGCCATAACCCGGGCGCTGTCCGAGCACGCAAGGGTTGTCACTGAAACGCGTGTTGGCAAATTGGCCCGAAACGACCAGTCTTGGGCCATCTCCGATACCGACGGGAACCATTTGGGAGACTTTGATGCGGTGATCATTACCGCGCCACCGGCACAGGCCCGGGAGCTGCTGGCGGACAGTGGCCTTAAAAATCTGGCTTCCCATCTTGACGATCCGGTGAGCAGGGTCCTGCCGTGCTGGGCCGTTGCAGCCCATTTCCCGGTGTCGCCCTGGGTTTATCATGAAGGTATGCGCTGCCGGCACCCGGCGTTGTTCTGGGTGGCCAACAATTCCAGCAAACCGGGCCGGGAGGATGAGGGTCAGTGGTGGGTGTTGCACGCCAGTCCGGCGTGGACGGAAGCGCATGTTGATACACCCGCCGACCAAGTTGCCGACAAGCTTCTGGCGGCTTTTCGTGAAACTACCGGCTTTGATACCGGCCCGGATGAAGTTGTCACGCATCGATGGCTTTATGCCCGCTCCGAAGGCGGAGAACAGCCCGGCCACCTCTGGTTCCCGGATTACAGGCTTGGGTTGGCCGGCGACTGGCTCAGCGGTGGTCGGGTTGAGGGCGCGTTCGACAGCGCCTGCGGGCTGGTTGCCGAGCTGAACGCCTTGGCTGCTACTCGGTGAGCGAAGTCGGGCTGCCGGTGGTGACATCCGGGCGAGTGTAGAAATGGGTGATGGTGCCGTCACTGAATTTGCTGAAGAAGGCGCTCACATCGGTGATTTTCCTCAGTGAACGGGTGCGGTGAATGGGTTCGCGCACCAGCACTTTAATCCCGTTGAAATTGTCCTGGATGTTGGAAAACCGCGCCCGCATCGAACAGGTCACGACCTGGGCCGGATTAAGGGAGAGTTCTCCGGCCAACCAGGCGCTGTGCCGCTCAATACCTCTGGCTGAAAAGTCTTCCCCGGTATCCAGATGGTTCAGCTTCACCCGGTTCACAATGCAGAAGGAGAAGCTCTTCGGGTGTTTGCGGGCCACTTTCCGGAATGCCTCCCAGAAAAAGTTGTCGGTAAGCTCCGCAAAATAGGCCATATCGCTCAGGCAGGTATCCACCCATTCAAAATTCTCCGGGTCATCCAGTACTTCATTGATTGCTTCCCGAAGCAGCCAGTCAAAGCCGAGTGCAGTCTTGTGGGCATACACCTTCCGGTACATTTGGTGCCGGCTATAAACAAAATCCTCAAGCGCACCCAGGCCTTTCTGGGTGATCGCCAGTCCGAGCCAGGGCTCGGACACATCCCAACCGAAACGCAGGTTGCTCAACAGGTGATCCAGATTGAAACCGCCGATGGTGACTGACGAGTGGAATCCGTCACGGAGCATATAATCGGCGCGGTCGGCGTCGATCTCACCGGATACAATGGACGACAGAAGGTCCATCACCAGGCCCGGAATGTTCTCGCTCAGAGGTGATCCGGCGGCGGCATCCTCTCCGGCAATAAAGGCCCAGAAAGTCCGGGCATGGCGGCAAAATGTCTCGCTGGGTCTTACCGTTGTGGTTTCCATAATGCCGATAACGTCCCGGGCGAAGAGACCGGCACTCTCAAGATCTACTGCCATGAGCACATCGTGGGCCACACGCACTGAATAGTGTTCGTGCTCCAGTTCATCGGGCTCTTCCGGGTGATAGGCAGAGTAATCCACGCCGCGCCAGAGATCCCGGAAACGACCGGGCCGCGACATCAGTTTCCGGATCCGTCGGGCCTGGGTGAACTGGTGGGAAAAGCTGGAATGGCCACTGTCGTGCAGCAGGCAACCCAGCCGAATGGTTTTGGCCAGGTAGTCGATCGCGTCCAGCTGGCTCAGGCTCAGGTCCGTCTGCTCGCTCAGCTGGCGTTCTCTCAAATAGGCGTCAATCATCGACCGGAACATCCGGGTGCCCACATGCATCACGCCGATACTGTGCAGGAACCGCGAGTGGGTCGCGCCCGGAAAGACCAGGCTCAGAATGTCGTTCTGGCAGATGTTTCGAAGTCGCTGGAAAAGCGGGTGGTCGATCACCTGGATTTCATGCCGGTAAAGGGGAATCCCTCCGTGAACCGGATCCATGATCAACTTGTCATAGGCTCCGAGAAGATCGTTAACGGCACGTCGCATCAGATGGAATCTCCCAATTTCATAAAACTGGCCTTGTTATATCACAGGGGCGTGCCAGAATAGGCTTATTCATGCCAATTTATCGTTTATCGCTGGTAGTTTAGGGCTGTCGCCATGACCTCGCGCACCGAGCGCATACTTATAATAGACGCCGATGAAAAGGCCCGTACGGATCTCGCCCGGTACCTTGAAGCGAGGGGGTTCTACGTGACCGGTTACCCGGATCTTGCCGGCGCAAAGGCACTGTTTGACGATAACATTCCCGACGTCATCTTTGCAGATCTGTCTCCGGAGGCCATCCGGGACCTCGCCAATCGTCTTGAAGAAGCCGAAACCTTCACCCCTATTGTCGCCTGTTCATCGAGTGAAGCCAGTGCTGATGTGGTCAGCGCGCTCCGGGCCGGCGCCGCGGATTTTGTCCTGAAACCCTGCAACGACGACAAGGGCGCTCTGGATGATGTCCTCGGGAAACTGTTTGACCGGGTCCGGGTCAACCGGCTGAACCAGCTTTACCGGCAGGAATTGGAAGAGGCGAACCGGGATCTTCGGGACGGCATTGCCGAACTCAGGGCAGACCAGCGGGCCGGCCGGAAGGTCCAGTTACGGATGCTGCCTGAGCACGAGCAGGTAATGAGTGGCTTGCACGTGGATCACATGATCAAGCCGTCGCTCTATCTGAGCGGTGACTTCCTGGACTACTTCCGTATTTCAGACGACAAAGTGCTGGTTTACATCGCTGATGTCTCAGGCCACGGCGCCAGCTCGGCGTTCGTGACGGTACTGCTGAAAAACCTGACGAACCGGCTGCAGCGAAACCTGCGTCGCGGTTCCAGTGAGGACATCCTGTACCCGGACCGCTTCCTGGAGCGCATCAACACAGAGCTGCTGGATACAGGCCTCGGGAAACACGTAACCGTGTTCGTTGGCATTATTTCCCTGAGTGAGCGTAAATTGAATTACGCAGTGGGCGCACATTTCCCGATGCCCATTCTGTCCTTCGAGGGAGGGGAGACGGCCTTTCTCGAGGGTAGCGGGCTGCCGGTGGGGCTGTTCGAGACCCCGGAGTGGGAGGTGTATGAAGTACCCCTGAACAAACCCTTTCACCTGACCCTTTTTTCGGATGGAATTCTGGAAGTTATCCGGGAAAAAGGTTTGGATGAAAAGGAACGGACACTACTTGAACTCGTATCGGGAGGTCGTCACACTATCGCCTCCCTTGGCGAAGCTCTGAGTCTCGATCAGATCACAGAGCTACCGGACGATATCGCTATCGTATCGGTAACTGATACCATTAATGGATCAGATAACACCCCGTCGAAATAGTGGCAGTGTGAAACATGGCTGGTTACAAGATCCTGCAAGCTGAAAAACAGGGCATTTATGTCCTGAAGTTTATCGGGGAAATCCGGCTGAACCTGTGTTCGACGCTGGACAATCTGGTTGAGTCCATCACTCAGGACCCGCAGTTCAAAACCGTGGTGATCGACCTGACCGAAACCGAGATTATCGACAGCACTACCCTGGGCCTGCTGGCCAAAATAGCCATGGCGGCCCAGAAACAGAGCCATTTCCTGCCCACGCTGATTTCGACCAACCCTGACATTACCCGCATTATCACTTCCATGGGATTCGACAAGATTTTCATCATTGTCCGAGAACCCGCGTCCCGTATTGAAGAGCTTGAAGAAATACCTGTACTCAGGGCCAGCGAACAGCAGGTTCGGGACAAGGTTCTTGATGCCCACAAGGTTCTGATGGGGCTGAACAACCGAAACAGGGAAGAATTCAAGAATCTGGTGCGCGCTCTGGAATGTGAAGAGCCCGGTTAACGCCCACGCCGAATGTGCGCGGCCTTGCCGGTTTCACACCTGATCTGAAAAAATGGAAGAACTATGTCTGAACAATCGATGCCTCAGAACTCTGGGGCAACCGGACCGATGCACGACGTGGCGGTTCTGGGCGGCGGCAGTTTTGGCACCGCCATGACCAAGGTGCTGGGCGAAAACGGTCATCGCGTGCACTTCTGGATGCGCGGTGAGGCCCAGGCCGAAGAGATTCGCACCACCCGTGTTAACAGCCGCTATATGCCGGGTATTGAACTGGCCGGTGATATACAGCCCACCACCGATCTTGCGGATGCCGTCAGCAAGGCAGAAACTGTGTTTGTCGCCATTCCCAGCAAGGCCTTTCGGGCCGTCATCCGCGAAAACTGCGATAAATTCCACGATGACCAGATTGTTATCAGCCTGACCAAGGGCATTGAAGAGCACGGCTTCAAGCTGATGAGCGAGATTCTCCAGGAAGAGATTCCGCGCTGTCGCACAGGCGTGCTAAGTGGACCCAATCTGGCGGGTGAGATTGTCAACCGGGACCTGACCGCTACCGTGATTGCCGCCAAGGACCCCGATGTGCGCCGTGCCGTTCAGGATCTGCTCGGCTGCGAATACTTCCGCGTTTACGCCAATGTGGATGTTTATGGCGTGGAACTCGCCGGAGCATTGAAGAATATTTATGCGATTGTCGCCGGTTTGGCGTCCGCCCTCGAGATGGGAGAGAACGCCAAGGCCATGCTGATCACCCGGGGCCTTGCCGAAATGAGCCGGTTTGCAGTAAGCCTTGGCGCCAACCCCATGACCTTTATGGGGCTGGCAGGTGTTGGCGACCTGATTGTGACCTGTACGTCCTCCAAGAGCCGAAACTATCGTGTGGGCTACGCAGTGGGGCAGGGCCAGAAGCTGGACGACGCCGTCGCCGACCTTGGGCAGGTTGCCGAGGGTATTTACACCCTGAAGCTGGTAAAGGAAAAGGCAGAGGCGATTGGCATCTACATGCCATTGGTCCGTGGGCTTTACGAGATTCTGTACGATAATGCCTCAATTAAAGCGGTTATCAACAGCCTGATGATGTCGGTCCAGAATTCCGACGTAGAGTTTATATTGCCGCGTACCATTAGCCAGTAGAGCTGCCAGGAAACGCCGGAGACGGTCTGAAAGGAGAGAGCCCTTGCAACTGCTCATCATGCGCCACGGCGAAGCTGGCTGGCATACGCTGGATCAGGAGCGTGAACTGACCGAATCCGGCAGGCTGGGTGTTGCCGAGGTTGCTGCCCGTATCGCGGAGTCTCCCTGGCGACCAAAGTTGATCTGGAGCAGTCCCTATGTAAGGGCCCGGCAAACCGCCGCTATTGTGTCCGAGATCCTTAATTGTCCCGTTGAAGAGAAGATGTTCATTACCCCGGATGACGACCCCGGCGAATGCCTTGACGCGCTGATCGAACAGCACGAATCGCCCTTAATGATTGTCTCCCACATGCCGCTGGTCGGGGGGCTGGCCACCCTTCTGGTAGATGCGCACCGTAGGGGCATCCCGTTCATGACCTCCCAGGCGGTGATGCTCGACATGCCAGTGGTTGGCCCCGGTTGCGCAGACTTGAAAGCGCAGTTTCTGCCCTGATAGTCCCGTTATTCGATTTCTGGATCCTCAAAACTCGAGCCTGACTATGTACAGCTTTCCGATTGACTACGTAGAGCCGGTATTTCGGCCTCCAAGCGAAGCAAAATCACTGATCCTGCCAGTTACCAACGGCTGCTCCTGGAATAAGTGCACCTTTTGCGAGATGTATACCCAGCCGCAGAAGAAATTCCGGGCGCGCAAGCCTGAGGACGTGATGCAGGACATTCAGAATGCGGCCCGCAGCTTGGGCGGCGTGCGCCGGGTTTTCCTGGCGGACGGTGACGCCATGGTGCTTCCCACCCGTCGGCTGCTGGAGATTCTCGGCCAGCTCCGGGAGGCTTTTCCGGACCTGCAGCGGGTCTCCAGCTACTGCTTGCCTCGCAATCTTGCCAAAAAGACAGTGCAAGAGTTGGCACAGCTGAAAGAGGCCGGCCTCCAGATTCTCTACGTTGGAATGGAATCCGGCGATGATGAGGTTCTGCGCCGCGTAAACAAGGGAGAAACCTGGGAATCCACCCGCTCGGCGCTGGTTAAGATTCGCGAGGCGGGCCTTACCAGTTCTGTGATGGTGCTGAACGGCCTTGGGGGTGAGAGTCTCTCGCGTCAGCATGCTATCAACACCGCCACACTCTGCAACGAGGCTCAGCCGGATTACCTTTCGACTCTGGTGGTCAGCTTTCCTCAGGGAGAAGAGCGTTTTCGGGAAGGTTTCGGTGATGATTTCGTTCAGCTCTCGCAGCAGGGACTGTTCGAAGAAATTCGGCTCTTTCTTGAGCATCTTGAGCTCAACAAAACCATTTTCCGCAGTGACCATGCGTCCAATTATCTTGTACTCAAAGGGACGCTGGGCAGGGATAAGCAGAAGATGCTGGACCAGGTTAACCTGGCCATCACCAACCCCGGCGCCGCCCCGTTGCGCGCGGAATGGATGCGCGGGTTGTAATTCACGGAACCGGGAGCCACCGTTATGAATATGAATCCAGAAAATCTTGCCAAGCAGGTGGAGGAAACCGTGAAGAATGCCGGGAATCCACCCGTTGATCAGTGGAACCCTGAGCTCTCCGGGGATATGGATCTGCGTATCAGCCGTGATGGTCAGTGGATCTTCAAGGGCGAGCCGCTGGCTCGCGAAGCTATCGTACGTCTGTTTTCCACCATTCTTCGCCGGGAAAGTGATGGTGAATACTATCTGGTGACGCCCGTTGAAAAGTGGCGCATACAGGTTGAGGATGCGCCGCTGCTCGCTCACTCACTGCACGTGTCCGGAGAGGGCAACCGGCAGGTGATTTCCCTGACCACCAATGTGGGCGAAACCCTCGAGATTGGCCAGCACCATCCGCTGGAAGTGGGGATCTATCCTGATTCGGACGAACCCCGTCCCGTTGTGAAGGTTCGCCATGGTGTCGAAGCACGACTGGTAACCGCGGCCTATTACGACCTGGCCGAGCATGTGGTCGAGCGAAATGAAGACGGCCATCCGGTTCTCGGCGTCTTTAGTCACGGAATTTTCTACAAAATCGGGCAGGGTGGTTGAAAACCCGTACCGCGGCCCCAGAATTACGGTAGAAAACGCATTAGCTCAGTTGTTAAACTGTGTTTTCATACTTGTTACGAGCCTGGCTCTCTAACGAGGCCCGGTGGTCGTTAGTCCCTCTGTGCAGTCTGGCTGTTCACGATCACTTTCGATTGCCTAAATCAATTAAACAGTCATTGCGACACGCAAGGAGATCACATGGCCCAACCTCGTGTTGTCACCATCCATTACACGCTCACCAACGATCAGGGAGAGCAGCTTGACTCCTCCCGTGTAGAAGGTCGCGAGCCTCTGTCTTATCTGGAAGGTGCACAGAACATTATCGGTGGACTGGAAAGTGCACTGAACGAAAAGAATGCAGGCGATCAGGTTAAGGTGTCTGTAGAACCTGGTGAAGGCTACGGCGAAGTTAACGAAGAGCTGATCCAGCCGGTTCCGCGTTCTGCATTCGAAGGCGTCGATACCATCGAGCCGGGCATGCAGTTCCAGGCGCAAACCCCGGGCGGCCCCCAGGTTGTTCGTGTGGTTGAAGTTGGCGACGAAACCGTCACCATCGACGCCAACCATCCGCTTGCCGGAGAGACTCTGCACTTCGACGTAGAAGTGGTAGAAGCTCGCGATGCGACTGATGAAGAGCAAGAGCACGGCCACGCTCACTAAGCTTTTCTGAAGCGCGATCAAAAACGGCTCCCTAGGGAGCCGTTTTTTTATGTACGTGAAAATTTTGTCGGAGGAGTAAGAATTGTCGGATTACGGCTTCGCCTAATCCGACCTACGGGGTTGGTGTGAGGTTTCGAATGGCGTCTTTGTAGGTTGGATTAGGCGCAGCCGTAATCCGACAGCAAAAAGAAACGGCCCACGAGGGGCCGTTTTATCACCGGAATCCGAACTTACATGTTCGGATAGTTCGGGCCACCGCCCCCTTCCGGAGTCACCCAGTTAATGTTCTGGGCAGGATCCTTGATATCACAGGTCTTGCAGTGAACACAGTTCTGGGCGTTGATCTGGAAGCGCTTGCCGCTGCCGTCGTCTTTCTCGACAACTTCATAAACACCAGCCGGGCAGTAGCGCTGCGCAGGCTCATCAAATTTCGGCAGGTTGTCGCGAATCGGGAGCTCCGGATCAGTCAACTTCAAGTGAACCGGCTGATCTTCCTCGTGGTTGGTGTTCGAAATGAACACCGAGGACAGACGATCGAAGGTCAGGGTGTTATCCGGCTTCGGATAGGTCACCTTCTTGCACTCGGCTGCCGGCTTCAGGGTGGCGTAATCCGGTGTGGTGTCGTGGAAGGTGATCGGCAGACTGCCACGCAGGATGTTCTGCTCGACGAAGGCGATAGCGCCGCCAACTATATTGCCGAACTTGTGCATGGCCGGGCCGAAGTTACGCTCGGCGTAGAGCTCCTTGAACAGCCAGCTATCCTCAAACTTCTTCTGGAAGCTGCTGATCTCTTCGCCGCTCTTGCCGTCTTTGAGCGCTTCAAAAACAGCCTCGGCGCCCAGCATACCGGACTTCATGGCGGTGTGGGAGCCCTTGATCTTGGAACCGTTCAGGGTGCCGGCGTCACAGCCCAGCAGCAGACCGCCCGGGAAGCTCATCTTGGGCAGGGCGTTGTAGCCGCCTTTGGTAATTGCACGAGCGCCGTAAGAGACACGTTTGCCGCCTTCCAGGTGCTTTTTGATCTCCGGATGCAGCTTCAGGCGCTGAAATTCCTCGAACGGGCTCAGGTGCGGGTTGCTGTAGGACAGATCGGTGATCAGGCCCACGTAGACCTGGCCGTTCTCAAGATGATAAAGGAAGGAACCACCGGTGGAACCGGTCTCTTTCAGGGGCCAGCCAGTAGTATGAACCACCAGGCCCGGCTCGTGTTTGGCCGGATCAATGTCCCACAGTTCCTTGATACCGATACCGTAGTGCTGAGGGTCCTTGCCTTCATCAAGCTTGAATTCGTTGATCAGGCGCTTGCCCAGATGACCACGGCAGCCCTCGGTGAAGAGGGTGTACTTGGCGCGCAGTTCCATGCCCGGCATGTAGCCGTCTTTTTCGGAACCGTCACGGGCGACGCCCATGTCGCCGGTAATGATGCCTTTTACCTGACCGTCTTCAACGATGGTCTCGGAGGCAGCGAAGCCAGGATACACTTCTACGCCCAGGCCCTCGGCCTGTTCGGCCAGCCAGCGGCAGAGGTTGCCAAGGCTGATGATGTAGTTGCCATGGTTGTGCATGTTTTTGGGCACAAACGCATTGGGGATCTTGGTGGCGCTTTCCTGGTTTTTCAGCAGGAAAATGTCGTCACGGGTAACCGGTGTGTTGAGCGGGGCGCCTTTCTCTTTCCAGTCCGGAAAGAGTTCGTTGAGGGCAGTGGGCTCGAATACGGTACCGGCCAGAATGTGGGCGCCGATCTCAGAACCTTTCTCTACAACGCATACGGTGAGTTCCTCGCCAGCTTCCTGTGCCATTTGCATGACACGGCACGCTGCCGACAGGCCCGCCGGGCCGCCGCCGACGATCAGAACATCAAATTCCATCGATTCGCGTTCCACGTTGGTCTCCTCAAACATCTTTAGTGGATATTATGTGCCCGCAGGCCAATTATTCTGGGCGGCCATCATACCGGTAAAACTGCCTATAGACGACTACCCCAAGCCGGTCTGACCGACTTGCATAACCAAAAGGATACCGTACTTGAAGAATCAAACAAACGTTTGTTTGAAATTCGCTCTGTCCTTTGGCATTGTAAGAGCACACTGAAACATCGTGTGTTTTGAGTCGAAATCTAGTATCGTCTCATTGCCGTCCCCGGTCAATACTGGGGAATTGGCTGAAAGTTCAGTCCTGGCGCGTCCTTTGAGGCTATTGATTCTGCTGAGTGTTGCCTCCATCATTAGTGCGCATTGAATGTCGGCAGGCTCTGCGCGAGGACTGCAAGTCATAAACCCATCGTAGAAGAACGAGGAATCTATGAAGGTTCTGGTCGCTGTAAAACGAGTAATCGACTACAACGTAAAGGTGCGCGTCAAACCGGACAACACCGGTGTTGACCTCGCCAACGTCAAGATGGCAATGAACCCGTTCTGCGAAATCGCGGTTGAAGAAGCCGTTCGCCTGAAAGAGAAGGGTGTTGCCAGTGAAATCGTGGTGGTATCCATCGGCCCGAAAGCCTCCCAGGAGCAGATCCGTACTGCACTGGCGCTGGGTGCTGACCGTGGTATCCACGTCGAAACAGACGAGGAGGTTCAGTCTCTCGAAGCGGCCAAGCTGCTCAAGGCTGTTGTTGAGAAAGAAGAGCCGAAGCTGGTTATTCTTGGCAAGCAGTCCATCGATTCCGATAACAACCAGACTGGCCAGATGCTGGCCGCGCTGACCGGCATGGGTCAGGGCACTTTCGCTTCCGAAGTGGTTGTTGAGGGCGACAAGGTTAACGTAACCCGTGAGGTGGACGGTGGTCTGATGACCGTTGCCCTGAACCTGCCTGCGGTTGTTACTACCGACCTGCGTCTGAACGAGCCGCGCTACGCTTCTCTGCCCAACATCATGAAGGCCAAGAAGAAGCCGCTGGACAACATGAGCCCGGCCGATCTGGGTGTCGACATCGCTCCGCGCCTTTCCACCCTGAAGGTTGAAGCGCCTGCTTCCCGTCAGGCGGGTGTGAAAGTGGCCGACGTTGCCGAGCTGGTCGGTAAACTGAAGAACGAAGCGAAGGTGATCTAAATGAGCATCCTTGTAATTGCTGAACATGACAACAGCAGCCTGAAACAGGCTACCCTGAATGTTGTAGCGGCTGCCAAGGCCATCGGCGGAGACATCGACTTACTGGTTGCCGGTGAGAACTGTGGTGCCGTTGCTGAAGCAGCTGCCAAGGCCGAAGGCGTTAACAAGGTACTGGTTGCCGATAACGCTGCTTATGGTCACTTCCTCGGTGAAAACCTGGGCGAGCTGGTTGCCGAAGTGGGTAAGGGCTACACCCATATCCTGGCCGCCGCTGGCACCGTGGGCAAAGACTTCATGCCGCGAGTTGCTGCACTGCTGGACGTTGCCCAGGTTTCCGACATCATGCGTGTGGAGTCCGAAGACACCTTCGTTCGCCCGATCTACGCTGGTAACGCCATTGCCACTGTAAAATCCAGTGACAGCATCAAGGTGGTTACTGTTCGTCCGACCGCTTTCGACCCGGTTGCTGGTGAAGGTGGCTCAGCTGCTGTTGAACAGCTGGACGTTGCAAAAGACGCCGGCCTGTCGCAGTTCGTAAACGAAGAGCTGGCCAAGTCTGACCGTCCTGATCTGGCAAGCGCCGGTATTGTTGTTTCCGGTGGTCGCGGCATGCAGAACGGCGACAACTTCAAGATGCTGGAGCAGGTAGCCGATCTGATGGGTGCTGCTGTTGGTGCATCCCGTGCTGCTGTTGACGCTGGTTTCGTACCGAACGACATGCAGGTTGGCCAGACCGGTAAAATTGTTGCTCCGCAGCTGTACGTCGCTGTGGGTATTTCAGGTGCCATCCAGCACCTGGCCGGTATGTCTGACTCCAAGGTGATCGTTGCGATCAACAAGGATGAAGAGGCGCCGATCTTCCAGGTTGCCGATTACGGCCTGGTAGCGGACCTGTTTGAAGCGGTTCCGCAGCTTGAAGAAGAGCTGAAGAAAGTTCTGTAACTTTCTGCCTGGCTTGAGAAAAGGCACCTTCGGGTGCCTTTTCTTTTGGGTGAAACCAGAATACCTGCCATGATATCTGACCCCGACGGTTGAACCGGATACACGAACCATGACCACAGTGCCGTTTGATGCCTTAGCCTGCCCTCTGGACGGCTGCACGTTAGTGCCAGGCGAAAAGACCTGGCGGTGCGAGAATGGACACAGTTTTGATGTTGCCCGGCAGGGCTACGTGCATCTGTTACCCGTTCAAAAGAAACGCACCTTGGATCCCGGTGACAGTAAGGAAATGGTTGCGGCAAGGCAACGATTTCTGAATGCGGGGTTCTACATAAAGATCGCCGACTTAGTTAGCGATCAGGTACTGCAGTGGCTCCCGAGCGAGGGGACTGGATCGATTCTGGACGCAGGCTCCGGCGAAGGTTATTACCTTCGACACCTCGCGAGCTTGGCTGGCGCCAGAGATGTTTCCATGATCGGCGTCGACATCTCCAAGTGGGCGGTTCTGGCCGCGGCCAAACGGGACAAACAGACCCGATGGGTGGTTGGCAGCAATGCAAACCTGCCAATACTGCCGGAATCCCTGGATCTCGTGCTTTGCCTGTTCGGTTTTCCGGTTTACAGCGAATTCGCCCGGGTGCTCAAGCTTGGCGGGAAGGTGATACAGGTGGATGCCGGTGCAGACCATCTTCGGGAATTGCGCGAAATCATTTACCCAGAACTGAAACCGCCCGCAGACACCGAGAGTACTGATCCCGGGGGTTTCCGGACGCTGGAATCAACCGTGGTACGGTTCCCGCTGAGCCTTCCGGACCGGGAAAGCATTGCCGACCTTCTGGCCATGACTCCGCACCTTTATCGGGCCAGCTCAGAGGGCCTTGAGAAGGCAGCGGCACTCGAATCACTGGAGGTGACCGTCGAGGTGGTTCTGAAGTGTCTGGAAAAGTGCTAACCGCTGAAACTCATTGATCGTCGTCGGAACCCTGAGTTTTTTCGCGCTTGCGGGAAGCGAGCCGCTTTTCGGCCTTGCCGATGATCAGGGTATCGGCAAGGATGTGCAGTGCCTTGTTGGTGGTGCGTACAGTTCGATAGATTTGCTGACTGGTCTGGTCATGGGTAACTCGCGCTTTACGGGCAGACTGCCGGAATTCTTCGTCCTTCGAGAAAAGATCAATCAGGCCGAACGTAGTGTTGGAGATTGCCTTATGCAGCTTCTCCACCGCGCTGGCACCACCCGAGACCGAGTCCTCCAACAGTCTGGCGCGATTCCGGACCTCAAGAAGATCCATTCTGCTTTTCTGGATGGCGCTGTGCGCCGCCACCCGATGGGAATTGAGAATCCGGGCTTCCCGGCGGCAGAGCAGCAGCTGCCAGTAGGCGATGCAGAATCCGCCCAAGGCCAGTAGCAGCAACAATACGATTGCGGCCAGATTCATGAGAGGGCCCTCCAGTCACTCATTGCGATCACCGATACTCAATCTGCATATCAACGTCGATTTCGCGCTCTTGCATCTCTTCCTCGAGCTCTTTCATCACTTCCTGATACACCATTTTGCGAACCATCACGGGCAGTTTGTCGGCAAGCACACGGGCTGAGCGTGATTCCCGCTTGGCCAGGGAAATCGGATCCAGTACCCGTAGCGTAATGACCAACTCGGGTTCCTGCTCGGAATCTGCGATATCGTCGTTCTCCATCATTCGCGCGATCACTTTACGCTGTTCAAGAACCTGCCAGCAGAGAAAACCGCTGAACAGGACAAGCAATATGCTCAGTACCATCAAAAAGGTGATCAATTCGAACCTCCGGAAATCGTTTCGTGCACTGCTTGGCAGTGTGCCCTATGTAGTGTGACAAACGATTGGCCGTGACGACGGATTCAAGAGTGCGGCCAGGAAAGTAGAACGAGCGCTCAAAACTGTTAACATTGGTTGCGGTTGTTCAATGAGCTGCGCAGAATCAACGGGTTAAGGCCAACTATTCATACCAACAGAGGATTGTTCATGGTTTGGTTCAAGGCGTTTGCAAGTGGTTTTCTCGCGACCCTGGTATTTCATCAGGGCCTGTTCGCATTGTTCTGGCTAGGCGGCATTGTGCCCGCAGCGCCCTTCAATCTGTCACCCGTGCCGCCGCTCGGTGTGCCGCAGGTGGTATCCCTGGCGTTCTTTGGTGGCCTGTGGGGTATGTTGCTGTGGCTGATTCTTGGCCGTCTGGCAGGGGTGAAGTTCTGGCTGGGGCATGTCATTGTAGGGGCAGTAGGTCCGACGGCTGTCGCCATGCTGGTGGTGTTCCCCCTGAAAGGCCTTGATGTCTCTGCCCAAACGTGGGTGGGCGGACTTCTTCTTAACGGATTCTGGGGCCTTGGTGTCGCCGTATTCATGCGTCTGATGGGCGAGAAAGCGGTTGCCGGGCTCCGCTGAGTTATCAATCGACTATTTATCAATTCTTGTTATAACGACTGTTTACTAAGGAAGAGCAATGACCAAATCTACAGAAACAGCCCATGATCTGGTGGTGTTCGGTGCGACCAGTTTCGTTGGCCAGATTCTTACTCGTTACTTGCTCGAAACCTACGGAGTGGGTCAATCGGTGAAGTGGGCGATTGCCGGTCGCTCCGAGAGCAAGCTCAATACCCTTAAGGGCGAACTTGGCGACAACGCCAAGGATCTGCCGGTGATTCTGGCTGACGCGTCCGATGAAGCCGCCCTGAAAGCCATGTGCGACCAAACCCGCGTGATTATTTCCACCGTCGGCCCTTATGCCTTGTACGGTGAGCCGCTGGTGAAGGCGTGCGTGCGCAGCGGCACGGATTACTGCGATCTGACGGGCGAAGTGCAATGGATCCGCAAGATGGTGGAGCGCTACGAGGAGGAAGCTAAAGCCTCCGGTGCACGCATTGTTCACTGCTGCGGCTTCGACTCGATTCCCTCCGATATGGGCGTGTGGTTCCTGCAGAACCAGGCAGAGCAGACCTTCGGTGCGCCATGCCGGGATGTCCGCATGCGGGTGAAAACCGCCAAGGGCGAGTTCTCAGGCGGCACGGTTGCCTCCCTGATGAATGCGGTAAAGGAAGCGGCGGCCGATCCAAAACTGCGAAAACAAATGGCCAATCCGTTCTCGATCTGCCCGCCGGAGCATCGCTCCAAAACCCGTCAGCCCAGCCTGAAGGGCGCCGAGTTCGACAAGACCTTCAACGCTTGGCTAGCTCCTTTTGTAATGGCAGCGATCAACACCCGAGTGGTGCATCGTTCCAACGCCCTGCAGAACGCTCGCTATGGCAAGGAGTTCACTTACGATGAAGCCATGATGACGGGTCGGGGTACCAAGGGCCGACTGGCAGCTTATGGAGTCACCGGTGGCCTGGGGGCATTCTTGATGGCCTCGGCGATCAAACCGACCCGCTGGCTGGTTGAGAAGTTCGTACCCAAGCCGGGCGAAGGCCCAAGCCCAGAAGCCCAGAAAGCCGGCTTTTATGACCTTCGGTTTGTTGGTCGCACAGAAGATGGCAAAACCATCATCACCAAGGTGACCGGCGATCAGGACCCGGGCTACGGTTCCACCGGCAAGATGTTGGGCGAGGCGGGTATGTGCCTGGCGTTCGATATTCCCGCGGATCAGCCCGGCGGGTTCTGGACACCATCCTCATTGTTGGACGGCAAGCTGATGGACCGTCTCACCAGCAAGGCAGGGCTCAGCTTCGAGGTTCTCGAAACCCGCTAACCGCTCAGATAGATCACACGGTCGGTGCCCGGCAGGGCATCCGACCCGTGTGCCAGGCTAACCACGGTTTTTCCTTCCAGAATTGCTTCCATCCGTTTTGAAATCCGCGCCCGGGTTTCCGCATCCAGGCCGGTGAACGGCTCATCCAGTATCACCAGCGGGGCTGGGTTCAGTAACACCCGCGCCAGGGCCACACGCCGGGCCTCGCCGCCAGAGAGTCGGCTACCAGCACTGCCCAGCCAGGTATCGAGCTGATCCGGTTCTGTGGCAAAGCGCTCACCCAACTCCACCTGTTCCAGAATGCTCCAGAGCTCCGTGTCCGAGGCCTCAGGCCAGCCCAATAACAGGTTGGCTCTGAGGGTGTCCTCGAACAAAACGGTTTTCTGGGTGAGGTAGACGCAATCCTTTCGCGCCAGGCTCCCCTGGCCATGAGGTAAAAGGCCAGCGAGCACATCCGCCAGAGAAGACTTGCCGCTGCCGGAATAACCGAGAATACCAATGCGTTCGCCTTCGTCGACTTCCAGATTGAAGCGCGTGAACAATGGCGCGTAACCCTTATGTTTTACAGCGATATTTTCTGCCAGAAGAGCGGTTCTCGGTGGTAATTCTGAAGCGATAGCGGCAGCAGAATGTTCGTCTTCGCGACAGTCCCGATTCAATCGCACAGCCGAAGCCACGGTTGCTCCAAGCTTGCCAAAGACATCCGGCAGCATGGCATAGACCTCGGCCAGACCGAGCAGAGCAATGGGCAGTAACACAAGTACCGGGCCGGAAACCGAACCCGACTGAAACAGGGAAAAACCGGCCCAGAGCGCCAGAACCGCAGAAAGATTGACGAAAAGATGGGAGCCGGCTAGATGCCAGCCTATACGCGTGTCCGCTTTCGCCTGCTCCGAGGTCACCTGATGGGCCTGTCGCATAAGCCAGGCGGCATGTTTACCGGTGCGCCCGGCGGCGGTCAGCTCCGGGAAACCTTCAATATGTTCGATCACCGCGGTTCGAAGCGCTTCCTGCCGGTCGCTTTGCCGCGCGGCCAGGCGCCAGGTTCTCAGGTAAATCCCGACGGTGGCGATCATCAGAGCAATGACCAGGAACAGCCCGACCAGCAGGGCGGTACCGAAATCAAAGAGAACCGCAGCCAGAACCACCACCAGAAGTGTTACCAGGCCCGCAAGCGCAGTGGGCGCGATTAAACGCAGGTAGAGGGTGTCCAGGGCATCCACGTCACTGGTTAGCCGGGACAGCCACTGTGCGCCGCTCAGCTCCCCACGACGAACGCGACTGGCTCGGGACAAGCGCTGGAACAGAGTCACGCGAATATCTGTGAGCAATCTCAGAACGGTATCGTGATTGTAGACCCGCTCCAGGTACCGGAACACGGTGCGGGCAACGGCGAAAAAGCGGATGGCGCCGCCGGGCACATACAGATTGATGGTGGCCGCCACACCGGCAGCCAGAAGCAGCCCCACCAGCGCCGTTTCGGTAATGAACCAACCCGAAACCGCCAACAGGCCAATGCCGGATAGCAAGGTGGCGAGAATCAGGAAACCGCCTACAACCAGACGGCCCGGGCGCCTGAAAATCAGATCCAGCCACGGCTTCAGGTCACGCATCCCGCACCTCCCCGCCAGATACCAGCAGCACACGGTTCGCCAGGGTGAGCAAGGCCTGGTGGTGGGTCGAGAAGATCAGGGTTTTGCCGGCCACCGCCAGTTTGTGCAGGGCTTCTAGTACAAACACCTCACTGTCGCTGTCGAGGCCCGCGGTGGGCTCGTCCAGAAGGATCAGGTCGTAATCCGCGAGAAAAATCCGGGCCAGGCTCAGCCGCCGGGCCTGGCCGCCGGAGAGTCCCTGGCCTTCCTCAGATACCGGGCTATAGATTCCCTGTTGGCGGCTGTCCAGCAGCGAACCGAGACCGACATTGCGCAGGGCAGTTTCAATGGCAACATCAGAGGCATCCGGAGTAGTCAGCCTGAGATTATCGGCCCAGGTGCCCTGAACCAGGAAGCCTTTCTGCCCCAGCCAGCCAAACCGGAAACTGCCCGGTGTTTCGCCAAACAGATGAATCTCACCGCTATCTGGCGCCATAAACCCGGCTAGCAGGTGCAGCAATGTGGATTTGCCACCGCCGGACGGACCTGTGAGAGCAATCACTTCTCCCTTACGAATGGTCAGGAACAAGTCGTGTAACACAACCTGATCCGACCGGAAGGTTTTCGTGACCGAATTCAACTCGATTCGATCTTCTGCACCCTCTACGGATGCCATTTCGATGGTGCTCTCGAGGTTCACCGTGGTTTCCAGTCGCTCAAGAATCTCGTTACCAGCGCCCATGGCGGCGGCACGATCGTGGTAATGCTGGGAGAGCGTCCGCAACGGCTGGAAAAACTCCGGCGCGAGCAGAAGAATCAGCAACCCGGAAAACAGGGTCAGATCCTCGGAAGGGCCGTAGGTGATGTACCCCAGCAAACCAAACCCGATGTAGATGGCAATAACGGCAATGGCTACCGAGGCAAAGAACTCCAGAACCGCCGAGGACAGAAAAGCCACCCGTAGCGTTTTCATGGTGATGCGCCGGTAGTAATCCGAGCGTTTACGAATGAGCTCGGCTGCCCCGGCGGTCTGGCCAAACAACTGAAGGGTTGTCAGGCCACGCACCTTGTCGAGGAATTGCCCTGATAGACGGCTGATGGTTTCAAAGTGCTGCTGGTTCAGTTTCTCCGCGCCCATGCCCACAAGCGCCATGAACAAGGGAATCAGCGGGGCGGACAGCAGCAGGAAGATGGCGGCCAGCCAGTCCAACCAGAACACAAGGGCGAGAATCAGCAGCGGCACAATCATGGACAGGGTCATTTGCGGCAGAAACCGCGCAAAGTAACCGTGCAGGGCTTCCACGTGGTCAATCCATTCCCGGGCAAGAGTGCCTGCCGAGGATTGGCCCAGTTCGATCGGGCCAGTGGCCTGCCAGTGCTTGTGGAGCTGACGACGGGCATCACGCCGAACCTGTTCGCTACAGCGTGCGGCAAACCGGGCCTGAAAGCCTTGGCCCAAGGCACGAACAACCAGCGCCAGAATCAGGCCGAGAAAAAGGGGAGTGAGGTCTGCAACGGGAACCTCGTCAATCACGCCCAGGTGAATGATCCGGGCCAACAACACCATCTGAATGATGGTGGCAATGCCGGCAACAGTGCCGGCGGCCACGGTACTGCGGATCCAAAGGCGGCTACCACGAGCCAGATGGGCAAGCCATTGCTTGACGGCTTTCTGATCCGTGGCGGAGGTATTCTCTCCGCCACGACTCGCCCGTGGCTCCGACACTTAGTGGTAACCCTCGCCGGCGCGGACCTTGCCCCGGAAGACCCAGTAGGTCCACGCAGTGTAGGCCAGCACGATCGGGATCACGAACAGCAGCCCCAACAGCAGGAACAGCTGGGATTCATAGGCGGAGGCGGCCTCCCAGAGCGTGTATTCCGGCGGCACCACATACGGCCAACGGCTGACCACCAGGCCGAAGTAGGTGGTGATGAACAGCCCCATGGTGGCCACGAACGGCATGCCGTCCCGGCGATCACGAACCGAACGATAGATCTGGATAGCGCACAGCAATGTCAGAACCGGCAGAACCCAGATAATGGTCAGGTTGGAGAACCAGCGCTCACGAACCATGTCATCCACAAAGGGCGTCCAGACGCCAATGATGCCGAAGACCACAAGAACAGCGAGAAGTAGCGGCAGGGTGATCTTGTAGGCCCACTGCTGCAGATAACCCTCGGTTTTCATGATCAGCCAGGTGGAACCCAGCAGGGCGTAGCCGGCCAGCATGCCCAGGCCCGTCAGCACCGTGAACGGCGTGAGCCAGTCCAACGCGCCGCCGACGTAGACTCCGTTGGCGGTTTCAAATCCCTGGATGTACGCACCAACTACGGCACCCTGGGCGAAGGAGGCGACGGTAGAACCGCCGGCAAAGGCCCAATTCCAAAGATACCGGGAAGTCCGGGCCTTGAACCGGAACTCGAACGCCACGCCCCGGAAAATCAGCCCGGCCAGCAGCAGGAACACACCAATATAGAGTGCGGGCAGGAAGATGGAATACACCATCGGGAAGGCCGCCAGAAGGCCGGCGCCACCGAGCACCAGCCAGGTTTCGTTACCGTCCCACACCGGGGCCACCGAGTTCATCATGGTGTCCCGGCTTTCCTCGTTCGGGGCGAAGGGGAAAAGAATCCCCACGCCCAGGTCGAATCCGTCCATCAGCACATACATGATGATGCCGAAGCCGATAATGAAGGCCCAGATAAGGGGCAGATCGAAAAGTTCCATAGTCAGTGACCTCCCTCGTTAACTGGCTTGGCGTTTCCTACAGTATCTGTTGAACCCTGCTCAATCTCGAAGGACACATGGGCAGCAGAGAACGGACGTTTCGGTCTATCGGCTTCGTGCTCGTCCTCATCCTGGTCTTCAAGACCTACATACAACACCCGCATCAGGTAATACACGCCGGCTGAGAACACCAGAGCGTACACCACGACATAACCGATGAGTGTGAACAGCGCCATACCACCGGTGAGTGACGGGGTCAGGGCTTCGGCCTGAGTCATCTGGCCATAGACCAGCCAGGGCGCCCGGCCCACCTCGGTTACAAACCAGCCAGTCAGCACCGCGAAGAAGGGGGCAATGCTCATGAAGCGCATGCCCTGCAAGAACCAGCTGGTGCGCCAGTACCGACCGCCGGCACGCAGAACCAGGCCGGTAACTGCAAAGGCAATCATCAGCAGGCCAATGCCGACCATGATCCGGAAGGACCAGAACACGATCGCCACCGGTGGCTGTTCTTCCACAGGAACGGCGCTCACGCCCGGCACCTCACCATCCCATTCGTGGGTGAGAATGAAACTGGCCAGGCTGGGAATACCAATTTCGAAAAGGTTTCGCTGGTTCTCCTGGTCGGGAATGGCAAACAGCAGCAACGGCACATTGCGGGACGTTTCCCAGTTACCTTCCATTGCGGCCACTTTGGTGGGCTGATGCTCCAGAGTGTTCAGGCCGTGGAAATCACCCAGTACCGCCTGGGCGGGGGCAATGAACAGCAACAGCCACAGGCACATGGACAAGGCTTTTTTGTTGGCCTCAACCTCGCGACCGCGCAACAGGTACCAGGCACTAACGCCCGCCACCACGAAACCGCCGGTCAGGAAGGAGGCCAGTGCCATATGAGCGAAGCGATAGGAGAAGGAGGGGTTGAAGATCGCCTCGCTCCAGGAAGTCACATAGAACACCCCATCACGGAGCTCTGTGCCGGCCGGAGTCTGCATCCAGCTGTTGGCCGACAGAATCCAGAACGAGGAAATGAAGGTGCCCGTAGCAACCATGATGGCGGCAAACAGGTGAACACCTGCAGGCACCTTGTCGCGACCGAACAGGAGCACGCCGAGGAATGCCGCTTCAAGGAAGAAAGCCGTCACCACCTCATAACTCAGAACAGGGCCAAGGAAGTTGGCAGAGGCCTGGGCGAAGTTACTCCAGTTGGTTCCGAACTGGAACGACATCACGATGCCAGACACCACCCCCATGCCGAACACCACCGCGAATACTTTGGTCCAGAAGGCAGAGAGCTTCACCCACAACGGATTCTCGGTTTTGAAGGCCAGGCCTTCGAGTACCGCGATGTAGGAAGCAAGGCCGATGGTAAACACCGGAAAAATGGCGTGAAATGACACCACAAACGCGAATTGGATTCGCGATAAGATGAGAGGATCAAGTTCCATGGGAACCCTCCGGTAACGTTCACATCATAACAAACGGGCCCAGCGAACCCGTTCAGCCGCTGCCTTAGCTCTGTTTGTTATACTGTTATTACCGGCAGATGGTTACTATGCTACTAAACACGGTAGCAGATACGATAGGGCCGATTGTCGCACCCTTGATTTGTAACAATTATGGTGATGCCGATGAGCTTTTACGAAGACAGAATACTGCCCCACATAATAGACCGCGCATGCTCAATGGGCCAGGTTATGAAGCTTCGTAGCCAGGTAGTACCCCACGCCAAAGGGGTGGTTCTGGAAGTGGGTATGGGCTCCGCCATCAACATGGAATTCTACAATTCCGATCACGTCGACATGGTGTATGGCCTCGAGCCCTCAGAAAGCATGCGTCGAAAGGCTCAGATCAACTTGGCAAGATCCCCCATAAAGGTAGAGTGGCTGGACCTGCCGGGTGAGAAAATCCCGCTGGAAGATCACTCCGTGGATACCGTACTGTTGACCTTCACCCTGTGCACCATCCCCGACTGGCAAACAGCCCTCCAACAAATGTGGCGGGTACTCAAGCCGGGCGGCGAACTCCTGTTCCTGGAACACGGCGAATCTCCTCATGACGGCACCCGCAAGTGGCAACACCGCATCACCCCCGGCTGGAAAAAGTTGGCCGGCGGCTGTCACCTGAACCGCCACATCGCCGACCTGATCCGACACGCCGGCTTCGAAATCCGGGAGCTGGAAAACCTCTACATCCCAAAGGCACCGAAAATCGCGGGATACATTTACAAGGGCAGGGCAACCAAGCCCGCAGAGGCCAGCCCAGCCGCTTGAGGGCGAGGGAAGAATCCGAATTGCGTTACCCAACGCAGACTTATACAATTCTGCCCGTCAAAACCTCCCCCGAATGCTCCGGTGGTGAAATTGGTAGACACAAGAGACTTAAAATCTCTCGACCGTTAGGTCGTGCCGGTTCGATTCCGGCCCGGAGCACCACCTCGACCCATGATCCGTTTGCTTCTTGCCGCTTTCCTCTGCATCTTGTCAGTTTAGAGCGATAAAGTGCGCGGTGATCGGCGTCTTAACTCCCGGCGTAAGCATTAACTCAATGTTTTCCGCACAAGGAGACAGAACGCCATGGCCGAAGTTGAAGCTATCGGTAAGCAAATCGCAGATTATGTGAAAGATCCCATCGAGAAAGCCAAACGGCTGATCGTGACGCCAGTGGGGCAGGCCAGAATGATTGTCTGTACGCCATCACCCGGCCAGGGTGCCTCGCCGGCGATTGAAGCGGCAAACAGTCTGCTTTCGGAAGATGATCAAATAGCGCTGGTCGAAGATGTCAGTGAGCTGACAGATCCGGCGCAGGTGGTTTCCATCATAAATGATGGCGGTATCGAGACTGAGAAGGGGTTCCATATGGCTTTCAGTCTTTCTGACGAGACCATTGCAAAGCAGGTCGAGAAAGAACTCGACCTGAAGGTTTTCACTGAGCAATAGTTCCGCCTTTCAGATAGGCGGCCAGAAGGCCGCCGTCATTATTTCTTCGACATCGCTTCCAGCATTTTGTTAACCGCTTCCAGGTGCTCTGGCTCGTTGTGGCACATGCCCTGGAAGTTGGCGCACACATCCAGAAAATCCTTCAGCTCCATTCCCGGCGCCATCTTCATCAAGCGTTTGGTGAGGCGGGTGGCTTTCGGTGGCTGGCCGGCTATGCGGCTGGCCATGGCATTGGCTGCGGTTAACAGTTCGTCCGCTGGCACGACTTCCAGAACAATGCCGAGTTCTTTTGCTTCGGTTGCATCGATTACACGGCCGGTGAGCGTGAGCTCGAACGCGCGTTGGTAGCCGATAAGGCGTTGCATAAACCAGGCGCCGCCGTCGCCGGGGATAATGCCGAGGTTGAGGAAGGTTTCGCCGAACTTGGCGCTTTCCGAGGCAATGCGGATATCCGCCATGTTGGCCAGATCGAAGCCGGCGCCGATGGCCGGGCCGTTGACCGCAGCGATGATGGGCACCTCGACGTTCTGGAGGGCCAGGGGAATGCGCTGGATGCCTTTGCGGTAGCGGTCGGCGCATTCGGCCACGTCACCGGCGAAATCGCCACTGCGGTTGGCCATATCCCGGATATTTCCGCCAGCGCTGAACGCAGAGCCCGCCCCGGTGATCACCAGTACTGAAACATCGTCGCACTGGTTCACCCATTCTGCCGTGGCCACGATGTCGTCGATCAGGTTTGAGCCTGTCAGCGCATTGCGGAGGTCGTGGCGATTCAGGGTGAGGGTGGCTACACGGTTTCCCAGGGTAAGCAGTGCATCGGTGAGCTTAGGTGCAGTGGACATTGTTGCGGTTCCTTGTTTTTGATCAGCGCGTATCTTCGCGCGCGGGAACCGGGTTAATCAACTACCAGCCGTGCCTTTCGGTAACGGTTTACCTCCGTCCAGCCGTGCACCGCCAGGGCAGAGAACACGATAACACCACCCACCAGACTGAGCTTTGGTGGCACTTCGCCGAGAAACAGCCACACGAGGAAGGACCCTAGCACAGTCTCCAGAAGCAGCATCAGGCTGACTTCTGCCGCAGGAATGTAGCGGGGGCCAATCTGGATCAGAATGCAGGCGGTTGGCAGGAATACCAGGCAGAGCAGGGCGATAAAGAAGAAGTCCCGGCCTGATGGCATCTGGGCTCCTCCAAGCAGGGCGGCCACGACAGCCAGTGCCAGAGCACCGAACATGAGCATCACGCTCATATCGCTGTCGGGTTTGGATCGGGCTACATTGAGGTTAGAGGCCAGGGCTGTAGCTGCAACCACGGCCATTAGAAGGCCCAGCGGGTCGCCCTTGCCAAATTCGCCCACCGCCATGAGGGTCGCGCCAGTAACGCACACCAGGATAACTGACCAGGTTCGCAAGGGAAGGGTTTCTTTCCAAACCGCCCAGGCAATGACGGCGGCGATAACAGGGGCGGTGTTGAGGATTACCAGTACATTGCCTGCGGCCGTGTTCTTCATGCCCACCACGAATCCGAGGGTGCTGATGGCAAAGGCACCGGCGCAGAACAGCCCTTTAGGGCCGCATTTCCGGATTTCCGGCACCAGCCGGGAACGGTATCTGGCCCAGCTGATCACAAAGAAACTGATGGCCAGCAATAAGCCCCGCCAAAACAGGAACACCAGCGGGTCCACGGAGGTGATTTTCACAAGCAGCGCATCCGGGACGATAAAAAGCACGCCGAGGGCGGCGATCGTCAGTCCTTTGATTCGGTTTGTCTGCAATCTGGGTTCGCCTGTTTCGGTGCGGTCCGTCTGGTTTACGGGTTGTCCTGCTCCGGCAATGGCTGAATGCTGTTGATGTCGCCGGTGGGTGTTGCTGGTTCGTCTTTGATAATTATGAAGATTGCTCCGCCGATTACTGCGATAGCGAAGATGGCTTTGAGGATTATCGATTTCGACATGCGTTCCTCCTCTCTGCGTTTTGGCCTATACCAACAGACTATGGGCGGCAGATGACTATAACAACCTCAAGACCCGAAAACTGAGCATCCTACAAAAGTCGCTTCGACAGTATAGACGCAGTCAGCAATACTCTGGGTATGTTTCCAGGTTGCCCGGTGCAGCAACGATTAAAATGGAGTGTCCTCATGACCGAACAAACAGCAGAACTGGTGCACAAGTACAGCGAAAATAGCATTACCACGCTCACGCTCAACCAGCCTGAGAAGAAAAACAGCCTTTCCATGGCCATGCTCGAGGCCTTGTCTGAAGAGCTCGACATCATTGCCTCGGATACGGAGACCCGGGTTGTGGTTCTGGCGGCCCATGGCAACGTGTTCTGCGCTGGCCATGATCTGCGGGAAGTCCGGGAACAGTTCGATAGCCACGAATTCCAGCTGGCGTTGTTTAACCAGTGCAGCAAGGTGATGCAGCAGATCGTGAATCTGCCCAGGCCGGTGATTGCGCGGGTGGCCGGCGTTGCCACTGCTGCGGGCTGTCAGCTGGTGGCCAGCTGCGACCTGGCAGTAGCAGCGGATACCGCGCGCTTTGCCACCCCGGGCGTGAATATCGGGCTGTTCTGTTCCACGCCGATGGTGGCGCTGTCGCGGAATGTCTCACGCAAGCACGCCATGGAGATGCTGCTGACCGGCGAGTTGATTGGCGCTGTGAAGGCCGAACGAATCGGACTCGTCAATCAGGTCGTTGATGAGCAGCATCTGGACGAAATGGTTTACAAGCTGGCCCGCACTATTGCCGAAAAGTCCGGCCACACCCTGAAAATCGGCAAGGAAGCCTTCTACCGGCAACTAGAAATGCCTCTGGCAGATGCCTACGAGTACACCTCCGAAGTGATGGCCGACAACATGATGGCCAACGATGCCCAGGAGGGTATCTGCGCGTTTCTGGAGAAGCGCAAGCCGGAGTGGAAAGACAGCTAGAATAGCTTGCGAGCATCAGCCCGGCCTATCGCGCCGGGCAATTTTCCTTTCCCAGGTACAGATGGTCGCCCGGCCTGATTCCATACTCCCGATAAAAGCCGGCGTTCATCTCCACCGCCTGAATAAAGGGCACACCGGCCGGGTAGGTGGGGCAACCGGAGCCGCTGGCCGAGGGGCAGGGCACCATCTTGCGAATGCTGCCAATCTTGCCATCCTCGCTCAGGTAGGCGATGTCGAGGGGAATCAGGGTCTTGTACATCCAGAACCCGTGGCTGGCTGATCTCGGCTCGCGGTATTTAAACAGCATCCCGGCATCGGCTGCCATGGACGTACGGCCCATCAGTCCTTTCTGGCGTTGCTCGGAAGTGCTGGCAATCTCGAGTTTTACTGGCACCACGCCCGACGCAGACACAAAGCAGGCCTCGACAACCGGCAGGCCGTCCTGCGGCGCTGCAATGCCTGAGGAGCAGCCGTAGAGCATTGAGCTGGCTGCAAGGAGGGCCCAGACTCCCGCCCCCCGAACCAGGCCTGATGCGAAGGTCACGAGCGCAACCGGTAGCCGGTCTTGAAAATCCACCAGATGCCGACCATGCAGGCCGTGAGGAACACGAGGGTCATCCCCACACTGATGGCAATATGAACGTCAGACACGCCGTAAAACGCCCAACGGAAACCGCTGATCAGGTAAACCACCGGATTGAACAGGCTCACCGTCTGCCAGACCTCTGGCAGCATGTCGATTGAATAGAAGGTACCGCCAAGGAAAACCAGCGGTGTGACAATCATCATCGGCACGATCTGGAGTTTTTCGAATCCATCGGCCCAGATGCCAATGATGAAACCGAACAGGCTGAAGGTCACCGAGGTAAGCACCAGGAAGGAGAGCATCCAGAAGGGGTGCAGTACGTCGTAGTCTACAAAGAACTTGGCAGTCGCCAGGATGATAAGCCCCAGAATGATGGACTTGGTGGCAGCGGCACCGACATAGCCGAGCACTACTTCCACATAGGAGACCGGGGCAGAGAGCACTTCATAGATGGTGCCCGAGAACTTGGGCATGTAGATCCCGAAGGAAGCGTTGGAAATGCTCTGCATCAGCAGCGACAGCATCACCAGGCCGGGGATGATGTAAGCGCCGTAGGCGATGTTGTCGATATCGCCCATCCGCGAGCCGATGGCTGAGCCGAACACCACGAAATACAGGCAGGTGGAGATAACCGGCGAGAGCACACTTTGCATCACAGTGCGCTTCATGCGGGCCATTTCAAAATTGTAGATTGCGCGGATACCGTACAGGTTCATGCATTTCTCCAGAATAGCCGGCAGTTTTACTCGTGCACCAGGCCGACAAAAATCTCTTCAAGGGAGCTTTCCCGGGTTTGAAGGTCTCGGTATTCGATACCGAGATCGCCAAGCGTGCGGAGCAATCGGGTTACCCCTGCCTGCTCTCGCTGGGAATCGAAGGTGTATATCAGCTCGTAACCATCCTCTGACAGCTCTATCGGCTCCAGAGTAAGTTCACCGGGCACCTTGTCCAGTTTGTGCTGCAGCTGCAGTCGCAACTCTTTCTTGCCCAGCTTGGTCATCAACTGGGCCTTGTCCTCGACCAGAATGATCTCGCCACCGCGAATGACACCGATGCGATCCGCCATTTCCTCGGCTTCTTCGATGTAGTGGGTGGTGAGGATGATGGTCACGCCATGTTCCCGAAGTTTGCGCACCATTTCCCACATGTCCCGGCGCAACTCAACGTCGACGCCGGCCGTGGGCTCATCCAGGAACAGTATCTGGGGCTCATGGGAGAGCGCCTTGGCAATCATCAGACGGCGCTTCATGCCACCGGAGAGAGACATGATCCGGTTGTTGCGCTTGTCCCAGAGAGAAAGATCTTTCAGGACTTTCTCTATGTGCGCAGGTTTCGGCGCCTTGCCGAATAGCCCACGACTGAAGGAAACGGCATTCCAGACCGTCTCGAATGAATCGGTGTTGAGTTCCTGTGGCACCAGGCCGATGGTCTCGCGGGCCTTGCGGTAATCTTTGACGATGTCGTAACCGGCGGCCGTTACCTGTCCGGAGGAGGCATTGACGATACCGCAGATGATACTGATGAGCGTGGTCTTACCAGCGCCATTGGGGCCGAGGAGGGCGAAGATCTCGCCACGGCGGATGTCCAGGTTAATGTCTTTCAGGGCCTGAAAACCGTCGCCATATACCTTGCTCAGGTGCTTAACGGAAATATCCGGCTGCACGGGCGTGTCCTGTGGTCAGAAATGGGTCGAATTGAAGGCGCGGTATTTTCTCATGAGTAGCGCCAGTTTAGAAACCTTTGCCTCGGCCGGAGAAAACCCCATAATGCCGGCCAGGTTTGTTCGGGAAGCGATTATGTTACGCGCTATTGCGGTTACAGGATTGATTCTGGCGGTGGTTGTTGCCGGTGTGTTCGGTTGGCGCCTGCTCGGAGACACTGGCGAAACGTCCGGCGGAGAGAGCCAGACCGTTCAGTGTGATCTACTGGAAAGCGGTCCGTGCCAATGGTCGAACGGGGCCGGAGATTGGCAGGTTGCCCTCAACACCATGGGCGTGGGCGCTCAGGGCACCGAATACCAGCTAACCGTTGCCACACCGGAACGTCCGGAACGCTTTCTGGCTGTTCTCCGGGGTGAGTCCATGTACATGGGCGAGTACCCGGTGCCACTCGGCAAACAGGCGGAAAACCAGTACTCCGCCCGCTTCACAGCCCCGTTTTGCACCGTGGACGGCACAATGACCTGGCGCATTGATCTGCAACAGGGCCAGGAACCCATCGACAACATCCCGGTTAAGCTGGTTTTTCAGGCCGAATAGCAGCGGGACAGCTGAACCGGCAACTGGTCGGCTGACAACGGTCCGGGATTGTGTAAAATCATCTCATCGCCATTTGCAGGGACAACGTGATGGATTACGGAGATAGCGTTCAGAAGGTACTGCTGAGAAAAATTCGCAAAGCCGAGCAGGATCTGATTCAGTTGAAGCTGGATTACTGCCGGTTTGTCTTCGGATTGACTCACCGTACAAAAGTGCTGGCCGGCGGCATAACCTATGTGGTTCGTTCCGTGGATGTGGAAAGCATGGCTAATACCGATGATGGCGGGTTCAGCCGGCCCGAGATTACCGGTACCCGCGCAGACGAACAGGATCACGCCGAGCCGGTGGACCTTGGCACCGACTGGGTACTTGAGACCGCACCGAAGCAGGCCAGGTGAACCGTACTGGCCGTTAATGTATTTATTTCCTGATCAGATTTTCTGATGGCTTGCAGCCAGGGGCTCTGAGCGGACCAGCGTGATCATCCGCACAGCCAGCAGGACAAGCAGGCCTACCTGAATAAAAAGAATCAGTCCGTTAACTATCATCACCAGAACTCTGAGTGCTAGCAGGTGGGCATGGTCTGCAAGGCCAGCTTGCGGCGAATATAGCGACCAAGAATGTCTACGCCGATGTTCAGCATGGCGGTTATCAGGATCAGAACCATTGCCTGGTCGAACCGGATGCTCTGAATAGCGCTGTCAACGTAAAAGCCAAGGGTGTAGATGCCGAGAATACCGAGGATGGCGGTTTCTCTCATGATGATTTCCCAGCGATAAAACAGAAACGCCAGAAATGAGCGGTAGATCCGGGGCACGAGTTCCCAGCCATAGCGATTAAAGCCTGTGGGAGCATCGGATCTCAAACGGATGGTGTTGGTTTGTCGGCCAATCAGGTGGCCTATGATGCCGCCATTGTGAAGCGCCAATGCAACTACAGCAGGCAGCATGGAAGGCCCCCACAGTTGCAGGAGAATATAGGCCAGGATGTATTCAGGCGTTGATCGGGCAATAACCAGGAAGACATGGCCGGAAGTCCGGCGAATCGGGCCACCAAAGTGATTTGAGATCAGCGGGAACGCGAGCAAGGCAAGGATGCCTGTGGCCACCAGCGCAATCTGAGTAAGGATGACCGTATTCCAGATGCCCGGCAATGCCTGTTCGACCATCAGTTCATTCAGCCATGGCAGAAGGCCGGCCAGGCCCTCATCATCCCTCAGTGGGCTGGGCACGATATCTTCAGTGAAAAATCGTTCTACATTGCCCCAGACGATGGGCAAACCATCCCCGAGGAAGAAAGGAGCGCCCAGAATATACACGGGTAGCAGTTTGGGTTTTACCCATAGAGGGATGGTGGCAATGAGCACGTAGAACATTATCAACATCGCACCGGCATCGGAGTACATGCCCTGCGAAAAAGACGTTTCCAGGTAGAACCCCAGAGTGGGCAGGCCAACGAAGCCGAGAATAGCGCTCGACCGAAGCCCGCATTCCAGACGATAGGCGGTGTAGGTTCTCAGCTGGACCCAGCAATCAGGAATTCTGGTGTAGAGGAATGCGGCGATGGTCCCTGTGCCCGGAGGCAACAGCCGGCCTGGTTCCGGATCGGCTTCCTCAAGAATCTCGGAGTAAACCTTGGCGAAAATGCCGGAGTAGGGTATTGCGATCGCCAGCACGCCCGTCAGGGGATGGAAGCCGAAGAACTGCAGGAAAATCAGTGCCCAGAATAGCTCGTGAATCGCCCTGATGAACGCGCAAAAAATGCGCACCGGGAGAAATCGGTACACCAGTGCCAACAGAAATCCGCAGATAGCACCAACCGTTACGCCAACAAATGCAAAGGCCACGGTTCGCAGCAACGCTGTAAGAAGCCCCTCGCTGCTGAAGAAATTAGGCGTAAGAACACCCAGGAAGAAGTTGCCAAGGTCCCGCCAGGGATTGTTGGCGGTTATCGCTATATCAGCAAAAAGGAGTCCCACGAGCGCAATGGCAAGAAAGATCAGGCTGGTGCGAACCGTTGGGTAGGAGAGCATTGAATCGATGAATCCTAATAAAGCGACATGATGTCTGCGGCTGCCAGCCTGTCACTGGCCTCATCCAGGGTTATCTGCCCATCCTGGATGCCAACGATTCGGTTGCAGTACTTCATCGCCATTTCAACGTCGTGCAGCGCAATCACGCTGGTTTTGAAGCGCTCCTTGAGCAGTTGCATTACGTGATGCGCCATGGGGTCATCCAACGCGGAGATCGGCTCATCAGCAAGTAATACAGGCGCGTTGCGATACAGGGCTCTGGCAATGGCTACCCGCTGTCGCTGGCCACCGGAAAGGGAGGCCGTGGGAATCCACAGTTTCTCCGACATTGTGAGTGCGTCCAGCAACTCTTCAACCTGCCTGCGATCCTCTTTGAACGGGCGAATGAGCGTGATGGTGTTGTACCAGGTGGAATGCTTGTCCAGCTGCCCCATAAACACGTTATGAAATACGGGCAAGGCGCTTACCAGGCCGAGATCCTGGGGAACCAGGGAAGACTCCCGGTTGACCCTTTGATGGATAAGCCGGATCAGAGTGGACTTACCGGCGCCACTCTTTCCGACCAGAGCGACCTGATCTCCTTCTTTTACATCAAGGGCAACGGGTCCAATGACCCGTTGACCCCCAAAAGATGCCGTCAGGCCTGAGAGTTCAAACCCTGCCATCAATCAATGATTCCGATTTCTTTCGCGACTTTGCGAATCGGCTCATAATCGTCGTTTGAGGCGGGAATAAATGCAGAACGTGGGAAGCTCTCAAGCAACTCGGGATCATCAAGCGCGAGCAGGGCCTCACGGATGCGATCGGTAAAGCCCTCGCCGTAGTTTTCATCCACGTCGCCACGAATGCTCCACTGATAATTCGGGAAGCCGGGTGTCTTCCAGATGACCTTCACAGCGTCGGTATTAATGTTTCCGTTTTCCAGTTCTTTTTCCCAGACCGCGTAGTTCATCGCGCCCACTTCATAGGTGCCGGACTCGACCAGACGTAGGGTGCGAGTATGGTTGCCGCTGAAGCCGACTCGGGAAAAGACATCCTCGGGTGCTTCTCCAAACGTCTCGCGGATGTGGTACTCGGGAATCAATCGCCCGGAAGTTGAGCCCTTTGATCCGAAGGTAAAGGTCTTGCCACGTACGTTGTCCGGCAGGTTGTCCTGACGATCCAGGCCGGTGCTCTCATGAGCAATAAAATAGACATAGAAGGCCTGATCTTCGGTGCCCTGCGCGATTGCCTGCGATCCGGGGACGAGTGATCTCGCCTGAACGCCGGACAGACCGCCAAACCACGCCAGTTGCACCTGGTTGTTCCGGAATGCAGAAACGGCAGCTGCGTAGGACTTGACGGGTATGTACTTCACATCGGCATCCAGTTCCTCGGACAGGTAGTCCGCTATGCCCTGGAAGCGCTCCACGAGTTTGGTTTCATCCTCGTCCGGAATCGCGGTGAAAATGAACGTTTGGGCAGAGGCAGTGGCTGCAAACAGAGAACAGAGACCAATAACCAGTAATTTCCGTATAAGATGGTGGGTCATGGTTTTTCCTTGTTGAATCGGATATTTAACGAGCGGAGTCTGATCAAGCGACTCCTGTTACAGAAGGATACCTGTATTCGCGTTAACTCTGAACAGCTATACGGTATAAGGATTTAATTGGCTCAGGGCGGCACTTTTCGTTTCAGGCGGTTGCGATGCATTTAATCCTGATCACACCGGCGAAGCCGGATTCCAAAGCTGGAAACAGGGCCACGGCAGAACGCTGGAAAGGCCTGCTGGAAACGGCCGGGCACTCGGTTGATGTCGTTACTCATTATCACGGTGAGGCCTGCGATGCGTTTATTGCGCTCCACGCATGGCGCAGTTTCGATGCCATCCGACGTTTCCGGGAAACCTGGGCCGAAAAGCCGCTGATTGTGGCGCTGACCGGCACGGACATCTATCACCATCAGCACGAGTACCCGGAAGACACCCTGTATTCCATGGACGTGGCGGATACACTCATCGGCCTGCATGACCTTGTCGCCGAAGACATACCCGCCTGTTTGGCCGGCAAGCTGGTTACGCTACACCAATCGGCCGACGCGCCGGAATCCTTTCCAGCGCCCGCCGCGGATGGCAGCAGCGAAACGTTTGGCGCATGTGTGATCGGCCATCTGCGGGACGAAAAGGACTCCCTGCGGGCGGCCTATGCAGCGCGATTGCTGCCGGAAGACTCGCGTGTCCAGGTTTTCTGCGCCGGCAAGGCCCACAACGAAGAGTGGCAACGCAAAGCCGAGCAGGAAATAGCGGAGAACCCACGCTTTCACTGGCTCGGCGAATTGGATAAAGCCGACACCCGACAGTTGATGGTTAACAGCCAGGTGATGGTGATCAGCTCGATAATGGAGGGCGGCGCGAACGTTGTATCCGAGGCCTGCCGGGCTGGCTTGCCGGTATTGGCATCCGATATCCCGGGAAATGTCGGTTTGTTGGGACGGGACTATGCCGGATATTCCCCCGTTGGGGACGAACAAGCGCTGGCCGATCTGCTTCACCGCGCAGAGACCGATACCGCGTTTCTCGCTTCTCTTAAAAAACAGGTGGGCAAGCTCGCCGAACGTTTTCTGCCAGAAAAGGAGCAGGCATCCCTGGAGCAGGCGCTACAGCTTGCGGTGCAGCGCTGCTCAGAGAGACGTTAGTCCCGCAGGGAAATGGGCTCGATCGGGCCGGTCTCATCCTGGGCCGTAATTCGCCCGATGATAGCAGTGTGCGGATAACCCAGGGTTTTCAGTTCCCGTACACATTCTTCCGCCTTGTCCGCGGCGACGCTTGCGAGCAGACCGCCCGCCGTTTGCGGGTCAAAGATCAGGGGAAAACGGGCATGATTAACCCACCTTTCCTGATCCCGGATACCGCGGCGCAATCGAATGTTTGCCGGTTGAAGCGAACTGAGAATCCCTGCTGCTGCTGTTTCCTCCGCGCCGGGGAGGATCGGGATAGCAGAAAGATCCAGCTCGGCATCGACGCCCGAGGGTTTGGTCATTTCAACGAGATGCCCGAGCAGGCCGAACCCGGTGACGTCTGTACAGGCTTTGGAGCCGAACTTCCGGAGACAGTCCGCTGCCACCTTGTTGGACTGAACCATGGAGGCCAGGGCGGAATCGATCCACCGGCCTTTGGCGGCCAACTTTGCGTGGGCGGCGAACAAGGTGCCGGTGCCTATGGGCTTGGTGAGAATCAGCGCGTCTCCGGCTTTCAGTCCACCCTTGCTCATGACTTCTTCCGGGTCGATCAAACCGTTCACCGCGAAGCCCAAGGCAAGCTCCTTGCCCTCACCGGTGTGTCCACCTACAAGCGCGCATCCGGCTTCGTTCAGGACTTCCACGGCACCGGACATCATCTGGTAGACCACGTCCTCAACCTTCGATTCAATGCCGTAGGGCACCGTGGCAACGGCCGTGGCACTCTGTGCCTCGGCACCCATGGCAAATACGTCACCCAGGCTGTGGTTGGCCGCAACCTTGCCGAAGATAAAAGGGTCATCAATAAAGGCGCGGAAAAAATCCACGGTGTGAACAACGGCCTTGCCCGGGGGTACTTTTAAAACGGCAGCATCGTCCGGGGCGTGGAGGCCGATGAGGATATCGTCCCGCTCGATGGGCTTGAGTTCGCCCAATGCCTGCGAAAGAACGGTGCTGCCCACCTTGGCTCCACAACCACCACAACGCATGGCGACCGCCGAGATCGCCTGGGATGCTTCCTCGGCGTTCTGGGCCGCGGCGGTATCCGGTAGTTTGGATTCTCCCTCCATGGGAGGCAGATCGTTGAATTTCCCCATGAACCGGCGATCAATCCAGTCCTTCCAGCGCCAGACGAGGGCGCCATCAAACTGCATGTCTCCTCGGGAGGCGACGGCATACTTATCGCCAGTGCTGATCAACGCCAGCCATTTTTTCTGGGGGTAGAAATCTCTCGGATCCTTGCCGGTCGCCAGACGCTTGAGATTGTCGGCCAATGGAGGACCTTGCCTCACCGCGAACACCCCCGCTTTTTCGCGGGGGTGGTTAAGCACATTGGCGATGTCGCCAGCGGCGAAGATGCTGTCGTCGTTCTCAACCTGCAAGGTATCGCGTACCCGCAGGAACAGCCCGTCGTCCAGAGCAAGGCCAGTGTCTTTCAACCATTCCGGACCACCGGCTCGGGTCACCCAGAGCACTTCGTCCGTTTGTAGCGTTTCTCCGCATTCGGTAATCAACAACCCTTCCTGAACCTTGCTCACGGGAGATCCGAGGTGGACCTTCACACCGCGATCCGACAAGGTCTTTCGGAAAACCTCACGAACCTTCGGATTGTGAGTCGGAAGGATTTCGTCTGCGGCGTCAAAGAGGTGAAAGTGAAGCTGGCCCGGGTCTTTGCCCCGCTGCTTCAATTCTTTCTTCAGGCGGAACTGCATCGCCAGGGTGAGTTCCACGCCGCCAGCGCCGGCCCCGACTACAGCCACAGTCAGTGGCCCATCGTGGTTTTCAATACGGGAGAGCAGGGCAAGCCAGCGGTTATTGAACCCGGTAATGGGCTTTACCGGTACAGCATGGTCTGAGGCGCCCTCCACTTCATTGACCCGGGGCGAGGAGCCAATGTTGATGGAAAGAATGTCGTAGGGCACATCCGGACGGCCACGGCAGATAACTCGCTTGCGGTCACGGTCGATGCCCATGGCCTCGGCACGATAAAACCGGGCGCCTGCGTATTCGGCCAGACGGCTCAAGTCGATGTGAACATCATCGTAGCTGTAATGGCCGGCCACGTAGCCAGGCAACATGCCGGAATAGGGGGTGTGGGTGTCGCGGCAGATGAGGGTCAGGCGCACGCCGGGAACCGGGTTCATGGCGAACCGTTTAAGTACCCCGACGTGGCTGTGCCCGCCGCCAATCAGGACAATGTCCCGTAATACAGGCTGGTCAGGCGCTCGCATCAGCTAATTTTCTTGGCTTCAGCGGTAAATTGGCTGTATCCCTTAACGCTTGAGAAGGCCTTCAGCTTTTCCAGGTCTTCTGCAGACGGATTGGCGATCTGGTCGATTGACGTAATGCCAGCATCTTTCATCTTCTTGGCGGTTGCCGGTCCGATGCCTTTAACCAGCGTCAGGTTGCTCTTGTCAACTGGCTTGGCAGTTTTTGCCGCTGGTGCTTTCTTGGCAGCGGGCTTCTTCGCGGCTGGCTTCTTGGCCGCAGGCTTGCTGGTCGACGCTTTTGCCTTAGAGGCCTTTTTAGCGCTTTTCTTCGGGGCGGATTTCTTGGCGGCGGTGCTGGCTTCTTTGCTTACTTCATCGGTGAGTTTCTTAACCTCCTCACCCGCCTCCTTGGAGGCCACACCCAGTCGCTCCAGAACGCTGCTCTGCAGTTCGTGGAATTCCTCAAGGCGGCGTTCAAACTCTTCGTGGAAACGCTTCATCTCACGATCGCGAAGTTCGTCAATTTCCTTGAGCAGCTTGCGCACCGGCTCCTGAACCTGATTCTGCAAGCTGTCGAACTGCTTCAGCGCATCGTTCACCAGACCTTCGATCTGGGAAGAAGTCTTTTCGAACTCCTTGTTGACCTTTTTGACGATCTTATCAACGTTCTGTTTGGCTTTCTTCGCCATGGAATGTCTCCTTACGGACAGGTTTCAACAAAAACTCAGGGTCAGGCCATCTGCCGGAAACCGGAAATGGAGCCTGGGGAACGACGTGATTTGAGTGACTGCTTTTTCGATACCACTTCCCGGATTCTGCGGAGCTTTTCCGCCAAAGAGGAACTCCCGTTGGAGTCGAGTTCCACAAAATCGATGGAATAAAAGAAATTGCTGCAATGTTTTCTGCGTTCGGTTACCAGGCCAGAGAGGCCTTCCGCCCGGATCTTGTCAAACGGCATATCCATGATCAGGTCCAGTACCACGGTATCACCGGGATTGAACACCTTGTCGGTTTTCATAACACACCCGTAACCGTCCAGTTCGTAAAGGGCGGCCTCGACAAGTTCCTTACGGAAAAGGCCCTGTCTGACGCGGAATCTGGCGACAAGATCCGGCAATGCTTCGTTCATGAATCAGGTTCTCTGGTGATTTCCGTATCCACAGCAACCTGTCTCAACGGGAGACAGGCTGGATATTGATTAAACAATAGACACTGAAATTTGGTTTTGCAACGCCATCAGTGCCATACGCTCGACCGCTAACGCAGTTATTTAACAATCTCACCTGGCCAATCAGGTCAGTTTACTTTGTTTTCAACTCGTACATATCAACTCGGCGATCTTTCAGGTTGGTGACAGAGCCTTCGTTGCGCACCAGCTTCAACTTCTCCAGATCCATATCGGAGAACATGATCATCTCTGTATTAGGCGTCGTTTCGGCCATCACCGCATCGTGGGGGAAGGCGAAATCCGAAGGCGAAAACACTGACGATTGGGCGTACTGAACGTCCAGGTTTTCGACTTTCGGCAAGTTACCGACACTGCCGGTGATTACGACGTAACATTCATTTTCGATTGCCCGCGCCTGGGCACACTGGCGAACCCGAAGGTAGCCGTTCTTGGTGTCTGTCCAGAAGGGAACCATGATGATATCGACTTCCTGACTGGCAGCGATACGCCCCAACTCCGGGAACTCAATGTCATAGCAGATCATGATGGCAACCCGGCCGGCATCGGTTTCGAAAACCTCAAACTGGTTGCCGCCCTCAATAACCCAGTCGCGACGCTCGTGCGGCGTAATGTGGACCTTGCGCTGCTCATCCACGCGGCCATCCCGGTGGCAGAGGTAGGACACGTTGTATACCCGGTCATTCTCGATCAGCGGCATGGAACCGGTGATGATGTTGATGTTGTAGCTGACTGCCATTTCGGACATTTCTTCACGGAACTGCTGGGTGAACCCGGCAAGGAAGCGGATGGCCCGGGTCTGGTCCATCTGATCGGTCAGGCCCATCAGCGGCGCGTTGAAAAATTCCGGAAAGATGGCGAAGTCGCTCTTGTAGTCGGACAAGGCATCAACAAAGTATTCAACCTGCTCAAGCACTTCTTCAACCGAGGTAAACTCACGCATTTGCCACTGAACGGCGCCAAGCCGCACCTGGGTTTTTTTAACGCTCAGAACCGGTGAGGGCGGGGTATAAAGAATGTTCCGCCACTCAAGAAGTGTCGCGTAGCCCTGGGATTTTTCATCCTCCGGCAGATACTTGTGCATCAACCGGGTAACCTGGAAGTCGTTCGACAGCTGGAAGCTCAGGATAGGATCGTAGATTTCCTTCCGGTCTACCCGCTGAATGTACTCTTCCGGGGAATACTGTTCAGCGTACTTGAAATAGCTCGGTATGCGGCCGCCGGCGAGAATGGCCCTCAGGTTCATGGAGCGACAGAGTTCTTTTCGCGCTTCATAGAGCCGGCGGCCAAGGCGATAACCCCGGTAGTCGGGATGGATGAAGACATCCAACCCATAGAGAGAATCGCCATTGGCGTTGTGCCAGATCTTCTCGTTCCGGAGGATCAGGTCGTCATAGGTGTGCGGGTTGCTGAAGCGCTCGTACTTCACGCATACAGTAAGCGCGACCGCAATGAGCTGCCCACTCTCCTCAATGCAGATCTGGCCGTCCGGGAACTGTTCCACCAGCGCCTTGATGGTGTCTTTGGGCCAAGCGCCTCCGATGTCGTCGTACACCCGGTCCATAAGCTTTTGAAGCTGTTCGTAATCTTCAAGCTTCAGGTTCCGGAGGTTGAGGTGCAGTTCTTCATGGGCCATTCAGTTCGGCTCCCGTTCGTTTTGAAGTGAGGACAAGCTCAAGTTTTGTATCGATACGGTAAAAGTTTAACAGAAGCCGCTAAAGACTTCGCATAGGTACAGTGCTCAACCAGAATGTATCCCGGTTCCGGTGTAGTGGGAGAATCTAGCGGCCGAGCAGGTCGAGGCGCCGGCGCAGGTTTTCCAGTGTGCTGCGCCCCACATGGCGGGATTCCTCACTCAGGAACGGGTTTTCGAGGGCAATGACCCGGCGCGTTTTGAGGTTGAGAGCTTTGACTGCGTGGGCGTAATAGTTGCGGAGGAACTCGCTGAAACTTCCGTCGTGAAGGGCGCGCTCAATCCCCAACTGCAAACGATGGGCGGTCTCCTGATCGTCAGGGCCGACAAAAAGATAGGATGGCATGGGGTAGGCGATCAAAAGATTGGGTTCGATCACAAGGTTCGGTTCCTGCTCCATTTCCAGATCGTACAGGACTTCACTGACACCGCGGGCGAAACAATCAAAGCGTTCGTTACGGAGCATCCCGAACAGTATCTCGTATCGGGAGTGGGTCACTACCGGAACACCATTTGCCTCCAGCACCGGCGTGTCCGGCCAGTGAGAGCCCTGACCGATCCAGATCTGACTGGCTTGAAGGTCATCCAGATTCTTAATGTCTGCGAACTTCGGTAGGGATTCCGGCAAAACCACGCAGACCCTGAAACCCAGAAGGCCGCCATCAACCGGGAAGGGAATTGCGGTCAGAAACTCCTCCCGCTCGGCCGAGGTGGCCACATTGGCAATATCAACCAGGCGGGATTGGCCATCTGTCAGTTCGCGAAGCACCCGGCCCTGGCTCAACTCTTCGCTTCGGATAATCCGGAAGTCGCCATACTCCGGGGTCTTCTTCAGGGCCAGCTCTACGAGCGCCCGAATGGCCGGGCTGTCAAAGTTGCGGTACCAGAGTACATAATCACGGCTGGTAATTTGCACTCCGTCCGTGGCTGACAACGGTGCAGTAAAAAGACAGAGGCTCAGAATAGCGAAACGGAAAACCAGTTTCCGGAGCCGGTAGCAGGCCACTAAAGCGGGCATAGAACATTCCAAATCAGAAATCCTTTCTTAATCCTGGAAAAGCCGGCCGATTGGTAGTTGTGATTGAGGCGAGCACCTCTCACTTTAGAACACAAATTCAAAAATAAATCGGACAATGCGCTAAAAAATTGTAAAAGATTCTTGCGACCACCGCAGACCGTTGTAATCATCGGCTCCAACGAAACAACGGAGCATGCTAATGGCAATTATCGACAACCTCATCGGTGCCACCGGCCAGTGGGTGGCCAGCACAGACCCCAAAGCCACGTTGACAAGCCCCCTGGCCTGGCTAAAGAAGACCGGCGGCTACGCTGCGGTGAATAAAATCATCGGTCTGTCCATTCCCTTTGCGCCCCGGAATAACTTCAGTGTGGAAGAGGTGAGGCCCGGCTATGTCCGCGCGAAAATCCGGCTGAAAGGCAACAAGAACCATTTCGGCAGCCTGTATGCGGGTGCCTACTTCCTGGTGGCTGAAATCCCCGGCGGCGTGCTGACGCTGTTTGATTTGGGCCCGGCCTACACCCCGATCCTCAAAGAAATGAACCTGCAGTTCCTGCAGCCGGCCAATAGCGATGTCACCGTGGAGTTCACGCTACCGCCGGAAACCATAGCAGGCATTCTGGCTGACGCCGACGAAACCGGCCGCGCCAAATTTACCCTGGAAGGGAAACTCGTGGATGAGGAGGGCAACCATGTGGCTACCTCCATCGCTCATTATCGGGTGCGCAAGAAGGGCTTTAAAGCAGAGGCCTGACGATCACTGCTGATTCAGGCCGGCAATGGCCTCCAGGAAGATCTCACCGTATTTTTCGAGCTTGGCGGCGCCCACGCCGCTGACCTCTGCAAGCTCCTCGAGCGAGCGGGGCTTAAGTTCAAGCATTCCGAGCAGTGTGGTGTCATGAAAAATAACGTAGGGAGGCACGCCCTGTTTGTCGGCCAATTCCTTGCGACATGCCCTCAGGGCATTCCAGCCTGCCTGGTCGGTAATCTGGTCCTTCGCCGGGCCGCTGGAACGGCCAGCGGAAGTCCGGCCTGCCGCCTTCTTCACTACCGGGTCCTTGCGCAGCTCGATGGCCTGCCGACCTTTTAGTAGTGGCCGGCATTGCTCCGTCAACTGGAGTGCGCCATAACCCTCAGGATCGGCCCGGAGATAGCCATTGGCCACCAGTTGGCGAAAGACCGATTTCCATTCGTTGGCACTGAGCTCTGTGCCGATGCCGTAGGTGGAAACCTGATGATGGCCGGATTGTAGAACCCGTTCGTTTTCCGAGCCCCTGAGCACATCAATCAGGTAGGTCACGCCAAAACGCTGGCCGGTGCGGAACACACACGACAGGGCTTTCTGTACGGCCACGGTGCCATCCCAGGTTTCAGGCGGATTCAGGCAGGTATCGCAATTGCCGCAGGGTTGCTCGAGCTGGTCCCCGAAATAACGCAGCAACACCTGACGACGGCAACTCGTGACCTCACAAAGACCCAGCATGGCGTCCAGCTTCTGGCGCTCCACCCTTTTGAAATGGTCGTTACCCTGGGAGCTCTCGAGCATCTGCCGCAGTTTGATCACATCCTGCAGGCCATAGACCATCCAGGCAGTCGAAGGCTTGCCATCCCGTCCGGCCCGGCCGGTTTCCTGGTAGTAGGCTTCAAGACTCTTGGGCAGATCCAGATGCGCTACAAAGCGCACATCGGGTTTATCAATACCCATGCCGAAGGCGATGGTGGCAACAATAATCACCCCGTCTTCGCGCAGGAAGCGCTCCTGGTGATGGGCGCGTTGCTCCGATGACAGGCCGGCATGATAGGGCAGAGCGCTATAGCCTTTCTGGGCCAGGGTTTTCGCGGTAGCGTCCACCTTGTTCCGTGAAAGACAGTAAACAATGCCGCAATCGCCATCATGTTCGGCTTTAATAAAGTCTAGTAACTGTTTGTTTGCGTTTGTTTTTGGCGCAATTCGGTATTGAATGTTCGGGCGATCAAAGCCGCTGACGAAGTGTCTGGCCTCGGTCAGTGAAAGCCGTTCCGCAATCTCCTTTCGGGTCCGTTCATCGGCTGTTGCCGTCAGAGCGATGCGCGGGACACCGGGAAACTGCTCGGCCAGCATGCTGAGCTGGAGGTAATCGGATCGGAAATCATGCCCCCATTGGGACACACAGTGGGCCTCGTCGATGGCGAACAGCGAGATGGAGGCGTCATGAAGCAGTTCGATAGTGCGTGGCTGTATCAGCCTTTCCGGCGCACAGTACAGCAGGTCCAGCTCACCCGTCATCAGCGCGTACTCGGTGCCCCGGGCCTGCTCAAAATCCATGGTGGAGTTGAGGAACGCAGCTCGCACACCGAGCTCTTTCAGTGCCGCAACCTGATCCTGCATCAACGCAATCAGGGGCGAAATAACAATCGCCGTACCTGAGCGCACCAGTGCCGGTACCTGGTAGCAGAGGGATTTACCACCGCCAGTGGGCATTAGCACCAGGGCGTCACGGCCTTCCGATACTTCCTGGATGATGTCACCCTGCAGCGGCCGGAACGATTCGTATCCGAAGACTTCGTGCAGCACCTGTTCCGGATCCCGTCCCGAGTTGGTGGGTCGCTCGGTGGAAAGCTGTTCGAAATCCTGATCAAGATACATAGAGTAACCGGTTCATCGGCCTGGAGCCGCTGTATTGATTCGGGTGGAATGCCGGGTTCGGCGTGGTGGCCAATGATACCAGATTACCCCTGACGATTGGCCAGCAAACCCATGTGCCAGATGGAGGCAAAGTAGTGTAAGAAACGCTACAATACCGCGTTTTTTGAACCACCGTTTCACGCCATACTGTGACAGACACTGATAACAACAGGGCTTCCATGCAGGAATTTGATGCCATCCGTCCTTATTCGGACGAAGAAACCGGCGCTGCTATCAACCGCCTGGTCAACGACCGGGAATTTCTGGATATGGTCGGTCGCTTCAAGTCACCGACCCTGGCACGCTGGGCGCCGGCCATGTTGCGTATATTTACCCGTCGCTGGCTCAGCAGCCATTTTGGTCACTACACCCGTGTCGATGATCTCCAAGCCGGACTTTCCGGCTATGTGGGTGAGCTGGTCGATAGCACCACCACAAGAGTAACGTCCAGCGGACTTGAGAGCCTCGACAAGCACGGCGCCTATCTGTTTATTTCGAACCATCGGGACATTGTGTTCGACCCCATGGTAGTGAATTACCTGTTGTTCCAGAACGGTTTTCACACCACCCGGATTGCCATCGGCGACAATCTGTTGGCGAACCGGGTGTTCGCCGAAATGATGCGCCTGAACAAGAGCTTTGTGGTGCGCCGCAGCATGACCAGCCCGCGCGAGATGCGTGATGCCTACATCACGCTCTCCGGCTTTATTAACCACAGCATTGATACCAATCACAGCATCTGGATAGCCCAACGGGAAGGTCGGGCGAAGGACGGCCTTGATTTCACCGATCCGGCCATCATCAAGATGTTCTACATGAGCCGCAAAAAAAGCGGGCTCAGCTTTGGCGACGCCATGAACCGTCTGCACATCGTGCCGGTTTCCATCGCCTACGAGTACGACCCTTGCGATGCCGACAAGGCTCAGGAACTGGAAACCCGGGCCAGAACCGGCAGATACATCAAGCGTGAGGGCGAAGATACCGAGCAGATCATGAAGGGACTGACCGGTTTCAAGGGTCACGTGCATGTGCACTTTGGTGCGCCCATTCATGATTCTCCGGAAAACCCGAAAGATCTGGCAGCCCGAATAGACCGGGAGATGCATGCGAACTATCACCTGCACGCGTCGAACCTGGTGGCTTACCAGCAACGCGGCTTTCATCCCCATGCCCACGATACTCCGGATACCGTCAGCGATTCGGTAGTCACCGCCGAAACCTGGTCACCGGCGGAGATGGAAGCCGCCGAGGCGGAGATGGAGAGACGCCTGGAAGCCTGCGATCCTGCCATCCGGCCCTATTTTCTGGATATGTATGCCAATCCAGTGGTGACCGCCCTTGAGGCCAATGCCGAGAAAACCGGCTATTCCGACTAAGCCGGCACACAATTTTCAGACGAGAGGTAAACCGTGCAGGATCTTCAGTACATCGAGATTGAAACCGGAGAAAACCCGACCGCAGCCGTAATCTGGCTCCATGGCCTGGGTGCCAGCGGCCACGACTTTGAGCCAGTGGTGCCGGAACTGGGCCTGCCGGAAGACGCCGCGGTGCGGTTTATCTTCCCCCACGCGCCCAACCTGCCAGTCACCATCAATGGTGGAATGTCCATGCCGGCCTGGTACGACATCAAGGCCATGGATATTGACCGGGTGGTAGATACCGAACAGTTGCGGGCCTCAGCCGATGCCGTGGCCAAACTGGTGGAGCGTGAGAAAGAGAAGGGTGTCCCGGCAGACCGGATCATCATCGCCGGATTTTCCCAGGGCGGGGCGGTTGCCTACGAGTTGGGCCTCAGCTATCCGGAGCGTTTTGGTGGCATCCTGGCGCTTTCAACCTATTTTGCCACCGCCGACACAGTTCAGCGTTCAGAGGCAAATGCTGATGTTCCGATCAGTGTGTATCACGGAACGTTCGATCCGATGGTGCCGGAATCTCTGGGCGTGCGGAGCGTCGAAGCCCTGAGAGAAATGGGCTACGACCCTTCCTATCAGACTTTCCCTATGGAGCACAGCGTGTGCCTTGAGGAAATACAGGATATCGGCCGGTTTATTCGCCGGCACGTGATTTGACGTTCAGTCATGCCCGGGCGTCAGACCCATAGCATGGCGCCCATTTCCAGCGGATGGGTCAGTGATTCGTGATACGGATACATCCGCAGTCGTAGCGTCTGCAAGCCAGGATACGGTGGCTGCACGCGGGTGGCGAAGACGGTCCGGCCCTCAGCTTCACTCTCTTTCTCAAGCAGGAAGCTATCAGGGCCCGGACTGCCGTCAGTGCCGGTACATTCGGGACTGACCAGGCATTCCACCCGAACATCATCCGCTGACAGGCCATTGAGTGCCGCCTCTACCCGAAGCTCCACGTCGCCATCATGGGGACACGAGGAATTAACGCAGCCCACCACCCGCAATTCTACACCCGGCCAAGCGTGCCTTACCCTTGCTTTCCACTCTGCCAGGGCAATCGCGACCTGGCCGCCATGGGCCATAAGAATCGCACCCTGGCTTGAGGCTGGCCGGTAATAATTATTCACGTAGTCCATCACCATGCGTCTGGCATTGAAGCGCGGAGTAATGGATTTCATTGACGCCTTGGAGCGTTTGACCCAGCCTTTCGAGAAGCCCTGGGACGCGCGATCGTAATAGACAGGCACCACCTCGAATTCGAGCAGATCAATCAAGTCCCTGGCCTCTTCCTCGTTCCGGAACTCAGCATCCAGCCCGGTATCCCTGGGCGGAATCCCCCAGCCGTTATCGCCGTTATAGCCTTCCCCCCACCAGCCATCGAGTACGCTGAGATTCAGGGCACCGTTCAACGCGGCTTTCTCGCCTGAGGTACCGCTGGCTTCCTTCGGGTATTCCGGCGTATTCAGCCAAACATCTACGCCACTGAGCAGTCGGCGCGCCATGGCCTGATCATAATCCTCCAGCAGAATCAGGTGCCCCATCAACGAGGGGTGCATGGACAGATCATGGATTACCTTGATCAATTGCTGACCGGGTTTGTCTTTCGGATGGGCCTTGCCTGCGAAAACCAGTACTACCGGGCGATCCGGATCGGTCAGAATCCGTTCAAGCCGCTCAAGATCTGAAAAAATCAGTGTTGCGCGCTTGTAGGTCGCGAACCGCCTGGCAAAACCGATAACCAGAGTGTCTTTTTCGGAAGAAACCAGCTGACGAGTCATCCTCTCTGTCACGGAGTGGCCAGTGCCATTGCGATTGTGCTGGCGCTTCAGGCGTTGGACAACATACTCACCCATCTGTTGTTTGAGCGCCTTATGGACGCTCCAATAGTGATAATCTGGAATCTGGTCAACAAACTCCCAGAAATCCGGGTTCCTGAGCTCGCTCTTCCAGGTGGGCGCCTGTATGTCAAACAGACTGGACCATTCGGGAGCCAGAAAGGTGGGTACGTGCACACCATTGGTGATGTACCCGATGGGGTTTTCTGCCGGCGGGACCTGAGGCCAGATATCGCCCTCCATCTGAGAAGCAACGCCACCGTGAATACGGCTAACGCCGTTGTGATGGCGGGAGCCACGCAACCCCAGGCTGGTCATATTGAAGCTGTCACCACCATCTTTTGCGCCCAGGGCAAAAACCTGGTCAAAATCCAGCCTGGCATCTTCCAGATATCGACCAAGAGCGTGCTGAACAAGGGCTCTAGGGAAAATATCGTGACCGGCAGGTACGGGTGTATGGGTGGTAAACAGGGTAGCGCCGGCAACCGCTTCAAACGCCGCTTCAAAGCCAAGCCCCGAACTGATCATGGTGTTCCGGCAGCGCTCAAGAATCTGAAAGGCAGCATGGCCCTCGTTAATGTGCCAGACCGTTGGTTTCAGGTTCAAGGCTTCCAGAACCCGCGTTCCGCCTATGCCGAGCAGCATTTCCTGGCTGATACGGGTGGATTCGTCGCCACCATACAGCTGGAGGGTGAGGTCCTGATCCTCGAGGCCGTTTTCCTCGGTATTGCTATCCAGCAGGTACAGACGGATATGACCAACCCGTGCCTCCCAGACCCGTGCCACCACGTCGCGATCAGGGAAGGGAACGGAGACCTTGAGAACCTGGCCGTCGATCTCCACCGGGGTTATGGGCAGTTCATCGCTGGAATGGGACTGATAGCGCGCAATCTGCTGGCCGTGGGCATCAATACTCTGAATAAAGTAACCCTGTCGGTACAACAGGCCGACCGCCACAAAAGGAAGGGCGAGATCACTGGCGGCCTTGCAGTGATCCCCGGCCAGGATGCCGAGGCCGCCGGAATAGATCGGAAAACTTTCGTGGAAGCCAAATTCGGCACAGAAGTAGGCCACCAGAGCCTGTTCCGGATCCAGCTTTTCCGTCACCTCAGGGCCGGGACCAGCCTCCAGATAGGCATCGTAGCTGCTCAGGACTCGACGATACTCGGCCAGAAACGCCCTGTCTTCAGAGGCTTCGTCGAGCCGGTCCTGGGCCACTCGACGCAGGAAAAGCTTCGGGTTGTGCTCCACCTTCTGCCAGAGTAGAAGGTCAATCCGGGCGAAAAGGCTGCGCACCCCATGGTCCCAGCTGTAGAACAGATCATTGGCAAGCTCTTCCAGTCGTTCCAGGGGTTCTGGAATCAGGGGGTGGGCTTCAAGTCGGAATTCCGTTGCTTTATGCATTTTGGTTGCCTCCAGGCGGGCAAACGCTCGCACTAATCCAGCTATTGTTGTTCACGTTCTTTGAGAATGCGCTGATACAGATCGCCATAGGTGCGAGCCCGCTGCTTCCAGGAATAATCGATTGCCATGCCGTTATCCTGCAACCGGCGCCACTGTTTGCGATTTTCAAAAAACTGGAGCGCCCGGCTTACGGTGGCCAGCAGGGACTCGGCGCTGGCGCCGGTAAAAACGAATCCGTTGGCCTTATCGATTCCAACCTCCTGAGGGTCCTGAACCGTATCGGCCAGTCCGCCGACACCGTGCACCAAGGGAATGGTGCCGTACCTGAGGCTGTACATCTGGTTGAGCCCGCAGGGTTCGAATTTCGAAGGCATCAGGAACAGGTCACAGCCGGCCGTGATGCGATGGGACAACCCCTCGTTGTAGCCCAGGGTGAGGGACATCTGCCCCGGCCATTGCCGTGAGAGTTGTTTCAGGGGTTCCTCGTAGCGGTCCTCCCCGGAACCGAGAATGACAAACTGGCAGTCCTGTTCGAGCAAAGCCGGCATCACGGACAGCATCCAGTCCACGCCTTTCTGTTCCACCAATCGACCGATAAAACCCAGTAACGGGCCACCGTTCACCTCCAGCCCAAGCTCTTGCTGCAGATTGGCCTGGCACTGGGCTTTGCTCTTCAGATGATCACGACCATAGTGAAACGCCAGCTCCGGATCTTCCTCCGGGTCCCAGACCCGAGTATCGATGCCGTTGAGAATGCCGGTCAATACGTGTTGCCTGTGCCGTAGCAGGCCATCAAGACCATTGCCGAATTCCGGAGTCTGAATCTCGCGAGCGTAGGTTGGGCTGACGGTGGTAATCCGGTCACTGAACACAAGGCCACCCTTGATGAAGGAGAGCTGGCCATAGAATTCCAGCTGCTCAAGACTCCAGAGTGAGTCAGGCAGACCCAGGGCACGGAACGTCTCCTGGGAGAACAGTCCCTGGTAGGCGAGGTTATGAATGGTAAACACGGTGCCGGGCCGGTCCTGGTATGCTTCAAGGAACACCGGTATAAGCCCGGTCTGCCAGTCATTGCAGTGCACCAGATCCGGCCTCCAGTTCAAACCTGCTTCGCCCATGGCGATCATGGCGCCCACTTTGCCAAACAGCTCAAACCGGTGGGCGTTGTCCCACCAGTCTTTCCCTTGCTCGTTTTTGTAGGGGTTGCCGGGGCGATCAAAAAGGGGCGGGCAGTCCACCAGCCAGAGTGTAACTGCGGTGCCCGGTAGCCTGGTTTGCCAAAGGCTGACATTGTACTGGCCGAGCTGGAAGCGGGCTTTTCTGCGGGAACCGGCCTTTCTGGCAGCCCTCACAGCGTCCGGGTAGCCGGGTAATAGAATCTGAACATCGTATTCGAGGCGGCAGAGCGCTTCCGGCAAGCTGGCAGAGACGTCGGCAAGACCGCCGGTCTTCACCAGTGGATAGACCTCACTGGTGGCAAAAAGGACCCGGATCATAACGCTGGCCTCAGGATAATCGCTCCCAGAGGTGGCAGGGTAAGCTCCAGCGACCAGTCCCGGTTCATCCAGGGCTGCTGGTCGGCAGGCATGGGATAGGGGTTACCGAGGTTGCTGCCACCATAGTACTCAGAATCGGAATTGAAAATTTCCCGCCAGTTACCGCCCTGGGGCAGCCCGATCCGGTAATGGTGTCTGGGCATTGGGGTGAAATTGACCACAATAACCGATGTCTCGCCTTTGGCCGTGCGCTGGAAGCTGATCACGGACTGAGGGGAATCATGGCAATCGATCCAATCGAAGCCGTCCGGGGTGAAGCAGGCACCGTGCAGCGAGACTTCTCGCCGGTATACGCCGTTCAGATCCTGGACCAGTTTTTTGATTCCCTGGTGTTCAGGATGCGCCAACAGTGACCAGTCCAGTTCCCGGGATTCGCTCCATTCACGGCGCTGACCAAATTCACCGCCCATAAACAGCAGTTTGGCGCCCGGATAGCTGAACATGTAGGTGAAGAGCAGCCGTAACGTTGCCCGCTGCTGCCATTCGTCGCCGGTCATTTTATTGATCAGGCTGCCTTTGCCATGCACCACCTCATCGTGAGACAGCGGCAGCAGGAAATTTTCCGAGAACGCATATAGTAGCCCGAACGTAAGCTTGTCGTGATGGTACTGGCGGTACACCGGATCCTGCGCCAGATAATCCAGGGTGTCGTGCATCCAGCCCATATTCCATTTGAGGTTGAACCCCAGGCCGCCAATTTCCGGTGGTCGTGTGACACGCGGCCAGGAGGTGGATTCTTCCGCACACACCAGCGTTCCCGGAAAGCGGCTCTGGCAGACCCGGTTCAGTTCCCGCAGAAACTCGATGGCTTCCAGGTTTTCATTGCCGCCATGTTCGTTGGGCAACCACTCGCCTTCCTTGCGGGAATAGTTGAGGTACAGCATGGACGCCACCGCATCCACACGCAGCCCGTCGATATGAAAGGCATCCAGCCAAAAGAGCGCACTGCCGATCAGGAAGTTCCGCACCTCGTGCCGGCCGTAATTGTAAATAAGAGTACCCCAGTCCTGGTGGCGCCCTTTGCGGGGATCTTCATGTTCATAAAGCGCGCTGCCATCAAACCGGGCAAGGGCGTGTTCATCGGTGGGGAAGTGCCCCGGTACCCAGTCCAATATCACGCCGATGTTGTGCCGGTGACACTGGTCTACCAGATAGCGAAGATCGTCCGGGGTGCCGAACCGACTCGTTGGAGCGTAGTAGCCCGTGGTCTGGTAACCCCAGGACTCATCCAGCGGGTGTTCAGTCACCGGCAAAAGCTCAATGTGGGTGAAGCCCAGTTCGAGTACATAGGGAATCAGCTGATCCGCCAGCTCTCGATAAGTCAGCCAACGGCCGGATCCGTGGTGGCGCCAGGAGGCAGCATGAACCTCGTAGATGGACACGGGAGAGTCCTGCCAGTTCCAGCGCCCCCGTCGGGCGAGCCAATCGCCATCGCCCCAGCCAAAATGGCCACGTTCAGTCACCACGGCGGCAGTAGAAGGCCTCAGTTCAAAGGCTTGCCCGTAGGGATCTGTTTTCAGGAGCTGATGGCCTTTCTCCGAGGTAATGGCAAATTTGTAGAGGGCACCGGTGCCAATGTCAGGAATAAAGCAGGACCAGACACCCGTTCCAGGGTGCGGAGCCATTGGGTGGGCATCAGAACTCCAGTGGTTGAAATCCCCGACAACGCTGACAGCTTTGGCATGAGGCGCCCAGACGGCGAACCGAACGCCTTCCACGCTGCGGCTCCGGCAAACATGAGCACCCAGCACATTGTAAATGTGCCAGTGGCGGCCTTCGCCAAAGAGATGAAGGTCGAATTCGCTGAGCGTTGGACTATCCATAGACCGAGCTGTTCCTGACCAGTTGGAGCGCAGTGGGCGTCCGTTCATTGGACGCGAAAGGGCCTGTGTAAAAAATGACCCAAAACAAGTTTACGTCATAATTCCGTGATAGTGTTCTAATATAGTTTAAGGCGTCCAAAACGTGGCAAGCCCTTGCGGTTAAATAACCGGTCACAGGGAAGGTTTTCTTCAGGGAAGCAGCTATGCATACGGCCCAGCGTTTCGTCAGTCGTCTCACTCGTCAGACTCTCGCACTGGTACTTGCAGGGGGGCGGGGCTCCCGCCTCTACGATCTCACCAAGTGGCGTGCCAAACCGGCGGTGCCATTTGGCGGCAAGTTCCGAATCATCGATTTTCCCCTTTCCAACTGCATCAACTCCGGCATAGGCCAGGTTGGCGTGATCACCCAGTACAAATCCCATTCCCTGATCCGCCACATTCAGCGGGGCTGGGGTTTTTTAAGGGGAGAGCTGGATGAGTTCGTCGAGCTGTTACCGGCCCAGCAACGCATCGAAACATCCTGGTATGAAGGAACTGCCGATGCTGTGCTCCAGAACCTCGACATCATTCGAAGTCACCGGCCTGAGTACGTACTGATTCTGGCGGGCGACCATGTGTACAAGATGGATTACGGCACCATGCTGGCCCATCACGTGGAAAATGATGCCGATATCACGGTTGGCTGTATCGAAGTCCCGATCGATGAAGCCTCGGCATTCGGGGTAATGTCGGTCGATGATGAACTCAGAGTTACTGAATTCGTGGAAAAGCCGGAGCAGCCCAAACCGATGCCAGGCCAACCAGGGAAGGCACTGGCGTCCATGGGAATTTACGTGTTCAGCACTCAGGTGCTTTTTGATGAATTGATGCGTGACCAGCAGTTGGATGGGGAATCTTCCCACGATTTCGGCAAGGACATTATCCCTTCCGTGATCAAACGCCTGCGTGTGGTCGCGTTCCCGTTCCGCAACCCTATTCAGAACAAACCAGCCTACTGGAGGGACGTAGGCACCGTCGACGCACTCTGGCAGGCAAACCTTGAGCTGATCGGCATTAGCCCGGAACTGAACCTTTACGATTCTCACTGGCCCATATGGACCTACCAGGAACAGTTGCCACCGGCAAAATTCGTGTTCGACGATGACAATCGCCGTGGAATGGCGGTGGATTCCATGGTGGCCGGTGGCTGCATCGTGTCCGGCGCTCTGGTGAAACATTCACTGCTATTCTCACAAGTTAAAGTGCACTCTTTTAGTGAAGTATCAGATTCGGTTATCTATCCGGACGTGGATATTGGCCGCCACTGCCATATCCGAAATGCGTTGATTGATCGGGGATGCCGCATTCCGGAAGGCACTCGCATCGGGTTTGACGAGGCCGAAGACCGGAAACGGTTTCATGTTTCCCCCAAAGGTATTGTGCTGATCACGCCCGAGATGCTCGGGCAGGATTATCCCCATGGCCTCTGACACCAAAACGCCGGTTGTACTATGCTGGCATATGCACCAGCCGTCCTATCAGGATATGCGTACCAATCAGTTCCTGTTCCCCTGGGTGTACCTACATACCATCAAGGATTACAGCGACATGGCCGCGCATCTGGAAGCGAATCCAGACGCGCGAGCGGTGGTCAATTTCGCGCCTGTTCTGCTTGAGCAGATCGAAACCTACCTGATCCAGATAGAGCGTTGGCGCCACGCTGCCGGAGAGATTGGTGACCCTCTGCTGTCCGCTTTGGTCGCGGAGAAACTTCCGGAAACCGGTACGCCGGCTTTTCTGGGTCTGATGGAGAAGTCCCTGCGGGCCAATCGGGAGCGGATCATCAATCGCTATCCCGCATACGCACGGTTGGCAGAATTGGCCGAGCTTTACCGCGGGAAACCGGAACTTCAGAGGTACGTTTCCAGCCGTTTACTTTCGGATCTTCTGGTCTGGTACCACTTGGGCTGGATGGGGGAGACCATCCGCCGAAAAAGCCACTGCATTCAGAGCCTTCAGGAAAAAGGCCAAAACTTCTCGATGGATGACCGGCGTGCATTGCTGGATGTGATTTTTGATGTGTTATCCGGCATCGGCCCCAGGTACCGTCATCTCGCCGAGAAAGGCCAGGTTGAACTCTCGGTCAGCCCCTATACCCATGCCATGCTGCCGTTGCTCATCGACCTGACGTCCGCCCGCGAGGCATTGCCAGACATCGCCTTGCCGGTTCACAGTCATTATCCGGGCGGTGAGGAACGGGCTGGCTGGCAGCTACAGCAAGCAAAAGCGGTATTTCAGAGGTTCTTCGGCGTTGATCCGACCGGTTGCTGGGCCTCGGAGGGCGGCCTCAGCCAGGCCACTCTGGGCTTGCTGGACCAACATCAGTTCCGATGGACAGCAAGCGGGGATTCCGTGGTTCACAACAGTCTTAACCGCGCCAGAGAGACGAACCCGGAATTGTCGGATTACGGCATCCATCGGCCCTACACCTTCGGTGAATCGGCCACATCTGTGTTCTTTCGGGACGACGGCCTATCAGACCTTATCGGGTTTAGCTACGCGGACTGGCACGCCAAGGACGCCGTTGGCAACCTGGTTCACCACATGGAAAACATCGCCGGCCAGAGCAAAGGCAAAGCGCGGCCTGTGATTTCCGTGATTATGGATGGCGAGAACGCCTGGGAGTATTATCCGGAAAATGGCTTTCATTTCCTGGATGAACTCTACCGAGTACTTGCGAACCACCCCAGGCTGAAACTGACCACCTACAGCGATTTGGTTGCGAACCCGGTCACCGAGGCGGTTCATCTGCCATATCTGGTGGCCGGAAGCTGGATATACGGCACTTTTTCCACCTGGATTGGTGATCCGGACAAGAACCGCGCCTGGGATCTGCTGTGTGAAGCGAAAACCCACTTTGACCGCGTGATGGACAACGGCAGCCTCAACTCAGAACAAAAAGAGGCCGCCATGGAACAACTGGCGATCTGTGAAGGCTCCGACTGGTTCTGGTGGTTTGGCGACTACAACCCGGCCCAGATCGTTAGCGACTTCGAGCATCTTTATCGCCGCCACCTGGTAAACCTCTATGAAATGATCGGTTACCCGGCACCGCCTTCGGTATTCCAGCAGCTAAGCCAGGGAAGTGGAGAACCGGCCCGCGGTGGCACCATGCGACCAGGACACGAGGCGGATAATCCGGCATGACGTTTGCCAACGCCAACGACCTGTTCAGTGTCAGAAGGGCGGGTGTCCTTCTGCATCCAACCTGCCTGCCGGGCACCTTGGGTGTGCTGGGGGCTGGCGCGCGCCGTTTCGTCGATTTTCTGGCCGCCAGTGGTATCACCGTCTGGCAGACTCTGCCTGTCGGCCCGACACATCAGGACCTTTCCCCCTATCAGTCCCTGAGCGCTCACGCGGGCAACCAGGATTTCATCGACCTATCCGAATTGCTGCAGGCTGGCCTGCTGGCAGACACGGAGCTCACGCAGCCCATTGCCGAGTCACGCCGACAGCTACTGGGCATTGCGGCCCAACGTTTTTTCGAAGGCACAGGGGAAGCCAGGAACGGCCTTGATCTGGCCGGTTTTGAGGAATTCCGTGCAAAAAACGACTACTGGCTGGATGATTTCTGCCTTTTCTGCGCAATCCGGGAGGTTCAGGATTCACCGGGGTGGCTTCAATGGCCAGAGCCTCTGAGAGACCGCGATCCGGCCGCACTGCAGATATTTATCGACCAGAACCAGTCACGGTTGGCCCGAATACGATTTGAGCAGTTTCTCTTTAATCATCAGTGGCAGGCACTGCGCGATTATGCGCGTGGCAAGGGAATCCTGCTGTTTGGTGATATTCCTATTTTTGTCGCGCACGACAGCTCTGATGTCTGGGCCAATCGACATCTGTTCAAGCTGGACGAGCGGGGCGGTCCGACAGTCGTTGCCGGTGTCCCGCCGGATTACTTTTCCGTCGATGGACAGCACTGGGGAAACCCGCTCTACAACTGGCAGGCGATGGCTGTAGATGAATACAAGTGGTGGTTGGAAAGGCTCGAGAGCCAGCGCCATCTTTTTGATCTGATCCGGATTGATCATTTTCGCGGACTTCAGGCTTACTGGGAAATTCCCGCCGAGACGCCGGCACCAAGAAATGGCTATTGGGTCTCGGGACCCGCGGATCATTTTCTCCAGGCCTGCTTCAATCGGTTCCCGGATTTGCCATTGGTGGCCGAAAATCTGGGCATCATCAGTGACGATGTGGAAGAACTTCGTCAACGATTCCAGCTGCCGGGAATGACGGTAATGCAGTTTGGTTTCGACGGCAGCCCCAACAATCCACACCTGCTGCACAACCATCATACCCGGGATCTTGTGTACACCGGCACTCACGACAATGACACCACGTTGGGCTGGTACCGAAGCCTGGACGATCATACCCGGCGCTATGTGAATGAATACCTGGGAACCAACGGTGACGGTATGCCGTGGCCCGTTATTGAGGCTGCTTTCCGTTCCGTTTGCTCTCTGGCTGTTGTCCCCATGCAGGATTTCCTCGGGCTGGGAACAGAGGCACGATTCAACACGCCCGGCACCATTACAAATAACTGGATTTGGCAACTGAACTGGAATTTTTCTGAGGAAGACCTGTCGAAAACTATCGCTGACGCAGTAAAGCGACATGGGCGCCTACCCCAGGACTGACCATTTTTTGATCAGCATCAACGAAGCGCTCCCAAATCTTCGATATAAAACACAGGCAGTATCAACAATTGGCGTTCTGGATGAGTCACAGGGGGGAAACATGGAACACAGACTCAGTAAACGCGTAGCGGGAAAGCTCGGCCTGTTGGTATACAAACGCGGGATGCCGGTGGCAACCGGACAGATCCGCGATGCTTCCAAACGTGGGCTGTTCATTGCCACAGACTACACCGACGTTCAGTTAAACCAGACCGTAGAACTGGAATTCCGTTTTCCGGACACCCAGGAAAAGCAGTTTCGTCGCCTCAAGGCCCACGTGGTCCGAAAGTCAGACAATGGATTGGGTGTCGACTTTGAAGGGATTGAGAACGACAGTTTCACCATCTCTTCATTGGTTCACTGGCTGAAAAACCATCATATGCCCGTCAACTATTTCCCGGCTCGCCGGCAGCAAGCCTATTAAATTGGTCAGGGAGATCTTTCATGGAACGACTCAAGGGTAAGGTTGCTGTCATAACGGGTGGCTCCGTAGGCATCGGAGCTGCAACCGCAACCCGTATGGCGGAAGAGGGCGCTGCCGTCGCCATACTGGATGTTCAGGACTCCGCAGGTAAAACTCTCGCAAAAGAGCTCGCAGACCTTGGGCTCAAGGCCGATTATTGGCACTGTGATGTAAGTAAGGAGCAAGAGGTAAAACGGGTACTGGACGACGTTGCCAAAACCTTCGGAAACGTGACAGTACTGGTCAACAACGCCGGTATCGCGGGTGCCAACAAGCCCACCCATGAGCTGACCGAGAAAGAGTGGGATCACGTGCAGACTGTGAACGTGAAAGGTGTGTTTTTCTGCACCAAGCATGCCATTCCCCACATGAAAAAGGCGGGGGTTGGCAGCATTATCAACCTGTCGTCGATCTACGGCCTGGTGAGCGCGCCTGATATCCCGCCATATCACGCGTCCAAAGGCGCCGTGCGACTGATGTCCAAAACCGACGCTCTTTTTTATGCCACTGAAAACATTCGCTGCAACTCCATCCATCCCGGATTTATCTGGACCCCGTTGGTTGAGGCTCACCTTAAAACCACCGGGCAAGACCCTGAAGAAGCCAGAAAAGCAACGGCGGCGATGCATCCGGTGGGTCACATGGGCGAACCGGACGATATTGCCTGGGGTGCCGTCTATCTTGCCTCGGACGAGTCCAAGTTTGTGACTGGCAGTGAACTGGTGATTGATGGCGGTTATACCGCTCGCTGATATCCCGACCAACCTGAGCGGAGCTCGAATTTGACGCTGGCAGCCTATACCCCGCGGTTCATGCCGGAATCCCTGAACGGACTGTTTCAGCTGGCATTGGACCTGCGATGGACGTGGCACCATGGCACCGATGATCTTTGGCGTGCCCTTGATGCAGAAATCTGGGACACCACCCGCAACGCCTGGCTGGTGTTGAACAGTGTATCTGGCGACAGGCTGGAAGAGCTTGCCACAGATCCTGAATTCCAGCAGCGCTACCGTAATCAGATGTCGGCCCATGGTGAGTTTATCCGGGCCGACACCTGGTATTCCTCGGAGTGTCCGGGAAACATGGCCGAAGGCATTGCCTATTTCTGCATGGAATACGGACTGAGCGAATCTCTCCCGCTATACAGCGGTGGACTCGGCGTACTGGCCGGGGATTTCCTCAAGGCGTCGAGTGATCTGGGTGTCCCCGTGATGGCCGTAGGCCTGCTTTACCAGCAGGGCTATTTCCGTCAGGCCATCAGTACCGATGGCAAACAGCTGGAATTCTACCCTTATAACGACCCGACGATGCTACCGGTTTCTCCCCTGAGGGACGAAGAAGGCCAGTGGGTGAGGGTGGTTGTACCTTTCCCCGGGCGACACGTGCGCCTTCGCGCCTGGAAAGCACAGGTGGGCCGTTGCGAATTGCTACTGCTTGATAGCAACGACCCGCGCAATGAACCCGGCGACCGGGGGATCACCAGTGAGCTTTACACCGGCGATCCGGAAAAGCGCCTGCAACAGGAAATGGTGCTGGGAATTGGGGGCTGGCGTCTGCTTGAACAGTTGGGCCGAAAACCCGCTCTCTGCCATCTCAATGAGGGGCATTGCGCGCTCGCACTGATTGAGCGTGCTTTCAGCTGGCAGGACCAATACGACAGCGATTTTCAGGTTGCCCGTACCGCAACGAGAGCAACCAATCTCTTTACCACGCACACCTCGGTGGCCTCCGGCTTTGACCATTTTTCCCGATCCCTACTGCGCTTGTATCTGGCGCCATGGCTTGATGGACGCGACCTGGATGTCGACCAGTTGATGGCCTTGGGAACTGAAAGCACCGAAACAGGTGATGAAACAGGATCCCCAAAGCTCAACATGGCCCTGCTCGCGCTGAACATGAGCGGACGTTTTAATGGCGTCAGCCGTATCCACCAAAAGGTTACCCAGACCATTTTTCAGCCCTTCTTTCCCCGCTGGCCCGCCGAGGATATCCCCGCAGACTATGTGACCAATGGTATCCACACGCCCAGCTGGGATTCACCGGAATCTGACGCTATCTGGACCCAGGCCTGCGGCAAGGACCGCTGGCGCAGGCCACTTCAGAAATCCTGCCCCATGACGGAAATCACCGATGAGGCCTTATGGGAAATGAGGCGCCTGCAGCGAACCCGACTGATCAGTTATCTGCGCCGACGGCTCTCAAGCCAGCACTGTGAGCAAAACCCGGGCTTTGACCATTCTGCCGCCTGTGGGCTGCTACTGGATCATGAAACCCTGACTCTGGGCTTTGCCCGGCGCTTTACCGAATACAAACGACCAGACCTGCTACTCAAGGACCAGGATCGACTGCTCAAGCTCCTGGCAAGCCGTGACCGCCCTCTGCAAATTGTCCTTGCCGGCAAGGCTCATCCCTATGATCTGCCCGGAAAGGACATCATCCGTCAGTGGAAAGCCTTTTCCCGCCGACCGGATGTAGAAGGCAAGGTCGTGTTCATTGAAGATTATGATCTGGGTGTGGCCAACCAGTTGATCCAGGGTGTAGACGTCTGGCTGAACTGCCCGAGACATCCATGGGAAGCCTGTGGCACAAGTGGCATGAAGGTGCTGGTGAATGGAGGTTTGAACCTGTCCCAATACGACGGCTGGTGGGCGGAGGCCTGGAACCAGGATGTGGGCTGGGCCATTCGCCCCGGCGCAACCTTTGATGAACTGAGCTGCTCAAACAACCATGACCACGACCTTTCTGACATGAATGAGCTGTTTGATCTTCTGGAAAATGAGGTGATCCCGGGCTTCTACGACGTAGATAACGACGGTATCCCCCGCAAATGGCTGAGACGGATACGTGCCAGCATGGACCAGCTGACGGCGGCGTACTCTGCCAATCGAATGGTGCGTGAGTACGTGGAACAGTTCTACCTGCCCATGGCTGATAAAGGCGGCAAACGCACGCGGGAAACCTCGAAGGAACTGTTGGACGAATACAACACAATAACGCGGCATTGGCCGCGACTGAGATTTAACAGCTTCAATACCACCGAATCATCAGAAGGCCAAACCTGCACGGTGGAAGTCTATCTGGATGGAATCGACGAACAGCGGATTACGGTGGAGCTGGTGGCGGAAAAATCAGCGTATGGGCCGAGAACCGTAGCAGCCATGGAAATGAGGCACCCGCTCAGTGGTTCTGCCCACACCTATCTATACGAATGCACGGTGCCTTCAAGACCGGAAGGGCACTATACCCCTCGGCTTCGCGTGTGTGATGATCGGCTGAACCTGCCACTGGAGAATCCCGCCATACTCTGGCTCAAGTAATCCTCAGCTTCGCCAGAACGCCGGCGAAAGAACGATCACGACGCTCAGGATTTCCAGACGCCCCATCAACATACCCACCGAAAGTACCCATTTTGCGGCATCAGGCAGGGGCCCGAAGTTCCCTGCAGGGCCGATGATGTCACCCAGACCTGGGCCGACGTTGGTCAGCGAGGTGAGGGCGCCTGAAAGCGCTGTCACGAAATCCAGCTGCATCGCAGCCAGCGCAACGGTGATCAGCAACAGGCAAAGCAGAAAAATAAACGTGTAGGCGATCATCGAGGAGATAATCTCATCACTCACGGCCCGGCCATTGTAATTTCGGGTGAACACGGCGCGGGGGTGCAGCAAACGCATCAACTGCTCGCGCAGAACAATCAACGACAGCTGGAACCGGAAAATCTTCATACCACCAGCGGTAGATCCGGAACACCCGCCCACAAACATCAGAAAGAAGAACAGTACAAACGCCAGCGGCCCCCACGCCGAATAGTCCTCGGAAGCATAACCGGTGGTGGTTACCACGGACGTCACGTTAAACAGAGTGGCTGCGTAGTTGTGAACGGGATCAAACGGAACGGGAGAAACCATCCAGCGGTAGAGCGTCAGTAAAAGAGGCACGAAAAACAGGATCGCCAGGAACAGACGGACCTGCTGGTCCCGGAGCAGAACACCGTGCTGGCCGTGAAGCTCCCGGACAAACAGGAAGAACGGCAGGCTGCCGATGATCATGAAAAAGGTGGCTTCCATGAGGATCAGATCATTGAACTTGCCCATGGACAGATCCGAGGTGGAAAAGCCACCGGTGGCGATGCTGGTAAGGCCATGGTTAAAGGCATCGAACAGGGTCATGCCGGACAGCCAATAGGTCGTCACAGCAATGATCGAAAACCCGACATAAACCAGCAAAAGACCCCGGCTGAGGGTTTTCATCCTTGGCAGGGCCTTGTCTGTCCATTCTGACGACTCTGTGGCGAACAGCCGCATGCCGCCCACTCGGAGAAAAGGCAGCACAGCAACGAACATACCGATAATCCCGATACCTCCAATCCATTGCAGGATTGAGCGCCAGATCAACAGATCGTGGTCCATATCATCCAGGCCACTCAACACGGTCGCACCGGTCGTTGTAATTCCTGAAGTACCCTCAAAGAATGCATCCGCTGCAGAAATGCCGAGGTCACTCAGGTAGAACGGCAGAGCGGAAAACAACGCGATAATGAACCAGGACGATACCGTGAGGACAAACATGAACCGGGGCTTCAAATCCCGCGGCTTGCGATAGGTAGCGGCCATGCCCAGGATGCCAAGACCGCAGGCAATAGCGGCTGATTCCGCAAACGCCATGGCATTCGGCGTTTCGGAGCCCGCAAGTAGAATGACAGGCAAAGTCATGAAAATGCTCAGAAGCACAAACATGACGCTGACAATGAAAATGACGGGGTAGAGATTTCTCAATGGATGCTCGAGCCAGCTGATACCGGGAGACGGCGTCAGAATACCTGTGGGTTCCGGCTTCCGCAAGGTAACACCGCGCGGATGCTAAAATTACCGGCGAATTAAATCGGTGTAAATAACGCGTAAATGCGGATCTTTCTGATGGTAAAACGCGTGAGCCTGATGCAAGTTCAGTGTTGTACACCGAATGATTCGGTTAAGGAGATATCAAGATGAAACACGTACGTTCAATTGCCGTTGTTTTCGCCACAGGCCTGGCTGCTGCCGGTACCGCGTCTGCTCAGGACATGTACAAATCTGGCGTTGGGGGGCTTTATACGGGCCTGAACTACACCTTTATGAACCTTGAAAGCGGTAATGCGGACGCCGATGTAGGCACTCTGTCTGCCAAGGTAGGCGTGATGGCGACGCCATACCTGGGCATCGAAGCCCGGGGCGGTTTCGGGGTAGATGATGAGCGTATCGGCGGAGTCGATTACTCCCTAGACAACTTCTTTGGTGGTTACGCCACGTTCAATCTGGCCAACGAATCGCCGATTACGCCCTACGCCATTCTCGGCTTTACCCGGGTTGAAATCGAAGCCTCTTCTTTCCTGGGCACAGCGACCGAGGATGAAACGGACGTGTCCTATGGCATCGGCATGAATATGGAATTTGCGCCGAACCTGTCCGGCAACCTCGAATACATGCGTTACTATGAAGACAGCGATGCCGAAATCGATGGTCTGGGTGTCGGCATTCAGTTCAACTTCTGAAACCGGATCACCGGGGAGACTGCTTGAATCACCTGGCTCATGTATTTCTCGCGCCGGACTCGCCCGAAGCCCGGGTGGGTAGTATCCTCGGTGACTTTACCCGGGGTGTCGATCTCTCGACACTCCCGGCTACGGTGAAGCAGGGCGTTCGCCATCACCGGGCGGTCGACAGCTTTACCGACCAGCATCCCGATGTACTTGCCAGCAAGCAGGTGTTCTCCCCTCAGCGACGGCGATTTGCCGGCGTCGCACTCGACATCCTTTATGATCACTTTTTGCTCAAACACTGGGATCGGTTTAGTGCTATTGATCAGGATGCTTTTATCCTCCGTATTTACAGCGAGTTGAAAAAAAACGAACACCTGATGCCAGACCCAATGGCCCGGGTTACACGCCGGATGGTCTGGAACGACTGGTTCGGAGCCTATCAGGATCTTGAGAATATAGGCTACGCGCTGGACCGTGTTGCGGGGCGTATACGCTTCAGAAACGACTTCACGGGCATGATCACAGAAATTCGCGCAAACCAGGACGAACTGGAGAAGAAATTTTTGTCTTTTTTTCCAGAATTACAGGAATTTGCAGGAGGTATTGAATGAGGTTTGTTAGCAGGGTGTTTTTGGCTGCCGCATTGGCTTTCCCATCGACGATGGCTGTTTCAGCGGAGTCCGATGCCAACAATGACCAGCGCCCACCGGAAACCCTTGGATACGTTGAATGGGTGGTCATGCAGGATACCAGCCTTCGTCTCAAGGCTCGGCTGGATACCGGCGCTAAAACCTCATCGCTGCATGCCGTAAATATCGAACCTTTTGAAAGGGATGGAGCAGAATGGGTAAATTTTCAGATCCCTCTCGGGGATCACCAAGACCAGCCGACAGAGGGCGAGCTTGAGCATGAAGACATCATCCTTGAGCTGGAAAGGCCCGTCGAGCGAACCGTTCTGATCAAACGAAAAGGTGCGCCATCCCAAAAGCGCTATGTGGTACTGATGGATTTCTGTATCGCCGGAACTACCCATACCACCCAGTTTTCACTGACAGACCGTGGCAAATTCTCTTATCCGGCGCTGCTCGGTCGGCGATTCATGCGCGATGACAACATACTCATCGATTCGGCGGATTCGTTTCTTGCCGAAAAGGAGTGTGATTACATGACACTGGAAGAGCTGGTTGACAAACATGAGGCGCAAGTTCGAGAGCAGGCAGGCGCTGAATAGCGCGAGTCAGGTCCTCGCTAGTTTCCTTCCAGAGCCTCTTTTTCCATTTCAAGGTAGACGCGATAGGCGTTTGCCTTGTTAGAAGCATCGAAGGCCGGCAGGTTTGCGTATCGCGACCAGTCTGTCTGCTCGTATGCCTCTTCAAACTGAAGCCACTGTTTAACCGCATCGCCCATCTTTTCGCGAACGAAAGACAAATAATCGTATGTAAAATCCAGGGCCGCCATAGCGTTTCCGGATGCCCGCCCATGGCCGGGTACCAGAATCTCAGGTTCAAGCGCTCTGACTTCGTCGATTGCCGTCATCCAGTTTGCTGTATCAACCTCAGAACTCGCCAGGAAAGGGACACGGCCATTCTGAATAATATCGCCAGAGAACAAAACACCTGCTGGTTCCACCATCATCAGGCTGTCATCCGGAGCATGGGCTGGTCCGGCATGCAATATCGTGAAGCGGAAACTGCCTGATTCTAACGTAGTCGTCTCGTCGAAAGTCAGGTCTGGAGCGATTAGACGGGTTTTATCATCAACCCAGGGTGACAGGGCCACACTACGTTGTTCCAATCTTCGGTCCGCGTCCGGACTCTGGATATAGGCGACTGATGATTCCTGAGCAATCACCTCTGCCTCTGTATGATCCTTGAATGCCTGAAGACCATACACATGATCCGCATGATAATGACTGATCACCACATGAGTGATAGGTAACGCGGTCATTTCGCGTATTTTGGCGATCATTTCGAAACCCAGGCTGGGCGTTCCCAGCGCATCGAAAACCACCACACCCTTTTCAGTAATGACAAAGCCGGAATTGGCAGTAAACCCCTCGTTTTCGGGACCGGGAACACCAGAATGACCAGCGAAATAATAAACGTTTTCGGCATCGACCGACTCTGCCTCAAACGGTATTGAAATTGGAGGGTAGGTTGACGAGGAATCGGCCTTCAGCGATCCGGACCCGAATAAACTCGCCGCCAAATACCAGGCAAACGTAATACAGCTTTTAATTTTTTTGTCACGCATTTAACCCTTCTCCTCTGCAGATTCGGATCGTACAAACCGCATGTATCACGGTGCCTTACGCATTTCTTACTACATTCGAAAACCACCTTTCCCTTCCAGCACGGGGCTGACTCTGCTCAAAAAACGACTTGTAACCTCATTTCAAGCAGTCTATAAACAAAGTTATATCCTTATAACAGAAACAACAAGACCGCCATCTCAGTGCTTCACTGATGCCGGCCGACTGTCCCGAAAGGGCATCGAAGGAGGAGGAGAAAAAATATGCTCGGCAAACTTCGCCGGCTTAGCCAGGGTGTATCCGAAATCGCCCTGGAAGAGTCCGAACGCTTACCCTCAGCAGAACGCAGACGGTTTCTCAGAAGCGGCTTGTTTACAGCTGGTGGTGCCATGGTTGGCGGTGCACTCGCAGGCATCGCACCCAAGGCTCTGGCGGCAACCCAATACCCCCCTGAAATACCCTCATGGACCCGCTCGCTGGGGCCGGGTGTCGTGGCCGATCCCTATGGCGTTCCATCTCCTTTCGAGAAAGATGTCATTCGGCGAAACGTGCCCTGGTTAACCGCGGACAAGGTTTCGTCCATCAGTTTCAGCCCGCTACAGCACTTGAAAGGAATCATCACGCCAAATGGTCTTTTCTTCGAGCGGCACCATGCCGGGCGCCCGGAGATCGATCCGCAGCAGCACCGTTTGATGATTCATGGCCTGGTAGACCGACCGATCATTCTTTCAATGGAAGATCTGCAGAGGTTTCCGAGCGTTTCCCAAATCAATTTCATTGAGTGTCCCGCAAACGGGGGCATGGAATGGCGCGGCGCACAGCTCAATTCACTTCAGTTCTTGCATGGCATGATCAGTTGCGCCGAGTGGACAGGCGTACGGCTCTCAACACTTCTTCAGGAAGCGGGAATCCAACCCAAAGGCAAATGGTTATTGGCCGAAGGCGCAGACGGAGCCGCCATGACCCGCAGCATTCCGCTCGAAAAGGCTCTGGACGATGTCATTGTCGCGTACGCCCAGAACGGAGAGGCGCTGAGGCGCGAGCAAGGCTATCCGATTCGTCTTGTGGTGCCAGGTTGGGAAGGAAACACCCATGTGAAATGGCTGCGGCGCCTGGAGGTGGGTGACAAACCCTGGATGCAGCGGGAGGAAACCTCAAAATACACCGATCTGATGCCTGATGGCACTGCCCGTGGTTTTACCTGGGTAATGGAGGCTAAATCGGTCATAACCTCGCCGTGCCCGGAGATGCCGGTTCGAGGCAAGGGTATTTGCCAAATTGAAGGGCTCGCCTGGAGCGGACAAGGCAAGGTCAGAGCGGTCGATGTTTCGGTTGACGGTGGAAAGAACTGGCAACAGGCCCAGCTCCGGGAACCGGTGATGTCCAAATCGCTGACCCGATTTTCTCTGGAATGGAAGTGGGATGGCAATCCAGCACTCTTGCAGTCGCGAGTCATCGATGAAACCGGTTATGTACAGCCAACGCTTGGGCAACTGAAAGCGGCTCGCGGTACCAACTCGATTTACCACAAGAACGCCATCCAGACTTGGAAAGTCAACACAGACGGGAGTGTCGTCAATGTTCAGCTTTCTTAAATCCTCGCGTGCTTTGACGGGAATCTGTCTGGGCGCAGCGCTCGTCTCCGCCCCGATGATCGGTGTCGCCGAATCAGCAGGCCATTATGGATACGGTGAAGCGGCGACCGAGGAACAGATTGCGGCCTGGGATATTGACATCCGTCCTGACGGCACGGGGCTTCCGGATGGCAGCGGCAGTGTTGATGAGGGTATGCAGGTCTATGAAACCTACTGCTCATCCTGTCATGGCGCATTCGGTGAGGGGATGGGCCGTTACCCAAAACTGGCAGGCGGTGACGGAAGCCTTGCCGAGGATCGCCCCGAAAAGACCGTTGGAAGCTACTGGCCCTACGCCTCAACACTCTGGGACTACATTCATCGCGCCATGCCTTTCTTCGCGCCCCAGTCCCTCACTGATAATCAGGTCTATGCGCTTACTGCCTATGTGCTGAACCTGAACTACATCGTAGAGAGCGATTTTATAGCCAACAAAGAGACTCTGCCGGACGTGGTCATGCCCAATCAGGATGGTTTTACCTGGGATGACCCGCGACCGGTTTTTAACAACGAACGCTGTATGAAGGACTGCAAAGAGACGGTGACGGTTTCCGACTCAGCAGCAGGGAAAAACCTGACACCAAGCACCACCGGCCCCCTTGATGAGGGGATTACAGAATAAGAAGGCTGATCTGGGGTCGAGGCTCCAGGAAACAGAGCTGAGGAGGACTGCGTAATGCGAAAAGGGCTCATCTCCGTGTGCTTGACCACACTCGCACTGAGCGCAACAGCGCCGGTGTTTGCCGAAACAACCCAGGCTGATATCGACCGCGGAAAAGAACTCGCATACAGCCGAAAAGACGGAAACTGCCTTGCCTGCCACAAGATGGACGACGGCAAGCTTACCGGGAATATCGGGCCGGAACTTGCTGACATGCAGGCCCGATTTCCAGACCGAGAAATGCTGTTCAAACGCATCTGGGACGAAACCCAGTTCAATCCCGTAACGGTGATGCCACCGTTCGGGAGACACATGATCCTGAGCAAACAAGAAATCAACCGGATCATCGATTACCTGTATACGCTTTAACTGCGGAGGAGAAGTTACCGTGACTGACCAAAGGCGAAGAGGCTTTTTGAAGGGGATGCTGGGCGCAGGTGTCGCAGGGTTCGCACTGGGTTCCGGCATTGTGCCGCTGCGAGTCGAGGCCGCAACCGCTCCCGACGCATCTGACTGGCCGGACAAGGCCTTCAAGACCCCGGGGGTGGATGAAACCATCGCCGAACTTTACGGGATGGAAGCGAGCGAATCCGACAAGATCACCATGGACTTGCCGACTATTGCCCAGAATGGCGCAGTCGTACCCGTGACCGTCGAAACCTCGCTCCCTAATGTAACCAGCATTGGATTGTTGGTCGCCGAGAACCCCAACGCCCTGGCGGCCTATTTCGACATTCCTGAAGGCACACTGCCTTTCGTATCGAACCGCCTGAAAATGGCTGAGACGACGGATGTTGTAGCAGTCGTTATTTCTGACGGCAAGGCCTACAAGGCGACCCAGAACGTGAAAGTCACCGTTGGCGGCTGCGGCGGCTAACAGCTAACCGGACAGGAGAATAACAATGGCGTCCAGTATCAGAGTTCGAGCAGTAGAGAATGGCGGCGTGACATCACTGAAAGCCCTGGTTCGACATCCCATGGATTCAGGCTTCGTTAAGGATTCAGCAGGGAACGTCATCCCGGCTCATTTCATCAAGGTTCTTACTATTGCTCACAAGGGCAAGAACGTTTTCGTAGCCAATTGGGGCCCGGCGGTATCCAAGGATCCCTTTCTGGAATGCCGGTTCGAGGGTGCCAAGAAGGGTGACGAACTCACCATCAGCTGGGTCGACAACGAAGGCGAAAGCGATTCAACCAACGCAACGATCGCCTGAGAATTTGCCGCTGGGGGATTCTCCCCGAGCTGGTGAATAGGAGGATTGGATATGCTTAAAGCGAAAGTCATTCTGGTCTCGCTCGGTATTACATTGGCCATTCCCCAGGCAATGGCGGGCTCGACTCCGGAAGAAGACAGAAAAGAGGCGGTTGAATACTTCAAGCAGATGTTCCCGGATGTTCCGTTCGAGGAGTACGTTAACGGCCAATACGCTCTGAACGAAGATCGGCGCAAGCAGTGGGAATCAATGCAAGACTTCCCACCTTACGAATTTGCAGTGGCGGAAGGTCAGGAAATGTTTGAGACGCCATTTGCCAACGGCAAGACCTACGCTAGCTGTTTCGAAAATAACGGCATCGGTATTCGTCAGAACTACCCGTACTTCGATGCGGAGAAGAATGAAGTTATCACACTTGAACTCGCAATAAATCGCTGCCGTGAGGCCAATGGAGAGAAACCTCTGAGATGGAAGAAGGGGGCAATTGCCTCGATTTCCGCCTATATGGCCTCCACCTCAGCGGGCAAGCCTATTGATATCAAAGTTCCCGACAATCCTAATGCCATGGCTGCGTACCAGGATGGCAAGGAGTTCTATTACAGTCGGCGCGGGCAGCTCAATTTCTCTTGCGCAAGCTGCCACGTACAGAACCCGGGCAAGTGGATTCGGGCAGATTTTCTGTCGCCATCACTGGGTCAGCCCGCCAACTTCCCGGTACACCGGTCCAAGTGGGGCGAGCTGGGCACATTGCATCGCCGCTTTGCCGGATGTAACAACAACGTGCGTGCAGATCCGTTGCCAGCCCAAAGTGAGGAATATCGGAATCTTGAGTATTTCCTTACCTACATGAGCAATGGGTTACCTGTAGTTGGACCAGCCACGCGGCCGTAGGTCGGGACCGCAGAGGGAGAAACGAAAATGAGAAAGCCTTTACTGACAATCGGCATATCACTTGCGTTGTCTGCTCCACTGACTGTCCAGGCGGGCGCGAAAGAAGAGTTCGCAGAGCTTTACGCAAAAGCGCAGAGCACCCACAAGGATGCGGGGACCTTCCAGTGGACTGTGACGGGTGATCGATTAAAAGCAGCGCAGTCGGCTGCTGACAATGGTGACTACAAGAAAGCCAAAACAATGGCGAATGAAGCGCTGAAACTCGCTGAAGAGTCGGTCGCTCAACGAAAGAAACAGCAGGAAGCCTGGCGTCAGGTCGCAATAGGCAACTGATCATCGCTCCAAAATAACCAGCCACCCCGGAAACAGCGGGGCAGGCTGGTGAGCTCCCCTAACGACAAAAAAGGAGAGGGCAGTGACAATTTCCCGAAGAGACTTCCTGATGGCCATGCAAGCGGCAGCCTTGGCTGGGCTTGCCCCGAAACTTGCTTTGGCAAAAGGCGGCGAGGGACTTTACGACGCACCAAAGTTTGGTAATGTACGACTGCTGCATCTCACCGATATTCATGCCCAGTTGCTCCCCGTTCATTTCCGGGAACCAAACGTTAACCTTGGGATTGGTCCCAGTAGAGGCAAGGTCCCTCACCTTGTAGGCAGTCACTTCCTGGACCATTTCGGCATACCCTCTGATAGCCGTCGCTCTCACGCCTTCACCTATCTGAATTACCGGGAAGCCGCGCAGGAATATGGAAAACTTGGAGGATTTGCCCATCTTAAAACCCTCATAGACCAACTTCGGGAGCAGGCGGGTGCCGGCAACTCACTTCTGCTCGACGGAGGCGATCTATGGCAAGGTTCTGGAACAGCTGTCTGGACCAACGGTGAAGATATGGTCGAAGCCAGCAACCAGCTTGGTATCGACGTCCTGACCGCGCACTGGGAATTCACCTATCCGGAACAGCAAATCCGTAAGAACTTGAGCGCCTTTAAAGGAGAGTTTGTTGCCCAGAACGTCTTCCTTTCTGACGAAGCCATGTTCATGGGTGCGGAATCTTTTGATGAAATGAGTGGCCGCGTCTTCAAGCCCTACACAATCCGTGAACTAGGGGGCAAACGGGTCGCAGTCATAGGCCAGGCATTTCCTTACACACCGATAGCCAACCCTTCCTATTTTATTCCTGACTGGCGCATGGGGATCAGGGAATCAGAAATGCAGTCCCTGGTTAATGAAATCCGGGAAAAGGAAAAGGTGAATGCCGTTGTGGTGCTTTCTCACAATGGCATGGACGTTGACCTGAAAATGGCAAGCCGCGTAACAGGTATCGATGCCATCCTGGGCGGTCACACTCACGATGCCGTTCCACAACCCACGGAGGTGACAAACCCAGGCGGTAAGACATTGGTCAGTAACGCCGGCACTAACGGAAAATACGTTGCAGTCCTGGATCTGGATATCGGCAATAACGGTGTACGGGGCTATCAATACAAACTGCTACCCGTATTTTCAGACTTGATCAAACCGGATCCCTCGATGACGAGATTTATTGAAGAGGTCCGCGCGCCATATCTGGGCAGGCTCGACGAAAAACTCGCGATGGCCGACGAGCTGCTTTACCGACGGGGTAATTTCAACGGCACCATGGACCAGGTGATCTGCGATGCGCAACGACAGGTGCTTGATGCCCAGATTGCGCTTTCGCCGGGCTTCCGATGGGGCACGACCGTGCTGCCGGGCGACGACATCCTGATGGAAGATGTGATGAATGCCACCGCGATCACCTATCCGGAGACCTACGTGCGGGAGATGTCAGGCGCCGACCTCAAACTAATCATGGAAGATGTGGCCGACAATCTGTTCAACAAGGATCCATATTATCAGCAGGGCGGCGATATGGTTCGCGTTGGCGGTATGGATTACACCTGCGATCCCACCGGCACTATGAATGGCCGGATTTCGGATATGCGACTGGATGACGGTGAACGGATTGAAGCGAACAAAATGTATAAAGTCGCTGGTTGGGCCACGGTTAACTCGCGGGCACCGGGCCGACCTATATGGGATGTGGTTGCCGATTATCTGCGGTCCGAAAAGACTGTGAAAATCGAAAAGTTCAATACTCCGAAGCTCAAAAATGTCCAGGGTAACCCGGGACTTGAAGACTATGCAGGGTAGCTGATGAGCTCCTATCTTCTGAAGGCGCCAATCTCAATGCTGCTGGGCCTCGCGCTCATAGCATCAGGCCTGCTTCATGCGGAACCTTTAAGTGAGAGTAAGCCCTTTGCAGAGAAATTCCTGCTCTTGCAGTTAAGTGATGGTGAAGCTGAAAAACAGAACAAGGTTCTGAGCGTCGCGGCCAATCTGATCGAGTTTTATGGGCCCGATGCTATCGATATGGAAATTACTACATTCGGACCCGGTGTTCGCCTGATGTACGCCGACAACAGCCGCCGGGAAAGAATCAGTAGCCTCATTGCGCAGGGTGTTCGGTTCACCGTGTGCATGAACACGATCAATACTATCGAAAGGGAGACAAGAACCCGACCGCCCCTCCATCCGGAGAGCATCCCGGTTGACGTGGGAGTGGCCCACATTCTCGACGAGGTTGAGAAAGGCTATGTTCTCGTTCGTCCATAATCGTCTGGCCCCAGAAAGGAAGCCTGCCATGAAGAGCACATTTACAAGATCCCTCACATTAGCGGCGGCTATTTCAACTAGCGGTCTGGCTGGCGCTCAAGACACCAATCAGCCGGTAATGGTGGAAATCAAGAAACTGTCGATGGATACGGCGCTGACGATCGCAAAAACAGCCATTGATACCTGCCGAGAGCAGGGTGTTCAGGTTGCAGTGACGGTCGTCGACCGGGGAGGGCATCCACAGGTCGTGTTGCGGGACGTGTTGGCAATGGACCTGGCGCTTGAAGTCAGCTATCGCAAAGCCTATACGGCCATGACCTTCACCAGTCCGACATCGGCCCTGGAGGACCGCTTCACCGGGCCATTCTCGGTAGGCAAGGTGGAGAAAGTTTTGCTCTCGGCGGGAGGCGTGCCCATTCAGGCCAGTGGTGAAACTGTTGGTGGGGTGGGTGTAAGTGGCGCACCCTCCGGAGAGACTGATGAGATGTGTGCTCAGGCAGGTGTTGCTGAAGTAGAGATGGATCTGGAGATGGCCTCTTTTTAGAACTCGAATAAAACTAGCGGGAAATCAGAATGCTAAGAGGGTTTCTGAAAGTCGTTTGCCCAATACTCCTGATCCCTTCATTGGCCTTCTCTGAGCCATATCCGGACGCAGTCCAGACACTTGTTGAAGACGGACTCACGATCGAGGCGAGCTTCACTGCACCAGGAGGGCTGAAAGGCTATGTCGGCCGAAGAAACGGGCGTTCGGTATCGCTTTATCTCATGCCGGATGGAGAACACGTGGTGGTTGGCAGGATGGTGGACGGTTTTGGTCAGGATCTCAGTGCAGACCATATCAGGCGCTGGCTGCCAGATCCGGATCTCACAGGTGCCTGGCAAAAACTGGCGAATGCTGCCTGGATTTCCGAGGGACCGGTTGATGCCAATCGAATTGTCTATGTCTTTTCCGACCCCAATTGCGGCTATTGCCTGGTGTTTCGCGACAAGGCGCAGACGTATCTAACTCGCGGAATCGAGCTGCGTCATATCATGGTTGGAATCATTCAACCATCCAGCCTGGCAAAAGCAGCCAGCATAATCGGGGCTGAAGATCCGATCAGTAAACTCGAGTTCCACGACAGTCAGTTTCCCAGGGATTGGCTGGAGTCTGATGACAATGTTCCAACAGACTTGAGAGAAAAGGTTCAGAGCAACAATCGTTTGATGAAAAGCCTGTCTGCGGCAGCAACTCCATCCGTCTTTTATCGAGATTCGGAAGGAAGAGTTCGCAAAATCGTAGGTTTGCCGGATGACTCGGCACTATCCGAGGCAGTGTTCAGAGAACCGGATTGATTCAATTTGGAAAGGAGATCAACCATGGGACTAAAAAGCCTGCTTTTTGCGCTATTCATGCTTCCCGGACTTGTTGCGGCCAGTGATGGCGTTCCCGAGCAGTTGAAACTGACGAAGGTGACGGACCGGGCTTATTCGGCCATAGGGGCCACTGCGCCGGGCACCTATGAAAACCATGGTCACAACAACAATCTGAGCTTCATCATCACTGAAAAAGGCGTGGTCGTGTTCAACGGCGGCGATAATTATCTGCTTGCAAAAGCCTTTCACAATTCGATTCGCAGTATTACAGACAAAGACGTCAAATACGTGGTGAATGAAAACGCCCAGGGTCACTCCATGCTTGGCAATAGTTACTGGCGTGATCACGGTGTTCCGATAATTGCTCAAAACGAAGCAATCCGGGAATTCGAGCACCAGGGAGATGCCAAACTGGCTTCCATGAAGCGACGGAACAAGGAGAAAGCGGAAGGGACTTACGTTGCTGTTCCAGATATCGGCTTTGAAAAACGGCACGACCTCGACATGGGGGACGTGCAGATACAGCTGCATTATTTCGGGCCGGGGCACGCACCAGGAGATATAGCACTTTGGGTGCCAGACGAAAAGCTGCTGATTACCGGTGACCTCGGGTTCCACCAGCGCCTGCTGGCTGTTTTCGAGGATACGGAGACCGGCGCATGGATCGAGTCTTTCGACAAAATGACAACCCAGTTGGATCCCGAAATTGTGATTCCCGGGCACGGTGAACCGACGACAATAGACGTTGTTACCGAAGAGACCCGCGGCTATCTCGTTTTTCTGCGAAATGCGGTCATTGAAATTCTGGAGCAGGGTGGCGGCCTGGACGATGCCTACAATATTGACCAATCACAGTGGTCTTATCTGGACACCTTTGAGGAGCTCGCCGGGAAAAACGCCGGGCGCGTTTTTCAGGATCTGGAGTTTGAGTATTTCTGATTCCCGAAAATCGGGGATGATGTCGATGCTCTCATTCCCCAACATGGCTGGCGGGGACATTCGAAATGCCCCCGCTGTATTCAGCCGGTCATCTCCTGAATATTCACATCTTCTCTGAATGCATATCCAAGATCCATTTAACCAGCTTTCTAGCTTGTTTTTCAGTGACTTCAGCTCTTTCATCCATTTCTGGCATCTTTGCTGAACCCCAGTGATCCTCCCCACCGGTCATTACAACTTGAACCAGCATGTCCGCATCATCCTGAGTATATTTTTGCGCAATACTTTCGAATCCCGGAGCGCGGGGCACTTCAGCGCCGGTAGCGTGACAGGCCATACACTGTTTTTCTTCAGCTAGTTGCATTGTGCTTTTGGCGTGAGAGTCTGCCAATGCTATGACAGGGCCAATGCAGAGGCAGAGTGCAGTGAATCCAATTGTCTGTTTCATATCGGCATCCCTCCATTAGACAATCATTTTAGCATACGAGATTACCGCCCTTGGCCTTGGCCAATACTACCATCTCGCTACTAAGCTTAGACCAAAAAGCATGGTTTGAGGAAAACAGTGTGGAGACAAGCGTAAAAAAATTTTAGAAATAAATGTAATGCTCTGGTAAGAGTGCATGTAAGCATATTGCTGATGCGCTGACTAAGAGAGGAGGGCGTTCGTGGCACGGCGCCGAGCTTTCAACAAAGAATCTTTTACAAAACGCATTCGGTTGATGCTTGCGTTTCTGTTCTCGGTACTAGCTGTTTCGGCCTACTCCGCCGAGCTTATGACGTGCGCTGTTCCGGGCGTCAGAGTTTTCAGCGACCAGGCTAAAGACGGTGACCTCGCATGCCAGGCAGTGGGTTCAACGTTGGCATTTATGAAAAGCATGGGCTTCCATGCCGATACTCGGTTTACCATCGAGTTAGTGGATCACCCACTTAGTCTGCATGGTTCGGAAGTGACTGGCACTTATGATTCCAGGCACCTTTACATTGAGGTTCCGAACTTCAGTCAAGCGCAAAGGGTCGCTGGCCGACACGCGCCATTCGGGATGTTCATGAGTCATGAGATTTGGCAGAGCTTCATTGCACACGAAGTGGCCCACGCAGTGGCGCAGGCAAACTTCCGGCTAGAAAAGCCCGGCATTACGGCACATGAATACATTGCTTACGTGGTCCAGCTAGCGACCCTTCCGAAAGAAACACGCGAGGAGCTGCTGAAGCGCTTCGACAATTCGCCATTCCGACATGAAAGACAAATCAACCGCGTGTTTTTAGAGCTGGATCCGGAAGTCTTTGCGGTGAAAGCTTACCGGCATTATCTGGCCCAACCGGATCCCTCCGTGTTTTTTCAGCGTCTTTTGACCAGAAGACTTATTTCGCCACGTTAGTGGGGTGCAACTTTCACTAACCCCGATGTTACAGAACTGTTTTGCTATTCGGATATTATATTTAACATAATATACATTATGCGTATTGCAGGATGCGGTTTTGGTTGCCTTTAGATGACCACTTGTGTAGATTTCAGATGAGACTTAGATTCGGTCTCACAAGGTTTGAAATCTCTAAGCGATTATTTTTCAGGAGCTTATGAGGGATTCCCCAGTTTTCCCCACCGTCAATTTTTCAAAACACGATGAGATTCGTGTTGCCTTGATGGCCCGGTCTGTCTCGCTAACGAGCCATGGCATGCTCGCACTTACTCAGTGATGTTCTCTCGCCGAACTGGTCGCCGACTAGTCTTCTATCAAATTCCACGAAAAATTTTTGTCCTTGTCGGGTCGAATTCAGGCACCACTCAACCACACATCATTGCGCTGTGAAATCAACAAATGCACAAATACTGCCTCAGTTTTTTCCTCAACTTCTTCAGGATTAAAGCTCTCAGGCAAGCCAGTTTCCTCATCCCACAAGAAATTTTTGATTTTCACCTTAATCTCATCTCGCGTGCTCTGCTTGGCGGAAAAGTTCTGCACTCGATCCAGCTCGTGCCTTATCGTCTGATACAGACCTTCGGACACTTTCTTAATGCGATCAATTTCCTTCCTGGAGAGATCTGGCTTCAATAGCAAATCAAAAAGCGCCAGGGACTCTTCCGATAGGCCCTCTTTCACTGCCCGCTGATCTTCCTCGCTTAGCTCATCAACCAGCTTAATCAAAGCTTCGAAAGTCGCTTCAATAGTTACCTGGTCTTTCTCATTGTTATATGCATCAACGATTTCTTCGTAGTGCTTCTGAAAATCTGTCCGGGTCGGATTTTGCATTAGCATTTTCAGTAGCTTTTTCTCAATGACCTCTTTGAGGCTCTGCACGGTTGTATTCTTGGCGGGCGCACGTTCAAATTCTTTCCTCAGCCGATCAAAGTCGACCTTGCTGATATCGTAAAGCTTGCTTGGGCCTTGGACGCCACTTTTTGGCTCAATACTCTCTTCAATTGCGACGTGAAGGTTGCGGATGATGTCGGAAATATCAGCCTTCTCAACATCTTCTTGCAAGCTTTTGTAGATAATATTGATTGCATCATAGGCGGAGCGATAGTTATTTATAGCCTTAATCGTCAAACAGGCCTTGAACTTTTTGAACACCTCACGGCATATAATTTCAAAACGCTTGCGGGTTTCATCGTTTTGGTTAATGACTTCTTTTGCATCAATGATGACTTTGTTGCGCTCAAAGCCTGTTTTCTCGAGAACGTCTTCCAGTCTGAATTCTTTTGCGGCAAGAAACGCTCTTACCGTCTCTATAGTTTCTTCGAGATCCGCAAGCAATTCCTCTTCTGGTTTTACCGGATCAAACTCTGGTGGCAGCTGTTCATCTCCACCTTCACAGCCAGAATATCCAGCAAAGGTCGCAAGCGCTTTGCGTAAGTTCTTCAAGATACCGCAATAATCTACGATAAGGCCGTTATTCTTACCCTCAGCGACACGGTTAGCGCGGGCTATCGCCTGCATCAAGGTGTGCGCCTTTAGCGGCTTATCAAGGTAGAGCGTCGACATTGTTGGCACGTCAAAGCCTGTAAGCCACATGGCGCATACTATGGCTACTCGGAAAGGATGGTCCTCCTTCTTAAAAGCGCTCTCCATATCCAGGCGTTTGCCATCGGCAGTTTCAAAGCCTTCCTTAATAAGCCTTCGGTGTGGGGTGATATCAAAACCCCACTTGCGGAATTTATCGACCTCGCCCTGCTCTTCACTGACCACCACAGCCATGATGGTTCCACGCATCCAAGCAAGTTTCCGCTCCATCTCCATGACAGCTTGCTCATCAGACAGTTTCAGCAGAGCTTTCTCAGCCTCAGCGATCTTTTCCTGCCACTTCTCATGAATAATATGCTGCATGCGAACACAAGTGATCTTGTCGATACAGACCATCATCGCCTTGCCGTTTTGGCCGCCGACACTGTAGTGATCGACGAAGTCTTCGGCGATCTGTTCCAAACGGCTTTGCGCCGTGATGATGTGGTAGTCGCGTTTTAGCTCACGCTCCAAACGCTCGGTGACGTCCTGGTCTTCAATCTCGATCTCTTCGAGCTTGGCTGCGATCTTTTCGTTGAGATCGTTGGTCGCAAGGCCAAGCTTTTCCCCCCTGGCATCGTAGTAAAGAGGTACGGTTGCGCGATCTTCCACAGCCCGCTGGAAGTCATAGGTCGAGACGTATTCCCCAAATACCCGCCGAGTGATTTCATCATCTTTAAAGAGCGGCGTTCCAGTGAAGCCGATATAGCTGGCATTGGGCAATGCGTTGCGCAAATTCAATGATAAGCGCCCATATTGGGTACGGTGCGCTTCGTCGGTGATCACGATAACATCGTCGCGATCCGAATACGGCTCACTGGGATCAACATCTTTATTGAATTTCTGCACCAGCGTGAAGACATAGGCTTTGTGCTGGTGAAGCAATTCCTTTAAATGCTGGCCTGAGCCTGCTCGGCAAGGGTCTTGATCATTATCGACAAGCCCACACCCTGCGAAGGTGTTATAAATCTGACCGTCCAGATCCTCACGATCGGTGCAAATCAGGAAGGTAAAGTTTCCGCCAAGCTTGCGATGTATTTTACGAGCGAAAAATACGATGGAATAGGACTTACCAGAGCCTTGCGTATGCCAGAACACGCCGAGCTTGCCTTGCCGCTCTTCTCGATTCTTCACGGCTTCGATGGCACGGTTCACGCCTAAGAACTGGTGGTTACGGGCTAGGATTTTAATCAGCTTGCCTTCGCTCTCATCAAATAGCGTGTAGTTTTCAAAGAGATCGAGAAAATCGCGCTTATTGCAGATACCTTTGAGTAAGGTCTCCATATCCACAACGCCTGGATCATCTTCCGCCAAACGCTTCCAGTCATTGAAATGCGCAAACTTACTGGAAACCGAACCAATCTTGGCATCCACACCGTTACCCAGAATCACAAAGGCATTGTGATGGAAGAGATGGGGAATAGTATCTTTATAATCAGAAAAATTTTGCTCATAAGCATGACGAATGTCTTTGTGAATGGTCTTGCACTCAATGAATAGCAAAGGAAGGCCATTTACAAAACCAACAATGTCGGCGCGGCGGCGGTAAATATCACCGCGAACCCATAGCTCACGAACACAAAGGAAGTGATTGTTCTCAGGGTTGTCAAAATCAAAGACTTTCAGACGCCTTTTCTCAAGCTCACCTTTGGCATTGCGGAACTGAACCTGAACGCCGCTTTTGATCAACTCATACTGTTCAAAGTTGATTTGCAGCGCGTTCTCGGTCACGGGGGCTTCGGTGATTTGGCGCAACGCATCTTGATAGGCGGTATCGGGCAAGCCTGGATTGAGATTCACGAGCGCCTCGCCGAGATACCTGGTTAGGATAACTTCTTTGTCAGACTCCCTGCCAAGCGTACCTTCTTTGCCGAAGGTTTCACTGTTATAGGCAAAGATGCTTTTCCAGCCTAACTGGTCTTCCAAATAGTAGGCTGTGGTTGCCTGAACCAGCGTATCTTCATTGAGCGGTGCCATCAGACCGCGACCTCTCCATTCATGAGTTTGGGAAGCAGAATGTCGCGCGCCTGAGTCAGCTTCGAATTCATTTTGATAAGCGTCTCCATCTGAAGGAATTGCTGGGTTACAAGATCATGAAAACTATCCAGCAAGCTTTCTGGGGGAAGAAGCACTTCCATGCTAGAAAACTTCGATTTGTTAACATTTGGCATTGTCGCTCCCCCGCCAATAGCCAACAATTTTTCCCTAAATCCTTTAAGGGTCAGATAAGAATAAAATATGTAAATTTTGCTTTTTGGAATAACCGCGTTTATTTGTTGGTTCGTCTGACAGCGGCGGGCGTTTAAAGAGACGACTCCTAAACGTGCGCCTATACAAGCCGTTAATATCGAGAACTTAGGAAGGTATTTGTTCGCTTGGGTATTGGCTCCTCGCTCAGATAAATATTCTTCAGGCTCAAAGATTATTGAAGAACTGTGTATATCTGGAGTTTTTATAAAGGGGATATCTCCACCGAAGTTTTCTTTTACTTTAGTAGAAGGTGTTTTTCCTGTAACCACCTCGCCTAAATCACTAACACGGCCTTTGCTCCACCCCTTCGGCACGCCTTCAACAATTTTGATATGCTCATGGCCGGGAAAGCGGAAGCGCACAAACCATTCTTTGTAAAGCTGCCGCGCTGATTCCTCCAGCAACTCGATCCGGCGCTTGTTGTTTTCGATGAGATCATCGTATTTTGAAAGAACATCCACAATGCGCTCCTGCATACCCCTATCAGGTGCGCGTACCTTTAACGAATGCAGCACATTTCTATCGAGTCCAGGAACTGCAGCCTTATCGCTTTTGTATGACCTGAGTGTCTTTTTGAGAAAATAAGCCGAAAATCTAGGGTCTGTATTCTTAAAATCAATAACATATAGAGCTGTATTTAAGGGCCAATAATCCCGTTCAATGAAGTAAACTCCACCCAACGTTCCATATCGACCAGTTATGACACCTGGCGGCTCAGCTTTAGCTTCATTGTGATAGCCTGTAACTCCAGAAGAAGATACTACAGGCACATCACCCTCAATTCTTTTAGCATTAGGCAAGTCATGCCCACGCTTCAGAGTCATCAAATCCCCTAACGTGCAGTCTTGCCAACTCATATGCCCAACTCCTCAAAATTCTTTTGGATTTGGGCGGCTATTGTTGATGCTTCTTCATTTAATCCTTTCAATTCAATATGAATATCGCGAAGCGTTTCTTCAAAATCGAAGTCTTCGTCCTCGATCTCCGGTGCAACGCCAACATAGCGCCCTGGCGTGAGGCTCCAGTCGTTGGTTTTGATCTCTTCGAGATCCACCAGTTTGACCAATCCTTCTACATCAGCAAGCTCCGCATCAGGAAAACGCTCTTGTAGCCAATGCGCTTGTTTAAAGAAATAACGGATCAGCTTTAACTGCTCGACAGCATCTTTGCGCTGCTCATCCAGCGTCTTAATAGGTCTGTTCAAACCTTTTTCGCCGCTTTCCTTGGCTTGTTTCTCAACAAACTTATAGAGCTGGTCTACCTGCTGCGTATTCCGGCGAACGTGAACGCCCATTCCGGCTGAACGTGAACACCTTTTTTCTTAACGCATCACCCACCGGAGTTTGTACCCCGGGTGTTCACGTTCAGTCAATTTCCTGAAGTCGCTTTCTCATCGATTCCCCTTTCAGAGCCCAGCGGTGAGCGTTGTGCATCAGCCGATCCAGAATGGCGTCCGCCAGAGTGTTATCGCCGATGGCGGCGTACCACTGATCGGTGGGTAGCTGGCTGATGATCATGGTCGAGTGAGTGCCGTGACGGTCATCCATGATCTCCATCAGGTCGTTCCGGTGTGCAGGTTTCAGAGCTTCCAGCCCCCAGTCGTCCAGGATCAGCAGCTTTACTTTGGCTAGTTGGCTGAGGTTTTTCTGGTAGGTGCCATCGGCCTTGGCCTGGGTCAGTTCCAGCAGTAATCGGGAGATCCGGTAATACCGGGCACTGAAGCCGTTCAGACAGGCTTGGTGCCCCACTGCACAGCCCAGGTAAGTTTTGCCACTGCCACAGGGGCCGGTGATCAGCAGGTTCTGGCCACGTTCCAGCCAGTCTGTCTGAACCAACTGGGCCACCTGCGCTTTCTTGAGGTTGCGCGGGTGCTGGTAGTCGATGTCCTGGACCGAGGCCCGGAGTTTGAAGCGGGCCTGGCGAACCAGGCGATCCTGTTTCCGGTGTTCCCGGGTCTGGAACTCTCTTTCGAGTAATAATTCCAGGCGTTCGGTGAACGACAGCTCGTCATAGGTGCCCGGCTGGTTTTGTTGATGTTCAAGGGCGGCGGCCATGCCGCCCAGCTTCAGGTCTCTCAGTCGCGTCAGGGTCTGGATGGTGCTCATAGTGGTGTCCTAGTGGAAGCTCTTCGGGCCACGGATGTTCTCGTGGTGCTGGGGCAGTTCTGTGTGCAAGGGCAGTTGTTCTGGCAGCTTGTCGCGGTTGCTCCGGAGAATGGCCTTGATGTGTTTCAGTCGGTCCAGGCCTTCGCGGTTGGCAATACGGCAACTGGCATTCAGGCGCTCACTGGGGTACTCCTTGCTCAGGTTGAGCAACCCGAGACAGACCCGGTAAGCCTGTTCCGGATGCTCCCGCTCCTCCAGCCGATCACGGACCCAGACGAGGGTGTCTGGCCCGATGTCCCGGGCCCAGTTCTTAAGCCGTCCGGGCGACCACTGTTGTTGTTTTTGATGGCGGGTGGGCATGTGTCCTGATTCGGTAGTGATGCCGTACTGATGGCTGCGTGGGTGGCTGGCGATCTGTCGCTGCCGGAAGTAGATCTGTACCAGTCGCTCACTGGCGTGGATGTCCACTTGCTCTCCAACGTACTGGTGCGGCACCGAGTAGTGATGCTGACTAAACTCAATGTGGTAATCGATGTTGACCCGGCAACGCCGGATCTCGATGTACTCATAGGGGTGCTTGGGTAGTGCCCTCAGGGCTGGCTGGTCGAGCGTCTTGAAGGCCTCCTGCCGGTTGCCCGGCAGCCGCCGGAACGGCCGGCTGTTCAGGTCTTCCAGCAGGGACCGGATGCACTGATTCAGGTCGGCCAGGGTGAAGAAGGTGTGGTGGCGCAACCGGGCCAGGATCCAGCGTTCAACGATCTGCACCCCCACCTCCGCTTTGGATTTATCCTTGGGCTTGTAGGGCCGTGCTGGTAGCACCGCGACCTGATAGTGCGCCGCCAGTTGCTGGTAACTGGGGTTCAGGTCCGGATCGTACCGACAGGCTTTGCTGACACCGCTGCTCAGATTGTCCGGCACTACCATTTCCGGAACACCGCCGAAGTACTCGAAGGTGCGCACGTGACTCAGCAGCCAGTCCTGCAACCCCTGGCTCCAGGTGGCTTCGGCGTAGGTGTAATTGGAGGCACCCAGAACGGCAACAAACACCTGAGCCGTGCGGATTTCACCGGTTTGCGGATTAATGATCGGTACGGTGGGACCACAGTAATCAATGAAGCACTTTTCACCGGCCTTGTGGATCTGGCGCATGGAGCGCTTTTGCTGCTTTTGCCAGTGCCGGAAGCGGTCACAGTATTGAGAGTAGCTGTAACACCGGTTGGGATACTGTGCGGTGTATTCCTCCCACAGCAACTGCTTGGTCACGCCTTTGCGTTTGAGTTCCTGATGGACGGTCGCCCAGTCCGGTACCTGATAGCGGGCGGACGAGGTGGGATCGGAGCCGGGATAGAACATGGCTGCCAGGCGGCCATCGTCCAGGTCCTCTGGCAATGGCCAGGTGATCTCCAGGGTATCGGCCCGGGCTAAGAGTTTCTGGATGGCTCCGACACTGGTCTTGGTGCTGGCGCTGATCTGCCGGATCGAGAGTCCGGCTTCCAGCCTCAGGCGAAGCAATTCTCTGATTTTGCGCATTGGAATTCTCTTTGCTGCCATGACCCTGGTCCCCAAAAAAAGGAACCAGAGTAGCAAACGGTTGAATAAACAATGCGTTAAGAAGGATTCTGGTTGAACGTGAACACCAATTCCGGGAACGTGAACGCCGATTCCGGCATGGTGAACACTGATTCCGGAAAACCACCGGAAAGTGTTCATCTTCGACCGGAATGACTGTTCACGTTAAACCAGAATAGGTGTTCACGTTCGTCCGGAATGGATGTTCACGATGGGCCGGAATATGCACGAAGACGGGCTTTCACAGGATCACCTATATTCTTGGGCGACCGCTGGCTGTACGACCGTATCGAAATTGACGAACAAACCATCGATTGTGAGCAATCTACAGTTGGCCTCGAACTTGAATTTGGAGAAAGACTTCCTGCGTTGCGATTACCGCGATTGACTCTACTGTCCGCTATCGACAAGGCCACTGACTGCATACTGGGTTTTCAGTTGGCGTTAACTCCTGATCCGCAGCAAGACGATTTACTTGCTCTACTAAAGCAATGTATGAGCCGCTTTCCCGAACGCAAAATAACGACATCGGGGCTTGAGCTTCCTGCTGGCGCAGGTTTTCCTGGTTCAGATTCAAGCTTGCCGCTGCCATTACCTCGGGAGATAGCATTTGATAATGCATGGATCCATCAGGCTTACAGTGTTGAATCGTTTATCACTAAAGAACTCGGGGCAACGGTCAGCTTTGGTCGGCCGCAAAGTCCCACTGTCCGAAATTCTATTGAAATCAGCTTCAATAGAATAAATCAGCATCTCAGTCATCGGATTGCGTCAACTACTGGCTCTCATGTGACGGATCCCAAGCGAGAGTCTGCCCAGAATCGCAAAGGGGTCCCGATGATGCCGCTCTCATCCTTCGAAGAGGCCCTCTATATCACACTTGCGGAGGCCAATAATCGGCCCCGAGCCCATCTTGGTAGTGCCACTCCACTTGAAGCACTACGCCACCAATCGGAGCAGGTGTACATCACAGACGTGGATGACGATCGGCGATCTGAGTGGAACCCGTTTCTCGAAACACGGGAGGTACGTGTTCATGATCTCTCCGCGCCTAAGCGCAGGCCATACATAAACTTTGAATATCTGAGGTACAAGGGCCCCGGTTTGCTTACTGTCACCGGTTGGCGACCGTCGGTGCAGGTTAGATTCGATCGCCGCGACATACGCCAGCTAGAAGCGTTTAGTCTCGACGGGCAGAGTCTGGGAACCCTTCATTGTCCGAGTACTTGGAAGAGCCACTCGCATGGTCTTTCTGACCTGCCCCCAATCACTAAACCAATCACTGCTTAGTAATGTCGGTTACTGACCCTGACCCCGAATTAGGTCCACCCAGAGTTGGAAAAATCCGGCTCCAGTTGCTTCTGTTTTCTTCGTGAAACCGCATGTTTTCTGGCGTAGTCCGAGGGCGTGCACCACTCCAATGCGGAATGGGGTCTGACTTGGTTATAGAAAGTCCTCCATGCTTCGATTTTCTCCATGGCGTCGGCCAGTGACAAGAACCAATTTTCATTCAGACATTCCTGCCGGAGTCGTCCATTGAACGATTCTACCGTTGCGTTGTCGGTAGGCTTCCCGGGCCGTGAGAAGTCGATTTCAATGTTTCGCTCATAGGCCCAGCGATCCATGACCTTGCCGGCAAACTCCGAACCGTTGTCGGTCTTTAGCACCTCCGGGTTGCCCCGGAAGCGCGCAATCGCCGTCAGGGCTTCCTGAACATCGTGGCCCTTCAGGCTCTGCCCAACCACAATGCCGAGGCACTCCCTGGTGAACAGATCAATGATCGTCAGGAGACGCAGACGTCGACCATCAAACAGCGCGTCTGAGACAAAATCCATGCCCCAGATGTGATTGGGATGGTTGGCCTGCTGTAGCGGCTGTCGGTTCTTGGCGGCCTTGTTACGCTTCGGACGCTTGAGGCGAAGTGACAACCCCTGGTCCCGATATAACCGGTAAACCCGTTTGTGATTATCACGCCAACCCTCCCGTTGCAGCTGGACGTGCACACGCCGGTAACCGTAGTGAAGCCGCGTGAGCGTGATCTCACGGATCCTCATCGACAGCGCCGACGAGTCCCTCGCCACCGATTGATAGCGATTAGACGCCCTGGAAAACTGCAAGACCGCGCACGCTTGGCGTTCGCTGACCCCATATCGCTTTTGTAGGTCAGCCACCAGTTGGCGTTTACGAGGCGGTCTCAGAGCTTTTTTGCCACCACGTCCTGAAGCATGGCCTTGTCCAGGCTTAGGTCCGCTACCAGCTTCTTAAGGCGATGATTCTCCTCCTCCAGCTGCTTGAGTCGCTTCAGCTCGGATGGCCCCAGGCCGCCATACTTCTTGCGCCAGTTGTAGAACGTGGCATCCGAGACGCCCATTTTCCGACAGACTTCCGGGACCGGCGTACCCAGCTCGGCTTGCTTCAGGGCGAAGGCAATCTGCTCTTCGGTGTAACGGGATCGCTTCATGGCATGATCTCCTGCTCAAGGCTCTATCATGCCGGATTTTCCAGTTTTAAATGGACCTAAATTCTGGGGTAGGGTCACTTATGACGGAGGACGAGGAATTTAGCACTTTGTGTGAAATTCAGAATCCGATCTCTAATCTAGAATCTACTTTAAGTCTGTTTAGCACTTTGTGTGGAAATCGTACTGTAAACTATTGATGCGTCGATGCGGGAATTTAGTACTTTCTGTGGTCGTCCACCACTTACCGTTCCACAACCAGTAAGCTGAAAGCTTCCGCGTCATTGGGGCCTCAAAATAGCCAGTCACGAGCCTGAAAACTCCTCTTTATCGAACTGTGCCTGCCTGCTGCGCTCTGTCAAAGCCACAGCAGAACTAGCATCAATAAGACGCTAACCACGGAAGCGAATACAGTCCTGACCAGGTTCCATCTGACCCAGCGATGTTCGAAAGAGCGCCGTGCTGAGTCGAGCGTGAGTTCATCCATGTCGTCCGCATTCAACGCTTGCAAGGTGTTATTAAGTGGAACATTTATTCGAAAAGTTGTTAGTTGGACTCCAAGAATATAGGCGATCGCAGTGGCAACAACCAAGGTTGGCACTATGCCCTCGTGTTGCAGGACTGCCAGAATCGCCGCCGCCACTAAAGCAAAGACGGATCCTATCCATACAAGACCAAAGACAGGTTGACCGGCTTGGATCGCGCCGTCGATAGCTTGAAATGCGCGGATGAATTCCTTGTCCGTTAAATTTCCAATTCCTGGCATGACGACCGATGCAAAGGAAAAAACAAACCCGGCCGTTAAGGCGCAAAGCAACGTAGCCACGATCATTACAAGCTCAAACACAGTCATGAGTTTCCCTCACTCGAAACCGATCTCGCCAGCGTGAACGAGCTCGTTAAAAATACCCAACCAAATCCAAGAACTCCGACGTTCATGCCAAACGCCGTTTTCTCCGTTCCATCTGAATGAACCATAGATCCGCCGTACAGATCTTGCATTGCAAATGCGGCAAGAAAGCCTCCGGTTACAAGCAGTGCAATTAGGCTGGCCTGCGCCCTACCATTCTGGGAAAACCAGGTTAACCACAAAGCTACCGCGCCAAGGGACGAATTGGTGATTAGCTGCCAAACCTCATGCAGTTTTGCATGGGCCACCCAGGCGGGGTTGAAGACATGCGTATCGTTAATTTCCAGGTAAGGAACGACAACGGCATAGAGTCCGATTGATAACGTTAACAACAGTTTATCGAGCATTTTAATGTCCAATTTAAATAAAATGAGATGATGTATTATCAAGAAAATGCATGATTTTCTGAGTGACTTCGGGATTCTGAAGCAGCCGACTGTGGCCCCATCCGGCGGTTCGAAATATCTGGCTATTATCGAATGCCAGCGAGAGACTCTCGGACTCTGACACAGGTATTTCCTGGTCATCCTCGTCATGAATCAGAAGTACTGGCACTTTCTCAACTTCGGCGATTAAGAGCAGATTTAACTCCTCAACCGGAATGCCAACGGTTTCTTCCATGGTCGTGATGAAGTGACTTTTGCTCCGCTTCCCGAGGTTAAGAAAACGAGCAAATCTATTCAGCACTCCTTCAATCGTTGCCGGGCTGGAGATAAGAACCATTCTTTCAAAGCTTTCGGTCAGCGCCTGAACAGAGACGAGAGCGGCTGCCCCAAGTGAATGGCCTATCGCAACATCAAAGCTGCTATCAAGGTATTCAATGGCTTCAAGTGATGCTTCGATAAACCGACCAGGATGAGATCGAACCGCTCTCGATTCGCCGTGTCCCAGGGGTTGAATGGCGTAAACCGTGTATTCGAAGGGATTGATCTCTCTGATCAACCCCTCAAACTGCCCGACCCAGCCCGACCAGCCGTGTAAAAAGAGTATCTTCTTGTTGCCGTTTCCATATGAGCTGAGTCGAGCACCACTCGGCAGGGCTACGTGTTCAGAAAACAGTTCCTGACAAGACAATCGTCGCTCCCGGGTGATTCGAGGGCTGGTCATCCACTCAACGGCTTTGCATGCCGCTCGACCTGGAAGAATCGAACTGTATGCGCCAAAACCAGTTTGAAACAGATTCAGAGAAATATTCATCGTTTGTCCCCTGCGGATGATTGAATCGTTCCTAGTGGCTTTCCCAGAGTCCCGTGGCTGCCGTTTCCCGCGCGTAGTCTGCGAAGTCCTTGGCAGGTCGACCGAGCGCTTTTTCAACGCCATCGGTCACATGCGCGTTGCGGCCGTCGAGGACCGTTGCGAATAGATAATCCAGCATCCAGACCACATCCTGGGGCGCACCAGAATTCTCAATCTCGGCGATGAAGTCCGTGTGGGGTACGTCGATGAAGGCAATTTCGCGTCCGGTCACTTGGGATAGGTCGTTGGCCACGTCCGCAAAGGTCATCAGTCTTGGCCCTGTCACCTCATAGATGCGGCCGTTGTGGTGATCCTCCGTCAAGGCGGCAACCGCAACGTCTGCGATGTCATCGACATCCACGAAAGGTTCGACCTGATTGCCCGCAGGCAGCGTGATGGCACCGTTCAAGACCATGTCGATGAAAGCGCCCTCAGAGAAGTTCTGGTTAAACCAGCTTGCCCTCACGATTGTCCATTCAAGACCAGAGTGCTTAACAATGTCTTCGCAGGCCTGAGCCTCGGCCTCGCCACGGCCTGATAGCAGAACGAGTCGCTTTACTCCGAGGCGCTTCGCGAGATCAGTAAACGCCTGAATAGCGTCAGTGGCACCGGGCATTGCCAGGTCTGGAGAGTAGGTGATGTAGGCTGAGGTGACACCCGAGAGACATGCCTCCCAGTTATTCTCGTTGTTCCAGTCAAAAGACGGGATAGCTGAGCGGGACCCCACTCGCACTTCATAACCGCAGTCTTTCAACTGCTCAACAACGCGCTTACCGGTCTTTCCGGTACCGCCGACGACAAGAATGGATTGACGTGTTTGATTGGATGTTTTCATTGACTTGCTCCTTTTGATTTAAGTGCAAGTCAATTTTCCTGAAACAAAGTCTCTGGTTATTGCTCCTGCGTGCCAGAGTTTGTGCAGCTGGCGACAACTTACAGCTCAGCGAGTCGAGAGTCGATAGGATCGAGGTGTCTGGCCCGCCCAACGCTTAAATGCCCGGGTAAAGGCACTCTGCTCCGCGAATCCTGTCAGGAAGGCCACCTCGGCAAGACTGTAATCTGTCTCCCTAAGCAACCGTTGAGCGAGATCCTTTTGCGTCATGTCTACCACGTTTTGATAAGAATACCCCTGCTCCGACAATCGCCTCTGCAAGGTCCGGGCACCCATTTTCAGTTCGGACGCAACGCGTGAGAGTCTGGGGACACCCTCGCTGAGCACGTTCGCAACGGCACGCCTCACTTGTTGTTTAAGGTCGTTATCTACTTTCAGGGAATTCAATTGTTGTTCGAGATGTTGGTCAAAAAACCGGGCGATAGATTCGTCACCCAATTTATTGGGAATGTCGATGCTTTCTCTACTCACAAGTACTGCATCTCGTCCCGATTCAAAAACCACTGGGCAACCAAAATGAGTTTCGTAAACAGCGGTGTCGCCTCTAGCCGAATGTTTGAAATAGATGGCCAGAGGCATGAAGTTTGAGGAACTGACCTCTTTGCTGATGGTATCCACTGCAGACATGCTGGCCTCATTGGAGACCACCATGCCAAGGCTATTATCTCCTGCTTTTTCAAGGTTGAAGAAGAATCCTTTGGCTGTTTCCTCAAGCGAATAGGTTTCTGCGCTGCCCAGAACGTGGCCGTATCGCTCTGCCCTTGTATAAGAACCCCGCAAGGTCGGCGCGGATTTCCAGGCCAGACCAAAAGCGCCGTACTCATCACTTCGCATGGCAGAGCCGATCTTCAGCGGTAATAAAAGACCATCGGGATCTCGATCAACCAAAGCTGCAAAAAAATCATAAAACTCCGATGAAGACACCATCCGAGTGGGATCGATGGGACCTTCCGCGGGGAGTCCAAGTCCTTCCATCAGATCCCGCGTTTCGACACCGGGGGTTGCCTGACTGACGACCTTATAAACGTACAGTGACGTAATTTGAGCCATGACAATACTGATAATCTACGTTGGACCAATTGTGCAACCTATTAATTAAGTCGGGCATGAAGATGGCAGCATTGGCCACAACCGGCATGTTAGAGGTCTTGTGAAAGACTATGGAGATTCTATTGCTGGCGTTTTATTGACCCGGACCGACTGATAATGCCCAGAAAATAAGAGACATTAATGTCCGCTTTTGTTTAAAACCTTTCGGACGCAAAGTTTTTAAAGGCACTCTCCTATGTTCTCCGAATCTGATTAATATCAGCCTAGTGAAACTCTACGCCTTCTAAAAGATGCGCTCCATCGAACGTGAGCACATTCGTGTGCACCTCCGTGGATTCGACACTACGGTGACCGAGGAGTTGGCTCACAAACTTCAGAGGTCGCCCGTGCAGCAGCAGGTGCACCGTAAAACTGTGTCGAAAGGTGTGGCACCCGATCTTGAACGGCGGCTCTCCCCCAACCTACTCTATTAAGCGATCTATGTTCGCACTGACCGCCGACGGGTGATCGGAAAGATCCGCTCGTCCTTCCGAAACTTCCCCATCCACAGATAGCTCTGGATCCGGATCTGAAAATCCCGATCGAGTATCGGGATAAAACGATTTGGCGAGCGTTGCAGGCTGCGCTTGCTCGGCCGCCCTCCCTCTCGCTTGAGCGTCTTGAGGACCACTCCGAAGTCGTAGCCGTCGTCGTGGAAGCTCGCCGGCGTGATGGCCAGCACCTCGGAGACCCGGGCCCCGTTGCACCACATCAGATCCAGGATGAGCCGGTGCATGGGATGGGTCTCGGCCTCCAAGAGTGTCAGCACCTCGGGCTTGAGCAGGTACTTCGGCATGGTGTCGAGGGTCTCCAGCAACAAAGGCCGCTTGTCGATGAGTCGGTCCCAATCGATGGTTCACCTCGGTGATCGGGAACAACACCGGGGGGCGCTCCTGAAACCCGTGCGAACGCGCATTTCGTGACGGGCGCGAAAATGACCGCAAGCTGGTGATGGAATTTGACACTTCCCATCCGGGGTTCTGTCAATTATGGCGTGGAATTAAAGGCCCGGCTAGGCGCCCTCTTCCGACTCCTTAGGTATGGCAAGCGCCGGGAAAACCGCAAGAAACGGGGCCGGTTGAGGAACTACTTGGATTTATAAAGACTTCTGTTTTGGCCGCAACGGTAACTAGATTCCGCGCCTTTAGGGCTTTCGCTGGATATTCAGGAGGCGTCGAGGCCTCCAGTCAATCATGGGGGCTTCTGCGCTGCGGTGAGTTGCTGCCATTGGGCGTCAGTGGAGATCACAATTGTGATCCTGATGGCGGTTATGATTGACGACGTCCATCCAATGCTCAAGAAACAGCTCACGCGCCCTATTAGCTCTGCCGTATGAACGGGTGATGGTGCAGACCTCTAACGAATAATGCCTGGTTTCGGGCATCAGAGCGCGCAAATCTCCCGCCTCCACGTAGTGCTGAACGTAAGTGTCTGGCATGAACCCGATGTAAGCACCAGAAAGGATCATCGCGAGTCGGGCTTCATAGAAATAGGAAATCGCTGCCTTGTTCATATCCGCCAATTGAGCACCCACCTGGGGACTGGTGTGAATCCCGGCGTGAACAACTTTACTGGAGAGAACCTGATCCAGCAGCTCTGGCGATGGCTTTGCGTTGAAAAGCTGATGGGTGCGACTGCAGTAAAGGTGGCAGTCGTCAGCGTACAGGGTGCGATAATCCAGCCCGGTAAGCGGGCGATGATAAGGAATCACGCCAATGTCGGCTTTGTCGTTGAGGACCATCCGTTCAATATCGCTGAGTGATCTCACGTCCAGCAGCACATTAACGTCTGGCGCTGCTTCCGAGAATCGAGCAATCGCCTCCGAAAGCCCGGATTGGGGGTCCATGCAAATGGCATCACTGGCAATAATACGCAGCTCGCCGGTAAGGCTTACGTGCAGAGCATTCACCCCTGAACGGAAGCCTTCGAGAGCCGACAGGAGCGTCTTCATTAATTCATAGACTTCAGCGCCTTCTTCTGTCAACGAAAACCCGCCCCGGCCTCGCGAACAAAGCTTTAGATTCAGTCGCTCTTCCAGGTTCGAGATGTGAGTACTGATGGTTGAGCGGCCTATGCTCAACTCACTTTCAGCCGCAGAAAAACCACCGTTTTCCACAACAGCCTCGAATACTTTTAGAAGGCGGATCTCGTAATCACCGACTTGCCCTAGCTTTATTTTCAGATTCTTTTTCATTGTTTGATAAACATCAACGTATACCCCCAATCATTCATATTTATCACACAAACACTCCGAGATACCATCCCTTCAACTGATTAAGCCACTTTGTCCAGGACGTTTTGGAGCCCTTTATGACGTTAAATCTCAACCAACCAACTTTGTTTCGGGATCGTGCCTTTATTGATGGACAGTGGGTCCAGGATGCCAAAGCCCGAACATTTCCGGTATTCAATCCCAGCACCGGCGCTAACTTGGCTTCTGTTCCTGATCTGGGACCAGAGGAAACCCGAGCCGCCATCGACGCTGCTGAAAAAGCATTGAAATCCTGGCAAGCCCTGACCGCAAAGGAGCGTGCTGCCTGCCTGCGTAACTGGTTCAACCTTATTGTTACGCATCAGGATGACCTTGCCAGCATCATGACCAGCGAACAGGGCAAACCCTTTGCAGAGGCCAAGGGCGAAGTCGCCTACGGGGCGTCCTTTGTTGAGTGGTTTGCGGAAGAAGCCAAACGCATTTATGGCGACGTTATTCCCGCCCACGGCCCGGATAAGCGGCTGGTGACCATCAAGCAACCGATTGGTGTCGTTGCGGCAATCACACCCTGGAATTTCCCTATTGCCATGATTACCCGGAAAGTTGCCCCGGCGCTGGCAGCGGGATGCACGGTTGTGATCAAGCCGGGTGAAGATACCCCCCTGTGTGCGCTGGCGCTGGCAGAACTGAGCCAACAGGCCGGCATTCCTGCAGGCGTTTTGAATGTGATTACAACGCTGCAGGCGCCAGAGGTTGGCCGCACTCTGTGCGAGGACTCCAGGGTACGCAAGCTGTCCTTCACGGGCTCAACACCGGTGGGCAAATTACTGATGCGTCAGTGCGCCGATACGGTGAAGAAGGTCTCTTTGGAATTGGGGGGGAATGCGCCGTTTATTGTTTTTGACGATGCCGACGTGGATGCGGCCATCTCCGGCTTGATGGCTTCCAAGTTCCGCAATGCGGGCCAGACCTGCGTGTGCACCAACCGCATTCTGGTTCAGGATGGCGTACACGACATTTTCGTTGAAAAGCTGAATGTGGCCATCCGGAATCTGAAAGTCGGCGATGGGTTCGGCGAAGCCGTGACCATCGGCCCTCTGATTAACGATAAGGCGGCAAACAAAGTCCTCGGCCTTGTTGAGGATGCGCTCACCCATGGCGCCCGGGTCACTCAGCAGCAGGACGTCGGGATGCTGGACAATCCGAACTTCTATCCACCTACTGTGTTGACCGGCGTAACCGCAAGTATGCGCATTGCGCAGGAAGAGATTTTTGGCCCGGTGGCCACGATATTCCGCTTTACTGAGGAGGCAGAGGCAGTCGCATTGGCGAATGACACGCCATTTGGCCTTGCTGCTTATTTCTACAGCCGGGATATCGGCCGGGTATGGCGTGTGGCTGAGGCTCTTGAGTACGGCATGGTTGGGATTAATGAAGGGCTGATTTCTACGGAAGTTGCGCCTTTTGGGGGCATCAAGGAGTCGGGCATCGGCCGCGAAGGTTCCCGCTATGGCATCGATGACTTTGTCGAAATCAAATACCTGTGTATGGGCGGCCTTTGAACGCTGCTACTGTCTGATAAGGAAAAAGTTGATGAATAACGCGCAATTGAATGAATTGAAACAGAAGTATGTTGCCAACGGCGCTGCCAGCCCCGCCACGCAGTTTGCGGATCGCGCAGAGAATGCCTTGATTTGGGATGCGGATGGTAATCGAATTATTGATTTCGCCGGTGGCATTGGGGTGTTGAATATTGGCCATTGCCACCCCAAGGTTGTGGCAGCCGCGCAAGCGCAACTGGAGCGTGTGATGCACACATGCCAGACCGTGATGCCCTATGAAGGCTACGTCAAAGTCGCCGAGAAGCTAAGCCAGCTCACCCCGGTGAGAGGACAAGGTAAGGTCATGTTAGTGAACTCCGGCGCTGAAGCTCTAGAGAATGCGGTCAAGATTGCGCGGGCGGCGACGGGTAAAAACAACGTCATCTGTTTTGATGGCGGCTATCACGGCCGCACCTTTATGACCATGGCGATGAACGGCAAAGTCGCTCCGTATGCAGCCGACTTTGGCACAATGCCGGGTAACGTCTTCCGTGCACCATATCCAGTGCCTTTTCATGGGGTCAGCGAAGAAGACGCTATTCGTGGACTAAAAATGACGCTTAAGACCGATGCCAACCCTCGTGACACGGCAGCCATCGTGATCGAGCCGGTTCTGGGCGAGGGCGGTTTCTATCCTGCACCAGCAAGCTTCCTCAAGGCAGTGCGCAACATCTGCGATGAGCACGGCATGCTGATGATCGTTGATGAAGTTCAGTCCGGTTTTGGCCGCACGGGCAAAATGTTTGCCATAGAACACAGCGGTGTTGAGCCCGACCTGATGGCCATGGCCAAGAGCATGGCAGCTGGCATGCCGATCTCCGCCATTGTGGGTACAGATGTTCATATGGATGCATCCGGCCCGAACTCACTTGGCGGCACCTATTCTGGCAGTCCGGTATCATGTGCAGCGGTATTGGCGGTGCTTGAGGTGTTTGAAGAGGAAGACATCCTCACGAGGAGCCAGTCCCTGGGGGAGGCTCTGGGCCAGCGCTTCTCACAATGGCAGGAGCGTTTCGCTTGCGTGGAGAATGTTCGTCATCTGGGCGCCATGGCAGCTATGGATATTGTCTCAGCTGACAAAGAATCCGATGCGGAGCTCACGGCTGCGCTGTGCAAGCGTGCGCGTGAGAAAGGACTAATCCTGCTTTCTTGCGGCCTTTACGGCAACACGCTTCGTTTTCTCATGCCGGTCACAATTGAAGATGAGGTGCTGAAAGAGGGGCTGGCAATCCTTGAGAAGTGTCTCGCGGAACTTGCGGGTTAAAAATAAACCTACACGATCCGTCCAGCTATAACACCGCGCAGTGATAGCTCGGAAACCTCGGTAACGACTAACGAAGTCAGCGACTGCATGTCGCTGACTTCGTCACAAACCGTCAAGCTATTACAGGACGTGTTCCTGTCATCCTTAGCTCAATAATTCTCGAATCTCATCCATGATGGTCGCCTGCTCCTTGCGCGCGGCAAGGGCACCCTCCATATCCACTTTAACGAACCGAACGGGCGTATTGGGCTGTAACTGGCCGATCAGGTCCATGTCAGCCGAAATAACGGTACCTAACATGAAATATCCCCCACCCGACACTGCATCGCGATGCAGTACAATCGGCTCGGACCCGCTCGGTACTTGTATTGAGCCGTACGGATAGCAGGCGTCCGTGATGTTGGACGGGTCGGCCCCGGCACTGAACGGCTGTTCGCGTTCCACAAACTCAAGTTTGCGCCCGCCCTGAAAGCGATAACCCATGCGGTCGGCTTCGTTAGCAACTTTCCAGGTATCCTCAAAAAAATTGCTCTGGGCCTGTTCAGTGAGACGGTGCCAGTAAAGCCCGGGCAGCACACGTAGCTCAGCCGGGTTGGACGGGCCGCGGCGTAGCGCCGGGGGTACCGATAATCCGTCTTTGACCGTTTTGCTGCTTTTGCCGAGCGGCAGCGAATCGCCAGGCTGGACAGGGCGACCATTAACACCACCGAGCGCCCCGATCGCATAGGTTGAGCGGCTGCCAAGGTACATAGGGGTGGTGATACCGCCGGAAATCGCAATGTAGATGCGCGCACCGGATTTCAGAAAATCGAAGGACAACACCTGGCCGGCTTTCACGGTGAAGGCGGTCCAGGTATCGCGTGGCTCACCATCCACTTTCGGTGGCAGTTCTGCACCGCATACGGCGACGGTCACATCCTGGGTAAATTCAAGTTCCGGTCCAACGAATACGGATTCGAGCCCGGCTGCTCCCTCATCGTTACCAACAAGTAGATTGGCGGTTTTCAGCGCCAGACGGTCCATGGCCCCACCCATGGGAATACCAAGATGATAATAGCCCGGCCGTCCCAGGTCCTGGATCGTGGTGGCAATACCGGCTGAGATAACATTAACGGTCATAAAGGGCCTCCATCAGCTTGGCGTTGGTACCATCCATATCGGCATTGAATTCGCTTAGCGAGAAGCGAACGTTTTTGGTGCGGGGCATGAACTCACCCGCCTGCACTTGTGCAATCGCCGCATCATACTCTTCCCGGTTGATTGGCTTAAACTTGACGATGTCCCCCGGCTTGAAGAAGACCATAAAATCCTTCAGATAGGGAACACTCTGCTCAGGGTCATAGATCGGCATCGGGGTAATGCCGAACATCTGGTAGCCGCCGGCGCCGCGAACGGAATAGATGCAGGAGAAACTGCCCCCATAGCCAACCGTCTGCCGTGGTGTGTCGGTGCGCGGGCTAAGGTATTTTGGCACCTGGATCTGACGGGACCGGTCGACCATCTGGTAAAGAAACGGCAAGCCGGATACAAAGCCGACCATGGAAACGAACCAGGGTGCCCCAGAATGCGCCTCAATAAATTTTTCTACACTGTCATAGCCATTTATCGAGGCCGCATATTCGATGTCGGTCGCGCTAGGATCCTGGTGGCGCTCACGGAATCGCATCAGGGTATCGTGCGTCCAGGGATCCTGATAATAGACGGGGACTTCAACAATGCGAGTCTCCAGAACATTGTCGCCCTGCTCCGCCTCGGCTTCCAGTCGCTTCAATTCCTTCATCATGTCGTCGGGGTGAATCACATCCGGATCAAACTTGATCTGGAACGAGGCGTTGGCCGGGCAGATTTCGGTGACGCCCTTGATGTTGGCATTGCGCACCGCGTTGGTCATGGACAGCGAAACAAAGAATGCCTCAAGCGACATTTCTTCGTCGACTTCTACGAAAATGTGCTCATCGCCGCCAAATGTGTATCGACTACTCATGAGTTTGAGCCCCTTTTTGTTTGATGAGATCAAGATTGTTTTCCAGCCACGGCTCCAACCATCGGGTATGGACTGCGCTTTGCTGCAGCTCTTCACTCTCGAGCAAAGCCTGGAACAGCGGCGCTGTGGTGGGCAGTCCTTCGACATGAAGCTCGCCCAGAGCGCGTTTGAGGCGCAACAGTGCACGGTCGCGGTCTTCGGCCCAGACAATCAGTTTGCCGAGCAGCGAATCGTAAAAAGGCGGAACGGCGTAGCCCGAATAGAGCATGTGATCGAAACGCACACCTGGCCCATCGGGAGTGATCAAGTTGCCGACGATACCTGGAAACGGCATAAAATTATTGGCCGGATCCTCTGCGTTTAAACGCACTTCGATGGCATGCCCGGTTCTGCGTATCGTCTCCTGTGTAACTCGCATCTTTGTACCGCCAGCGATCAAGATCATCTCGGCGACAAGGTCGAAGCCGCAGATCATTTCGGTCACAGGATGTTCGACTTGGATGCGGGTATTCATCTCAATAAAATAGAAACTTCCTGTCTCGTCGTCGTAGAGATACTCAACGGTGCCGGCACCTTTATAGTGGACAGCCTTTGCCAGCGCGACGGCCGAGCGATACAGTTCGTCGCGAACTCGATCATCCAACGCAGCCGACGGAGCTTCTTCCCACACCTTCTGGCGACGGCGCTGCAAGGAGCACTCGCGCTCAAAGAAATGTACGACGTTTTCGCCATCACCTAATACCTGGACCTCAATGTGCCGGGCGCGCTCAATGACTTTCTCTATATAGATGCCTCCATCACCAAACGTTGCTGCCGCCTCCGAGGAGGCCTGGGGAGCTAGCTTTCTGAATTCATCAAGGTCGTGGGCAACACGGATGCCCCGACCGCCACCTCCAGCGGCCGCCTTGATCATTACGGGGAAGCCAATTTTTTCTGCCATTTGCGCCGCGGCGTCCATGTCTTCTATGACCCCGTCACTGCCTGGCACCGTGGGTACATTTGCCTTTTTCGCCTCGCTCCGCGCAGCCGCCTTATCGCCCATGAGGCGGATGGTATCGCCATCCGGTCCTACGAAAAGGAGGCCTGCGGCGGCTACGGCGTCTGCAAAGTCTGCATTTTCGGCAAGAAAGCCATAACCCGGATGGATAGCGTCGGCACCGGTTTCCTTCGCTGCGCTCAGGATCGCATCGATAGAAAGATAAGACTTTGCCGCCTGCGGTGGCCCGATGTTCACCGTTTCATCCGCCATCTGAACGGCCCGACTTTCGGTGTCAGCGTCGCTGTGCACGACCACAGTAGCGATACCGAGATCGCGTGCGGCACGGATTATTCGGATTGCGATTTCACCCCGGTTGGCGATCAGCAATTTTTGAATGCCTGGGTTTTTCATGATCACCTCAGCTCAGTTCGGCAATAGTCTGCCCCGCCATAACGGGATCACCATCACCGACTGGAAAGTCGGCAATCGTTCCACCGGCATCCGCTTTCACTTCATGGAAGGTTTTCATAACCTCGACAAGACCTATGGTGTCGCCTTTGGTTACGGTATCCCCGACGTCGAAGTAAGCCGGCTGGTCCGGCGCCGGTTTACGGTAAAATGTTCCGGGGATTGGTGATTTCACTTCATGCATAGACATCGATAATGCCTCCTGATTGTTGTTATGGTGCTGTATTAAGCCGTTCCAGGCTGGTTGACTGCTGCGCTGACCGCCTTGGCGATATCAACGGCGTTGGGTGTGTCAGAGTGGACACAGACGGTGTCGGCGCGCACGGGCAGTGACTTTCCATTGACGCTGTCCACTCTGCCGTTGCGAATGGCGTTCAGAACTCGCGATGCAGCGTAGCCGGGGTCAACCTCGCCGTGCGACCGGGTGATGATCAGACTTCCATTGTCATCATATTCCAGATCGGCAAAGAACTCCGCCAGGAAGGGGATATTACGTTCCTTGTAGACTATTTCGTGCTGGGTGCCAGCCAGGCCAAGCACGGGCACACCATAAACTTCGGCTGCATCGGCGACGGCATGGGCAATGTGCTCCATTCGCGCTGCCATGCCATAGAGCGCGCCGTGTGGTTTTAGGTGGGACAGGGCGACACCGCTGGCGTCGAGGAAGCCCTTCAATGCACCGATCTGATAAAGGATGATGTTGGCCATTTCCTCACGGCCAATCTTCATTTCGCGCCGGCCGAATCCGGCCAGATCGGGGAGCGAGAAATGTGCACCAACTTTGACGTTATTCTTGCGCGCCAGTTCGACGGTGCTGCGCATGTGGTTAGGGTCGGAGCCATGGAAACCGCATGCTATATTGGCCTGGGTGATGTAGGGCATCATGCCTTCGTCGTCTCCCATCTTGTAAAGGCCGAAACTTTCTCCCATGTCACAATTCACATCTACATGCATTGTTTGTTCTCCTTAATTCTTAAGGGAGGCAACGTAGCGAAGCCTGATCTGGTCTGCGATAACCGCAAGTATCAGCAAAGTGCCGAGCACTACGGTTTGTAAGTAGGATTCGATTTGGGCCAGATTCATGCCGTTCTGAATCAGACCGATGAAAAGTGCACCCAGTACGACGCTCTCAAGACGCCCCACACCACCTCTCAGACTTACCCCGGCGATCACACAGGCGGCAATTGATTCCAATGGCATCGAAGCGCCAATGTTGGCCTCCCCGGTATCAATTCGTGCCGTCAAAAGCATACCGGCGACAGCGGCAAAAAAAGCGCTCAGCACATAGGTGAAAAACAGCGTGGCTTTGGTGTTGATCCCGGACAGTGATGCAGCCTTGAGGTTGCCGCCGACCGCATAGAAATACCGGCCCTGGGGAGTACGATAGAGGAATACATACAGGGCGACGGCCAGTAATGCAGCGACGAAAACCGGCGCTGGAACACCAAGCAGGTAACCGTAGCCAAAGGTATCACTGAAGGCCATGGGCATGCCGTAAACAGGTACGCCACCGGTCAGGTAGAGAGCAACCCCGAAACCGACCGATGCCATGCCGAGCGACACCATGAAAGGTGACACGTTGAAGAAGGCGACGCCCGCTCCGTTGACAATGCCAATCGTGATACCTGCCAGAATGCCCGACAAACAGCCGAGTGCAATGGCCAACCACACCATGTCGGGGGCGATGGCGAAGATGGCCGCCATAACCATAGCCCCGACCACTGAGCTCAACGCCAGTGCCGTGCCAACCGACAGGTCAAAGCCCCCTGTGAGCAATGCCAGCATCTGCCCAAGGGCAACAATCATTAGATAGACCGATTGGCGAAGCACGTTCATCAGGTTTTGTAGCGTGAGAAAATTCTCTGACAACAGCGTGAACACAACCATGGCGATAAACAGGAGAAACGGCAGAATGCCAAGCTTGACGAACAGACGCTTTGTTAAGTTCCCAAGGCCGCCGATAGCTGGCGCGTTCGTCGGAGTAACAGATTGCTCAGCCATTAACAGGCCTCCTTTTCGAAGAAATGGGCAAGCACCTTCTCCTCTGTGAGTTCATCGGCCTGTAATTCGGCCTGAGTCCGTCCATGGAAAAAAACATAGGCGCGGGTAGTAAGATGCAGTATTTCTGGCAAATCAGACGAGATAAGGACGATGGCCACGCCGCCGCGAGCGAGTTCAACAATAAACTCATAGATGGAAGCGCGTGTACCAACATCTACGCCGACTGTTGGTTCGTCAAAAACGATCAGATCATATTTGCGAGTCAGGGCCCGTGCGAGCATCACCTTCTGTTGATTGCCGCCGGAAAAGTGTTCGACCGTACGTTCAATCTGCGGCGGCGACAGATTGAGCCGCGTGGTGAGGGCTTCGACCGCCTTTTTTTCGCCACCACGATTGATAAAGATACCTTTTGAAAATGGCTCAATATCGAGTGAAGCGAGCGAAATATTCTCGCGCACCGAGCGCGTCATCATCAGGCCCTCTTTGTGCCGATCTGCAGGTAAATAGAGAAAACCGTCGCGTATATTGCGTTTTGGTGTATGGCCGGTGATACCTCGGCCATTCAACATCACAGTCCCCGTACGGATTGCCAAACCACCAAAACAGGCCTGCATCAGCTCCGATTTGCCCGACCCGACCAGGCCGGACATCCCGACAATCTCGCCAGCCCGCACGGTCATTGATGCGTCGACCACTGAACCGTCGTTCGTCGTTACATTCCTGGCTTCAAGCACCACATCGCCTGGCGCATTCAGGTTCAGCTCGGGGAAAATGGCGCCGACCACACGACCGGTCATGAGCTGAACCAGATCATCCTCCGTCGCTTCCGCAGCATTGACAGTATCGATGTAGCGGCCGTCCCGAAGAACAGTGATGCGGTCGCCAATGCGGCGAATTTCAGCCATTCGGTGAGTAATGTAGATGACTCCCACTCCACGTTTCTTCAATCCCGCGATCAATTCGAACAATTGATCAGTCTCGTGCGTGGTGAGTGAGGCCGTAGGTTCATCGAGGATCAATACCTGGAGCTCGGAGCGAAATGCCTTGGCTATCTCTACCATTTGCTGCTCTGCACGAGTGAGGCGATCGACAAGTTGGTCGGGCCTCAGCGCAAAGCCAAGCTCATCAAGCGTCTCTTGTGCCTCACGGCTGATGCGGGCGCGGTCAAGTAATCCGGCCCGCCTGGGTTCGGCACCAAGAAACAAGTTCTCCTCTACAGTCATTTGAGGGATCAGTGAAAATTCCTGGAAAACTGCAGATATTCCGAGGGAGCGAGCGTCGTGAACCGAGGCCAGTGTTACTGGCTCACCTTTATAAGTGATTTGACCCGTGCTCGGCTGCTTGGCACCAGCCAGAATGGAAATCAGGGTCGACTTTCCCGCTCCATTCTCACCGAACAGCACATGCACTTCGCCGGCAAGCAGTTCGAAATCGACGTCATCGAGCGCCCGGACGCCGGGATAATCCTTGGTAATGGCCCGGGTCTGGAGGAGAGGGAGCGGGGTTGCCCCCACCTCCTCACAACCCTGCGGCTTGTTGATTGAATTCGACATGGCTCATTCTACCGAGAAGACCGGGCGGAAACCGTCTGGTGCCAGGGTCGAAGTCGGGTCAAACTCGTCGTAGTTTTCCTGTGTTACCACATAGAGCTTGGGACCGACGTGCTTCAGATAATCCTCGCCTTCCAGTATCCGGACGGCCTGGTCGACAGCGATTCGCCCCTGGATGACGGTGGAATCGGTTGGTGCAGCAAGGATCTGGCCACGCGCGATACCTCGATCAACACCCGGAGCATAATAATAGGAAACTACCTTGACTTTGTCGGTCAGACCGCGTGAACGCAGGATCGGGATCGCCGCTTCTGCTGTGACCGCAGTGCCGACAATGTAATCAAGATCCGGATAGGTCTGAAGGGTATCTTCGACGAGCCTGGCCTGGGCTTCCTTACCAGTGTCGCCGTATTTGGTTTCCACCATCTCGATCGCTGAACCCTCTACCGCGCCCAGAAAGCCAGCATTACCCGCTTCGACCCAGCCAGCACCAGCGGGCCCTGGGAACCAAGCTACTTTTGCTGATTCACCACCGGCCGGATGCAAGTCGGCCAGGAACTCACCAGCTTTTGCACCCATTTCGCCAAAGGATACCAACGACTTGGCCGAGAGCTTGTCGGACGACATTCCATTGATAACGTCGATGACCGGAATCCCATCCTCACTGATCTCAGCGACCAGGCTGTTAAGCCCGTCGTAAGCGATGGCGCCGATAATAACGGCATCACCGCCGGCTGAAACGCAATCCTCAATCTGCGAGATCTGAGTGTTGAGGTTGGTGTAGCCACCCGCGTCGGTCACCGTGGCTTTCACGCCAAGCCGTTTGGCTTCTTCGGTGATGCCGTAGTTGACGCCGAGCCAGTAGGCATCCTTCATGTGTGGAAAAGAAACGCAGAGATTCCATTTCTGCGAGGCTTCATCGAGTGGTTCGTAATCGGCCTTGCTGCGTGGGCTCTCCATGTCGAACGGTGGGGTCCAGACTTCGACAGGATAGGGGTACCATTCTTCGGCCATTGCGCTGCTGGATAGAGCAAATGCCATTGCCACGGTTGCAGTTGACGCGCTGAGAATTTTTTTCATTGTTTTTTCTCCTGAGGTGAACGGAGCGGTGCTTCCGCAACGCCAATCCCCTTTGGAAAGGCGATGTAAAAACCATAGGATGTAATGGGAAATTTGTATAATACGATTTTCAGAGACCCATTATCTGTTAAATTGATACACTGGTTAGCACCCTGCGGCAGTTCAAGTTGACATGGCAAGGCGGTTCAAATGTGATTGGGTTATTTATCTAAACAGAAGATGACGGGAAAATTAGGCAGGTGCAGCGACTGCAATGACGGAGGACGTCGGGCCCCAGTGCAATCCGGCAATATTTTTCACTCACTTTATTAAATAGTTATTATAAAAATTATGAATATACCTACAATTCGACAGATTCGTTACTTCATTGCCGTCGCGAATTTGGGCCAGATTTCACGTGCAGCCTTAGAGCTTAACGTCTCCCAATCTGCAGTGACGACGGCTGTAAAACAACTCGAGGAAATTGTCGGAACCCCCCTGCTCGCCAGGCATGCTGGTGGTGTGGCACTGACCTACGAGGGTAATATCTTTCTTGATCACGCCCGGCGAATATTGGCTGCGATGGAAGAAGCGGTGAGGTCCCCGCGCCGCTTGAGGGATGACGTAAAGGGCACTCTTCGTTTGGCAATGACCTACACGGTTGCTGGCTATTATATTCCAACTTATATTGAGCGGTTCCTTCGCGTGTTCCCCGGTGTGGACCTCCAGTTAACCGAATCTTCGCGAGCTGCAATCGAAGACGGGCTTGCTTCAGGAATGTTTGATCTGGCAGTCATGCTGACCTCTAATATCGTCGATCAGGAGGGGATATCCTATGAAACACTGCTGCAATCACGCCGTAGACTGTGGCTGTCGGCGAACCACCCCCTTCTCGAATTGCCATCGATCTCCCTGGCCGATGTTGCTGCCCAGCCCTACATTATGCTAACCGTCGACGAAGCCAGTAACACGACGCAGCGATATTGGAATCGCACGAACTACCGACCACATACAATATTCAGGACAAGTTCAGTTGAAGCTGTGCGTTCAATGGTTGCCAGCGGCATGGGGGTTACGATTCTGTCTGACATGGTCTATCGGCCATGGTCGCTCGATGGTCGCCGTGTCGAGGTCACATCACTGGCCGATCGGATACCGACAATGGATGTCGGTCTCGCCTGGGCCACTAATGTCGAGCAAAACACCGCCGTTTCCGCTTTCCGCGAATTCATGCATGTTGGTGAAGAGCCTGACGTGCGATGAACACACCACTGATCCTTTTCACGCTTTCACGCGTTAGAGCGAAAACTACTGACTGAAAACCAAGCAAGTATTTTCCTCGCATGCGAATAATTGCCACCGGTTGATAACCTCAACCGACGTTTCTCGTTTTTTGCTCATTCTTTACCTCAATCCCCGTCGGGCCAAGGCATTTCGGACTATCTATTCGCCGCTTGGGTTACTGGCAAGCTCCTTCAGTGCTTTCATGGCCTCATCAGTGCGATCGCTGGGCACAAACATATGGTCGTGGTAGAACCCTGCAATAACGTTTGTGGTGATGCCCCGTTCGGCCAGCAGGCTTGTCACCACTGATGTCAGACCCAGAGCCTCAAGGCTGGAGTGGCCCTCAAGGGTGATACGCCTGAACACTCTGTAGTAGTCCAGGCCCTCGGCTTTGGCTTCCTCAAGCGGAATGACCAGTGTAAGTCCTTCAAGCTCGGCAATGCTGACAATGGGCTTGAGGTGTTCCAGATCGCCGTACTTTGCCTTTGGCACAGTGCAGTAGACGTAAGTCGTTGAATCCAGTGTTGGCGACAGCTGTTTGATCAAATCCTGCAAAAACTGTGTTCGCATCATTTTCGACTGTCCTTAGGCTAAGTTTCGCCGGCGTTCATTAAAGAAATTTGAGACTTTCTGTATGAGCATAGCCAATTACGGCAGATCTAGTCATCAAAATCCGTTGCTGATTCCCGGATTCCGCCAATTAATGCAATTACCCGCGTTGACACGCCCTGCTCGCCCTTCACCGGCGAATAACGAGCCTCTAACCAGACATCACGTCCATCGGCGTGGACAGCCGGAAAGCTGCCCTGCTTAACATTGCCGGTAACCAGTTCACGCCAGAATCTGATGTAGTCCTCGCTTGTAGCATAATTGCTGGTGCAGAAAGCCCGATGGTGCTGGCCGATAAGCTTCTCTGGCTTATAGCCGAGGAGGTCCACGAATCTGTTGTTCGCCCGCTCAATAATGCCATCCTGCGTCATAACGAGAACCGCCACGGCTTGCTCAACAGCCTGAAAATCCGACTCCAGATCCCGAATCCTGTTCTCAGCGGCTTCCAGCTTTTCAAGCGCATCCTGCAATTCCAGCTTTCTTCGGTTGTAAAACGCCATTAAGAGGGGCCCCTGGCAGAGAGATTTCGTCTAGCTTACGTTCCTGCTCTCTATTAGATCACGCATGCGAGCATGGATGCTGAGACAGTCCCCTCTGGTAATTCGTGAACAGCTCATTGGAGCGCTTCTTCGACTGCTTCCAGAAAACCGATCATATCCACCACTTGTTCCGAATCGGGGTCCACGGTTTTGCCTTTCAGATCTGCCGTAACGATGCCTTGATCAACAGTATCGGTCAGCGCCGCCTTGAGTTGCACGGCATACTGGCTCAGGGGTTCGTTACCTTCCCGCTCACCGAGGGTTTCCAGGGCGTTGCCCAGCGCAAAAATCAGCGCCGAGGGGTTGAAATGAGCAACCTTACCGTCGCTCTCGAGATACTTCAGGTAAAGATCATGGGCGGTGCCATGGGGCGCCTCGAACAGCATGGTTCCGTCCTTGCTCTCGATGATTGAACTGGCCGTCGCCAGGCTTCCTCCGAGAGCGGCGGAAATGTCCGAGAAGATATCCCCATCGAGGTTCTGGGAGGGATAAAGCGCATTTCTCGGTGGATCCGTGATCATCTTTTTAAGCTGGCTGGACGGCCGCATGATCATGAACGAGGGCGGCGGTGTATGCTCGCTGGCCAGTTCCCTGCGCACTTCGGTAATGACCTCGCTGTAGACTTCGTCGTACTCCATGTACTCGCGCTTGAGACCGAAATACACCTCTTTGTCCTTGCGGGAAGCATCCCGAAACACTTGCAGAACCCAGTCCTTGATGGCTTCACGGTCATTGGACATAAGCAACATTGGATCGCCTTTCCGGACCCGGCGGGCATGCTTCTCGTCACCGTCAACGATCACCTTGAGAATGCCATCCTCCTTGGCCGCCATGTTGAAGCTACCATACTGGTCGCCGCCGCCAGCGCTCATCCGTGAGATGGACACATGGGCCCCGCGTGCTGGAATGCCAAATTCCTTGAGTTGGTTCACCAGCTTGAGCAGTTTGCGCCCGGTGGTGTTATCCGGCACACCCCAGAGCGCACGCTCCGGCGGATTGGAAACAATGCGGGCTGCCTGGGCATCGATCAGTTCGTAGTAGTAATTCAGCCCCAGGTCTTCAATCTGCTTCTTGTAGTCACTGTGATAGATGTCCTCGATCACCGAGCGCATGGCCCCATCGTAGCCGGGGATCACCGTATCCTTGAGGCCCAGGTATACGTCCCGTTTTTCTGCGATTGCACGCTGGAAAAAGCGATGCGCCCAGGCTTTCACATCCTCGATGTCATTCGTCGCAAGAAGCCACGGATCTCCCTTGCGAATCTCTCGCCGATGAAGCTCTACCGGGTCGCCACTGCTGCCCACAAACATCAGCTTGACCACGCCGGTTGCCAGGGAAAGCTGGTTGAAGCTGTCCTTGATGCCGCCGAATTCCATGGTATCCACCTCAATGTCACGCCCTACCCACTCGGGGCGGCGGATGTTGAGGTTACGGAACTGGATGTCTTCCCGGGTGATATTGCCGCTGATGCCCTTGCGAATAGCGCCGTTCGGAGACTTGGTCGCCAGAGGATTCAGGTTGTTGCCGTCCACATCCGGGTGCTTGCGGAGCAAGTCCTCCAACTGCTGGCGGTTTACCGTCATGCCCGCGTTCTTTACACCCACTCCGTGGCGTTGGAGCGAATTGATGGCATCAATAACCACCTGGCCATTGGTCAGCAGGCGGTTCTCCGCAGACAGGTCAATTTCTTCAAGCTGAATATCAAGCCGTGAGCTCACGAATTTCTTGAGAATATGCTCGAACGCAACCTGGGCCATTTCGTCGCCATGAAGGATCACGAGAGGCGAGGTCACACTGATTCTGCTGTCCATGGATGTCTCCCTGCTGCTTAGTGGCCTGGCTCAGTCTTGCTGAGCCGCTGACGGTGTGATGCCCAGCCGCTCGTTAACGGCATCGCGGATTTCCCGGTAACGCTCCGGATTCTTGGCCAGGGTGTCCAGATTGTCCTCGGGGAATATCTCTTTTTTCTTTTTACCTGCTTCCTCACTGGTAAAAATAGACGGCAAGAGCTGTTCCAGGCAACGCAACATGACTTCCGGCGATACCGAAGCCCCGGGCGACGCACCCAGTAGCGTCCCGTAGGTCTTGTCGTTTGAGACCAGAATCTCAGTTCCCATCTGCAGGTCACCATCCCGGATGATCTGCACACGCTGGCCTGCCTCGACCGGTTTCCAGTTGAACTTTTTACTCATGCCCGGAGCGAAACTGTCCAGCTCCTCGAACATGCTCTTCTCACCTTTGAAGGTCTCCGAAACCAGGTATTTGACCAGGGGAAAGTGCTCAAGCGCGACGTTCAGTAGGCCCGGTATGTCATGCAGGCGCATGGAACGCAGGTAATCCAGGAAACCACGGCCTCTCTCAAGAACCGGTTTGAACGAGGCAAAGGGACCGAACAGCAGATAATACTGGCCATCGGCTACCCTTAGATCCAGATGCGGGACCGACATTGGAGGGGCACCAACCTTTGCCTTGCCATAGGTCTTGGCCCGATATTGCTCAGCCTGCTCGGCGCTGATCGGCGCCTGCAGGAAACGACCGCCAACCGGGAAGCCGGTGAATCGACGGGCAAAAGGCAGGTGGCTCTTTTTCAGGATCGGGAAGGCGCCGCCACCGGCACCGACAAACAGCACGTCTGCCTTGTATTGACGGTCAACTCCTCCACTCTTCGTCTCCACAAGCCAGCTACCAGCCGGGCTTCGATGTACACGTTTGACGTGGGTACCGTATTCAATCTTTACACCCAGTTCGTTCACCGCATGCTCAGCCATTTGCTCGGTCAACGCACCGAAGTTGACGTCCGTACCCGTTTCAATAACCGTTGCCGCCATTTTTTCATGCCGAGGACGCTCCTCCATGGTGTATGGGATCCAGCTTTTGATCTCATCGAAATCTTCCGAGTAGCGCATTTTTTCGAAAAAATGATGGGCCGACATCTCTTTGAAGCGGAGTTTCAGCTCAGGAATAGATGGCTCAGAGACGATGGTGCAGTGCTTGGTCTGGTTTATAAAAGATTTGGGGTCTTTGATAGCGCCCGTCTGAACCAGGTACGCCCAGAACTGCTTGGCTACATTGAACTGAGCGTGAATCTTCTCAGCCTTTTCGACCGAGATAACCTCTTCGTCCACCGGGGTGTAGTTCAGCTCACAGTTCGCCTCGTGCCCGGTGCCGGCATTGTTGAACACCCAGGAATTGCCTGTTCCGGGGCCGTCCAGTCTTTCAAGAATGGTGATATCCAGTTCCGGTGCCAGCTCTTTCGCCAAAGTTGCGAAAGTGGTGCCCATTATTCCTGCGCCAATGATGATTACGTTCATTAAAACCTACCCGCGTGAGTCGAATGTCTGAACAAGGTTGGAAAAGTGTGTGTATTGACGGTAGCACGCTTCGGCAAACACGGAAAACGCATCCCGGGCGCTCTCTCCCGAAGGGAAAATCTGAACAGGAGGGTCTACCCCTGTTTCGCAGTTTACGTTAAGGTAAACATCACTTGGCGCGAATCACACCAGATTCTGCCAGGCTGTCTACAATGACATTAACTACACTCCCACAAGGAGTGTTTGTTCCTCAGGCCATTACCCCAGGAAGAGGATTATGACAACAACAAAGTCCAAAGTTGTGTATTCCCCAGTGTTTACCGACGGCGCGGAATTTCGGATTCCCACGTTCAAGCTTCTGAAACAGGACGGCAAGCTCTACAAGAGCGCCAAAGCTCCTGATCTCGACAAAGACAAGGCCCTTCGCATCTACCGGGCCATGGTCACCACCCGGATACTCGACGAGCGCATGCTTGCCGCCCAGCGGCAGGGCCGCCTGAGTTTTTACATGCAGTGCACCGGCGAAGAAGCTGCCGTGATCGGCAGTGCGGCAGCGCTGGATGATGCCGACATGATCATGGCGCAGTATCGGGAGCAAGGCGCCCTCGCCTATCGCGGCTTTACCATCGACGAGTTCATGAACCAGTTGTTCGGCAACGATATGGACTACGGCAAGGGCCGCCAGATGCCGGTGCATTATGGTTCGAAGAAGCTGAACTACATGACCATTTCCTCGCCGCTGGCCACCCAGATTCCCCAGGCCGCAGGCTATGCCTATGGTCAGAAACTGCGGGGCGAAGGTCTCTGTACCATTACCTATTTTGGTGAAGGCGCCGCCTCGGAAGGCGACTTTCATGCTGCCCTGAACATGGCTGCAGTTCATCGGGTTCCGGTGATCTTCCTGTGCCGCAACAACGGGTACGCCATTTCTACGCCGGCCGCCGAACAGTTTGCTGCCGACGGCGTTGCGCCCCGGGCGTACGGTTACAAGATGGACGTGATCAGGGTGGATGGTAACGACATTCTTGCGATGTATCAGGCCACGCAGGAAGCGCGAAAGCTGGCGGTAGAACATAACCGCCCGGTGCTGATCGAGGCCATGAGCTATCGCCTGGCCGCCCATTCCTCCTCGGACGACCCCTCCGGCTATCGCAGCAAGGATGAAGAAGCCGTGTGGCGCGAGAAAGATCCGATCCTGCGCATGCGCCTCTGGCTGGAAAGCAAGAAATGGTGGAGCGAGGACGACGAGAAGCAGCTGCAGGAGAACATGCGCCGCGAAGTTCTCGAAACCATGAAGAAGGCCCAGAAACGGCTTCCACCACCACTTGAATCATTGGTGAGCGATGTCTACGACGAGGTCCCGCCGGCGCTGGCTGAGCAGTTCGATAAATTGAAGGCACATATCCGCCGCTACCCGGACGAATACCCGAAGAGTGCCGAACACGCCAAGGGAGGAGCTTGAGATGTCCAAGATGAATATGCTCCAGGCCATCAACAATGCCCTCGACACCGCCATGGCGGAAAACGAGCGAGTCCTGTGCTTCGGTGAGGATGTGGGTGTTTTTGGCGGCGTTTTCCGTGCCACCAGTAACCTGCAGCAAAAATACGGCAAGGCCCGTTGCTTTAACACGCCTCTGGTAGAGCAAGGCATCATCGGGTTTGCCAACGGCCTGGCTGCGCAGGGTTCGGTGCCGGTCGCAGAGATCCAGTTTGCCGACTACATCTTCCCGGCATTCGATCAGATCGTGAACGAATCCGCCAAGTTCCGCTATCGGTCAGGCAACCTGTTCGACGTTGGCGGGCTGACCATTCGCGCCCCATACGGCGGCGGCATTGCCGGTGGCCTGTACCACTCCCAATCACCGGAAGCCTACTTTGCCCACACCCCGGGTTTGAAAATCGTGGTGCCGCGTAACCCGCATCAGGCCAAAGGGCTACTGCTTGCTGCGATCCACGATTCAAACCCGACCCTGTTCTTTGAGCCCAAGCGACTGTACCGGGCCTCGGTGGGTGAAGTGCCTGATGAAGACTATCGCCTGCCTTTAGGCGAAGCAGAGGTAACCAAGGAAGGTACAGACGTGACGATTCTGGGCTGGGGCGCCCAGATGGAAGTGATTGACCAGGCTGTAGAGCGGGCCGAGAAAGACGGCATCTCCTGCGAGGTCATCGACCTCAGAACCATTCTGCCCTGGGATGTGGAAACCGTCGCCAACTCCGTGTTCAAGACCGGAAGGCTGGTGGTCACCCACGAAGCTCCCCTGACCGGCGGATTCGCCGGTGAAATCGCCGCCACAATTCAGGAGCGCTGTTTCCTGTATCTGGAGTCTCCGATCGCTCGGGTAACCGGGATGGACACCCCATTCCCATTGGTGCTGGAAAAAGAGCACCTGCCCAACCACCTGAAGGTCTACGAGGCCATCAGGGCGAGCGTTGAATTCTAGGCTGATATCAGGACAGGAGAGCAATTATGAGTGATTTTATACTGCCCGATATCGGCGAAGGTATCGTGGAATGTGAACTGGTCAAATGGCTGGTTAGCGAAGGCGATGTCATCGAGGAAGATCAGCCCGTGGCCGAGGTTATGACCGACAAGGCCCTGGTGGAAATTCCGGCGCCCTACAAGGGCCGTGTAACCCGCCTCTACTATAAGGAAGGTGATATCGCCAAAGTTCACGCGCCGCTGTTTGAGCTGGTGGATGAAAGCGAAGGTGCTGGCCAGGCAACGGCGCCCACTTCGCCTGAACCGGCGAATTCCGAGCCTGCAAACGAAGCCAGCGCGGAGTCCGCTACACGCCCGGCGCCTGACGATGGTACGACCGAAGACTTTATTCTGCCGGATATCGGCGAAGGCATCGTTGAGTGCGAAGTGGTGGAATGGCGTGTCGCCGAAGGTGACGAAATCGAGGAAGACCAGCCGGTTGTGGACGTCATGACCGATAAGGCGATGGTTGAAATTACCGCACCCAAAGCCGGGCGCGTAACCAAGCTGTACCACCAACAGCAGGCCATGGCCAGGGTTCATGCCCCGCTGTTTGCATTTATTCCCCGGGATCGGGAAGAGCCGGACGAGCCAAAAGCGAAAGCGGAGCCAGCTGCTCAACTCGCAACGGCGACTGCCTCACCTGTGGCTACGGCCAGCCGACAGCGCGTCCCAGCAAGCCCCGCTGTCCGACGCCTGGTTCGAGAGCACGAGCTCAACCTCGCCGATATACCTGGCTCCGGCAAGGATGGCCGTGTTCTGAAAGCCGATGTATTGGCTCATCTTGAGGACGGCTCAAAACCGGCCCAAGCTCCGGCAGTCGCCGACGATACGCAAGCGGCCACCACGGGCGGCGCCCGCAGGCAGGCTGCGCCCGAACAGGAAGTTCGGGTCGAGCCTATCCGGGGCATGAAAGCCGCCATGGTGAAAAGCATGGTGAAATCGGCCACCACCATTCCTCATTTTATTTACAGCGAGGATATCGACGTTACCGACCTGCTCAAGCTGCGAGAACAACTGAAACCGGAGGCAGAAGCACGGGGCTCAAGACTGACGCTCATGCCCCTCTTCATGAAGGCGATTGCGCTCGCCGTACAGGAATACCCGGTTCTAAACAGCCAGCTCAACGATGACGTAACGGAGATTCACTACCTGTCCCAGTGCAATATCGGTATGGCGGTGGATGGCAAGGCGGGGCTTATGGTGCCGAACATCAAGGGCGTTGAAAGTCTGTCCTTGCTGGGCATTGCCGACGAGGTGGCGCGTCTGACCGAAGCGGCCCGGTCTGGCCGCGTCAGTCAGGAAGACCTCAAGGGCGGCACCATCACCATCTCCAACATAGGGGCACTGGGCGGCACCTACGCAGCGCCCATTATCAATGCGCCGGAAGTGGCCATTGTTGCCCTGGGGCGGACCCAGAAACTGCCCCGGTTTGACGCCAACGGCCAGGTGGTGGAGCGCGCCATCATGACCGTGAGCTGGGCCGGCGATCATCGCATTATCGACGGCGGCACCATCGCCCGATTCTGCAACCGCTGGAAAGGTTATCTGGAATCGCCCCAAACCATGCTCCTGCATATGGGCTGACGTTTCATCATGGCGCAGAAGACTCAACTGCAGCAGTTCTACATCCCCGAAGAGCAGTCGATCTATCTGCTCAGCCATGATGATGCCAAGAAGCTCAAGGACTGGGTGGCGCTCTGCGCTGCCCAGCTCCGGCAACTCGGCTACCGGGACATCGAGCTGATTGGCAAGGGCGCTTACGGCTTTGTGTTTTCTGGCCGCCTACCAGGAACGGCGATTGGCGGCCCGGAACACGTGTTCAAATTCACCCGCATCAACCTGCCCAGACATCTTCAGGACCGCCTCGAAGACGAAGCCTACATTCTTGAACAAGTCCGGCACCCCAGGGTGCCCAGGTTGATCTCCTACCAGCGAGCCAATAACCAGCCGATTTTGGTGATGGAGCGCGCCGCCGGTTTGAATCTGGAAGAAGTGTCCCTGCGTGAAGGCCGCCTGAAACCCCGACTCATCATGCGCATTGCGGATCAGCTTGCCGACATCCTCCGTAACCTGCGCCGCGAAAATGGCCCTGCCGGCAGGCCGATCGTTCATGGCGACATCAAACCCTCCAATCTGGTCTTTGACGCCAGCACGGAAAACATTGCCCTGATTGACTGGGGCTCTTCCGTATTTGCCCAGCTCGACGCCAACCAGCAATTCATCACGGCCAACGTGATGGAGCTGATGTCCGACAACCTGCAGCAAACCAACGCCCGGCTCGGTGATGTATATTTTATCGGCGATGAGCAACTGAACGGCGGGCTGTCTTCGCCCCGTTTTGATGAACAGGGCGCAGCTGGGACGCTCTATGCCCTGGCCTCCGCGCAATCCTGCCGCTTTGGCCATCGGGCCATCCCGGCCACTTCCCTGGGCCTGCCCATGGAATTCGCCCGGATGCTGGATGGTATGCTCTCGCCGAATCCGGACACCCGCCGCAAGGCCGGTGATTACTATCTCGGAGAAATGTCGCGTATGGCCCGCACGGTGATGATCGACCTGCCAGAAAGGCCGGTCGTGGCTCAGGTTCCCGTTTGGGTGCGGGCCTCAGACCAGGAAATCGACACCGTAGTTTACAGTTCCCGCAAGTCGTTCCTCCGCGAGGAAGGTGCACCGGAAACCCTCAACGACGTCAATGACGTGCAGCTGGACCGCTACTACAAGAACTTCATGCAGGGCATGGGCGAAACCGAAAAGGCATTCCTCGCCGCCGTCAGCCGGCTCGGGCGCTACCCGGTGGAAGGCGGCCTGGCCGTGCGCTGGGAAACCGATGGGATCTACATTGACACGTCCCTGAATCTGCACCATCCGGCCTTGAAGTCGGCGTTTGTACAGGCGGTCAACAACATGGTGTACCTGGCTCAGGCAATCTACCGGAAAGGCATTTTCAAAAGCTGCCTGTTCAACGCACGGAACACTCTGCACATTGATCGCGACGAACCCGACCAGCCATTTCTGGTGTCAACGGATATGAAACTGCATTATGAGGTCAGCGCCGCACCAGAGGTGGAAGACGAAAGCCGCGTACACTCCTACTTCGAAGACGGCCCAGACCCGGAGGAGTTTCTCGTGCTTCCTGAAACCATCATCCGTTCCCTGGAGGCACTGAACCATATTCATCATACAGGCATGATCATCTTCGAAGCCCTGCCACGCCATCTCAAAATCCACAGCCACTATCGGCTGCTGGATCCGGACCGGGAGCAGGAGTTCCGCCAACTGTTGGACGAAATCCTGTCATCGGTGGAACAGATTACCGGCCTGGGCGTGTCGGGTTTTATGAAAATGCCTTACAAAGACACCCGACATTTCCCCCACATTGAACGCATGCCCGAAAAGTACTATCCCCGAAACCCAAGATACGAAAGTCGCACGATTCCCGACATACGACAGAATGAACAATTGGGGAATTAACCACGAGCCGCCTCGCGTTGGAACGTTTAGTTAGAATTGCCAAATATAAAGGTCAAGAAATCGAACGCACAGCCGATCACATCAAATACAAGGCGACTGCGTTCTATCAACCGATGGTCGGCTTCCTGATAAAAAGTAAACATCCAAAGATTTTGTAAGGCTCAGCAAGATCTACCCAAGGAATGAGGCATTATGCTGGCACAGGTGAAAATTAGCACACGGTTGGCTCTCGGTTTTGCGGCTGTTTTGCTTGCCATTCTTGCTCTTGTTGTACCGTTAACGTTGACTCAACTCAGCCGGGTAATTGAGTCTGCAGAAAATAACGAGCTGAAGAACCTCTATAAAAGCGCCCTGGCTGAAATTTCCTCAGAGGGCCGTACTGCCAAGGCGATGAGTACAGTTATTGCCAGTTCGCCAGAAGTAAGCAGAGCATTGCTTGAGGGTGACCGCGATGCTTTGGCCAAAACCTCTGTTCCGCTCTTCAAGATCCTGAAACGCGATTTCAATGTAGCGCAGTTTCAGTACCACCTCCCACCGGCCACTTCATTTCTCAGGGCTCATCGCCCCGAAAAATTTGGTGATGATTTGTCGGAGATTCGTGAAACTATTTTGGTAACTAACCGTGAGAAACGAGCGCTTATGGGCCTGGAACGTGGACGCGCAGGTCTAGGAATTCGTGGTTTAGCGCCGATTGAAGCTAATGGCCAGCATCTGGGATCAGTAGAATTTGGCATGTCATTTGGTCAGCCTTTTTTTGAAAATTTTAAAGAAAAATACGGTGTCGAGGTAGCATTGCATGTCGCGCAAGGCAACGATTTTGAGAAATTCGCCTCAACTCTTGAGAACCCACTCCTTACCAAAGAATTACTTAATTCGATCTCAAGTGACGGCCCGACAGTAGCTCGGATGGAACAAGCCGGAACACCCTATGCGGTCTATGGGGAGGTAGTCACCGACTTCAGTGGTAATCCTGTTGGCGTGCTTGAGGTCGCACGAAATCGCGGTGACTACCTGGGACTACTCTCTGCCACCCGTAATGCCATTTTAATCGCCAGCTTGATTGCTATTGCCATTGCCGCTTTCATCGGCACAGCCATTTCACGCAGCATTTCACGCCCCGTTCGCCAGGCGGCGGAAGCGATGCAGGAGATTGCCGATGGAGACGGAGATTTGACTCAGCGCCTATCTGTCGTTGGCAAGGATGAAATCAGCATGATGGCTCGCGGCTTTAACCGGTTTGCGGAGAAGGTGCAGCAAAGTCTGAGAAAGGTAACTGATTCAACGGAACAGCTTGCCTCTGCAGCGGATGAGATGTCCTATGTGACACAACAGACGCGAGACGGAGTAAAACAGCAGCAGAATGAGACTGATCAGGTTGCAGCCGCAATGAACGAGATGACGGCAACGGTTCAAGAGGTCGCGAGACATGCGAGCGACGCATCGACGGCGGCCCAAGAGGCCGATCTAGAAGCCCAGTCTGGCGATACGATCGTAGACCAGGCTGTTCAGTCCATTAATAAACTTGCAGAAGAAATTGAGCGCGCAACAGGTGTTGTAAGGTCCCTGGAGCAGGACAGCGTTCATATCGGCTCTGTACTGGACGTGATACGCGGTATTGCTGAGCAAACCAATTTACTGGCTTTGAATGCTGCGATCGAGGCGGCTCGCGCGGGCGAACAAGGACGCGGCTTCGCTGTCGTTGCAGACGAAGTTCGCACTCTAGCAAAAAGAACACAGGACTCGACTCAGGAAATCCAGGCGATGATCGAACAGCTCCAGGCCAGGACTGCTGAAGCCGTGGAGGCGATGGGTCATAGCCGGGAAGTCAGCGACATGAGCGTTCAGCAGGCGGCTAAAGCCGGAGATTCACTCAAATCCATTACTAATGCAGTAACGACAATCAGGAATATGAATCTCCAGATTGCTACGGCTGCAGAAGAACAAACGTCTGTGGCCGAAGAAATCAACCGGAACGTTGTCAAGATAAACGACATCGGAAATCAGTCCGCGGAGGGGGCCGGCCAAACACACCTGGCGAGCGAAAGCCTTTCTGAGCTTGCTAATGAATTGCAGCAATTGTTGCAGAAGTTCAAAATCTGAAAGTCTCCCGAATGCGCATGAATTCGATGGCCCTAAACAAGGCTCAAGAACATCAGGGTATGGGCCGTTACCTTCAAACACAATTTAATAGAAGGGGTACTTCTTGGCATCCTCTTTCGTAGCATCCGCAGAACGAACATTAGGAGTTCCAGGCAAGCTCTTGATTGCTTAGGTTTTTTTCTTGTACTTTTTGCCACCGTAACCTTTTTCAGTGTGTACGAGTTTCAGGCGCTCGACCAGATCACCCAGGTGTCTGCCGCCACGCAGGAAATGGTGTCCCAGCTCCAGAGCGGCGCAGCCGGCGCCGTCGTCGACATGAGCAAGGCCAAGCAGATGGCCGAAGAAGCCAGCGAGGAGGCAAGCAAGTCGGGCGAGGCTTTAACGGACATTCTTGCCGCGGTGAACAGCATTGTTGAGATGACCACTCAGATTGCGAGTGCGACCGAACAGCAGAGAGCGACTGCCGCCGAGATGACCCAAAATGTGGAAATCAGCAGTGGCGCCATCGAGGAACTGGCCGGAGATATTTCCCAGGTCAACCAGTCCAGCCGTTCTCTGGCAGACATGGCCGATCAGCTGAATACCCTGATGGACGCTTCCGCGCCAGTGAGTAATTGCGCCGCCAGAGGCCCTGGACCGGCCTCTGGCGTATGCTCTGGCTGTTGTGACCGTTAGCTCTGCAACCGGTCTTTGAAAACCTTCCAGTCAATCACGTTGCCGTCGGAATCGAAATGGACGTAGCCGCGAAAGCTGGGATCATCTTCCCAGGCTTTTACAAAGCCAACGGTTTCACCGGCATCTGAGACAATCTCAAAGGCTTCGCTGCGGGCGCTGGCGATCTCTTTATCAGGATCGGTGTCTGAACGTCTGAGAGTTACGGAGGAGTCTAAAGGTAAGGTGCTTTGAAGGAATTCCTGGATCATCGTCAAGCTCTCCTTTCAGGGTGAACCGGTCTGGTTCTGGAGGTAGCGTAACTATAGGCCGATCCGGTAATAGAAAATACAGATTCAGGTCAATTTTCTTAGACTTTTTTGAGATAAAAACGTTTTAAGAACAATGGCATATTTCATTATTGTGACAATGTGTAACCTTCCGAATTGATTATTTTTCAACCAACTCAGAAGGTTACCGTAGCCACTGCTGACCACCTGCAACGATCAGAATTTCCAGAATGGTGTGCTCAGTTTCTGCTCAACCAGTTCCGGGGAAATACCGACGTCCTGCAGCAAATGGCGATCCATTGTCATTACCAGGTGGATAAAGTTGCGCTTCATCCGCCAGCCTTTGTAAAGAGAAGCCGCTCTTTTCATGTCATTACTCCTTGGTCAGCCCAGAATGTCGGTCTGTAAAACCGGGACCTTGTTTAATTAGGATCCTATTCTAAACGTGACGAGGAGTTTTCTGAATACTTGGAAACCCCTATAAACAGGGGCTCCGAGCATTTTCAGGCTTCACTGCCGTTCATTTCAATGACGATTTTATGAAGCCTTGGCGTTTGAAATCAGTACCTGGTAAAGATCGTCCTTGAGCTGTGCCCGCTTCTGTTTCATGCGGTGCAATTTGTCGTCGCCAATGGGAGAGTCCCGCTTTTCCAGCCCTTCAATTTCGTGATCAAGCTCCGTGTACTCCTGAAGCTTTTCATGAAACTTCAGATCATTGCTCTTGAGCTCTTGAATAAGGTCTTTGTACTGGGGGAATTCTCGGTGAAGCTCGTGGCTGGAAATGCCCATCGTTCTACGCTCCTTTTGTTTGCAGAGTATTGATCAAAGCTGATCACCTTCAGCATAGACGAGCGTGCCACTTTCTGGGCGTCTTTGACAAATCGCTAATTACGCACGACGTTGCATGGGTATAGCATGGAAGTACGTTATCCAGTTACGCCTCGGGACACTTGCGAATGACCTTTGCACGAATTACCGGCACCGGTTCTTACCTGCCTGACAATATTGTTACTAATAAAGACCTTGAGAAAATGGTCGACACCACCGACCAGTGGATTCGCGAGCGCACGGGAATCGAAAGGCGCCATATTGCCATCGAAGGTCAGACCACGGTGGATCTTGCCGAGCAGGCCGCAAAGAACGCCATCGACGCAGCAGGCATCAAGGCGGAAGACATTGATCTGATCGTATTTGCCACCTCTACGCCAGACAAGATCTTCCCGAGCTCCGCATGCATCCTCCAGGCGCGCCTGGGCATTCATGGCTGCCCTGCCTTCGACATTCAGGCTGTCTGCAGTGGATTTGTTTACGCCCTGGCAACGGCGGAGAAGTTCATCAAGACCGGAAGCAGCAAGAAGGCTCTGGTTATCGGCGCTGAGGTTTTCTCTCGCATTATTAACTGGGAAGACCGCGGGACATGCGTCCTGTTCGGCGATGGTGCCGGCGCGGTGATCCTGGAAGCCGATGACGAAACCGGCATCCTTTCGACCCATATTCACGCCGATGGCCAGTATGCCGATTTGCTTCACGTACCCTGCGGCATTGCCGATGGCTACGATCAGGTCAAGGCCGGCCGCGCATTTGTGGAAATGAAAGGCAACGAAGTGTTCAAGGTAGCGGTCAACACCTTGGGCAAGATTGTCGACGAAACCCTGGCGGCTAACCAGATGCAGAAATCGGAGATCGACTGGCTGGTTCCGCACCAGGCCAACCTCCGAATCATCTCTGCTACGGCAAAGAAACTGAACATGTCCATGGACCAGGTTGTGGTAACGGTTAATGAGCACGGCAACACCTCGGCTGCGTCCATTCCCCTGGCCCTTGATGTTGCCGTTCGTGACGGACGAATCAAGCGCAACGAAGTACTTCTGCTGGAAGCCTTTGGCGGCGGCTTCACATGGGGTTCGGCCCTGCTCAGGTACTGATTGCTGCACTCCAGGCCTATCCCGGGCTTGAATCAGAGGCGGGCTTCAACCTATGTTGAAGCCCGTTTTTCGTTGTGTTCACCGCACCCTGTCAGATAGACTGTATTTTTATACAGTACAACTTACGCTCACTGCGAGGAATAACCATGGCAGTACAAGCAGTCTACTTTTCTGATAGGGACGGCCTGGATATGGCACTGAAGAATCCTGAGACGATGCTGTTCACATCAAAAGCCGAAGCCGACGCCCGCGATAAGGTGCTCGAGCTGGCCGAGGAAATCCAGGTATTCCTGGGCCGCAAGGTGGAGGGCCTGGGAGACGATCTGGCTGAGCGCTGCGCCATGGCCATCGCCGAGGACAAAGACCTGTTCCAGAAGGCGCTCAAGAAGCCTGAGTTGCTGAACGCAGAACAGGAATAGCAAAACAGGGCGGCGCGCAATGGCCGCCCTCTCCTCACGCTACTGTTATCCAGCTGCCATTGTCATAACGTTCTACACCCTCGCCAGACAGTCGATGCAGACTGACCCATTGATTCTCCACCAGAGCCGCCACATCCGGCTGACGGTGCAAAACTGATTCAATCCGATCTGCCGGCGCATCAATCAGAACCGTCAAACGAACCGGTTCATGACGCCAAAACGTGCCGTCGTGAACAGACTGCAACGGCAGGCCGATTCTCAGGTGCGCTCCATTGCCTTCCACCACACCGATATTCCCTCCAACCACCGAGTGCAGCAGTTTGTTGCCGGAGCCGTATACGTCCGGAACGGTGACCGAGGCAAAGTACTGGAGGTTGATCCAGTTGGCGACCACCATTGGGGCCGAGAGAAGCGCCTCAAGAAGGCCGCCATCAGCATCCTGCTCCGGATCGTAGTCGTGCAGGAAAACCCGGCCTGACAGATTACAGCCACGTGTCTTGATCCGTTTGGCAAAAATGATCGCTGCATTGTTGGCCAGCCCCCACTCCGGGCGAACCTCGGACCAGTCCCGGGTTCGGGTTTCCATGGCCTGCTTGAGGTTGTCATCGTCCAGTCCGTTCAATTTAAGCGGTGTTGCCCGCTCTTTACGCACGCGGATACCGGCCTTTTCAAACCCGGCTTCAAGGTCCGCCAGTTTTTGAACGTGGGAGTCCGGAACCAGGTGGCGATCGGCAATGGTCACCTTGTCCGTCGCCGTGCAGTGTTCCGCAGCAATCGCCCATGTGAAATCGGGAATCCTGATGCCCTCGTCGGCCAGCCCCGCCCGAATCTGCGGATCGTTCACCAGACTGGCCGCAAGCCGCGCATTCACGCCGCCACTCTGTCCACCGCAGGCGCCACAGTCGAGACCGGCCTGGTTCGGATTGTTGTCGGTATGGCTGCCATGGCCCACCAGTACCAGCAAAGGCGCGAAGCCACTGGTCAGTGACATACCACGGAGCATGTTTGCAGCCAACGCGACCTTCTCCGCGTCTGACAGTGGATCTCCTCCATGACTGTGCACCAATCGGCCCTCAACACTCTTTTCCTCGCGTGTTTTATGGCCTTTCTTCAACGAATCTTTGACCAGCTTCCAGGCCCAGGCCAGACCGGTCGTCTCAACCAGTGTGAAGGTCGACAGGCTGGTGTATTTCGCCTTCCTGACCGATTCCCGGGCGATCTCCCTCTGATCCAGGGATCGATTCTCCGCCAGATCCTCGCGCAGGCTGCCCCTGGTATCGATTAACCGGTACGAGGCGGGCAACAGACCAGGCAAACGTCGGGCCGGAGCGACCGGTCCTTGCTGCTGGTGGTCTATTGGCATTCCGAAGAATCCTGCGAAGCCGAGCGTCTGAACCCCGGGGCAGACGTCCTCAAGGTGGCGGCGCATCGCTTCTGACCGAACATCAATACAGAACACGGCCTGAACGATCGGTGTTTCGCGTTCCTGGTCTGATACTGGCTGCCTTTCGGGAACGGACTCAAGCGCCCGCCAGAGGGAGCGCTGATAGCCAATCTCAAAAGCGCGCTGCCAAACCCACAGCCTTCTGCGATCATCATAATCGGCACTGCGACGCGCCCGCGTTCTCTGTCTTTGCCACTCGGCTTTCTGGCCCGTCGATGCAAAGGCAACGCCGGCCGTTTCCCACACCAGCATAATGGCCAGAATCTCTGGGCAGCGATCCGATGAGCGGCCCTCAAGGCCTGCCCGCCAGTCTTCGCCGCGGCACCAGGACGCCCAGCCGTTCACTTTCAGCAACAAGCCGTGGCACAGGGCCTCCAGCTCCTCCCCGGAGACACGAATTCGCTTTATGGCGTCCAGAATGGCCTCGTCCATGTTGTCAGGCACGGTTTTGAAGAAGGCCCTGGCACCTTTCAGTCCCGTGCTGAAATCCAGTGATAGATCCTTTCGAATCGATTCCAGCCAGAACTGGAACAGGCTCGCTCCCGCGTTATCGCCCGCAGCTGACCAACGCCCCTGTCGCTGATCGAAAAAGGCGCCGCAAACTCGCGAAACCTGGTCACAGGCCGTTTCGGCCAAACTGCCACCTTCATCGTCGGTGCTTGCACCTTTGTAAGTGTCGAGAATGGAACTCCTCAGAGGTGCTGTTGTAGACGGTTTACGACTGAGCCAATCCAGGTACCAGGAAAGGTTCTGCTCATCGCCTCGTTCCGCGATGCTCGCCTGTAGATCCTCCTTTCGGATACGGCCGCCCTGCCAGGCCTCCCGATAGTATTCGGTGGGCATGAGCATGCTGAATCCGCCGCGCTCGCCAAGCACCTGATCAGCCCGCGAGGCAGGAAGGTGCCGCAGCCCCCAGAACGGATTCACGGCAATCCACTGGTCCAGTGGCCAGACCGGAGCGATCAGGTCGCAGGCCTGCCGGAACGGCTTTCGCCAGCCATCATTCATTACCTCCAGCTCAGGTACCGACACGCAGACGTTACTCATGACCTCTCCTCCAGTCTGAACGGATGATGGGGAACCCGACGGAACATGGTGGGAACCTTCAGGGCTTCCGCCGCCAGGAAGCGTGTCAGCCGGTCAAACGGCAACTCGAGGTAAAGCCCCTGCCGGAAGTGGGCACACAGTGCGCGGGTTGTCGGGAAGCGGGCTCCGAACACGATCATCAGGGAAAAGGCGACCAACAGCGCAACCATTGCCGAACCAACCGCCCAGGCTGAAATCGGGATGGCAAAGCCCTCATGCACCGGCACCGCCGGGCCAACCATGAAGTGCAACAGTGAGTACATGGGAACCAGAAGTACCGCCAGGCCCGCAAGCCGGAGCTTCACCGAGGCAGTTGCTCCGGCCGGAATACCCATTGCAGCCGCAGACACCGCCAGCACCAACAATGCCCCGAATACGGGGTTGTTCTCAACAATCCACGGCGCCTGGACCAGGATAGCGGCCGCCAACAGGCCTGTAGCCCCGGCCCAGAATAGCCGACTGGCCACACGCGACTCCGGGAAACGAGTTGCCGCTGATACTGCCACGGTGCGGCCGGAGGCCAGGAAAGAGTGCGCCTTATATAGCGAGTGAGCCAGCAGATGCAGGAGGGCCAGGGTGTATGCCCCCATACCGATTTCAAACAGCATGAACCCCATCTGGGCGCAGGTAGACCACGCCAGAGAATGCTTGACCGAGTACTGGGTCATCATGGTCAGGACGGCAATCACCGCTGTCATTCCACCAAGCACCAGCAGAATCATATGGCCCGCCGTAAAGCCGTCGAACACCGGGAAAAGGCGCAGCCAGAGAAACCCGCCCAGATTGATAACCCCTGCGTGTAGCAGAGCTGATACCGGGGTCGGGGCCTCCATTACCCGGATGAGCCAGCCGTGGAAAGGAATCTGGGCACACTTGAGGACAGCAGCCAGAGCCAGCACAACCGAGGCAACCGTCAGCGCGGTCGATCCGCCAGCTAGAGCGGCCTCACTCTGAACCATTTCCGGCAGATAGAAGGTGCCGTAGTGAAGATACAAAGACACCACACCGGAGATAACCAGCGCATCGCCCACCCGGCTGACAATAAACTTCTGGACTGCCGCCATGCGGGCCTGGGGGCGGTCCTGGTAGAGGGTGAGCAAATGATGCAGGGCCAGGCTGACACCAATCCAGGCGCCCGCGAGAATCATAAGGTGGTTGGTAAAAACCAGTACGAGAACAGAGGCAAGGGTAACCAGAAACCATGGCAGAAACCGGTCACGACCGGGATCCTGGCTGAGGTAATTATCGGCAAACCGCAGAATCACCCATCCAATGAAGGCCACCATGAGGGCCATCCATACCGCGATTCCATCCGGGTAAAGACCGAATCGACCGCCAAGGGTCGCAAGGGTGTTGCTGTTCCCGCCAACCTGGGATTGCACCAGCAGCAACACGCCCACCATCAGTGAAGCAGCCATGGAGGCCACCATCAACCATCCTGCGATGCGCCAGCAGTGATTCAGCTTCAGCGGACTTTTCACCCAGCCACTCAGCGCGGCCAGCAAGAAAAGACTCACCGGCAGCAACAGCCAGATTGCCAGGATCAATAGCGAAGAAAATTCGGCGATTGGATTCATATCTGCAAACCTCCTGTTTGCATGTACTTTGCCTTGGCTAGTCACATATAAAAAATGGTTTATACTGATCACTTCATTCGTTTTTTGAGAACGAAATCCCATGAAGCTCAATTACCACCACCTCTATTATTTCTGGAAGGTCGCCCGAACCGGCCACCTGACCCGCGCCGCCGACGCATTGCATATTTCCCAGTCCGCACTGTCGGGACAGATCCGGAAGCTGGAGGAGAGCCTTGGGCATGATCTTTTTATCCGTGAGGGGCGGCGCCTGAAGCTTTCTGAGGCCGGGCGCATGGCATTCTCATACGCCGAGGAGATCTTCCGGCAGGGTGAGGAGCTCACGGCGCTGTTTGCCTCCGGTGCTCAGCCCAACCGCGAGATCCTGAGGATCGGAGCAGTCGCCACCCTGTCCCGGAACTTCCAGGAGGGCTTCCTCCAACCCCTGCTGAATCGCGAGGATCTGGAACTTAGCCTGCAAAGCAGCCACATGGACGAACTGCTTCGGCGACTCTCAGCCCACCGCCTGGACCTGATCCTTGCCAACACCTCCGTGCAGGGCGATGAACAGAATCCTTGGCGCTCCCGACTGATTGCAAAACAACCGGTAAGCATCATCGGCCCCAGGGGAATGGATGTTCAGGGCGATTTTGCCGACGTGCTTCGTGGAAGGAGCCTGATTGTTCCGGGGCCTGACAACAACATACGCCAGGCTTTTGATCAGCTATGCGAATACCACAGGCTGCGCCCGAACATTGCCGCAGAAGTGGACGATATGGCCATGATGCGACTTCTGACCCGGGATACCGGCCACTTTGCGATCATGCCACCGGTGGTCGTGAGGGACGAAATGAGAAGCGGGGCTCTGGCAGATTACGGAGCCCTGCCCGGCGTCTTCGAGGAATTCTATGCCATCAGCATCCGGCGCCAGTTCGAGACGCCAGCGCTTCGGGAACTGCTGTCCCAGACCGAGGCAAATTTCCTGACCCGGACGCCGATTGGTCATTCTGACTAGCCCGTGTGGCGAAAAATGTCATCCATACGGGCCGGTTACATCCGTATACTGACCCCGAGAGACCACAATAATAACGCCGGACCCATGATTATGACCCAAGCCCGCCTCCGTGAACGCCCGTCCATCCTGATAATTGGTACCGGATTCGGTGGCCTGGGTATGGCCATAAAACTGAAACTGGCGGGTTTTTCAAACCTGACCCTGCTGGAGAAAGCCGACCGGGTTGGCGGCACCTGGCGCGATAACACCTACCCCGGTGCCGCGTGCGATGTGCAGTCACATTTCTACTCCTATTCGTTCGAACCCAAGCACGACTGGTCCCGGAAATTTGGGTTGCAGCGGGAAATACTCGGCTACATGGAGCACTGCGTCGAGAAATACCGGCTTGGCGATCACATACGGTTCCATGCGGAGGTACAGGATGCCGCCTTTGACGATCACGCGAATCAATGGACGGTCACCCTGGCAAGCGGCGAGCAACTCACCGCAGACGTGCTCATTACCGCCACCGGTCAACTCAATCAACCCGCCTGGCCAAAACTCGACGGTCTCGATCGTTTCCAGGGCAAGATGTTCCACTCGGCCCGCTGGGATCACGAATACGACCTGGCTGGTAAACGGGTCGCGGTCATTGGCACCGGCGCCAGTGCCATTCAGTTTGTTCCGGAAATTGCCCCACAGGTAAAACAGCTGGACCTGTTCCAACGCTCTGCCGCGTGGGTGCTGCCGAAACCGGATCGGCCGTTCAAGTCCTGGGAGCAGACCTTGTTCCAGAAGGTGCCGGCCTGGGATCGCCTCTACCGCTACCTTATTTACTGGAAAAACGAGAGCCGGGCCCTGGCCTTCACCAAATTCAGCGGCCTGCTGGAGTATTACGCCAATCAGGCAAGGCGGGAGGCAAAAAAGCGGGTCACAGATCCCGCCAAACTGAAACACATCATTCCCGACTACAAGATCGGCTGTAAACGCATTCTGATTTCAAACGCCTGGTATCCGGCCATTAACCGGCCCAACGTGAATCTGATTACCGATCCCATCGACCGTATTGACCAAACTGGCGTTATTACGCGAGACGGTCATCATCATCCGGTGGATGCCATCATCTGTGGAACCGGTTTCCGGGCTTCCGAGTTCCTCTCGCCTATCCAGATAACCGGTCGGGGCGGAAAAACCCTGAACGAAGCCTGGCAGCATGGCGCTGCCGCGTTCAAAGGCATCACCGTAAGCGGCTTCCCGAACATGTTCATGCTGTATGGGCCGAACACCAACCTGGCCCATAACTCCATTCTCTACATGCTGGAATCGCAATTCCGATACGTTCTGGATTGTCTGGACGCGCTGGAAAAGTACCCGGGCTCCGCCATGGACGTACGTCAGGACCGTCAGGACCGCTTTACTAATGTGATGCAACAGGGCCTGCAAGACACGGTCTGGAGCTCCGGCTGCACCTCCTGGTACCTTGATGCCAATGGCCGTAATACCATCAACTGGCCCGGATTCACCTTCACCTACCGGTTTGCCACCCGACGAGTGGACACCGCTGACTACCAGTTTCTCTACCCCGGGCAAGCCACCGGTTAAGCCCGACATGCGCTTTCCCTTGAAGCCGGAACAGATTCATAGGATGATTGGGTTATAGGTTTGAGGGATGATAAACACCATGCTGGAACGTATCCGCAAGGGGTCTCTAGTGGAAAACGCTATCGAGAGCCTCAGAAATGCCATCGAGAAGGGTGACTGGTCGGTTGGCGATCGCCTGCCCGTGGAATCGGAGCTCTCTGACTCCCTTGGGGTCAGCCGTAATACCGTACGGGAGGCAGTTCGGGTACTCGTTCACGTAGGGATGCTGGAGACCCGTCAGGGCGATGGCACGTACGTGCGCGCTACCCGTGATGCCGGGGAAACATTACGGAGGATTGCCCGCACCCAGCTGGCGGACCAGCTGGAAGTCCGAATCATGCTTGAAACAGAGGCCGCCAAGTTGGCCGCGGCCCGGCGAACAGACCAGAACCTTAGACAGATGACCACAGCACTGGACGCGCGCGCCAAAGCCGGAAAGGATATTCAGGCCCGCATCAGCCACGATGAGGCCTTCCATCACGCCCTGGTAGCGGCCTCCCATAACTCGGCTTTGGTAGAGCTCTACGATTATTTCTCCCACGCAGTCAGCGAGACTATTGAGCAAACCGAAACCGACACCGGTCTGCCTGAGCCCTCCCAGGAAGACCACGAACTGCTGCTGGCTGCCGTCAGACGGCAGGATGAGAGTAAAGCAGAGATCTTGGCCCGAGAGCTATTGAAGCCAAGCCTTCAAGCACTCAAACATCGGGAGTCCTGATTCATGAAGTTCCGGATCGACACCTTCACCCTGCTGCTGCTCGGCGCCATCGTACTGGCTACTTTCCTGCCCGCCACTGGCCAGGCCGGGGGCGCACTGGCAACTGCCGGAACCGTTGCAGTAGCCCTGCTCTTCTTCTTTCATGGCGCGGCTCTATCCCGTGAACAGATCATTGCCGGCGCCACCCATTGGCGACTGCACATCCTGATCACCTCACTCACTTTCATTTTCTTTCCGCTGGCGGTTTTGCCGATCAACGGCCTGAGCGACATAGCACCGTCCTGGATGCCGAAGGATCTTGGGCTTGGGTTCCTCTATCTGGGCGTACTGCCTTCAGCGGTCTCGTCTTCCATTGCCTACACAGCGATGGCCCGGGGCAACGTGCCCGCGGCCATCTGCAGCGCGGCAGCCTCCAATGTCTTCGGCATGATGCTGACACCGTTCCTGCTGTTGCTGCTGGTGAGCACATCCGGCGGTGGGGACTTCTCCATTGCGGAAGCTCTGCAAGACATCATTCTGCAGCTGTTGCTGCCCTTTGCGGTGGGCCATGCTCTCAGACCCTGGCTCGGCGGCTTCCTTGGCAGGAATGAAACACTGATGGCACGCTATGACCAGTGCGTGATCTGGCTGATTGTCTATTCCGCTTTCTCGCACTCGGTGGAAAGCGGACTTTGGGAAAACCTGCCGTTGCAGGCCATCCTGTTCGCCATCGGGCTCTGCCTGGGCTTGCTACTGCTATTTATGGTGTTTGCGAAGTTTCTGGTGCGGCGATTTGGCTTCAGCCTGGAAGATGAGGCAGCGGTGGTGTTTTGCGGTTCGAAAAAAAGCCTGGCATCAGGCCTACCCATGGCCAAAGTGCTGTTTTCCGGACATCCCGGCTTTGGCATGATCGTGTTACCGATCATGTGCTACAACCAGATACAGGTAATTGTCGGGGCAATCCTTGCCCAGAAGTACCGTGAAAAGATTGAACGAGCTAACACGGACAGGTTGAACTGACCAGGGGGCGGAACTATCCGCCTCCCATCCCGCCGAAGAGCGTGGCGAGAATCACCAGACCGACAATCCAGCCAATCACCGCCGGCCAGAAATTAACCATTTGCGGTGGCTGCTCCCCCTGCTCTTCCGACATGTCAGGTTCCGGGTAGTTTCGTTCGTCCGCTGCATCAGGAGCCTCCTCAATGGCGAACCAGCCAAACCATTGCCCAAGGAACTGGGCAACCGGAACCGGAAAGGTACCGTTTTCCGCCATGGGGCGCACCTGGGCTTCCAGCTGCCGGCCAATCTCGCGTCTCAGTTGCGGCTGATCGGCAGGAGGTTCGCAGAGAATGGCTTTCCAGATGCCCGCGTCCTTACTTCTGGAAGAGTCATTAAGCAGTGCCTTGATCTGAATGACGACCTCACGGACCACCTGTCCGTCGTTGGCATCCAGTGGGCGGTCTGACTCTTCCTCCGTTATCCCGCCATGCTGTTCATGCTGAACAGAGTCCGCGGCGCGCGCCACCGGAGCCGGCCCATCCCCAACAGCTTCCCGGAAAGCGGCTTCCAGGCTCCTCACCTCGTCTTCCGAGGCAAATTTGAGCTGTTGCTCATACGCATCCTGGATTTTCCGACGATCGCCGGTTGGCTCAATTCCAAGGATTTCCCAACAATTCATACAGCTGCAACTCCCGGGCAGAGATTCATTACATTTCAGAGAGACAAATAGCCTGTAGTCCCTTACGATAGGACCCAATCATAATAAAAGCGTTTTATCCTTTTCTCGGCAGATTATAGAACGTCAACCATGCATCAATCGACAAAAACGGCAATGGTGTGTAACGGCCGCACCCTCGCAACTTGCCTCGGCATCAGTATCGCTTCCGCTCTGCTATCAGCCACCGCGCTCGCCCAGACTGACACACCTGATTTCATACCCGGATTACTTGCCCTCGAAGGCGAGCAAAGCGAAATCCCCGAAGTACTGACCACAACACGATTACGCCAGTCCAAACTCCGGGTGCCCGGGACAACCACAATCATCACCGGCGACATGATCCGGGACCTCGGCATCATGACACTGGTAGAAGCGCTCAGGCTGATTCCCGGCATGGTGGTTGGGCACTGGGGAAGCACTAACCCGGTAGCGACCTATCACGGTACTTCACAATACGAACAGCGCCGACTTCAGGTTCAGATAGACGGGCGAACCGCCTACCGGATCAGCCTGGCCGATGTGGACTGGCTCGGCATGCCCGTGGCATTGGAAAACATCGAACGCATTGAGGTGAGCCGGGGGCCGAATTCCGCGGCCTATGGCATCAACGCGTTTCTTGGAAGCATCAATATCATCACCCGCTCACCCCAGGACACGGCAGGCGTAGAAGCCTACACCTCGGTTGGGTCCCGTGGGCACCTTCGAACGTTTACCTCGGTGGGCGATACGGATGCCGACAAGAGTTGGCGGTTGTCCTACGAAAAGCGCAAGTCCAACGGCTTTGATAATCAGATCGATGGCGGCCAGGAAATCCCCTTTCATGATGGCCACGACATCAACAACTTCAATTTCGACAGCGTATTCCGGATTGATCACCAACATTCTATTGATGTCCGGGCAGGCGTTCTGAACGGACTGAATGAAGAAGATCTCGAGAAGTCCGGCAAGCTGGGAGCCACCACGAACCCGGACATCATCATGGATGACTACTACCTCCATGTCCGGTTCGACGGAGCGCTTTCACCTGATCATTTCTATCATATTCAGGCAAGCTACCAGAATCAGCGGCAGCGGCAACGGTGGTCCGTTGCAGCACCGGCCTCCGAGATCAACGCCATTCTGCCGTCAGAGTTCCCGCCCTTCCCTGAAGACCAGGGCCCATTCATCGCTGACCTGAATGAAGACCTCGAGGAAACACGGCAGGAAATCGAACTTCAGGACACCATCATTTTCAGTGATGAATTCAAGCTGGTCTCCGGCGTGGGCTATCGAAAAGACTCATTCAATTCCGAAACCTACTTTAATGGCAAAGGGAGTAATTACCAATCCCGGGTATTCGCCAACGCCGAGTACTCGCCGTTACGGTGGCTGACCTTCAACGCTGGTGGCAACTGGGAGCAGACTACCACCACCGATGAAGACTATTTCTCGCCCAGGGCCGCTGCAAACTTCATCTTGAACAACAACAACGCCCTGCGTTTCGTTTTCTCCCGAGCGGTTAGAACACCGGATGCTTTCGAACAGAATCCGGACTGGTCCTACACCCCAAGAAATGTGCAGGCACCGTTTGAAGCGCTGGAAGGTCAGAGAATTGAAGTTGCGGACATTCTGGACCCGACAACCTCCACCTACGGCCAGAAACTCCAAGAGGAATGGATCACCTCAAGAGAAATCAGCTACTTCGGTCAGTTCCGTCTCGAAAGTGCCCTGCTCTCGGTGGAAGTGCGCTACTTTAATGACGATTTCGATGACATGATCAGCGGCGTCATCAACGAAGAGGAATGGTATATCGCCAACAACGTCGATCTGGAGCAGGAAGGCGTTGAGCTGGAGACCTCACTGGAGTTTTCCGGCACCAAACTTCGGGCCACCTACGCCTATCTCGAGCAGGAAGGCCGATACACCGGCGACCCGGCTGCGCTGCCCCTGGACAAACAGGAAAGGGCTGTCGATCTGCTGGCCCGCCTCTCAGCCCGAGATTCCGGTAGCTTTGCCTGGATACAGGATCTGCCGAAGGGCTTCATGACGTCAGCGGCGATGTACTGGACCAATGAAGTACGGGATACTCGATTCGAGCGGGCAGATTTTCGTTTAGCCCGCCGGGTGGACAAAACCAATTACAGTTATATGCTGGCACTGACGATCCAACATTACATGAACCCGAAACACTGGATCAGCCCGGACAACCGGATTGAGGATCATAACCAGTTTTTTGTTGAGGCTGGTATTCGTTTCTGAATTCAACAAGGAAAGCGCGAGCCCTGGACGGTATGGAACGAAGGTCAGGCACGATACACCGAAAGCGGTCCGGTTGCGGAATCCCGGGTCTTTTACCCAAGGCCCTCTGTATTCTGGTTCTTACGGTATTGTCCGCGTTCACCAACGCCCAGGAATCACCGGCGAGAACAGTCTACTTCGCAGGTTCAGGCAGCGCGCCTCTTGATCAACACCTGATGCAGCTCCTGAACGGAGAACTTGAGCCAGCAATTTCGGTGGTCGAGGTTTCCGACGACCAGCTGGCCACTCTTGATACCGGCCCGATTATAACTGTTGGACCCGCCGCCTTCTCCCGCGCGCGCCAGGCAAACCGTTCCGCCCACATTCTGGCGATGCTGGTTGATAAATCATTTATTTCGGGCTTTGCCGAACGCTCCCCAGGCCAGATCACCGGCGTTTTTTACGACGTCCCCCTTATCCGCCAGGCGCTAACGGGAAAAGCCATCCTGCCACAGGCTACCAAGATAGCTCTGCTGGCAACCGCAGACTCGGTAGAACTCTACGAAACCCTGATTGATGAGCTGCCAACCTATGGCATGTCGGCAAGAATATTTCTTGTCGACAACAACGACAAACTGATTCCGACTCTGGTCAGGGCACTTGGTTACGGCGATTTTCTGCTAGCCGCCCCAGACAGTTCCATCTATAACCCCAGAACCATCAAACATATTCTGTTAACCGCCTATCGCCGTAACCAGATCGTCATTGGACCGACCCAGGCTTATGTGAAAGCGGGATCATTGGCATCCAGTTATGCGCCATTCCCCAAGATGATCGAGATAGCAGATGATTTTCTGGCCACTTTTTTCGAAACAGGAGAGTTTCCGGCACCGTCCTACCCGGAAGACTTCCGGGTCGAAGTGAACGCCCAGGTTGCACGCTCCCTGAACATCCCCCTTCCCAGCCGTGAGGATATTGCCACACGGGTGGATCGACAACTGACTATCAACGGGGAGGCGTCTGATGAGTAACACACATCGACAACAGCGCCCCCTGTCCCGCAAACTGTTGCTCCTTGGAGCGCTACCGGCCGTTGTAATGTTCATCGTGCTGATGGTGTTCTTCACATCTGCACGCCTGGAAGATGCCCGCAGGGATCTGTCCGATAGCAGCCAGATGCTTGCTGACAGCCTGGCTCCCGCCCTCGAATACGCTGTTGTTTCTGGCAACACCCTGGCCCTGGATCAGATTCTTTCCCAATCATTGCGCCGAAGCAAGGCCGACTGGATCCGAGTTTCAGACGTTATGGGAGACCAGATAGGCTTCGTTTCACACGAACCAGTCCGTCCCGGTGAAATGCCGGAACGCGATCAGATCTTTGAGGCCGAAATTCTCCAGCAGCCTCTGGAGCTTGGATCCCAGCGGACCGCTGAGTGGTTTGAACCGGACTACGGCTTCGGCTCGGGCTCACTGCGCGTTGGTACCGTGCAGGTTGGCGTTGGTCACGATGTGCTCGCCGACCGGCAACAGGATATTCTCTGGACCTCGATTGCCGTGGGCGTGGCCCTGCTACTGTTCACCATTCTGATTATCAATCATTTTCTCGGGACGATTCTGGCGCCAATCCGGGATCTCGCTGGGCGAATCGAAACACTCACGGACGGTGACTACCAGGAACGCCCCCTGAATACCCACCAGAGCTCCCGTGAGATCGTCGCCATTGAAGAGCAGCTCAACCAGCTTGCACACCACCTTGCCGGTCTGAAAACGGCCCGGGACCAGACACTCGCCGCGTCGGAAAGTGCCCGGGAGAAGGCCGAAATGGCGAACCAGGCAAAATCCGAGTTCCTGGCCACCATGAGCCATGAGTTACGCACACCTCTGAATGGGGTGCTCGGCATGGTGGATCTGATCCAGGAAGACCCGCTGTCCCACCGCCAGAGGGAATACCTCAATACCGCTCGCCAATCCACTGAGGATCTGTTGACGGTGATCGGGGATATTCTCGACTACTCCAGGATGGACAGCGGCACCCTGAAACTCGAGAGCCAGGAATTTGACCTTCGGGAACTGATTTCAAACTGTACCGCCACCTACCGGCATCTGGCCGAGCAGCAGGGTCTGGCCCTCAATCTCAAGTTCTTTGGTGACTGGCCAGACAACCCGGTTGTGATTGGCGACCCGGCACGCCTGCGACAGGTGCTTGCCGGTTTGGCGGACAACGCTATCAAGTTTACCGGCGACGGTTTTATCAACATCCAGGCAGGCTGTTTCGCCCTGGAAGACAACTGCATCATCCTCAATTGCTCGGTGAGCGATTCCGGTTCCGGGATCCCGGTAGATCGCTTGCAGGATATCTTCAACTCCTTTGAGCAACTCGATGGTGGTAATAACCGGGGATATGGCGGCACCGGCCTGGGACTGTCTCTGGTCCAACGCCTGGTGGAACTCATGGGCGGCCACATTCAGGTGGAAACCGATTTGGGAAAAGGCTCTTCGTTCCGCTTTGAGCTACCCTTCGAGCTGGCCAACCCGACCAGCCAGCCAGAGCCTTCGGGCCCACCGCCGAGGGAAGCCATTAATGCCGCCAGCCACGCCCTGGTGGTGGAAGATAATCCCGTGAACCAACGCGTAGCCACGGCCATGCTTAAACGGCTTGGTTTCCAGACGGATTCCGCCAACAACGGCAAGGAGGCGCTGGACAGGGTCACTACGAACCACACGGGCTACGACATCATACTTATGGACTGCCAGATGCCCATCATGGACGGGTACGAAGCCACCCGCTATATCCGGGAATGGGAACAAAGCAACGGCCAGATCGGTACACCGATCATTGCGTTAACAGCGGACGTTCTGCCCGGAACAGAAAAAAGTTGCCTCGACTGTGGCATGAACGATTATCTGGCCAAGCCTGTACGCAAGGACATGCTGCGCGAGGTGCTCAGCCGCTGGATCAAGCTCTAGAGAGGTCCCGGCGCCCTGAACCGGGCGCGGGCAATGGATCAGGCCACCGGCTCCCGCATGGTGACAAACTCCTCGGCAGATGTCGGATGAATGCCCAGGGTGGAATCAAACTGAGCCTTGGTAGCGCCCGCCTTGATGGCAACCGCCAGCCCCTGGGTGATCTCACCCGCATCCGGACCCACCATGTGGGCACCCAATACGCGGTCAGTCTCGTCGTCTACCACCAGCTTCATCAAGCTCCGTTCGTCACGACCACTGAGCGTGTATTTCATCGGTCGGAATTCCGAGCGGTAAATCCGCAGGCGATGCCCCGCTTCGCGGGCCTCCTCCTCAGTCAGCCCGACGGTACCGATGTTGGGCTGGCAGAAGACGGCGGTTGGTATGGCCGAATAATCCATCTCGCCTTTGCCATCGCCGAACAAACGTCTGGATAGCACCATGCCCTGTGCCAGGGCAACTGGCGTAAGCTGCGGAGTTCCAATCACATCACCCAGGGCAGTAATTGAGGGCACGGCAGTCTGGAAGTGATCATCCACGACAACATGACCCGAGGCGCTGAGCTGCACACCAAGATCAGTCAGACCGAGACCGTCAACCAGGGCACGACGACCGGTTGCCGCCATCACCAGGCCAGTCTCCAGGGTTTCGCCATTGTTCAGTTGAACCCGGTAATGGGCATTCTCGGCTTCAACCGATTCAATGGTCACACCGAACTGCAGGTTCACGCCTTTTTTCCGCATTTCCTGTTCGGTGAACCGGCGAATATCACCATCAAAGCCGCGCAGGAACAGATCACCGCGATACAGCAAGGTTGTGTCAACACCCAATCCGGCCAGGATGCCGGCAAACTCCACAGCAATGTAGCCGCCGCCCCACACCACGGCCTGTTTGGGCAGCTGCGGCAAATAGAACATCTCGTTCGAGGTGAGGATGGATTCCTTGCCGGGTACATCCGGAATAACCGGCCAGCTGCCTGTGGCAACGGTAATGTGTTTGGCCCGGTAGGAAGTGTCGCCGACCACCACAGTACTGGCGTCCGACAGTGACGCCGTTCCTTCGATGATGGTCACACCGGCGTTTTCCAGCAACCGGCCATAAATGCCATTCAGACGCTCGATCTCGGCATTCTTGTTAGCAACCAGCTTCGGCCAGTCGAAACTGACCTCGTCGAGTGGAACCCGCCAGCCGTAACCGGCTGCATCTTCCAGCTCATCGTGAACGTGAGCCCCGTACACAAACAGTTTCTTGGGTACGCAGCCAACGTTTACGCAGGTTCCGCCAAGATACCTGGATTCAACCACGGCAACCTTGGCGCCCCGCTGGGCAGACATTCGTGCGAGGCGAACTCCGCCGGAGCCGGCTCCGATAACGATCAGATCAAAATCCTGCTGGTCAGACACAGCTTCTCCCGTTAAACATTAGAAAGTCAGGTTTGGCCGGGCGTGGCCGTTTTGGTTTCCGGATGCACTTCCCTGAACAACACATGATCTTCGAAGTCGCCGAGCTGAATCTTGCCAAGGCTCCGGAAACCCTCGGATTCGTAAAACGGCAGATAACGGTTGTTACCAGTATCAAGCACCAATCCGCTGCCACGCGGGTTTTCGGCACAGAGTTTTTCAACGGTTTTCAGCAGCAAACGGCCATAGCCGCGATTCTGGTACTTGGGATTTACGCCCATCATTGGCAATTGGTGCGCCAGCGGCTGTGGCAACATATCACGGATTTTCTGGTGGTAATCCAGGTATCGGCGTGTGGAGGCAAAACCGGTCGTCAATACCATACGGATCCGCCAGCTGATCTGGTCAGCCAGGTTCATCCGGAGCTCAGGGTCTCCGATGAACGCGACGGCAACAAGCGTGTCGTCTACCATCACGCCAATCGCATCCTGGTCGAGCTCAAAGTACAGGTCAATCAGTTCCCGTATGGTTGCCCGAACCCGCTGATCGTAACCGGGGCGCCGGTGATCAAAAAGGTACTGGAACGTCGGCTCATTCCGATAGGCGTGAAACAGAATGGATCTGGCTTCATTCACCGCTGTATCGTCCAGACGAACAATGGCTGGCTCAGATTTGTTCTTGTTGTCGCTGCCGTTACTCATCGCTTCCCTCTCCTGCGTCAGTTCCGGACAGAAGGTCCGGAATCTGTATTTCAGAATCAGATGGCCAGTGTTAAACGAACGGATACCCGGCCCGGTTCACTTGCCCTGTCCATGGCGGCCTGGTCAATCACAACGCCATGGCTGCCATTCAGCCGCTCCAGCCACGCCGCCACCTCTGCAAAAGGCGCATTCTCAAGCCAGACCCGAATGGCATCCTCTCCGCTGGGCTCAAAGCGCTGAAGCGACAGCCCGGCTTCACCGGCGGAACGGGTCACAAGTGCCATCAGGGCACGGCCATCGGCAGGCTTGTCGTCCGACGCTGTGGCGCTGGCGCCGCCGGTACTGCCCAGACGCTGAATCGTCTGTTCATTGGCCTGCATCCATGCCAGCAACTCGCCTGCGTTGTCTCGAGCAGCCTCAGACTGCTCATAAAAGCCCGCAGCCGGGCGCCATACGGCAAAATACAGAATGCCAAGAAAGACCGCGATGGCCAGTACCATCAGGGCCTGCTGGTCGCGGCGGGGCAACTGGTCGTATTGAGCAATGAGTTTGCCGACCGCCGGCTGATCCTTGATTCGGGAAAGCATACCTTTAACCTCCAGAGACCGTCAGGCGACCGCGTGCACCGCTCGCTTCGTTTACAACCGAGCCAATCTGCGCTGCCAGACCCTGGTTCGCCAGCCCGTTTCGCAGGGCGCTTAGGCGATCGTAGCTATCGGCTCTCACGTCCACGATCAGCTCACCCCGGGAGCGGCTGTAATTCACCGAATTGAAATTAACACCCTGGCTACCCGGCAAACGGGCGTATTGCTGGCCGGTGTATTTCATCAGAGTGATAAAGTCCACTTCCGGTCCACTGGTGCCAGCGACCCGCAACTGCCCTTCAATGACACGCCGGACATTGCCGGCATGGGTGCGACGGTCATTGGGGAAGGCGTCGCGATAGATTGCCATGGCCTCGCTTCGTAATTCTTCTGCCTGATTCTGATAATAAAACCCCATGCCGGCATTCAACGCCACCTGAACCCCGAACCAGACTGCCGCCACCGCAATCAGCGGCTTCCATGGCTTCAGTGGGCTGGCTTTCCCGGATTTCGAGGAGAACATGCCCTGGCACAGATTCACTGGCTCACACAGGTGGTGGTGATGGGCGTAGGCCAGTAATTCCAGGGGCATCAGTTCCAACACCTCCTTGCGAACCGCAAGACGGCCGGAACCACCTAACTCCACAATGGTGGATTGCTGGCTTTCGAACTCATCTTCTGTGCCGTAGAGCGTGACCGGAATTTCTGCCACAACCTCTTCAGCCGAGGGTGCCGCAAGGGTATGGGCAAACATGCCCAGGTTGGCAGAATGCATGCTCAGCCATTCGCCCCGTTCGCTCACCAACATCGCGATGTCGCCATCAAGACAGATCGACCAACCGCCGTCGGTGCGTGGCAACAGAGAGGCATCGGGATAAATCGCCTCCAGACGCACATGCTCCCAGCCGCTGAACAGGCGCACCCACTGCCCCATCTGCTCCCGGTCTATGGCTGCCACCCGGTACCCATGGTCGGAGTGAGATCCCAGGGCCAGGTGAACAGAATCAATATCCTGGGCGATCTGTTCCTCAACCGCGTAGGGCAACGCCTGGTTAATAAAACGGCTTTGCTTGGCGGGAATGTCGGCCAGACAGTAAATCGCTTCCTCACCAGGAATCAGACCAATCAACAGAACGTTATCCAGGGCATTCTGCACCAGAGTCTGCTCAATGGTATCGCGGCTGTCACCATTGCCGCGGGCCTGGGCATCGCCACTGGCATCGTGGAGGACCCAGTTGAACATCTGGGCACCGGGGTCCTGGTCACCGTCCGCAAAAGGCGGTATCGGGCGGACGTAAAGGCGATAAGACATGATTATCCTTCTGAAATGGTAAAAGGCTCTTTGGTAATCCGGTTTTTCTGCCCGGTATCCCTGTTAACCGTCTGGACTTCGCCTTCCGGAGTCCGGAACACGGTACTGACCATATTCACGACACGGTTATCGTAGGTAATCCGCGAGGCAACTTCAAAAAACCGTGTCTGCAACCCCAGGCCAACCGACTTTAGCCCGAGACCGGCAAACTCCGGCAACGCCAGAAAATCCTGAAGGTTCTCGAACCGTTCCTCTTCCCGCTTCTCAAGAATAGACGCAGCCTGCGCGTCCGTCAGCTCTTCATGCAGGGAGCGGATCACCATTGCAGTGGCGGTGTTCACATTGATTCCCGCCCCGTTTACTGGAAGTGCCGCCACGTGGGGCCGCAAGGCCCGATAAATCTCTTCGGTCATGCCCTCGATCAGGCGAAGCTCGGTCACCGTGGTGAACGGCTGGTTGGCAGCCCGGTAAGCCTGATCTGCCATCAGGTACTGACCATCCTCAGCCCCATAGGCGGTAACCGTCTGGTCATTGGGGTCGATCCAGTCCACCAACGAGTCCACGGAAACTGCGGTTATACCCAATGCAGCAAACAACTGAACGAAACGATTCCGAACGACGGGATCCACCTCACCATTGGCACCGACCAGGTCATTCAGATTCAGTCGCCCACCCAGGTCATCAATCTGAACCTCAGCCACACCATTATCATCCAGCGGCAGAACGGCCGCGTTGGCGGCCCAGAACTCGTCAAGGCTGTCGACCATCAGATTCTCTTCCTTGTCCTCGTCATAATCCCTGCGCAGGATCTGGCGGGCAAAGGCTTCGGCACCGAGTGCAATACTCTGGCCCTGCTGCTGGGCCAGATAGTGCCCCGCCTTGAACACCCGCAAGCTCTGCTGTTGGGTCATGCCGGAAGCGAGCATGACGACCAGAGCCATGGCCAGCAGCACCATGATCAAAGCGACGCCGCGCTGATGGTGAGGTAACGCCGGGATTTGCCTCATAGTGGCCTAGCCTCCCTGCCCCGTCGCGCCGGTATTTTCTCCGGTGGTATCTTCTTCGGTGTTTTCCTCTCCCGCTTCACTGGCAGCCTGGTTTGCCTGGTTCAGAGCGCCCTGGGCAACCGACGGATCAAAATCCGGCAGGGCAAAGGTCCGTACCAGCGTTCCGAACCGCTCGTGTTCCAGAGTCACCTCCATACCCAGCGGCAATGGAATATCCGGGCGGCTACCGGGGGTCAATCCGGCCATCACTTCATCGGTGGGCCATTGCGGCTGCCAGCTTCGGTTGGCATCCAGAAACCGCACGTCCAGGCGTTTTACGCCTTGCAGCAGCAGCACATCGCGGCTGTCATCTTCCTGGCCCTGGTCCACCATGGGCCAGTACCGGCGCCGCAATTCGCTGCCGGTGTATTCCCAGCCAACACGCTGCAAGCCACTGCGGCGTATGCCCAGTGGGTTGCGCCAGCCCTGCCGGGTCAGCAACAGGGAAAAATCATCCTCACGGCTGGACAGCGCCGGCTGGAAATCGCCGTAAATATCCCTTGCCGGCCGGTTGACCACCTGCATGAGATCTCGCTCGAGCAGGAGCATGGCCCGCTGTAGTCCGTCGAACTGTTCGGCCAGTTCATTCACCCGATCGCGTGAATTCACCACCCCATTGATAACCTGCCACACACCAAGCCCGATGACGGCGGTTATGGTGACCGCGATCAACACCTCCAGCAGGGTGAAACCACTTTGGTTCGATGAGCATCTCTGGCTGGGCACGGCCATCATGGTGCCCCCACAAAAGCTGACAGAGTATGAATCGGAACCGGCGCCGCGCCATCCTCACGATAACGGGCAACCGTGACCTCTATCCGGCGCATCTTCGCCTCGGCAGTGGCGAGTATCGCTGTGGTCACGCGCCAGCGGTAAGGTCCGAAATCGGTGTCCTTGGAGTTTTCGGAGATTCCCGGGATGTTTTCCTGAAGGCGGATTTCATTGATCCGATTATCCGCCAACCAGCTGGCCAGGGTTTTGTCCCTCACCCGTTCATAGCTGGAAATGTACTGGCTGCCGACTTCGGCTGCCGCCGTTGCGATCAGGCCGAAAACCAGCAGAGCAATGAGCACTTCGATCAGGGTAAACCCTTTCTGCGTTCTCACCCGCTGCTCCCCTCATCACCCGGCTTGCGCCACTCCATTGGCGACACACCATCCGAGGCCAACACATGCATCGTGTCTGACCCGTTGCCGATGGTGAATTCAAGCTCGAAGGGTGTTGTCTCGCCACTGGAAAAGAACACCACATCCGGGAGCAGAGTATCCTCGGAAGAAGCCAGTCTCGGCGCGTCGCTTTCAATAAACTCGGTAACGGTCAGCCATTCGGGGAGGCTTCGGGCCCGGAACATGCGTTCGCCAGAGGCTTTCCAGTCCCCGGTCTGATCCTGATATGCCACGAACTGGTAACCATCCTCTTCCAGCTTGAGGCCCAGTTCCAGGTTATTCAGCACCGCCTGTTCGGAAGCAGTCTGCATGAGCAGATACAGCTCCCGCACTTCGTTTTCCAGTTCCCGCTGCTGAGAGCTTCCCCCCATCGTGAACACGGCAAGAGACGCCAGCAGACCCACAACCACCAGGACCACCAGTATTTCTATGAGGGTGAAACCAGTCTGTCGGGATCTGACCTGCACAGTAATTTAGCCCTCGGTATCCCAGACGCTGATATCGGCCGCGTCGCCGTCGCCGCCTTCCTGGCCATCGGAGCCGTAGGAATACAGATCATAGGGGCCCTCAGTGCCCGGGCTCACGTATTGGTATTCAGCTCCCCACGGGTCTTCCGGCACGTTCTTAAGGTAGCCGTCCGCGTTCCAGTTCTTCGGCTCCGGGGTGCCGCTGGGCTTGGAGACCAGCGCCTCAAGGCCCTGCTGGGTGGACGGGTAATGACTGTTATCCAGGCGGTAAAGGTCCAGAGCGTTGGCAATGTTGCTCAACTGGGTTTCCGCCACGGTGACTTTTGCCTGGTCACTCCGCCCCATGATATTTGGTGCCACGATGGCCACCAGAAGGCCCAGGATCACCATCACCACCATGATTTCGATCAGGGTAAAGCCGCGGCTGTTGTTATGTGTATTGAGGTTATTGATGGTCATTGTCTCACTCGTCATTGGCATGGATTGCATTCGGTTCGGATTCGTCTGATGACAATCCGGCGCGGGTTTCATCCCACGAGATTACTCATATTCAATATCGGCAGCATGATGGCCAGCACGATGATCAGCACCACCACGCCCATCACCAGTAACATCATTGGTTCGAATAGTCCCACAATGGCAGCAATCTTGGATTGCAGCGTGTTTTCCTGCATGCGGGCGGTCCGCTCCAGCATGCTGTCCAGCTCGCCACTGGCCTCCCCGCTGGCGATCATGTGCAGCATCATCGGCGGGAAATACCCGGTCTGATCGAGGGAACGATGCAACGACCCGCCCTCACTGACTTTTCTGGCCGCGTCCCGCAATTCCTGCCGCAGGAAATCGTTGGAGAGCACCTCACCGGCAATGCGCATCGCCTCTACCAGCGGCACGCCACTGGTGGTCAAAATGCTCAGGGTACTGGCATACCGGGCAGTATTCACTCCACGGACCATTCCGGAAAACAGTGGCAGATGTAGCAGGCGTTTGTGAAACCGAAGTCGGAACCCGGGTTTGGTCAGGAAAAACCGGAACATCATCAGGCCGCCAACCAGCAATATAAACAGGTAGACACCGTAATCCGCCAGAAATTCCGACACCGCCAGCATCGCCATGGTCAGCGTTGGCAACTCCTGCCCCTGCTTCAGGAAAACATCAATGATATCCGGCACCACGTAGGTGAGCAGGAACACCACGATGGCAATGGCAACAATACTCAGGATGATGGGGTAGATTGCCGCCAGCTGAATTTTCTGGCGAGCCTCCTGGCGGTTTTCGGTGTAATCCGCCAGCCGATTGAGTACCAGATCGAGGTGGCCGGCGTGCTCACCGGCAGCAACGGTAGACCGGTACAGCCTCGGAAATGCCTTGGGGAACTCACCCAGGCTGTCTGCCAGGGTGTAACCTTCCATGACCTTGGCCCGGATAGCGATCAGCATGCTGCGAATTCTTGGCTTTGGGGACTGCTGCGCTGCCGCAGAGAGTGCCTGCTCAATGGGAATGCCGGACTGAATCAGCGTTGCCAACTGGCGGGTAACCAGCGCCAGATCGGCAGCGGCCAGCGAACCCCGGCTGCTCAGCGGATTGCTTCGGGCCTGTTTCTCCGCTGCTGGCTCAACCGCCAGCGGCGTCAGGCCACGTTCCCGGAGCTGCTGGCGGACGGCTCTCGGTGCATCGGCCTCGACGACACCATGCTTCTGCTTGCCCCGGGCATCTAATGCCTTATATTCGTAAGCTGGCATGATTTACTGGCCCCGGTGCGTAACGCGGAGTACTTCTTCCACCGTGGTCACACCATCCAGGATTTTCTGCACACCGTCTGCGTGAATACTCGGGCCATGTTGGCGAGCCACCTTTTCCAGATCCAGCTCGCCGGCACGTTTGTGGATCAGTGAGCTGATCTCTTCGGAGATCCCCACCACCTCATAGATACCGATACGCCCACGGTAACCAAGCTGGTTGCAATGGCTACAACCCGTTGCCCGGTAAATATTGGGCGGATTGGCGGGATCCTGCTGCAGGAACTCGCAGTGCTCTTCTGTCGGTGTATAGGGCTCCCGGCATTCCTTACACAGAACCCGAACCAGTCGCTGGGCAACAATGCCTACCAGGCTTGATGAAATCAGGAAGGGCTCAATGCCCATATCCATAAGCCGGGTGATGGCGCCAACGGCGGTGTTGGTGTGCAGTGTGGAAAGTACCAGGTGACCGGTCAGACTCGCCTGTACCGCAATCTCTGCCGTCTCCAGATCCCGGATCTCACCGATCATAACCACGTCAGGATCCTGACGCAGAATGGCCCGAAGACCGCGGGCAAAGGTCATGTCCACTTTGGTGTTGACCTGGGTCTGGCCAATACCCGGCAGGTTATATTCGATGGGATCTTCAACGGTCAAAATGTTGCGGCTGCGATCGTTTATTTCCTGCAGCGAGGCATAGAGTGTGGTGGATTTACCGGAACCGGTCGGGCCAGTCACCAGCAGGATCCCATAAGGACGGTAAATCAGTTTGCGCAGAACTTTCAGGTCACGCCCTGCCATGCCCAGGGATTCAAGCCGTATGGCACCTGCCTGCTTGTCCAGCAAACGCAGAACCACACGTTCACCGCTTGAAGACGGCATGGTCGACACCCGGATATCCACTTCCCGACCGGCTACCCTCAGCGCAATCCGGCCATCCTGCGGCACCCGCTTCTCGGCAATGTCCAGCTTCGCCATAACCTTGATCCGGGACACCAGCAACGGGGCCAGCGCCCGCTTGGGCTCAACTACTTCTCTGAGCACGCCATCCACCCGAAAGCGAACCACCAGTCGCTTCTCATAGGTTTCAATGTGAACGTCCGAAGCACTGGTTTTAACCGCCTCGGTCAGGATGGCGTTAATCAGCCGGATAATCGGAGCATCGTCTTCCTGCTCAAGCAGGTCCTCGGTTTCCGGCACCGAATCCGCCAGGGAAGCTAGATCCATGTCGTCGCCGATCCCCTCCACCATCTGCATGGCTTCGGCGGAATCATTCTGATACGCAGAGTTCAGGGCCTGATCGAACCGGTCCGGATCAATGGTGGCAAAACGGGCGCGACCGCCACTGATACGGTTCGCTTCCGCCAGCGCAGAATGGGAGGCTCCGGGACGAACCAGAATAACCGGCTCGCCGGCATCCGAACGGGTCAGGATCACTCCGTTGCGCTTGGCAAAAGTAAACGGAAGACGGCCCAGCGGAGCATCCTGCGGCTGAAGTTCTGTGTCTGTGGTCAAGGTCGTCCTCTTTCGTGAAACCCTTTTCGATTCAACTAATTCAGAAAGGCTACCACAGGATATGGACCCGCTGAATAACTCGATACACTATACTCCCAATAAAACGTTGCAGTCTGATAACCTGTGAGCTTTTCCCGGCCCACAAACTTGCATTCAGGATAATCAATGCTCCTAAACAATGAACGGTTTCCCCTGATCCTCGCGCTCGTGGCAGGGGCCGCCATGGTCGCCCTGACAGCCTGGCAGGGTTACCGTTTCTGGCAAATGGAAGGCCAGCAGGGGCAGTACAATAGCGTACAGCCACTGGTTTCCGACCCGGCGGCCGGTCGTGAGCCACCCAGCGTGGACCTGTCCTCCCTGGATCTGTTCGGAGCCGAATCCGGCGAAAGCGCGCCGGTAGAAATGGATACCGAGAACCTCCCGGAAACCAACCTCCGACTGTTCCTTCGGGGCGTTCTGGCCGCAGATGGTGATTTTCCGGGTAGCGCGCTGATCGAAGATGACAAGAGCAAAACCGAAGCTTACCTGGTGGGTGACGAACTGCCCGGTAATGCGACACTGCGCTCGGTACATCCGAACCGGGTGATCATTGAACGTTCCGGCAAACTCGAGAACCTCTATTTCCCGGAATCCGAAGACCGCAGCGGCATGTCCTTCACAGCCGGCCAGCAGGAAGAGCCCGCGCCTGCCGTCCAACAGGCTGCATCCCCCTCACCCTCGAGAGTGCCCGCTTCCGCCAACAGCGATGAACAGCGCCGGGAGGAAATCCGCCGGCGCCTTGAGCAGCTCAGGGAACGCCTACGGAACAATAACTGAGGCGCGCTATGGAAACGGCCGCTACCCAGATACGCCGACGTTCCAGTCTTCCGCCTGCGTTACTGTTGCTGGTGTCCATTGTGGGTGCCTTTGAACTCAGCTCCGGCTAGTCAACTCCTTCTTCAACCGGGTCACTTTTGTCGGCGATATCCGTCACTGGGGCGAAGAAGACTATTGGGCAACCCCGGTGAAATTGCTAACCACCAACGGCGGCAATTGGGAGGATTTCTCCATCGCCAAATACCTGACCCTCAAGTCCATGGGCGTGCCCGATGACCAGCTGCGGATTGTGTATGTCAAAGCCCTGGAGTTGAACCAGGCCCACATGGTGTTGGCATGGTACCCGGAGCCGGACGCAGATCCGTTGATCCTGGACAATCTTATAACTTACATTAAAACTGAATTTCAACATACTGATATTTAATCTGTTTACAGATTCAATGGCGAAGGTCTCTGACTCAACCAGTCGGGCGGAGCGCGTACCCATATCGGGGAAGCCGGAAGGCTTTCCCGGTGGCAGGACCTGAACAGTCGACTGACAGAATCTCTCCGGCCCTGAGGTCCATTGCGAAAAATCTTCTGGCGGCAAATGACAGCGCGACTGGCGCCAAGCGACATCTGCACAAGGCGCCGACCCGCTAGAATGCTTCACATTATTTCTTAACCCGGAGACTTAGACACATGCGACGCTGGAACGGCTGGGGCGACGAGGGATTCAATCTGGCAATGCCGAAACAGGGCCAGGACTTTCTGGCATCGCGCATCGGAAGTTGCCAGCCTCTGGCGGACGCGACCCTGGAATCTGTTTGCGCAAAAGTACCGGAAACCCGCCTTAGCCGGCCGGCAGAGCTGGAATCGCTGATTGATACAGGCCCGGAAACACGCGTGCGGCATGCCCGCGGCCAGAGTCTTGCGGACTGGCTGGCCATGCGCAGCGGCGAGTTTGGCGTATTCCCGGATGGCGTTACCTACCCCACCACCAGCGAAGAGGTTCAAACCCTGCTCTCCTGGGCCGCGGAGCAGCACATTCACCTGATTCCCTACGGAGGCGGCACCAGTGTCGCCGGGCACATAAATCCGGTGGATAAAGGCCAGCCATTGCTGACCGTGGACATGAGCCGGATGAATCGCCTGCTGGATCTGGACCCGGACAGCCAGATCGCGACGTTTGGTGCGGGAACGCCCGGGCCACTGGTAGAGTCCCAACTCCGGGCCCATGGCTACACACTCGGGCATTTTCCCCAGTCTTTCGAGCTTTCCACCGTCGGCGGCTGGGTGGCCTCCCGATCCAGTGGCCAGCAATCCCTGCGCTATGGCCGCATTGAACAACTCTTTGCCGGTGGCCGGGTCGAAACCCTTAAAGGCACCCTCACCCTGCCAACCATACCCGCCTCCAGCGCCGGCCCGGATATCCGGGAAATGGTTCTGGGCTCCGAAGGCCGTATCGGACTGATCACCGAAGTGAAGGTTCGGGTAACCCCGCTTCCGGAGCACGAGAGCTTTCATGTGGTGTTTTTCCCGGACTGGCACAGCGCCCGCACCGCCAGCCGCTTGCTGGTGCAGAACCGCACCCAGCTGTCCATGCTCAGGCTCAGTAATGCTGTAGAGACCGAAACCCAGCTCGCTCTGGCCGGCCATCCCCGACTGATCGGTATGCTCGAGCGCTTCCTGTCGCTCCGCGGCGCGAGAGACGGCAAATGCATGATGACCTTTGGCGTCACCGGCACCCGGCGCCAGACCAGGAACGCCCTGAAAGAGGCCCGCAGTATCTGCAAGGCCCAAAACGGCATCTATACCGGCACCCGGCTCGGCGACAAATGGGCGGCCAAGCGTTTTACCATGCCCTATCTGAGAGAGGCTCTCTGGCAGATGGGCTACGCGGTCGACACTCTGGAAACGGCCACTGACTGGGACAACGTCGATAATCTGCTGGGTCTGATCGAGACCAACCTGCGTGACGCCCTGAAAGACCAGCAGGAGAACACCCATGTGTTCACCCACCTCTCCCACTTCTACAGCCAGGGCTGCAGCATCTACACCACCTATGTGTTCCGGGTGGGCGACAGCTACGAGGAAACTCTCGCGCGCTGGCAAACGCTCAAAACCAGCACCTCTGAACTGATCGTGAACAACCGCGGCACCATCAGCCATCAACACGGTGTCGGCAAGGATCACGCCCCCTATCTGCCGGTGGAAAAAGGCGAACTGGGAATGTTGGCTATACGCTCCCTGTGCAGCACCTTTGACCCGGACGCGATCCTGAACCCTGAAACACTGGTGAAATGAGCGCGACGCTGAATGGGAGCCCCAATATGACCCGGACTGAAATCCTTAATGCGCTGCGTTCAGGGACCAACGAGTTTGATGTGGTGGTGGTCGGCGGCGGTATTACCGGCGCCGGCGTGGCCCGGGAAGCAGCAGGCAGCGGGCTGCGCACGCTCTTGGTGGAACAGAAGGACTTTTCCTGGGGCACCTCCAGCCGCTCCTCGAAGATGGTGCACGGTGGCCTCCGGTACCTGGGCAGCGGGCATTACGGTCTTACCCGGGACGCCGTGCGCGAGCGGGAACGACTGATGGCGGAAGCACCGGGGTTAATTGAGCCCCTGCGCTTCATCATGCCGCACTTCAAAGGCCAGTTCCCCGGACCGCGCCTGTTTCAGACACTGCTTCGGGTTTACGACTTTATTGCCCGCAACCGGAGCCGCCACTTTCTGACCCCGGCCGAATCCATGCTCTGGGTGCCGGGCCTGACGGGCGAAAAACTCGCCGGCGCCAGCGGTTTTACCGATGCGGTCACCGACGACTCGCGATTGGTCCTGCGCCTGATTGCCGAAGCCCGGCGGGACGGAGCCATGTGCCTCAATTACACACGAGCCGATGAAATAAAGCGCAGCAACGGCGATGTATCCGGCTTGCTGATTCAGGCAGAGGAAAACGATACGCCCATTGAGGTCTTCGCGCCCCTGGTAATCAATGCCACCGGTGCCTGGGCAGATCGACTGCAGTCCAGCAAGACCTCTGAAGACACCATGCACATTCGGCCCCTGCGTGGCAGCCATCTCGTGCTGCCCTGGTCCAGCCTGCCGGTGTCCTGTTCGGTTTCCCTCTTCCATCCGGAAGATGGCCGCCCGGTGTTTGCCTTCCCATGGCTGGGCACCACCGTTCTCGGCACCACCGACATCGACCATGAGGGCAATCTGGATCAGGAGCCGGTGATTTCTGAATCCGAAACCGCCTACCTGCTTGAGATCGCCTCACGATTATTTCCGGGCAGCCCCATTACCCGAAGCGACATCCTTTCAACCTGGGCCGGCGTGAGGCCGGTGGTAACCGATGGCACGGGTAAGGCACCGTCCAAGGAAAACCGGGAACACGCACTTCGGGTGAATCGGGGGCTGGTCAGCATTGCCGGCGGCAAGCTCACCACCTTCCGGGTCATCGCCCGCGAGGCGCTCACCCGGGGGCTTGGCGAAGACGCCAGCAAGGTTCTGCGGCGAGCATCCAAACCGGTGTTCCAGAGAACAGAATACCCCTCAAGGCCAGCCGCCATTAGCCATCAGTGCTGGCAGCGACTCCAGGGGTTCTATGGCCCCGAGCTTGAACAACTCGTTGCTTCAGGCCCTATGGAGCCTGTCACTCCGAACCGGACCTCCGACCTGCTCTGGGCAGAGCTCTGCTGGGCATGCCAGCATGAAGATGTGCAGCATCTGGATGACCTGCTTCTGCGACGAACACGGTTGGGCCTGATCCTGCCGAATGCTGGCAACGCCCTATTGCCAGAGATCCGCAGTCATTGCCAGCCTCTGCTTGGCTGGGATGACCAACGATGGGAAGAGGAGCAGGCCCGCTACCTGGCCATCTATCACAACGCCTACTCGCTGCCGCCCGGGGAGGCCACTGATGCCAGCTGACCCTCTCATCCTGGCCATAGACAATGGCACCCAGAGCGTCAGAGCGTTGCTGTTCGATACCCGTGGCAATCTGGTGGGCAAAGGCAAGCAGGACATCGAGCCCTATTTCTCGAGAGAACCCGGCTGGGCCGAACAGCACCCGGACTACTTCTGGGAGCAACTCGGAGAAGCCTGCAAGCTGCTCTGGAATTCCACAGATGCGACACCGGACCGGATTGTCGGCGTCACATTGACGACCCAGCGGGGCACCGTCATCAACCTGGACGAAAACGGCCAGCCCCTACGACCAGCGATCATCTGGCTCGACCAGCGCCACGCAAAGGTAGAAGGCCCCGTCAAAGGGCCCTGGGGATGGCTGTTCAAACTTGCCCGGCTGGAAGGCACCATCAACCGGTTCCGGGAAAAAACCCAGGCCAACTGGATTGCCCAGAATGAACCCGAGATCTGGGCCAAAACCCGTCATTTTCTGCTGCTGTCTGGATATCTCAACTTCCGACTTACCGGGGAGTTCCGGGACTCAACCGGAAGCCAGGTCGGATACCTGCCCTTCGACTACAAAAAGCACCGCTGGGCCGGCCCGAGGGATTTCAAATGGCAGACCATGCCAGTCAAGCCCGCCATGCTTCCGGAACTGGTATCGCCAGGGGAAACATTGGGACATCTGACCAACGAAGCCTGCCAGCACCTCGGCCTTACCAGAAGCCTGCCCGTGATTGCCGCCGCCTCAGACAAGGCCTGCGAGATTCTCGGCTCCGGCGGGCTGACGCCAGACACCGGCTGCATGAGCTACGGCACCACTGCAACCATCAACACCACGAACCAACGGTACGTGGAACCGATCCGGTTGATGCCGCCCTATCCTTCAGCTCTGCCCGGTCATTACTCTACCGAGGTGATGATTTACCGGGGTTTCTGGATGGTGAGCTGGTTCAAACAGGAATTCGGTCAGCGGGAACAGAAAATCGCGGAACAGCGAGGAATAGAACCCGAAACGCTGTTCGATGAATTGGTTAAGGCCGTCCCGCCGGGCTCCATGGGCCTGATGCTGCAACCCTACTGGTCACCGGGTGTGCGCCAGCCAGGGCCAGAAGCGAAAGGCTCCATTATCGGGTTCGGGGATGTGCACACCCGCTCGCACATATACCGGGCCATTCTCGAGGGGTTGGCTTACGCACTCCGTGAAGGGAAGGAGAAAATCGAAAAGCGCAGCGGCGTCGAGATCAAAAAACTCAGGGTTGCCGGGGGCGGTTCCCAGAGCGATGCTGCCATGCAACTGACCGCCGATGTGTTCGGACTCCCGGCCGAAAGGCCGCACACTTATGAAACCTCCGGGCTAGGAGCAGCCATAGACGCCGCCGTGGGGCTGGGCCTTTATCCGGATTTTGATATCGCTGTCGCGAACATGACGCGGGTCGGTGACGTATTCCATCCCAACGAAGAAACCCGGGCCCTTTACCAACGGCTGTATAACGAGGTTTACCTGAAAATGTACCCCCAACTGCAGCCTCTGTACCGAAAAATCAGGGACATCACGGGATATCCGGCTTGAGAGGCCAGCACCTTTTGTTCATCAACCCCCAACCAATGGCTATATTTAAATGACATTTGGTTATGCTATTTTGAAATTGCATTGATTAACCAAAGACAACGAGGGACGACAAATGAAGACGACAGGAATTCTGACCACCGCCATGTTCAGCCTGGCGTTCGCCGGCACCAGCCTTGCTCAGATGGACGTTGAGGATCAGATCGAGGCTCGTCAGGCGGCGTACCAGTTCATGTCCTGGAATATGGGCAAGATCAAGGCGCAGGCAGTAGACGAGGAAGTGGAGTTCAACGCGCAACAAATTATGGCGGCAGCAAACGCCATCGCCGCGACAGCAAATTCAGGCCTTGGCGCTCTTTATAGCCCCGACTCTTCGATGGACAAGGCCGACGATACCCGTTTGAAGCCCGAATTCTTCGAACAGCCTGAAAAAGCGCGGGAAGTTGGCGGCAACTTTGTTCGTGAAGCGAATAAATTGCAGGAAGTTGCGGCCAATGGTGACAAAGCCGCCATCGCCGAGCAGTTTGCGGCGGTCGGCAAGAGTTGCAAAGCTTGCCATGATAACTTCCGCGCCGACTGATCCAGCCAGCGATTACCAGCCAAGATCCTGAGGTGCAGGCTCAGGTGCTGGCGGCGGAGGAATAAACTCGCCGCTGGCAAGCCCGACCAACACAGCACTTAGACAGAACGCAGCAACAAACGCTCCAATCCCTCCACCTTCCGCACTTCTACCAAGATGGTCGCTTATTGATTTTTTCCCCGTCACCATCGGCTTGATCAGATTGTTCTTCCGCACCAGCGTATAGAACATCACTGCCCCGATGTGCAGGGCAACCAAGCCATAAAGGAACCATTCAGACTGTCTATGCCAACCGCTGAGCGTGTCGCTCAGATCCGATGAAATCAGAGGATAGAGTGGTCCGTTGAAAGAAATCTCATCGTTCGCAAACAACCCCGTGACCGCCTGAAATCCAAACAAAGCGATCATAGCCAGAACAGACAGTGCACCCAGTGGATTATGCCCTGCGCCCTGCCATTTGCCCTGGATGTAAGATTTGAGATCCCCGGGACCCGGTAAAAAAACCGAGAACCGGGCATAGGTCGATCCAATAAATCCCCAAATCAGGCGGAAACTCAGCAGCCCGACCGCTGCAAGGCCGAACCGCTCGTGCCAGACCATCCATTCTCCGCCGAGCTTGATCGAAACCAGGGAGCCGCAAACCGCTATGACCAGCAGCCAATGAAATGCTCTCAACGGCAGGTCCCACAGGCGAATACTTGTCATGGCGCCTCCCGGAAAACGGTCAAACTCTTACGACTTACGGGACACTTCTTCTGCCACCATCTCGGCGGTTATCGCGGACAGTGTCCAGCCCAGATGGCCATGCCCCGTATTATAGAACACTGTCGGCAACCGACCAGGCCCGACCCGAGGCATCATATTGGGCATCATTGGCCGCAATCCGGCCCAAGGCACTACCTTGCGCGTACAGACACCGGGGAAGCACTGCTCAACCCAATGGGTCAGCGGGCGGATCCGGTCGTCTTTGATATCGCGGTTGTAACCGCTGAACTCGGCGGTACCGGCAACCCTGAAACGGCCATCGCCAAGGCGACTGGTCACGATCTTGGTCGCATCGTCGAGCAGGCTGACCGTCGGCGCCGCTTTTTGCGACTCCTCGTCGTCCAGTTCAACGGTGATGGAGTATCCCTTCACCGGGTAGATGTTCACCCGATCCCCCAGCTTTTTAGCCAACCCTCGACTGCCAACACCCGCACAAATCACCACGCCATCAAAGGTATCGCGGGTTTGTTCTTCGCCATCGTGCGCGGTGACCCAGGCATTGCGCTCGTCTGCGCTCAGTTCAGTAACCGTTTGGCCGTAGCAGGTTTTAACACCAAGCCTCTGAATGACATCGGCCAGGCCGTTAGTGAACTTGTGAATATCACCGGTGGAGTCACTCTCGGTGAAAAAGCCGCCGTAGTAGTTGCCTGCCAGCGTCGGTTCGATGGCCTTCATTTCTTCCGGCGTGACTGACCGACGCTCCAGGCCACCTGCAGACAGCAGCCGTGACACATTCGCAGCGTGATCAAACCCGGTCTTGTCGCGATAAATATGCAGGATGCCCTGCTTCTTGAGATCGAAATCAATCCCCTCCTCTTGCGCCCACGCAAAGAGATGGTCACGGGCAGCAATGGCCAGTCGGGCAGTTTCCGTGGTGTTTTTCTCGTACTGGGGAATGGCGGCAATGAACTCGGCGAACCAGCTCAGCTTGTGCCAGGACGGCTTGGGATTCACCAACAGCGGCGCATCCCGCCGGGACATCCACTTGATGCCCTTCATCACGGTCTGCCAGTTGTTCCAGACCTCCGCGTTAGAGGCGGAGAGCTGTCCACCGTTGGCAAAGGACGTTTCCATCGCCGCATAGCGATGTTTCTCGTAAACCGTGACGTCAAGCCCGCGCTTGGCAAGGGTGTAGGCGGTGGTAATACCAGTGATACCACCGCCAATTACTGCGATTCGCTTCATTCCAATCTCCGTGAGCGCCCAGGGTTTCCTCTCTGCTCGAAATGGCAGAAAGCACCCCTTCCGTCACGGGACCTGAGAGATTCACGGGCCGTTTCAGCGAAACAGGCCGCTTGCTCCTTCGGTGTGCCGACTGACGCGATTGTCGACAGCTCTTCGGAAAGTATTCATGTCAGCGGTCCTTTTGCCTGAGAGTTTCCGGGGCAGTTGCTCCTTCGGCGCTGATCGCAAGCGATGCAGTCTCTCCCGCAGACATGTCTGATTGGTAATAAAACCCAACCCACGGTCGTAAACATAGCAAATAACCCGGGGGCAGGAAACCAGCCGCTGCACAGCCCCGGCCGGATCGGTTAAGGTAAAGGGTATGAAACACCCCTCGAAAACCCGCAAACAACTCCAGCAGCACCTGGAACAGGCTCGCGACTATGAGCAATGGTGCGAGGCTGCAACCGCGCTCGACGACATGGACGGCCTGCTGGCCTGGCGCGAGCAGGAAGAGACCGGAATGCTGCATGAAAGCCTTATGCGAAAGCACATGGGCCTCATGGACCATTGCAGGCAGAATGGCGACACACGGCGGTTGATCCGGATACTCCAGGAGAGCCTCTACCGTCACCTGGGCGAATTATCCAATCCGGACCTTTACACCGTTGCACGCAGCGGCACCAATCGATTGGTGGGTGAGTTCCTTGATGCCGTGGAAAAGTCCATGGCGTTTATCTGCGAGCACCCCATTCCGGAGGTTTCGACCGCCCGCAAGCTGAAAATGTTTCGGGACGCCGAAAGAGTCTATGGCCGGCCAGCCCTGATGCTCAGCGGCGGGGCGGCTTTCGGGATTTACCACATTGGCGTTACCCGGGCGCTCTGGCGCCAGGACCTGCTGCCGGATGTGATGGCCGGCTCCAGTATGGGCGCGATAGTGGCCGGCGCCATCTGCACACGGGACGAGAAGGAGCTGGCAGACTTCTTTAATCACCCCGAACTCATTCATCTGAATGCGTTCCGCTGGCTGGGCGTGGCGGAAGGCCTACGGGCAGGCCACGCCATGGACCCCGGCCAACTGCAGGAACATATTCAGCACAACCTCGGGAGTGTGAGTTTCAAAGAGGCGTACGAACATAGCCGCCGCACGCTGAATATTTCGGTCTCCCCTACTCGCACCCAGCAAAAGCCCAGGCTACTGAACTGGCTGTCCTCACCGGCCGTTCTGGTGGATTCAGCAGTCATGGCCTCGTGCGCGGTTCCGGGCATCTTCCCGCCGGTAGTCCTTCAGGCGCGGGAATCGAACGGTAGCCGACAAAGTAGCGTGCCCTACATGCCGACCGAAAGCTGGATTGATGGCAGCGTGCATGGTGACCTGCCACTAATGAGAATGGCCCGCCTGCACAACGTGAACAAAACCATCGTAAGCCAGGCCAACCCCCATGTGGTGCCTTTTATCAGCCATCATGACCAGAGCGGCGTGACCGCCTGGGCCAAACGAGCCGCGCTGTCTCTCGCACACGGCCAGATTGCCACGGCCCTGAAACTGACCAAGCAGAGCCCACACCCTGGCATCATACGGCCGCTCATCGAACAGGCCCACGCCATGACCAGCCAGCAATACCTCGGGGACATCAACATTCACTTCCCGCCCAAGGCATCTCTTTACCGAAAGGTTCTGGCTAACCCAAGCCCTGAAGACCTGGAGATGTATATAAATCTCGGGGAGCAGGCCACCTGGCCACGACTGGCGATGATCAAGGATCAGACAAGGATCAGCCGGGCGTTCGATCGCTGTATCACCAGGCTGGAACACGATGTCGAAAAAGAAGGCGGGCAGGAGTCAAAGCGCTAATCGGGCCTCTTTCCTAACCCTGCTCAAACTCCCGAACCAGCTCTTGCAGAAAATACAGACCAGCGGAACTCAAGAAGCAGCGCCCTGCACCGGCGCGAAACAGCAGATTGCGTTTATCCAGATAATCCAGGGCTTCCGGCAACCCTTTTTCAAACCGGGCCGCCCTGAGAATCTCCTGGTATTCCTCATCGCCCGCCAGAGCTTCGAGATCCTGCTCATTCAATCCGGCATCGGGCCGGCCAAGGTATTCCAGATCCCTACCGCTACGCGCGAAATAACGCCCGATCAGCAGCAAGATCACCTGCACCCGGAAGGCGTTCTCATCGTGCTCTTCATTCTCATCGTCACTGCTTTCCTTGAGAAAGAAAAACGCACCGGTTTCGTTGAACACCAGCTCGCTGCCAAGGTGCTCGTAAAAAGTCCGGAAGTGAGACAGGTGGTTATAAAGCAGATTGTAGAACGGATTGGCACGCAGCTCGGAGCGGTTGCTGTCCCAGACATCACGCACAATCACCCGGCCGGCCTGGAATTCCCGGTAGATTGCCGCGCTCTGGGCTGGGAGGATTTGCTCGAAGCTGCTAGAGCTTTGTGCATGATCGGCGGATTCGGTGGTATCCATCGCGTCGGAGAATTCAGGCATGCTGTTGCTCTTCTTGATTGATCGGGGCGTTGCTTTCAGTAGTTTCCAGATTTTCCAGACGGCGCCTGCGGTAGACAAACTGCTCGCCGTCTGACGACTGATCAAGGATTCGGAAACGGTTGGTCGTGACCACCTGCAGCCCTTCTGGTGGCGAGTTGACCAGGCGGTTCAGGGCCGCCAGCAAATCCGGGAAACGGTAACCGGGGATAAAGCCATCCAGGCGGCCGTGCAACTCACGCACCAGGTCCATGGTCGGCCGCAGCTCGAGGGTTTCCAGCCATTGATACAGCTGGTTGATGCGCTCAACGTCAATCCGGGTGTGACGCCCGCTGCCATCCACCTGCTGCAGAACCGGCACCTGTGCCTTACGCTGGAGGTCGTTCAGTCGCAGCTCCAGTTCACTGAACAACAACTGATAATAGCTGGACGATTCACCGAAGGCGTAATGTTTCGGCCGCTGCTGGGCCCGCAGGCCCACCAGAAAACCGGTGCTGCGGGCAAAGTCCCCGCCTTCCAGCCACTTTCGTTTCAGGCTGAGGGTCTCGGTGTCGCCCTTGAGTTCCTGCAGTTTGCCGTAGAAATGCTGCATGGCGTTGTACTGGACCATGCCCTGGCGCGTCTTGCGCAGGAAGTGTTCCACCTCCTGGGCCACAGCCTGAATCGGCTTGTACAAGGCATTGAGGCTGATAGAGGAACGGAACAACTGGTCCGCCAAACTGTGGTCGCCATGGCTTTCCAGCAACCGAACCATGGCTTCCAGGGTCTCGAACAGGTTGCTGCCATCGGGCAGCCGCGTATCCGGGTTCAGAAACACCAGGGTCGGCTTGATGTGGCGTTCATACAGGGTAACGATCTGCTCGAACAGGTTCTGACGGAACTCCAGGAATTTCTCGGGTGCCCGGCTGGCGTCGCCGGACAGGTCCGCAAGCTGCGCACTGATGGTCTGCATGCGCAGGACATTCTGGCGTAGCAAACCGATAAGTTGGCTCACCCGCTCGTTCAGGTCGTCACGCAGCTCGGTGTAGTCCGGGTCCGCGTCGCTGAAACTGCTGGTTTCCAGCCGATTGCGCACGTCCCGAAGGGTTACCAAATGGCCGCGCAAGCGAGCATCGGTCAGTTCCTGATACAGCGACGCGTTGCAGGCCCGCATCAGGTTGATCAGGGCATCCTGGAACACCAGTCGTCGCTCACCATCAGCCTTGATGATGTCGATCACCAGACCGCTGCGGAACAGATTGTCGGTGTTCAGCGAAAAACGCACCCGATCCCGGTCGGCGTTGCCAAGGGTGCGGGTGTAGTCCATCACCTCGGCCACCAGATCGCTCTCCCGGATATACCGGGCTTCGTTCCGGTCCATCCGCTCAATCATCCGGAACAAAATCTTCGGGTGCTCGAACAATAGTCGGGTGGTGTCCAGAGTGCTGAAGCGTTTACTCATCCACCGGCTCCATCAGGCTGGCCTGAGCCTGATCAGCCCAGTGACTCATAGCCTCGCCGCTGGTGAAACCTTCCGCCCCGCCCCAGAACACCAGGGTGCGCTGCGGGCTGTACGGCCGTGCCGTGCGCATCTGCCCGACTTCCAGATGTCGACCGATCAGGTAAATCACTTCCGCGCTGGCACTGTGGGTGGCGGCAGAGAACAGGTTGAAGCCCTGCTTGCGTAGGCGCTCCAACAGTGACGGCATCTGGCTGATGTCCACGCTGGCCAGTTCGTCCAGCACCATGGGGAACGACAGCTGCACGCCGGGATACAACACCCGTTTCAGCAGGCGGTACACCAGCTCCAGATTGATCAGTGCCGTGGTGGAGGTGGACTGGCCCTTCTTGTCCAGGTTCGTGGCGTTTTCCTTGCGGGTACGGTAGGAAATGCCGGTGATCACCCTGTCCATGGTCAGGCGCTTGCTGCCGCCCTGCTCTCCGAAAAAGTCTGCCACAAACACCCGCAAACGGTCATAGAACGCATCGGACTGAAGTTGGTTGCCATAGGGGTCGATGTTGTTGGCTTCTTCCACCAGATTGCGGAATTTCGGATCGGTGTGGATATCCACCCGGATTTCCACCAGGTCGTTGATGCGCACTCCGTCCAGTTCCCGGTTCAGCTGCGCTTCAAATCGGGCAATGTGTTCGTGGTTGGATTTCAGGGCCTGCCGGTAGCTCGCCACGGTTTCGTTGTGGATACCAACCTGCTGCTCCAGCACACTCCAGCGCTCCCCCATGCCGGCAAACAGGTCCGACAGGCTTTTGAACGTTTCCCGGATGACCGATGACGCCGGGCCGTCTTTCTGCAGCTCACCTTCGGCGTCTTCATGGATGCCCAGGTAGACGAACTGACGCAGGTGGTCGAGGATACTGCGGCGGCGCTCTTCCAAATCGTCCAACTGGGTTTGCAAGTCGTCGAACGCGGCGACAGACACCTGCTCCATACCCAGTGGCTGCTCGGCCTCCACGACTTTCAGATGCGGGAAACGGTGCTCCACGGTGCCAACGCTGCGGCTAAGGCCCGCCAGTTCTCGCTCTCGCTCTTCGATACGCTCTTTCTCGGCCCTGGCTTTGGCGGCCTTCTGCTGAACAGCATCCTGCTTTTCCTGCTCCAGCCGGGCCTGTTCTTCCAGCTTGGCGAGCTGTTCTTCTGCCGCCTGCTTTTCTTCAGTGGCGTCCCGCAGGGTGGTCGCGGCCGCCGGGTAACGCTGGAGCGTTTCCAGGTCTTTCTCGATGGCACGGATTTCCTTTTCCGTGCGTTCGATCAGGCGGGGCCGGTCGTGCTCCTGGTTGGCCGTATCCGCCAGCTCGGAACGTTCCTTTTCCAGCCCATGAAGCTCACCCTCAATATGCCGACGCTGCTCTGCAAAGTCTGTCTGCCGGGCCGGCTGAGTCGGGAATTCCGTATCGAACCAGTCAAAGCCTTTTTCAGTGGGCACAAGCAGCCGCGCAAAGGCTTCAATGGTGGCCTTGGTGTCGGCATCCAGATCCTGACCCGGACTGGCCATCACCAGTTTCGAATCCACTGCCCGCAAAGGCGCTGCGGTGGCTTCGTCCAGTTGGTTCTGCAGCTGCCATTGTTGCTTGCTTTCTTTTTCCCTCAGGGATTCATGCTTGCGCTCAAGCTCCTGCTTCTTCTTCTGGATCTGCTCCAGCCGGATCTCCGCCTGGGCGGCACTCTTCAGAGCGGCCAAGTGCCCTTTCTTGCTATCGAGCTCCTCTTTCTGGATCTCTTCGATTTCCTGCAGGGTCATTTCTCCATACTGGGACACCAGCAGCTCGCCATCTTTCTGATTCTGCTCTGCCTGCTTGATGCGACGGTCGGCGGAACGGATCTCGCCCTTCAGGCCGCTGGCATCCTGCTCCAGTTTTTTCAGAGCCTGCAGCACATGGCGCAGTGTGTCGTTCTGTTCATTGAACGCCTCCACCGCGGCTTTGCGCCTGGCGCCAATGTCTTGCAAGGCATTGCTCACTCCATCCCGAAACGCGGCGAAGTCGTGCTGGCTGCGAAGCAAGGTCTGGTAGGACTGATAATCCTTTTGTAGCTTTTCAAACCGTGAGCGCTCTTTCTCGATTCTCGTAAGCTGAGTTTGTTGCTGCTTTAACTGATCATGGCGATTGAGAAAGTCGTCGATGTTGAAATCAAAGGCGTCGTCCGCAAACTTCTTGTCCGCCTCGATGATGCTGGCCACTGCATTGGACATGGCCTGATCGTCTGCCTTCATCTCAAACAGCAGCAAGATCAGCGTACGCAGCGACTGCACCCGGCGTTCGTCGGACTCACCCAGGGGCAGCACCGAATAGCGCACCGCATCAGCATTCATCAACTCGCTGCTGTACAGCATCTGTTTGAGTTTGGCGGGGTCATTCACCAGCCGGGTTTCTTTGGAAAGCTTTTTCAGCGCCTCCGATAACCGGCTGAACGACAACTCCGGCACTGCCTGGCCAATACCGTCTTCATCATCACCGTTCCAGAACAGGGGCCGCAGCTGGTCGTAGCCCACCGGCACAAACGCGCGGCCATAGCTGAGCTGACTGGCGCTGTCCCGGAACAGAATCTGGCAATGCACCCCGGCCGGGTTCTCGGCCTCCATGATCAGGAAACTGAACTGGCTCGGAAAGTAGTGCTGGTAGCTTTCCTCATTGGTGTAAAAGCTTCCGGCGCTGGCATTGCGGAAGGCAAATTTCTTGCGGCTGTTCTTGAAGTTGTTCTCGGGCAGCAGAAACAGCCGCAGCGAATTCAACAGGCTGGATTTGCCCAGGTTCCCCGGGCCGAGAATCAGGCCATGGTTATCCACCGGAATTTCCACGTAACAGAAGCCGGCGGAATCCACCAACACCAGACGGCGAATACCAAAGTTGAAATTGCCTGGGCTCCCCTGGGAGTCACTCATCCAGAATTATCTCCTGTTCCATGAATTTGCCGGTCGTTCGAAACGCCTCGGCCAGGGCCACAAAGCCAAGCCCTCCCGCCAGCGATATCGCCCTTGTAAACCGTTCGGTGCTGTCCGGTAACTTGCAGAACCGGGCCAGCCATGGCTGCCAGTCACGCGGCTGAACAAAGGTGGCTTTGTCACCAAGATGGGCTGCCATCGTCGAGAACATTTGCAGACCACCGGCATCATAATCGAATGCGCAGAATACTTCTTCGTAACCCTTCAACCAGTCGAGAATCGCGCCCCGGGTAACGCGGTTACCACCGCCCAGAACCACGTCACAATTCATCAGCCGCAAATGAACGCCCAGTGTTTCACTGGCAAAGTCGAGCATCTGCGAATACTGGTAGAAATTCCGCTCATTCTCCACCACCAGCACCGAACGGGCCGGCTGGAAACCGATATCCACCGATTCCGTTCCTATTACAACTACGTCCGGCCGGCTGGACGCCAGCCCCTGATGGTAAACAAGAAGAAAGCTGACCTCGGTGCCATGGCGGTGGGAATTACCCTTTTTCGCGGCGTCAAGCCGGCTTACCGGCGTTTGCGCCACATCCTGCAACTCAGCGAAAGCGCTCTCATCCAGAATCGTGACAAGCCAACGGTTGGTTTTTACCTTTTCCGCCGCAAACAATTCCCTATGCCGGCGCCTAAACGAATCCGGAAGTTTTTTCAGGAAAGCTTCATAGTTGATGGGCTGGCCACGGAGGATTTTATCGAGATAGTCGTTCAACAGCTCACCACAATCACTCTGAACACAGTTTATGAACGTAGATTTGAGAGTTAGTGTAACGCTATCAGGCGCCTACTGTATCGGGAACTTTTCATCCAGACTGTTACCCGGAATCTCTGAAAAGCGGGTAAAGGAAAACCAATGAAGGACACACACAGTAACAACCGCGGCAACCCTATCCTGGTTACGTTCGATACCAAGGGCGAGCGATTGGAATGGGACTCCCTGGGTGATCAGGTAATGGGCGGACAGTCTGATGGCGAGCTGATTCATTCTGACGGAGGAGTCGGCCTCTTTGACGGCACCGTGCGCCTGGATAACGGCGGCGGCTTTGCCTCCGTTAAAGCAGACTTTCCGGAACCCATCGATGCCTCCCAATCGACAGGCATTGAATTGCTAGCAAAGGGCGACGGCAAAACCTACAAGATCGGGCTCCGAAACAGCACCAACCGGCGAAGCATTGTTTACCAGCATGCATTCACCCCGGATACAGCAGACTGGAGCCGCATACGCCTGCCGTTCAGTGAATTCATCCCTACCTGGCGCGGCAAAACATTGACCGATGAGGCAGCACTGAATCTTTCGTATCTGGCTTCAGTGAGCCTTTTCGTTTCCGGGCGACAGGTTGGTGAATTTCAACTGAAGATGCAGGATTGGGTTCTGTACTGATGGAGCTCAACCGGCCATGACTACAAGCACCTTCGCCTTGAACCTGCAACGGCCATTCAACCTGCGCATGACGGTGGAAAGCCACGGTTGGTGTCAGCTTGCGCCCTGGCACTGGGACGGAGAGCGTCTTGAGCGAACGGTAAGGATTGACGAGAACGCGGAATGGGCCCGGGTCCACCAGCCCTCTCAAGATCAGCTTCTTATCGAAACATGCTCATCAAGCACCGATGCGGTTTCCGAAAGCGTCTCCCGCTGGCTGCAGTTGGACTGGGATCCCTCAGAGTTTCTTGCACTTTGCGACAGGAACGATCCGGACATTGCCCGCTTCATTCGGTCCGGTGGCGGCCGATTACTGCGCGGAGACACCTTCTTTGAGGATCTCATTAAAACGGTTTGCACCATCAACACCACCTGGAAGCAGACCAAATCCATGGTCGCCTCTCTGGTAGGCCTGGGCGGCGGCCTGTTCCCTGAGCCTAGGGAACTCCAGAGGATTGGCCCCGAGCGTTTGGCCGAAGAGTGCAAACTAGGGTTCAGAGCCCGGACCGTCGATACGGTGACCGATCAATTACTCCAGGATCAAGCCATCCAGAACAATGGCTCTGCCCATGGTGACATGGTCGACTACGACTACCTGATTTCCCTGAAAGGCATCGGCCCCTATGCTGCTGCTCACACCATGATGCTGATGAGAAATTTTGAGACGCTGCCGGTCGACTCCGAAGTCAGCGCCTATCTGCGCCAACAAGGGTTTGACCCGAAGTACGCCCAAAGCGCTTTTCAACACTGGGGCAAGTATCGGTTTCTCGGCTACAAGCTCAAGCGAATTGTCGATAAAGCAAACTGGATTGGGGATTGATGCAATGACCAAACTCGCCCTGGTAACCGGTGCCAGCGCCGGCATTGGCAACGAGACCTGTGCCCTCTTTGCCAGCAACGGCTACAGGGTTGTCGCCCTGTCCCGACAGCCAACCGGCGTCGAGTCTGCCGATCTGGAGCTGGCGCTGGATCTTGAGTCCTTTGAGCAGATCGAAGGCCTTGCCGGAACACTGGAGACGGAAATTGCGGCAGCCGAGCGGGTTATTCTGGTCAACAACTCCGGTTACGGGCAGTTCGGGGCGCTTCGAGACCTGTCCGAATCCATGTGGCAAAAGCAATTCAGCACACACGTATTCGGCCCCATAAAACTGGCGGCCGTCTGCCTGAGACTCTGTGAGCAACACGGCATACCCTTGCGGGTCATCGCCGTAAGCTCAGTGCTCTCCATCGTGCCCCAGCAAATGAAAGGCGCCTACTGTGCCGCCAAATCCGCGATGAACACCGCTCACGAGAGCTTCTGGTTTGATGAGCAGGGTAGCAAAAGCCTGGAAAGCGTCTCGCTGGTGCTCCCGGGGCCCGTGAAGACCCGGTTCAGGGAACATGCCCTGGCCGCTTTGCAGCCCGTGCTGGGGCGAGCGAGCGCGGTGCACCGAGAAAAGTACCAAGCCATGGAAGCAGCGCTCGCGCCAGGCGCCAGAATAAAGCCGTTTACAGCCAGTGCGTCGGATGTTGCCCAAAAGATCTATAAGGCTGCAGAGGCGAAACGGCCCAAGCCTCGATACCTGGTCACTCCACAGACTTATGCTGCCGAATTTATCACCCGGTTTATTCCCCGCTCGATCCAGAGAATCATCTTTAGGTAAGACGGGCCTTTTTCACCCGCCGGGCCTGGCCCATTTCATCCTTCAGGTAAGCCCCGATCGCCTTGAAAATGCCCAGATCCGGATCAGCCTTACCATCATCCGCCAACCGAAAAATCTGCTGGTAGTACCAGGCCTGGCCACCCAGCACGTTGATTACTTTGAGTGGCATCAGCGGACTGGCGGGCGAGAAAAATCCCCGCTGGGCAAGCTTGACGTGATCTTCGTGGCAAACGGTCTTATCGATGCGCCCTTCAAGCAGATCCATAGGCGTATCTGGATCCGTGCAGAGTGGCCGGCCAAGGCCAATCACGTCGGTTTCGCCATTAGAAATAGCCTCTTCCATAAACGCACGCGTTCGGAATCCACCGGTGACCATCAGCGGGCAATCGCAAACCTCACGAATCGTCTGGGCGTAATCCAGAAAGTAAGCTTCCCGCTTGCGAGTGCTTTCCCGCATGGCCGGCCCATCGCTTGCCGTGTCTGCATCACCACTGTACCCGAGCAGCCGGGGCTGTTCGTAGGTGCCGCCGGACACCTCCAGCAAATCAATACCCTCTTCATTGAGCCAGCGCACCACGTTCACAGACTCATCAAGCGTAAAGCCACCCTTGCGAAAATCGTCGGAATTCAGCTTTACCGCCACCGGAAACTCCGGCCCCACAGCAGCGCGAGTCGCCCGCACCACCTCGAGCAGGAAACGGGCTCGATTCTCCAGCGACCCACCCCAGCGATCGGTGCGCTGGTTGGTGACCGGCGACAGAAAAGACGACAGCAGATACCCATGGGCCCCGTGTACCTGAACGCCCGTGAAGCCCGCCTCCTTGGCGATCCGGGCCACATTGGCAAAGCGCTGGATAAAGTCGAGGATCTCCGGCTCCTTAAGCGCCCGTGGGCGGGCATAGTTGCCCATCAGCGATAGCTGGACTTCCGACGGCCCCATTGGACGCGTGGTCACGTAACGCGGCGACTGGCGACCGGCATGGGAGATCTGCATCCACAGATGGTTGCCGTTACGGGTTCCCGCTTCCGCCCAGGCACGCAACTGCGCCATACCCTCCGGCTCGCCTTCGGCCGGCGCAGGATCAATCGCCACATTACCTGGCCGCTCTAACACCCGGTGATCAATCATCACGTTGCCGGTAATCAACAGCCCTGCTCCGCCATCGGACCAGCGACCGTAAAGGGTTTCATGGCGGTGAGTGGCATGGAGCCGGTCGTCTGCCAGCCCTTCGGTCATGGCGGCCTTGGCAAGTCGGTTAGGCAAGACCGCACCACAGGGAAGTTTCAGAGGTTCGGCGAGGGGCGATTCGGGCATAGCTTCATCCTGATGGTTTTGAGTGTGTAAATTTTCCGGGTTAAAACATCAAGCCAACCATAAGCATAAATGCCCACGCCGGCACGGCTTGTTCCAGGTCGTCACCTTGCCGTATTCTTTCCCGTCGACAGCGCAAATTTAAACACACGCCGCAATCAAAGGGATTGTCTTTATGTCACTGGAAAAACACGACCTGATTCATGAATTCCCCGAATCAAAAGAAGCCATTCATCACCTGAAAACCAGCAACAATCATTTCGCGAAACTGTTTGAAGAGTACCACGAGGTAGATCATGCAGTTCACCATTTCGAGGGTGGTGCAGAGAACACCTCTGACGAACACTTGGAGGACCTCAAGAAACAACGCCTCAATCTGAAAGACCAGCTTTCTGGCATGATTCGCGAGTACAAATCCTCGTCTGAAAAATAGAAGTGACCCGGCAACTATTCCCCGGGCTCGGGCGAAAGCTCTCAGCTCGCGCCGGGGCTCTGCCCCTTTCCGCGAACACTCCTAAAAAGAATCTAAACCGCGATTTACCGCATCAATAGCGCCGGCCAGATATCCCGTAAACTCACGTGACCACTCACTGCCAATTCCGGTTACTCGGTTAGCCCATGCACCTGAGCTCGGCGACAAGGCAGGCATAGGGTGATTGCCCGAGGATCTTTCATCTGTATCGGTGGCGGTATAAATCTCCTTAGCCCAGTCCTTGATAAATTCTGCCTCTGGATTCTCCGCTTGCGAACCAAACAGTCGGACGAACTGTGTGCGGCAGGCAGTAATAAGCTCTTCCTCGGAAACACGACGGCGCACGTCAGCGGGCACACCCAGGAAACCAAACAAGGCCGCCTTCCCTCCCTGAGTGGAGGCATCGTGGATCTCAACCATCGGCCCGAGCGCACTTCGAGCTTCCCCGGATAACCCTTGATCTCGCCAGAAAGGCCGATCAAACACGGCAATATATTTTGCGTGAGGGGCCATCCAGGTATCTGTCGCCTGCCATTGCCTGGCAAGTTCATCCGGTAAGGCAGGCGAAAAAGTTAGCTGAGACTCAACCAATCGGGGTGGCATTGCCAGCAACACATGGTCAGCACTGTAGCTCACGGTTTGCCTTTGAGCATCTTCGCCCAGTAGCTCGATAGAGGGCTCTGAAATGCGCAGGCTGCGAACCGTTTGGCCCGTCACAACCCGCACTGGATCAAGCCGCTGATACAAAGCATCAATGAGCGAATACATGCCACCGGCGATTCGCATTGAGGGTGGAGAGTTGACGTACCCACCGGTCCGCTGAGGGGGCTGATTGGATGAACGCTCCAGAAGCATATCGCCGGTTTCAAATTGCTGAAAGGTCTCTAACCCGAGCTCATCCACCAGTTGCGCCATATCGGTCTGGAATGCAGGCCAGAACCAGGCGGGGCCCAGATCGAAGCCCTCACCCGACACATCAAATTTACCCTCAGAGTGGATCGTAGACGCAATCCGCCCACCAAGAACGTCCCTCGCCTCAAGAACGACATAGTCTTTGATGCCTTTTTTCTCAAGGACATAAGCGGCATATAAACCCGCCAGGCCGGCGCCAACAATGGCGACGCGCACGTTTTGCATGAATAAACTTCCTATGATGATCGTGATGCTTCGGTGAGTAGCCTGATACGCGCTATCACTGCAAATGGTCTATTGGGATCAACACTTCATTTCGCCTCAAAAACCAGGGCATGAACGGTGCGTTATATCTCGCCCAGACTGGCTTGCCCTGAATAATGAATCCCTTTTTGTTGATCCATTCTTCCAACCTCGCCTTGTTCTTTTCATAGCCTGATTTGCTCCAAAACCCGGAGTACTCGATGGCTGCCATAGTCCGTTCTGGCACCTGGCGTATGGTGATCCTCTCGTCCCTGGGTGTCGGAGTAGTCTGCATCGTAAATGATCCCGGCATCATAAAACTGACGACCCATTTTCCATCAACCTGGGTCTGCCCTACCGGTGCCGTCATGTCGATTTCCTGCCCCTCAATTTCCTGACCCCCAGCCACCTGGCCAACGGGCGCGGTCATGGCGATTTCCTCTTGGGATTGGTTATTGCCGGAAATGTATTTAAACAAACGACCAAACGCTTCACTGCCCGCGTCTTCGAATTCTTTGTCAACGACTGTCTCTGCAACAATATGCGGCTCGTAAAGACGTACTTCCAGGTTCTCCTCCTTCAGGAGGACTGTGTATTCCGCTTTTTCTGTCGCCATGGTGGTTGCCGATATGAAGATTGAGCAAAGGGAGATTAAGAGCGCTGCGTTCCGTCTAAGCATAATGTTTCCTTTCATATTTGCCTTCAGGATCGAGGTCTATCTGTAACTATTCCTTTGGAATCAGCACATGGCTAATAGACTTTTCTATCTTCGAATAAAGCGACCGGAAAATGTCTCGCATTAAAACCGAGCTCTGTAATTTTGCGGCAACAAATGCACATGCTGTTCGATTGCTCCCGGCAAAATGAAAAATCTCGGGGCGGTGGTAAATTCGTAGACGCGGTACAAGCGGAACGCGTCTGAATAGTCATTGGAAAACGCCCGCTCGTTTTCACTAATAAAAAACGGCAGATACTTCCCAGAGTTAGTCGCCTTCACCTCAAGAAAGCGCTCTTCATCGCCAGTCGAGTCAAAAGAGCGAATATCAAAGCCCAACCCGTCGCCCCGATCCTTACTGGACCACTCAACCGCTGCGGCCAAATCAGGCCGGCCTTGAGCAGTAAGCCTCTGCCGTTCCATGCGAAGAACAAATTCCTCAGCGCGCTCCCCCAACTGACGATTGCGCCGTTCCCTTTCCGAGAAGTCGATGCGTTTTGCCAAGTAGCTCGGTCTGCTCTCGGCCACATGAGGAATTCGCTCTGGCGGTTCCGGATCAAACACCGAATCCCAAGCCCGATCACTATGATCCGGCTCTTCGGCGACCTTATCCGCAACGAGATTAACGTCGTCCACGACCTTCTGATGGCCTGCAAGATAAGACAGAACTACCTGTCTGAGTTGTTGCTGATAGTTGAAAGCAGGTTTGTAGCCGGGGATGTATGGAAGTCCCAATTCCAAGAGCACAGCGCTGACGTTCTGGTGCTTGTATTCGATCGATCCCTCGGAGCGATTATTCAAACGCGGCTGCAGTGCCCTGCGGTGTGCTGCCTTACTGTAGGGAGCGCCGACAAGGCGTTTCTCCAACATCGTCACGTAATCATTGACCAGGAACTCACATTCCAACCAGTCCCAGCCGCCGCGTTCAGGTTGAAGAAGGTCAAGGATCGACTTATCGTCGAGGCTAGTCAGCAGCGCAGATCTTAGAAGCTCTCGGGCAATCCGGTTCCCGAGCAGTTCGAACAGCTCATCGTCCAGAAACGCGTAATCAATGTGAGCATCAATGGCGCCCTGCGATGTTGCCTTTGTCAGTTGCTGATATTGCTCTTGCTGACCAGGCCTGACTTTGTGGTGCCAAAATCCTTCGCTTCGAAGATGGAAGAACGGTAAGTGGGGATTGTTCCGATCCGAGGGAGACGCCAGTTCTTGAAAACGTTTGGTGAAATGGCCCTTGAGATCATCGTCAAAATAAAACCGATTATTCGTAACTTCTCCCAACTCAACGAGGTCCATCACAGCCTGCAACATGGCCACTTTGTGAGGGCTCTTATTAGCACCACCACTGTTCACTCGAAGCGTCGAGAAGCGCTTCTCGTAATCAAGCAAACTCACCGGCCACTCCAGTAATTCGCTTTCTCCGGGATGACCCATCGCACACCACCACGAGGATCTGGCTGATCGCCCGCATACCTCGGGATCAGGTGACAATGCATGTGCATAACCGTCTGACCTGCTGCTGCTCCACAGTTCATACCGATATTATAGCCATCCGGCTGGTAACGCTCTTCAAGCCATTGTTTGCCTTGTTCGACAAGCTCCATGATGGCTTGTTGTTCAGGAGCGCTTAGGTCAAACCATTCGGCGGCATGACGATTGGGTACGATCAATAAATGGCCTTGAGAAACTGGAAAACCATCCAAGCGAATATGGGCCAACGCATTGGATGGCATGGGACCATGCTCTGAATCCTGATTGACGGCGCAAAATGGGCAGTCACGTTCCATTATGATTTCCCTTCGATGCCTGAATATCCACAGGCGGCACACCCAGATCTTGCCACTTCTCCGGATGGCAGGTAAACAGCAGTATCTGATGGCGGCTGGCCGCATCGAACAGAATGCGCTTCATATCTTCCAGGCGCCCGCTGTCACTATGCACCAGGGTGTCATCCAGTATCACCAGCGTCGGTCTTCCGGCTTCCCGAAGCAGATCGGCATAGGCCAGGCGGCTGATCAGTCCCATCTGTTCCCTGGCACCAAAACTCAGTTCGGTGACCTGCCCCAGTTCGCTGCCCCGGCTGAAGGTGCCAGGCCGTAGCTGTTCGTCGACTTCCAGGGAGGCTTCCGGGAACAGCACCGACAGGTAATGGTTGAGGTGCTTTTGCAGCGGTGCCTGCAGGCGGCGAGTGAGGGCCTGGCGTTTTTCGGTGAGCAGGTTGAGCAGCAGATCCAGTGCCTGGGCGCGTCGGTGGAGTTCCTGGTAGCGGCGATTGCACTGGTCTAGCTCCGCCTCTTTCTCGTTGAGCTGTTCTTCCAGCCCTTCGGCACCCCAGGCCTCCAGCCGGACTTTGATATCGCGGAGTTCACGCCCGCGATTCTCCTGGGTCTGGCGCAGGTGATTGACCGCATTCTGGTAGCGTTCGATGTCCTGCTTGAGAAAGTCCGGGCGGGCTTCGCGGATCTCCCGTTCGCGGCGCTCGAGGCTGGCTTGCAGTTGGGTCTGTTGTTTCTCGAGGTTCGCCAGGTCGGTGGTGATTTGCTGAAGTTGCTGCTGTCGTTCCGGGCTCTTTTCTTCATCCGCCAGCCGCTGCCATTCGGTTCTGGCGTTATCCCGGGCCTGTTTTAGTGCCGACAGCGTCGCCTGATGCTCACGTTCGTCCGATTCCGCCTTATCCAGCGCGGTGCCGGCCTGAACAAAAGCGGCCTCCGCCTCTTCGAGGGCGGGTACGTTCTCCTTCTGGTCCGGTTCTGGCGTGGCCTGCAACTGGCTTTTGGCTTTCTCCAGTTCGCTTTTCGCCTCGCTCTGCTGGGAAACCAGTTGCTCAATGCCGGCCGGTGCCACGGATTTCAGCAAATCTTCCGCGTGCTTCTGGGCTCTTCCGGCACTTTCAAAGGCTGAGAGCCGGTCTTCGGCCTGTTCCACGGATGCCACGCCTAGAGTCTTCAGCTGTTCTGCAAAGCTGTCCTCAAGGGTTTTGAGCTTCCGGCGGGTGCTGGCCAGCTCTTCGCCGCCGGGGGTTATGCCAAGGGTGCCCATGCCCGGGATAACCAGGGTGGATTCTTCCAGGAGTTGCTGCTCGCCTTGCCCGGTCAGTTGCTCGTTGTTCAGCGTTAACGACGCGCTGGCTTCCAGCTGCCAATTCAACCGGGTCGCAATGGTTCGTGAACGGATGGTTTCTTCGTTCAGCTGGTTCGCGGTGGCTTTCAGGTTTTTGACTGCGGCGGAATCAATCCGGTTGTCTCTGGCCTGCTGTCTGGCCTGCTCCAACTGCTGGTGGTATTCCTTTGCTTTGGCAAGATTCTGGGTTAGAACCTGTTTCTGTTGCTCAAGCCGCCGGACATCCTGCTCCAGCCGTTCCCGGGTTTGCAGCAAACCGGCAAGCTTGCGTTGCTTTTCAGCCTGCTCGTAGGCAGTTCTGGCTTCCTGCAAACGGCCTGTAATCATCGGCGTTTGCGCTTGTGCGGTGGCGAGGTCTCGCTCCGCACGGTCCAGTTCGGCTTTTCGGCCCTCGAGCTGGCGGCTCAGGCCTTCCAGGTGTTCCTTGTTCTGTTGCAACAATCGGTAATTCTGCTGCAGCTGGGCGAGCGTGGCCTTCTCCTGGGCTTGCTGCTGCTCCAGGCGTTCTACCTGCTGATACTGCGCCCGGGCTTGCTCCAGTTGTCGCTGGGCCTCTTCCCAAGGGCGCTCGGCCTCCGCCTGATCATAGTCCTGGGCCAGTTTGCCCAGTCGGTCGACCTGCTCCTGGTATTTGTGCACCCGCTCCTTCAGCTCTTCGATTTCGGCCTCATACAAGGCGCGGTCTTTCTCCAGCTTCAGGTAGTCTCCCCGGGGCTTGCCGGTGCCGGTCAGCAGGGTGTCCCGCTGGCTGCGGACGGTCTCGATCAGGTCATCGCCGCCGGAACTGGCCACCTCTCCGACCATGGAGTTCAGGGCGGATTTGAGGTGGTCGCCGGCGTGTTCGATGGCCTGCTCGATGTCCTGCCCGGTGCCCTGCTCCACCCACAGCAATCCCGGTATGCCCCAGTGCTCGGCTTTGCTGGCGCCGCGTTTCGGGTACTGGTAGCCCAGCAACTCGGCCAGTTTTTCTTCGGCGTCGTCTTCGCTGTAGGTCTCGGTGCCGACTTTCAGGTCACAGCGTTTTCGTTGCAGGAAGCTCTTGGTGAGATGCCAGGAACGGCCCTCGTGCTCGAAATCCAGTTCAATGGTGGGCGCCGCGGCGGAGTCGCCCCAGGGGCGAAGGTCGTCAACGGCGGTTGAGCGATAGCGCTCGAAAAAGGCCGCCCGGATCGAGCGCACCAGGGTGCTTTTGCCGGATTCGTTGGGGCCGTGAATCAGGTTGAGGCCGGGTTGCAGGTTGTCCAGAACAAAGGGTTTGCAGAACTGGCGTAGCTGCTCAATGCGCATGCGCTGCAGTTTCATTGGCTGGCCTCCTGTTCCCGCTCTCTGAGCATGCCCGCAAGAATGGCCAGCGCGTCTCGGGCGGCGTCATCCTGCGCGCCCTCTTGTTGACGCTCGCGCAGGCTCTCGACGACTTCGCCCACGTATCCGTCCGCTTTCAGGGCGGCGATGTCCTCGTCGGTCGGCGCAAGCTGAAGCCCACTCCGTTCGCATCGCAGGCTACGGAATCGGGCTTCAGCCACCGAGAGCGCCTTCATGAGCGTTTCCTCCCCGGCGAGTGTTATCGAACCCTCAAGCCGAAGGTCTACAACGGCGGATTCGGGCAAGGCGTTCAATCGATCCAGCAGTTGGTCCAGATCAGACTGCACTGCCAGGGTTTCCCGCCACTGGTGCCACTGATACCGGCCGGTGGGTAGTCGGGTTACCGTCGGCGTTACCCCTGCCTCGGGCACTTCAACGATCAGGGCGTTGCCGGCTTCGTTGTTACGGAAGCGTTCCGGCTCGGGGGTTCCGCTGTACCAGGTGCGCTCATCAATCTGTTTGGTGCCGTGCCAGTCACCCAGCGCCAGGTAATCGAGCCTGCTGGCTTCGGCACGGTTCGGCGCTATGGGGTTGGTGGAATCAATCTCGTCCGGCAACAGGCCCTGGACACTCCCGTGGGCCAGGCCGATCCGGAGGAAACCTTCCGGTGACTCGTAGCCGCTGAACGGCTCGGTGAGATCGCCATAGGTATGGCGCTGAGTCAGCGGTGCGCAAAGTATGCTCAGGCGCTGGGGTTCCAGATCAATGACGCGGGGCTGAAGCGCAAGGTGTACGTTCTCGGGCACCGCACCCAGGCGTTGGGCTCGCGTCCAGACACTCTCTGCCAGGGCGGCATCATGGTTGCCGGGCAGCATCACCCAGGGGCCGGTAAAGCCCTTGGTGGCGTTGAATACCCTGCGAATGGTGCGGTCGGAGACCGTTTGTGCATCGAAGACATCACCGGCCACCAGTACTGCATCGCACTGGTGTTCGTTGGCCAGTTGAGCCAGCTTTTCGATGGCTTCAAACCGGGCCTCGACGAGCGCCGCACCGTCTTCGGTTTCAAAACGGGTAAACGCCCGGCCCATTTGCCAGTCTGCCGTATGCAATAACTTTGGCATTTTATGTCCCTGAGAGATCTGGAAATTTTGGCGTTATTCTAGACTACACGCCAAGACTTTACAGACGCGATGCGACAATGAACGTCGTTCTGGAGGAGATGCTTTACTCGGGACGCTATACAGAGCTCAGCCGGCACGCTGCGTACTTGAACTCCGGAATCTTCCCGTAGGGGTCCAGGGCCGGGTTGGTGAGCAGGTTGGCCGCCGCCTCGGCAAAGGCGAAGGGTATGAACACCATACCCTCGGGCATGGCCTGATCGGCCCTCGCTGTGAGGGTGATGCTGCCACGCCGGGTGGCAACCTGGATGGCATCACCGGGCGCGACGCCCAAATGAGCCAGCTCGGCGGGTGCCAAGTAGGCAGCCGCTTCGGGCTCTCGCTCATCCAGTACTTTGCTGCGACGGGTCATGGCGCCGGTGTGCCAGTGTTCCAGCAGTCGCCCGGTGGTTAGCACCATCGGGTAGGCGTCATCCACTGGCTCATCCGGTGGCAGCGGCCGGGTTGGCGATAATTTCGCACGTCCCCCGGCCCGGGGGAAAGCATCGGAGAAGACCACGTCGTGCCCTGGCGCGTCGTCGGCCGGGCATGGATAGGTCACGGACCCTTCGCGTTCCAGTCGGGACCAGGAGATATGATCGAGTGAATGCATGCCCTGCTTCATCTCGGCGAACACTTGCTCGGGGCCGGCGTAGTCCCAACCCAGACCGAAACGCCGGGCGATTTCCTGAATGATCCACCAGTCGGGCTTTGCCTGCCCCGGCGGCGCCAATGCGGCGCGACCCATTTGCACCTGGCGGTTGGTGTTGGTAACGGTGCCGAATTTTTCCGACCAGGCGGCGGCCGGCAAGAGGACGTCAGCAAACTGGGCGGTCTCGGTAACGAACAGGTCCTGGACCACCAGGTGTTCCAGCGCGCCAAGGGCGGCCCGGGCGTGGGTCAGGTCCGGGTCGGACATGGCGGGGTTTTCGCCAAGGATGTACATGCCCTTGATGGTGCCTGCGGTGATGGCGTCCATAATCTCCACAACCGTAAGCCCAGGCTCGGGATCCAGCTCGGTGCTCCAGAGTTCTTCGAAGGCGGCGCGCAGCTGAGAATCTCCTACCGGTTGGTAGTCGGGCAATACCATGGGAATCAGGCCAGCGTCGGAGGCGCCCTGAACGTTATTCTGGCCACGCAACGGATGCAGGCCAGTGCCTGGGCGGCCGGTGTGGCCGCAGGTCAGGGCCATGGAGATCAGGCAGCGGGCGTTGTCGGTGCCGTGCACGTGTTGGGAGATGCCCATGCCCCAGAAAATCATCGCGCTTTCGGCACCGGCGTAGGCCCGGGCCACTTCGCGGATGGTGTCTGGTTCAACGCCGCAGATCGGGCTCATTGCCTCTGGCGTCATATCCGCGACACTGGCGGCCAGCGCCTCAAAGCCTTCGGTGTGGGCATCAATGTAGGCCTGATCGTAGAGACCTTCGCTGATGATCACGTTGAGCATGGCGTTGAAGAGCGACACGTCGCCACCCGGCGAGAAGCGAAGGCTGCGCCAGGCATAGGCGTCCAGAGCCTGGCCCCGGGGATCGATGATGATCAGCCTGGTGCCGTTGCGGGCCGCCTGTTTGAAGTAGGTGGCGGCGACCGGGTGGTTCACGGCCGGATTGCAGCCGGTAAGGATGACCACATCGGCCTGAAGCGCTTGCATGAACGAGGCAGTCACCGCGCCGGAGCCCAGGCATTCCATCAGTGCCGCCACTGAACTGGCGTGGCAGAGCCGAGTGCAGTGGTCCACATGGTTGGAGCCAAAACCGGTGCGAACCAGTTTCTGGAACAGCCAGGCTTCTTCGTTGGAGCACTTGGCGCTGCCAAAGCCGGCGAGCGCACTTGGGCCGTGTTGGCCTTTGAGTTCCGTCAGCCCGGTGGCGGCAAATTCCAGTGCTTCTTCCCAGCTTGCCTCGCGAAAATGCGTTAAGGGATTGGCCGGATCAAAGTCGGGGTCGATGCCCTTGGATACGCCCTCCTTGCGGATGAGCGGCCGTGTAAGCCGTGCCGGGTGCGAAGGATAATCGAAGCCGAAGCGGCCCTTTACACAAAGCCGGCCCTGGTTGGAGGGGCCGTCTTTGCCTTCCACGAAAAGAATACGCCCCTGCTGTTTCCCTGCCCCGTTGTGGGTCGGTTCGTCTTTGACGTGATAGGTGAGCTGGCAGCCCACGCCACAATAGGGGCAGACGGAATCCACAGTGCGGTCGGCTTGGGCGGAATCGCCACGACCTTCCGCATCAATCAGGTTGGCAGGCATCAGCGCCCCTGTGGGGCAGGCCTGCACGCATTCGCCACAGGCAACGCAGGTGCTGTCGCCCATGGGGTCGTCGAAGTCGAAGACAACTTTGGATTCGGCGCCACGGTGGGCCAGGCCGATCACATCATTGCCCTGCACTTCGCGGCAGGCCCGCTCGCACAGCCCGCAGGTGATGCAGGCATCCAGGTTGACGTTCATGGCAGAGTGACTGGCGTCATGGCCCCGGGCGTGGGCCAACGAATCAGACCGAGGCTCGACATGGTGCACCGTAGGCTCATTACGTTCTGAATGAGCCGGGAGGCGCTGGCGCACGGCACTGGCATCAATGGCCAGTTGATCCGCCGTTTGCCACAGATGGCTGGACTGGTCCGGGCTGTTATCTCGCTCAGGCTGATCGGCCAGCAGCAATTCGAGTACGCCTTTGCGGGCCGCCTGAACACGTGACGAGCCTGCGCTGCGAACAACCATGCCGGGCGCGGCCTCGCGAATACAGCTTGCGGCGAGTACCCGCTCACCCTCCACTTCCACCATGCAGGCCCGGCAATTGCCATCCGAGCGATAGCCTGGGGCGTCTTTGAAACAAAGGTGAGGGATGGTCTCACCGGCGCGTTTAGCGACCTGCCACAGGGTTTCGCCGGGGTAGGCCTGAACTTCGACATCGTCCAGGGTCAGGGTAAAGCTGGCGGTTGCATCGTTCATGGCTCTTTTTGAATGGCTCATGGCTGCCTCCCTACCCTTTGGCGATCAGGTTTTGGCTCGCAAGTTCACTACGGAAGTCCCGCAGCAGGCTCAGCACCGGATTGGGTGCAGCCTGGCCCAGGCCGCAGATGGAAGCATCCATCATCACACCCGCCAGCTGTTGGAGCGTTTCCTCATCCCAGGTACCCCGTTCCAGCAACGTCAGCATTTTCTCGGTGCCGACACGGCACGGGGTGCACTGCCCGCAGGACTCATCCGCGAAGAAGCCTAAAAGGTTTGCGGCGGCGGCTTGCAAATCGTCCTGATCAGACAGGACGATCACCGCGGCGGAGCCGATAAAACAGCCGTGCTCCTGCAGGGTATCGAAGTCCAGGGGAATGTCGGCTTTACTAGCCGGCAATATCCCGCCCGAGGCCCCGCCGGGCAGATAAGCCAGCAGGCGATGCCCTTCGGCCATGCCGCCGCAATATTCTCCAATTAGCTCATTGAGGGTGATGCCCGCAGGCGCAACGTGCACACCGGGCCGGGCGACCCGCCCGGACACCGAAAAGCTGCGAAGCCCCTTACGACCATGGCGCCCCTGGCTGGCGAACCATTCCGCACCCTGGGCGTGGATGCGCGGGATCCAGTAAACGGTCTCGACGTTGTTAACCAGGGTGGGCTGGCCAAACAATCCTTTCTGCGCAACGAATGGCGGGCGATGGCGTGGCTTGCCGGGCTTGCCTTCCAGAGACTCAATCAGGGCGGATTCCTCACCGCAGATATAGGCTCCAGCGCCACGGCGCAGGATGATAAAACCCGGCTCGACGATGTCGGCCGCTTCCAGCTCGGCCATGGCCTCTTTCAGAACACTGTGCAGGCCGGGATACTCATCCCGGAGGTAGATGTAGAGGGCTTGAGCCTCGACAGCCCAGGCACTGACCAGGGCCCCCTCCAGGAAAACATGGGGTTCTCGCTCAAGGTAGTAACGGTCCTTAAAGGTGCCCGGCTCGCCTTCGTCGGCATTGATTACCGCATACCGGGGCCCCGTCTCGGCTCGCACGGCCTGCCACTTGCGGAAGGTGGGGAATCCGGCGCCGCCGAGACCGCGCAGGCCGGCGAGCTCCAGTTCCTTGGCCAGCGATTCGACGCTCACCCAGCCTTCGCGGCAATCCTTCAGTAACTGATAACCACCGGCTGAGTTGTAATCCGCAAGTCCTTGCCAGTGGATTTCTTCCGGCTGAATCTGCCCCTGCTCTACCGCCGCACCCACAGCCTGGGCATTGGCATGGCAAACGTGATGATGGCCGACTTCTACCACTGGCGCCGTGTCGCAGCGCCCCATGCAGGGTGCTCGCCTCACACGCACCTGGGCGGGATCCGCTCCGTCAGATAGCGCCTGATGCAGCGCCTCTGCTCCGGCCAGTTGGCACGAAAGCGAATCACACACCCGCAAGGTTATTGCCGGTGGTGGCGTTTGTTCGTCGTGAATGACGTCGAAATGGGCGTAAAAGGTGGCCGTTTCATAAATAGCGGCCATGGGCAGATTCATGAAAGACGCGAGGGCCCGGAGGCGAGGCATGGAGAGGTAGCCGTAGGCATCCTGAATCAAATGCAGATGCTCGATCAGGCGATCGCGGTGTCGCAATGACGAATCAACGCGTTCGTCACCGATCAGGTCCCGAAGCTCCGACAGTACAGCGGGTTCCAGCTGTCGGCCACGAAGGCCGGAACGACGGCGTTTGACCACTTCTCCTTCTGTATTCATTGTTTTTGACCAGGCGCCGAGGGTCCAGATACAGCCTTATTGGCTGGCTTGACTGCTTTCGAGTCATTGAAGCATATCCAGACGGGGTGGCGCCAGCATGTGCCGAAGCCAAAGCACCAGCAATCGAAAATGCAGAAGCCCATTAGATGAAGCTCATCGACACGCTATTTTCCTGAGCTGTTATGAAAAAGCCGGAAGCGATCAATGATCACCTCCGGCTGCAAACTCACCGAGGAGTTAAATCAATTGCAGTAAACGCTCGTAAACGCCTTTTCTGCGTTCAGGTTCACTGGAATGGGCGATCCACAATGGCTATTGTCCGTGTTGCAGACAGCGAGCCCGTAGTCGCTAACACTTGGATCGATGTTCTTCAGAAGAACACGAGAGCCCTGGCTACTGGCCACCTCAACACCATTGGCAACTTCAAAGCGAGCACTGTCTGACACCTCAAACACCTTGAAGAACTTGTCTTCAACAGGAATCTGATCCTCTTCGTTCTCAAAAATCTTGTTAGAGCGATCAATGTCCAGCTTTGTCGTGTCGACCTCATAGAGGTTGCATACGTGCAGGCCAGCCGCAGGCTGAGTGTATGCTTGGGTATTCGGCCGATCTTCGTTGAGCAAGGCATGGCTCAGTGGCCTGGCAACATAAGTCTCACCAGAGACGGCCTTCGCCAGCTCCAGGCTATCAATAATGCCCTTGTCGAGTACCTGGGTGGATTCACCGGTCAAGCCGTCGTTCTTCGTGCCGGTAAGGAGGCGGATGATTCGACGCTCATCGGCTTCGGGTTCAGCAGCTTTGATCAACGCAGCGTGCCCAGACACGATCGGCGCTGAAAAGGAAGTCCCATACACATATCTATAGTCCTCAACATCGTTCGTAGTGAAGACGGAGCTACCGGTCGCATAGATGTCAACAAGCTCCCCAAAGTTGGAGAAGCCTGACTTCTGCCCATCCAGCATGTTGGCACCGACAGACACGACACCCTCGCAGTTAGTGGGGTAGGTGTTGGAAGCATCCATATTTTCGTTACCTGCTGCACCGACAACTAGGATGCGTTTGGATCGAGCGATGTTGAGTGCGTCCTGCAAGTAGCGTGGACACGTGGTTATCGCACCAAGAGACAGATTGATTACATCCACAGGCTCACTTAGCGTTGCTACCCCCTCAACGGGCTCGCCAGCCAACCACAAAATGGCATCGGCAACGTCGGTGGTAAAGCCACTGCCAGTGCACCAAAGTGCACGTGCTGCGATAATGTCAGCATCGACGATACCGGCCATGCCTTTGCCATTATTAGTTGTTGCCGCAGTTATATGCGCACCATGGGTGCCGTGACGGTACTCGCAGGTGGGGTCCAGGACATTCTCACGAAACTCAGGACCACGCTCCCCAGTAACGACATTGGCGCCAGATGAGTAGGTAATGTCGCCGGTTTCTGCAAAGCCACTATCAACGAAGCCGATACGCATACGCTCTGATCGATCGTAGATGGCCTGAGCCCGGTTAATGTTCAGGCGACCGGGTGTGGTCTCAGAAGAATCATCCCAGATTCTTTGGTCAATAAGCCTCGGGTCATTGTAAACCTGATCGCCAACCGCGCTTCCGCGTACAGTAGATGGTACCGGAATTTCTTTGACCGGCTTGATGTTCTCTATTTTTCGGGCGATCTCAATGTCACCAATGGTGGCATCGTTCTCCAGTCGCTCTATGGTTTCCTCAACCTCATCTCCGGATACGACAAGACGCTTCCAACGATATTCCAAAGTATCACCTTGAGTTGAGCCTTCCTCGCTACCAATAACCTTGTAGACAATGATGGCTTTTTCGCTGTCCGAAGATTCCGGAACAGATTTCATGGGAGTTGGCTCATCAGCAAGGGCCAGACAGTGAGCGCTGACGAAAAACGCTGCTGCGAGTACATTCTTGATCGACATAGCCGCTCCTTAAAGACCGGTCAGGGGGGTCAGAATTTCGAATCCGGCAACGTAGTACACTTGCCCTGTTTCTGGATCAGTTTTCAGCATTGAGTCTGCGAAGTAACGGCTGAAACGAGCCTGGGACTCAACATATTCAAGACCGGAATTGGGCAGAGTCGACATCACAGCACTCGATGTAGCGTCCAATTTACGAATCATCCCGTAACCGTAGTCGTCGTGACTAGCCACCTCAGAAAGCGCGGTGTTGAGATAGCTTTGAAGAGCGCTCTCGCCAATGATGCCAGCCTGGTAGTCATCATAAGCCTGGGAAAGCTGCTTGAAACTCGATCGAGCCGATGCGTATGTGGGCTGACCCGTTGCATCGAAATCATCAATTAATTCGTCCCGCTGGGCCGGGGTCAGATCTTCACGCAGATACCCAAGGTCGATCAGGTATTCGTAGACCTTTCTGTCTTCCGACAGGGCGAGAATCTCGTCAGCATTTTGCTGGATATTAAAAGCCCGGGACTCGACTGCCTGTGCAGACGTATTGATGCCCATGATTTCATAGCGTTGGATCAGAGTGTCATTACCCTTTGACATATACACGTCGTAAGTGCCCAGAACCGGCTGCTCTAATTCGGAAGCAACGATAGAGATATCGGAACCAGTGAAAGATAGAGTAAAGCTTTCACTGGGCTGAACCGGCTCGATTCTATCGATGGTGTTGCGAGCAGGGACACTGTCAGTTGTGTCCTCCGCGATAGAAAATTCAACTTTTTCGTTAATACGGACAGTCTGCGGTTTGTCACTGCCACTGCCACTGCCACCGCCACCGCCACAACCTGTGGCGAAAAGCGCTACTGCTATGCATGATGCAAACGCTTTGCTAGATCTCATTCAATTTCCTTATTTTGCGAACTCTTCATCTGCTAATGCTTTTTGGTAACTTTTTTGTTCAGCAACTTTTTAATTAACGCCATTGGAGGCATCTACGAGGGGGTTCCCAGTGGGGCTATTTCGAGAATTGGTTTTGTATGCCTTGACTAATTCCCCGTTGGTATCGAAGCGGACAATGGTTGTTTCGTTCGTATTTCCACCAAAATGACGGATTTCTGTATACGGGTAGGACCAAATTTCTTGGCCATTGCTCTCATTGATTTCGGGCGGGAATCCCAGAATTTGCTCAACTTCAGCCGAAGTCATGCCAGACTGCAGGCGATCCAGATCTTGATCGGACACTTTCACTCCGTTCGTATACGGCTGGAACAACCCACCTACGGCATTGCCAACACCTTCCGCAACGGCCCCAACCCCCTCCTTTACACCTTCTGCGGCATTCGAAAATGCGCTCTGGTTTCCACCAGAGGTTGCACAACCAGAGAGCGCAATAGAAGCCAAAACGACCGCGCAAAAAAGCTTTACGTGTTTCTCATTCACTTTGAGATCCTTTTATTTGGTTCCATGAAAAAAACCCAGCAAAGAGGAGCCGGGCTAAGAATAGGAACCTATCACTTCCCTCCCTAAGAAGCTGTACAGTGTTTAGTCAAATGGACCAAAAAAACTCCGTTTAACAACCTTTTACACATATCATGATCATAACCCCCTCTTTGACTGATGTTGCTCGCACAGAGAACCGTTCTTTTGAATTGCAGGCCAAAACGCACAGATCACTCTTGAACAAAATGGCCCGGATACCTTCTACAATCTACAACTATCGGAAGCTCGACGACGGAAAAGGGAGTACTGGAATGAAGGCGATTATCGGCGCTGCAGGTCGAATTCTTCCACTCGTGAATACAACCGCAAATACCACGTATACGGACAAGGGCTCGCTCAATACCTGTACTGACAACAGAGGCAACAACCATAGTTCGGCAACCAGACCTACGTGACATGGCACAGAGGCCGAAACCGATGCAGCAGGTCATGGAACCCGGCAAAGTAATGAGTCCAGGCGCTGCTAGCCGATTTACCGGACACGCTTGAGTCTGGAATTACGCCGTAGAATGGCCAAGCTAGTAAGACATCTATGCATGCATAGTATGTGGCAAGGGCCTATTAATCGGCCAGATACAAGGGTAACAATCTGTTGTGAGACCTGAGGATGAAGGGCTTAACTGATGAGTTATTGCTCCCGGGGTTGGAGCAAGAAAGATATGCACGAGAGCGAGGCAATTCGCAAACACTACCGTCTGGTGGTGCCACCGAAGCGGGCTCGATCCACGCTGACGTGCATCAACCAGTGCAAAGCCGAGTCGTAAGGTTCTCAAAATATGAGTATCGGAAGGGATAGGATCGAGGTTTTTGGTGCCCAGGAAGGGCCGTTTCAGGCCTCGAAAAGTTTTCTCAGAATTTTCTCGGTGCAGAATGCAACTATTTTGGTGTGCTGCAAACCGTTGGAATTACTGGGGAAAATTGGAGGCGCGGGTCGGAATCGAACCGGCGTACACGGAGTTGCAGTCCGCTGCATAACCACTCTGCCACCGCGCCGGAAAAGATCGAAGGGATCAGATCTTTGTGCTCTCAGGTGGGCATTGAGAGACTTGATATTGGAGCGGGAAACGAGATTCGAACTCGCGACCCCAACCTTGGCAAGGTTGTGCTCTACCAACTGAGCTATTCCCGCTCTTTGTTTCCGGGGCATTGCCTCGTCAACGGCTGGGTATTCTACGGATTACGCTTCTGCCGTCAATACTTTTTTTCAAGTTTATGTTTTATAGGGATTTGTTGGTTAAATAATGTTCGGGTCGGTATAATGCACATAACTCAACGGGGTGCCCGGTTTATTCATCAGGGGCTGAGACCATACCCGCGGAACCTGATCCGGCTCGTACCGGCGAAGGGATTGAGTGCTCACCGTACCGGTGACGCCGCGGCATGGTTCCCTGACCGACATAAGGACTCGAACCATGCCAAAGCTTATCCTCTTCCTGCTGGCGGGCGTTGCCCTGCCCCTCCTCGCGCATGCACAGGGCAACGAGACTCTGACCGTCTACACGCACCCATCCTTCGCGGCCGAATGGGGGCCTGGTCCGGGCGTTAAGGCGGCCTTCGAGCAACAGTGTGACTGCACTCTCGACTATGTAGTGCTGGAAAGCGGAGGTGACATACTTCAGAGGCTCCGTCTGGAAGGCAGTTCTACCGGGGCGGACGTTGTTCTTGGGCTGGATACGGGCACCATGGAGACCGCTCGCCAGACCGGTTTGCTTACCCCCCATAAAATCGGGCTTGATGCGCTCGATCTGCCGGTGGACTGGGACGACTCGCTTTTCGTTCCATATGACTGGGGCTACTTTGCCTTCGTCTACGATACCGAACAGCTGCCCAACCCGCCGGAAAGCCTGGAAGAACTGGTCAATTCGCCGGACGACGTCCAGATCATTATCCAGGACCCGCGCACAAGCACCCCGGGTCTCGGCCTGTTGCTCTGGATGAAAGCGGTCTACGGCGACCAGGCCGGCGAGAAATGGCAGGCGCTGAGCGACAACATCCTGACGACCACCAAGAGCTGGAGTGACGGCTACTTTTCGCTGTTTATGAACGGGGAGGCACCCATGATCCTCTCCTACTCAACTTCGCCCGCCTATCACATGGCCATCGATAAGACCGACCGGTATCAGGCGGCACAATTCAAGGAAGGTCATTATCTGCAGGTGGAAGTGGCTGCGCTGGTGGAACCCTCTGATCAGAAAGCGCTCGCGCGGGAGTTCCTTCAATTTATCCTGACACCGGACTTTCAGCGTCATATTCCGCTCAAGAATGTGATGTACCCGGCCATTGATCTCGGCGATGAGTTACCTGCGGTGTTTGATCGATTGATTCAGCCAGAGGCAACCCTGTTTATTGATCCGGCCGAGGTGGCCGAGCAACGCAAAGCCTGGCTCGATGAATGGCTCAACGCCATGATTCCGTGATGCAACGATCCTTATCGGCGCCACTCAGTCGCCCTGCCTGGCAGGTCGTGCCAGGCCTGATTATCGCGCTTGTTCTGCTGGCACTGACCCTGGCCGGTCTGGCGGCGCTGGTGTGGCGGGCTCCCTTGCCTGCGGTGTCCGAGCTCTGGGAGAATCGATACCTGGCCAACGTTATTCGATTCACTGTCTGGCAGGCCACGCTCTCGACCGTCATAAGCCTGAGCCTGGGGCTGGCAATCGCGCTGGCTCTGGTCCGGCAACCTCGGTTTCCGGGCCGTAGCCTGCTGTTGCGTATCATGGAACTGAGCCTGGTTTTGCCAACCATCGTGGCAGTATCGGGCCTGATTGGTATTTATGGCCGCCAGGGCTGGCTGACCACTCTGGTGGGCGACTGGACGTCCGCTAGCTGGAATCTTTACGGGCTGAAAGGGATCTTACTGGCACACGTCTTTTTTAATGCGCCACTGGCCGGCCGCATTCTGCTTCAGGCACTGGAATCAGTGCCGTCGACTCAGCGGCGCGTGGCCAGCCAACTGGGTCTCAGAGGCTGGTGGCTATGGCGAACGCTGGATTGGCCCGCGGTACGAAGCGTGTTACCAGCACTCTGTGCCCTTGTATTTACCCTGTGTTTTACCAGCTTCGCCATTGTTATGACGCTCGGAGGTGGGCCGGCATCCACCACACTTGAAGTGGCCATATACCAATCCCTCCGTTTCGAGTTCGATTTTGGCCGTGCCGCCCAGCTCGCCATGGTGCAATTGTCAATCTGTGGGGCACTTTGGTTACTTGTCGTGCGACGAGGCGTGACGCATGATTTCGCACCAAATCGAAGGTTCGCGGAAATGATCCGCCGTCCCGATTGCCGGGGTGCGACCCGGTTCAGGGACAGAGTTTTACTGTTCACTTTTTCCCTGTTTTTAATGCTACCACTGGCCGCAATCCTGCTTCGTGGCCTGCCTGGGTTGGCCACTGTCGCCCTCGAAGCTGGCAATCCGCTACTCGATCTGGCGAATGCGACGCTGCGCAGTTTTGCCATTGCCCTGCCTGCCGGTGTCTTTTCTGTGATGTCCGGCCTCTTGATTCTGACGCTTGCCAGCCGAGGCAAAACATTTTCAAAAATTTCCTCCATAGCGTCAGCGTTGCCCCTGATGGTGCCACCCATTGTTCTGGGGACGGGGCTGTTTCTGCTGCTTCGCCCGGCCCTTGGGCAACCCTCCGAGGGGTTGGCACTGGTGGCGCTGATAAACGGGCTGATGGCCCTGCCCTTTGTAACGCAGTTACTGAAAGGTCCTCTGACCGCACTGGATGAGAACACCGTGCGCCAGGCAGACCAGTTGGGATTGCTTGGCTGGTATCGCTGGCGCTGGCTGCACTGGCCGCGGCTGAAGCGCCCGATGGCCCTGGCAATGGCCTACGGAACCGCACTCTCTCTCGGGGATTTCGGCGTCATCGCCTTATTCGGAACGCCGGGCCAGCCTACCCTCCCGGTACTGCTATACCAGCAACTTGGCAGTTACCGTATGGAATTGGCGGCCGGCACTGCCCTATGGCTCATTGCGATGTTGTTACTGGTGTTTGCCGCCTTCAATCTTGCCAGCCACGAGCGCGGACACCGTAAACATTCGAAAAGTACCATCGAGACCCTCGCGGAGGCCCGTCATGCTTGAGGTAAAGGATCTGACCTTCCGCTATCCCGGCACGGATGCCTCCTGGAACTTTACGTTCCAGGTTAACCCATGCGAATGCATTGCCATTCAAGGTCCGAGCGGTTCGGGAAAATCCACGCTTCTGAACCTTCTGGCAGGGTTTCTGACGCCTGAATCCGGCTCTGTTCACTGGAACGGTGAGTGTCTGGAAGATCGCCCCCCATGGGATCGCCCCATCACCAGTCTGTTTCAGGAACATAATCTGTTCGAGCATCTGGATGTTCAGACCAATATCGGCCTGGGCATCCACCCCGGATTAAAACTCAGCACGGATCAAAAAAGGGCAATCTCCCGAGGGCTTGCCAACGTTGGCCTGGCGGGCTTCGAACGGCGGATGCCGGGCGATCTCTCCGGCGGTCAGCGCCAGCGAGTCGCCTTGCTGCGCGCGCTTCTTCGAGATCAACCCATCCTTCTGCTCGATGAACCTCTCACCGGGCTGGACGCCGAGGCACGAAATCAACTGCGTGAGTTACTGAAGAACCACAAGGCGAAAGGCAAAGTGCTGATACTTGCCAGCCATGACGCGGAAGACAGAAAGATACTGGCGGATAAGCAGCTGAATCTCTAAGCTGTCGTTAGCTTGATATTCAATAACTTCCCGAGTCCCGGACGCATCTGCAGATGGCATCACCCCCTTCCCAGTCCCAGGCATCTGAGCAGGCCGGTTCGCCAACCGGCAGGGTCCGATTCCATTCGGGCCGCCTGACCATTCAGGGTGATTGGACACTTGCGTGCTTTTATTCCCTGAAGCACCAATTGGCCGCACTCACTGACGATGCTCGTGCACCCGAAAACCTGGACCTAACAGGTCTGCAGAAGATTGATACAGCAGGCGCATCGCTGATCGGCTCCTTCCTGGGGCCCGATACCCTGAAACACCATGTGGCCAGTGATGACAGCCTCTCCAGGGAAAAGGCTGCCCTGCTTATGGCGGTTGCCGATTCTCTGACACGCGTGGCAAAACCCGAGAGACCCAAGGGTTCGTTAATACGCCGATCTCTTGGCAACACCGGCCAGAAAGTGGAATCAATTGCTCTTCTGCTGTGGGTGTTAACGGGATTTATCGGCCAGACACTCGGCACCCTGGCCTGGAACCTTCCGAGGCCCTGGCGCTGGCGCATGACCCCCTTCGTCGCGGCCGTTCATGATACGGGCCTGAATGCCCTGCCCATCGTGGCATTGCTCACATTCCTGGTGGGCGCTGTGGTGGCGTTTCTGGGGGCAACGGTTCTGGATGATTTTGGCGCGACCATTTATACGGTCAACCTGGTGGCATTCTCGTTCCTGCGGGAATTTGGCGTGCTTTTGGCCGCGATCCTTTTGGCGGGTCGGACTGCCAGCGCCTTTACCGCCCACATTGGCGCCATGAAGGTCAACGAAGAGCTTGATGCCATACGCACCCTGGGCCTGAATCCCATTGAACTGCTTGTTCTGCCCCGGGTAATGGCAATGATGGTGAGCCTGCCCATTCTCACCTTTGTGGGCATGATCTCGGGCATGGTTGGCGGCGCCATGGTCTGCGCCCTGGTGCTGGACATCTCCCCTACCCAGTTCACGGCCATAGTGCAGCGGGACATTGCTCTGCAGCATTTCTTCGTAGGCATCGTCAAGGCACCGATCTTTGCATTTCTGATTGCCGTGATTGGCTGCCTGGAGGGATTCAAGGTGGCTGGCAGTGCACAATCGGTGGGCGAGCACACCACCTCCAGCGTGGTTCAGTCCATCTTCATGGTAATTCTGCTGGATTCCATTGCTGCACTATTCTTTATGGAAATGGGCTGGTAAGCATGGCGGTTATGGCAGTATCCCCGAACCCTGAATCAAGAAACGAGCCGGTGATTTCCGTACGGGATCTTTGCAACCGCTTTGGCGAACACATTGTGCACGAAAACCTTGACCTGGATCTGCTTCGGGGGGAAATACTGGGTGTGGTTGGCGGGTCAGGAACCGGCAAAACCGTGCTTTTGCGCAGTATCGTCGGGCTGAACACGCCCGCCTCGGGCCATATCCGGGTGTTTGGCGAGGATCTTATCCAGCTTTCGGCGCGGGCACGTTCCCGCATAGAGCAACGCTTTGGTGTTTTGTTCCAGGGTGGCGCCCTGTTTACTTCGCTGAACCTGCAGGAGAATATCGCCGTTCCGCTGATAGAACACGCCGGCCTGAAGCGGCCCGAAGCGGAGCAGCTGGCTCGTATGAAGCTGGCTCTGACCGGCTTGCCCCCTGATGCGGCGGTACGCTATCCGTCTGAGCTTTCCGGCGGCATGGTAAAGCGGGCAGGCCTGGCCCGGGCCCTGGCCCTTGATCCGGAAATCCTGTTTCTGGATGAGCCCACAGCCGGACTGGACCCGATTGGCGCTGCCGCTTTCGACAGACTGCTCGTGACGCTTCGGGATGCTCTGGGACTCACCGTGTTTCTGGTCACCCATGATCTGGACACCCTTTACTCAACCTGTGACCGGGTTGCGGTACTGTCACAGCGCAAGGTTCTGGTTGCTGATACGCTGGAGGCAGTTGCCGCCACGGAGGACGAATGGATTCAGGACTACTTTAACGGGCTCCGTGGCCGGGCAGCCAGCTACGCATTCAGGGATCATTCGAACACACGGAATCAGGAGCAGTAACCATGGAGCCGAGGGCCCACCACCTGATCATTGGCCTGTTTACCATCCTGGCCTTTGCGGCAGCGCTGATCTTTTCCCTTTGGCTGGCGAAATCTTCCGCCGATCGGGAATGGGGCTATTACGAAATCCTGTTCGACCATGCCGTGGGTGGCCTGTCCGAAGGCAATCCTGTGCTCTACAGCGGCGTTCAGATTGGTGATGTGGTGGAGCTGAGTCTGGACCCGGACAATCCCGGCCACGTCCGGGTGCTGGTTCGAGTTGATCAGTCGGTTCCCATTCGCGAGAACACCAAAGCAGGCCTGGTGCTCGCGAACATCACCGGCAGCATGAGCGTTCAGTTCAGCGGTGGAAGTCCGGACCAGCCAGCGTTGAAGGGCGATCGTGATAACCCGTCGGTCATCGTTGCCGAGCCCTCGGCGTTCAATAGCCTGCTGGCCAACGGCGAACAACTCCTGGCCAAGGCGGACCAGCTGCTTACCAGCGCTACAGAGCTTTTATCCGGTGACAACATCGAGAACGCATCGGCCATCCTGCAAAACACGCGCGAAGCCACGGATGCACTCGTCGCCCGGCGTGACCAGCTTACCGCCCTACTCGACCAATTCGATGCCGCCGCTGTTCGCGCAGAGGAAGCCGCCATCAAAGTGTCCAGAGCTTCCGATAATGCCAACAAACTACTGCAAACCGATGGGCAACGGGTTCTGAAATCCATGGACAGAGCCCTCGCCGTTATAACCACCACCATGACGCGGATTGATGAGCTTACCCGCAACAATCAGGGGGCAATGGATGCAGGGCTTCAGGGCATGGGAGAGTTGGCACCCGCGCTGAGGGAACTGAGGGCCACCCTGCGCAGCCTGAATCAGTTTACTCACCGCCTGGAGCAAGATCCCACGGGCACTCTGTTCGGCAATGAAACGATGAAGGAGATGGCACAGTGACATTGAGGTCAATCAGAAATGTGACGCTTCTCCTCGGTGCTGCCTTTGCCAGCGGCTGCACGGTGTTTCCAAACCCGGAACCACCCAGGATTATGGACCTGGCTGTTGTCCAGGTGGTCCCGGAGGCCGAGCAACCAATTATGGCATCGCTTCGCGTAGACACGCCCTACGCCTCGGAGCCTTTTAACGGATCGCGGATTCTGGCCAAGCCCACACCTCACGAGTTCCGGGCCTACGAGGGGACCCGTTGGAGGGACACCGCGCCAGTGGTGGTCAGGGATACACTGGTCACTAGCCTTCGGAACAGTAACGCCTACACGAACGTGATTACGGATACCAACCCTGCGCAGGCTGAGTTGTCTCTGGTCACCGAACTCTCGGCGTTTCATTCGGAAACCCCTGCAAAAGGGCCGCAGGTGGTCATTGAGCTGCACCTGCAGATGATTCACAACCGTTCGCGGGCCCGACTGTGCACCCACATTGTGCGAATTGTGGAGCCGGCCTCAGGCACATCGGTTGACCAGATTGTTGAGGCCTTCGGAACCGCTGGCAGCAAGCTGGCTGCCAGGGTGATTGACTGGGCTACGACGTGTGACTATCCGTCTGGCCTGATGCCTTCTCAGGGAACAGATCAGCCCAGGCAGCCTTGAGGTAAAGCCCCATGGACCAGAGCGTCAGAATCGCGGCAATATAGAGCAGACCCAGAGCGACATTAGCCCAGAGCACGCCGGGAGGAAACGCCAGAAGGCCAACAATTGCGGCCATCTGCGCGGTGGTTTTGATCTTGCCAATGTAGGAAACCGCCACACTGTTGCGGCTGCCGATTTCCGCCATCCATTCCCGCAGTGCGGAAATGACTATTTCACGGCCGATGATCACAGTAGCCGGGATCGTCAGCAGAATCGCCGAGTGTTCCTCGATCAGGACAGCCAGCGCAACGGCCACCATGAGTTTGTCTGCCACCGGGTCGAGAAACGCGCCAAAGGGCGTGCTCTGGTCGAGTTTGCGGGCCAGGTAACCGTCGAGCCAGTCCGTGGCTGCCGCCAAACCGAAAATGGCCGCACTCACGAGGTAGCTCCACCCCACCGGCAGGTAAAAGATCACCACAAACACCGGAATCATTATGATGCGGGAGAGGGTGAGGATGTTTGGTAAATTCATGCTGTCCTTACTCGTCGTGCAATGCTGCGTATATGGTTTCGGCCAGTGATTTACTGATGCCCTGCACCTTGGCCATCTCATCAACCCCGGCCTTGCGGAGTTCCTGTATTCCGCCAAAGTAACGAATCAGGTCGCGACGCTTCTTCGGCCCCACGCCCTCAATGCCTTCCAGTGTAGACTGCCGCCGCTTTTTGTCCCTGCGGGCCCGGTGCCCGGTAATCGCGAAGCGGTGGGACTCATCCCGGATGTGCTGGATAAGGTGCAACGCTGGCGAATCCGTCGGCACCCGGAACACATCGCCGGTCATGGCGTCAATCAGCTGCTCCATGCCTGCACGTCGGGTCACGCCCTTGGCAACACCAATCAGCGGGATGTCTGAAATCTCAAGCTCATCAAAGACTTCCCGGGCAATGTTCAACTGCCCCTTACCACCGTCGATGAACACCAGATCCGGGCGCTTGCCCTCCCCGGCCACCATCCGCTTGTAGCGACGGGAAAGCACCTGACGCATGGCGGCGTAATCATCGCCGGCAGTGACGCCTTCGATATTGTACAGCCTGTAATCGCTCTTCAGGGGGCCATTCTCATCGAAAACCACACAGGATGCGACGGTATTTTCCCCGTGGCTGTGGCTGATGTCGAAACACTCCATGCGCGACGGGGTCTCAGCCAGCTCCAGCAGGTCGCGTAGGGCCAGTAACCGCCGGTACACCGTTTCCTTGCTGGCAAGGTGTGTGAGCAATGTCTGACGGGCGTTGGTCATGGCCAGTTCAAGCCAGCGACGTCGTTCACCCCGAACATTGCCGCGAATCCGGGTTTCCCGGTTCGCCGACTCCGTGAGTGCCTCGGCCAACAGTTCCTGACCTTCCACCTCAACCGGTACCAGGATATCCCGTGGAATCTCCCGGCGGGTGTTGCCACCAAAATAATACTGGCCAAGGAAGGCGCTGAGCAGTTCGCCTTCGGCCTGCTCGATGGAGTAGCGCGGGAAGTAGTCCTTGGTGCCCAGCACCCGGCCACCGCGCACAATGATCACCACGATGCAGACGATACCCGCATCCTGGGCAATGGCGATCACATCCGCGTCGCCGCCCTCGCCGTCTACCGACTGCTGCTCCTGAACATGGCGCAGATGGTTGATCTGGTCCCGGTAAGCCGCCGCTTTCTCGAACTCCAGATTCTTCGAGGCGGCTTCCATGGCATTCATCAGATCGTGGAGGATCGCCGGGTTCTTGCCCTCCAGAAACATGCTCGCATGGCGGATGTCCTGCTGGTATTCCTCTGGCGTAATATAGCCCACACAAGGTGCCGTGCAGCGGTTGATCTGGTATTGCAGGCACGGCCTTGTTCGATTCCTGAAAAAGCTTTCACTACAGTTTCTTATGCGGAAAATCTTCTGTAGTACATTAAGACTTTCCTTGACCGCGCCCGAGCTGGGAAACGGCCCGAACCAGGTGCCGCCACCTTTTTTGGTCCGTCCACGACGAAACGTAAGCGAGGGGTAATCACTGTGGGAAGACAGATAGATATAGGGGTAGGACTTATCGTCACGGAGCAGGATGTTATAGGGCGGCCGTAACGATTTGATCAGATTCTGTTCGAGCAGCAGCGCCTCGGTTTCACTGCCGGTAATCGTCACCTCAATAGAGGCAATCTTGCTTACCAGAGCTTCCGTTTTGGGTGCCAGGCCGGTCTTGCGGAAGTAGCTGCCAACCCGCTTTTTCAGGTTGCGGGCCTTGCCCACGTACAACACCGAACCACCCTCGTCGTACATTCGGTAGACGCCAGGCCGCTCGGTAAGCTGTTTCAGGAAGCTCTTGCTGTCAAACTCCCCGATGTGGGTACTCTCAGGGTCAGACCTTGTCGGCATCAAGCAACCCGAGCCGCACTGCCATCAGGGCCAATTCAACATCACTGGAAATTTCCAGCTTCTCGAAAATCCGGTAGCGGTAGCTGTTTACGGTCTTGGGGCTCAGGCAGAGTTTGTCCGAGATGTCCTGAACTTTCTGGCAGTCCACTACCATCATGGCAATTTGCATTTCCCGCTCGGAAAGCCGGTCGAACAGCGTTAGCTCGCCGTCTTCGTCCCGGTCGCCACCGCTGAGCTGTTTCAAGGCCATTTTCTGGGCAATTTCCGGACTGATGTAGCGCTGGCCAGTGTGGGCCATACGAATGGCGCGCACCATCTCTTTGATGTCAGCACCTTTGGTGATGTAAGCCGTGGCGCCGCTTTGCATGACGCGGGTCGGATAGGGATCGTCCGCGCAGGCGGTTACCACAATCACGCGAATGGAATCATCAATGCGGAGTATACGACGGGTTGCCTCGAGGCCCCCGATGCCCGGCATGCGGATATCCATGAGTACAATGTCCGGCCGCTCCTGGCGGACGAAATCAATGGCATCCTCTCCGGATGACGCCTGCCCGATGACTTCAATGTCCGGGTTGTCAGCCAGCATCCGGGTAATACCGGACCTCACCAGCTCATGGTCATCTACAACCAGTACCCTGATCAAAATTCACCTCGCACACGGCTTTCGGGAAAACAGCGCGATTGTAACGTTTAGTTCCGGTCCCGGGTAGGTGCAAACACAAATACCGTGACACACCCGACGCCTAAACCGGCACACCAAGCCCGGCGGTGTTTTCCACAGGGTCAAACCAGACCACCAGATCTCCCCGGCGCACCGCAGACATTACCCTGCTCTGTTCGCCCATGGGGTTTTCGGTGTCGTTCAGACCGTGGTATCGGGTGCAGTACTCTTCCACCAGGCCCTGAAGCTGATCTTCCGTCAGCAACTCGGTGTCAACGATGAATTTTTCCTGTCTGGGATCTTGCTCGGGCTGGTTTTCGGTGGTGTCAGTCATGCTATCTCCTGTGAAGTTCCATGGTACGGATAAACGCCGAGGGAATGAAGGTGACAAGCTTTTGAAAACCAAAGCTGACTTTCCGGCTGGCTTCAAAAAGCCTGACGAATTCTCTATGATCGCCGCTTTCTGACCGTTTGGATGCCAATGAACCAGTCCGTTTTCAGGCTCACGTTACCCATTCTGTTCGGCTATCTGCCGCTCGGCATGGCTTTTGGGGTGCTGTTTACAACACAGCTCGATTACGCCTGGTGGGCGGCACCTCTCATGGGCCTTGTGATCTACGCAGGGGCTGGCCAGATACTGGCCGTGAGCCTTCTGGCCGTCAACGCTGGCCTGCTGGAAGTATTTATCGCGATGTTTGTTCTGAACGCCCGCCATCTGTTCTACGGTCTTTCCCTGCTTGGCCAGTTCAAGGGCGCCGGTTGGCGCAAGCTCTACCTGATTTTCGGTTTAACGGATGAAACCTATTCCCTGCTTACGAGTCGCCCACGCGGACCTGACCGGGCTCATGAACAGGAGGTGGATTTCCGGATTACCGGCTTCAACCAGTGTTACTGGGTGGCGGGATGCGCGATCGGTGCACTGCTTGGCGAAAACGTGGCCTTTGACAGCACAGGTATTGAGTTCGCACTGGTCGCCCTGTTCATTGTTTTGACGCTGGAACAGTTCAAGGCCCTGGGCGAGGGCTTCCCGATCTGGCTTGGAGCCGCTGCGGCGGGTGTCGCTATGCTGATTCTGCCATCGGCACACCAGCTGATTGGCGCAATCGCCCTGGTGACCGCTGTCCTCTTGTTGGAATACCGGAAGAGTCGCGGGCAGACACCGCACAAGGAGAACAGCCATGGGTGAATCCGGCTATCTGGCAGCGTTCATTGCGGTAGCAGCAATCGCAACCTTTGCCACTCGGGTAATTCCGTTCCTGTTTTTCGAACGGCATACGGAACACCCGCTGGTCCGCCATCTCGGGCGCTACCTTCCTGCGGCGGTTATGGCTTTGCTGGCGACGGTGTTCCTGCAGCGTTCGGCGGACTGGTCTGGCTCATGGTTAGGGTTTGATGCCCTGCTTCCCGGCGCTCTGGTGATCATCGTTCACCTCTGGCGCAGGAATGCCCTGCTTTCCATCGCAGCCGGGACCATCAGCTACATGGCCATCCAGCAAGCCGGACTCTGACCCGGCTTAAACTACATCCTGTTTTCGAGATTGGCTACAAGCCGGGAATCCTGCAGGGCGGCGGTACGGTGTTTGACCACGCCTTTGTATTCCGGGCTTTCGATCATGGCCATGAAGGCATCGATTGAGGGGTAGCGAACCAGCAGCACCTGATCCCAGGATTCATCCGGGGGCGCAATAAGCGATCCGACGCTGCGACCAGACCAGATTACTTCCGCGCCCACTGACTTTACGCAGGCAGCCGCCTCCTCCATATACACCGTATAGGCTTCACGGCCAGTTCGCACCGGCGCCTCTTCCTTGTAGTTGGCCCGATCGCGGAAGCGCAGCAGATTCAGCATCACGACGGGCTGGTCTTTCGGGGTATCCGCAAGGACTTTTTGCAGCTGTTCGGGGGTGGGATTAACGGCGTCCATCCATATCCTCTTCTTCTCGTGGTTCCGGGCCTAACTATAGCCCAGCCCCAATATGTACACGCAAGCGATTTTATTACCTTTCATCCAGATTGCTCTTTTTACCTTCTGAGTTCGTAGGGCTACAGTGAAGGAAACGCATAATCCATAAACGAGAGGACGATATGGCTAGCCTCACGATTAACGGCGAGCGTTATGAGCTCGACGTGCCTGACAATATGCCCCTGCTCTGGGTCATCCGCGATGTTGTAGGCCTCAAAGGTACAAAATTTGGATGCGGTATGTCCCAGTGCGGTGCCTGCACCGTTCACCTCAACGGAACAGCGATCCGCTCCTGCGTAACACCGGTCTCTGCCGCCAGCGGCGATATCACCACCATTGAAGCCATGGCTGACGATCCGGTTGGCAGCAAGGTTCAGCAGGCTTGGCTCGATCTCGGGGTGGCCCAGTGTGGTTACTGCCAGGGTGGCCAGATCATGAACGCCACAGCCCTACTGAAAAAGACCCCAAATCCTGAAACCGGAGAAATTGTGGATGCCATGGCAGGAAACCTCTGCCGTTGTGGCACCTACAACCGCATCCTTGCAGCGATTGAGCGGGCTTCGGGTAAGGAGGGTGAAGCATGAGCGCCGATGACAACTTGATGATTGCCAACGTCAGCCGCCGCCGTTTCCTTATGGGCCTGGCTGGTGGCTCCGCTCTGGTGCTGGCGGCCCGTTGGGATGTGGCTCTGGGTGGCAATGAAAAAGCTCAATTTGGCGCCGGAGCAATGCCCGGCGGCTGGGTGGACGACCCCAACGTATTTATCCATATCGATGCTGATGGCCTTGTCACCATTGTGAACAACCGGTCCGAAATGGGTCAGGGTATCCGGACCAGTCTGGTGATGGTCGGTGCCGACGAGCTCGGCGCAGACTGGGACCAGGTGAGAGTCGAACAGGCCGAGGGCGATCACAGCAAATACGGCAACCAGAACACCGACGGTTCCCGAAGCATGCGCCATTGGTATCAACCCATGCGCCGCGCCGCAGCAGCGGCCAGGCAGATGCTGGAGCAGGCGGCCGCCAATGAATGGAGCGTGCCCGTCAGTGAAGTTCAGGCTGGTGTACACAGCATCGTCCACAAACCTTCGGGCAAGGAACTCGGCTTTGGTGAACTTGCCGCCAAAGCACGGGAGCTCGACGTTCCCGGACGCAATGACCTGGTGCTCAAGCGCGATGACGAGCTCCGATTCGTCGGTAAGGAAACCGGTCTGATCAACGGTGAGCTCAAGTCGGCTTACCCGAAAGCGATCGACGGCGAAGATATCGTGACCGGCCAGGCCGTGTATGGGGCTGATGTGCCATTTGAGAATCTGCTCTACGCCGTGATCGCGCGTCCACCGGTTTACGGGGCAACAGTCGCCGATTTCGACGATACCGAAGCTCTCAAGGTGCCCGGAGTTGAGAAAGTCCTGGAGGTCGAGGGCACCGGCCAACCAGCGGGCTTCAGCCCGCTCGGCGGGATTGCCGTTGTGGCGTCCAACACCTGGGCCGCCATGGAAGGTCGCAAGGCTCTGAAAATTGACTGGAATCTGGAGCCTGCTGGAGACAACGCCGGCTACACGTCGTCTGCCTATCGGGAATCCCTTGAGAAAGCGGCGCAGCAACCTGGCAAGGTGGTCCGCCAGCACGGCGATCTGGACACAGCTCTTGAGAACGCCAGCAAGCGGGTCTCCGCCACCTATTACATGCCCCACATGGCACAGGCTCCCATGGAGCCGCCGGTTGCGACAGTGCAAATCAAGGACGGCAAAGCCCAGGTGTGGGCACCGGTGCAGAATCCGCAGGCGACCCGCGATACGGTAGCCGGCCGACTGGGCATGGATGCGGAAAATGTCACCGTGCACGTTACCCTGCTCGGTGGGGGCTTCGGGCGCAAGTCGAAACCGGACTTTGCCATTGAAGCGGCCAGTATCGCCGAGACTTTCAAAGGTCGGCCTGTCAGGTTGCAGTGGTCAAGGGAAGACGATATTCACCACGCCTATTTCCATGCTGTCTCTGTCGATTACCTGGAGGCTGGACTGGATAACAACGGGCAGGCCACCGGCTGGCTGCACCGGACCCTGTCACCCAGTATCGGCTCGCTGTTTGCGCCCGACCCGAAACACAAGGGTGAGTTTGAACTGGGCATGGGCTTTAACACCATGCCGTTCTCGGTGCCGGCCCTGAGGCTGGAAAATCCGCCAGCGCCCGCGCATGTGCGCATCGGCTGGTTCCGCTCGGTCTACAACCTGCCCCATGCCTGGGCGATCCAGAGCTTTGCCCATGAGATGGCGGTGGCCGCCGGCAAGGACCATCGGGATTACGTTCTCGACCTGCTCGGCCCGGACCGGGAGATTCACAACCTGACGGTGGGCGATGGCTGGAATTATGGCGAAGATCCCGATCTCTACCCCATCGACATCGGGCGCATGCGTAACGTGATTGAGCGGGTAACCAAAGAGGCAGACTGGGGCAAATCCCTGGGCAAAAACCGCGGGCTTGGCCTGGCCTTTCACCACAGTTTTGTTTCCTACACCGCGATCGTGTTTGACGTGGAAGTGGATGACCAGGGTGAGCTTACCATCCACCGCGCAGACATCGCCTTCGATTGCGGACCGCAGGCCAACCCAGAGCGGATTCGTTCCCAGCTGGAAGGCGCCATCGTGATGGGTATTGGCATCGCGCTTCAAAGCGAGGTGACCTTTGAGGACGGCGTGGCGCAACAGGGCAACTTCGACAAGTTCCTGATCCCCCGCATGCCGGATGCACCCAAAACCCTGCGGGTTCATCTGGTGGACAACCCGGATGAGGCCATGGGCGGTGTGGGTGAGCCAGGACTGCCCCCGGTAGCGCCGGCACTGTGCAATGCAATCTATGCCGCAACCGGTAAACGCATCAGACGCTTGCCCGTTGGCGACCAACTGAAAGCCTGAAACTGATCAGGGCCCCTCGGGGCCCTGTTTTTATGCTGCTGCCCCTCTCCGCCCCATACCTTCGTGGTATTCCCATAGCATCCTAGCTTTCTCCCCGCTTATAATTCAGGTAAACCCAGTCACTCTCCTCGACCCAACGGCCACCCTTGATGACCCTGATCGATCTGTTCCTGCAAACCATGGAAACGACACTGCCCGTGTTTGCCATGGTCTTTATCGGCCTGGGACTTCGCCGGATTGGCTGGATCGACAATGCGTTTGTGAACACTGCCTCGGCGCTGGTGTTCAAGGCCACCCTGCCGACCCTGGTATTTTTAAGCATCATCCGGGCCGATCTGGATACCGCGTTCAATCCGGGCCTTCTGGTCTTTTACCTGGGCGCGACTCTGGGGAGTTTCGCCACCACCTGGCTCTGGGCCCGCTGGCGTGTGGTTCGGGAAGATCGCGGAGTTTACGTGCAGGGCGCGTTTCGCGGTAACTGCGGTATCGTCGGCCTGGCGCTGGCCGCCAATCTTTACGGAGACTTCGGCCTCTCCGCTGGTGGGATCCTGCTTGGCCTGGTGATCATCTCCTACAACATCCTTTCGGTGATCGTGCTGGTGGCCTACCAGCCAGGGCAAACAACGGACTGGACGAAGATTTTTCACGACATTATCCGCAACCCGCTCATTCTGGCAGTGTTTGTGGCTATTCCCTTCGCCGCCCTGGATATCACATTGCCTGGTTGGGTCATGACCAGCGGCGACTACTTTGCCTCGCTCACCCTGCCCCTGGCCCTGTTGTGCATCGGCGCCACCGTATCCCTGAGCGCGATCCGAAGCGACAGCAAAACAGCGCTTGGCTCAAGTCTGTTCAAGATGGTGATATTGCCCACACTATGTACGGGCGCGGCGTGGCTGGCAGGTTTTCGGGGTTCCGAGCTTGGCCTGATGTTCCTGTTCTTCGCCAGCCCGACGGCAGCCGCCAGTTTCGTGATGGTAAAGGCGTTGGGCGGCAATGACCGGTTGGCAGCCAATATCATCGCAGTGACTACACTGCTGGCGAGCATTACTGTCACTCTGGGGGTCTTTGTGCTTCGCAGCGCTGGCCTAATCTAGGCCTCGCCCCGCCCTATGGATTCGATAGCGTCCATGCCTGCCTGGCAGCCGCCAAGGTAACCACCACCGAACAGGTTGTAGTGGTTCAGATAGTGGTAAAGGTTGTAGACCTCCCGCTTGACATCATAAACCGATGTTCGCGGATAGTGCGTGTCGTAGGCCTGGTAGAACGCCTCGCCGAAGCCTCCAAACATTTCTGTCATGGCGATATCGGCTTCACGGTCACCGCAGTAAACGGCCGGATCAATCAGCCAGGGGCCGTCAGCATCATAGAGCACATTGCCGTTCCAGAGATCACCGTGGAGCACGCTCGGGTGATCACAGTGGGCGTTCAGCCATTCCGTCAGCGCACTCCGGTGCTCATCCAATAGCTTTTGAAACCGACTTCTCTGGCTGGTGTCACGAATGCGTGAGACCTGATAGCCAAGACGGTCCCGAACAAAAAACTCACCCCAGTTGTCACACCAGCGATTGGGTTGCGGTGAGAGACCAATGTAATTATCCCGTCCCCAGCCGTAGGCCTTCTGACGCAGACCGTGCATTCTGGCCAGCCCCTCACCCAGCACCGCACGCGCCCGATCTGAGCGACCTGAAGACCGGATGGCGGTGATTTCGAGTTCGGTTTCATTGACCAGGTAAACATTCGGAACCCCGATTCCAGTCACACCAGCCTCATCAAGCGCTCTGGCAAGGCGCTCCAACCCCTCCGCTTCACAAATCAGGGCATCGGAATAACCAGTCGCATTGTGTTTCACATGGGTATTGGCCATCGGATTTGGCGCTCCTTGAAGTTGTCCTGCCAGAACCGGTAGATTGAAATAAAGCCTGACACGACAGAACGAGCGGGAGCAAACCATGGACACCAAACGCTGGAAACTTCTGGTATCCGGACGAGTACAGGGAGTTTACTACCGCGCCTCCACGGAGCAGAGGGCATCCTCCCTGGGCCTCACGGGTTTCGCCCGCAACCTGCCCGATGGTCGGGTCGAGATTATCGCCGAAGGGCCGGAAGACCGATTGAATCAACTGAAAACCTGGTGCGCGGAAGGGCCACCGGATGCCAGGGTGGACACCGTCGATATTGCGCCGGAATCGCCAACCGGGGAATTTCGCGATTTCAGCGTTCGCTAGTCAATTCGCCGTAGCCAGAAGGCCATGGGCTTGGCGTATGGTTTAATCTGGTCACCGCTGAGCCAGCGTATTGAAACCGCCATAAACTACTCCCTGTCGAAAGGTCGGAGCATGCAAAAAGACAAGCCGTTTTCCCAAGCCTGCGAAAACAATAAGGCGCCGATTCTGGAAAAACTGACGGCGCTTTTCAAACAGCCGGGCACTATTCTGGAAATCGGCACGGGCACCGGTCAGCACGCAGTGCACTTTGCCAGCCACTTACCTCATCTGGTTTGGCAGCCCACGGATCACCCTCAGAACGCCCAGCTCTCTCTGGCGTGGATCGACGACTCAGATCTTGCAAATATCCGCCCACCCATTGCCCTGGATGTGCTGAAAGGAGACTGGTCCGGGCTGCCGGCCATCGAAGGCGCATTTTCCGCCAATACGGCGCATATCATGGCCTGGGAAGAAGTGCAGGCGATGTTTCGTGGTGTTGCTGCGTCCTTGCCCAGGGACGCAATCTTCTGCCTGTATGGGCCCTTCCGCTATAGCGGGCGGCACACCAGTGAGAGCAATGAGCGGTTTGACCTTTCGCTCAGAACACAGGCGCCGCACATGGGGATTCGGGATATGGAGGATCTCAAGGCGCTCGGTGAGGAAACCGGGCTGGCGCTTGAAGAGGATTTTGAGATGCCGGCTAATAATCGGTTGTTGGTTTGGCGGCGAATTCAGTAAGGGAGCGCAAGATCAAAACTGGTCCGCCAGTGTTCCGGTCATTTTCGGGTCACAGCGACGGACCAGAGTTCCTTATGGCTGCTGGCTACAGCAGGTCAGAATTTACTGAAGACAGCATCTTGCCAACCGTATCGTAGGCATTCGAGGGCATCCAGTTACGATTCGAGCCCAGGTAACTTTCCGGGTCAAGCTCGAGGAGTCCGATAAGCACCTCAGCAACGATCCTGGCGCCTACCGGCCCCAGCCCCTCGCCCGGCTCAAAATTGCCGGGAGACGATTCTCTGCCAACAACCTCCGCCTCTGCCAATATGTATAGCCACAGGGGCGCCCCAGACGTTACCTCGCCGTTCGACATAGCGTTTATCCTGGCCATGACAGCGCCGACTTCGGCCTCCGCCCGACCCATTTCCCGAGCGATCGTATCACCCCCGGGAAGTCTGAAGCTGTTGCCCCTGAGCAGATTCCTTGTCGCCAGGGACTTTTCACCGCCATCTGGCACGAAGGGGAGCTCCAGAAGGTCACCTGCCATTAATGTGTCGAGCTTTTCAGCTCTTTGAACAACGCGATTTTCAGACGTGAAAAACAGCTCATGCCAATCAACCACGGCCCGGGTATCACCCACCGGGGAAAACCCGCGGCCGAGAATCTGTCCGAAGAACTCGAAAGCCGTATCGCCTTTCTGGACCTGGATCTTCATCGGCACCATGGAATGGCCAAAGCGATATGCAGCAACAGCAAACTCGATGGGAATGAACGGTACGCTGCACTTATAAAAGAGGCGTCCCTGGCTCAACACATCATCCACAACCGCCTTGCCGCACATGGCAACCAGAAAGTCATTCACAACCACCCATTGGTAATGCCATGTGACCTCGCGACGGGCCTCTTCAAAAAGCTCTTCTCCCTTCAGGTCATGACCATCAGCTGCGGCCTCAGCACGGAGTTTGTCGCAGATCGCGTTATGAAACTTGATGAAGCCTAGCTGCATCTGGCTGATGATTCGGTTTTCATCGTTCCGGGGGTCACCAATAATGGCACTCCCTGTTGGAACTCTTAATAGATCATTTTTGCGCCGGTCATCAGCGCCAACTTCATCGGCACCCGTGAGCAATTTGGCGTTGTTGAAAGGAGCGGTTTGATTGTAAAGATAGGGCTGCGCTTCCGGACCGTTGCCGTAGATCGAGTCCAGATCCAGGGTCGGTGTGCGGACATTTGCAGTTTCATTGGGATGATTCACTGAAGCGAAGCTGGAACTGGTATCCAGCGTTATATCGTGATCAATAAACTGCCCAAAAATAACCATCCCGACAGGCACCGTTGACGTCCGATCGCTCGCTCCGCCATTGTCCATCGGGCCGCCGACCTTGCCGATGCTCTGCAAAACAGTTGGTGAAACGTAAGAATGCGCCAGATGAGGAAACATCCATCCAAAACGGTCTTCCCGGGAAGGCTGGTAATCTACCCTGCAATGCTCGGGCAGCCCGCTAAGATCTTGCATACCATGGTAATGGCTCATTGTCTCTCCCTCGATAATCATCAGATAAGGCGTGGAGACACCCTACTAGCCCCAATTGCTGTCCTTTGCATATTGACCAATCGGTAATTCAAGGTATCTGACAACGAAACGGTAGCTCTTTAAATGGTTAGCATCAAGAACTAAAGAACGGGGTGCTTTTGGCATAGCCACAAACTCTACCGATGTTCTTCAAGATCTTCGTAGCCAGTAACCATGGGTTTGATCAGGCTGGTCAGCTTCGTTCCCATGGTTGCCATATACACATGCGCAATGATGAAAATCAGCATGGCAAAAGCCGCTGCGGTATGAACCAGAGCCACCGTTTCCAGCTCCAGTGCGCCTGACAGGGTTACGGGCCAGTCGTTATAGAACAGATAGAGAAGCCCGCTAAGCCAGATCACCGGTGTAATCATCAGTTTGAAAAACAAATAGGCCAAACGCTGCAGCGGATTGTGCTTGGCTCTGGTGGTTTTCCGGTAGGGGTGCGGCTCACCAGTAAAAGTCCCGATCAGGTAGTAGCGCATGACCGCAAACAGCCCGTTCCTTGTGGGAATGTACTGGCGCCATTCGCCGGTGGTGATGTGCCAGAAGATGGCAAACAGCCACAGCACAATCAGCGCCCAGGCAGCCAGGGTATGTAGCCGGGTCGCCTCGCCGAAACCAATCACCGAGTAGCTGCCGTGAATTTCGAAGCCGGTAAACAGCAGCGTGAAGATCAACAGTGCCTGGAACCAGTGCCAGAAACGCTCGAAACGTTTGTAGATCATTACCCGGCTCATGACTTCACCCTCCCCTTCAGAAGAATCCTGGCCAGACCATGCAGCACAACGCCTATCAGGGTCATGGCCACCAATAACCAGCCGATACGGTCCAGCCAGATGTTACTGCTATGGCCAGGCATATAGATGCCTGGAAGACCGGCCAGACGACTGTTGCTGGCGTGACAGGAGGCACAATTCAGCGCCATTTCCGCCGGTGGCACCATGTGAGTGATAGGCCAGTGCATGGTGGTTTCGATGAAGTCGTAGCTGCCGCTGAAGGGCATCCCGGACAACTCGCTGCCTGCCTTGAGTGCCTTGGGCCAGCTGAAATTGCTCCACAATGAACTGTCATCGGCACCAAACACGTGGGTGGCCAACAGGGTTTTCCGTTCAGTGTCGTAGGGCTGTTTGCCCTGCATCACTTTGAAAGGCCATATGCGGGAGCCAGGATCCTCCGGACTGCCTTCAATGCGGTTGATTTCAACCGGAGGATGGGCCACGTCGAGTTCTTCATCCACCAGGGTGTATTTCACGGTGCCGTTAAACCAGGCGTAGGTTGGCACGACATTTTCGCCGTGCCGGAAGTCCCCTTTTTCGCTCAGATAGCTGGGATGGCCATGCTCGTCGTATTCGGTAATCGGCTGACCGTGCTCATCCAGCCGGCCGGCGGTGGACCAGTCCCACCACACTTTGGTGGGGACGCCACCTCGCGCGAACTCGGGCACATGGCAGGTCTGGCACGCCAGTGTGTCCACATGATCGTTCAGCTTCTGCTGCGGGTGCGGTGAATCGCCGTGGCAGGACTGACAGCTTGCGCGGCTGAGATCGGTGTGGCCCGGCACATCAATACCCTGGGTATCGGCTGCGTTTACCTGATAGCGGCTGCCAGCCACCTGATGGCCCCAGCTGGTGTGGCAGTCGGCACAGGCAAAGTCCAGTCCATCCGGCGACATATGCACATCCAGGGAGCTGGGCGGGTCCACCAGGGAGGAGTCCAAGTCACCGTGTTTCACTCCGTCCGCGCCACCACCATAGAAGTGGCAGCTACCGCAGTTGGCCCGGCCACTGGCGCCAACATTCTGGGCAATCATTTCAAGATCCGGTGGCTGAACCATGTTGCCGCTGCCCTTGGGCCATTCCCGGGGTGTATAGGTGGGATGCCCGGCCAGGGTGGGAAACTTCCAGTAATCACCGGTGGTGTCGTGGCACACCAGACAGTCAACGGCGTTGTCCGCGGTGGGAGGTGGCTGTTTCATGTCTTCCCAGCCGTAGCCCACGTGGCACGAGGTGCAACGGGGCTCGTTGGTGATGGCCATGCCGCAGAAGCTGTTGATCACCTTGCTCTTGCCCAGGGTCTGGCCAGTTTCCGGGTGCTCGTAAGTCCAGGTCCAGTGGGTGGTTGCGCGGACCTGCTCGCCAGCTTCGGTATGGCAGCCCAGGCAGGCTTCGGTTACTGCTTGAGCATTTTCAAAGGGGCCCTGAAGCGCTTCGAATTTGCTGTGGTCAGCGGTGGCGGGTGGGCGTTCAGTCCCAGAAGTAGAAAAAGCTGAGCATGCCAGCGCTCCTGCTAGTGCCGCGTGGGCAGCGAGCCTTCCAAAACGACTGATGAAACGGTCCAATGCCAAAATCTTCACGTCTCTCACTCCCTGGCCCTGCTCAAGGGCCATAAAAAACTTCAGAGACTCCCTGCTGACGCCACTGCCCTGAAATCCTTGGTCAATGTCCTTCATATTGGTGAAATACCGCAGCATCAGGTATTCCGCGCTCGGGTGGCTCATGTTCTGTTTTTAACATACGCCTGTATGACCGCCGCCCTCAATAGAGTTATAAGCATGTAAGCGTTGGCTTGATCGAGATCAAACCGCAAAAAGGGGGCCCGCCAAACGGCAAGCCCCCTTTGTTTACCCGCGAACCAGATTAAAGCTTGGTGGTGCGGAGGTACGGACGGATCTCGTTCCAACCCTGCGGGAACAGGCCTTTCGCTTCCTCGTTGGAAATGGAGGGCGGAATGATCACATCGTCACCCTTGCGCCAGTCGGCCGGCAGGGCAACCTTGTTGGCATCGCCAGTTTGCAGGGCATCGATAACCCGGAGGATCTCGTCAAAGTTACGGCCTACGGCCATCGGGTAGGTCATGGTCAAACGGATCTTCTTGTCCGGGTCGATGATGAACACACTTCGCACGGCTGCGGTTTCGCTCTCACCCGCGTGGATCATTTCATACAGCTCGGCCACTTTGTGATCGGCGTCGGCCACGATCGGGAACTGCAGGTCACAGTTCTGGGTGTCGTTGACGTCTTCAATCCACTTGACGTGCTCTTCCACGGTATCGGTGGACAGACCCAGGGGCTTCACGTTGCGGGCTTCGAATTCTTTCGCCAGCTGAGCCGTGCGACCCATCTCAGTGGTGCACACCGGGGTAAAGTCGGCCGGGTGGCTGAAGAAGAATACCCAGGAATCACCTGCCCAGTCGTGGAAGTTGATCTGGCCGGCGGTGCTGTCGATGGTGAAGTTCGGGGCGGTAGAACCAAGCAATAAACTCATGATGAATCTCCTGTCGGGTTTTGCTGGAGGCGGGTTGCCTCGTGATGTCAGATTAACAATAACCCGTCTCAAACCCGTTAGCCAATATAGTTATATCTATAGAACATATAGGCTTAAAAAATTAGAGGCCATACAAGCTCAAGACCAGATCAAGGACAAGTTACGACATGGAACTCACGCGTCTCAGCTGCGGCCCCTCGAGATATTCCATTTGGGAATTATGATATAATTGAAATAAATCCTCAGAGCATCTGTCGTAAAACTGAAAATTTTGCGGCTGCTGAGCCACTCAAACTTACCGCATGATATCTCATACGGATACCCAGGAGAGAACGTGAAACAGATACCGATCACGCTCGCCACGCTGGGGATGTTGGCTTTTTCGCCTTTCATCCAGTCAGCAGCCGCAGGTGACCCCGCGAAGGGCGCAACGGCAGCGGCCACATGCATTGGATGTCACCAGGCTGATGGTGGCGGCAAACATATTGAAGGTGGCGAATCCTGGCCTCGACTGGCCGGACTGGATGCAGAGTACATTGCCAAACAAATTCACGACTTCAAAAATGGCACCAGGAAAAATGCTTCCATGACGGTGTTCGCGAATATGCTTACTGATCAGCAGGTCTTGGATGTTGCTGCCTATTACGCCCAGTTAAAGCCAACAGAGGGCGAAGGCGGGGAAAAAGCATCCGCAGCCATTCTTGAACGCGGTGAGCAAATCGCAAATAGAGGGGACTGGTCACAATACATCGTCTCCTGCAAAAGCTGTCACGGACCAGGAAATCGAGGGGCCGGCAGTGATTTCCCCGGTATTGCTGGTCAGCATGCGGGTTACATCGAGGCCCAACTCAAAGCATGGCAAGAAGGAACCCGCAAAAACGATCCCCAAAACCTGATGGGCACAATAGCCAAGCGGATGAGCGAAGAGGATATTCACGCGGTTGCTGTTTGGCTGGCCAATCAAAGCCCTACGGCAAAATGAGGGAGTGTTAGAACATGAATCGCCGATTATTAAGTATTGCCCTCGCAGGAATTACTCTGTTTTCTGCCCCCCTCGCTGCCGATGAACTATCGCGGGATGCTGAGATTCAACAGTACATCGATACGCTCACGGAAATGGGGTTTCCAGAGCCAGACGAGACCCAGCTTTTACATATTCCGCCAACGATGCAAGATCTTGATGATGCCAAAATTCACCCCGAACTGAAAAAAGTAATTCGTCGGGGTTACGACCTTTTCACCAACACTCAACAACTGCGTGGTGAAAACGTATTTAACAATATGAATTGTTCCAGTTGTCATCTGGGTGAAGGCCGTATGCCCTTCAGCGCACCTATCTGGCCTGCGGCTGTCACGCTGCCGAACTATCGTGGCAAGAACGACCACGTCAATAATCTTGAAGAGCGCATTGCAGGATGCTTTACATACTCTATGAATGGTAAGCCGCCCGAATATGGGAGCGATAATATGGTTGCCCTCTCTGCATACCATGCATGGCTCGCCACCGGGGTTGAAATGTATCCCACCGAGCCAATCTACGGTCGCGGTTTTCCCGCGCCGGATAGGCCCGAGAAGCTCAGTTACGCTCGCGGCAAAGAACTCTATAACGAGAATTGCGCAGTTTGCCATCAAACGGACGGCTCTGGCCTTCGCGTTGATGGACATACTGTGTTCCCAGCTCCGTGGGGGGATATGTCCAATAATTGGGGGGCAGGCATTGTTCGGCTTCATACAGCTGCGGGCTTTATCAAGAACAACATGCCGTTAGGCCAGCCTAATTCGTTGTCTGACCAGGAAGCATGGGATATCGCCTTCTACATGGACAGTCAGGAGCGGCCACAAGATCCTCGTTATACCGGCGATGTTCAAGAAACCCTTGGACTCTATGGTCCAACTTTCCACAAGCACTCACTGTATGGCCAAATTCGCGAGCATGATGGGAAGCGATTGGCGGACCATGACAACACGGGTGAAAAAGACTTCCTGAAACCTGACACCGTCCGTTCCCGAAATTTTGAGTAGATCAAACGTTTAATCAGGGCCTCCTGATAGGGGGCCCTGATCCCAAATCAACGCGGAAATGGACTAAAGGGCATTCAGATACCTGTGAACTGCCGCTTCAGGGTCCTCCTCTTCGGTAGTGACACTATCAATACCTTTTTCTTGGAGCCGCTTTGCCAACCCCAAGCCCATCCCCCTGGTAATCAGAACGTCAACGTCATCCAACGGATGAGGCGAATGAGACGAACTTTCACGGAATGATTGTTCCTTGGGGAGTTCAAGGAGCTTTTTCTCGATCACCTGCCCTTCTTGAATGTGGAATATAAAGAGCTTTCTGCATCGCCCGGCATGCTGCGTGACAGTTTTTCGATTCTGGCTTGTTACGGCTATTTTCATCAGATCCTCACCAGTTGGATGTCGATCAATCAATAGCGATCGACAGAATCCATAACCCTATCGCTCACAAATGGCCTGTTCAGCGGCAAAGTCACTTTGATTCGCCGCCCCCGCCCCTCGCTGAAAAATAATACGTTAAATCAGTGCATTAATGAGCAATCGCTCAACTCTATAGGATCAATTAATATTGATATACTTTTTGGTCCTATCGTTATAACCATTAATTTGTTACCTTTTGCTTCACGGTTCAACAAGCCCCTTAGTGGAGGTCAAGACCATGAAGCACCCCTTAGTCACGCATTTCTTCGACGAACCAACCAACACGTTCAGTTACATCGTTCAGGATCCGGACAGTTCGGCCTGCGCCATCATCGATTCCGTTCTGGATTTCGACTACGCCGCCGGGCGAACCGATGTCCGCTCCGCTGACGAGATTATTGAATATGTCAGGCACAACCATCTGACTGTTGAATGGATTCTAGAAACCCATGTGCACGCCGACCACCTCTCAGCAGCGCCCTATCTGCACGAACAGCTTGGTGGCAAAACAGGCATCGGCGAGAAGATCGTCGAGGTCCAGGAAGTCTTCGGTAAAGCTTTCAATGCCGGAACGGAGTTCGCCCGCGACGGGAGTCAGTTTGATCACTTGTTCAAGGAAGGCGATAGGTTCCAGATTGGCGGTCTCGACGCCAGGATATTACACACCCCTGGCCATACTCCGGCTTGTTTGACCTACGTGATCGGCGACGCGGCTTTTGTTGGCGACACCATTTTTGCACCAGATTCCGGAACGGCCCGCTGTGATTTTCCCGGAGGCGATGCGCATACCCTGTATCAGTCGATCCAGAAAGTGCTGGCGCTACCGGGAGAGACACGCATTTTCCTCTGCCATGACTACAAGGCGGCGGGTCGTAATGAGTTTGTGCACGAAACGACCGTGGCTGAGCAACGGGCTAATAATATCCACGTTGGTGAGGGCATGAGCGAGCAGGATTTTGTCGTTCTCCGTTCAGAACGAGATGCCACCCTGAACATGCCTCGCCTGATCCTGCCATCTGTTCAGGTCAATATGCGAGCGGGTGAAATGCCGGCTCCTGAAGCAAACGGCCAAGTCTATCTGAAGGTCCCCATTAACCTGTTTTAAACGGAGTACCGATATGAAAATCCATTTTCTTGAACCCGAGTTCGCCGTTGCGGACGCGGTTTATCCGGATGACATGCGCGAAGTCAAAGACCAGGGATTCCGGACCATCATCTGCAATCGCAGGGAGAGTGAAGAGGATTACGAGGGTGAACGGGCATATGCCGAAGCAGCGAAGGCGCACGGCCTCGAATGGGTGAGCATTCCCGTCGCATCGGGGGAGTATCCGCAACGCGATATCGACGCATTTGGAAAAGCCCTGGATACCTCAGCCACGCCTATTCTAGCTTTCTGCAGAACCGGCCGCAGAGCGGTCCACATGTGGGCTCAGAGCCGCGCAACGAGCCCTCAGTGCAACATCCCGGATCTTCTGAAAGCGGCCCATGAAGCCGGACATGATCCGCAGCCTATCAAGGATCTTCTCGGGCAATGATGCCAGTCATGACTTACTAATGCGGACATGGAGGTCCTCGAAGCGAACGGAGATTAACCTGACATGTCTTTTTCCAAACCCGAGTCTGCAACAGTTCACAGACACCACGATGTTGTCATTATTGGTGCGGGAGCAGGCGGCATTGCGACCGCATCCAGCCTGCTAAAACGCCAGGGCGACCTGGATATCGCGGTTATTGATCCCCGCGAAACTCACGATTATCAGCCAGGCTGGACCATGGTCGGCGGTGGCGTTTTTTCTGCTGAAAGCACTCGTCGAACGGCAGAATCGGTCATACCGAAGAGCTGCAGCTGGTATCAGGCCTCTGCCAAATTCGTTCAACCCAACACACAAACAGTCTTGCTTTCGGACGGTAACTCCGTCGGTTACAGTCGCCTGGTTATCGCACCCGGCCTGGTTCTCAACTGGGGCGCCATTGAAGGCCTTGAGGACACCCTTGGTCAACACGGTGTCACCTCTAACTACCGTTATGATCTCGCTCCCTATACCTGGTCGTTGGTGCAAGAGCTGGAGAAAGGTAACGCTGTTTTCGTTCAGCCGCCGATGCCCATCAAATGCGCCGGTGCACCACAGAAGGCCATGTATTTGTCGGCGGATCACTGGCGCCGTAACCATCGATTGGACAGTATCAAAGTTTCTTATCGTTCGGCCGGGAAGGTACTTTTTGGTGTCGAGGACTACGTCCCCGAGCTACAACGATACATCGACCTTTACGGGATCGATCTTTGCTTTGACGAGCGGTTACTGAGCGTTGATGGCCCGAACCGAATTGCCCGATTCCTGAAAACTACCGCCCAAGAACAGCGCCAAATCGAGGTTCCGTTCGACATGCTCCATGTTGTACCTCCTCAATGTGCTCCCTCGTTTATCGAGCAATCAGGTCTGGCGAATCCAGAAGGCTGGTTAGACCTCGATTCGGAAACACTTCAGCATAAACGGTTTCCGACGATTTTCGGCCTCGGAGACGCAAGCGGCACACCCAATTCCAAGACCATGGCGGCAGTGAGAAAACAAGCGCCGGTTGTTGCCCAGAATCTGGTGAATTCTCTTCATGATCGCCCGCTAACTGCTGCTTACCTCGGTTATGGGTCCTGCCCGCTGACCGTTGAGAGGGGACGCATTGTTCTGGCGGAATTTGGCTACGGTGGCACGCTCCAGCCCAGCTTTCCCAAATGGATCAATGACGGCACCAAGGCGACCAGGATGGCGTGGTTTCTGAAAGCCAAACAGCTTCCCTGGCTGTATTGGAACGGGATGCTCAAGGGTCGCGAATGGATGGCTAAACCAGCCATCCGTGAAGCTTAAGGGAGGTAAACTGTGAAAAATCCTGGTGCCTACCTGCCAATCATCAACTGGCTGAAAGGGTATCGTGCAGATGTGTTGATCAGCGATGGCCTTGCGGCGATCATCGTAACGCTCATGCTCGTCCCTCAGGCCCTGGCCTATGCCCTGTTGGCTGGATTGCCACCCGAGGTTGGCCTCTATGCCAGCATGATTCCCCTCGTGGTCTATGCTGTATTTGGAACCAGCGCAACCCTCGCGGTGGGCCCCGTGGCGGTCGCGTCTCTTATGACAGCTTCAGCGCTCGGAGGAATTGCGGCAGTTGGATCGCCCGAATACGTTGGAGCGGCATTGGTTCTGGCCACGCTATCCGGACTGATCCTTTTTGCCATGGGCCTGTTGAGGCTCGGGTTCCTGGCCAACTTTCTGAGTCATCCGGTGATTTCCGGTTTTGTAACGGCATCAGGCATCCTCATTGCCGGTAGTCAGCTTGGCCACATTCTGGGCATCCAGGGTGGCGGGCATAATCTCATTGAAATGGTGAGCGGTCTGCTGACAGATTTGCCTGCAACCAACCCTACAACGCTGGCAATCGGCGGAGGCACTCTGCTCTATCTCTTCCTTTGCCGGAAATACCTCAAGCGCACTCTCTCGGGGTTCGGCATGTCCACGCGGGCTGCGGATTTGATTGCGAAAGCGGCACCTGTTTCTGCCGTTATCGTAACGACCGCCCTGGCCTGGCAATTCAAACTCGGGAGTGCCGGTGTAAACCTGGTTGGCAAGGTGCCAAGCGGGCTTCCCGAAATCAGCCTCCCGCCGCTGGAATTCGAAATCTGGACCACGCTGGTTCCGGCCGCCATTTTGATCAGCCTGGTCGGGTTTGTGGAATCTGTTTCCGTCGCGCAGACGTTGGCCGCAAAAAGACGCCAGCGAATTGATCCTAACTCCGAGCTGATTGCACTGGGATTGGCTAATGTGGGTGCGGGCGTCAGCGGTGGCTCGCCGGTTTCCGGTGGTTTTTCACGTTCTGTGGTGAACTTTGAGGCGGGTGCACAAACACCGCTGGCCGGCATGTTCACGGCTATCGGCATCGCCCTGGCTACCCTGACGCTCACGGGTGTGCTCGCTTTCCTGCCCAAGGCGACGCTGGCAGCCACCATCATGATTGCGGTGAGCACCCTGATTGACTTCGGGGCTATCCGTCGAACCTTTGACTACTCGAAAGCCGACTTTGTGGCGATGTTCGCAACGATCCTGCTCACTCTGGTTGAAGGGGTTGAAGCCGGCATCCTTGCCGGTGTCGGGCTCTCTATTGGCCTGTACCTGTATCGTACCAGCCGCCCGCACAGTGCCGTGGTTGGTCTTGTGCCAGGTACCGAACATTTCCGGAATGTTCAGCGCCACAAGGTCGAGACGGACGATGAAACGGTTGTTCTTCGTGTCGATGAAAGTCTTTACTTCGCTAATGCCCGCTATCTAGAAGAAACCATTCTGGAGCTCATTGCCAACAATCCAGCAATGAAAAATCTGGTCCTCACGTGCCAGGCCGTGAACGTGATTGACGCATCCGCTCTGGAGAGCCTGGAGGCAATCAACAAACGGATGAAGGACTCGGGCATCGTACTTCACCTTGCTGAAGTAAAGGGGCCGGTTATGGACAGCCTGAACCGAACGCATTTCTGCGAAGAGTTGTCTGGACAGATCTTTATGAGTACATACCACGCGTGGAAAGCACTCGCCAATTCACCATATTTGGGTCGAGACAAGCTAAACGTCGCTGCAACCTCAACCCAATAGTCTGACCACCTATGTGTCTACTGGAGTACCCGCAATGGAATTAGATCCCCTGATTCTTTCAAGAATCCAGTTCGCGTTTGTCGTATCGTTTCACGCTATTTTTCCAGTGTTCACCATCGGCCTTGCTTCCTACATCGCGGTACTCGAAGGCCTGGCCTTCAAAACCGAGAATCCGGTGTGGGTGAAGCTCTCTGCCTTCTGGACCAAAGTATTCGCGGTGGTGTTCGGCATGGGGGTGGTGTCTGGCATCGTGATGTCGTTCCAGTTCGGAACCAACTGGAGTAACTTCGCCCAGGCCTCTGCCAACTTCCTTGGCCCTGTTCTGAGTTATGAGGTGGTGACGGCTTTCTTCCTTGAAGCGGCATTCCTCGGCGTGCTCCTGTTCGGTCGCGACAAGGTGCCTGCAGGTGTTCACCTGTTTGCCGCTATCATGGTTGCAACCGGCACCTTCATTTCGTCGTTCTGGATTCTCTCGGCCAATAGTTGGATGCAGACTCCGGCTGGCACCGAGCTCCGTGATGGGGTGTTCTATGTGACTTCCTGGAGCGAGGCTCTGTTTAACCCTTCATTCCCCTATCGTTTTGCCCACATGGGTCTGGCATCTTTCCTGACTGGCGGCTTCGTGGTGGCCGGTGTGAGCGCCTGGTACTTGCTTCGCGGACGGGAGGTTGAGGCGAACAAGAAAGCCTTGTCCATGTGCCTGTGGCTGCTGCTGTTCATTGCCCCCGCCCAGGCAGTACTGGGTGATTTCCACGGCCTGAACACTCTGGAACATCAGCCCACCAAAGTGGCCGCAATGGAGGGTAACTGGGAAACGTCCCGCAATGTGCCGTTGTTGCTGTTTGCCATTCCCGACCAGGAAAACCAGCGAAACCTTTTCGAAATTGGTATTCCCAGCCTGGCCAGTTTCATCCTGACCCACGAATGGGATGGTGAGGTGCCGGGCGTGAGCGCCGTTCCTGTGGAAGAACAGCCACCCGTGGCGATCGTGTTCTGGTCCTTCCGGATCATGGTCGGCATTGGCTTTCTGATGATTGCCTTTGCAGTCGCCGGCCTGGTCCTGCGTGCCGGCGGTCGGTACTGGCGCACCAACTGGTTCCTGCAGGGCATGCGTTTTATGAGCATTGCCCCCTTCTTCGCGGTGCTGACCGGCTGGTTTGTAACCGAGGTGGGCCGGGCGCCCTGGCTGGTCTACGGCCAGATGACTCAGGCAGAGGCCCTGACCCCGTCCCTGACCGGCGGTATGGCTCTGTTCACACTCATCGGCTATGTCGTGGTGTACGCTCTGGTGTTCTCCGCCGGCGTGTACTATCTGATGCGAGTACTCTACGTCGGTCTTGAGGATCGTCACGACGAAGATGAGCACGAAGCGGAACGTCCCAAGCGACCCTTCTCTGCCGCTCATGTACCTCTCGAACCAGAAGAGAACGAAATTCCAGGTAACACCACGGGACAGGGAGCGCACTGACTATGGAACTTTTCGATCTGCCCCTTATCTGGGCCTTCATTATCGGCTTCGGCATCATCATGTATGTGCTGATGGACGGATTCGACCTGGGCGTGGGGATTCTTTTCCCCTTCGCCCCGAACGAGGAAAGCCGGGACACCATGATGAACTCGGTGGCCCCGGTGTGGGACGGTAACGAAACCTGGCTGGTGCTCGGTGGCGCCGGCCTTCTGGCGGCCTTCCCGATGGTGTATTCCATCTTCCTGCCCGCACTCTATATTGGTGTGTTCCTGCTGCTGGCCGGGCTGATTTTCCGGGGCGTGGCGTTCGAGTTCCGGTTCAAGGCCCGGACTTCCCGGTATCTTTGGAATTGGGCCTTTGCCGGCGGTTCTACCGTCGCCTCCTTCGCCCAGGGTGCCGTAGTTGGTGCGTACATCCAGGGATTTGAAACCGCCAACGGAGTCTACGTCGGCGGCGCGTTGGACTGGCTCACGCCGTTCACGGTGCTGACGGGCCTGGGCATGCTGGCCGGCTACGCCCTGCTGGGTTCCACCTGGCTGATCATGAAAACCGAGGGTTATCTGCAGCAGTGGGCCTACAAGATCACCCTGCCGCTACTTCTCGCTGTTCTTGTGGTCTTCGGCATCATTGGCGTCTGGACGCCCTTTGTGGATGACATGGTTCGTGAGCGCTGGTTCTCCAACCTGAGCATTATCTGGGTTCTGCCGGTTCTGACATTGCTGTGCGCTATCCAGATCTATCGTTCGGTTCGTGATCGCCGGGACGGCATGCCGTTCGTGGCCACCATGGGGCTGTTCATCACCACCTACTTCGGCCTGGTGGTCAGCCGTTGGCCGTATGTGGTGCCGCCGGAATACACGCTCTGGGAGGCCGCCTCCGCCTATGAATCCCAGCTGTTCCTGCTGTTGGGGCTGCTGTTCGTGATCCCGATCGTGCTGGCCTACACTGCGTGGACCTACTGGGTCTTCCGGGGCAAGGTCCGCGCCGGCGAGGGTTACCACTGATGAGGCCTAAAGATTAAATTTACTGCGATTCGTCAAAACATCGAATCATCAATCTCAATCGGGAGCCAAAATCATGAAAGAAACTAAACAAACCACTCTTCCTATCTTGGAAATGGCAAAGGAAAACGAAGAATTCCGGCAGGTACTTTGGACAGGAGAAAAGACTCAACTCGTACTGATGGCAATCCCGTCGGGAGGAGAAATCGGTGGAGAAGTTCACGAGGGGCATGACCAACTACTTTACTTTGTTGAGGGCAACGGCGAAGCAAACATCGGAGAAACGAAGGTGGATGTGAAAACTGGTGATGTCAGCATCGTGCCGTCCGGGGTTTACCACAATTTCCGCAACACAGGCAGTGAAATGCTCAAGCTCTATACGACCTACTGCCCTCCTGAACATGCGCCAGGAACTGAGCATGAAACCAAAGGGGAGGCGGATGCAGAGGAGTCGTAGCTGACCGTCCAATACAAAACCCCAGCAATGCTGGGGTTTCGTATTGGCGGAGAGGGAGGGATTATTCGGGCCTTCGGCCCTCACCCCTTCGGGGCCGTCGTCGCTTTGCTCCGACGTTCCTCAGCCTGCTTCGCAGGCTTCGGTCGAACCCGCGAGGGTTCTTTCTACCCTTCCAATCGGCCAATAAAAAACCCCAGCAATGCTGGGGTTTCGTATTGGCGGAGAGGGAGGGATTCGAACCCTCGAAACGCTATTAACGTTTACACACTTTCCAGGCGTGCGCCTTCAGCCACTCGGCCACCTCTCCAATAAACTGTTTCAAATCAGCAACGTCGTCGCTCATTTGAGGGCGCAAACTTTAATGGTTTTACGGCCGCTTGGCAACTCCCCCGGGGAAAATCGTCAAAAAAATTCGGGCGATACCGGTTTTCTCTTTAACGGTTGGGCAGATTCAGGGCTATCGTTAGTACAAGGCTGAGTATAATGATCGGTTTTGCGGGGAGAAAATAACAATGCTGATGAAAGCCGAACAATCGACTTTGCTGCTCATCGATGTTCAGGAAAAGCTGATGCCGGCCATAAGCCACGGCGAAGACGTGATAGACAGTTGCATCGTTCTCGCCACCATTGCCGGGCTTATGGAGGTTCCTGTGCTGGGTACCGAACAGTTGCCGGACAAGCTTGGGCACAACGTGGAGGCGGTTCGAGAGCTGTGTAACCAGACTCTCGCCAAGCATCATTTTGATGCCTGCCCGGATGGCCTCGTTGACCAGTTGCCCGAGGGCCGACAGCACATTGTGATAGGGGGATGCGAGACCCATGTCTGTATGATGCAGACGGCACTGAGCCTGGTTGATGCCGGCTACAAGGTCTGGGTGGTGGCGGATGCCACCGGGTCCCGTAACGAATTTGATCGCGATGTAGCGCTGGATCGCTTGAGCGAAAGCGGCGCCCGGATCGTAACGCTTGAGATGGTGGCGTTCGAGTGGATGCGCCACTGCAAGCATCCGCAGTTCCGGAACATCCAGGCCCTGATTAAATAGAGGCATCCGCTGGGCTGGTGCCCGCGTAATTAGACACTCCAATCACAGCTGGTTTTGAGGTTCGCAATGCTCAACATGGACTTTTCCAAGAAGGTCATCATCCGCACCGAAGAGCAGGAGTGGGTTACCAGCCCTGCCGGCGGGGTTCTGAGGAAGCCCCTTGCCCGTGAGGAAGCGGAGCGTGGTCATGCTACCAGTGTGGTCCGGTACGAGCCTGGCGCGTCCTTCAATCGACATGAGCATCCCCTGGGCGAGGAGATCCTGGTTCTGGACGGGGTATTTTCCGACGAGACCGGCGACTACCCGGCCGGCACCTACTTGCGTAATCCGCCAGGCAGCGGGCACGCTCCGTACAGCAAGGAGGGCTGCACCTTGTTGGTCAAGCTCCATCAGTTCGATGAGCGTGATAAGGCAACGGTATGCATCGACACAAAGCATACGGCTTGGCTACCAGGTATTGGCGGTCTTGAGGTGATGCCATTGCATGAGTTCGAGCACGAACATGTGGCCCTGGTGAAATGGCCGGCCAACGAAGTTTTTCAGCCTCATCGGCACTTCGGAGGTGAGGAAATTTTCGTGCTGTCCGGAGAATTCTGCGACGAGCATGGCCGCTACCCCGCCGGCACCTGGATTCGCAGCCCGCATTTGAGTCAGCATCATCCATTCGTGGATCAGGAAACAATCATCTGGGTAAAAACCGGTCATCTACCGATCGAGGCGAAATAAAAAAGGGCCCCGAAGGGCCCTGAAGTGGCTAAGAGATCGCTGTGGGTTGCCAGTTCTGCCTGCTGAACGCGTCATTGCTTGCGCCTTCTGATACCGGGCTGAAGAGTGCTTCTTCGTCCGCGGGGACCGCAAACACGTGGTACGCCTCAGGGCCAAATGGATCCAGCGCAGTATCGAGATGCTCGAAGCTGTCGGGCACGGGTTCTCCCGAGAAAGTGACTCGAAACTGGCGCTCAAGGGTCGGTGTGGTGACGCTCAGGGGCTGCTCTACCCAAAGGTAAACAGCTTTGTGGGGCACGATGTATTCGCTGCGCACCACCCTGTAACCCTCTTTGAGCGTGAGCGTGGTCGGCTCTTTGCCCGGTTCCAGACGGAATTTGTGGATGGTTTTCATAGCTGCTGCTCCTCTTTGGGTTGCTGCCTTTCACAACGCCATAATGGACAGGAACAGAGTTCGATAAAATAAGCTTTTGTCATCTTTTACCATCGATAAATTCGATGCTTTCAGACTTGCTCGTTGACTGCATGAGCTTCAACAATGACACGAACGCCCTCATGGGCGGTTTTTCGGCCCCGGGTGATGGCAAACAGTTCATCCATCACCTCGTCGATTGAGGCTATCTGTTCAACCTCATACTGACGACAGACCTCCTCGCGGATTGATGTCGGCGCAGCAAAAACGCCATAGCCCTGGCTACCGAACACTTTAATGAGAGCGCTGTCGTCCACCCGGGCAACGAGCTTCATGCGAACCCCGTTCAGGGAAAACCAGTTCATCAGTCGCTCGAAATACGGCGCATCGGTGGCATTGGCCAATAGTGGCTGACCATTAAGGGATTCCGGAAAACCCTTCTTAAGTTTTCTCGCCAGCTCCGGTGCAGCAAACAGGCTCATGCTGGAACCGGCCAGCGGGTGTACCGTCAGGTTGCCATCCTCTTGCAGCTTCGGCATGCGGTCTGTCAGCACCAGGTCCAGCTCTTTGCGTTTCAGGCTCAGCACCAGATCTTCGGTGCGGCCCGTCTGGCATTCGAGCTGAACTGAGCGCTCGCCAGCCATGGCGGGCTGCAGCAGGTAGTAGGCAATCAATTTGTGAATGGATGCAGATACGCCGGCCCGCAGCGTCAGAGGGCGCTCGGACGGATCAAGCCGCAGGGTTTCAGCAAGCTCGCCAGTCAGGGCGAAAATATCATCAGCGTAGCCAAGGATCAGCCGCCCAAGGTCCGTAAGGATCAGCTTGCGCCTTTCCCGCGAAAAAAGACGACCACCCACAGAGGCTTCAAACGTGGCTAATTGGCCACTAAGGGTCTGCGGCGCCAGCTCCAGCACCTCGCTGGCCCGAGCGATTGAGCCCTCCCGGCTGATCACCCAGAAATAGTACAGGTGGCGAAGATTCAGCTGTTCCATTGCTTTACCCTACCCCGGCTCAGGATGGCCGTGGAACCTTGAGAACCTCACCGAAGGTGACGTATTCGCTTCCACCCAGACGGCCAATCGGATCAATTGCGGCGCCATTGAAGGTCAGGCGATTCTTGTCATCGTAGCGGGCCGCCTCATCCGATACCCAGACCCGGGTGACTTTCCCGAATACCAGTGATTGGGGCCCAGCACCAATTTCCTTGATATCGTAGAGTTCACAGGCAAAAGCGACATGACAGTCCTTGAGCCGAGGCAGATTCGAACCTTCGAAATCCACAAGTTCCAGATCAAGATTTTTCAGTTCAGATTCGCCATGGGGCAAGGTTCGTGAAGATTCAGTGACCGCCGCGGCGAGATCCCGATGAGCGATATGAACGACGAAATGCTTTCTCGCTTCAATGTTAACCCGGGTGTCCTTCGAAACGCCCTCCGCCGGCTTTTTACCAACGGAAATCATCAGCAAAGGGGGATTGCTGGTGATGGGCGTAAAAAACGAGAATGGCGCCAGATTGAAGTCCCCTTCGGGGTTTTCACTCAACACCCAGGCGACCGGCCTCGGAATCACCGTCTGAGTCAGGATGTGGTAGGCGTCCTTCGGATCCATTCCGTCGAAATCTATGAGCATTACTCTCTCCCGTTAACTGCAGCTTCGGGCGTTCGTTCCCGCAACAGCCACAACGTCATCAACAACCCGTGAAGTATCAGGAAGGGTACGGCAACCATGACCAGGCCGCCCCAGCCCAGCCAGCTCAAAATGGCGCCGGCTGACAGTGCCGCGGTCGCCTGGGAACCGAAGACCATGATGTCGTTCAGGCCTTGCACACGGAAACGTTCCGCATCCCGGTAGCCCCGGGGCAACAGCGTTGTGCCGCCAACGAAGAGGAAATTCCAGCCGACACCGAGCAACAACAAGGCGGAAAGATAGTGGTGGAAACTCACGCCACTGGCCGCCAGCGCAATACAGCCCAGATACGCCAGTAACCCTGCCGCCATCATTAAAGGTATGCCAACAACACGAGTCAGCCAGCCGCTGATTAGCGAAGGTAGATACATGGCCATGATGTGGAGCTGGATCACGCGCTTGGCATCGTCCAGGTCATGCCCAGCCACCCCGGTCATACTCAGCGGCGTCGCCGTCATAATGAAGCTCATCACCGCATAGCCAATGGCGGCAGCACTGATTGCGGTCCAAACCAATGGGTTCACGAGAATTTCCCGCAGGGGACGTCCTCCGCCCGGACGTGATTCCTGAACCCGCTCAGCGCCTGCCCGGTAGCCAGCACCAAGAATCAACAGCGCGGCGCCCTGCACAACCGCCAGCGCAACCCAGCTGATCAGAAACGGATACTGCTCATCGGCGCCGCTGCCCAAGCCCGCAACTTCCGGCCCGAGCCAGGCAGCCACCAGACCACCCAGCAGTACACGAGCGGCGGCCGAGCCGGCCATACCCGGTGCCACGGATTCCATCGCAGCAAATCGGTACTGGTGAACAACGGCAAGGCCGGTCCCACCGACGACTGCCGCCAGACACAACAATGAGAACAGACCGGACCAGGATGCCAACGCACCCAACAGACCCGCCACAATACCCATGATCGCGCCGAGCAGCATTACACGCTTGCGTCCGATGCGTTCCATCAACCAGGTTGCTGGCTTTATCGCCAGCACAGTACCGACCACCACCAGACCCACGGGAAGCGTTGCGTATTCAGGCGCCGGAGCGAGCATTCGGCCCTGGATGCTGCCGATAAAAACAATAAAAGGCGCTGTGCACATGGCCAGCGCCTGAGCGGCAACCAGGACCCAGACATTGAGGGGCATGGGTTACTTTTTCCTGTAGATGATTCCGGGATGGCACTGCACCATCTCGTAGAGATGGGGCAAGCCGTTGAGCGACTCCGAGGCTCCCAGAACCAGGTATCCGCCCGGGTTCAGGGTAGCGTGCATCCGGGTAAGAATGTCTTTTTTCAGGTCCGCCGAAAAATAGATCAGGACGTTCCGGCACATCACAATATCGAACTTGCCCAGCATATAACGCTCAAGCAGGTTCAACTCCTTGAACTCCACCATGCTCTTGATCTGGGGTTTGATCTGCCAGCCACCGTTCTGGGACGGCGTGAAAAACTGCTTCTGGCGCTCTGGCGAGAGCCCCCGCCCAATGGCAAGCATCTCGTACTCGCCCTTGCGAGCCACATCAAGAACGCTTTTGGAGATATCCGTCGCGGTGATCTTTACATCCCGGAGCTTCCCGGGCCTCGCCCGACGAAACTCCTCAACGATCATGGCAATCGAGTAAGGCTCCTGACCGGTTGAGCAGGCCGCAGACCAGATACGCAAAGGCTGCGTTGAGTTGCGCTCTGCGAATTCGGGAAGCAGCTTCTCCTGGAGAATCCTGAAAGGGTGATTGTCACGGAACCACAGGGTTTCATTGGTTGTCATCGCATCGATGACCGTCTCTTTAAGACCTCCCCGCCCGGGGCGTTTGAGTCGGTCAAGGAGTTCACCCAGCGTATTCAGGTTGTTCTCTTCGAGAATCCTGCGCAACCGGCTCTTTACCAGGTACTGTTTGTTTTCGCCCAGTAAAATCCCACAGGCATCCTGCAGGAACGATTTGAAGGCTTCATACTCCTGTGGCGTTATTTCCGCTTTCATTGGGTCTCTGTTCTGAGTGAATCTTTGAGCGGTTCCATCAACCCTGGTCGATGATTTCCATTACTCGCTCTGCCAGCTCGTCCGGACTGAACTTTGCCATAAAGTCGTCGGCTCCGACCTTCTTCACCATGGCCTGGTTGAACACACCACTGAGTGAGGTGTGCAGCATAACAAACATATCCGAAAGCGCCGGGTCATCTTTCACCTTGGTGACGAGGGTGTAGCCATCCATTTCCGGCATCTCGACATCCGAGATGATCAAAGAGAAGTGATCTTTGGCCCGGGAGCCATCCGCAGTTATTTCCTGTAAATATTCAAATGCCTGCTTACCGTCGTTTTTCAGAACCACTTCCATGCCAATTGCGGTGAGACACCGCTGTATCTGGCGCCGGGCCACGGACGAATCATCCACCACCAACACCGGCAGATGCCCGGGCACCCGCTCCGCGCTCTTGCTCAGAACGGCTTCGGTTACGTCCTCCCCAAGCGGAGAAACTTCTGAAAGAATCTTCTCTACGTCAATGATTTCAATAAGCTTATCATCTATTTTTGTGACAGCGGTAAGATAGACATCCTTGCCGGCCCCTTTGGGTGGAGGCAGGATTTCTTCCCAGTTCATATTCATGATCCGTTCGACGCCGCTCACCAGAAAACCCTGCGTTTTGCGATTGTATTCAGTGATGATGACGAAACTGGTGGAGAGCTCTTCCTGGGGGATACCGGGCAGACCAATCGCCATGCTCAGATCAATAATGGGGATGGTCTCACCCCGGCTATGAGCGACGCCTCGAACAACCGGTTGGCTGTTGGGCAGGGAGAACAGCTTCGGACATTGCAGAACCTCTTTCACCTTGAACACGTTGATCCCGTAGATCTGACGGCCCCTGAGACGGAAAAGGAGCAACTCGAGACGGTTCTTTCCGACCATCTGAGTGCGCTGGTTAACACTGTCCAAAACCCCTGCCATTTCGATTCTCCTGGCTTGCCGGAATTACAACGGCATATATCTTGCTGATCGCTGAATAATAGCCTGATCGACGGAAACCCGTCATATCAGCGGTGGATTAGCCAATTTAACGGCCACTTTTCTCGAATCATTAGCCTGATTCGGGCTTTTCTGCCCTGTTGTTGACAGCATAGGACAAACTGATACGTATGCGCATCACCAATTTCGCTCTACTACTGCTAATGTCTGGCCTGAGCGGCCCGCTCCTGGCTGAGACGACCGCTGAACAGATTCGGAAAGCGACCCTGGAATTTCTCGAGAACTTCGCGGCCGAACAGGCCGTGGAAGGCTATACCGTCTCCTTCGAACCCGGCTCGATCGACAACCGCCTTGCCCTTGCCGAATGCGAAAAGCCTTTGAGTGTCGAATTCAGCGGTGACCCCTGGAAAAGCACCAGCCCATCTATACTCGTAGCCTGCGAAGGAGCTCGCCCATGGCGGATGTTCGTCACGGCTTCGGTCTCTATCCATGGACCGGCCCTGGTGGCGGCTCGGCCGCTCACGCGGGGAGAACGGATAACAGAAGGCCTACTGACAAAACAGTCGGTTGAAATCAACGCGTCCAGGCGGGGCGTTATTACAGACTCGCAACAAGCCATTGGCATGGAGGTGCGACGGGCAGTCAACGCGGGCTCGCGGGTTACGCCGGACATGCTTTCGGCCCCGAATGCGGTCGAACGGGGCGATCATGTTATCATTACCGCCAAAACAGGCGGATTTTCAGTACGTTCCCGGGGCAAAGCCCTGGCAAGCGCCAGCGTTGGCGAGCAGGTTCTGGTAGAGAATCTGCGATCGTCCCGCACAATAAAGGCCAGCGTTGTTGCGCCCGGCCACGTCGAAATTCCGATGTAGGTCGGGCTCGGCAGAGGCTTGCCGGAGCGGCAAACCTCTGCCGCAAACCCGGCAGTAAAAATAGACAAAAAAACGACTGAAAATTACTAAAGGTTTTCGCGGCGCCGCCGTTAAGAAGACATAAACTCGAGTAAGCGCCGCATTCTCGTGGCGCGACAGGCAAGCAGGTACAGATATGTCAGTTGACTTAAATGGAATTGGCCCCGGCCAGGTCAACACCCAGAGAACCACGGCCGACAAGAGCTCCGGCACTCAGAATACCCAGCCGGCAACCAACGAACAGGCGAAAACCCAGGCCCAGGGCGCCCGGGGTGAGAACGTCAGCCTGAGCAATCAGGCCAAGAATCTAAAGCAGCTTGAACAAAAGCTGGGCGATTATCCGGAAATGGATGACGACCGCATTGAACAAATCCGCTCCGCCCTAGAGAACGGCACTTACAAGATTGACGCCGAAAAACTGGCCCAGAAAATGCTTGAGATGGATGAAAGCATTTTTGGGTGAGTAAACCATGGCCGCAATTGATGATCTGAAGACTCTTCTTTCTCAGGATATCAGTCAGCTGGAAACACTGGCTGATATTCTCGAAAGGGAAAAGACCTGCCTTGCAAATTCCGACCTGCGCCAGCTGGAAGCTCTGACAAAAGAAAAGAACGATCTGCTGAGTGCTGTTCGGGAACGCGCTAAACAGAAAATCCGGACACTGGTCCAGATGGGATACCGCCCTGAGAGCGGTGAACCTTCACGTTTTATCCGCAGCGCCGGCTTTTCTGATCTTCTCCAACTCTGGAAGGAAGCCGACCAGAAGCTTCGAGCTTGCCAGACGCTGAACCAGACCAACGGTCGGGTGATCAGCCATCTCCAGAAACGCCTGTCGAAACTTACCGACATCTTCCGGGGCGCCACCGGCCAGCAAAAGCTTTACGGCGCCCAGGGACAGCAAACCACGGTATCAAGCAGCACGGTACTTGCCAGCGCCTGATGAGGGCCCTGGCAAACCGGCCTGTCTGGAGATTCACCGGGTATAAATGGTCATCTGTGAGTCCGGATGAAAACGGATGTCGTGGATACTCACGTTACCCATTGAGGCACCCTGGCTCCCGGTGACCCGGATGTTGTCCATCCTGATTTCCTCGATTCGCTCCGGGAACACCAGCATCAAAGCCCCATCCTCCCTGACCCGGTAACGAGGCTCCCCATAACGGTAGTGCACTCCAGAAATAGTCAGATCTGAATCCAGAAAATTCAGAACCGGTACGAAGATGTTGGCGGCAAGCTTCAGGCCCTCGATCACATCCGCCGATCCTTCGCCTCCCTGCTCGCCGCTACTCCCTGGATTCTCAGCCATACTGCTGACAACGCCGATACGCTGCAGCAGGGTGGGGTCTCCCTGCCCGGAAATTGTCGCCAGCTCAGTTTCACTCAGCGGGGCAAGATTCCCCCTTTCATAGAGCTCGCCCGCTTCGAGCGCCGATTGTGACGCTTCAGCCGAATTGCTCGCCGCAAAGGTAACCATGGGCTGGAAGGGCAACGTCACCATCGTGACGAGGGCCGCCGCGTTACGGTAACGGGATTGATGCTTGAGAACCCGGTAGAGTTCCTTTTCGCTGATCCAGCCGGCCTGGATGAACACCTCACCCAGGCGCTGCCCGGTTTCACGCTGAAGTCTCAGCCCCTCTGCCACCTGCCCTTTGGACACATAGCCACGATTGATAAGCAGTCGCCCAAGGCGTGATTTCTCTTCAAATCCCTGACGGATTCTCACCCAGTGTCTCCTTTTGAATAGTGAAAACCGTACTACCCGGCCCGGCCAATGTGGTCCATAACTCCCGATACCCGGAAGGTTAGCCGATCACAACACAATGTACGTGGACACAGTCCCCGTTTTACTGTCACCTTCTGGTAAGATCTGGCACCTGAAAACAGAATTCGCGGATTTGTCGCAGGAAACACTCCTGCTAGTAACACGGAGAACGGCTGCAAATGACAAACATGGTAAAACCCCTGAAAACTGTGACTCCCGCACTGCTTACGGCCCTCGCCTTACTGATGCCAACCACCACGGTGCTGGCCCAGAACAATGACCAGTCCGCCAGTGAACCTCTGCCGATGGTTCGTATGGTGACCAGCGAGGGCGCTATTGAACTTCAGCTACGTCCGGATGTCGCCCCGGATACGGTCGCCAATTTCCTGCAATATGCCAGGGATGGTTTTTTCGACGGCACCATTTTCCACCGCGTTATTCCCGGATTCATGATCCAGGGCGGTGGCTTTACCGAAGATCTCTCCCGCAAATCGACTCGGGCGCCCGTCCGCAATGAGGCGACAAAAACACTGCCGAACCTCCGTGGAACCATTGCCATGGCTCGGACCAGCGCGCCGGATTCGGCAACGTCCCAGTTCTTTATCAATCTTTCGGACAACGGGTTCCTGAACGCCGGAGTTCGCGGCCCGGGTTATGCGGTTTTTGGCAAGGTGACCCAGGGCATGGGCGTTGTCGATGCGATTGCCCGCAAACAGACCACCCGCAAACAGGGTATGGCCGACGTGCCGGTTGAGCCTGTGACCATTGAAACCGTGACTGTGGTTGAATCCGAAGGCTGACACCGTGACCTGGCCTCCTTTGCCCCCGGGGATCGAGCCCGCTGAACTTGCCTGGCACGATGGGGTCCCGGAATCGAAGCGGTATGGCGATGTCTACTTCAGCCGTGACAATGGCCTGGAGGAAACTCGCCACGTTTTTCTGAAGCATAATCAATTACCGGAGCGTTTCTCGCGGGTCCCCGAGGGCGGAAGTTTTGTTATTGCCGAAAACGGCTTCGGGACCGGCCTGAACTTTCTGGCAGCTTGGCAGGCCTGGCAGAGCCGGGCTCCAGCCAATAACGCCACCCTGCATTTTGTCTCCGTGGAACGTTTCCCCCTGACCCGGGAGGACCTTGCCCGGGCCCTGGCCTTGTGGCCAGAGTTAAAAGTGCTGGCTGATGAATTACTATCGCATTACCCGCCACTGGTACGAGGGGCTCACCGACTGGTTCTGGCCGGAGGGCGGGTTCGACTGACGCTGTTTTTCGGCGACATCAATGACGCCTGGCAATCCCTGGATTTTCACGCCGACGCCTGGTTTCTGGACGGGTTTGCCCCCGCCAGGAATCCGGATATGTGGCTGGAAACCACCATTAACCAGGTCCGAGCCCACAGTAAGCCGGGCACTACCCTGGCGACGTTCACCTCGGTCGGCCGGATTCGTCGAGCCCTGATCGACGCCGGGTTCCGCATGGAGAAAACCTCGGGATACGGTCGCAAACGGGAAATGCTGAAGGGTATTCTTGAGGCTGAGGAGCCGGCTCAACCCGAGGACCCCGGAACCATCGCCATCATTGGGGCGGGTATCGCAGGCTGTGCGCTGGCACGAAATCTGGCGGAACGGGGCTATCCGGTGAAATTAATCGACACTGGTGGGCCTGGCACCGGTGCGTCCGGAAACGCTCAGGGCGCCCTGTACGTGAAGCTTGGCGTGGAGTTCAATGACCAGACCGAACTGGCCCTTTCATCACTGACCTTTGCCCAACGCTTTTACGCCAACTGGCGCGGCAAGCACTGGCATCCGACCGGCCTGTTGCAGTTGGCTCACAGCCCGCAGGAAGAAGACCGACAGAAGAGATTCCTCCAACGCAACGATTACCCCCGGGACATTCTTTGGCCTGTTAACCGGGAGCAGGCCAGTTCAATTTCAGGCGTACCCACGGAGTCCGGCGGACTCTGGTTTCCAGGCAGTGGCTGGCTTGAACCTGCCAACCTTTGCCGGGAATTGGCAGACCATCCGCTGATTTCCACGGAATATCACGTGAAGGTTAAACGACTGCTCCCCTGCAACGGAAAATGGCATATCTCTGCGGACGATGGGAAAACCATTGCGGCCGACCGGGCGGTGATCAGCTCGGGCCATCTGAGCCCGGGGCTTATCCCGGTAAAAGGACACTTTCGGCTTAAAGCTATACGTGGCCAGGTTTCTCACCTTCCGGCACCAGCGGTCATCAACCCGAACGCCGTTATCTGTGGCAACCGGTACCTGAACCCGGCCCTCGGCGATATCGCCGTAACCGGGGCCACCTTTGACCTTCATGACAACAACCCGCTGCCTACCACCGAAAGCCATGACGAGAACATCCACGAACTCGGTTCGATGCTGCCGTCGCTTTTTTCTCCCAGAAGCGACAAACCGAGTGGCATTGATCTGGATGGCCGGGTTGCCTTTCGCTGCACCACCCATGACTATCAACCCGTTGCAGGCCCAGTTTTCGATGGCGAAAGCGCTAACCTGGATGACCTCTACCTGTTTACCGGGCTTGGTAGCAAAGGCCTGACGTACGCGCCGCTACTGGCCGAGTATCTGGCCGACCAGGTTACCGGGCAGCCTGCCTGCCTTCCGGCGAACCTCGTCAGACGTCTGGAAACCCGACGCCTATACCAGACGGATGTGGTGGTTTCGTAATAAACTCCAGCTGAAGTTTCCGGTCAGACTGCCGATAACCACTGGAAAAGTGGCGTAGTCACGGAGAGCACCCATGTCCATTTATGTCAGCGAACCCGGCCGCCCGGTCGGAACCCGACTACCGGAGACATTCCGGGCAAGGCCCGTAGGCGATGTCACTGAGCTGGCTGAAACCCAGGCCATCAATCCCGGCAGGAGTGAGGCGACGGACGCAGAGTTTCAGCAGGCAGCCAATGCCGGTCGGTATAAGGCGCTGGAAGAGTACGGCGCAGCCGCCGCAGGGGAGCGCCGTGAGGACCGCCCTTACCTGCCCGTGTCCAGTATTTCGTCGCCGACCCTGTTCACAGTTCAGGCCTCTGCAACCATTTCCGAAGCATTATCAGTGATGGATGAGCATCAGGTTCATCACCTGGTGATCATGGCGGAAAACAACGTGGCCGGCCTCGTGGATCTGCGCTGGCTCCTTGGCTGGCTTCACGAACATGAAGCCAATGCCATGAACCAGAGCCTGGTTCACATTGAGCTCCCCGCCTTCCTGACAGCGTCCCCCGAAACCGACGCCCACCAACTTGCGAGGCTGATGCTGGCCCACCAGCTCAACGCTGCTCTGGTGGTAGACGCCAGGGGCACAGCTGCGGGCATTGTGACCAGCACCGATTACCTGCGGCTATATGCCAGCGCCGGTCGCCATGAGGGAACGGTTTAGCTCCTGGCTGCCTAGTTCAAAGAAGTCAGTAGTTGCCCCTCGGGGCTGAACAGGAGCACGTACCAATCGCTGCCGGCTCTGCTTAGCGCCACAATCTCGTCATCCCGGTAATTCTCCAGATCAAGGATTTCCGAATTATCCAAGGCAAGCTGATAACGCCAGTTGTTCCTGAAGCCGGGGGCCTCCTCCACCTCCGGAACCAGCGATACCCGGGCGACGATGCCCTGCTCCAGGCCGGACACAACGCCTTCGCTGGCAAAGTCTCCGTCCGTGGCACCCGAGACAACCATGTCGCCGTCAAAAGCGGCCAACCCCTGGAGAGTTTCAGCGGCCTGATCGTTTTCGTCATTGAGGGAAAACGCCCGACTCACGATGCCTGAGGAGGAATACCCCAGAAGAAACCCTGCAGTGCTTGAGATCGACTCTCGCTCCAGCACAGGGTTGTCTTCTTCCTGCTCCAGCACCGAGTACAACCCGTCACTGGCGCCTATCAGCCAGAGTATGCTGCCCTGGAAAAGGCCAGCGGAAACCGGTTCGTCCCCGGTAGTGCCGATCTGGCTGACACTGAGTTCGCTGGTTGCGCTGGACGCGTTGAAAAAGAAGGCGTCAATGCCTCCGATTACGGGAGCCCCTTCCACAGAGCCCGCTGCGGAACCAAACAACGCCGGGCTGATGGACTGGGTACTGCCCCCTGCGACACTGTCATTGGCAGCGGAGCCAGCCTGACGGGTCCAAGCCACAGCCGGCTGCTGGGTATTGCCGTCCAGCTCGGTATCAATGCGCTGAAGGAAGCTGTCTTTGCCACCCGATGTCTGCTGCTGGTCAAACACGCCCGCAGTTTCCCCGGCCAGGACAATATAGCCGCTGTTCCGGTTGATTCCGACCCAACGCACCTGATCGTCGGCATCCGTTCCGGTCCGGGTCGTCCAGGTTGGAACGTACTCGCCCCCGTTGGTGGCCGAATCAAACCAGTACAGAGACGTTACGGCATCCTGGCCACCGAGTTCGGTTGTGCCCTCGACCGGTAGGTGCGTGCTGTAAGCAACAACAAACTCGAATCGGTCTACCTTGGTCCCGCCCTGGGTCACCTTTCGCTGTACTACGTTAATGACCGGATTTGGCGCGATCAGGCTGTCAGCGGCAGAGGATATGGCAACCTGCTGTAGCTGCCCACCACGCTGGTTGAAAATCCGCACCAGCACCCTGTCGTTATCCTGGCTGTCGTAGCCGGCAACAAATAGTCTGCCGTCGTGACCCATCGCAATGTCCGTGGCCACGAAGCCATCACTATCATTCAGCGGGAGGGGCGATGTCAGCTCGTTAAGACTGATCCGGATCAGGTTGTCAGATTCAGCCCGGGCGTAGTCCTCGCGGCCGGCCTGGAAGTTCTCATTGATGCCCATCAATATGAATAGGTCACTGAAGGCCGGATTGGCGTACCTGCCAGCGGGTACCCGTATCCGGAAAGGCACTTCATCGGTCCCCTCAGGGAAAACCAGTTCGTCATTCTCAACCCAGTTACCATCTTCCAGCCGCTCGATAACGAACTCGGAATCAAGCCGCGCCGTGGAGTCTTCAGTGTGGTTGAGCTTGGCGAAGATATCCCGGTCTCTGTCGCCGGAGAGCCTGGCAACGTACTCACGCACATCACCAACATTCAAGGTGTCCCGGCCGCCACCTTTTACGGTTTCCAGAGAAAGAACGGGCTCGTTATCCTGAATGGAAAGATTGGTGACCACGCCACCGTTACCGCTTCCGAGACCCGCCAGACCGGAACGCACTTCGGTAAGCGCCAGCCTGAGGGATTCAACGGGCTCTGGAAAGCTGTCCTCAACCACCTCAAGCGGGAGGAAGCATTCGGTGATACCTGGTTCCAGTGTGATTACACCCCGGGTATAGAAGCCCTGTTCATCGAGCTCATAGTCGATATAGTCGAGCTCATTCTCACCGGTCTCGTCCAGCGGCATCCGACTGTTGCTGCCCAACCCAACGATGTCCTTACCAGGAATAGCATCACCAGCGTTGGAGGCACTGTGATCGCAATTCTGGTGTGGAGGCGAGAATCCGACGTCGCAGCTGGATGCGTCGTAATCAGACAGAAGCTCAAAGGCCACCGCAACGCGGCTTACCGACGGTTGATCGAGGATAACCTTGACGAAGACGCGGCGCGTCGGAAGTGTCAGATCCCTGGTACCGGGGACCGAGCCGTCATCGTTGTAGAGATTGATAGTAAAGCTGTGCTCACCCTCGGTTTCCAGATCCGGCAAGGCGCACTGCTCACGGTTGCTTGCCGGGATTTCCAGGCTTTCGCCCTCCGTGAACGGCTCGGCATCGAGAGACATGACGTTGTATTTCACATCGATATCAAACGGTTGGGCGCCTGCCATGCGGCCGTCGGTTGTTACCAGGTTGATGCCTTCGGTCTTGCCCAGGTCCGCCTCGCCTCTGCTACCGCCGGTGAGGCCGGGAACGCCGCGCATTATTATGCCTTGCCGGGCCTTGTTGCTGGTGTCCTCAAGCGCCAGCCAGGACGGCGCGTTGGTGAGGGAGTAATCAAGAATTCCCTCACCACCGTAGGCCCCGAAGTTGTAGGAGTACTCAACACCGAGATAGGCAAACACCGGGGGTACGCCGAGAATGGTGGGCTGATCGGGATCTTTTTCCGTCTTGCAGCCTGACAGCCCAAGCGAAAGTAGAGCCAGAACGACAAGTTGGCGAACAGGATGAATGCGGGAGTAAAAATCGGCGCCCATGAAAAAATCCGTTGCAATCTTTGTTGTTATGGTGGGACCGCCCGGTTGATGCAGAAACACCGGGCGGTTTACACACCGTTACAGAACAACGCCATGGTAGCCAATTTGATACGCAGGGGATCTGCGCGAGTTCTCAGATTCGGTTAGCCCGCGCCCAGGCCGTGCTCTTCCAGCAACGCCACCAGCCCGGTTTCATCAAGAACAGGCACCTCTAACTGTTCAGCCTTGGCCAGTTTGGAACCGGCGGCCTCACCAGCCACCACGCAGGCCGTCTTTTTGGAAACGCTGCCGGCCACCTTGGCACCGAGGGATTCCAGCTTCTCTTTGGCTTCGTCCCGTGTCATTCCGGAAAGCGTACCGGTCAGCACCCAGGTCTGGCCTTTCAGAGGCTTCTCTCCCTCCCGGACTTCCTCTTCCTGCCACTTCACACCGGCTTCACGCAGGGCATCCAGGGTTTCGCGATTGTGGGTCTGCTCGAAAAAGCTACGGATATGACCCGCAACAATCGGCCCAACGTCGGGTACAGTTTGCAGGCTCTCCTCATCGGCTGCGGCAATGGCCTCCAGCGTTCCGAAGTGGCTCGCGAGGGCCTTGGCAGTGGCCTCACCCACCTCACGAATACCAAGGGCGTACAGGAAACGCCACAGAACCGGTTCCCTGCCCCGATCAATTGCAGCAACCAGATTGGCGGCCGACTTTTCCCCCATTCGCTCAAGTTTGACCAGGTCATCGGTTGTCAGGCGATACAGGTCGGCGACGGTCTCCACCATGCCCTGATCCACCATGATGTCGATCCACTTGTCACCCAGACCTTCAATGTCGAGGGCTTTCCGGGAAGCGTAGTGGCGGATGGCTTCCTTTCGCTGCGCGGGACAGAACAGGCCGCCTGAGCACCGGGCAACCGCTTCCCCTTCGATCTGGATGACATCCGAATCGCAGACAGGGCACTGTGAGGGTAGCTCCACTTCTTTCGCGCCTGGAGGACGTTTATCCGTTACCACCTTGACCACCTGCGGTATCACATCACCGGCGCGGCGGATAAAGACGGTATCGCCAATATGGACGTCCAGGCGACGGATTTCGTCCATGTTGTGCAGGGTAGCGTTGCTCACGGTCACCCCGCCCACAAACACGGGTTTTAACCTCGCAACCGGTGTCACAGCGCCAGTACGACCGACCTGAAACTCCACGTCCTCGATAACCGTCAGCTCTTCCTGTGCCGGAAACTTATGAGCAATCGCCCAGCGTGGTGCCCGGGAGACAAAACCAAGAGCATTCTGCTGGTCAAGCCGGTTAACCTTGAACACGATGCCGTCAATCTCGTAAGGGAGACTGTCCCGTTTTGCCATCAGTTCGTTATAGGCCTCAAGGCACTCCTCCACGCCTTTAGCCTTGCGCATCTCAGGATTAATTCGAAAACCCCAGCTCTGGACCCTCTTGAGACCATCCCATTGGGTATCTGGCAAGAAGCTTTCGTCCGTGACCGCAACGCTGTAGGCACACATTTCCAGCGGGCGCCTGGCCGTTACCGTCGACTTTTTCTGCCGAAGACTGCCGGCCGCCGCATTACGGGGATTAACGAAGGTCTTCTCGCCACGCTCCGCCAGCCGGCGATTAAGCTGCTCGAAACCGTCCTTCGGCATGTAAACTTCGCCGCGGACTTCCACCAGATCGGGCACGTCGTCGCCACGGAGCTTCAGCGGCACAGAGGGAATGGTTCGGATATTAGCGGTTATGTCCTCCCCGGAATAGCCATCCCCCCGGGTGGCGGCTGTAGTCAGGGCGCCATTCTCGTAATGCAGGCTCACCGCCAGCCCGTCCAGCTTTGGTTCGCAAACGTATTCCACGTCCTCGCTGATACCGAGCCGATCCTTTACCCGCCGGTCGAAGTCGCGGAGTTCGTCCTCGCTGAAGGCATTGTCCAGTGACAGCATGGGCAGCCGGTGAACCACTTCTTCAAAACTGGTTTCCGCGGCGCTTCCAACCCGCCGGGTGGGCGAGATGTCGGAAGCCAGCTCCGGGTAGTCGGTTTCAAGGGCCTGTAATTCCCGGAACAGCCTGTCGTATTCCGAATCGGGAACACGCGGGTCATCCAGCACGTAATAGCGGTAATTATGGTCATCAATCGCCGAACGGAGTTCTTCAACACGCTGAATGATGTCGGGCGTGGCTTTGCTCATGGACTGGCACTCTCGTCTCTCAAAAAAATGCCCGGAACAAACCGGGCATCTTGCCGTCTTTTAACGCCTGGCTTCAGACTCTCTGGGAACGCTGTTTACGCTCAAACTCCCGAATTCTCTGGCGGCAGTGCTCGATCGTTTGAGGAGTCATCACGCTGCGGCGCTCGTCTTTCAGCTCGCCGCCGAGGTTACGAACCACGGCCTGGGCAGTCTCGAGCATGAATTCGAACGCCTGCAGGGCATTGGTGGGCCCCGGCATGCTCATGAAAAAGCTGATCCCGGGCGTGGTCAGGGCCGGCATGTCCACTGGCTTGAAGGTACCGGGTTCAACGGCGTTAGCAACGCTGAACTGCACGGGGCTGGTGGTATCGGACTCTTCATGGCGGTGGTAAATATCCATGTCTCCGTGTTCCAGACCGCAGGCCTCAAACAACTTTTTAAGGGCCGGTCCCTTGAAGTCCTCACCGCTCTTCGCCAACACGTTGATCACAATCACTTCCCGGGCCTCGGGGCGATTCGCACCTGCCAGGGGCTGACCTGAATCGGGTCGTGAGGGTTCGCGCCGGGCTGTATCATCTTCCACTTCAGTCGTGACCATCGGCGGAACGGCGTCCACCTCGTCCTCGATGGCACCCCAGCCTGTTTCGAGTTCGGTTTCATCAGGCTCATGGCTGGAAAGCCCAAAATCGGAGTCCGACTCAACAGGCTCTTCGTAGTGCTCGGCCACTGACTCGGTTTCCGGTTGCGGATCCGGTTCTGGCGATTCTGGCTTCTCCGATTTGGCAGCGGCCGTTACCGGACGGGTCGGCTTGGGTTTCGGAGACCCGAATCGGCTGGGCTTTTCACGCTTTACATAGCCCCGCTCTTCAAGGGTGTCGCGGGAAATGGTCCTTGCTCCGCCATTAGGCAACTCGGGGTTGTATTCGTCATCGAGTGGCGAATCTTCAAGCTCATCAGCGCCCATACCCGATGAAATCGCAATGGATTCCTTCCGGGCACGCCGCATTCGGCGCACGCCATCAATGACAATGCCGATAATGACCAGGGTACCGATGGCAATTAACCATTCCCTAAGTGACATAGTGCTGCTGTCCTGTTTGCAGATCCTGTAACGTTGCTACTCTAAGAAAAGCCCGTAATGAATACAACGCGCACCCGGGCCAGATGGCGTTTTTGTCATGGTTGCCGGATTTCTGAGCAGCCTCAAGCCTCCGCGAGGGCCGCAGCCTCGTCAACATCGACCGACACCAGGCGCGAACACCCCGGTTCATGCATGGTTACACCCATTAACTGATCCCCCATCTCCATGGCAATCTTGTTGTGGGTAATGTAGATGAACTGAACCTGCTTGGACATCTCCTTGACCATGTTGGCATAGCGGCCCACGTTGGCATCATCCAGCGGCGCATCTACCTCGTCCAGCATACAGAAGGGTGCCGGGTTCAGCTGGAAAATCGAAAACACCAGTGCGATCGCCGTGAGGGCCTTTTCGCCGCCTGACAGCAGGTGAATGGTACTGTTCTTCTTGCCGGGCGGCCGTGCCATGATCGCAACGCCGGTTTCCAGAAGATCCTCGCCAGTCAGCTCCAGATAAGCGTTACCGCCCCCGAAGACCTTCGGGAACAGAGCCTGGAGGCCACCGTTCACCTGGTCAAAGGTTTCCTTGAAGCGCTGCCGGGTTTCCCGGTCAATCTTCCGTATGGCGTTGTCCAGTGTTTCCAGTGCTTCCATCAGATCTTCGTGCTGGGAATCCAGATAGGTCTTGCGCTCACTCTGAACCTGGTATTCCTCAATAGCCGCAAGATTGATCGCGCCCAGCCGCTGAATGCGGTTGCCGATGCGCTCCAACTCGTCCGCCCAGTCTCTCTCGTTCGCGCCCTCGGGCAACTGGGAGAGAATATCCTGCAGCTTTACGTCCAGCTCTTTTAACTGCTCAATGTGGTTGCCAGAGCGGATTTCCAGGGCCTGGGATTCCATCTTCAGTTTTTCCAGCCGGGACCGGACTTCCTGAATGCGATGATCGGTGCCGCTTCTGCCCTGCTCCTTTTCACGGACCTCCCGATCGATTTCTTCCAGGGAATCGCGGGCCGCCCCGAGCTTTTCCTCTTCCGCCAGTCGACGGTCCAGCAGTCCTTCAAGCTGCATCTGCAGATCTTCTATAGGTTCCTCGGCGCTTTCCCGGGATTCCCTCAGAATCTCCAGGCGCTCATCGATGCGTTCCTTCTGAAGCTGCATCCGGTCGATGGTCTGCCTGAGGCCGTCACGCTGACTGTGAAGAGTCTGAAGCTGAAGCTGCAACTGATGCGCGTGGTCACGGTCGTGCCGGGCCTCCTGACGTAGCCGGTCGAGATTCTCACGCAGGCTGTCGCGCTGCTCGAGAAGCCGTTCTTTTTCTTCATCGTTGTCTTCAGAGGATGCCAGTGCCAGTTGCCACTCTTCGCGGGCATCCTGCAGGCTCTCTTTCTGCCCCTCAAGGTTTTCAGAGACATCCTCAATATCGTCCCGGATTCGCTGCAGACGGGCATCAATCTGCTCGGCTCGGGCCCGCAGGCCACTTACCCTCGACGACAGGGTGCTCAGCTCACGATCCGCCTCGCTCAAACGAGTCTGGGCCTCGTCCCTGGCGGATTCCGAGCGTTCGGTGCGCTCCTGAAGTTCCTCCAGTCGCTCACTGGCCGCCTCCAGTGCTTCCTCCGCTTCCGCCAGTTGCGAGCTCAGTTCGGTCACTTTCTTCTGGCGTTCAATCACACCGACCTGGCCGGCGTCCGAGTCGGGCATCAGGACCCACTCCCGGGACACCCAGACGCCCTCCGGTGTCATCAGGCTCTGCCCGTCCCCAAGGGCAGATCGCATACCTATGGCGTCAGCGACGGTCTCTACCGCGTCGATGCCGCGAAGCAAGGAGGCAATTCCCGGTACACCTGAAACTTTCGCCGCCAGGCCGGTATTGCCCGTATCAACAGCCGCTCCGGCTTCAACGAGGGCAAGCCCCCTTGGTGCCTCTCTCATGGCGGATGAAAGCTGGTCAATGTCGGGAAGGCAAAGGCCCTGGGTAAAACGCCCAATAACCTGCTCAACGGCAAACTCCCAGCCATCGGCGATGTTGAGCTGACTGGCCACCCGGGGCATATCGCTCAGTGCGTTCTGTGAAAGCCAGGATTGCAGAACATCATCCCCGGCCCCCATTTGCTCATCCAGCAGCGCCTGCTGAGATTCCAGGGATGCGCGGAGGCTCTGGACCCTCTGGCGTTCGTCAGAAACGGTCTGCTCGGCGTCCCGTTGCTGCTGCCGGGCGTCGTAAAGCTCGTCCTGAATCGCAGCAATGCGCTCGGCCGCTTCTTCGCGCTTCAGTTCCAGTGTTTCCTGTTGCTCCAGCAACTCTTCCAGTTCCGCGCGATCCATCTGGCCTTCCAGCAATTCCTGCTCATCCTTGAGCTTGCGTTGGCGAGCCATAAACTGCTCAATGGCATCTTCAAGGGAACGAATCCTGGACTGGGCCAGCTCCGCCTGGCGCCGGGCGTCCGAAGAGCGGGCGCTGAAATCTTCCCACTGGTGCTGCCAGTCGCTCATCGCGTCTTCGGCCTGCTGCAGTTTCTCGCCCGATTCCTCGGAGCGCAGCGCCAGCGCTTCCTGTTCGGGCTCCATCATGTCGAGCTCTTCCTGGATACCCGCCAGCTTGTCCTCATCCTGCTCCAGTTCCCTGGCCAGTTCGCGCTGGTTGGCCATTGCCTGGTCCAGTTCCGCCGCCGTTTGCCGGCTTCGTTCACGCTGGTGCTCGAGGCTCTGCTCAATACGGGCGATATCGGCACCGGCTTCGTAATAGCGGGCCTGTGCCCGGTTAAAATGCTCGGTGCGTTCGTGATGATTGTCTCTCAAGGATTCCAGGGACGTCTCGAGGCTGACGCGCTCGGTGAGGTATTTCTCGAGCTCGAGTTCGGTATCCCGGATCTTGCCGTGCCAGCTTTGCAAATCAGTGTCGAGGGATTGCCAGCGAAGCACCGTCAGTTCGGCTTTTTTCTGGCGCTCTTCCTGCTTGTAAGCCTTGTACTTTTCCGCCGCTGCCGCCTGGCGTTCAAGGTGCTGCAGTTGCCGGCCAAGTTCTTCCCGCAGATCCGTCAGCCGCTCCAGGTTTTCCTGTGTGCGACGGATACGGTTTTCCGTTTCCCGGCGCCGCTCCTTGTATTTCGATATACCCGCGGCTTCCTCAATGTAGATCCGGAGTTCCTCTGGCTTGGCCTCAATCAATCGGGAGATCATGCCCTGCTCGATGATGGCGTAGCTCCGCGGGCCCAGGCCGGTACCCAGGAACAGATCAGTAATGTCACGGCGCCGACACTTGGAGCCATTCAGGAAGTACTCGGACTGCCCTTCCCGGGAAACCCGGCGACGAACGGAGATTTCGTTGAATTTCACGAATTCACCGGGCGCGGAACCATCGCTGTTATCAAAGACCAACTCAATGGAGGCCTGGCCCACGGGCTTTCTTGCGCTGGAACCGTTGAAAATGACGTCGGTCATGGATTCGCCGCGCAGGTACTTGGCGGAGCTTTCACCCATAACCCACCGAACCGCGTCGATGATGTTGGACTTGCCACAACCATTGGGGCCGACCACAGCCGTCATGTTGGATGGAAACGGAACCGTGGTGGGATCAACGAAAGATTTGAAGCCAGACAGTTTGATGGACTTCAGACGCATATCAGGCGCTCGCTTCCTGCCGTAGTATCGCCAACACCTGCTGCCTCTGGTGCTCTCCAAAGGCCTGAATCGCCGCTTGGAGACGTTCGGCGTCGTCGTTGATTGCTGCATCTGCCAGCTGGCGGAAGAAGAAAGCTGTTTCAGCGATTTCTTCCCGGAAATGCTCCAGAGCTACGAAATAGGTGCGGCTGATAGCCGGTCGAAAATTCTCAAGAGTTTCCTCGAGAAAGGGATTATCGACCAGCCCGTAAGCGTAGCGCATAACCCCGAAACCGGCGTCAATAACCTGTTCGGCGGCGTCCGCGCTGGTAGCGTTGAGAGCATCAATCACTGCCTGCAATTCGCGCACCTGGCCCATGACCCCGCCGAGCTCCTTACCGGACCAGCGTTCAAGCACCTTTCGCCCGAGCATGCACAGCAGATCGATGTAGATGTCATACAGGCTGTTGACACTCTCTGGCGTCAGGCTGGAGACCACCGCTCCCCGCCGGGGGAAAATCTCGATCAGATGGCGGCGCTCGAGAATGAGTAACGCTTCCCGCACAGAGCCACGGCTGACATTCAGTTCTCCCGACACCTTCAATTCCTGAATGCGCTCGCCGGGCTTGAGGTCTCGCGTGATGATTCGTTGCCCCAGATGCTGGGCAATTTGTTCAGACAGACTTTCCGGGGCCTGAAACCTCATAAAGTTGGTCACTCATTCCTGAAGACGGCACGATTTCAAACGCAGAAGTTTACCACAGGGAATCTATAGCCCCACCCCTTGTCTGACATTTTGCACAGCCCAGGAATGTCGCGGCAAATCACTGCCGGTTTTTTGACGGCAGTTCGTGAACTGTCACCGGACAATAAGAATTCAAGTGACTTTTTCTTTGTTACTGTATGTTTTTATTGATCTTTATTGATTAGGCACGGTTTCTGCTTTGGACAAACAGAGCACTGTAAACTTCTGCGACAGAGTGAACCGTAGTGAAAAACATACCGTCGATCCAAAAGTCTCCTTCCCAGCCCCAAAAGCTGGCTGCGCTGCGTCAGGCACATCACGACTGGAACAACACGCCGGATGTACTCACCAGGCTGACGCGCCGGCTGTCCACCACCCTGTCGCTGGAACAACAGCTGGCGATCCTGGCCGAAGAACTGGTCGCCATTATTCCTTTCGGTGCCCTCAACTACCGGCACCGGATCGGGAAACAGGATTTCGTCTATGCCACAGGCATGGGAGGCCCACACCGTTGCGAGTACCGGTTGAGCCTTGAAGGTGTCAATTATGGGACCCTGGTACTGCAACGCCGGCAGAGGTTCTCGGAACAGGAGCTGGAAGGCGTCGAGATGGTTCTGAGCGCGGCGATCTGCCCGATTCGCAACGCCTGCCAGTACGTGGCCATTGAGCAGGCATCCCTGACCGATTCCCTGACCGGCATACCCAACAAACGCGCCCTGGACGACGCTCTGCAACGCTCCAGCCTGTTATCGGAGCGCCATGGCGAGCCCTACTCGCTCGTCCTCTGCGATCTGGATCACTTCAAGACGGTCAACGACACTCACGGCCATGTAGTTGGCGACCATCTTCTGCAATTGGCAGCATCCGAGATCGAGAAGTCGATCCGAACATCAGATTCAGTCTACCGCTTTGGCGGCGAGGAGTTTGCTATCTTGCTCCCGCATACCTCGGAGCAGGATGCCAGGGATGTGGCGGAGCGAGTTCGCGAAGCGATCACCGCCATCCGGGTTGATGGCGGAGAGAAGGAGCTGAAGGTCACAACAAGTTGTGGCGTTGCCACATTCCTGCCCAAAGAGGCCCCCCAGGCATGGCTGGCAAGGGCAGACGAGGCACTTTACCGTGCCAAACACCAGGGCCGTAACTGCACCCGGGTGTTTGCCACCATTTCGTAACGATCAGCCCCGGGGCGTCTTGCTTCGAGCTCTTTCTGGCTTGGGAGCACGCCCCGCCGGTTTGGCAGGTTTGGTGTCGCTGACAGCCCATTTGTTGCCGGGGGTTTTCTTACCGGACCGCCCAGGGCTTTTCCGCCTCTGGCGGTCGTGGGCCGCTTTCTCATTTGGCGTTTTCTGGGGGATCTCAACCGCTTCGAGACCAACCGTCCGACTCAGAGTGTCTACTGCCCGCTGATCCAGCTCTTCCCATTTGCCCACGGTCAGCCTGCTCGGCAGGAAGATCGGCCCGTAGCGCACGCGTTTCAGCCGACTGACGCGAACACCCTGGGATTCCCAAAGGCGACGCACTTCCCGATTGCGCCCTTCCAGCAAGGTAACGTGGAACCACCGATTTATACCGCTACCGCCGGCCGGAGAGATATCGGTAAACTTGGCCATGCCATCTTCCAGGAGAACGCCCTGAAGCAGGCGCTCGATCATCGCGTCGTCCACTTCCCCGAAGATCCGCACCGCATATTCCCGATCAATCTGGTTGGACGGGTGCATCAGGCGATTCGCCAACTCGCCGTCTGTGGTGAAAAGCACGAGGCCCGTGGTATTGATATCCAGCCGTCCGATGGAAATCCACCGGTGCTCCTTGAGACGTGGCAAACGATCAAACACCGTCGGCCGCCCCTCGGGATCCTTTCGAGTGGTAACCTCACCCTCCGGCTTGTTATAGATCAGTACCCGGCGCATCACTTCCGCCGCCCCGGACACTTCCAGTCGCTTGCCGTCGAGTTCGAAGCGATCCTCAACAGTCGCTTTCTGCCCAGGCGCCACCGGTTGCCCATTGACCATCAGGCGGCCGGCTTCCATCCACCCTTCAATTTCCCGGCGCGAACCGATGCCCGCCCGGGCAAGCAATTTCTGAATACGCTCTGGCCCACCCTGACCCACGTTGTCCTTGGCTGGCCTGGCTGGTTTGTTGGGGCGTTCTGCCGCCATGAAATCAATCCTTACTTAGTCTCTGACTGACACCCGAATGGCGTCAGTGAAGTGTCTGGCTCGAAGATTCGTCGTCGTTCTCGGCAGTCGTCGATTCGAACTCGATCTCCGCCTGCATGTTCTTTTCAATTTCCCGGCCGATCTCTTCAAGATCGCGAACTTCATTCAGAGGCGGCATCTGGTCCAGGCCCGTGAGGTTGAAGTAGTCCAGAAACTGTTTCGTGGTCGCGTACATGGCCGGTCGACCGGGAACATCCCGGTGTCCTACGACACGCACCCACTCTCGCTCAAGCAGTGTACGAATGATATTGCTGCTTACCGTAACACCCCGGATGTCTTCGATTTCACCCCGGGTGATGGGCTGCCGGTAGGCAATCAGTGCCAGGGTTTCCAGCAGCGCCCGGGAATAGCGTTGGGGCTTTTCCTCGAACAAACGGCCCACCCAGGGCGCGAATTCCTCGCGTACCTGAATACGGTAGCCACTGGCGACCTTTTTCAATTCAAAACCGCGCCCCTCGCAGGCCGCTTCCAGAAGCACCATGACATGTTCCATCACCTGGCGCGCGGGACGCTCCTCTTCACTGAACAGTTCCCGGAGCTGGTCGAGAGACAAAGGTTTGCCCGCAGCCAACAGGGCCGCTTCGGCAATCGCCTGTATTCTCAGCAGGTGTTCTTCGTTCATGGTGTCTGATCCGTATTTCCGTGCTTTGATCGTTGTGAGGCCCTAGCTGGCTGCCCTGGCTCGAACATGAATCGGGCCCAGAACCTCGGCCTGAACAACCTCGATCAGCTGCTCTTTTACCAGTTCGAGGGTCGCCAGGAAGGTCACCACGACCCCGAGCCGTCCCTCTTCAATCGTAAACAGGCTTTCGAATGTCACGAAATGATCATCCTGAAGCACTGACAGGATTGCGGACATGCGCTCACGGGTCGAGAGCCTTTCCCGTTCAACATGGTGGCTGGTGAACAGGTCTGCCCGCTGCAGAACGCCCTGCAGCGCAAGCAGCATTTCCCGCAGGTCTACATCTGGGTGGGGCTGACTTGAGGGCATCTTCGGCAGGGCAGCCGAGGCGGCAAACGTATCCCGCTCCAGGCGCGGCAGTTCGTCGATATCTTCGGCAGCCTGCTTGAACCGTTCGTACTGCTGCAGCCGGCGAATCAGTTCGGCCCGCGGATCGACCTCTTCTTCATCGTCGCTTTCCTGTCGAGGCAGCAGCATTCTGGATTTGATTTCCGCCAATGTAGCCGCCATCACCAGATATTCAGCAGCCAGTTCGAAGCGCATGGCTTCCACGGCACCGATGTAATCCATGTATTGCCGGGTAATTTCACTGACGTCGATGTCCAGAATATTCATGTTCTGGCGACGGATAAGATACAGCAGAAGATCCAGCGGTCCTTCGAATGCCTCAAGGAAGACCGCAAGGGCATCCGGCGGAATGTAGAGGTCCTTGGGAAGATCCACCACCGGCTTGCCGGAAACCCGCGCCAGGGGCGACTGCTCCGGGGCAGCGTCCTGAGCTTCGGGCGTAGCCTGATCGGTGGATTCTTCGGTCATAACCTTTCACTCCGGATCGGCGCCCCGGCCGTATGCGCGCGGCACCGATTCCTGCGGATTCAGCGGTAATGAAGCCCCATGGCTGCCCGGACTTCCTCAAGGGTATCGCGAGCAGCATCGCGAGCGTGTTCGCGGCCTTCCTGCAGAATGGAATGCACCAGGTCCGGATTGCTCTCATACTCCCGGGCGCGTTCGTGGAGCGGGCGCTGCTCCTCGACAATCGCATCTATCAACGGCTTCTTGCAATCCAGGCAACCGATGCCCGCACTGCGACAACCGGTCTGCACCCACTCCTGGGTGTCGGCATCGGAATAGATCTTGTGCATTCCCCACACCGGGCACTTCTCGGGTTCACCCGGATCCGTGCGACGGACCCGCTGGGGATCGGTCTGCATGGTACGGACCTTCTGGGCAACGCTGTCCGGATCTTCCCGCAAACCGATATAGTTGTTGTAGGACTTGGACATTTTCTGACCGTCCAGCCCCGGCAACTTGGACTCCGGCGTCAGCAGTGGCTGCGGTTCCGGCAAAATCACCTTGCCGCCGCCCTCAATGTAGCCGTATAGACGCTCACGATCGCCAAGGGAGATATTCTGTTGCTCTTTCAGCAGAGCACGGGCCGTTTCCAGGGCGTCCATGTCGCCCTCTTCCTGGTAACGCCTCTTGAGATTGCGATAGAGCTTGGCGTTTTTCTTGCCCATCTTGACGATGGCGCCTTCCGCCTGCTCTTCAAACCCTGGCTCACGACCATAGATATGGTTGAATCGGCGGGCGATCTCCCGGGTGATTTCGACATGGGAAACCTGATCGGCACCAACCGGCACCTTTCCTGCCCGGTAGACCAGAATGTCTGCGCTCTGAAGCAGCGGGTAACCCAGGAACCCATAGGTCGCCAGATCTTTCTCCCGCAGCTTTTCCTGCTGGTCCTTGAACGTAGGCACACGTTCCAGCCAACCGAGGGGCGTGATCATCGACAACAGCAGGTGCAGTTCGGCATGCTCGGGCACCTGTGACTGAATGAACATCGTGGACGAGCCCGGGTTCACACCGGCCGCGAGCCAATCGATGACCATATCCCAGACGCTCTGTTCAATGCCGGAGGGATCGTCGTAATTGGTGGTCAGCGCGTGCCAGTCTGCCACAAAGAAGAAGCATTCAAATTCATGCTGGAGTTTAACCCAGTTTTTCAGCACACCGTGGTAGTGGCCAAGGTGAAGCTTGCCGGTCGGACGCATGCCGGACAAAACCCTTTGCTGGGAATCTACAGAACTCAAAGCACGAACTCCTTATTTGGTATTGGAACCGCCATCATAGTTCAGGCGACCCGGCATTATAAATAAAAAACCCCCGCTCTGCAGGGCAGAAACGGGGGTTTTTACTGAAAGAAGGCCAGCTTACCAGCCAGTGACTTCCTTCAGGGCCTGACCAATCTCGGCCAGACTGCGCACAGTGCGAACACCAGCGTCTTCCAGGGCGGCAAACTTGTCGTCTGCTGTACCCTTGCCACCGGAAATGATGGCACCAGCGTGGCCCATACGCTTGCCCGGAGGCGCAGTAACACCAGCGATGTAGGAAACCACCGGCTTGGAAACGTTCTGCTTGATGTAGGCCGCAGCTTCTTCCTCGGCGGTACCGCCGATCTCGCCAATCATCACAATGGCTTCGGTCTCGGGATCTTTCTCGAGCAGGGCCAGAATGTCGATGAAGTTGGAGCCCGGGATCGGGTCACCACCGATACCGATACAGGTGGACTGACCGTAGCCGAAGTCAGTGGTCTGCTTGACCGCTTCGTAAGTCAGGGTGCCTGAACGGGACACGATGCCAACCCTGCCCTTCTTGTGGATGTGGCCAGGCATGATGCCGATCTTGCACTCGTCCGGAGTGATAACACCCGGGCAGTTGGGACCAATCATGCGAACGCCCTTGCGATCCACGTATTCCTTGGCGTATAGCATATCGATGGTCGGGATACCTTCAGTGATACATACGATCAGCTGAATGCCGGCATCCGCCGCTTCGATGATGGCGTCTTTACAGAACGGCGCCGGTACGTAGATAACGGTAGCTTCTGCGCCAGTTGCTTCAACGGCGTCACGCACGGTGTTGAACACCGGCAGGCCCAGATGCTCGGTACCGCCCTTGCCGGGGCTGACGCCACCAACCATCTTGGTGCCGTAGGCAATCGCCTGCTCTGAGTGGAAGGTGCCCTGCGCGCCGGTAAAGCCCTGACAGATAACCTTGGTGTCTTTGTTAATCAGGATGCTCATTATTTACCCCCTGCGGCTTTAACAACTTGCTCTGCCGCATTCGACAGACTGGTAGCGGCAATGATGTTCAGGCCGCTCTCGGCGAGTACCTGAGTACCCTTCTCCGCGTTGTTGCCTTCAAGGCGAACCACAACAGGAACCTTGACGCCGACTTCCTTCACGGCACCGATGATGCCCTCTGCAATCATGTCGCAGCGAACGATACCACCGAAGATGTTGACCAGAACCGCCTTGACGTTGGAGTCAGACAGGATGATCTTGAATGCCTCGGAAACACGTTCCTTGGTTGCACCGCCGCCAACGTCAAGGAAGTTGGCCGGCTGGCCGCCGGACAGCTTGATGATGTCCATGGTACCCATGGCCAGGCCAGCACCGTTGACCATGCAGCCGATGTTGCCTTCCAGAGCCACGTAGTTGAGCTCCCACTTGGCCGCTTCCGCTTCCCGGGAATCTTCCTGGGACGGATCATGCATCTCGTGGATCTTCTTCTGACGGTACAGTGCGTTGCCGTCGACGCCGACTTTGGCGTCCAGGCAGTGCAGATCACCGGCCGGGGTAATAACCAGCGGGTTGATCTCTACCAGTGCCAGATCGCACTCTTCGAACAGCTTGGCCAGACCAACGAAGATCTTGGTAAACTGACCGATCTGCTTGCCTTCCAGGCCCAGCTTGAACGCGAGCTCACGGCCTTGGTACGGCTGAGCGCCAACCAGCGGGTCGATTTCCGCTTTCAGGATCTTCTCGGGCGTTTCTTCGGCAACCTTTTCGATCTCAACACCACCTTCGGTGGAGGCCATGAAAACGATGCGACGGGTGCCACGGTCGACTACCGCGCCCAGGTAAAGCTCCTGATCGATATCGGTGAGGGATTCAACCAGGATCTTGCTGACCGGCTGGCCGTTTTCATCAGTCTGGTAGGTTACCAGGTTCTGACCCAGCCACTTCTCGGCAAACTCACGGATCTCGTCTTTGCTCTTGACCAGCTTTACACCGCCAGCCTTACCACGGCCACCTGCGTGAACCTGGGCTTTTACAACCCATGCATCACCGCCGATTTCGCCAGCTGCGTCTACAGCTTCCTTGGGAGTATCACAGGCAATGCCCTTGGATACTGGCAGGCCATATTCAGCGAAAAGCTGTTTGCCCTGATATTCATGCAAATTCATAGTTAATGTCCCGAATTAAAAAATTCCTGGTTTGCGTTACTTCTTCTTGCGGCGGTTGGCGATATGGATCGCGCCACCACCGACGGCCAGAGCTGCTTCGTGCACGGACTCTGACAGAGTCGGATGTGCAAAGCAGGTCAGGGCCAGATCTTCGGCGCTGGAACCGAATTCCATGGCGATTACGCCCTGGGCAACGATTTCAGAGGCCTGGGGACCAACTACATGGAAACCGACAATGCGGTCAGTTTTTGCGTCAGCAATGATCTTGACCAGACCGGTCGCCGAGTTTGCAGCCATTGCACGACCGTTGGCCGCAAACGGGAAGGTACCTACGTTGTACTCTTCACCTTCTGCCTTCATCTGCTCTTCGGTTTTGCCAACCCAGGCAACTTCCGGGAAGGTGTAGACAACGTTCGGGATGCAGTCGTAGTTCACCTGGGGCTTGTGCCCGGCGATACGCTCAGCAACCATGATGCCTTCTTCCGACGCTTTGTGGGCCAGCATGGGTCCACGAACCACGTCACCGATCGCCCAGACACCCGGGGCTTCGGTTTTACAATTGTCATCAACAAAGATGAAGCCGCGCTCATCCATCTGGACGCCGGAGTCTTCCGACAACAGGTTGTCGGTGTAGGGCCGACGACCAACAGCAACAATCAGCTTGTCGAACTTGGCTTCGTGTTTGCCCTTGGAATCCTCATAGTTCACGTTCACCAACTTGCGCTTCACTTCCGCGCCAGTCATACGCGCGCCCATGACGATATTCAGCCCCTGCTTCTGGAACTGCTTCAGGGCATCTTTTGCCACCTGCTGGTCAACGGCCGGCAGGAAGGTGTCCTGGGCTTCCAGAACGGTCACTTCCGCGCCCAGACGAGCCCATACACTGCCGAGCTCCAGGCCTATAACGCCGGCACCAATAACGCCAAGGCGCTTCGGCACCTCGGTGAACTCCAGGGCGCCCTCGGAATCCACGATGTATTCGCCGTCGAAGGGCGCGGGCGGAATCTGGATCGGCTTGGAACCGGTGGCCAGAATGATGTTTTCGGCTTCGTAGGTCGTCGACTTGCCGTCCTTATCGGTTACTTCCACCTTGCGGTTGGCCAGCAGTTTGCCGTGGCCGTGGATGGAAGTAACGCCGTTGGACTTGAACAGGCCTGCGATACCGCCGGTCAACTGCTTAACGATGCCGCTCTTGCGCTCCATCATCTTGCCGATGTCCATTTTGACATCCTTGGCGATGATGCCCTGCATCTCGAAATCGTGGCTGGATTCCTCAAACTTGTGGGAAATCTCCAGCAACGCCTTGGAAGGAATGCAGCCAACGTTGAGGCACGTACCGCCAAGCACCTGTGCCTTGCCGTCTTCTGCAGTCCAGGATTCAACACACGCGGCCTTGAGACCCAGCTGTGCCGCTTTGATGGCCGCTACGTAGCCTCCGGGGCCTGCACCAATGACAATGACGTCGTACTTATCAGACATACTTTTATCCCGTTTCCGATTCGTTAAATGTCGGCTCAGACGTCCAGCAGAATACGTGCCGGGTCTTCAAGCATCTCCTTGATGGCAACAAGGAACTGCACCGCTTCCTTGCCATCAATCATCCGGTGGTCGTAAGAAAGCGCCAGGTACATCATCGGCTGAATCTCCACCTTGCCGTTCACGGCCATCGGACGCTCCTGGATCTTGTGCATGCCCAGGATCGCAGTCTGCGGCGGGTTCAGGATCGGAGTGGAAATCAGCGAACCGAAGATACCGCCGTTGGTAATCGTGAAGGTACCGCCGGTCATGTCTTCGATGGCCAGCTTGCCCTCTTTCGCCTTGGTGCCGTACTCGACGATCTTCTTCTCGATGTCGGCCAGGCCCATGGCGTCGGAATCGCGAAGGACCGGAACAACCAGGCCGCGATCAGTAGAAACCGCCACGCCGATATCCTGATAGCCGTGATAAACCATGTCGTTACCGTCGATGGACGCGTTCACCGCAGGGAAGCGTTTCAGGGCTTCGGTGGCAGCCTTGGTAAAGAAGGACATGAAGCCAAGCTTGATGCCGTGACGCTTCACAAAGCTGTCCTGGTAATGCTTGCGCATCTCCATGATCGGCGCCATGTTCACCTCGTTAAAGGTGGTCAGCATGGCGGCACTCTGCTGGGCATTAACCAGTCGCTTGGCGATGCTCGCACGCAGGCGGGTCATCGGCACGCGCTTCTCGGGACGTTCGCCCTGGCTAACGTTGACTTCCGGCATACCAGCCGCAGGCTGAGGCGCAGAAGCACCGCCGGAGGACTTGGCACTGTCAACGTGATTCTGAACGTCTTCCTTGGTTACACGGCCATCTTTGCCGGTACCCTTGATGCTGTTCGGATCAACGTTATTTTCCTCGGCCAGCTTGCGGGCTGCCGGACTCAGGATCGCCTCACCGGAAGATGCTTCGCTCTTGGCTTCTTCCTTTGGAGCCTCTTCCTTGCTCTCTTCTTTCTTGCCCTCGGCAGGCTTGGATTCGCCCTTGGCGCCTTCCTTGAACTTGCCGACTACCTCACCGCTTTCAACGGTATCGCCTTCGTTCTTGATAATTTCTTCAATCACACCGTCCGCCGGCGCAACAACCTCAAGAACAACCTTGTCGGTCTCGATATCGACAATCAGCTCGTCACGGGAGCAGGCTTCACCCGGCTGTTTGTGCCAGGTCGCGACGGTACCCTCTGCGACCGACTCCGGGAAAACGGGGGCTTTAATCTCAGTTGACATTACAGATCCTTAGTTCGGTAGCTCGTCAAATTTCAAACGCGTCGTTAACCAGTTTCTTCTGCTCTTCGATGTGGACAGACATATGGCCACAGGCAGGAGCAGCCGAAGCGTCACGACCGGCATACTGAAGGTACAGCTTGGGATTCTTGCGATGCAGCGCATTACGCATATGATGCTGACTGCAATACCAGGCACCCTGGTTCATCGGTTCTTCCTGACACCAGACAACGTGCTTGAGCTTGGTGTATTCGCTCAGAAGTTCGTCAAGGTCGTCTCCGGGGAAAGGATACAGCTGCTCGATCCGAACGATGGCGACGTCATCACGCTCGTCAGATTTCTTCTTCTCCAACAGATCGAAATACACCTTGCCAGAGCACAGAATCAGGCGGGTGACTTTCTTAGGATCGGACGGTTCTTTCTCTGGCAGGACGGTCTTGAAGGTACCTGAGGTCAAGTCATCAAGATCAGACGTCGCTTCCTTGTGCCGCAGCAAGCTCTTGGGCGTGATCGCTACCAGCGGCTTACGCAGCGGGCGTTTGACCTGGCGACGAAGCATATGGAATACCTGGGACGGCGTGGTCGGCACGCAGACCTGGATATTATGCTCGGCACTCAACTGCAGGAAACGCTCAAGGCGAGCGGAACTGTGCTCCGGGCCCTGCCCTTCGTAACCATGGGGCAACAGCAGGGTCAAACCGCACAGGCGTCCCCACTTGTGCTCACCACTGGTCAGGAACTGATCGATCACGACCTGTGCACCGTTGGCAAAGTCGCCGAACTGGGCTTCCCAGACCACAAGACCATCAGGCGCGGTGGTAGCATAGCCGTACTCAAAAGCCATGACCGCTTCTTCAGAAAGCAACGAGTCGTAGATTTCGAACTTGGGCTGGTCCTCAGCCAATTCAGCCAGAGCGATATGGGGCGAGCCGTCTTTCTGATTGTGAAGCACCGCATGACGGTGCGAGAACGTGCCTCGTCCAATATCCTGCCCCGTCAGGCGGATGGGGTGACCTTCATCCAACAGAGTCGCATAAGCCATGACTTCGCCGTAGCCCCAGTTGATGGACAGGGCACCCGCCGTCATTTTCTCGCGGTCCGTAACAATTTTGGAGACCTGACGCTGGATGCTGAACCCTTCAGGAACTGAGGTCAGCTTCTTGCCCAGCTTCTGGATGGTCTTCAGAGCAACGCTGGACTTGCACTTGGCAGTCCACTCGTGACCGAGGTACGGGGTCCAGTCAACGTAGAGCTCCTTGTTGGGCTCCTTGACCAGGGATTTGACCACGTGCTCGCCATTGTCCAGGGCGTCTCGGTATTCGTTCTCCATCTGCTTGGCTTCTTCCCCGGTGATCACCCCGGCTTCCACCAATTGATCCACGTACAGGTTGCGGGTGGTCTTCAGCTTACGGATCTTCTCGTACATGACCGGCTGGGTTGCTGCCGGCTCATCCGCCTCGTTGTGGCCGCGACGACGATAGCAGACCAGATCGATCACAACGTCGTTCTTGAATTCGTTGCGGTAATCCATGGCCATCTGCGTCACGAACATGACCGCTTCCGGGTCGTCCGCATTCACATGCAGGATCGGCGCCTGGATCATCTTGGCCACGTCGGTGCAGTATTCCGTGGACCGCGCATCTTCCTGCTTGCTGGTGGTGAAACCAACCTGGTTGTTGATGACGATATGGATCGTGCCACCAACGCCGAAACCGCGGGTTTGCGACATCTGGAAGGTTTCCATTACCACGCCCTGGCCGGCAAACGCCGCGTCGCCGTGCATGATAATCGGAACGACCTTGGTGCCTTCATCGTCATTGCGGCGGGTCTGGCGGGCGCGAACGGAGCCCTCAACAACCGGTGAAACGATTTCCAGGTGCGACGGGTTAAACGCCATCGCCAGGTGAACTTCGCCGCCCGGAGTCATCACGTTGGATGAGAAACCCTGGTGGTATTTCACGTCACCGGAACCGGAATCGGCGAGCTTCTTGCCTTCGAATTCGTCAAAGAGCTCCCGCGGATTCTTGCCCAGAGTGTTGACCAGAACGTTCAGGCGACCACGGTGAGCCATGCCCAGGACAATTTCCTTGGCACCGTAGGAACCGGCACGCTGAATCAGCTCGTCCAGGCAGGGGATCAGGGTCTCGCCACCCTCAAGACCAAACCGTTTCACGCCTGGATAACGGGATCCCAAGTACTTTTCAAGACCTTCAGCAGCCGTCAGACGCTCAAGGATGTGCTTACGGGTGCTATTTTCGTAGGCAGGACGTGAACGAACCGGCTCCATGCGTTGCTGGAACCAACGCTTGATGCGAGTATCGACGACATGCATGTATTCAGCGCCAATGCTTTCGCAATAGGTTTGGCGCAAGCCATCGACGATGTCTCCGAGCTTCATGGTCTCGGAACCAAGGTTCAGGGAGCCTGTCTGGAATTCCAGGTCACGGTCAGAGTCCGATAACTCATGAAATGCGGGATCAAGGTCTTCAACCTTGGGACGCTGCCATACGCCGAGCGGGTCCAGCTTCGCTTCCTGATGACCGCGGAAGCGGTAGGCGTTAATCAGCTGGAGAACACGGATCTGTTTTTTGTCCGCATCAGACGTTGCACTGGCAGGAACGCCGCCGCTGGCAAGAAAACGCTGATTACGGGAAATGTGTTCAAACTGTTCGCGGATGGAAGAGTGGACAACGTCACGGCCCTTATAGCCATCGACACTGGGAAGCTTGTCGAAATAGCTGCGCCACTCTTCGGAAACGGCATTGGGGTCTGTCAGGTAGGTTTCAAAAAGCTGTTCAACATAGGCGAGATTTCCACCCTGAAGGTGGGAAGTCTGCCATAACTGCTCCATTATGCTTTCGTGCATCTTGAATAGCTCACCTTGGGCTGGTGCGGGGGAGCCCGATATGGTCGGCCACGGGTATTTCTCAGTCAATACGGGTTTTTACGGGATCGACTTTGGCCACCACACCCGACATGGATGTTTTCCATTCCCCGGTGGTTTTTATACTCAGCAAAACAGGAGAAAACTTTGTAAGTTCCCGCCACGGCTTGCGTAGTGTGCACCCGGGTAAGACCTTTGACTATAAGCCTTTGGTTGAAGGCCCCGCAATCTTGCGAGGCCTTCCGGGTACTAACTTGATCAGAACAGTATAGCGTCTGTCGAAAATTCTGCTGCTTAAGTAGCCCTTTGCAGCAGAAGATTCCGAATGTGGCCGATAGCCCTTGTGGGGTTCAGACCTTTCGGGCAGACACTGACACAGTTCATGATTCCGCGGCAGCGGAATACGCTAAACGGGTCATCAAGGTTGGCAAGTCGCTCTTCCTGGGCTGTATCCCGGCTGTCCGCCAGGAAACGGTAGGCCTGAAGCAGGCCGGCAGGACCGATAAACTTGTCCGGATTCCACCAGAATGACGGGCAGGACGTGGAACAGCAGGCACAGAGAATACACTCGTACAGGCCGTCCAGCTTCTGGCGGTCTTCCGGAGACTGCAGACGCTCTATCGCGGGAGCAGGCTTGTCGTTAATCAGGTACGGCATGACCTTTTCGTACTGTTTGTAGAAAAGGCTCATATCAACAACCAGATCACGAATAACCGGCAGGCCCGGCAGCGGGCGAAGAACGAGCTTGTCGCCCTTCACCACCTGGGAAACAGGCGTGATACAGGCCAGGCCGTTCTTGCCGTTCATGTTCATGCCATCAGAGCCACAAACGCCCTCGCGGCAGGAACGACGGTAGGCCATTGAAGGATCCCGCTCCTTGACCAGGTTCAGCACATCAAGAACCATGAGATCCTTGCCTTCCGGAATCTCGACATCCACGTCCTGCATATAAGGCGCGTTGTCAGTCTCCGGGTTATAACGATAAAGGCTTACTAACATTTTCAGCGTCTCCCTTAGTAAGTCCGGACCTTCGGCTCAAATGTGTCGACAGTCTTCGGCGCGAAATTCACATCACGTTTACCAACACGCTTTTCCAGCGGGAAGTAAATGGAGTGCTTGAGCCAGTTTTCGTCGTCACGCTCGGTGAAGTCGTTCCGTGCGTGCGCACCACGGCTTTCCTTGCGCTCAAACGCGGAAATGGCAGTGGACAGGGCAACCTCATAAAGGTTATCCAGCTCGAGCGCTTCAATACGAGCGGTGTTGAAGGCGTTGCTGGTATCTGCCAGCTTGGTGTTGCGAACACGCTCACCAATCGCTTCCAGCTTCTTGAGGCCCTCTTCCATGCTCTTGCCATCACGGAATACACCGAAGTAAAGCTGCATGCAGTTCTGAAGATCCTTCCGAACCTCTGCAACACTTTCACCCTCAGACGCATTGTTCAGACGGTCAAGCCGCGCCATGGCGCGCTTGATGTCGTCCTCACTGGCACCGTCCACTTCAAAGCCGCCACGAAGCTGCTCTTCAATATGCAGACCCGCTGCGCGACCAAAGACCACGAGATCCAGCAGAGAGTTGCCGCCCAGACGGTTAGCGCCGTGTACAGATACACAGGCGGCCTCACCACAGGCAAACAGCCCGGGGATTGGCTTGTCTTTGCCATTCTCGTCCTGGGTCAGCGCCTGGCCACCAACGTTGGTCGGAATACCGCCCATCATGTAGTGGCAAGTCGGAACAACCGGGATCGGCTCTTTAACCGGATCAACGTGCGCAAAGGTGCGGGACAGCTCGCAGATACCTGGCAGACGCAGGTTCAGTGTCTCTTCACCCAGATGATCAAGCTTAAGCAGAACGTGATCCTTGTCGGGACCGCAGCCGCGACCTTCCAGGATCTCGATAACCATCGCACGGGCAACAACGTCCCGGCCCGCCAGGTCTTTCGCGTTCGGCGCATAGCGCTCCATGAAACGCTCGCCTTCGGCGTTGATCAGATAACCACCCTCACCCCGGCAACCCTCTGTTACCAGCGTGCCGGCACCGTAGATACCGGTCGGATGGAATTGCCACATTTCCATGTCCTGCATCGGGAAACCGGCGCGCAGCGCCATGCCGATACCATCGCCAGTGTTGATCAGGGCGTTGGTTGTGGAGGCGTAAATACGACCCGCACCACCGGTAGCCAGAACGGTCGCCTTGGACTTGATGTAGGCAACTTCGCCGGTCTCAACTTCGATGGCAACCACACCAACGACTTCGTCCTTGCTGTTCTTGACGAGATCAACTGCGTACCACTCGTTCAGGAACGTGGTACCGCCTTTGATATTGGCCTGATACAGAGTGTGCAGGAGCGCGTGACCCGTACGGTCAGCGGCGGCACAGGTGCGTGCTGCCTGGGTCGGATTATCCGGACCCTTTGACTGGCCACCGAAAGGACGCTGATAGATGCGGCCCTGCTCGGTACGGGAGAAAGGAAGACCCATGTGCTCAAGCTCGAATACCGCTTGAGGACCTACGGAACACATGTACTCAACGGCATCCTGGTCGGCGATGTAGTCCGAGCCTTTTACCGTGTCATACATGTGCCAGCGCCAGTCGTCATTCGGATCAGCACTGGCGATCGCACAGGTGATGCCGCCCTGGGCAGAGACCGTATGAGACCGCGTGGGAAAAACCTTGGTGATACACGCGGTATTGACGCCGGATTCGGTCAGCTGAAGTGCGGCGCGCATGCCGGACCCGCCACCGCCGATAACAATTGCGTCAAAGGACATGGTCTTGATATTAGCCATCGATTAAAGCCCCCAAATAATTTGAATACCCCAGACGACGTACACAAAAACACCGAGGATAACTACTGCCTGGGCCAGCAACCGTTGTCCAGCGGATTTCATGTAATCCGTTGTAACTGTCCACAACCCGACCCATGCATGCCCCGCAATCGACAACAAAGCCAGAAGCGTGAATATCTTCATCCATGCCTGGTCAAACAAAGCTGACCAGGTTTGATAGTCGACATCGGTGGAGATGAAAAAGCCGAGTAAAAACAGCGTGTACAGGGCTAATACGTAGGCCGAAACGCGCTGGATGATCCAATCCTGAATTCCGTTACGACCGATATTCGTGACACTGTTCATGCCCATACCCAAACTCCTGCCAAAAGGATAAGAATGACGGAAACCGCAACCGTGATCTTTGATGCCAGGCGGCCACTTTCGAGCTCTTCACCAATGCCCATGTCCATGAACAGGTGCTTGATGCCTGCAACCAGGTGGTACAACAGAGCAGACAAGATGCCCCAGGTAATCAGCTTGGCAAGGAAGCTGTCCAGCAGTTCACTTACGCGACTGAAGCCCTCTTCCCCCGACAGGGAAAGCTGGAGCCCGTAAAGCATGAACGCAACAGCAACAAACAGAATGATGCCGCTGATGCGGTGCAATATGGACGTGATGGCTGGCAGCGGAAAATGAAACTTGCCGAGATCGAGATTTACTGGTCGTTTGCTATTCACAGCGCTCTCACACTCTCTCTTAGTTCCGCGGGACCGGAAAACCGGGTGCGGATGGTTGGTATGTAAGGATCGGCATGCCGCTACGAAACCGGCATACGATTGGCTTGGAAGGAAAGAAACCTCCCCGCCAACCTGCTATTTACAGGCAGCGACAAAAGGTTTATCCCCGATTCCGGGCTACGGATTATAAGGAGTACCCTAACCAATTACAAACCTGCAAGGTCGCTCACGCCGCGTATTTCAGGGGGTTAAGCCAGCTATAAGGATGATTGACAAATCGTTTTCCTGCCCAAATCCGTTGTCATTCGGGATATCCCTCATTTACAGCCAATGTCAAATTATGGGTTTTCCCGACTCTTCCATTGACAAAAAAAGCCAACGCCCTATATTTTGCCGCCAGTTTTGCGATAATACGCGCCTTCTAGCGCATCTATAACTGTAGATAAAGCTGTCAAAGCTGATAAATAGGAGAGCACCATGACCGACAGGAAAGCCACGCTCTCGGTGGGGGACAAGTCCATTGAGCTACCGGTTTATTCAGGCACCGTCGGCCCTGACGTTATCGACGTACGAGGCCTAGTCCAGGAAGGCGTTTTCACATACGATCCCGGATTCGTATCCACGGCAGCCTGCGAATCGGCCATCACCTACATCGACGGTGCGAACGGTGTTCTCCTGCACCGCGGCTACCCGATTGAACAGCTGGCCGAACATTCCGACTACCTTGAAGTCTGTTATCTCCTCCTTCACGGCGAGCTCCCGAGCCCCGAAGAGAACCAGAAGTTCCACGACACCATCAAAAATCACACGATGCTGCACGACCAGATGCGGAACTTCTTCCAGGGTTTCCGTCGTGACGCACATCCGATGGCTATCATGTGCGGCGTGGTAGGCGCCTTATCTGCTTTCTATCATGGTGAAATGGACGTTGCCAGCCAGGAGCAGCGGGAAATTACCGCGCATCGCCTGATTGCAAAAATGCCGACCATTGCTGCTTGGTGCTACAAATACGCCATCGGCCAGCCTTTCATTTACCCGCGCAATGATCTCTCGTACTCCGAGAACTTCCTGCAGATGATGTTTGGCGTTCCCTGTGAGGAGTACAAGCCGAACCCGATCCTGGCCAAGGCCATGGACAAGATTTTCATCCTGCATGCGGATCATGAGCAGAACGCTTCAACGTCCACCGTGCGTCTGGCTGGCTCCACCGGTGCCAACCCCTACGCCTGTATTGCCTCCGGCATCGCTGCACTGTGGGGCCCTGCTCACGGCGGCGCAAACGAAGCAGTGCTTGATATGCTGGCCGAGATCGGCGACGAATCCAACATCGAGAAATACATCGCCAAGGCCAAGGATAAAGACGATCCATTCCGCTTGATGGGCTTCGGCCACCGGGTTTACAAAAACTTCGACCCGCGCGCCAAGGTCATGGCAGAGACCGCCCACGAGGTTCTGACGGAACTGGGCCTGGAGAACGACCCGCTGCTGAAGATCGCCCAGCGTCTCGAGAAGATCGCGCTGGAAGACGAATACTTCGTCAAGCGCAAGCTCTACCCCAACGTGGATTTCTATTCCGGCCTGATCCTCAAGGCAATCGGAATCCCGACGTCTATGTTCACCGTTATCTTCGCCCTGTCGCGGACCATTGGCTGGTTCTCGCACTGGAACGAAATGGTCAGCGGCGACTACCGCATCGGCCGCCCTCGCCAGCTCTACACCGGCTCGGATTCACGGGATTATCCTACCAAATAAGTCTGACTTTCCGGGTAAAGCACACAAAGGCCGCTGATTCAGCGGCCTTTTTTATTGCGTGCTGCCCTGCGCTTCTGTGCTAAGTTAACCCGACAAAAACACGAAAGGAGAAAGCAATGACTACAGCAGCATTTATCGGCCTTGGCGTTATGGGCTTCCCGATGGCCGGCCACCTGGCCAAGGCAGGGCTCGACGTCCGGGTCTGGAACCGGACCTCCGCCAAAGCCGAGCAATGGGCCAATGAATACTCCGGAACCAGTTGCGGCACCATTGCTGAAGCCGTTAAAGGGGCCGATATCGTGCTGACCTGTGTTGGAGCCGATACCGACCTGAAAGCGGTTTACGAAGGAGACGAAGGGATTCTCGTCAATGCCTCCGGGGGCGCAGTGCTGGTCGACCACACCACGGCTTCTGCCGGCATTGCCGAACATCTGGCCGATATCGCTCGGCAGAGGAAGATGGGGTTTGTTGATGCGCCCGTGTCCGGCGGTCAGCAAGGCGCAGAGAACGGCAAGCTGACCATTATGTGCGGAGGATCCGAACAGGACTACGCCAAAGCTGAACCGGTAATGACGCACTATGCCCGAGCGCTTAATCGAATGGGCCCGGCTGGCAGTGGCCAGAAAACCAAGATGGTAAACCAGATAGCCATCGCCGGTCTGGTACAGGGGCTCTCGGAGGCCCTGCACTTCGCCGAGCAGGCCGAGCTGGATGTGGCAAAAGTGGTGGACGTTATTTCCAAGGGCGCTGCCCAGTCGTGGCAAATGGAAAACCGTTCGGGAACCATGATTGCCGGAGAATTCGAGCACGGCTTTGCGGTTGACTGGATGCGGAAGGACCTGGGAATTTGCCTGGAAGAGGCAAGAAAAGTGAACGCGTCTCTGCCGGTTACCGCGTTGGTGGATCAGTTCTATGCAGACGTGCAGTCGATGGGTGGTAAACGCTGGGACACCTCATCGCTGATTCAGAGATTGAGGAAGTTTCGGTAGGCCTTTGAAAACGGGTCAGATGAAAGCTTTCATCTGACCCCGGCTCCATGAGTACTACTTTTTCTTATCCTGTGGCTGCCATTTCCCGTTCACATACCACGCTGACCAGCCCGTCGCTTTGCCGTCCTTCTCGGACATGACGTACTGCTCCTTACTCTTCCGGCTGTAACGGATCACCGTCGGGTTGCCCTCGGGGTCACGCTCGGGCGCGTCCATGAGGTAATCGTACTTCGGATCAACTTCCTTGCGGTGCGGTTTGATCTCCATCACCAGGGGCGGCCGCGTTTCCCGGTTTTTCGGGAACTTACTGGCGGCCAGGAACAATCCGGAGGCGCCGTCCCGAAGAACGTAGGTGTCATCTACCTTCTGGCACTGAAGCTCCGGCATAGGCACCGGGTCCATCTTGGGCGGGGCCGGCTCACCATTTTTCAGCAACTTACGGGTATTCTTGCACTCGGCATTGGTGCAACCGAAATACTTCCCGAACCGTCCCGTTTTCAGCTGCATCTCGGAGCCGCACTTGTCACACTCCAGGGTCGGGCCATCGTAGCCCTTGATGCGGAACGTGCCCTTTTCAACCTCGTAACCGGAGCAATCAGGGTTGTTACCACAAACGTGCAGTTTGCGGGTTTCGTCAACCAGATAGCTGTCCATGGCCGTGCCACACTTCGGACAACGCCGCTTCTTGCGCAGCAGGCGGGTTTCACCCTCACCTTCCACATCATCGTCAGCGCTGACCACTTCATCACCGGAAACCAGATTAATGGTGGTCTTGCAACGCTCTTTCGGCGGTAACGAATAACCGGAACAGCCGAGAAACACACCGGTGCTGGCAACACGAATCTGCATATTCCGACCACAGCTGGGACACGGAATATCGGTTTCGGTGGGCTTATTGGCGCGCATCCCTCCGTCTTCACCACTCTCGGCTTTTTCCAGCTGCTGCCGGAACCGGCCATAAAAGTCATTTAGGACTTTCTTCCACTCGACATCACCTTCGGCAATCTCATCGAGCTCATCTTCCATCCTCGCGGTGAAGTCGAAGTCCATCAGGTTCGGGAAAGATTCCGACAGGCGTTCAGTGACAATCTCGCCCATCTTTTCGGCATAGAACCGACGGTTCTGCAGCCTCACGTACCCACGATCCTGAATCGTGGAAATGATCGAGGCATAGGTAGACGGCCGACCAATGCCCTGTTTTTCAAGCTCTTTGACCAGACTTGCCTCAGTATACCTGGGTGAAGGTTTCGTGAAGTGCTGACTGGGATCAAGCTTCTTGAGATCCAGTACTTCATCCACCTTGATATCGGGCAGAGCGATGTCTTCATCTTTCTTGGCAGCCTGGGGAGCCGCTTTCAGGAAACCGTCGAACTTGATGATCCGGCCCCGGGTACGGAGCTCGTAATCGCCGTTGGCCACCACGATGGACGTGCTCAGGAATTCGGCATCGGACATCTGACAGGCAATAAACTGGCGCCAGATCAGGTCGTAGAGCTTCTCGGCATCCTTCTCAAGACCGCTGATATCCGCCGGACGACGGCTGACTTCGGTCGGACGAATGGCCTCGTGGGCCTCCTGAGCGCCCTCTTTGCTCCCGTAAACGCGGGGCTTCTCGGGCAGGTATTTGTCGCCAAACTGCTTTTCGATATAGGTCCGGCAACTGCTGATCGCATCCTGGCTCAGGTTGGTGGAGTCAGTACGCATATAGGTAATGAAACCCGCTTCATAGAGACGCTGGGCAAGCATCATTGTCTTCTTGACACTGAACCCCATACGGTTACTCGCTGCCTGCTGCAGCGTGGACGTAATAAACGGCGCTGAGGGGCGCGAACGCGTCGGTTTGTCTTCCCGCTTGGCGACCTTGAACGTGCCGGCCTTGAGGCTGCTGACGTGTTCACTGCTCTGCTGCTCGTTGACAGGTCGATACGGCTTGTCATCGTACCGGGTCACCTCAAAGCGGACCGGTTGATCAGCCTTGGCAGACGCAAGATCGGCGTGTAACTGCCAGAACTCCTCCGGAACAAACTTCCGGATTTCACGCTCCCGCTCGACGATCAGCCGCACGGCGACTGATTGCACACGGCCGGCAGACAGGCCACGGGCAATCTTGGCCCAAAGCAGAGGCGACACCATATAGCCCACAACCCGATCGAGGAAGCGACGGGCCTGCTGGGCATTCACACGGTTATTGTCCAGATTGCCAGGATCCTTGAAGGCCTCCTGGATCGCACGCTTGGTGATTTCGTTGAACACCACGCGTCGGTACTTCTCCGGTTCGCCACCAATGGTCTGCTGAAGGTGCCAGGCGATTGCCTCCCCTTCACGGTCCAAATCCGTTGCCAGATAGATATGGTCTGCTGATTTGGCCAGACGCTTGAGTTCGCTGACTACCTTCTCTTTGCCGGGAAGGATCTCGTAACGGGCGCTCCAGTCCTGGTCCGGGTCGACACCCATCCGGGCGACCAGCTGTTCACGGGACTTGCGCTTTTTATGCACCGCCTTTTCTTCAGGGCTCATCTTCCGGGTGATAGCAGCCTGCTTTGCACGCTCCTTGGGATCGGACTGGGATCCGCTGCCACTGACGGGAAGATCACGAATATGCCCGACGCTCGATTTGACGATAAAGTCAGAGCCCAGGTACTTGTTGATGGTCTTCGCTTTCGCTGGTGACTCGACAATTACGAGACTTTTACCCATATCGGAATTCTGTATCCTTGGCGATAAATCGGTCAATTAATCAGCAAACCGTAAACTCGCTGTAAAATCAGTCGGCTAGAAAACACACATACGCCGCCATCTTGTATAGGCTCACTGTTTTACAGGGTCAAGAATAGCAAGACAACCCATTCTTTTGTTTCAATCCTGCTTTTTTTCACATTCGGGAACCCTGTTGGGGCCGCCCGCTGAAACAGAAAGGCCCGGCATTTGCCGGGCCTTCTGAAACCGCTTGCTGCAATCTGGTTAACGGATTACAGACGCTCCCAGACCGTTGCAATGCCCTGGCCCAGACCGATACACATGGTGGAAACACCAAGCTTACCGCCTTTGGCCTGCATTACGTTCAGCAGGGTTGTGGAGATACGTGCACCAGAGCAGCCCAGCGGATGGCCCAGGGCAATCGCGCCGCCGTTCAGGTTCACTTTTTCTTCCATAACGCCCAGCAGTTTCAGGTCCTTGAGGACCGGCAGAGACTGGCCTGCAAAAGCTTCGTTCAGTTCCCAGAAATCGATATCTTCGACTTTCAGGCCTGCACGCTTGAGGGCTTTCTTGGTAGCAGGCACCGGGCCATAACCCATGATCGCGGGATCGCAGCCGGCAACGGCCATGCTGCGGATCTTGGCAATCGGCTTCAGTCCCAGGGCTTCAGCACGCTCTGCGGACATCAGCACCATTGCAGCCGCACCGTCGGTCAGCTGGGAAGAGGTCCCGGCAGTCACGGTACCATTTTTCGGATCAAACGCCGGCTTGAGCTGGCCCAGGGATTCCGCCGTGGTCTCCGGACGAATGGTCTCGTCCTCTTCGATCAGCTTCACAAAGCCATTCTCATCATGGCCTTGAATCGGCACGATCTCGTTCTTGAAACGGCCTTCTACGGTCGCTTCATGGGCCAGACGGTGGGAGCGGGCACCGAATTCATCCTGCTGCTCACGGGTAATCCCGTGCATCTTGGCCAGCATTTCCGCGGTCAGGCCCATCATGTTGGAGGCCTTGGCAGTGTACTTGGATGCCGCCGGATTGTGGTCGAAGCCTTCAGTCATGGGTACGTGCCCCATGTGCTCGACACCACCAACGAAGAACACATCACCGTTACCGGTCATGATGGCCTGTGCCGCAGTGTGAATCGCGCTCATGGCAGAGCCACACAGGCGGTTCACGGTCTGGGCTGCAGACTCGTGGGGAATGCGGGTCAGCAGGGAAATCTGACGCGCCACGTTGAAGCCCTGCTCCTTGGTCTGGTTTACACAGCCCCAGATAACATCTTCAACTTCTTTCGGGTCGAGCTTCGGGTTGCGCTCAAACAGTGCTTCGATCAGATTGGCGGACAGGGTCTCTGCACGCACGTTCCGGAAACAACCGTTTTTGGCACGACCCATCGGAGTCCGCACGCAATCGACGACGACAACGTCTCTCGGATTAAGGCTCATAGATCTTTCTCCGTTCGGAAATCTCGTTCAGGGTTAGCCAAAGAACTTTTCGCCAGTCTTGGCCATTTCACGCAGCTTCTCGGTCGGGTGATAAAGAGGACCAAGGTCTGCAAACTTGTCTGCGAGTTCGACGAACTTGTCCACACCCATATCGTCGATATAGCGCAGGGCACCACCACGGAATGGCGGGAAGCCGATACCGAAGATCAAGCCCATGTCTGCATCGGCGGGGTCTTCAACAATGCCGTCTTCCAGGCAGCGAACGGTTTCCAGGCACAAAGGCAGCATCATACGGGCGATGATGTCTTCGTCACTGAAATCGTTCTTACCCTGAACAACCGGTTCAAGCAACTTGTAGGTTTCTTCGTCGACAACCTTTTTCTGCTTGCCCTTGCGGTCCAGTTCATACTTGTAAAAGCCCTTGTCGTTCTTCTGTCCGTAACGGTTGTTATCGAACATCACATCAATGGCGGTTGTACCTTCATGCTTCATGCGATCCGGGAAGCCATCTGCCATCACTTCACCGGCGTGCTTACCGGTATCCATGCCGACAACGTCCAGCAGATACGCAGGGCCCATGGGCCACCCGAACTTTTCCATAACCTTGTCAACGTGCTGGAAGTCAGCACCGTCACGTACCAGGCCGATAAAGCCGCCGAAGTAAGGGAACAGAACACGGTTTACCAGGAACCCCGGGCAATCGTTAACAACGATCGGGGTCTTGCCCATGGCCTTGGCATAGGCAACGGTGGTCGCGATGGCGCGATCACTGGTCTTCTCGCCACGGATTACCTCAACCAGCGGCATCATGTGCACCGGGTTGAAGAAGTGCATGCCACAGAAGTTTTCCGGACGCTTCAGGTTCTTCGCCAGAAGATCAATGGAAATCGTCGAGGTGTTGGAAGTCAGGATGGCGTCGTCACGAACCGCATCTTCGGTTTCACGCAGAACCGCATCTTTCACCTTCGGGTTTTCAACAACCGCTTCAACCACCAGATCGACGTTCTTGAAATCGCCGTAGTTCAGGGTCGGCGTGATGCTATTGAGCACGTCGGCCATCTGATCCGGCTTCATCTTGCCTTTTTCAACACGCTTGGACAGAAGCTTCTTGGCTTCCTTCAGGCCCAGGGCGATACCGTCCTGATTGATGTCCTTCATGATGATCGGCGTGCCTTTCAGGGCAGACTGAAATGCAACACCACCACCCATAATACCGGCACCCAAAACGGCAGCCAGGTTCACGTCGTTGGCTTCTTTTTCCCAGGCCTTGGCTTTCTTCTTGAGTTCCTGGTCGTTCAGGAACAGGCCCACCAGGCACGCCGCAACGTTGGTTTTGGCCATCTTGGCGAAGCCTTTGGCTTCCACTTCGATCGCCTTGTCACGGGTCATACCGGCATGCTTCTGCATGACCTTGATGGCCTCGACAGGCGCCGGGTAGTTCTTGCCAGCCTTACCGGCAACGAATGCCTTGGAGATCTCGAACGCCATCATGCTTTCCATGGCATTGAGCTTGATCTTGCCCTTCTTCTCTTCGCGACGGGCTTCGTGGTCCAGCTTGCCTTCGTTGCACTGGTTGATAACGGCAACAGCAGCATCAACAAGCTTGTCGGACTCAAGCACAGCATCCACAGCGCCGACTTTCAGAGCCACATCTGCACGGTTCTCAGTACCACCGCTGATCCACTCAACGGCATTGTCCACACCCACCAGACGGGACAGACGCACGGTACCGCCGAAACCCGGGAAAATGCCCAGCTTCACTTCCGGCAGACCAACCTTGGCCTTTTTGTCCATCACCCGGTAGTCGGTTGCCAGACACATCTCGAAACCGCCACCCAGCGCCATACCGTTGATCGCGGTAACGGTGGGGAACGGCAGATCTTCAACAGCGTTGAAGACTTCGTTGGCCTTGAGGTTGTTGGCTACCAGATCTTCTTCGGAGCCGGCGAACAGCTCGGTGAATTCGGTAATATCGGCACCAACAATGAAGCTGTCCTTGGAGCTGGTCACTACCAGACCCTTCAGGTTCTTCTGCGCTTTCAGTGCGTCAGTCGCGGAGCGGAGCTCTTCAATAGTAAGACGGTTGAACTTGTTTACTGACTCGCCCTGCAAGTCGAAGTTCAACTGAGCGATCCCGCCTTCGATCTCTTTAACCGTGATGGCTTTACCTTCGTAAATCATCAACTGATCTCCAGTCTGTGTTTGGAACTGCTTCCAACCGGGCGGTACTTTTGGTTTACCGGCGCGGCTGTTTGTGCAGCGAGATTTCGGTCACTGCCCGACCATTCGATCCAAAAATTCATACAGTCGTTTGAATCGTGAGGGCACACGATGAAAAAAAACGGCGCATTTGTCAATTTGTTTCTTTCGGGAGGGCTGCAAAAGTCCCCGAAATACCGGGGGCAACCGAAGAAAATTGGAGCGGAATTGTTATATTTCAGTGAACTGGAAGCCACTGTTCAGAAAAAACCGGAACTTCGTCACGCAAATTTCAAAGTTATTTACATTTACGGGCAACAACGCCGCCAAAACTGCTTGATTGGCTGACAGAGTTACTTTACCTTCGATCTACGACTTTGGTCCACAATAATAAAACCGCATTACGGAGACCCATCCGATGAAAGACGCAAACCTGCGGATACGCTCCCTCGTAGCCGCACTTACTCTCCTTGCACTTACGTCCATGGGTGCCCGCGCCCAGGAGAGCGCCGATGGATTCCTCTCCGATCTTCACAATTTCCGGGTCAGTAACTATATGGCTCTGGATGCCTACTACCGTTTCAGCGGAACCGGAGACACCGATACCCTGAACGAGATTGTGCAGGGTATCAACTCGGCAAATGACTCCATGAACTCCATTGCTGGCAGCGATTCCGGCGTACTGTCAGGCGAAGATGTTGAAGGGCTGAATCAGGAGTTCGACAAATTCAAGAACCTGATGCGCGACAACATCAACGATGTGCGCAACCAGGGTTATCCCGATCTGCGCCTGGTCTCCGACATGGCCAACCAGGCACTGACCATGAGCGATAAAGCCACTGAACTATACCGGGTGGCCCAGAAAAGCTCCCAGACCGATACCAATCCGAGGGTTGAAGCCGCCCGCTCTGCTGCCGTAAAGATGGCCCAGATGATGGCCAAGTACTCGGTGAGGACTAATTCCTCCGTCGCCCAGACCTTCCAGGGCTCTTCTACCGAAACCCCGCTGGACGAACAGGCCCGGGAGCTGGATCAGCTACTGGCATCAGTTATACAGGGCCAGGGGACACCGGAACTTAAAGCGGCACTTAACGATATCTCATCCAAGTGGCAGTTCATCCGCGGCTCCTACATTAATTACAACGAAAACAACGTAGGCTTTGTGATCGACCGGTACTCCAAGGGCATTCTCAAGGGGCTTGCCACAACCATTGAGCTCCTCCAGGGTAACGCCTGACCACCTGACCTCTTTTTTCTGGCAGGCGTAATTGCCTGCCAGAAAAGCATTTTTCCGCCTCCGTTTTTGATACCCGTCAGTTTCGCGCTACACTTTCCCGACCGGATTTAAGGTACTATCCTCAGAACAATACCCCGCGTGCGAAGGAGCTATACGATGTCTGCCTATAAAAAGATGCTTGTTGCCATTGACCTCACCGAAGAAGCCCCGCAGGTGCTGAACAAGGCAAAAGCCATCAGTGAAGCCCACGGAGCCGAGCTGATGCTGGTCCACGTGGTTGAGCCTGTCGGATATGCCTATGGTGGCGATATCCCGATGGACCTTACGGAACTGCAGGACCAACTCGACAAAGCGGCCCGCGAACAGCTGGGAACCTACGGCGATCAGTACGGTGTGGCAAAGAACAATCAGGTGGTGACGGTCGGACGTCCGGAGTCTGAAATTCACAGGCTCGCCAAGGAACAGGAAGTGGACCTGGTCATCGTCGGCAGTCATGGACGCAAGGGTTTCCAGCTGTTGCTGGGCTCAACCGCCAACGGCGTTCTACATGGAACCGAATGCGATGTTCTGGCCGTTCGCATTCATTAAGGTTTGGCCAACAAAAAGGCCCGGGCATGGACCCGGGCCTACTGAGAGAGAAAGCCGCGATCAGCCCCCTTCCCCCTCCATTTTCGCCTCAAGTTTGCGAAGCTGACTTTCCAGCGAGAAACTGACACTCGAGGCCATCGAAAAGAAGTTCAGTAGTGCCTTCAGATTGCTGTCACCCTTGCAGACTGAGTGAATTCTCTGCCACAGGGCCTGGTTGACCAGCTGCAGCCTCTGGTTCCTTTCCACCAGCCCCTTCAACTCCCAGTCTGGCGTCTGATGATTCCGTTTCGCAAAGTATTGCTGCAACAGGTAGTGGGAAACGCTGCGCATAATGAATTCATCGGTGTTTGCGAACGGCAGATGATGAACGGCCATGGGCTTGAGCTCTGACAGAACCGGGCACCCGCTGGTCGCCATTTTCAGCCCGAGCAACGATCGAAGCGCCTCCTCGAGGGCCGTCTGCTTCTCATAGCTTCGACGATCATCGGTTACCTTTACTTCCACCTTCTGGTAGGCGTCCTCATCCCGAAAGGCCTCCACCACCGGCAGTATCTCGGTTGCCGCGGGACAATGGGATGATTCGGAAGCCTTCAAAGGACAGTTGCTACACTGGCAGTGTTCCAGCTGTGTCCACGACGGAAGTTTCCCGGAAGGCCGCGACGGCTTGTCCGTTACCTTGAACTCAACCGTACGACCGTCCTGAAATCTGAAATCGTAATGTACATTCATTGACTTGCCTGTTCTTCCAGCTCCATCCACCGCTCAATGACTTGCTCCAGACGGTTTTCCTTTTCCGTCAATGCTTCCAGAGTGGCCGAGACTTCATCCGGTGGGCCTGAATAGAAGTCAGCCCGCGAAATTTTTTCCTGCAGGCCGGCGACTTCCTGCTCAAGCTCCTCGATCTGCTCTGGTAACTGCTCCAGCTCGACCTTGAGCTTGTAACTCAGTTTCACGGGTTTGCCCTTCTCAGATTCTGCCCGCGATTTTGCGTTTTCTACCGGTTTCCTTGATACGGCCTTTTCGGTGTTACCGGATGTCTTGGCGTTTTTATCCTGCTTGTCCGGCCGGTTACCCGTGGCCTCTGAAGGGAAGCAACCGCCCTGCCGACGCCAGTCTGTGTAACCGCCAACGTACTCACGCACTTTGCCCGAACCGTCCAGGAAAACCGTTTCGGTGATCACATTATCAAGAAACTCACGGTCGTGACTGATCACGATCACTGTGCCGGCAAATTCCGCCAGCTGTTCTTCCAGCAACTCCAGTGTTTCAACGTCCAGATCATTGGTTGGTTCGTCGAGCACCAGGATATTCGCGGGCTTGCTGAACAGCTTGGCCAGGAGCAATCTGGCCCGCTCGCCACCAGAAAAGACGCTGACCGGAGATCTGGCTCGCTCCGGGGTAAACAGGAACTCCTGCAAATAGCCGAGCACGTGTTTGCTCTGGCCATTGATGTCGATGAACTCCCGGCCTTCGGAAAGGTTGTCCAATGCGTTCCGCGTCAGATCAAGCTCTCCGCGCAACTGATCGAAATAGGCAACCTGCAGATTGGTTCCCAGACGGATAGAACCCTCGGTTGGTTCCAGGTCCCCCAGTAAAAGCCGAACAAGTGTGGTCTTGCCGGTACCATTCTCGCCGACGAGCCCAATCTTGTCCCCCCGCAGGATAGTGAGATTCATATCCCTGATCACCGGGGTGCCATCCGGATAGGCAAAGCCCGCGTCCCTGGTTTCAACCACCAGTTTTCCGGAGCGCGCCGCATCTTCCACCGCAAAGCTTGCGGTTCCACCCCGCACCCGGCGCTGCCGGTGCTCCTCGCGCATGGCTTTGAGGGCCCGGACACGCCCCATATTACGGGTCCTGCGCGCCTTGATGCCCTGCCGGATCCAGGCCTCTTCCTGCTTGAGTCGCTTATCGAACAACGCGTTCTGCCGCTCTTCCTCTTCCAGCGCTTTCTCTTTCAGGTCGAGGTAGCGATCGTAGGTGGCAGCAAAGCTCACCAGCTTGCCCCTGTCCAACTCCACAATCCGCGTCGCCATACTCCGGATAAACGCACGATCGTGGCTGACAAACAGCATGGCGCCCCGGAATTGGCCAAGGGCCTCTTCCAACCAGGCAATTGCCGGCACATCCAGGTGGTTTGTCGGCTCATCCAACAACAGTATGTCCGGATCGGCAACCAATGCCTTGGCCAGCAGAACCCGGCGCTGCCAGCCGCCGGACAGAGTATCCAGGGTCTGATCCGGATCAACACCGTACTGCCCGAGAATGGTGGTGACCTTCTGGTCAAGGCGCCAGCCATCCAGGGCTTCGAGGCGCTCCTGGACCTTCATCAACCGGTCCAGGCTTGCCTCGTCGGCCTGCTGGGACAACTGATGGAATTCTGCAAGCAGCTTGCCGGTTTCCGGAAAGGCACCTGCGACGACTTCATAGGCCGTGCGTGCGTCCTGGGAAGGCAGGTTCTGCGGTAGCACCGCCAGAACAGCACCGTCGTCGAGACGAACCACGCCACCGTCGGGTGTCACCTCTCCGCTGACAATCTTCAACAGGGTCGACTTTCCCTCGCCGTTTCGTCCCAGCAAACACACACGCTCTCCGGCATCGATAACCAATGAGGCCTGATCCAGCAGCGGATGCATTCCATAAGCCAGGGAAACTGAGTCCAGCGTTAACAGTGGCACGTTTGGTTCTACTCCGATTTGTTGACAGTAACGGGATCACCCACCCGGATAATGCCCGGTGATTCATGAATGGCATTCTGGCCGAAGATAACGCCCTCCTGGGTTCTGCGATAGCCGGAGAGCGTCCTCAGGGGCTGCAGGGCAGCATCCTTCTGGCCCGTGGAAGGATCCACGGTGGTCATTACACAGCGCGAACAGGGCTTTACGATACTCAGATGATTGTCGCCGATCTTCAAAATCTGCCAATGATCTTCATCCCAGGCCCCCGCCCCCTCAATCACAATGTTGGGACGGAACCTGCGCATCTCCACGGGCGCCTCAAGCCGCGTATTCAGCTCTGCAAGCGAAGCAGTATTGGTCACCAGAAACGGAAATCCGTCGGCAAAACCTACCCGCCGGTATTCGTCGACACGGCCCGCATCAACGCGGCGAAAGGAGCTGTCAGGCATAAACACCAGGCGAACCGGCTTACCGCAGAACCGGCTAAGGGCATCATTTGCCTCCGGCAAACCTGTCCGGGCCTTCACCCAGTCTCGCCACACCAGGACCCGAGTCTCTTCTTCTGAGGCAATCAAGGAATACTCTCCCTCATCCGGAATACTGATAATTACCCGATCACTTTCCAGACGGGTTCCGACCCTGGCAAGTTCGGGATGCTCCCGCTGAGTGACGAATCGGCGATCGTCATCGACGATCATCCAGCGCCGATCCCCGACTGGCCCGAAATCGTCGGTATCAAAACGGGCCACTTCAATACCGGACAACGATTTGACGGGGTATACAAACAGCGAATGGACCTTCATGGCAGGCATGCCTCCTCATAGAACCAGGATGCGCAACAGGCAGCTGAGTATACCTGACCACACGCCGTGGCGCCGAGTTTACAGGTGCCCGGAAACGAAAAAACCCGGTCCTTTTCAGGACCGGGTTTTCGGAATCTGGAGCGGGAAACGAGATTCGAACTCGCGACCCCAACCTTGGCAAGGTTGTGCTCTACCAACTGAGCTATTCCCGCAATGCTGAACGGCTGTTACCGACAACGGAGGCGTATTCTACGGATCCCGACGGAGCCGTCAACCACTTTTTTGCAGGTTTTTTCCTGCCAGTGTCTTGCTGTCGCATTTCAGGAAACCGGAACTGTGCAGCCACTCTTGGTCAGGATAGTACTTGAACACCAACTGGCCGCCCTTCAGGTTATCCACCACACGCTTCACGATCTGGTTGTCCACGGCCGGGCACCCATGGCTACGACCTATACGGCCGTATTTACTGACCCAGGAATCATTCACATAGTCGGCGCCATGAATAACGATGGCACGCTGCCTGGCAAGGTCATTAATGCCCGGCTCAAGACCGTCCAGCCTGAGCGAGTAACCGTGCTTTCCGTAATAGGATTCCCCGGCCTGAAAAAGCCCGATACTGGACTGATAGCTGCCCTCGACATTGGAGAAGGCGGTCGATTCGAAATTCCCTGAATTTTTGCCATGTGCGACGAGATCACGCAGCAACAACTCACCCGTTTCGAGGTCAAAGATCCACAGTCTTTCCTGACTGGACGGCAACGAGAAATCGATAACCGCGAGCCGCTCCGGCATCTGCACACCATTGGAAACAGCGCAACGAGAAGCGTTGATTGCCGTCTTGAGAACCGCTGTGTCAATTTTCGGCGCGGCTTCACGAAGGCGATCAAGCAGCTGGTCATCCAGAGAGGCGGCAAACGAAGCCACAGGTAGCGCAGCCAACATGGCCAAAACCAGCCCAGCGGGCGAGAATCGCCGCGTTTTTTGCATTTCAATTCCCCGATAGAATGATTGAAGGACGAGAGTCGTATCGCGGTCCTGTCAGAAGTCAGTGTTAAGCATTTTATCAGGGAAAATTGCTAACCCCGTCAGAATGTACGTTTTTATACAAAACTTTAAGGAAACTGCGATTAGCTTACTGGCCGAACCGGCGCCCACCTTTAAGATACTCCAGCTCCTCCGGCGTTGATGTTCTGCCCAACGCAGTGTTGCGGTGGGGAAAGCGGCCGTACTTGTAAATGATGGCCCGGTGATCCCGGGCAGACTGCAGAAAGCTGGCCATGAAATCAGCCAGAATTCCCTGCGTAGACCTTGCAAGCTGCTCGTAACATTCCACGGACATATCCTGATCGTCCTTGAGCTCGGAATGTTGCAGAGGCATATAAAGAAACGCCCTGTGCACCGGGGCAAGCATCGTATCCTGCCCTTTCTGCATCGCTTGCCGGCAGAGCTTCCTGGCCTGGCGATCCTGATCAAATGCCATGGCACCGCCGCGGAATATATTCCGGGAAAACTGGTCAAGCAGGATGATTTCGGCCAGTACCCCGCCGGCCTCACGGCGCCAGTGGTCCAGGCCCTGCTCTGATGCAAACAGCACCATGGACAGGAAGCGCCGCCGGATTTCCTGATCGAACCTGCGATCGGACCGGAACCATTTGTTCCTATGGTCGCTGTCCGGCAGCCCATGTTTGTCCAATTCCCCAAACCAGAAATCCAGAATCTCTTTCCAATCGAACATTCACCGTCACCCTGTTACTTTAGCTATTGCCAGCCCCCTAATCTCGGCCGGCATTCCGGAATTACGACAGGCCCAACCAAATTGACTACCTCAGGAGCAGCAATGAAAGGCCCCCGCATTATTCTGTTGGCCCATGGAAGCAGTGACAAGCGCTGGTGTGAAACATTTGAACAACTTGCTGCGCCAACCCTTGCGTCCGTTAACAACGCTCGGGTTGCCTACATGGAACTGGCTAAACCATCCATGGATACAGTTATCAAAGAAGGTGTTTCGGAGGGCATAACAGAGTTTACGGTCGTCCCCCTGTTCCTTGCCGCCGGACGTCACTTGCGCAAGGACGTTCCCGCGATGATTGAAGATCTCGAAAAATCACATTGCGCAACCATTCAACTTGCGCCACCGATTGGAGAAAACCCTCTGCTGGGACAGGCGATCCGGGATGTTGTTATGCTTCAATTGGAACAGGCGCCAGCCTGAGCCGAATGTTTTGAAAACAGATTCGGCGGGCCGTGCGCAACAGGAGCAACAACTATGTCTAAAAGGATTCTGATTACCGGTGGTACCGGATTTATCGGCCATGTGCTGTGCCGCGAATTGCTGGCACGGAATTACGAGCTTACGGTTTTCAGCCGGCAATCGGCAGAAACGGTGAAGTCCAGTTGCGGTCGGGTCGAAGCGATCCGTGATCTGGAGCAGCTTCGCTCCCACCCTGGGTATGATGGTGTTATCAACCTCGCCGGTGAAGGCATCGCGAACAAACGTTGGTCAGAGGCCCGCAAACAGGAACTGCGGGACAGCCGGATTGGGGTAACCGAAACGCTGGTTGAGGTCATACGAAGTTGGGAAAGAGCGCCAGATGTTCTGGTCTCCGGATCGGCCGTTGGCTTTTACGGGGACCAGGGAGCTGCAACGGTAACCGAAGACACCAGCCCGAATGATGAGTTTACTCATCGTCTGTGCCGCGACTGGGAAAACGCGGCCAAACCCCTTGCCGACGATGGCGTGCGGGTTTGCTTCTCCCGGACCGGGGTGGTGGCAGGCCCGGATGGTGGCTTCCTTGAACGGATGATCCTACCCTTTAAATTAGGGCTGGGCGGTCGCCTTGGCAGTGGTACCCAGTACATGCCGTGGGTCCACAGGGCAGATGTGGTCGGCGCACTCATCTGGATGATGGAAAACCCGGAGGCGTCCGGCCCATACAATGTGGTGAGCCCGAACCCGGCAACGAACGCAGAATTCACTCGTAGCCTTGGAAAGGTCTTACATCGTCCTACCCTGTTTCCGGCACCTGCTCCGGTCCTCAAAGTGGCTCTGGGCGAAATGGCGCGGCTTCTTCTTACCGGCCAGAAGGCTATTCCGGAAAAGCTTGTCAGCCAACAGTTCCAGTTCCGGTATCCGGATCTGGAACAGGCGCTATCCCAATCCGTTGCTCCAGCGAAATCCCGATAAAAAGGATGAAACTCAAGGGGTGCATGATTCAGCACCCCTGATTTTTTCACAAAAGACGTTGACAGCGTTTCGAAGCTTTCTTAATATACGCGCCACCTCGACGAGGCAAGGTGTTGAAAACGTTGCGTCCCCTTCGTCTAGTGGCCTAGGACTCCGCCCTTTCACGGCGGCAACAGGGGTTCGAACCCCCTAGGGGACGCCAATTTTTCTACCTTGTTATGTAAGGGAAACCGAAGCTTCCCGATAACATCCTCAGACCGGCTTGTGGCCGTGTTTCCCTTCTTTTCTGTCTTGGTGTCCGTGCTCTTTCTGATCTTTCATCACGAAGATACCCACACCCACGAAAAAGCCAACCATCAGCAGTACAGTGGCAATACCCGCGATCACAACGGCGTCCATATACATTTTGTTTCTCCTTCCGGCGATTAACTTGATTAAACTCAGATTACGCCCGGGCCGCCCGCAAGGTATTGATCCAGGTCAACGTATTTGTCAGACCAGATGTAAGCATAAATACTGAACCACAACACATTTCCTTCGATTTTTCCTGTATTTGCAAGGCATTTGAAAGAAACTGCTGCTATAGTCAAAAGCAAAGAAAGTGTCCGATCACTTAACCGGTCTGGGTGGCTGAAGTTCAAGACATGCCAAAACTGTCGACGCGTCTTCAACGTTTTCGCACAGGCTCTCCCCTGTCTTTCAGGCTGTTGGCCTGGATTCTGCTATTCAGCTCGGCCTTTACACTTGTCGCATCCGCGCTCCAGATCTACTCCGATTATCGAAAAGACCTCTCGCAAATCGACAACCGCATGCAGGTTGTAGAGTCGGGTTACGCCTCCAGTCTTGCCCGGAGCTTGTGGGCCCTTGATCAGAAACTCCTGCAAACCCAGATGGAAGGCATACTCAGCCTACCCGATGTGGTGCACCTGCGCTTGCGAATAGAGCCGGATTCCGAGCTGGTTATGGGTGAGATCCCGAGGGCCGCGAAAACCACCTCTCACAGTTTCAGCCTCGTTCATCAGGGCGATGAAATGTTCAAGCTGGGCGAACTGACTGTCACTGCAGACCTGGACCGGGTCTACGAGGAGTTGAAACGGAAGGTGGGGGTTATTCTCCTGACCCAGTTCCTGAAAACGTTTTTTGTTTCAATCCTGATTATCGGGATCTTCCAGCACTTCGTCGCCCGTCATCTGACCACCATGGCGAATTACGCCCGGGACTTTTCCCTGCAAACCACCTCAAGACCACTGACGCTGGATAGGCCCAACACACCATCAAACCGCAACGACGAACTCGGTCGGGTCACAGATGCCATCAACCAGATGCGCGAGCGACTCAACGCAGATATGGAACGACAACAGAAGGACGCGGCTGAGATCCGGAAGTTTTCCAAAGCCATTGAACAAAGCCCCTCCTCTGTCCTGATCTGCGATCGTCAGTGGCGCATCGAGTTTGCCAACCAGAAGTTCACCCAGCTAACCGGGTACGAAGCCGCTTCGATTATCGGCAAGCACCCCGGCGCCCTTGGGAAGAACGATATTGAGAACCGTGAAAGCCGGCACCTGTGGCAATCCATCCGCCTTCAGGTTCAGCGGGTCGGCGTCTGGCAGGGGGAAGTGAATAGCGTGCGCCGTAACGGTGAGCGTTTCTGGGAGCAGCTGATTGTTACTCCCATTAAGGATGAATCCGGGGGAACTACCGGTTACCTTATCCTCGGTGAGGATATCAGCATCCGCAAACGTTATGAGCAGCAGCTCTTGCGCCAGGCCAACTACGACATCCTGACCGGACTGCCGAACCGGATGCTGGCCCTGGACCGGCTGAAGTTGGCGCTTGCCCAGGCACGCCGCGAGAGCACCCTTGTAGGGGTGATGTTCCTGGATCTGGACAACTTCAAGCACATTAACGATACGCTTGGCCATGATGCGGGCGACAATCTGCTGATTGAAGCAGCCCGGCGAATTTCGAGCTGCCTACGTGGTACCAGTACTGTTGCACGGCTGGGTGGCGATGAGTTCCTGGTAATCCTGCCGGGGCTGACTGGTCCAGAGGCCTCATCGCAGGTGGCAGAGCGTATCCTGAAAACGTTCTCTCCGCCCTACATACTCAATGGGCAGGAAGTTTTTGTAACAACGAGCATAGGCATTGCTATATTCCCAACGGATTCTGACAACAGCGGCACGCTGCTGCAGCACGCCGATGCCGCCATGTACCAGGCCAAGCATAAAGGTAAGAGTTCCTTTGCCCATTTCGCGCCGGAAATGACCGAAGTCTCCCACGAACGCCTGAAAATGGAGTCCAGCATGCGCAGGGCTCTGGAACTTAAGGAATTCGAACTGTATTTCCAGCCTATTGTTAATACTGACTCCGGCACACTTTGTTCGGTTGAAGCCCTGCTGCGGTGGAACAATCCGGCCATGGGCATGGTGATGCCCGATCGGTTCATTCCCCTGGCCGAGGAAACCGGCCTGATAACGCCTATCGGCGAGTGGGTTCTTGAGGAGGCTTGTCGTGCCGCCGTGGGATGGAAGCAGGCCACCGGAAAAGACATCGGCATTTCCGTGAACGTATCCCCACGCCAGTTCCGGGATCCGGGCTTTACCGAGGCCGTAATGCACGCCCTCTCGACCAGCGGCCTGGCACCAGAACAGCTGGAACTTGAAATTACCGAACGACTGATTCTGGACAACTCCATTGAAACTGCCGAAATCCTGCGCCAGCTCGACAAGGCCGGGATCCGATTGTCAGTAGACGATTTTGGTACAGGCTACTCTGCCCTCAGCTATCTGAAGAGTTACCCGTTTGATACCCTGAAAATTGACAAGTCCTTTGTCCAGGATGTCATGAAGGAGCCCGAGGATGCCTCTCTGGTGCGGGCCATTATCAACATGGCCCACAGCCTGGGCCTGCGGGTGATCGCTGAAGGGGTGGAAGAAGAGGCACAGACGCACTTCCTGAAAAAGGAAGGTTGCGACTTCTCCCAGGGGTACTTCTACAGTCGTCCTCTGCCAGCGCCAGATTTTGAAGCCTGGCTGGCCAGCAATGACCGGGTATAGATTCAAAACCGTTGGAACCTCACTCCCATGGAAGACACCGTACTTGTCGTGAACTGCGGCAGCTCATCCCTGAAACTCGCCTTGTTCGATAGCCAACACAGAAAGCTGGCGTCGGCTCTCGCCGAGCGCCTCGGCCAAAACGACGCCTTTGCCCACTTTGAAGGCCGGGAAGGAACCATTCCACTGGATCCCGGTGCCAGCCACGATCAGGCGCTGAATACCCTTGTTACGGCATTCCGGGATCAGGGACTGATGGCGTCGGCCCCTACGGCCGTTGGCCACCGGGTCGTTCATGGCGGCGAGACCTTCCGTGAGGCCGTACTTCTTGATGACGATGTCGTTGATGCCATTGAGGAATGTGCGGGTCTTGCGCCCCTTCACAATCCGGTCAATCTGTCCGGTATTCGCGCAACCCTGGCGCAGTTTCCCGAGGTGCCCCAGACTGCCGTTTTCGACACCGCCTTTCACCAGACCCTGCCCAAAAGGGCATTCCTCTATGCCCTGCCGGAGGCCTGGTATCGAGAGTGGGGAATTCGCCGTTATGGCTTCCACGGCACCAGTCATGCCTTCATGGCCGCCGAAGCTGCCCGTCTGCTGGGAAAAACACCCGCAACCACCTCCGTCATCTCGGCCCACCTGGGAAACGGATGCAGTATTACCGCCATCCGGGACGGGATCAGTGTCGATACCAGCATGGGTCTTACGCCATTGGAAGGCCTGGTGATGGGAACCCGTAGCGGCGATGTAGATCCTGGCCTGTTCGACTTTCTCCGCAGTAAGGGCATCGCCGCGGACGAGGTGCACCGGGTCCTGAACCAGGAAAGTGGCCTCCTAGGCCTGTCCGGGCAGACCAACGACATGCGTTCGCTCTGTGAGCTCGCGGACCATGGTCATGAGCCATCCCAAACCGCCATTGATGTGTTCTGCTTCCGCCTTGCCCGTTACGTTGGGGCCATGATGGCATCCCTCAGCCACCTGGACGCACTGGTTTTCACAGGCGGCATCGGGGAAAACAGCGCCCGGATCAGAGCGGAAACCATCAACCACCTCAAGCTCATGGGATTTGAACTCAGCCCGGACCTCAACAAGCATCATGGCGAATTCAGCGACGGCCGGATTGAAAGCGCCGACTCCAGGTTTCCCGTGTTGGTGATCCCCACCAACGAGGAACTGGTTATTGCCAGGGAAGCATCCCGGTTTGCCGGCGCTATTGCTGCAGTCTGACCCACACGCATTATCAGGAATACCATCATGGCAAAGAGTCTCTTTTTTGCACCAACATCCATGGATTCAGGGCTCACTTCGGTCTGTCTCGGTCTGCTGCGCGCCCTGGAACGGGTCGGCGTGAGCGTCGGCTTTTACAAGCCTTTCTGTCAGACCGTTCACCGCGCCGAATCCATGCATAACGCAGGTCAGGACTCCTCCGTCGCCTTCGTGCGGGCAAGCAGTCATCTGAATCCGCCAGATCCAATTGCCCTCAAAGAAGCCCAGCAACTGCTCAACAGGGGCAAATCTGATTATCTGCTCGAGACAGTGGTCGGCGAATACCAGAAAGTTGCCCAAGACGTGGACGTGGTGATCATCGAAGGCCTGGTTCCGGACCGCAGCGAAGCCTATATTGCCAGGTTAAACGTAGAGGTCGCCCGCAATCTCGGTTCCGAAGTCATCCTGGTAAGTACTCCCAAAAGCCTGGACGCCCGACAAATGGATGAAGAACTGGACTTCTCATCACGCCTTTTTGCCAACCCAAGCGACCCGGATGTCATTGGTGTCATACTGAACAAGGTGGGAGAACCGGAGCAGGCGGGGCTTGAACCCCGATCCAACAGCAACCACCCTGCTCCGCCTACCATTGATTACCGGAACCAGTGCAAAGTATTCAGCGAGGGCCGCTTTAGGCTGATTGCCGAGATTCCCTGGCAGCCGGAGCTGCTTGCACCGCGAGTCTCCGACATAACCAGGGAACTCGGGTTACCGGTTCTCAATGAGGGGCAGATGCATTCCAGGCGGGTCCAGAAGGTGTCAGTGTGTGCCCGAAGCATCCGCAATATGACCGATACCCTGAAACCCGGCACCTTGTTGGTCACACCAGGCGATCGGGAAGACATCGTAGTGACCACAGCTGTTGCTGCTCTGAACGGGGTCCCACTGGCCGGTCTGATGCTCACCGGTGGACTGATGCCGGACCAGCGCGTGATTGACCTCTGCCATCGGGCGCTGGAAACCGGTTTGCCGGTACTGGGCTCCGATGCCAATACCTATGAGACGGCCCACATGCTGGCCAATCTGTCTTCCGCCATTCCAACCGATGACCCCAACCGGATTGAAAAAGCGATGGAAGCGGTTGCGACCCGAATAGACACCGAATGGTTGCAGCAGCACCTCAAAGTCGCACGACAGAACAGACTTTCTCCTCCCGCTTTCCGGTATCAGCTATCAGAACGTGCCCGGGCAGCGAACAAACGCATCGTACTGCCTGAAGGGAGCGAACCAAGAACCGTACAGGCGGCCATCATCTGTCATAAGCGCAAGCTGGCGCGGTGTGCCCTGATCGGCAATACGGCGGAGATACGGCGGGTTGCAGATTCCCAGGATCTGGAACTGCCTGAGGACATCGAGATTATTGATCCAGCAGAAGTTCGCCAGCGCTATGTCGGTCCAATGGTAGACCTGCGCAAGCATAAGGGACTGACATCTGAAATGGCCGAAGCCATGCTCGAGGACAATGTCGTGCTCGGCACCATGATGGTGGCTCTTGATGAGGCCGATGGTCTGGTATCGGGAGCCATCCACACAACGGCCAATACCGTGCGCCCCGCACTTCAGCTGATCAAAACCCATGACAACGCGAAAGTAGTCTCTTCTGTGTTCTTCATGCTGCTTCCGCAACAGGTAGTCGTCTACGGGGACTGCGCCATTAATCCGGATCCAAATGCCGAGGAACTGGCAGACATTGCTATACAGAGCGCTGAATCAGCCGAAGCCTTCGGAATAGAGCCACTGGTCGCGATCATCAGCTACAGCACGGGTGAATCAGGCAGTGGCCAGGACGTGGACAAAGTCAGAGAAGCCACGAAAATTGCTCGTAAGCGCAGGCCGGATCTTTTGATAGACGGGCCGCTTCAATACGATGCTGCGGCCATTGAGAGCGTGGCCAGGAGCAAGGCGCCGGACAGCAAGGTTGCAGGCAAGGCTACAGTTTTCGTATTTCCGGATCTGAACACCGGTAACACCACCTACAAGGCCGTTCAGCGTAGTGCCAATGTGGTCAGTATCGGTCCAATGCTGCAGGGGCTGCGCAAGCCGGTCAACGATTTGTCCCGGGGCGCACTGGTGGAGGATATTGTGTTTACCGTTGCCTTGACCGCCGTTCAGGCCAAGCAGGTTGAAAGTGCCGGGCCTGGCTGAGGCAGCCTCCCCTTGCCCGGCCACGGGATCAGCGCTTGAGACTCTTCTGGCGCTGTTTCTTCGGACGATAGCCCTTCTTCTCGTCGTTGTCTTTTTTCACCTTCTGACGCGGCGTCAAGCGGTCCACTTTGCCGGCAAACGGGTTTTCGCCCGATTTGAACTCGAACCGGATTGGTGAACCGGTTACTTTCAGAACCTTGCGGAAGGTATTCTCAAGGTAACGCTTGTACGCGCCCGGCAGCGAATCCACCTGGTTACCGTGAACAACAATGACCGGCGGGTTAGAGCCGCCTTGGTGCGCGTAACGCAGTTTGATTCGACGCCCGTGCACCATGGGTGGCTGATGCTGGGCAATAGCATCCTGCAGAATGGCGGTCAGGCGATTGGTTGGCCATTTTGCCATGGCTGACTCGTAACACGCTTGCACCGACTCGTACATCACGCCCACACCGGAGCCATGAAGCGCCGAGATATAATGCTTATCAGCGTAATCCAGGAAGTCGAGACGACGCTGCACCTGCTCTTTGACCTTGGCGCGGTCATCGGGATCCATACCATCCCACTTGTTGATGGCAATCACCAGCGAACGGCCGGCATCAAGGACAAACCCGATCAGGTGAAGATCCTGATCCACCAACCCTTCCCGGGCATCAATGACCAGAATAACCACATGAGCGTCATCAATTGCCTGTAGCGTTTTGATAATGGAGAACTTCTCCACCACTTCGCTGACATTCTTGCGACGACGGACACCGGCGGTATCAATCAGTGTGTATTGACTGCCTTGGCGTTCGTACGGGATATAAACGCTATCCCGGGTAGTGCCCGGCATGTCGTAAACCACGACTCGCTCTTCACCGAGCATACGGTTGACCAGTGTGGATTTACCCACGTTCGGTCGGCCAACTATTCCGATACGAATGCCGGGATATCGGTCCGCCCGGTCCTCCTCTTCCCGCTCCTCCTCGGAGGGCAACAGGATTTCCAACATTGACCGGATCCCGCGATTGTGGGAAGCAGCAATCAGGAAGGTAGATTCGAAGCCAAGGCTGTAGAAATCGGATGCGGCGATGTCCGGATCCTGTCCATCTGTCTTGTTCACAACCAGATGAGCCTGCTTGCCGGACCGACGAAGACTGTCTGCAATAAGCTCATCGCCTGCGGTCAGGCCGGCACGGCCGTCCACCAGAAACAGAACAATGTCAGCCTCTTCTACCGCTTGCATGGACTGGCGGGCCATTTCGAGATCAAGGCCCTGCTCGTCACCGGTAAGACCACCGGTATCTATGACGATGAAGCGCTGCCCCTCGTAGCTGCCCTCACCGTATTTGCGGTCACGGGTAAGCCCCGGAAAATCCGCAACCAGGGCATCCCTGGAACGGGTCATCTGATTAAATAATGTCGATTTGCCGACGTTAGGGCGTCCGACAAGGGCAATAACTGGGGTCATAATTCGGGATCAATCCTGCGGCTTAACCTGGAATACGGCCATCTTTCCGCTGTTGCCAAAAACCAGCAGGTTACCATTCGGAAGGCGTTGTGCCGGTACGCGGATACCCTCATCGTCGAACTCCAGCTGCCCAACCAGCTTGCCATCCTCGCGGTCAATGGCATGCAGGTAGCCTTCGAAATCGCCTACCACCAGATAGTCTTCGTAAACCATTGGCTGGGTCAGCTGGCGCCAGGCAAGACGGTCCTGGGTCCAGACTTCCCGGCGGTCCGAGCCCCTAAGGGCAACAATGTCGCCATTGGCCGAGGCAAGATAGATCTGGCCGCCACCAATCATCGGCGAGTAAAGGCTGGATGCATTCCGGCTCCAGATCTCCTGCCCGGTGCGAATATCAACCAGGGCAAGTTTGCCCTGGTAACCAACCACCATGACCGCGGTCTCAATAACCAGGGGTTGCCCCGTCACGTCAACCAGCCTTTCGAGTTCGGTGCGCCCCTGGGCCTGGCCAACTTCGTACTGCCACATGGGCTGACCCGAGGCCGCAGTCAGCGCAATCAGTTTGCCACTGGCGAAAGAAGCAATGACCACGTCACCACCGACCAGGGGTGCCGCAGAAGCCCTCATGGACAGAACCGGCACTGTGCCATCGTACTGCCAGAGTTTTTCACCATCGGTGGTGCTGAAACCGAGAACTTTGCCATCGGTCGTCTGGGCCACCACGAGGGAGCCGTTGGACTGGGGCGACGACAGGACTTCCGTGGGCAAGGGCTGGCGCCATACCTCGGAACCATCCTCACGGGAAAGGGCTACCAGATCGGCGTTCTCGGTGGTCAGGTAGAGGTACTGCCCATCACCGCCAAGACCAGAAAAAATGCGCTCCTCAAATTCTGATTCCCAGACAACCCTGCCGGAATCCGTTTCCACTGCATAAAGCTCACCGTCCGCCGATGCCGCGTATATAAGATCACCCGTATTCAGTGGCGCCAAGTAGAGAAAATCACCATCATGACCGTCGCCCACGGACATGCTCCAGATTCTCTTGAATTCGGCGGAGGCCTCAATCTCGGGAACCGGAACAGGTTGTTCAAATGTATCCGTGGTGCTGCAGCCGGAAAGCGCAGCAAGAAGCGCCAGCCCCAGGAAAAATCCGCGTTTCGAGATCCTGTCGCGGAGTACCGGCATCAGGCATCCTCCCCGACGCCAAGGTCTGCCAGTTTCAGTTCCAGAATACCGCTACGGCCCTGTTGACTCTGCTCACGGGCAGCAAGGTAGGCCTCACGGGCGCCATCGCGGTCGCCCTGCGCAAGCAGGATATCGCCACGAAGTTCGGAATACATGGCATCAAACGAATCGGCATTGCCGGCACCGTCGATGGTGGCCAGAGCATCTTCGTACTGCCCTGCGGTAAACTGGGCGCGAGCCAGACGATTGCGGACCACAAGTGCCAAACCCTCGTGCTCACCGGTCTTTTCCAGCGCCCACTGCAGCGACTCAACAGCGGCCTCCGCATTGCCATCCTGCATCAGCTGCTGACGGGCCAGGATCAGGTTGCCGTATACCGCATAGGCACTGTCCGTGTAGTCTTCCCGGAGAGTCTGCGCCACGAAAGCGACGGTCTCACCGCTGGTCTCATCGGCCTGGTCACTGAAAGCATTGAGCAGGTTGGCGAACTGGTTGGCGGCCTCGGTCCGCTGCTGGGTCTGGTGGTTCTGCCAGGCCTGCCAGCCAAACACAATGGCCAGGGCCGCACCAATGCCGATCAGCAAAGAACTGCCGTTCTTTTTCCACCAGTCCTTGATCGCCTGGATCTGTTCTTCTTCGGTGCGCAACTCTGCCATGAGGACTCCTGTTGTCGAATTTTTGCTTTTGTATCAGTAAATTTGGTCAGAATCAGTTGGCCAACGCAGCTGCCAGAGTAGCGGCCAGCTCGTCCTGATGAATCTCGGTTTGCGGCTCATCAGCACGCAAGGGTTTCAGTCCCGCGGTTCCATTGGCCACCTCGTTCTCTCCCAGAACCACCGCGTACCTGGCACCACTTCGATCGGCCTTCTTCATCTGGCTTTTGAAACTACCGCCGCCACAATGGGAAACAATAACCCGCTCCGGCAAGGCTGCACGCAGTTTTTCAGCCAGTATAAGAGCTGGAGCCAACGCAACGTCACCCATTGCCGTCACATAAATATCGGCATTGCTGTTCACATAATCAGGAACCAGCTCAAGCGTTTCCAGCAGCAAAATTAGGCGCTCGAGGCCCATGGCAAAACCAACCGCAAACGTCGGCTTGCCACCGAGCTGTTCCACCAGGCCATCATATCGGCCACCAGCGCACACTGTGCCCTGGGCCCCAAGGCTGTCGGTTATCCATTCAAAGACGGTCTTGCCGTAATAATCCAGACCTCGAACCAACGCTGGATTCACTGAATACTCTACGCCCGCGGCATCCAGCAGTGCTCTCAGACGCTCGAAATGCCCACGGGATTCGTCATCAAGATAGGTGTCCAGGCTGGGCGCGTTTTCCAGGATCTTGCGGGTGGAAGGATCCTTGCTGTCAAGAATGCGAAGCGGATTGGATTCCAGACGACGTTGGCTGTCGGCATCCAGGTCCGACTTGAACTGACTCAGGTAATCCACCAGGGCTGTGCGGTAAACCCGACGGGACTCGGACGTTCCGATAGAATTGATTTCCAGCCGGGTATGCCCAGCAAGCCCCAGCTCTTTCCAGAGTCTTGCGGTCAGTATCAGCAACTCTGCATCGATGTCAGGACCAGTCATACCGAAACATTCCACGCCAATCTGGTGGAATTGGCGATAGCGCCCTTTTTGTGGACGTTCATGCCGGAACATGGATCCGGTATACCAGAGCCGGCGGGTCTGATTGAACAGCAAACCATGTTCCTCGGCTGCCCGAACACAACCAGCTGTACCCTCCGGGCGCAGCGTCAGGCTGTCACCGTTGCGATCTTCAAAGGTGTACATTTCCTTTTCGACAATGTCGGTGACTTCGCCAATCGATCGCTTGAACAGGTCGGTCTGTTCCACAATCGGCATGCGGATTTCCTGATAGCCATACTGGGCCAGTACCCGGCGCACCGTGGATTCCACAAACTGCCACACGGGCGTCTGCTCCGGCAGGATATCGTTCATCCCGCGAATTGCCTGAATCTTTGCCAATGTTAACCCTTAACTCTGTCTGGATGGTTATGCCCGGAAATCGAAACGATCAGCTGTCCGAACGTACAATGATCGAGTCTTCCTGTTCCTTGCGACGTGCCACTTCCTCGCGAATCAGGCGCTCCAGATCATCAGTCAGTGTGGCGTTGTCCAGCTTCTGGTTTGGCTTGCCTGCCATGTAGAAAAGATTCTTGGGGCTACCACCAGTAAGTCCGAGGTCGGCAACTTTAGCTTCACCCGGTCCATTGACGATGCATCCGATAATGGCCACATCGAGGGAGTCATTCACATCCTCCAGTCTCGCCTCCAGATCATTCATGGTCTGGATGACATCAAAGTTCTGACGTGAACAGCTCGGACAGGCGATGAAATTGATGCCGCGGCTTCGCAGGCGAAGACTCTTTAGAATATCGAAACCCACTTTGATTTCCTGCACCGGGTCCGCCGCGAGAGACACCCGTATGGTGTCGCCGATGCCATCCATCAGAAGCATGCCAAGACCAATGGAAGATTTAACCGTGCCCGAACGCAGGCCACCGGCTTCGGTAATACCCAAATGCAGCGGCTGCTCAATCTGTTGGGCGATCTTGCGGTAGGCATCCACGGTCATGAACACCTCGGACGCTTTCAGGCTCACCTTGAAGTCCTGGAAGTCATGACGATCCAGGATATCAATGTGGCGCATGGCGGATTCCACCAGCGCGTCTGCCGTGGGCTCACCGTATTTACGCTGAAGTGATTTCTCCAGAGAACCGGCATTCACACCGATACGAATAGGAATGTTGCCGTCCCGGGCTGCACTGATAACAGCACTGACGCGATCATCGCGACCGATATTCCCCGGGTTGATACGAAGACAGTCGACACCCAACTCCGCCACCCTGAGGGCGATTTTGTGATCGAAGTGTATGTCCGCGACCAGCGGCAGGGATACCTGCTCCCGAATCTTTCCGAACGCCTCTGCAGCGTCCATGGAAGGCACAGAAACCCGCACGATGTCCGCACCCGCTTCCTGCAGTGCTGTGATCTGGCCAACCGTGGCCTCCACGTCGCAGGTGTTGGTGTTGGTCATGCTCTGCACCGCAATCGGCGCGTCGCCACCCACAGGAACATTGCCCACCATGATCTGGCGGGACTTGCGTCTGATAATCGGAGAATCCTGTTTCATGTCTTACTGACCGATATAGAAAATTTGATCAAGTTTCAGATTGTCAGGGTAAATTCTGACCGGTTGTTGACAACCCGGTAGCCACCGATATCCACAGGCTCACCCTCGAAACGGATGGATTCGACCGCATCAACCGCGCCAATTACAACCCGTAGCGGTGCTGGTCCGGCAACATCAATCTGATCTCCGTTGCGCTGAAGCGAATTTACCAACCGGTTACCCGCGGCATCACTGACCTGAACCCAACAATCATCGCTGAAGCGAATCTCAAGGCGACCGGTGTCCGCCACTTCAGACAGCCCGTTTGGATTTTCAAGCACCGGCTCGGGAGTCTGAACAACCGCAGGAATCTGCTCGGTGACCGCCCCGGCAGGCTCCGACCGTGTGTCTTCAACAGTTGCCGTATCTGCCATTTCTATTGGAGCCTGAGCCTCGCCAGCATCCGGTTCAATCGCTTCCACCAACGATTCCCGCTGCTCTGCGGCCACCGCATCTGATTCCACGACCGCAGGCTCCGGATTTTCAACACGCGCTACCACTTCAGGCTCGGAGCGTTCTGACTCGGCCAATGCCTCCGTCTCACCCTGACCTTCTGGTGCAACCTCAGGCTCTGTTACCGCCTCCGAGGGCGCCGCACCCTGCTCAGGAACCAGGAAGGTAAAGGCCAGATAACCGGCAATGCCCAGAACGACCAGGAAGAAAAGAGCTTTTGCCAGCTGGCGTTTCCGACGTCTGCGACGCTCGATATCAACCAGAGGATTGGCTTCCTGCTCCTGTTCTCTCTGTTGCCGGATTGGCTCCAGTTCCTGATCCAGATCGGCAATCACCGCATCCGCATCCAGCCCCACCTGTTCTGCATAAGCCCTGACATACCCTTTCAGAAAGAGTTCACTGTCAATCTGGCTGTAATCTCCCGACTCTATCGCCTGTATGACTGACGGGCGCAAATGCTGCGCTGCGGCGACATCCCCGGTACCAAGACCGGCTTTTTCCCGTGCCTTCTGAAGCTGCTGCCCTACGGGCTCCTTCATCGCTGGCTGTGAGTTTTCTTCAGTTGCCATTAGAAATCAGCACCTTATATTGTTGGTATTCGACTGACTCCGGAAATTTGTTTCTGAGCTGAAGCGCAAGGCTCGCTTCCTGGTTTTCATCACTGTAATAGCGCGCAATACGGATGCCGGTAAGAAGGCTCTCCGGTGAGTGAACCAGGCGCTGATTTCTTTGCATCAGTGAAATCAGGCGCGAATAGTAACGAGCCGCATCGTCGTAATTGCCGGTTTCAACAGAAACCCGTGAAAGCGCCAACAAGGAGCGGGCATCGCCTCGAGTCAGCTCCACCGACCGGCGATAGGACGTGGCAGCAGCCTCAAGCTCGCCGAGCCGTTCCTGAGTCATGCCCAGGTTAAAGAATACGGAGCCGCGATCCTGATAACCGGTGTCCCGGGTGGCAGCGCGGAACTGGTCGCGAGCATCGTCCATCCGATCCTGCCCGAACAGAAAAGCACCGTAATAAACCCGCGCCCTGGTATAGGCCGGATCCTCGGAAATCGCCTTTTTGAAGTTACGCTCGGCCAGCTCCGGCTCACCCTCGGCGTTATAAACCAGGCCCATGGCTGCCCTGGCGCCAGGATCATCTGAATCCAGCTTGAGCGCTCTGTCCAGATGATGACGGGCCCGCTCAAGATTACCCTGGCCGATATAAGCGGTGGCCAGTTTCACATAGTTATCGAGGGCTTCCTGCCGATCCGCTTCCCGTGAAAAACGACTGTCAGTAGTAGTAACACAACCTGTAACCAGCAGAGTCAGCAGCATAGCGGCTAACATGGAAGAACGGCGGTTTGCTGGTGCTGTTATCACGGGTGTCCCCTTCCTCGATTGGGCTACAAGGCGTTCCTGGTTCAGGGGTTCACCTGCTGAACCTGAATGTACCTCTGGCTACGACGGGTTCTGTCTTCAACCCGACCTACCAGCTGACCACAAGCGGCATCGATATCGTCGCCCCGGGTGGTTCTGATGGTCGCAATATAGCCAGCCTCATTCAGAACCGTCTGGAACCGTCGGGTCGCATTCATACTCGGCCTTCGGAAATCGCTCTCCGGGAACGGGTTGAATGGGATCAGATTGATCTTGCACGGCAGATCCCGCAAAATCACCGCGAGCTCTTGGGCGTGCTCCGGTTGATCATTCATCCCCTCAATCACGGTGTACTCTATCGTAGCCTTGCGCTTGTCCGGCAACCGGGCAAAGTAGCGCTTGGTCGCGGCCAGCAATTCGGCAATCGGGTACTTTTTATTCAACGGAACCAGTTTGTTACGCAGTTCATCATTCGGCGCATGCAGGGAAATGGCCAGTGAAACATCGGTAACTTCCGACAACCGGTCCAAAGCCGGTACAACACCTGACGTGCTCAGGGTGACCCGGCGCTTGGAGATCCCATAGGCCAGATCCTCCATCATAAGGTTCATGGCATCTACGACATTGTCGAAATTGAGCAGGGGCTCGCCCATCCCCATCATCACCACATTGGTAATCGGCCGATCCGGGCCCGGCTCAAAAGGCATGAAGGCCTTGCGCGCAACCCAAACCTGGCCGATGACTTCTGCCGCGGTGAGATTGCGGTTGAACCCGCGCTTTCCCGTGGAGCAAAAGGTACAGTCGAGACTGCAACCGATCTGTGACGAAACGCAAAGCGTGCCTCGCTCCCCATCCGGAATCAGCACGGTCTCGACGCTGTTGCCATTGTCCATGCGCATCACCCATTTGCGGGTACCGTCTTTGGACGTTTCGTCGTAAACCACTTCGGGACCACGGATCTCGGCAACCTGCTTCAGTTTTTCCCGCAGCGCCTTGCTCATATTGGTCATTTGATCGAAGTCATCAGCGCCACGCTGATGGATCCACTGTAGAACCTGAGTGGCACGAAAACGCTTCTCCCCCAGGGTTTCGAAGAAAGCCTCGAGCTTTGCTTTCGGCATCCCCAGAAGATTGGTTTTTTCAGCGGCCGCTGTCATTTCATAACCTCGATCAGATAATCAATTCGGAGGCGACCGAACGATCGCCTCCGATCAACGCAATCAGCCCCGCGGGCAGATCTCGTTGTCATTGAAGAAGTAAGCGATTTCGCGCTCGGCAGAAGCCGCGGAATCAGAGCCGTGGACGGCGTTCGCGTCGATAGAAGATGCGAAATCCGCACGAATAGTGCCGGCATCGGCTTCTTTCGGATTGGTCGCGCCCATCAGATCACGATTTTTCAGGATCGCGCCTTCGCCTTCCAGGACCTGCACAACCACCGGACCGGAGGTCATGAATGCAACCAGGTCGTTAAAGAACGGACGCTCTTTGTGCTCTGCGTAAAAACCTTCTGCCTGCTCCTGGGTGAGGTGCATCATTTTGGCAGCAACAATGTTCAGGCCAGCTTTCTCGAAGCGGCTGTAGATTTCACCGATCACGTTTTTTGCTACCGCGTCAGGCTTGATAATCGAGAGCGTGCGCTCAGTTGCCATGGTCTTTCTCCAGTTTGTGGATGGTTAAAATTCTGGCCTGCGATTATACGCAGTCCGGGGCAAACTTCCTACCGCACTGCGCGGAGCCGGCTAACAACATCAACTATTTGCGAGCTGGCAAAGACCATTTCCTCTTCCGTGGTATACCGGCCGATGGAAAAACGCAGCGCCCGATGGGCCTGTTCATCACTCAACCCAATGCCACGGAGTACGTATGAGGGCTCTACCGTGGCTGAAGCGCAGGCCGAACCGGACGATACCGCCAGATCCCGGAGGCCCAGCATCAGGGACTCCGCATCTACCCCTTCAAAGGAAAGATTCAGGATGCCTGGAACGCGCCGGGATTCACTGCCGTTGAGGGTGACACCCTCGAGAGACTGGAGCCCCGCCAAAAACGACTCGCGCAGAGCCTCCAGCTTCTCCACCTCCTCCTCAAGCGCAGATTGGGCGATGGCGAACGCCTTCCCCATACCGACAATCTGGTGGGTAGGGAGTGTTCCTGAACGCATCCCTCGCTCATGCCCACCACCATGAATCTGCGCCTCAATACGAACATCCGGTGAACGCCTGACATACAAGGCGCCAACGCCCTTCGGGCCATAGACCTTGTGCCCGGAAAGCGCTAACAGATCCACTGGCATGGAGCTGACATCAATTGCCATCTTGCCGGCGGCCTGGGCGGCGTCCACGTGAAAAAGAATGCCCCTTTGACGCAATTCAGCACCAATGGCGGCAATATCGTTAATAGTTCCCAGCTCGTTATTCACCAACATCAGGCTCACGAGGACGGTATTTTTCTTCAGCGCATCCAACACCTGATCTAAACCGATGGCTCCATCGGCTGCCGGATCCAGCCAAGTGACTTCAGTACCCTGATGCTCGAGCCACTTGCAGGTATCAACAACCGCTTTGTGCTCGATCCTGGATGTAACAATATGAACGCCCTGCCGGCCGGCAACCGCACCCTTGATGGCAAGGTTGTCTGATTCCGTTGCACCCGATGTCCAGACAATTTCCCGTGGATCAGCGTGAACGAGGCTGGCGACCTGTTTGCGTGCAGCTTCCACTGCAGCTTCTGCCTGCCAACCATAGGCGTGGGTGCGGGATGCAGGATTGCCGAATACATCATCCAGCGTGAGGTATTTCATCATTTCATCGGCAACGGCTGGATCAACGGGCGTCGTAGCCGCGTAGTCCATATAAACGGGCTTTTTCATGGATTCCGGAAACTTGTTGATGTCAGGCCGGCGCCTGATCGGACAGGCGTTCGGTATTGATGGTTTCAGAGCCACTGTCGGACTGGCGGCGATTCTGCCGGTCCGCAACCTGGCGAATTTCATGCTTTCTCATCAGATCTCCGAGACTGATCTCACTGAGAAACTGATGAATCTGATCACTAAGATCAGACCAGAGATGGTGGGTCAGGCATTTCTCGCCATTCTGGCAATCACCTTTGTTGCCGCACCGCGTCGTATCCAGCGATTCGCTGACGGCATCAACAACTTCGGCAATGTACAGATCAGCCGCAGGACGACTGAGCCTGTATCCACCACCGGGACCGCGAATACTGACTACGAGCTTCTGGCGGCGGAGACGGGAGAAAAGCTGTTCCAGATAGGACAGTGAGATTTCCTGACGGGCCGAAATATCGGCGAGACTCACCGGCCCCTGGTCTCCATGCAGAGCCAGATCCAGCATTGCCGTTACGGCATAGCGGCCTTTGGTGGTCAACTTCATAGTGTCAGCCCCATGACGGGATTGAATCTCAAAAACGCAGCTGAGAGTATGAATTGACCAACCATTTCAGTCAAGTATTCACCGGCGCACCTCATCGTCGTCGCGAACGCAATCAAAGTCCTCTTCCTGTAACGGTGGCAACTCGCCGTTCTGGTACTCGCTGTTCACCTTGCGCAGAGCCTTGCACATGTTCTCGATGCGGTCATCCACCGCATGCATGTGATCAAGCAACGAGCGCATGGCCCGGGCAACCGGGTCTGGCATTTCCTCTGTGACACCATAGGCATCGAAGCCCATGCGTTCTTCCATCTCCTTGCGACGCGCATCATCTTCGCCTTTGCGCTTGATGATGACGCGCCCCGGAATACCAACCACCGTTGCACCCGCGGGCACTTCCTTGGTAACTACTGAATTGGAACCGATCTTGGCACCCTCGCCTACTTCAAACGGCCCCAGAATCTTCGCTCCGGCACCAACCACTACACTGTCACCGATCGTGGGATGGCGCTTACCCTTGTTCCAGCTGGTTCCGCCAAGGGTGACCCCTTGATAGAGGGTCACGTCATCGCCGATCACCGTGGTCTCGCCAATAACCACGCCCATGCCATGATCAATGAAGAACCGGCGGCCAATGGTTGCCCCAGGATGGATCTCGATGCCGGTTAGCCACCGGGCAATGGTGGAAATAGTGCGAGCAAGCCATTTCAGACCGAGACTCCACAACCAGTGAGAAAACCGATGAAAAAGCAGTGCGTGCAAACCGGGGTAATTAGTCAGCACCTCAAAGGTGTTCCTGGCGGCGGGATCCCGGTGGAACACGCTGTTTATGTCTTCCCGCAAACGCTCAAACATGGCCATTATCCTGTTCCGTCGCCGAAGTGCCGGCCTCGGTTGATTTGCTGTTATTCCGCGTGCCTGCCGCTTTTTGAACGGCAGTGAGAATACCCCTGAGAATATTGATTTCCATTTGATCCAGTCTGGCCCGCTGGAACAGTCGCCGCAAGCGCGTCATCAGTTGTCTCGGGTTCTCCCGTCGATGGAAATCCACATCAATAAGCACCTGCTCCAGGTGCCCGAAAAAGCCCTCGACATCGTGAACTTTGGCGGGCGGCACGTCCCAGCCTTCGTCCCCGGGCCTGGTCATCGACTTTAAGTATGGGCTCCCCTCACCACCTTCAAGGCTTCGCAGATAATACATCCGCAATTCATAGCACATGACCTGTACCGCCATGGCCAGATTAAGGGAGCTGTAATCCGGGTTGGAGGGAATATGGATGTGATAGTGACAACGCTGCAGCTCGTCGTTGCTGAGACCATGGTTTTCTCTTCCGAATACCATGGCAACCGGGCCGTTTTCAGCATGCCCTGCGGCAGCAGCTGCAGCCTCAGGTGGCGCACAGACCGGCCAGGGCACCTTCCTTCCCCGGGCACTCGTACCCATAACCAGCACACAATCAGCCAGAGCATCATCCAGAGAAGAAACAACCTGGGCATTATCGAGCACATCCGAAGCACCGGCTGCGCGCGCATACGAAGTCTCATCCGGAAAGGAACAGGGATTAACCAGCCACAAATTACCCAGCCCCATGTTCTTCATGGCCCGGGCGACAGCACCAATGTTGCCCGAATGGGATGTCTCTACGAGAACAATCCGGATCTGATCCTGAAATGTCTCCGTCCCTTCCTGTGGAAGTGCGCTTTTGTGCATTGTCAGCAAGCCCAAGGTTATTGATCAGGGCAGCAATGATAGCAGAAAGCACCCGCACCCTGCCCCTCCGGAGAACCCGTAACCTCTGGTTATCCGTGCTATTGCTGAGTCAAAAAACATACAAGCGGGGTGATCTTTTGCTATGATACCCGGCCTTCACACACCCGGATAATGAACACTCAGATGCAACCAGCTATTAAAATGGCCCTGCGCGTCGCGCGTCAGGGGTCCGATTATCTGAAAGCCCATTTCGAGCGTCAGGAACCCACTGGCAAGGACGACTCAGAACGCCGTCGTCAGCTGGAGCGGGTTGAGCAGTCTATCTACGACAACTTTGCCGAACAGCTCGAAAAAGCCTACAAGGACCACAGCATCGCGCCTTTGAACGAAGCGAATGCCGGAACCAGCGAGAAAAGCTGGCATATTTTTCCTGTCCTGGGCCGTGAGAATTTCCTTCGGGGTATTCCGGAGTTTGCTCTGGCACTGTCCCAGAAGAAGAATAACCGCACTGAAAACCTGCTTCTGGTAAATCCCGTTACCGGCGAAGAATACTCCGCCAGCCGCGGCCACGGCGCCGCGCTGAACAGCCGCCGGGTTCGCGCTTCGGAAATCAAACTGCCAGAGAAAGCAGCCATCGCCACCAACCTGCTGGACCAGGCCCGGAAGAGCGAGGATCCGATGCTCTGGGGCGAAATGGCCGCTGTACTGGCACGGGATTCCGGCATGTTCCGTACCTCCGGCTGTGTAGTACTGGATATCGCCCGGGTTTCCGCGGGCCTGATGGACGCGGCGATCATTTTCCGCCCCGAAGCATCCGATCTGGATCTTGGCGTCACACTCGCTATGGAATCCGGCGCACTGACTGGTGACTTCTCTGGCAACCCGTCTACCGGTAACGCCCGACAGCTGGTAGTGGCAAACCCGAAACTGTTCCGCGAAGTCCTGAAAGTGCTGCATCCGTTCCGGGGCCGCCTGCCTCGCTGAGGCTTCCGGCTCTAGCGGGCATAAAAAAACCGCCAACATTCTGTGGCGGTTTTTTTATGCCCGAAACTGGTGAAACAGATGCGGTTACATCCTGTTCAGCCACTCCGGCGGCTCTTCTTGCTCATCGGCGTTTTCCGCGCCTTCTTTTGGCGGCACGATCAGGTCGTCACGGGACACGCCCATAACCATCAGAAGGTTCGCGGACACGTAGATCGATGAGTAGGTACCAACAATCACACCAATAATCAAAGCCAGGGCGAAGTTGTTGATCGCCTCACCACCGAGGAAGTACAGCGCCAACAGTACAATCAAGGTAGTACCAGAGGTATTGATTGTCCGGGCAATGGTCTGATGAATTGACTCATTGATAATGTCCCAGGGTCCACCCACGCGCATCTTGCGGAAATTTTCCCGGATCCGGTCCGCAACAACGATGGTATCGTTCAGCGAGTAACCGATAACCGCAAGCAGGGCTGCCAGTACTGTAAGGTCGAAGGTCCACTGGAACAACGCAAAGACACCCAGAACGATAATTACATCGTGAGCAAGCGGTACCACCGAGGCAATACCGAACTTGAACTGGAATCGCATGCCCACATAGATCAGGACTACGGCAAGGGCGATCAACAAGCCAAGGCCGCTATCTTCCTTGAGCTCTTCACCAACCTGGGAGCCCACAAACTCGGAACTTACCAGTTCAAGCTCTGCGCCACCCTCCTCGAGGGTTCGGGTAACTTCCGGCGCCAGTTGATCATTATCAGCCTCGGCCATCCGCACCAACACCGTAGTGTCAGCCCCAAAGTTCTGGACAGAAAACTGCTCGTACCCGGCAGCCGTCAGCCTGGAGCGGATTTCATCAAGTTGCGGAGCCTCGGCGTATTCAAATTCAACAGAGGTACCGCCGGTGAAGTCCATACCCAGGTTCAGGCCACGGACAGCCAATAGGGCAATAGAAATAACGATCAGCGAAATGGAGATTACGGAAGCAATCTTCCGCAACCCCATGAAATCAAACGGTTGCTTTTGATCTTCAGACATTGGCGAGCTTTCCTCCGATCGACAGCTTCTCGACCCTGCGGCCGCCGTAAACAATGTTAACGATGCTGCGGCTGACCATCAGGCCAGAGAACATCGACGTCAGGATCCCGATGCAAAGTGTTACCGCAAAGCCTTTCACCGGACCGGAGCCCATGGCAAAGAGAATCACGGCAACCAGCAAAGTGGTGATGTTTGCATCAAAGATGGACACGAAAGCCCGGGAATAGCCGGAGTTGATCGCCGTCTGGGGCGGCACACCGGATTTCAGCTCTTCCTTTATCCGCTCAAAGATAAGCACGTTGGCATCCACCGCCATACCGACAGTCAGAACGATACCGGCAATGCCCGGCAAGGTCAGTGTCGCCGAGAGGATCGACATGCATGCAACAAGCAGCATCAGGTTCAGTGTCAGCGCAATGTTTGCTACCACGCCAAATCCGCGGTAGTAGACGAGCATGTAGAGCAGCACCAGACCGAAACCAAGCGCAACGGACATCATGCCGGCGTCTATGTTCTTCTGGCCAAGGCTCGGACCAATCGTCCTTTCCTGAACAAAGTACATTGGAGCGGCAAGTGCACCAGCACGCAAAAGCAGTGCGAGTTCTGCGGCTTCGGGAATGGAATCAAGCCCGGTGATCCGGAAACTGCTGCCCAGGGCGGATTGAACGGTGGCCAGGCTGATAATGCCTTTTTCAACCACGCGGTTCTCCACCTCCTGAGGCTCGCCCTCGACCATTCTGGTTTCGGTTTCCGTACGATACTCGATGAACAGCACTGCCATCCTGCGTCCAATGGCGTTGCGGGTGGCCCGGTTCATCAGATCACCACCGACGGAATCCATGGTGATATTGACCTGGGGCTGGCCGTTTTCGTCAAAGGCCTGCTGGGCATTGGCCACATTATTACCGGTGGCAATCACTTCCTGCTCGAGGCGCGCGGTACGCTGGGCCTGATCCCGGAAACTGAATTCCTCGGTTTCGCTGCCGGGGGCGTCCTGGCGGGCCTCCATGCGGAATTCAAGGTTGGCGGTGGCACCAAGTACACGCTTGGCCTGTGCAGTGTCCTGCACGCCGGGCAACTCAACAATAATCCGGTCAGAACCCTGCTGTTGAACAAGAGGTTCAGCGACGCCAAGCTCGTTCACCCGGTTGCGGATCGTTGTAAGGTTCTGCTCCAGGGCATAATCCTGAATCGCAGTGACCTCAGCTTCAGAGAGAGTCAGCACAAGAAGGAACTCATCGCCTTCGGTCTGCTCATCCAGAAGGAATTCGTTGTACTGGTCTCGCACCATGTTGAAGGCTTCGGTGCGGGAGGCCTCATCACGGAAGCTGAGAACGATCTCGCGGTTGTCCTGCACATCTCCGCCACGATAACGGATCCGCTCTTCGCGAAGCTCACGCTTGATCTGGCCAGACATGGCCTCCAGGCGCTGGCTAACCGCGGTTTCCATGTCGACTTCCAACAGGAAGTGGACACCGCCGCGAAGATCCAGACCCAACTTCATCGGGCCGGCGCCAAGACTCTTGAGCCAGCCCGGTGTTGAAGCAGCCATATTCAGTGCAACCAGGTATTCATTACCAAGAGCAGCCTGTACCAGCGGACGAGCCTGCAATTGATCCTCTGAGGTGGTGAGACGGATCAGAGCATCCCGATCCTGAAGAGTACTGCTTTTCACCTCGATGCCACGGCTTTCCAGCACATCAACGGCCCTGTCGAGCACACCGGCATTTACCTCGGTGCTACTGCGGGCGCCAGTAATCTGGATGGCGTAATCGTCGGGGAAGAGGTTGGGCAAAGCGTAGATAAACCCGATCACGAGCGCGACCAGGATAACCAGGTTTTTCCAAAGCGGATACTTGTTCAGCATGGGATCCCTTGTAGCCGGCCTAGCGGCCAGACTTGGTGTTTCAGCCAGGAAGATTCAGACCGGCCACCAGAGATGGCCGGCTAAATGGCCCCGCTCAGATGTCCTTGAGCGTGCCCTTTGGCAGCGCCGCAGCAACGGCTACTTTCTGGACTTTGATCTCTACATTGTCGGCAATTTCCACAACGATGAAATCGTCGGTTACCTTGGTGATCTTGCCGGCAACACCACCGGAGGTCACAATCTCATCACCTTTATTCAGGCCGGACATCAGAGCTTTGTGCTCTTTCGCGCGTTTGGACTGCGGACGCCAGATCAGGAAGTAGAAAATCAGGATGAAGCCTGCGAAAAAGATTACCTGGCCCATAACACCCATTCCCTGAGCAGCCGGGTCCTGTGCCATGGCAAGTGCGGGCATCAGAGCCAAAAGGCCGGCAACGAGCATTTTAATAGCTTTCATTGAATATCTCCGTTGGTTTAGCGAATAGATCAAACATTGCCCAGGGGCGGAACGGTCTCTCCGCGCAGAGCATAGAAGTCGGTTACAAAGTCCGACAATGTACCTGCTTCAATGGCCCCACGCAATCCAGCCATCAGGTTCTGATAGAACCGGAGGTTGTGGATGGTATTCAGTTGCGAGCCCAGCATTTCTCCACATTTATCCAGATGATGGAGATAACTTCTCGAAAAGCTCTCACAGGTATAACAGTCGCAGCGCTCATCCAGAGGAGCGGTGTCATGACGGTGCCGGGCATTGCGGATTTTTACAATACCGGTCGCGGTAAACAGATAGCCATTCCTGGCGTTGCGGGTCGGCATTACACAGTCGAACATGTCGACACCACGACGCACGGCCTCGACGATATCTTCCGGCCGCCCTACGCCCATCAGGTACCGCGGCTTGTCTGCCGGCATTTTCGGCGGCAAATGATCCAGAATCCGGATCATGTCTTCCTTTGGCTCGCCAACCGACAGGCCACCAATGGCGTAGCCATCGAAGCCGATGTCGGTGAGTCCTTCCAGGGACTGATCTCGCAGGCTCTCATACATGCCACCCTGAACGATGCCGAACAACGCGGCAGGGTTCCCCTCGTGGGCATCCTTGCTCCGTTGCGCCCATCGCAGCGACAACTCCATGGAGTCTTTTGCCTGTCGCTCGGTCGCCGGGTAAGGGGTGCACTCGTCAAAGATCATGACGATATCCGATCCCAGATCCCGCTGGACCTGGATAGCGATTTCCGGAGACAGCTCCACCGGTGAACCGTCTACCGGTGAGCGAAAGGTTACACCGTCCTCGGTGATCTTGCGCATCTCTCCCAGACTGAACACCTGGAAACCGCCGGAATCGGTCAGGATCGGCCCATGCCACTGGGTGAAATCGTGAAGGTCGCCGTGGGCCTTGACCACCTCGGTGCCCGGCCGGAGCATCAAGTGAAACGTATTACCCAGGATGATTTCTGCGCCGATTTCATGGATATCGCGGGGCAGCATACCCTTGACGGTGCCGTAGGTGCCAACGGGCATGAATGCGGGAGTCTCAACGGTTCCCCGGGGAAACGTCAGCCGGCCACGGCGAGCGCGCCCTTCTTCGCCCAGTTTTTCGAACGACATGAAACAGGTTTGTGTCACAAGGCCTCCCCGGCATTATCGTTACCGGCTTCATTGGATTCCACGGCTTCCCCCAGCAACATGCCCCGGCTGGGTTCCTGCCCAGTAATAAACATGGCGTCACCGTAACTGAAAAAACGGTAGCGTTCCTTCACCGCTTCACGGTAGGCCGCCATCACATTGTCATAGCCGGCGAACGCACTGACCAGCATGATCAGAGTAGATTCTGGCAGATGGAAGTTGGTTATCAGAGCATCCACAGTCTGGAACCGATAACCCGGGTAAATGAAGATGTCGGTTTCACCCGTAAACGCCCTAAGGCAACCGCCACGGCTTGCAGACTCAAGGGAGCGAACCGAGGTGGTGCCCACGGCAACCACACGCCCTCCCCTGGCACGGGTTTGCTCAATTGCATCAACTGTGTCCTGGGGAACGTTCACCACCTCACTATGCATGGTGTGATCTTCAATATTATCGACCCGGACCGGCTGGAAGGTACCGGCACCTACATGCAGCGTCACAAAGGTACTTTCAATACCACAGGCGGTCAGCTTCTCGAGCAGACGCTCATCGAAATGCAGACCCGCGGTTGGGGCTGCGACGGCCCCGGCTTCCTGGGCGTAAACAGTCTGGTAACGTTCCCGGTCGCTGGATTCGTCCGGCCGGTCAACATAAGGCGGCAGTGGCATGTGACCAATCCGCTCAAGCACTTCGAGTACTGGCTCGTCAGATTCACAGGTCAGATGAAACAGTGCTTCGTGCCGGCCCGACATTCTCAAAGAGGTGCCATCCTCGAGGATAACCTTCTGCCCCTCCTTCAATGCTTTCGAAGCACGGACATGGGCGACGATTTCGTGTTCCCCGGTCACCCGCTCTACCAGCACTTCCACCTGACCACCGGTCTCTTTTTTGCCGAAAAGGCGCGCAGGAATCACCCGGGTGTTGTTAAACACCAGCAGGTCGCCGGGCTGAAGGAGGCCAGGAAGTTCGCTGAATATATGGTGGTCGAGCTTGCCAGAGAGACCGTCAAGACAAAGCAGCCTGGACGCGCTGCGATCCTTGAGCGGATAGCGGGCGATCAATTCGTCCGGCAGGTCAAAATGAAAATCGGAGACATTCATGGAATGGACTGTTAACGACGCCGAAAGAAAGAAGATGGTAGCGGCGGGCGGACTCGAACCGCCACGGGTTTTACCCCAACGGATTTTGAATCCGTCGTGTCTACCAATTTCACCACGCCGCCATCGGAGAGTGATGGGGATTATACTGAGCTTAATCGCGAAAGCAATAAGCCAGCGGACACAACTGCCCGCTGATTCAGATATTTACAATCTGTCGAACAAGGACAGTTGCGAAACCTGCGCAAACGACTGCTGGGCCGCCTGTAGCACGAAGCTCTGGAAACTCAGGTTGCTGATCGCTTCTGCGTAGTCCACATCCTGCAACTGAGAGCGGATTTCATTGGTATAAACCGAAGAATCCTCAAGGAAGGTTTTGGTCGATTCCACCGCGTTCATCCGACCACCCAGCTCGGTCTGCTTGAGGATGATGCTCTCCTGGGCGTTGTCCAGGTTGATCAGGGAATTGGCAATCAGGTCATCGTACTGGGCCTGTCCGCCCGGACTTGTCTTGTCGATATTGTTCAAACCGGAAATCAGGTTTTCTATAGTACCGAACACCGACTGCTTTTCGTTGATCTTCAAAGTGTAGCTATCAACATCAGGGGCTGTTGGCAATGGCCCGGTAATCGTAGCTTCGACACCTGCGACTTCAAACGGCTCACCATTCTCATAGAGCCCCGGCGTAACCGACAACGGCCCGAGGCTGTTGGATGCGGTGATGACTCCATTGTCATCCACTTGAATATTGATGTCGTCCGGGAACGTGCCCGGGAAAGCCGCTTGAAGATCCGCCTCATTTACAAGTGAAACCCCGCTGATCGCGGAGCCTGACGTGACTGCGGTATTCTCCCCAGTCACCGCCGCAGGGACACGTACAAAGATATCCTTGCCGTTATCGCTGATTGGAACGGTGACGCCATCATCAATCTCGAGGACTCGCTGCCCCTCGTCGCCCTGGTATATCCAACTACCTGAGGGATCCTGCTCAAAGGCCTTTACCGAGCCCTGGAATCCGCTAAAGATATATTCGCCGGAGGCATCACGGGTATTGGCAATATTGGCCAGCTGCCCCAGGCGCTCCTCCAGCTCCGAAGAAATCGAGCGCCGGTCGTTGGCTGACAAGGATCCATTGCCCGCCTGAACCGTCAGTTCCCGTATCCGCTGAATCACATCGATCGAACTTGCAAGAGCATTCTCTTCCTGTTTCAAGCGGTTGTCCGCCAGGTCGACATTACGCTGGTAGGTTTCAACCCGAGAAAGCTCCTGGTCCAGCTTCAGAATTCGCGCCGCAGCGACCGGATCGTCGGAAGGTTTGTTTACCCTCTGGCCAGTCGAGATCTGTTGCTGGGTGCTATTCAGGCTGGTATTCAGCTCCTGGAGCCGGTTGATACCGCCTGAGAAAATCTGCTGTGATGAAATTCTGATCATGTCACATCACCTCAACCGTTACCGGAAACTCTGCAACAAGGTATTGAACAGGTCCTGAGCCACCGACATTACCTGGGCTGAGGCATTGTATGCAGCCTGATACTGGATCAGGCGGCCGGCTTCTTCATCCAGGTTGACGCCGGATACCGATTCCCGCTGATTGGTAGACTGCTCAAGCAGGGTTTTGCCGGCATCCACATCCAGTTGGCTCTGGCGGGTTTTCACACCGATATCTTCAACAAGCCCCGCGTAACCCTCGGAAAAATTCTGACTGCCGCCGTTCAGGGTATTGGCAGTGCCGAGGGCCGCCAGCAGTTCGGCATTCCGGTTGTCCGAAACGCCGTTGGAGTTGTAGTTGATCTCGAAGGTGTCACCGTCAGCCGGCTGACCGGTTATCTTGAACTGAAAGCCCTGATACTCGGCACCATCGGCCGGATTGTCGCTAAACAATTCATTGGCAACGCCCGGAGTGTAAGGCCGATTGGCCGGACCTATCGGGTTGCCACTGCCGTCCGTAACGGTAAACACCAGGCCGGTACCCGGATCATCAAATTCCACGGTAATCGGCCCGTTCGCCAACTGACCGGACGACTGAAAAGCGGGCAACAGGGAATTGGTGAACGGATTTCTCACGTTCAGCATGGTGCCCTGATCAATCTTGCCGGTTCCGATATTGTCATCTCCGGTCGTCGCTCGGACCGGGCTGGCGAAGGCCAGATCTTCCTCCCGGTTAACCACCAGGCCGATGCTTTCAGCGGCATTTCGGCTCGGCTGAATGAGGAATTTGTCTCCAGCGTTGAACGTGCCGCCTTCAACCCTGATGTTGAAGCCCGGCATGCTGATTTCCGACTGTACCGGGTCCGGGAGGCGTCCCTGGTTCACGGTTTTACCCGTGGCCTGGTCAATCAACTCGTAGCTCCGCCCGTCACCACTGAACTGCAGAGTCCAGCGTCCTGCAGGAAGCCTTGAGCTGTCGGTGATTTCGACGGCCAACTGCCCTGTCGTAGACGGGGCGTTGTTGCCATTGGGAACCACCCGGCTGCGTTGCGCCTCCAGCGAATTAATATTGGTGAAGAACAGGCCACCAAGCTCGCCCTCCAGGTCCATGCCGATTTCATGCTGATGGTTCATGGTATCCGACAGAGCAATAGCAATCCGGCCCAGCTCATCAAAGGCCGGCTTAAGACCTTCTGTATCGAAGCGCAAAAGACCGCCCAGCTTGCCACCGGTGATTTGCTCATCGATATTGAGAGTGCGCCCACCGTTGCTCAGAGTGAATTCCAGACGAGTCGGATCCTCGGCGTTTTCGCGGGTTCCAAGGGTCGACGCATTGCTGCCAACCACCAGGGAAAGACCGTTCGACAGAGACACATTGACCTGGCTGCCATCGGTCGGTGTCACCTTGATGCTGATCAGTTCGGAAAGCTGACGCAGTTTCTCATCCCGCTTATCCAGCAGTTCGTTTGGCATCTGCCCCTGGGCGATGCCCGGTGATTCAGAAATCGCCAGGTTCAGCTCCGCAATGCTCTTCAACAAGGTATTCGCATCTTTCACACCCTGCTGCATCTGGGTCTTGATAGATTCCCGCTGCTGGATAAATTCCTGGTTCAGCGCCTGGAAACGGTTTACAACCTGTTGCGCCTCACTCAGGACCAACTGGCGCTGCGGAAGGGAAGCCGGATCTTCGGCGGCATTCTGAAGGCTTGCAAAAAAGTTGTTCAGTGCATTGCTGAGGCCGGTAGATTCCCCCCCGAGCAGGTTATCAAGCCTGGCAAGCTCCGAATTGAGAGCTTGCTGTTCACCATACAGTGTGCTGTCTTCCCGCACCTGTTGAACCAGGTATTCATTGGCCAGGCGACGAATGTCCGCAACATTCACGCCGCTGCCGATGGTGCCGGCACCGGTGCGCTGGCCTTCCTGGGTTTCAAACAGCACTTCCTGGCGACTGTAACCCGGCGTGTTGGCGTTGGTTATATTGTTGCCAGTTGTGTTCAGCGCGGCCTGGTGACTGAGGATGCCGGTCAGACCAATACCTATGAGCCCTGCCATAAGCTTTACTCCTTCATCCCGTCACTGCCCATGGTCAGCGTCATCAGTGAGTCACGGTTCATGATCTGGCGGATCTTGTTGCCGTAGTTGGGGTCGGTTGCATAGCCGGCTTCCTGCAGCTTCTCTGCGAAAACCTCAGGCTGGTCTGCTACCGACAGGACGTCCCGGTATCGAGGATTGGATTCCAGGAAAGAGACATAATCCCGGAAGCTGGATTCGTAATCCCTGTAGGCCCGGAAATTGGCCTGCTCTTTCATGGGCAGCCCTTCCCGGTATTCCGTGGTGGTAATGGAGACCGCATTACCCTGCCAGCGGCTGTCCGCCTTGATACCGAAGAGGTTAAAACTGGGCTCGCCCTGCTCCCCTCGAATCATGTGCCGACCCCAGCCTGTTTCCAGTGCCGCCTGAGCCACCATGAGTTTCGGATCAATGCCCGAGTCGCGGGCAATCCGCTCGGCCACCGGCAACAGCTCCGTCACGAAGTGCTCCGGCGATTCAAATTGATGTGGCAAGTCCGCCGGTGTCGCGGCCACTGGCGATGCCGTTTTCTCAGCCACGGAAGCCACCTTTTGCAACCGCTCAGGCAGTTCGGCAGTCAGAGCGGGTAAGCTTCGGTCATAATCCGCAAGACTCGCCTTGTGGCCGGCAAGCCTGCCACCCTCGTTATCCATGCCCGGAATCTGCTGGCTCAGTTGACGTACCAGCGCCTCGGCAAGACCACTGCCCTTGCCCCCAGCCATGGTCAGACTCATCTGGCTGTCGAACATATCCCGGTACAGCTCGGACTGATTGCTCTTCAGGTAGTTGCCCTCGGCGAAGACATCACCGGCCTTGCGCATGGACTTCAGCATTTCAGACAGGAACAGGCTCTCGAACTGCCGCGCTACCTCTCGCAGAGCGGACTCTTTGTCAGTGCGAGCCTGGGCCTTCAACGCATTGAGACCGTTGAAGTCGGTGTAAACCTGGGCCTGTTGAACCTTGTAGTCCTGCATCACGCCACCTAGATAACAATCAGCTCGGCGCGCAGTGCACCGGCCTGTTTCAAGGCTTCAAGTACCGCCATGACATCACCAGGCGCCGCACCCACCTGGTTCACGGCCTGAACGATCTCGTTCAGGGTGACGGCGGGGCCGAACTTGAACATCCGCGCCGGCTCTTCAGTAATGGCAATCTGGGAATCCTGCTCAATGGCGGTGTCTCCACCGGCAAAGGGATTCGGCTGCTCAACATTGGGATTTTCCTGGATGGTCACCGTCAGATTGCCGTGTGTGACGGCAGCGGCACTGACCTGAACATTCTGGCCAACCACGATGGTGCCGGTACGGCTGTTGATGACCACTTTCGCGGCATCCTGAGCCGGATCAACCTCAATATTTTCGAGAATCGACAGAAAGCTGACCCGCTGGGACGGATCCCGCGGCGCGCGCACGGATACCGAGGTGGCATCGTGGGCATAGGCCATATCCGGTCCGAGACGATCATTAATAGCCTCGACTACACGGCGAGCCGTTGTGAAGTCCGGGCGCAGCAAATGGAAGGTAATGGTGTCGCCTTGACTGAACGGCGAAGCCACCTCCCGTTCGATAGTGGCGCCGTTGGGAATCCGGCCAACACTGGGAACGTTCACGGTGATTCGGGAGCCGTCCTGTCCCTGGGCACCAAAACCACCTACCACCAGACTGCCCTGGGCCATGGCGTAAACCTGTCCATCAGCACCTTTCAGCGGCGCCATCAGCAAGGTGCCTCCGCGCAGGCTGTCGGCGTTGCCGATGGACGACACAGTGATGTCGATTTCCTGCCCTGCTTTGGCAAAGGGCGGCAATGTCGCACTGACCGTAACCGCCGCCACGTTGGCCAAGTTCGGGTTGACGCCTTCCGGAAGGGTCACGCCAAACTGGTTCATCATGTTGCGGAAGGTCTGGTTGGTAAACGGCGCCTTGTCACCGGTTCCGTCAAGACCAACCACCAGGCCATACCCCACTAACTGGTTGTTACGCACACCTTTAATCCGGGAAAGGTCCTTAAGGCGGTCCGCCATTACCGGAGCAGCCATAACGGCCAGCGCCAGGAACCAGGCAAGAAGACGGCGCATGTTCATAGAGGCCACCACTCACTGTTGAAGAAGCGCGCAAGCCAGCCCATCTGGTTCGCCTGGTCAAAGTCGCCCGTGCCACCATAGGCAAAACGAGCATTGGCAATGCGATTGGATGCCACGGTGTTATCCGGCTGAATGTCCTGTGGGCGGACCAGCCCGGTCAGGCGGATGTACTCATCTCCATTAGTGAGCGACAGCCACTTTTCTCCACGAATCTTTAGAACACCATTCGGCAAAACTTCGGTAACTGTCACAGTGATACTGCCGGCAAGACTGTTGCTCTGATCCGCTTCCGCTGAGCCTTCGAAATCCCGCTCCTGGTTCAGGGACGTGGCAACGCCAAAGTTGCTCTTGCCCAGAACAGTCGGTTCCGGCAACGAAATGTCGTTGTCTTTAGTAATACTGGTTTCCGCATTCTTGCTGGCCCGCGTGGACTCTTCGAGATTCACGGTTAGTACATCACCCACGTTCAACGCCACGGTATCGCCGTAGAAGTTGTAGTTCCGGGAGACCTGATAAATGGAACCCGAGGCTCCGTCCCGCTGCATCATGGCCTGAGGGCGAACCGGCGCAAACTCGGGGTCATCCGGAATTGCCCGGGGGCGACTCATGGCCGTGCACCCCTGTAACACAATGAGAACCAACACAGTCGCCAATGTGCTGGCACTTCGGGTTCTCCGGTTTGATGTCATCAGTTTCATGACGTCACCTCTGGCGGCGTTAGCCAATGTTTTGAGTGATGAACTGGAGCATCTGGTCGGTTGTGGAGACCACTTTCGAGTTCATCTCGTAGGCCCGCTGGGTGGTAATCATGTTCACCAGCTCTTCCACCACCTCAACGTTGGACGCCTCTACGGAGCCCTGCTCAATACTGCCGAGTCCGGCCAGCCCGGGCTCACCTTCCGCAGGATCACCACTGGCGTTGGTCGCCTTGAACAGGTTGTTACCGATAGCCTGTAGACCCTGGGGGTTGATGAAATCCACCAGCGTAATCTGGCCCAGGTTTACCGGTGCCGCCTGATCGTCCGTTACTGCCGTCACGGTGCCGTCTTTACCAATCGTGATATTGGTGGCGTTCTCCGGCACATTGATGGCGGGCTCCAAAGGGTAGCCATCCGGGTTCACCACATCACCGTCAGCGTTGAGCTGGAACTGGCCGTCCCGGGTATAGGCAATCTGCCCGTCTGGCAACTGCACTTGCAGGAAGCCACGGCCATTGATGGCCATATCCAGGGGCTGCTCGGTTATCTGCAGGTTGCCCTGGGAGAATTGCTTGGCCGTACCCACAACCCGTACACCGGTACCCAGCTGCAGGCCGGAGGGCAGTTCCGAGTTCTGGGTTGTCAGACCGCCGGGCTGCCGGTTGATCTGGTATAGCAAATCCTGAAACACGGCCCTGTCCCGCTTGAAGCCGGTGGTGTTGACGTTCGCCAGGTTGTTGGAAATGGTGGACATGTTGGTGTCCTGAGCGCTCAACCCGGTCTTGCTGACCCAAAGTGCTGGATGCATGCTGCTTACTCCTTGCCGGGGGCAGTCAGGCGGCCATTTTTTGCCGCTTCAGGCCCCCAGGCCAATGTGTTCAGTCGTTACTTAAAGGTTCTGCAACAGCCGTGCCGTTGCTTCGGAATTCTCATTCGCGGTAGTCATTACCTTCACCTGCATCTCGTATTGCCGGGACAGCTGAAGGTTCGAAATCATCTCTTCCACCGCATTCACGTTGGAGCTCTCCAGAAACCCTGAGGCAACCCGCTGGTTTGCATCCGGTGGCTCGGGCCCATCCAGAGCCTGATCCGGCTTTCGGCGCATATGTCCGTCAAGGCCTTTCTCCAGGGCCTCCGGTGGCGGATTGACCAGTTTCAGGCGATCCACTTCAACCAGCTGGTCCGGCGGTCCACCGACAGGAACAATCGAGACGGTGCCATCGGCGCCAATCTCTACGTTATCGAAAGGGGGAAGCGCAACCGGCCCACCGTTGCCGAGTACCAGTTCGCCATTGGCCAATCGCACCAGCCCGTTTACATCCACCTGGAGGCTTCCGCTGCGGGTGAAGACTTCCTCGCCCTGATCGTTCTGAATGGCAAGCCATCCCTCGCCTTCCACAGCCACATCGAGTTTGCGACCGGTCTCCATCAGCGCACCGGCGGACAGATCGGTGCCAGGCCGTTCGGTCATGGCATAGGCACGAGTCGGGTGGTGTTCCCCGTAGACAGGCATACTGCGGGCCTGGGCGAAGTCTTTCTTGAAGCCGGTGGTGCTGACATTCGCCAGGTTATTGGCATGGGCCTGCTGGGCCAGCATATTCTGCTTGGCACCAGACATACCGATGTAGAGGGCTTTGTCCATGGGAAAACTCCTGCCGGAATTTTGACTGTTTCCAGTCTTCTTGCAGGAGTCATGCCATATTCGCTAAATTGAGGGATTAACGGAGGTTGATGATGGTCTGGGTGACCGCATCGGAGGTTTCAATGGTCTTGGCGTTGGCCTGATAGTTCCGCTGGGCGATGATCAGGTTGACCAGTTCCGCCGATAGGTCGACGTTGGATTCCTCTACCGAGCTGGCCTTGATGGAGCCGAGTGTGCCGGTATCCGGAGCACCAATGATTGGCTGACCGGATTCGAACGTTTCCACCCAGGAAGTATCGCCCACGGGAGACAAGCCGTTAGTGTTGTTAAATGACGCTAACGCGACCTGGCCCAGAGCCTGGGATTGGCCATTGGTGTATCGAGCAAACAGGACACCCTGATCCGATACGTCCAGGCCAGAAAGACGGCCGGTGGTATAGCCATTCTGCTGTTGGTCGTTCACGCCAAACGCAGCGCCATATTGCGTTGTGCCACTGAGATTGATCACGAAAGCCGATGTTGTCGGTGGCTCAGGAATGGGTGTTACTACCACCTCGCCGGCAGCTGGAGGGCCATCAGCTCCGTTAGGTTGCCCTGCGCTGTCTTTGGGTATCCAGTCATCAATGACGATTTCGCCACTGGGGTCGCCGTTTATCGACTGCAGAGCACCGTCCTGATCAAATCTTGCAGTGTATGGAGTCACGTCAGTGCCGCCAACAAACTCGCCGTCAATCTGGGCATACACCGACCATTCGCTCACCCCGACACCATTGCCTGGTGAAGGATTTTTTACAAAAAACTGTGTCAGTTCGTGAGAATTACCCAGACTGTCGTAGATCGTGGTTGATGTAGCGTGGTTATAGGTACGCTGATCCAGCGGATTGAATTGATTGGTGACGCGGATTGGTGACGCGTTGAACGCGACCTCAAAATCATTGTCAGCCGTGGTTGATGTAATCCCGGCCACCGACCGGTCCGCAGTCACGTTCACATCACCCTCGACGGTGCCGGTATCGCCGTTGCCATTACCATCGGCAAAGGTAAAGTCGAGCGTCTCACCCTGGTTATGAATCACTCGTAGAACATCGCTTCCCCCACCTCCGGTGACAATCGAGGCGGAAATCGCGGTCTCGCTGGAGTTATTGATTGAATCAACCAGATCCTGCAGAGAATTGATATTTGAGGTGTCCAGAGTCAGCGGCGAACCATTGATATCAAGGCTAAATGAAAACGAACTGGCCCCGGAGATGAAGGCGTCATCAAGAGCCGGAGTGCCGTCGAAAGTCGCCGTCGTCGTGGCCGAAGCACTCAATCCAGGCGCATCGTTTATGGTGGAGGCCGCTTCACGGGCACTGGCTGCAGGGTCAATATTCACGTTGAAGGCAGGCGAGCCGTCCGAATACTGCACATCAAAGCTCTCGCCCTGTATGGAAGCAAGAGTGAGAGGCCCGACATCCCGAACACGGGTCTCCAGCACGGACTCCCTGGAATCAAGATTCAGATCGGAGTCAAGGTTTGTCGTCCTCCTGGGAGCCAGGTTGTCTGTTGCAATCTGCAAATCTCCCCGAATTCCAGACAAATTGCCGTCCTCGTCCGCGGTGTATCCCTGTACCCGCATATTCTGGTTGTTCGTTACATAGCCTTCCTTATCGATGCCGAACTGTCCTGCACGGGAATAACGAATCTCGCCGCCGTTATTCAGGATAAAGAAACCATCGCCGGCAATCGCCATATCCAGACCGTTGTCAGTAAAGCTGATGTTGCCCTGGCCAAAGGACTGCTTCACATCCTGAACCCGGACACCGTCGCCGATCGGGTTGGTGCCTGCGCTCAGGAACCCGCTGGCGTATAGATCGCCAAACTGGGCCTTACTGCCCTTGAAGCCGACGGTGCTGGCGTTCGCAATGTTGTTGCCGGTGACGTCCAGATCCACCGATGCCGCACGAAGGCCGCTCAAACCTGTATTAAATGCCATGGTTCACCCCTTGGTGTTTCACCGGTCTCAGTTAATTTGTTTCACATCAGACAGAGCAATGGAGCCCATGCCTGCAAGATTCAGGGTTATCGAGCCGCCCTGGCCCAGGGATACGCTATCCACATTGGCGCTCACCATGGTGCCCAGTTGCTGTGGCCCATCGGGATAGGAAGCCTCCGCCACAATACGGTAGGGTCCCGGCGGCAAGGGATTGCCGTTGCCGTCCTGACCGTCCCAGCGGAAAGACGCCACACCCGCCTGACTTGCACCAAGATCAATCTGACGCACCCGCTCACCGTTTTGCCCCTCGATGGACAGGCGTAGACCGCCGGTCGATGCCGGCACCTCAATGGTTCCGGTAATTTCGCCTTCAGCGCCCAGGATCCCGATCTGGGAGGGCGCAAGTACAGTTTTACCAACCATGGCGGAGGCCTGCAGGGCCTGAGTGGAACGGAACTGTCCAACCACATCTTCCACTGTACCGGAGAGATTCTGCATCTCCTCCAGTGAGCTGAACTGGGCAAGCTGGGAGATAAATTCACCGTTGTCCTGAGGCTCCAACGGGTTCTGGTTTTTCAGCTGCGCCAACATCAGTTCCATGAACTCGTTCCGGCCCAACTCACTGGTGCCCTGGCCGCCATTCTGTTGCTTCAGCTGGTACTGGCTCAGAACATCCGACGCGTCTGTTGCATTTACTGCAGTCATGTTGTGCTCCTCACCCTGTTACTGCTGACCAAGAGTCAGAATGCGCTGCATCATGGACTTGGCTGTGTTCATGACATCCACATTCATCTGGAAACTTCTGGACGACGACATCATGTCTGCCATCTCCTCAACCACATTCACATTGGGATAAAAGACATAGCCGTCTTCGTTGGCCGCCGGGTGATGGGGCTCGTAACGCATCTGCAGCTCCGCATCACTCTCGACGATACCGTCAACCCTCACGCCGGCACCCGGGCCCTCATCGGCGCTCATGGGCAAGCCACCCTGCCCCGGAGTCATCAGAGACTGCTGAATCGCTGAGAAAACCGGCTTCCTGGCGCGATAGGTTTCCCCCGTGCTGGAACTCGCCGTCTCCGCATTGGCAATATTGGACGCGGTTGTATTCAGCCGCAGTGATTGCGCAGTCATGCCGGAACCGGCGATGTCAAAAATACTGCCCAGTGACATGAAAATTCTCCTTCGCTAATCCTGTGACTGCGGCTTATTCGCCCTTGAGGGCTTTGGTCAAACCGCTGAACTTGCTGTTCAAAAACTGGAAGCTGGCCTGGAAATCCATGGCGTTGCGCATGAAGCGGGTCTGCTCCTGCTGGGCGTCCACGGTATTACCGTCAACCGACGGCTGGTGGGGTACCCGATACATCAAATCGCTTTCCGAGGCCGACAGGGAGGTATCCATGTGCGCATCGTGCGTTTTGGCCATCTCGAATCCGCTGACCTGTTCCTGGGCCTTCTGCATCATCGCCTGGAAATCCAGATCGCGGGCTTTGAAACCCGGAGTATCAGCGTTCGCCAGGTTGTTTGCCAGAACTTCGGCACGTTTAACCCGCGCTTCAACCGCATGTTGATGAATACCCAGGGCCGAATCGAACGTAATTGCCATGCTGCCTCCCGAAAACTGCACCAGTAAGCCGACCTGTTTTTGCCGGCTGTGCTCTTTGGCAGGACTAAAGCAAGCTGAATGCCAGAATTCAGATGAGGAGTGAATTTGTCAGGAAAGCCAGTATTGACGGGCTCTGGCCAGTGGCGAATTGGCGGCCTGGGAAGAGCAGGCAGGGAACGGGCAGGAAAAAGCGGCAAGCTGCTTCCCCCGGCGCGGACCGGGGGGCGTAAAGGCAGGTTTTCAGGGCCAGTGCCGCACAAACTCATCAACCGCCGGCCTGGGGACAGCCGGCTTGGACGCGGAAACCGTTCCGGTGTAGAGAAAGCCAACGATCTGCTCATGCTCTTCAAGCCCCAGACCCGCGTGTACTGAAGAGTGGTAAGCGACAGCGCCGGTCCGCCACATCACACCGTAACCGGCATCCTGCAGAGCCAGCCCGACGAAACTCATGCCGGCCGCGGCCGACATCAACTGCTCGATTTCAGGTACTTTGGGATGCGTTTTCGGCGACGCGATACCCACAATCACCATCGGCGCTCGAAGAGGTGCACGCCTGAGCCTCTCAATCTCTTTCTCGTCGCTGTTATTGGCGCAAGTTGCGGCAAACAGTTCACCCAGAGCCTCCAGCCCTTCCCCTTCCACAACAAGGTAACGCCAAGGGCGCAGCAGGGCATGGTCAGGAGCGCGGGCGGCACAGGCGAAAGCCCGGTCGAGGGTCTCGGGGTCCGGCGCGGGCGACTCCAGCCTGGGTTCTGACGAACGGTTGAGGAGGAAATCGGTAACTGCTGTCATATATGCTCGCTGTCTGATCGCTGTTCTGATGAGTTTAAAAGAGTAGGTACAAGCCAAAACTCCCGGCTGTGAATTGTGGCTTGTACGTAATGCTGTTAACCTTTCGTCGTAGTCGGGTCTGCCAACAATTATAAATGACGCGGTCGTATAACGGTGAGTGGCAACACAATGAGCAACCAGCACACCTTCAACAACTTTTCCGAATTTTATCCTTACTACCTTGAAGAGCACAGCGACGTGACCTGTCGCCGTCTGCACTTTGCCGGCAGCCTTCTGGTTCTTATCGTGGCCTTGTGGGCACTGACTACAGGCAAGCTTTTGTGGCTTCTGGCTTTACCGGTCATCGGCTATGGCTTTGCCTGGGTGGGTCATTTCAAGTTTGAAAAGAACAGACCTGCCACCTTCAAGTACCCACTGTACAGCCTGATGGGCGACTGGGTCATGTTCCGCGACATGCTCATTGGCAGGATCCGTTTCTGAAATGATGAGTGCCCCGGCAGACCTGCGTAGTGCCAGCAGCTCAGCTGGCAGAGCCCTCTCGTCCGAGGCGGCGGGCAACCCGATCGCCATTCCCCCAATGCCCGACTACAATGGCCGGGTACTCGCATACACCTCAACGGCCGCCATTATCGTAACCGGTGCTCTCCAGGGCGCCTTTCCGCAATGGCTTCTCTGGCTGGTTGCCGGGGCCCTCACCTGGCCCCAAATCGCCCACGCCCTGACCCGCCGCACTTTCCTGAGGAATTCGCCACGCATCCGTCAGAAAATGCTGATATTTGATTGCGTTGTTGGTGGCGCTTTCATTGGCTGCATCGGGCTGATCGTCATCCCCTCCCTCGCCGTTGCACTGATGCTGATGTTCAGTTGCCTGATTGTTGGTGGTATACGTCAGTGGGTCCTGGGCACCGGCTTTATGGCGGCTTCCATTGCGGGTGCGGTTGCGATCGTCGGCCCGGCAGACGGACCACACTCGCCTCTGCTGACCAGTATTGTGTCGATTTTATCCACCGGGCTTTATATTTGCGTCACGGCTTACTACTCCCACCAGCAGGCACGGGCGTTGATGCTGGCAAAGACCCAGATCCAGAACCAGCGGGAGCAGTCCATCGCGCTTTCACACAAACTGTCCAAATACCTGTCGCCTCAGGTCTGGCAATCCATCTTTACTGGCGAGCGGGATGTGCGACTGGAAACTCAGCGCAAGAAACTTGCGGTGTTCTTCTCGGACATCAAGGGCTTCACCGAGCTGTCTGAGGAGATGGAGCCCGAGGCCCTGACCGAGCTACTTAACCACTACTTTAACGAGATGTCGGAAGTAGCCCTGAAGTATGGTGGCACCATCGACAAGATCGTCGGCGATTCCATCATGGTGTTCTTTGGCGACCCCACCAGCCGGGGCCAGCGGGAGGACGCCTTTGCCTGTGTCTCCATGGCCATCGAGATGCGCAAGCACATGAAAATCATGCGCCAGAAATGGCGCAGCCAGGGTATCAAGACCCCGCTGGAAATCCGCATGGGGATAAGCACCGGTTATACCACTGTCGGCAATTTCGGCGCGGAGAACCGGATGGATTACACCATTATCGGTAAGGAAGTGAATCTTGCCAGCCGGCTTGAGTCCCTCGCTGAGCCGGGTGAAATCCTGGTTTCCTACGAGACCTTCTCTCTGATCAAGGACAAGATCATGTGCCGGGACAAGGGCGAGATTACCGTGAAAGGCTTTGGCAAGCCGGTGCCGATCTACGAAGTGGTGGACTTCCGGCGTGATATGGGCCCCAACTGCAGCTTCCTGGAGCACGAACACAACGGTTTCGCCATGTATCTGGATTCAGACAAGATCACCGAGAAGGAACGCCAGGCCATTCTGACCGCCCTGGAAGACGCTGCAGACCGTCTGCGACGGGAAGAGGATGTTTCTTGAAGCGCGTCCCTGCGCTCACCGGGAATCGTACTACTGACGCACCAACCGCGGCCCCGCATCCCCACCGGTCTCCGTGCTTCTCCACGGATTAATATCCAACCCACCCCGACGAGTGTAACGGGCAACCACCGTGAGCGACTCTGGGCTACATCGGCCCATCAGATCGGTAAACACCGTTTCCACACAATGCTCATGGAAATCCTGTTTCTGCCGGAAGCTCACCACGTAACGCAGCAAACCAGCCCGGTCGATTTTCGGGCCAGTGTAGCTGACCAGCAGGGTGGCCCAGTCTGGTTGCCCCGTCACCGGGCAGTTGCTCTTGAGCAGATGGGAGCATAACTGCTCAGTTACCACCTCATCGCCGGCCTTGAGAGAGTCGGGTGAATACTCATACGCCACATCACTCACCGGTTCGTCATCAATGAGCTCAAAACCCTCAGGGCGACCTATCGCCTCCCCGGAGTCGTCCACGCTTAACAGGTTGACCTGGACCGCGCCACCGCAAGCGCTGGACAGATCCCTGGTAATCACTTCTGCAACCTGCTCCCGGGAGGAGTAAACCGCCTGGTTCAAAGAGTTGAGATACAGCTTCAGCGATTTGGACTCAATGATTGAAGGCGAAGCCGCAGGAAACACAATCTCTGCCCAGACCACCTCCGGCACGCCACTTGGCCGCAGCCAGGAAATTTCCCAGGCCTGCCACAGGTCCTCACCAAACCATGGCCAACGGCCGTCTTCCAGACCAAGGCGGCGGCGGTTTTCCTCCCTTGCCACGGGGAACAGCAGACCTGGGTCGTAGCTGTCCGGGTAATCACTTGCTTTGCCAAGCGGCGCGTCATTAAGTGCCATAGGTGTTCCTGAAATCAGTGGCGAATGCCTTTACCACGCTCGAGCATTCTGAGGGCAATGAATGCCAGAGCGGAGATGAAAACCAGAATCATACCAAGAGAAACGAACGGATTAACGTCTGACACGCCCAGAATCCCGTATCGGAAGCCATTCACCATATACAGGATGGGATTTGCCATGGAAACGCCCTGCCAGAACCCGGGCAGCAGATCGATACTGTAGAACACGCCCCCGAGGTACGTCAGAGGTGTCAATACGAACGTGGGCACGATGGAGATATCATCAAACTTGGTTGCGAGCATGGCGTTGATAAAGCCACCCAGCGCGAACAGCGCGGAAGTCAGGAATACAGTCACAATCATCATCGGCAGGTTGTGGATCGACAACCGGGTAAAGGCCAGTGACAGCAACGTGACAATCAGGCCGATACCGAGGCCGCGGGCCATACCTCCGGTCACGTAGCCGGCGAGGATCACCCAGTTCGGCACCGGCGACACCAGGAGCTCCTCAATGCTGCGCTGGAACTTCATCGAGAAAAACGAAGACACCACGTTGGCGTAGGAACTGGTAATCACCGCCATCATGATCAGCCCGGGCACGATAAACGACATATAATCGAAGCCGCCCATTTCGCCGATACGTGAGCCAATGAGGTTGCCAAAAATAATAAAATACAGGGTCATGGTGACTGCCGGAGGCAACAGGGTCTGCGCCCAGATGCGGGTAAACCTACGTATCTCACGGACCACAATGGTACTGAAGGCTGTGAACAAAGCATGCGGGGTCATGCTGCACCCTCCACTGCCTTGCTGGATTCTGCGGCGTTCTCCTCAACCATGCGAATGAACAGTTCCTCCAGCCGGTTGGCCTTGGTTCTCATGCTGACCACCTTGATACCCAACCGCTCAAGCTCCACGAATACCTGATTGAGCGCCTGACCTTTCTCCACTTCCACCTCCAGGGCGCCTTCCCCGTCGAGACATGTCGGAAAACCGTTAAGTTCCGGCGCGGAATCAAGGGCCTTCTCGGTATCCAGCACAAAAGTCTCCAGGCTCAGCTGCTGCAGCAAGGCTTTCTTGCTGGTGTGCTTGAGGATCTTGCCATGGTCGATAATGGCGATGTTGCGGCAAAGGGCTTCCGCTTCCTCAAGGTAATGGGTGGTCAGAATGATGGTGGTGCCCTGGCGGTTCATCTCTTCCAGGAAGGTCCACATGGAGCGGCGCAGCTCGATATCCACACCGGCGGTCGGCTCGTCCAGAATCAGCAGTTTCGGCTCGTGAACCAGGGCGCGGGCGATCATCAATCGGCGCTTCATGCCGCCGGACAACATCCGGGCCGGGGTATCCCGCTTGTCCCAGAGACCGAGCTTTTTCAGGTACTTTTCGGCCGACGCGGAGGCCTGCTTCAACGGAATTCCGTAGTAGCCGGCCTGGGTGGTGACGATATCAAAGACTTTTTCAAACTGATTGAAGTTGAACTCCTGGGGCACAACGCCGAGGTTCAGCTTGGCGTCGGAAAGATGGGTATCGGTGTCATACCCGAACACCCGTACCTTGCCTGCTGTCTTGTTCACCAGGGAGCAAACAATGCCCAGGGTGGTCGATTTGCCGGCTCCGTTGGGCCCCAGCAGGGCAAAGAAATCCCCTTCGGCGACATGTAGATCAATCCCCTTGAGAGCCTGAAACCCGTCACCATAGGTTTTGGTGAGGCCCTCAATTTCCAGTGCATTGGTCATAGATCATCCCGATTCGGTGATAAACGGCAATGAACGGCCCCAGCCGCCAGCCAAAATTTAGAATGCTATTTATTGTGACGAAGTCGCTGATTTCAAGGCCCTTATTGGCCGGAGGTGTTACCGAACCAATAACGGAAACTGCGACAGGAATCCCGATATGAGGCAAAACGCGCCCCTATAATGCGGTTACAACAAATTACAAAAGGGGCTGCCGCACCCTGAGTGCGGGCGCGCTGAATCGAAGGGAATGTACGACCAACCATGAAATCCGTTCACCGCATCCGACTAACGTTTACACTTCTGGGCGCCCTCGCCCTCTCTGGCTGCCTGGATGAAGACGGCGGTTCCGGAGACGACACCAGCAGCGGACAGGTCAACTTCAATGGCTTTAGCGGCCTCTCCTACCAAACTGCGAGCCAATCAGGCACCACTAACCCCGCAGGGGAGTTCCGCTACTACCCCGGCGAAACAATAACCTTCCGTGTTGGAGACCTGCCGTTAGTCAGTGGTGTGCCGGGCCGGCAATTCGTAACTTTGCTCGAGTTCTTCGAAGTCACGCGCACAGAGCTGGAAACGCCGATGGCGGATGATGAGGGTCTGAGCACCCACACACTGACCGAGCAACAGGTTCTGGAAAACACGACGCTGATGAACCTGTCCCGGTTTCTGATGCTTCTGAACTGGAGCCAGAATGTCTCTGAAGGAGACGGTATCGATATCCGCGACCGGGTTATTGCGCAGTTGAATACAGCCCTTCCCGACCTGACAGCACCTATTGATTTCAGTGTAAGCGAATCCGAGTTCACGGCCACCGACCCCATGTCTCCGGCCAACCAGTTACTGACTGCAATCTGCTTTTACCCGGAAGACGATGAGCTGTGTGATGAGTTACCCACCCAGGAAGAAATCGACAACGCGCCACCACGGCCGGAGAATGACGAGGATCGCGATCCGGACATTGAATACAGTGAAGACCTGCAAGCCAAAAAGGACCGGATTGAAAATGCCGTGCGTACCATGGAAGGCATCGACTCGGAGGATGCGCAGACCTATTTAACGCGCGAACTCAAGGCAATCAGTACAACCCTCGCGAACCGTTATTTCCTGGATGAGGACGTGGCCAGCCATCCGGCAACGGATACAGCTCTGAAGCAGGTTGCGGTGCGAAAGATCGGGGGCGGACTTTCCCTGGCCGAACTGGAGGCAATCAGCACACGCCCGCAGGATGTCCAGATCAATTCAGCCGACTGGCAAAGCGGAGAAGTGGAGTATTTTGTCGCCGGTCCCTCCGGCGGAGAATCCGAGCTTCTGCTCAGCTTCCGTCCGGAAGATACCTATCGCTGGGTTCGCAAACAGCTGCGTGTGATTATCCGCTGATCAGGCGGGAAAGGCTCCAACGTGACTCCACGCCGGTAACATCGTAACAGGACGGATCCAGACCCTCCGTGCCGTGCGGCAGGCAATCACGAATACGCACCGTTTCTTCAGCTTCCTTACCTTCGTTGTACCGGGCCAGATCAATGATTTTGGCGGTTTTTAACGGCCTGGAAGCAGCATCTGTCATAACCATTACACGGGGCCAGAGCCGGCGCTCCGGGGAATGTGAAACCACGATGCCCCGCTGGCCGTCGGTGAGCTCCACGAGGCTGCCGGTGGGATAGATACCAATCGCCTGAATGAAATTCTCCACCAGGTCCTCCTGGAACTCGATGTTGCGCATCTCGTAGAGCAGCGTTACCGCTTTCGCCGGCGTCATGGGCTCGGTGTGGGAACGGGGCGCAATCAAGGATTCGAAAAATTCCGCAATGCCGGCCACCTTCGCCAGCAACGGAATGCGATCCCCCCGGACACCTTCCGGGAAACCGGAACCGTTATGACGCTCGCGATGCCCTTGAACCACACTGAGCACAGCACGCGAAAGCCCACTGTCCTCCAGCATGGCAACACCACGGGTAACGTAACCACGGTAGGTAAGATATTCCTCGGCGCTCAACTGACCTTCCCGGGCCAGCACCTCGGGCGGCAAGGTTGTCTTGCCCACCTGTGACAGCAAACAACCCAAGCCGAGATGATTGAGAAGCCCTTCGTTCAAACCCAGATGTCGACCACACACCAGGGCCCAGACCGACGTGTTCAAGGCATGCCGGTAAAGGTAACTGTCATGCGCACGAGTGCGGCTGAGCCACAATAACGCATCAGGCTGGCGAACAACGCTGCTCACCATTTTGCTGGTGATCACGGCGATTGGCCTCAGATCCGGCATGCCGTGGGCAAGAAGTGTCTCGAAAAGCTGATCCAGCGCCACTTCCATATCATCCAGAAGGCGCTTGGACGTTTTCATTTCTTTCTTGAGGCTGGTAACGGTTTCGTAGGTTACCGGCTCCCGAATACTCAGCGGCGGTAATTGAAGCTGCTCTCGCCCGCCACCCCGCTTATTCAGTGTCTTGCCGAAGACCGGCTTGCTGCCGTCATTTACCTGGTTTGCTTCCCGCGCTTCCGCCACATCGACCATGACCCACTTACAGTGGGAAACCAGGGCGCGAACGTCATCCTGGGACCGAATATGAAAACCCTGGATCGGGAATGGGGTCTGGTGCCATGGTCTGTCCAGATCAGACACGAACATGCCCACTTCCAGATCATGCACTGCGACTTTCTTCTGTTGGACACCCACGGGACACCTCACACCAAACACTTTTCGATGGCTACCATTCTGACGGAACCGCCGGGAGACACAATTACAATATCGTATCGTCAGGTAACCCAAACGCGACAAAGCGTAACGCTAATCTTCAATGGGAAACAGAATGTAGCAACGTGATGGGAGTCACATATCAACGTCAGAAACTGTCACTCTGCGTCACATACCGACTCATCAAACGCAGGCAACCGGGCGCGCATCGACCCCCTTGGCGCCTTGCGCACGTAGACGGTGTAAGGCACTGAGGACGCCCGTAAGTAATCCAGGTTAAAGGCATCGTCGCCCTGCCCCTCTGTGACAACCACAGGGGTACAGGAAACCAGCAACTCCAGCTTGCTACCCACTTGAGCTATACGCGCGCCTGGAGCCGCAGGATTAATAGCCATGCAGCGGGTCGTGCCGGTTGCCGGCTGGCCGCTCCGTGCCACAAGATCCCTGCCCGGCTCGCCGCAGGCGCGAATCCCCGCCCCACAATCACCGGCGTCATCGCCATCGCGCAGACGCCAGACACGGTCACTGCATTGTGTTTCCAGTTTTACCGAGGTTGCTTTATCACTGGCCAACCACCAACCCGGGTATTCAGCGCTCTGCCAGGACAACCGCACGTGCCTCGGATCACCTGAGGAATTCTCCGCCGGAAACATTGCAGAGTGTGAGTAATAGCTGGCGCAGCCCGTTGTAAACAAAAGCATCAGGCTTGCAATAACTGGCTTGTAAGCTCTGGAAAACGCTGAAAAGATCATCTGACTGGCGTACCCCTGACGGCGGTTGATTTGGATCTGCCATTATCCATAGCAGCCGCCCTCAATCCGCCTATCAGTCACCATTTTGATCAAACTGAAGGCCATACCCGTCATTGGTTTTACGCACAACCACCATTTCAAGCACCGGTGCCGGAACAGGCAAACCCTGCACCTGAACGGTGACCTTGTCGCCAAGGCTTGGCACGAAAGGCTCAGTGTCGACAACGATAAAAACACCACCGTCGGAAATATCGCGGGTCGAGAATATGAATTCTCCCAACTCCGCGTGCACCACCTTTACTTTCGCACTCATGGCAGTGCGCATGTGCTCTCTTCGATCGTTCCCAACCATCTGAGGATTCCACTACTTTTTACATAGTTTTTATAGCCTTCCGAAGCATAACACCATTTTCAAAAAAATATGCCAACGGAGATATTGACTAAACAATTAATAGAAATGAGAATGGTTGGCGTTTTTAAACGACTGCAAATCTCAATGCAGGCACATAATACCGTAATCACCAGAAAAGGATGGGACTATGCGAATGAAACTGGCTGCCACCGCTGCAATCGCCCTCACTGCCATGCCCATGGCCGCCTCCGCAGACGGCGAGGTCAACATCTACTCCTACCGTCAGGCATACCTGCTTGAGCCCCTGCTGAACGCATTCGAGCAGGAAACCGGCATCAAGAGCAACGTTGTATTCGCCAAACAGGGCCTTGCAGAGCGTCTGGAACGTGAAGGCCGCAACAGCCCCGCTGATGTGGTGATGACCGTTGATATTTCACGCCTGAACGAGCTGGTAGAGCGTGATCTGGTACGGGGCGTGGACAACAACACCCTGGAAGAAAACATTCCGGAGAACCTTCGCCACCCAGAAGGCAAGTGGTATGCACTGACCACTCGCGGCCGTCTGATCTTCGCTTCCAAGGAGCGTGTTGAGGAAGGCGAGATTACCACCTACGAGCAACTGGCAGACGACAAGTGGGAAGGCCGCATCTGCACCCGCAGCGGCAAGCATCCTTACAACATCGCCCTGTTCTCCTCCATGCTCGCCCACCACGGTGAAGCCGAGACAGAGAAGTGGCTGGAAGGCCTGAAAGACAACCTGGCCCGCAAGCCCCAGGGTGGCGACCGTGACCAGATCAAAGCCATTGCCGAAGGGGTCTGTGATATCTCCATCGGTAACAGCTACTACTACGGCAACATGCTGCAAGATGAGAACCAGCGCCCGATCGCCGAGCAGGTTCGTCTTGTGTTCCCGAACGCCGAAGGCCGGGGAACCCACGTGAACATCAGTGGCATTTCCCTGACCAAGAGCGCGCCGAACCGCGAGAACGCCATCAAACTGATGGAATTCCTGTCCTCGCCGGAAGCCCAGCGGATCTATGCCGAGGCAAACACCGAATACCCGGCAAACCCGGAAGTACAGCCTTCCGGACTGGTTGCCGAGTGGGGTGAGATCAACCCGGACGACCTTTCTCTGCAGGAAATTGCCAACAACCGCAATGCCGCAGTCAAGCTGGTTGACCGCGTGGATTACGACGGCGAGTGATCGCCAATGGTGGGGGTGGTTCCGCCACCCTCACCCGCCATCAGGCACGCCATGACCCAAGCGGACCATGACACCGGTCATTGCAGGCACCAAACCAGGTGACTACAATCTCCCATCTTCAATTGGACAGACCCCACATCCAGATACAGGGACATTATGAGCGAGGCCGCAACCAGCGTTAATCCCGGGCTATCCCAGCCCCTGCTGGCAAAGCGTACCTCTCCAAAATGGATGATCAGCGCACTGCTGACCACCGCCATCGTCGCCCTTCCGGTTCTTTCAGTTATTTTTCTGGCGTTTTTTCCCGAAGAGAATATCTGGCCACACTTGATCGAGACCACGCTTCCCCGTTACCTGACCACGACACTCAAACTGATGATTGGTGTGGGCGCCCTTACTCTGTTGATAGGCCTGGCCTCGGCCTGGGCGGTCACTATGTGCGAGTTTCCCGGCCGCAAGTTCTTTGAATGGGCCATGCTGCTGCCTTTCGCAGTGCCGGCGTATGTTATTGCCTATGTATACACCAGCCTCCTGGACTACGCAGGGCCGGTTCAGGGCGCACTCAGAGACCTCTTCGGCTGGAGCAGTGCCGCCGATTACTGGTTCCCGGAAATCCGCAGCCTCGAAGGCGCCACGCTGATGATCGGGCTGGTCCTGTATCCTTACGTTTACCTGCTTGCCCGGGCTGCTTTTCTGGAGCAGTCCCCGTCTCTCTTCGCGGTCAGTCGCAGTCTCGGCCACTCTGCGCTGAGCACGTTCTTCAAGGTGGTTTTGCCCATCGCCCGCCCTGCGGTTGCTGTGGGTCTGTCGCTGGTGCTGATGGAAACACTGAACGATTTCGGCACCGTGGATTTCTTCGCGGTTCAGACCCTGACCGCCGGCCTGTTCGATACCTGGATGAACCTGGGCAACCTCGGCGGCGCGGCCCAGATAGCCACTACCATGCTGATCTTCGTAGTAATTCTGGTTACCCTTGAGCGTTACTCGCGAAGACGTCAGCAGCAATTCGCAGCCCGGGATAACCGGGACCCGATCCAGCGCTTCACCATGTCGTTTCCGCGCCAGATGATTTGCGTGGTCGTGTGCGCACTACCTGTACTGTTCGGGTTTATGATCCCCGGCGCAACACTTGGCCTGTATGCCTGGGAATACTTTGGTGAAAGCTGGAACCCGGATTTTGTCCGCAACACCTTCAACAGCCTGTTCCTCTCCGGCACAGCAGCTCTGACCACCCTGCTCATCGGTATCACGCTTGCCTACAGCCGCCGTCTGCACAACACTCGCAAAATGCAGGTGTTGATGCGTCTATCCAGTCTTGGTTATGCCATGCCAGGCGCGGTATTGGCCGTGGGCGTGATTGTGCCACTGGCAGGTTTTGACAATTGGCTGGACAGCCTCATGCGCGATATTTTCGGCATAAGTACCGGCCTGTTACTCAGCGGCTCGGCCTTTGCCCTGGTGTTCGCCTATACCGTGCGGTTCCTGGCGGTCTCCGCCGGTAGCGTGGAAAGTGCGTTGCAGAAAATCACACCAAGCATGGACATGGCGTCACGGTCCCTGGGACACAGTCCGGGCAACACCCTGGTGCGTGTTCACCTGCCCATGCTGAGGGGAACGCTGGTTACTGCAGCCCTGGTGGTATTCGTGGATTGCATGAAGGAATTGCCCGCCACTCTGATTCTCAGGCCATTTAACTTCGAGACACTGGCTACCTACGTGTACCAGTTTGCCTCTGACGAGCGTCTTTACCACAGCGCTCTGCCCGCCCTGATTATTGTCCTGGCAGGCATCATTCCGATCATTCTGATGAGCCGTTCAATCTCCAACAGCCGTTCAATCGCCTGACCGGTTCAAAAGTTCACCCGGGATTTCACATCCTGAACGACGAACCGCCCCTGGAATACCGCCACAGGGTCCCCTTGCGGCATAGAAGTTGGCTCCCCACAGAAGACTTCAGCCGTCAGATCAAGCCGTCCCTTGCCATGCCTCGCAAGGCTCTTGCGGAAACGTTCGGGTATCTCATCCCCTGGCAGCCGGCAGATCACGTAAAAATCGGATGTCACGGGTTCCAGATAGTCGATATTCCCGCTCTGCACCACAACGTTACCCCGGAGACCGAGGTCCCAGAGCGCCAGTTCCGTCAGGCCCCACGCAGCCGTTACCGCCGCCGAGTAAACACTGCCTCCGAACCCGGTACCCTGGTGGTTGCTGTTAGGCTCCAGAGGTGCACTGAGTAACAACGAATGGCCATCCCAGGAATGCAATTGAATCCCCAAGGCCCGAGAAAGGGGAATCTCGTCCTGGATACGTTTCTGGAAAAGGGACAACTGGCTCATAACATCCTCCTGATATCCCTTCAGTTTAGGCCTGCTTCCCCCGTTTCCCTATGCGACTTACGTCGGTTTTTTTTCCACTACAAAAAAGGCCCGGCAGAGCCGGGCCAAAACATCTTCACCTGTAATCGAAAGCGTTACTGCCAGATAACCGGCTGACGCTGCGCGTACCACTTGTCGACTTTCTCCTGGTATGCGTCTTCAACCACATTACGCTTGAGCTTCATCGTCGGCGTAAGGAAGCTGTTCTCGATCGACCACTCGTCGCTCACCACCGTAATAAATGCCAGCTGCTCGTGTGGATCCACAGTCTTGTTAACATCAGCTATCAGCTTTTTGAAGCTCTCTTCAATCTCCTGCCGGAACGCCTCATCCGCCATTTTCGGTCGGGCCTCTTCGCCCAGCATTATGAGGGCAAAGGGCTGAGTCTGATTGGCACCGGAGACACACACCATTTCGATAGCGTCGTGGGACATCAGGCGGTTCTCGATGGGTGCAGGGGCAATGTACTTGCCCTTGCTGGTCTTGAAGATTTCCTTGATGCGACCAGTGATCTTGAGTCGGCCCATCTCATCAATCTCACCCTTGTCGCCAGTTTTCAGGAAGCCGTCTTCGGTAAAGGTTTCCCGGGTTTTCTCTTCGTCCTTGTAGTAGCCCATCATGGTGGCCGGGCTCTTGATCTGGATTTCACCCTCCGGGCTGATCCGGGTTTCAACCCCCGGCGCTGACTCACCAACGTAACCCGTTCTCGACCGCCCTGGCTTGCTCATGTGGGAATAAGCAAAGTTTTCAGACATGCCATAACCTTCCAGCAACTCGAGGCCAAGGTTGCGGTACCAGTCCAGAACGTCGCTCGCCAGGGGCGCCGAGCCACTGCCGGCCAACTTGACCTTGTCCAGCCCGAGGCCTTTGAGAATCTTCTTCTTGATCAATTTGTTGACCACGGGAATCTTCAGCAACCGGTCCAGCTTCTTCTTTGGCAGTTTCTGGAGTACGCCGTGCTGGAATTTCACCCACAGGCGCGGCACGGAGAGGAACAGCGTTGGCTGGGCCCGCCGCAAATCTTCCACGAAGGTATCCAGAGATTCCGCAAAATAGAGGTGGAAGCCGGCATACAGTGATGCCAACTCAACAAAGGTACGCTCGAATACGTGAGCCAGCGGCAGGTACGATAGCATGCGCTCCTCGGAGCCCACACCGAGCACCTCCATGCCACCCTCTGCCGCATAGGCCATGTTGAAAAAGCTCAGCATGACGCCCTTGGGCTTACCGGTGCTGCCGGAGGTGTAAACAATGGTTGCCAATTCGTCCGCATCACGCTGAACGTTTTCTTCCAGGGGCGGATACCTGGCAACAATATCGTCCCAGGTTTCGAAATCATTGGGCGGGCTCAGCGGGAAGGAAATACACCGAACTGAATCCGGTACGCCCGGTTTCATCATGTCCCAGTCGTCCAGCTTGCCAACAAACACTACCTCACACTCAGCGTGATTGAGAATGTAATTGACAGTATCGGCGTTCAGGGTGGGATACAGCGGCACGGAAATGTGGCCGGCCATCCAGATGGCCCAGTCGGTCATGATCCAATGGGCGCAGTTTTTGGAGATCAGACCGATGCGGCTCTTTTCGGGGAGATTCAGGGACTTCAGGTACGACGCCATGCGCCTTGCCTCATCTACCGCCCGACCCCAGGTATAATCCACCGTTTTGCCGCCCCCGATGGGCTGAGTCATATAGACCGAATTCGCCTTGTCCTTCTCCCAGTGATAGACCATATCCAGGGGAAGTTTATTAGTTGTGTCCATGGACCTTCCTTGCAGTTCGTTGTTCGAATTATGGATGTTTTCTTATTAGACTTTCGTAGGGTATTTCAACATAGTATGAGCCGTCAAAACGTGACACAAGCAAAATAATTTGCAACTGCATCTATTACGATCATAGCACCGCTTACGGCAACATCCCCTACCCCTCCCGCCCTGTGCCTGTGGTAAACTTCCGCCCCTTCAGAATTGCAACATACCAGTTAACCTACCCGGAGATGGGCATATGGCCAAGACAACCCTGCGCACCCTGTTCAGTGCCACACTGCTGGCGCTGGCAACCCTAGTTCAGGCCCAGGAACCCCGCGTTGTAGCCATCACACAGATTGTGGAGCACCCGGCACTGGACGCCGTCTACCAGGGCATTAAAGACGAACTCGCCGAGCGCGGGTTCAAAGAAGGCGACAACCTGGAAGTGATGCATGAAAGTGCCCAGGGCAATTCCGCCATCGCCTCCCAGATTGCCCGCAAATTTGTTGGCGAAAGCCCAGACGTGATCGTGGCAATTGCTACGCCTTCTGCCCAGACCGTTGCCGCTGCGGCCCGCAATACACCGGTAATCTTTTCCGCTGTTACTGACCCGCTTGGAGCCAAGCTGGTAAGCAACATGGAAGCGCCGGGCGCCAACATCACCGGTGTGAGCGACATGCTGCCCATCGACAAACACCTGGATATGCTTCAGCGGGTGATGCCCGATGCAAAACGCATTGGCACCGTCTACAACCCGGGCGAAGCCAACGCCGTCTCCCTGGTGGAACTGCTGGAAGAGCGCCTCGCCGCCCGCGGTCTTGAACTGGTAAAAGGCGCTGCCACCAAAACCTCCGAGGTTCTGGGTGCCGCCCGCTCCCTGGTCGGCAAAGCCGATGCCATCTACCTGACCACTGATAACACCGTGATCAGTGCGGCCGAAGCTGTCATCTCTGTTGGTGAGCGCGCCGGCATTCCGGTATTCGCAGCAGACACCGCAACCGTTGAGCGCGGCGCGGTTGCGGCCCTCGGGTTTGATTACTACGACCATGGCCGCCAGACCGGCGTGATGGTTGCCCGGGTACTAAATGGCGAAAAGCCGGGCGACATGGCTGTTGAGACCATGGAAAAGCTGGATCTTTTCGTGAACCCGGCCGCCGCAGAGCGCATGGGCATCACCCTGTCCGATGATGTAATCGCAGACGCGAAGCAAGTTATCGACAGCGCCAAGTAACCCCCTGAACCCCACAGGCGGCCCTCACGAGGGGCTGCCCGTTTTATCATTGGTGATACCCGACCATGCTGAGTAACATCGCGCTTTATGGTGCCATTGAGACCGGACTGATCTACGGCCTGGTCGCCTTCGGCATCTACCTCTCCTTCCGGGTGCTCGACTTCCCGGACCTCACTGTAGACGGCAGCTTCCCCCTCGGTGCTGCCGTTGCAGCCGTACTGATCATTGAAGGCTGGAACCCCTGGCTGGCTACTGGCTGTGCGGTGATGGCCGGCATGGCCGCCGGCGCAGTCACTGCCCTGCTGAATGTAAAACTCAACATTCTGAACCTGCTGGCATCGATTCTGACCATGATCGCGCTCTACTCGGTCAACTTGCGCATCATGGGCCGCCCGAACGTGGCTCTGCTAACTGAAGAAACCGTGCTGACCCCCTGGTACAACCTGGATCTGGCCTACCATCAGGTGCCGGTGCTGCTCTTCGTCATTGTGGTCGTTGTCGCCCTGATACTTCTGTGGCGGTTTATGAAATCCGAAACCGGGCTGGCCATGCGAGCCACCGGCGCCAACGCCAGAATGGCCCGGGCACAGGGCATCGCCACCGGCGCCATGATTGTTCTTGGCGTTGCCGTCTCCAATGGCCTTGTTGGGCTCGCCGGTGCGCTCTTTGCCCAGAGCCAAGGCGCAGCTGATGTAACCATGGGCGTGGGTGTGATCGTTATTGGCCTTGCCTCCCTGATTGGCGGTGAAGCCGTAGTTACGCCATCTACGGTTGTACGTGCGCTCATCGCCTGCGTGGTTGGCGCAATCATCTACCGACTGGCCATTGCATTCGCCCTGAACGCGGATTTTCTCGGCCTGCAGGCCCAGGACCTGAACCTGATTACCGCGGTTCTGGTCACCCTGGCCATCGTGCTGCCAGGCGTGCGTTCATCCATTGCAGGCAAACTTTCCCGCAACTCTCCACGCAAAGGCGCCTGAGGAGGCAAAATGATCAGTGCAACCGATCTCCGGCTCACCTTTGGCAAAGGAACACCGCTGGAAAACCCGGCGCTCCGGGGCATGAGCCTGACCGTTAATCAGGGCGAATTCGTCACGGTGATAGGCAGTAACGGCGCCGGCAAGTCCACCTTCCTGAACGCGCTGGCCGGCGAAGTGCTGGTAGACAGCGGCCAGATCATTGTGGACAACCTGGACGTAACCAAACTGCCGACCCACAAACGGGCCGGCCGTGTTGCCCGGGTATTCCAGGACCCGCTGGCCGGAACTTGCGAAGGCCTGAGCATCGAAGAAAATCTCGCCCTGGCCATCAAGCGTGGCCAACGCCGGGGCCTGACAAGCGCCGTGAAAAGGCAGTACATGGAGAAGTTCAAGGACAGCCTTTCATCCCTGAACCTCGGCCTGGAAAAGCGCCTGGGCGACAAGATGGGCCTGCTGTCCGGCGGCCAACGCCAGGCCGTTAGCCTGCTGATGGCGAGCCTCACGCCCTCCAGCATCCTGCTGCTGGACGAACACACGGCCGCGCTGGACCCGAAAACCGCCGCATTCGTGCTGGAACTCACCACCAAGATCATCGAAGAGCAGAAGCTCACCGCACTGATGGTGACCCACAGCATGAAACAGGCGCTGGAAGTCGGCAGCCGCACGGTAATGTTGCACCAGGGTGAGGTGGTGTTTGATATCGAAGGCAGGGACCGCGAGGGCCTGGAAGTGAAGGATCTGCTCGGGTTGTTCGAAAAACAGCGCGGGTTGGAAGTGGACGACGACAGTCTGTTGCTGGGTTAATAAAAAACGGGGCCGGATTGGCCCCCGTTTTCGCTTCCTGATTGCCTGATTTTGCCAATTTCCGACCGGAATCGCACAATTTGCTATTGACACCGCAGCATCACAAAACCACAACATGTAGTGGTTTTGAACCTTTATCTCCAAACCTCTGTTTTAAAAAAAATTTCCCGGATTCAAGCCGGTTTTGATTGATTTTCTTTGCCCCGAAGCGTCTATCAATAGTTGCGTTCTTATTCACAGAACACTATATCCTGTTATACTCCTTCCAGATTCAGCCCATATATAGTGGTTAAAAAGAAAACAGGCCCAAGGCCAAAGACACGATTCTCAAGGGGTATGGCGCCGCCGGTACAAGGACTGGTGCCATCAAAAGAAGACATACCGGAAGATAGAGGGTGGAAATGAACGCTAAGGCACAGGCAGTGGTAACGACAATTCCGATGCAGGAAGCCTCGATCGACATCTGGCACAGCAAATACCAGTTGAAGACCAAGACCGGCGAGCCCGTAGACAAGAACATTAACGCAACCTACGAACGTGTTGCCAAAGCCCTTGCCGAGGTGGAGAACAAATCCGTACGCACCCAGCACATGAAGAATTTCATCTGGGCCCTGCAGAACGGTGCTATTCCCGCCGGCCGGATTACTTCCAATGCCGGTGCCGAAGCGCACAAGCCGGCAACCTCCACCATTAACTGTACCGTTTCCGGCACCGTTCAGGATTCCATGAACGACATTCTGGAAAAGAACCACGAAGCCGGCCTTACCCTCAAGGCAGGCTGTGGTATCGGTTACGAGTTCTCTACCCTGCGCCCGAAAGGCGCCTATGTGGCCGGCGCCGGTGCCACCACCTCCGGCCCGCTGTCGTTCATGGATATCTTCGACCGCATGTGCTTCACCGTGTCCTCTGCCGGTGGCCGCCGCGGCGCCCAGATGGCCACGTTCGATGTGCACCATCCAGACGTGATCGACTTCATCCAGGCCAAGCGTGAAGACGGTCGCCTGCGCCAGTTCAACCTCTCGCTGCTGATCACCGAAGACTTCATCGAAGCCGTGCGCAACGGTGATGACTGGCACCTCTCCTTCCCCGTTACCCAAAAGGAAGTGGAAGACGAGGAGCTGGACCTGAGCGACGAAAGCCAGTTTGTGTACCGGGATTTTCCGGAGCAGAAAGGCTACGTGGTAAACGATGAAGGCAAAGTTGCCTGCCGCATCTACCGCACCCTGAAAGCCCAGTTTATCTGGGACACCATCATGACCAGCACCTACGACTACGCCGAGCCGGGTTTCATCCTGATCGACAAGGTCAACCAGATGAACAACAACTGGTTCTGCGAAGACATCCGTGCCACCAACCCCTGCGGTGAGCAGCCGCTGCCCCCTTACGGCAGCTGCCTGCTGGGCTCTGTGAACCTGACCATGTTCGTGGACTACCCGTTTACCGACAAAGCCAGCTTCAACTACGAGAAATACCGCAAGGTGGTGGGCATCTTCACCCGCATGCTGGACAACGTGGTAGAGATCAACGGCCTGCCGCTGGCCGAGCAGCGCCACGAAATCACCTACAAGCGCCGCCACGGCATGGGCATCCTGGGCCTGGGTTCCACCCTAGCCATGCTGCGTATGCCCTACGGTTCTGAAGAGTCTGTGCAGTTCACCGAAGAAGTCGTACGTGAAATGGCTGTGGAGGGCTGGCGCCAGTCCCTCGCCCTGGCCGAGGAAAAAGGCGTTGCGCCGATCATGGACGACGAGTTCGAAATTACCCCCAAAATGCTCAGCAAGTGCCCGCAGCTGTCTGAAGACGGCTACAAGTTGGGCGACAAGCTCAAGGGCCGCGTACTGCACGCTAAATACAGCAAGTACATGCAACAGATTGCCAGCGTAGAGCCGAAGCTGGTGGAAGAACTGGCCGAAAAAGGTGGTCGCTTTACCCACCACACATCCATCGCACCGACCGGCACCATCAGCCTGTCACTGGCCAACAACGCCAGTAACGGCATTGAGCCGAGTTTCTCGCACCACTATGCGCGGAACATCATCCGCGAAGGCCGTAAGACAAAAGAGAAAGTCGACGTATTCTCTTTCGAGCTGCTCGCATACCGTCATATGGTGAACCCGGGCGCCATGCCTTTCTCTGAAGAGGACGACAAGAAGCTGCCGGCCTACTTCACCACCTCCGACGATGTATCGCCGGCGCAGCACGTAGACATTCAGGCCGCTGCCCAGAAGTGGGTAGATTCCTCGATTTCCAAGACCGCGAACGTTCCGACAGACTTCGACTATCAGGACTTCAAGGGCATTTACCTCTACGCCTACGACAAGGGCCTGAAGGGTTGCACCACCTTCCGCTTCAACCCGGAAGCCTTCCAGGGCGTACTGGTTAAAGAGAAGGATCTGGAAAACACCCTTTACGAGTTCACCCTGGACGACGGCAGCAAGGTCACCCTCAAGGGCAACGAACAGGTAGAGTACGACGGCGAAATCCACAACGCCGCAAACCTGTTTGACGCGCTTAAAGAAGGCACCTACGGCAAGTACTGATCCGGGAACCGACACAGGACAACGAACATGACAGTTAAAATCAGCAACAAAATCGTCGGCTACCGCGTAAAGAAGGCCGACCCAGAAGCAGCCCCCGAACACCAGGCACCGGTGCACGCGGAAACCAAGCCCGTTCAGATGAACGAATACATCGAACGGCCGGACTTCCTGCTGGGCACCACCTACAAGATCAAGCCGCCGGTGGCGGAGCACGCGATGTACATCACCATCAACGACATCCTGCTCAACGAGGGCACCGACCATGAGAGCCGGCAGCCGTACGAAGTGTTCATCAACTCCAAGTCGATGGAACACTTCCAGTGGGTTATCGCACTCACCCGCGTTATCTCCGCGGTATTCCGCAAGGGTGGCGACGTGACCTTCCTGGTGGAAGAGCTGCGCAGCGTGTACGACCCCAACGGCGGCTACTTCAAGAAAGGCGGCGTGTTCATGCCTTCCCTGGTCGCTGAAATCGGTGCCGTGATCGAGAAGCACCTGAAGGCCATCGGCCTTCTGGAAAGCGAGGAAATGAGCGAAACCACCAAACGCATCCTCGCCGAAAAGCGTGCCGAGTTCGAAGCCAACCACACCACGGCCACAAACGATGAAAAGGCCAGCGACTTCCCGCCCAACGCCACCATGTGTAGCAAGTGCAGCACAAAGGCGGTAATCGTCATGGACGGGTGTGCGACCTGTCTGTCCTGCGGCGATAGCAAATGCGGTTGAGGTGATTGACTGCAATGAGTGACGAGAAGGCCCGGAGTGAGAACTTCGGGCCTTTTTGTTTATGGGGAAAGACGATCGCTTTTAACGAAAAGTCGCTGATATCAGGAAAAACGCTCGTGGTGGTCGTTTCTATCGAAGCTCTGAGACAGGCTGGGAATCAGGACATTGAGTTTATAGAGTATTTGGTTAGATTGGCAAAGTGGTCAGCCTGGATAATTGGTCTGGAAAATGATCATCGCGACCGCTATACAAATGCTAGCGCACTAGGAATACTGATGACACCCGAAATCAATGAATTCATAAAGAAGATCACATCAGCAAAGGGTGTCACTGCGCTGTTAGTGCTCTTTTTTCTTGGGGTCTTTGTTTGAAAGAATTTGGGCTTTCTAACTGAGGTTTCCTTTACGTTCAAGCGTGTTGCTATCAGCAGCAATAACACAACAGGAGCCAAGGAATTAACACTCGGTGAATTCATGAGCGCGGGCAGTAACAATGGGCCTACATTTAGTGTTTTTATTATTCCTGGCTGGTGGCTTTCTCTTGGTAATTGTAGTTGCCCCCGCTAAACCAGACACCACCTCATTCATTTGATGCCAGTTCCGCCCGGTATTCCCAGGGCGATTTCATTTTCAGTCCCTTGTGTGGGTGACTGCGGTTATAGTCCTCGATCCATTCCGGCAACTTCGCCATCACAGAGGCGGCGTCGGGAAGATCGTTCAGGTAAATATAGTCCCTTTTGAACGTCTTCACGAAGGCCTCAGCCATGCCGTTGCTCTGCGGGCTTCTCACAGGCGTAGTGCACACCACAAAGCCCAGAGAAGATGCGAACGCTCGCGTTTCTTTGGCAATGTAGCAGCTGCCATTGTCCGTCAGCCATTCCAGCGGGTGTGGAACATGCTCTGACTGGCCGAAGCGGTATTCCAGGCTTTCCAGCAACAGGTCCTGGACCATCTCAGCGGTGACTCCCCCGGTCGTCGCCACATAGCGCATCAGTTCCCGATCACAGCAGTCCAGGCTGAAGGCCACGCGAACCACCTCCTTATTCCAACAGCGGATCTCGAAGCCGTCTGAGCACCAACGGAGGTCCGGCTTCAACGTAATGACCTGGCCGTTGTGACAACGCTCCTGAGGCCGGCCCGTGTAACGGGGCAACAACAGCCCATCCTGCTTCATCAGCCGGTACACACGCTTGTGGTTCACTCGCTCATCGTTGGCTGCAAGCAACCGATTCAAGCGTGCCGTAATCCTTCGATAGCCATTGGCCGCACGGACTTCACACAGCTCTCTGATAACCGGCAAATGCCGGTCATCGTCCTGTTTTTTGTATCTGGGACATCTACCTTTCTGGCGGCCGTGAAGGCGATCCAGAAGGTTGGAGCGCGATACCTTCAGTACCTCCGCTACCCGCTTCAGAGGGTATCGTCCGGTGGCAGCAACGGCATGCGCGAGATCAACTTTTTTGACTGAGCCACCTCCAGAGCTTCCCGGAGTATTTCAGCTTCCATCGTCTTGCGGCCCAACATCCGCTCCAGGTCCCGAACCTTTTTGTTCAGGGCCTTCACCTCGGATGCACTGACAACCTCATCACCGGATTCAATCGCGGACATGCCACCGTCTTTCATCAGCTTCTTCCAACGGAACAACAGACTTGCTGATATACCATGACGTCGCGCTACAAGCGACACTGACATGCCTGGCCGCTCACACTCAGCAACCATGAATGCCTTCTCCTGTGCGGAATACCGGCGACGACGTTGCACTCCGGTTATGACTTCGATTCTCTCCACCTTGGACACTCCTTTGCACTAGGTCTATGCCTAGGCCTTTGCTTCTACCAAGGTGTCCGGTTTAAATGGGGGCTACTACAGTAATGAGCGCCTTCTTTACTATTGCTCTCATATCAAAGCTTCAAAAATGGATGAAGTTAGATTTGTAAGTCTTCGCCTGTACTGTATTTTAGCCTCCTCGACTCAAGATGCGTAACCCATGCACTAGAGCAGGAGATACTGAATTTTCAGGGTGAGTTGATTGTTTCTTACAGCGGGTATAACTGAAGATAATCTAACAGTCGCAGGCACGGTGACCGCTTTTCCATTGCGGCTTCGCCTCCATTCCAAAGCCGCGCTTACTGCAGGCGTTATGCCTTAAAGAAGATGCCCTTCCGGCAACATGCGTTTGTGCAGGATGCGGATAACTTCAACAACACCCTCGGTGGCTACCCGATAAAAGATGCTATGGCTTCCCTGGGGGTACTGTCGGTAGCCGGAGCTGATCTCATCGCAGGATTGTCCCAGGTTCGGATTTTCACCCAGCAGATTAAAGCACTGGTCGAACTGAAAAATGTAGTGGTTTCGCTGATCCCGGCCCCATTCACGCTCCGTGTAAAGTGCTATAAATTTGAGGTCAGCTTTGGCCTTCCTGGAAAGCTTGAAATTCGGCATCAGCGCTCTTCGTTGTCCAGTTCGCGAATGAACGAGTCATAGGAGTAGTCTTCAAAACCACTGTCTTCGCCTTCTTTAAGCAGTTTGCGGAGCGTAGTCAGGCGGGTTTCGGACTCTTCAAGCAGGCGCAATCCTGCACGGACAACTTCGCTGGTTGAGCTGTACCGGCCATTTTTGAGTTGTTCCGCAATGAACGCATCAAAATGTTGGCCTAGAGTGATGCTGGTGTTCTTTTGCATGATGCCACCTCGTTAGTACCAATAATTGGTACAATTTTGTTCCAGAAAGCATAACAATGCAATCCGCGCGACAAGCGTGGCGAAACCAAGACAGATCTATTTTTCGTGACCTTCCCACTCAACCCGACTGAATCACCCAATCGATAACAGGAGACCGCGAATGACAGCCTACGTTATCGGCAACATCACCGTGAAAGACCCGGACAAATGGGCGGAATACCGTAGCCTGGTGCCAGAAACGCTGGTTCCCTGGGGTGCGGAACTGGTGCTTCGGGGTACAAAGGCAAAGGTACTTAGCGGGCAATACCGGCACACCGATACGGTTGTTATCCGCTTTCCGGATGCGGGTTCCGCCGCCGATTGGCACAACTCCGCTGCCTATCAGGCATTGGTGCCGTTGCGCACCCAGGCAGCGGATGTGGATCTGGTGACTTTCGAGGCCGATGAATAACTACTGCCAACGCCAGCACCCTGGCGCCTATACTGGATAGCAAACCACCAGAGAAACGCCATGGAACCCGAATCAACAACACTGAGCATGACCGTCCTGATGACGCCGGACAAAGCCAATTTCTCCGGCAATGTCCACGGCGGCACCCTGCTGAAGTACCTGGATGAGGTTGCCTATGCCTGCGCCAGCCGCTACGCGGGGACCTATGTCGTTACCCTGTCCGTCGACCAGGTGATGTTCCTCCAACCGATCCAAATTGGCGAGCTGGTCACCTTTCTGGCCAGTGTGAACTTCACCGGCCGTACCTCCATGGAGATCGGCATCAAAGTGGTTACCGAGAACATCCGCGACAAGTTGGTCCGGCATAGCAACAGCTGCTTTTTTACCATGGTGGCGGTTGATGACAACGGCAAAGCCGTCGCCGTGCCGCAGCTGGTTCCACGCACCGATGATCAGATCCGGCGATTTGCCAACGGTAAAGAGCGCCGCGCGATTCGTGCCGAACTCGAGGAACGCTACAGGGCGCTCCATCGCAAGTAAGCCCGGAGACCGAAAGGGAAACCAGTTCCCGAGAAAAGTCGGTTCCAGCATGTTTGAGCACTCGCGCTCGAATGGTAATGTTCAATGGTATCAGTCACCCAGATTCCGGAGGGCTCATGGCAGGTGGATGGTCAAAGGATGGTGCGGTGCAGGAACAGATCGACGCCAGTGTTGAAGACGAAATCCAACGCGCTCGCAGCCAGCTAGCCGGAGGCGAGAGCGCCGAGGAATGCGATGAGTGTGGTGTTCCGATTCCGGAGGCCCGGCGTAAGGCTATTCCCGGTGTCCGGTTGTGCATTGACTGCCAGTCGGCCCTTGAAAAGGAGCACCCTCACTCAGGCACAATCAATCGCAGAGGCAGCAAGGACAGCCAGCTTCGCTAGCCTGTCATCTCCTCATTGCATGAAAACTTTTTGATAGTGAAAACGGACCAAATGGAGAAACGCATTCCACCTGTCGCGCTGGTACTGATTGTGGGGTTACTGATGTGGCTCATCGCAGAATCAGGCCCGCGCGTAAACATTGGCGAAACGCTTCGTTTGGCAGTAGCAACCGCCCTGTTTCTGCTGGGTGCCCTGTTCGCACTGGCCGGTGTGCTTGCGTTCCGCTCCTCGAATACAACGGTAGACCCTCGCAAGCCGGAAGCCAGCTCCACGCTGGTCAGCTCAGGCGTATACCGCTATTCCCGCAATCCAATGTACCTGGGTTTCGGGTTGTGGCTCCTCGGCTGGGGCGTTTTCCTGGCGTCCGCCTGGGCCTTGATCGGCATCTTTGTCTTCATGGTGTATATGAACCGGTTCCAGATTGCACCGGAGGAGCGTGCCCTGCGGGAGATGTTCGGCGATGACTTCCGGGATTATGAGCGACGGGTGCGCCGGTGGCTTTAGATACCTTTAAAAAGTCATGACGAAGCCTGCAAGATACTTTTCGGACAACCTCGGCCAGAGTTTTCTGGTCTCCCCTACTAAGGCACCGGCAAAGACCTGGGCGCTGGTACCAGTGTTCGTCTTCATAGCCCTGTCAGTGGGCTTTAGCGCCGGCCTATTTCAACCGGGATGGCTGGATTCGCCAATCACTCCCCTGCTCCCCTTCATATTGTTTGTGTTCCCCTCATTGCTCGAAGAAGCCTTCTTCAGGGGCGTACTGATTCCGAGAAACATTCTCGAATCGGGGCGCATAAAAGCGTTTTGGCGTGTGGTGATCAGTACGTTGGTATTCGTTGCCTGGCATCCGCTCAATGCGCTGGCCTTTAATCCCACGGCTATTCCTCTTTTCCTCGATCCGTGGTTTCTCGTTATCGTGGCCGCTATGGGGCTTACCTGCGGCCACGCCTATGTGCTTTCCCGCTCTATCTGGGTACCGGTAATCATTCATTGGGCAGCGGTAACGGTTTGGGTGCTTTTTCTTGGTGGCAGAAATCTTGTGCTGGAGCTGTAACAGTTTTTCCTGCCCCCAAGCTACCAGCTGCTAACCTGTAAATGACGAAAGCATTTTCGGAGGTAGGCCCCATGCCCTACAACAACAATTCGGAATTACCAGCGAGCGTACGCAACAATTTGCCAGGCCATGCCCAGGAGATCTATCGCAAAGCATTCAACTCTGCCTGGGATGAATACAACGATCCCGAGGACCGCCGGGGCCATTCAGGCCGCGAAGAAACGGCCCACAAAGTTGCTTGGGCAGCGGTAAAACAGGAATATCACAAGGAAGGTGATAAATGGGTTAAGACTTGAACCGGTGTGCCGACAAGCAAACCTTCGGGCACAAGGCCTTGCGGGTGATGGGGCTTCGCCGAATTGCAGGCCTATGATTTAGAAGTCTTTCGTAATTGCTCGAAAATCCTCTCGTATTCGCTGGCTGAAATCGTCGGCTGCTACCTGCCCTATCTTTGGCTTCGTGAAGGCAAGACCATCTGGCTTTTGGTGCCAGGCGCGTTGATCAAATCACCCAGATCAGACCATTGAACGAACAGGCTTAATTGAGTGGTGAGCCCCCGGCCGTGTCCTGACGTACCTTTGTCGAGTGTTCTCCCTTTTAAAAACAGATAATCACGACCCTCGAAACTATGCGACGTTTATCAAGTTGGATTTTCGCACTTCTGCTACTGGTGCCCCTGCCAGGCCATTCAGAGATCGCCGACTGGCGAACAAATGTGTCGAGAGAGGCTGCGAACCTTGAGCGCCTTCACAGCCTGATTGTTGTCCATGAGGGTGAGGAAATTCTGGCATTGGATTTGAAGAACGCCGGCCTGGACACGCCAACCAACATCAAGTCGCTCTCCAAGACGGTGCTCGCTGCGCTGGTGGGTATCGGCATCGAAAAAGGCGTGTTCGAGGGAACCAATCAGCCGGTTATTGAAACTCTCGGTGACCGTGTACCAGCCTCCGCTACCGAGGGCGTGGACAGAATAACTTTAGGGCACCTTCTATCTTTGCAAGCGGGGTTACAGCGAACATCTGGCCGATACTATGGGCCGTGGGTGAACAGCGAGAACTGGGTGCGCCATGTGCTCACTCGCCCTTTTGTCGATGAGCCGGGCGGGCGCATGCTCTACTCAACCGGCAGCAGCCATCTGCTCTCCGCCGCGCTCACCGAAAGCGCCGGACGAAGCACCCTTGCCCTGGCGCGGGAGTGGTTGGGCGAGCCGCTGAATATCACGATTCCGGCCTGGGGCCGGGACCCTCAGGGAATCTATTTCGGTGGCAACAATATGCTTCTCTCGCCCCGCGACCTGGCAAAAATCGGCGAGCTGTATCGCAATGAGGGGCGTGTTGGCGACCAGCTTCTGTTTCCAGAGAACTGGGTGAGCGAATCATGGATGGAACGGGCAAGATCCGCTTACACCGATGATCCCTATGGCTACGGATGGTTCCAGCAGCCCCTAGCGGGCGAAATGGGGTATTACGGGCGGGGCTATGGCGGCCAGGTGATTTACGTAATGCCTGCTCTTCAAATGACCGTGGTGATGACGTCAGACCCTACCCCTCCGTCACCAGGTTCGTCCTTTCTGCGCCGCCAGTTCCAAATAATTGAAAATTACATTATCCCAGCCCTCAAGCACTGATTCGCCCGCCACAACGTCATTTCCTCAACTATACTCACGTGTGAAGAACACCAGGGAGGAAATGAGATGAACAGGATCGCAATTAGCCTATCTTTAGCTCTGTTGATTGCACCAGTAGCAGCGTTCGCAGAGAGCAAAATGTCTGAGGCACCGGCCAACGCTGGCGTGTATTTTGTCCAGCCAACCGATGGCGCAACCGTTGACCAAACCTTCAAAGTTGTCTTTGGCCTGCGGCATATGGGCGTGGCGCCCGCTGGCGTTGAAAAAGCAGGCACCGGGCACCACCACCTGCTGATCGATACCGATGTGCCTTCTGATTTAAGCCAATCCCTTCCGGCAACGGATCAGATCAAGCACTTTGGTGGCGGTCAAACCGAAACCGAGATCACGCTATCGCCGGGCAAACATACGCTGCAACTATTGGTGGGTGATCACATGCACGTGCCGCATAACCCGCCCGTGGTCTCCGAGCAGATCACGGTGATGGTGGAGTGACCGCCACGCTGAACGGAAAGGCCAAGCCAGAGCTGCGTTTCAGTCAATCCCATTGGTGTCCGATCATGGTACTGTGACGACAAATGACCAGAACGGATCCAAGGGATAACTGATGCGAAAGAACATTCTGATTACCGGTGCCAGCACCGGTCTCGGAGAAGGCATGGCCCGCGAATGGGCCGCCAAAGGCTGTAACCTTGCGCTGTGCGCACGTCGGGCTGACAAGCTAGAGGCTCTCCAGCGGGAATTGCAACAGGCATATCCGAATATCAGGGTGCTTGTTCGAGGCCTTGATGTCTGCAATTACGATCAGGTGTTCGAGGTGTTCCGTGGCTTCCGTGATGAGCTCGGCAGTCTCGACCGGGTGGTCGTGAACGCGGGTATTGGCAGCTCACAGCCCATAGGCCGTGGGCACTTTGCCGCCAACCGCCACACCGCAGAAACCAACTTCATCGCCGCCATTGCCCAGAGCGAGGCGGCCATGGAGATTTTCCGCGCGCAAAACAGTGGTCACCTGGTGCTGATGTCCTCGGTCAGTGGCGTCCGTGGATTCCGCGGCCCACTGAATGTTTACGCCGCCACCAAGGCCGCCGTGGCCTCCTTGGCCGAAGGCTTGCAACTGGATACCAAGGGCAAGCCCATCAACGTTAGCAACATCATGCCCGGCTACATTCTCACCGATATTAACCGCGATACGAAAAATGCGCCCTTCCGGGTGGATCTGGAAACCGGCGTGAAGGCTCTGGTGAAAGCCATCGAATCGGAAAAACGCCGGGCCTATGTGCCCTGGTGGCCCTGGACACCGCTGAGTTACGTGTTGAAGTCCCTGCCCTTCGGGATTTTCGCGAGAGCCATGTAGCCAGCCCGGAGTCCATCCGATGTTCAAATCCATCGCCCTGGCCACCCTGCTTTTCGTATTGGTGGCCTTTCTGGGATTTCAGTACTACATAACGTCAGTGCCCGACCTCGCAGAACCCGTTTCTGTAGAGGAAACCCGTTTCATTGAGCAAGACAACTCGCTCCTTATAACGCTCCGTGGCAATGGAGGCCGCCAATTCACCCTGGGCCTAAGGGGAAACATAGAGAACAAACCGGAAGAAACCGCCCTGTTCTTTATCAGCAATCCGGATTTAGTACCCTATGTCTATTGGCCAGGGCTTCGCAGCAACGATGAGAAGCGGGTGCTGGAATTAATTGAGGATGTGATAGAGAAAGGGGCTCAGGACGGAGCGATATCGCAGGTTTATGAGGTTCTGAAAAACCGGAACTGACCCTTGCGGTTTTGGAGCAGGAGAATGCACTACCCTCTTGCGGCTTGAAAATGGCTGGGGAAGCGGGTCCAAGAACTCCCCCAACCAGCGCCACGCCTGTGGCAACTTTTTAGCGCACTTTTGAGAGAAACTTCTGGGTGAGCGGGTTTTGCGGATCGGTAATCACCTGCCGTGCCTCACCGATCTCTGCAATCACACCCTCGTGGAAGTAAGCCACCCGATCAGAGACATCCCGTGCGAATCCCATTTCGTGGGTCACACAGATCATGGTCATCCCCTCTTCTGCCAACAGGCGCAGGGTATCCAGAACCTCGCCGACCAGCTCCGGGTCGAGCGCGGAGGTCACCTCGTCAAGCAGCATGTAGTCAGGCTTCATGGCCAGAGCACGGGCGATCGCCAGGCGCTGCTGCTGGCCGCCGGACATTTTCGTGGGATAGACGTCGAACTTGTCACCCAGGCCGACGTGCTCCAACTCTTTCTTGGCAATTTCAATTGCCTCTTCCTTGCTCATTTTCTTGACGATTCTGGGCGCCAGGGCGGCGTTCTCAAGCACAGTCATATGAGGAAAGGAATTCCATTGCTGAAAGACCATGCCCAGTTTCTGGCGCAGCTTGTCCTTGTTGGTCTCTTTGGCATGGACATCCACATCATCAACGAGGATCTTGCCCTTGTTGATAGGCTCAATGGCATTGATGCAATACAGGAGAGTCGACTTGCCACTGCCGGAGCCCCCGATAACGCTCACGACCTCGCCTTTCTTTACATCCAGGCTGACGCCTTTCAGTACTTCAAGATCGCCGAAGGATTTATGGACATTCTGTACGCTGATCATATTGCCATTTTCCTCTCAACATACCGGCCGTAGTGGGACAGCGGGTACGAAATAATGAAGTAAAAGATACCAACACCGATCAGGATCTCGAGCGGTTGCTGGGTTCTTGAAATCAGTTGCTCCGACGTGCGCAGCAATTCCATGTAACCGATGACCGAGACCAGGGCCGAGTCCTTGATTACACTGAGTGCAACACCCAGCCACGAGGGGAACACAGCACGCAAACCAATCGGTAACCGAATGTGGTAGATGGTTTGCCATTTGGTCATACCCAGTGAGCGCGCTGCTGTCTGCATTGAGGGACTGACGCTCTCAAAGCCACTGCGGAATACCTCGCTCATGAAGGCCATGGTATACAGCGAAAGCACAATGGAGCCCGCAACAAACGGCGCCAATGGATTCCCCATCGCACCGACAAAGGTGGAGAACAGAATAAGCTGGATGATCAGGGGAACACTTCTCAGCACGTCGAGCACGCTACCGAAAAGGACGTTGACGGCCTTGTTGCTCTCGGCACGGAGAAAGCCGACGATCAATCCCAGAATAGTGCCCACCACGATGGCGACAACAGAGATGATGATGGTATTCCAGACACCGGTCAGGATCAGACCGCTATCGCTCCAGGACAGGGGTGTGAATAAGGAATTCATCAGATTTCCCCCTTGAAGAGTCTACGAGCAAGCAGTGATGACCCAAACAACACGAGTTTGGTGATGATGAAGTACATCACAGCCGCCACAATGAAGAACTCCAGCGTTCGGAACGACAGTGACTGCAAACGCTGAGTCGTGCCAGAAAGCTCGCTCATACCCACGAGAATGCCCAGAGAGCTCATCAGGATGGACCAGACGAACTGGTTGGTCATCGGGTGGTAAATGCGCCTCAGCATCTGCGGAAGGATGATGTATCGATACGTCTGGATACTGGTCATGCCCAGGGACTTGGAGGCACTGTACTGGGTGCTCGGAATCGACTGAAAACCACCCCGGAACGTCTCCGTCAGGTAGCCCGCGTTGATGAAGACCAGTGCGCTCAGTACCGCCACATAGGGGCTGAGGTGGATACCAAATGCTCCAAGGCCGAAATAGGCCATGTAGATCTGGAACAGGGCCGGCGTATTCCGGGCGATCTCGACCCAGACCGTAGCAACCTGGCTGAAGAACTTCGTGTTATTCATTTTGGCGATCGCCAACAGTATTGCGATTACAACGCCCAGAAGCATCGCCAGAACGGATACGTGCAGGGTAACGAAGGCACCGTTCAGCAGCTGGGGCATGTTCTGGAACACAACGTTCCAGTGAAATTCGTAGTCCATACCTTGGCCATTTTATGAATGGTAGGAAACTCGACCAGAGCCCGGTAAGCAGGGCCTTGATCAGAATTTTAGGTCAGGACACCCGAGAATGAGTGCCCGACCCGGGAACCAATGCAATGACGGCCGCCTGTTTGGCGGCCGTCGGTTCGGGGCTTACTTGTTGTCCCGGAGGGACTGAATCAGATCGGCCGGCGCATCGGTACCGAAGTGCTTGTTGTAGGCTTCGTTCATGTTGCCGTCGCGAATCTGACGTACCAGGAACAGGTTCAGATAGTTGATCCAGGCAACCTCATCACGCTTGGCGATAATGCCCACCACGTCGTCATAGTTGGGAACGTAGGGACCGGCCTCAAAATCCGCGAACTCTTCGCTACGTAGTTTGGTTGCGATATTTGTGTTGGTTGAAATGATCGCGTCGACCTTGCCCTGGTAAAGGCCCAGATAGGCATCGTTCTCGGATTTGAAGGACGTGTAGTTGTCCTTCCCCCAACCCTGCTGCTCGGCATAGGCGAGGTATTCGGTTTCGTAAGTCGTGCCGAGTGCCGCACCGACCTTCAGATCCTTCAGGTCATCGAAGGATTCAATGTTCTTGTCCTCGTTGGCGATAACCTGGAATTTAAAAACGAAGTACGGGTAGGTGAAGCCAACGGTCTTGGCGCGCTCCAGTGTATCGGAGGTAGAACCGATAACCACATCAGTCTTGCCGGAGACCAGGGAGGGGATCCGCTCACCCCAGGTAAGATTTAGAACATTAACATCTACGCCGAGCGCTTCGCCCAGGTCATTACAGTAATCGACGTCGAAGCCGGCCGCCTCGTTGTTCTCGTCAAAATATCCCATTGGTGGGAAATCCAGAACCACGCCACAGTTCAGAGTGCCACGTTGAATCACGGTGTCCAGCTGATCGGCTGTCGCGCTTACGGAAGTTACCGCAGCACAAGCGAATACAAGCGGTGCTAGTTTGCGAATCATAGTTATTCTCTCTTTTTCTTTCGTGGGCGAAAAGTGTGTGTCCGTTATGCCTACACAACACGGGTTATGTGCAAAAAGCATACGTAAAAATACTACCGTAGATTATTTAGTGAAAATTTTTGAAATTTGCCATTTAGTAGGCAATTTTCCTTAATTTCCTCAATATAACCGGACTTTTTGAGCCTGCAACTCGTGATGGCGGCCAAAAAACGAACAAACGGTCATTTTTCATGTTCTTAGGTCTATGATTTAAATAATTTTTCCACCTCCTTAGTGAAAAAGACGAATTTATTACGATAACAGGCCATTTTAACTGTCTCTGAGCAACACAGCGGGGTTTAACCGCATTGCCCTGAGTGTGGGCAGGAGTCCACCCAGCAACGCCAGCGAGCTGACACCTCCGGCAACCAGCGCCCCAACCCACCATAAATCGCCTGCCGGTAGCTTCAAGGCGAGGTCAGCAACAGGTAAAGCAATTAGCGCACCAAGCGCCGTCGCAAAAACCGTTGCCAGGAAGGTCAGCAAACCGGTTTCCAGCAGCATGGATTGGCGGATAGCTCCGTGACGGGCGCCAAGGCAGTGCAACAGGTTGGCCTCGTACAGCTGGCGCCTGCGGCTGACACTGACCACGCTGGAAAGCACGAGCAGGCTGGCGAGAAGACTGACCGATGCCACAGCAGCCAGGCCCGCGGCTGCCTTGTTCAGCAGCTCGCCGGCGGTTTCCAGCCAGTCAGCGGTGCGCAGCGTGATTACATTGGGGATGTTCTGTGCCAGCCATTGCTGGGATTTCCTGGCCGCCTCATCGCTTTGGTAAACCGCGCCCACGTATAGGCTGATCAGGTCGTCGAGCGCGCCTTGCTGCAATATACCCTCGAACCAGAATCGGGTCTGGAGCCCTTTCTGCCGGTAAATTGCACGTATTTCGACGTCGATGCTCTTATCCTGTGCAGTAAAGGTGAGCTGGTCGCCTATACCCAGGCCAAGCTGGTATGCCTCCCGATCCTCCATGGCCATGTATGCGGGCTCCCCCTCGGGCGCCGGCGATTCCCACCAGTTTCCCTCTACCAGCTCCAGGGCTTCGGGGTTTCCCGAGAGATAACTCAGTTTGTATTCATCCCCCATGGCTTCCCGCCTGGCTTCGGCGTTGTCAGCAAGAACCTCCGCAATCGGCTGCTGGTTAATGGTGTCCAGACGGGAACGGACCATCGGAAGTAGCTCAACGCGACTGGAAGCATCCACCGCCTCCAGGCCGGTTTGCAGCGGTTCCATCTGATCCGGGAATACTTCGTAGAGAATTAGCGCCGGCGACTGCTCCGGTATGGTGGTTTCCAGCGCCCTCAGGAGTGTGGTAACCATCAACGTGCAGGCCACCACAAGAGTCAGCGCGGTGCCCAGTGACAGCAGCGTGGCCCGTAGCGGCGAATCCGGCCGGTGCAGATTGGCCAGGGCCAACCTCCGGGCAAACCTGCGGTCGGCAAAACCGCCGTTTTCCAGAGCCTTGGCACCGTGGCGCAATCCCTTGATCAACCCTTCCAGGAGGCCCCAGAGCAGCGTAACCGCCAGCAGGAACAGAAAGCCCAGATGAGGCGATGGGAGCCAGAAAAGAGTAGCGCAGATGTAAACGGCCAGCAGTAGATAGCTGGCAATCCGCCAGCTGCGCGGCTCGTTTGGAGCCGCCTCAACCTGTCCCCGGAAGAGTCCGGCCGGCGCAGCCGCCAGGGCTCGAGCCAGCGCCGGCAATGCAAACACATAAGCAGTAAGCACCGCGAAAAGCCAGCTCAGCAGCAAGGGAACGAACCACAAAGACAACCAGCTTCCGGCCCCCTCGGGGCCAGCCAATGCAAAGGCATCCCCCGCCAGGCTGATCGCCAGGGCGGAAAGACCTAGTCCGATACCACCACCAATCAGTCCGGCGAGGCTGCCCAATATGCCAATCTGCAGCAGGTATATGCCTACCAACGGTTTGCGGCGCAGCCCGAGTGTTTGCAGGGTGGCAATCGTGCCCAGCTTTTCATCGAGGTAGGCGTGGATGCTGTTGGCAACGCCGAGACCACCGATAAACAGTGTGGTGAAAGCGATAAGGATGAGTGCTGTGGCAATCTGGTCCAGTCGCTCGGAAATCCGTTCGCTGCGCTCGGCAAACGTGGTGATTTCCCATCGCGCATCCGGGAATGCCTGCTCGAATTCTTCAAGCCAGGTGTCGAGATTCTGCTCGGTTTGTACCCGGTATTCGTAATCCACGCGGCTGCCCGGGCGAATCAATCCGGTTGCCTCGACCGCCTGCTCAGAAATCATGATCGGCAGCCCGCGCCAATTGGCGTTCAGGCTCCGATCCGGCTGCTTCTGGATAAGACCGCTGATTCGAAAGGTGGCTGCGCCAATCTCAATCTGGTCGCCAACCGACTGGCCCAGCCGTTCTGCCAGCAAGGGATCGATAATGGCGCCCCACTGCCCTTCTTTCTGGTCTGTAAGAGCACCCAGCGGTTCATCCGGTGTGAGCTCCAGCTCGCCATAGAGAGGGTAAAGGGCATCCGGAACCAGTATTTCGGCTCGGAAGAAGCCGTCGCCGCCGCTACCGCTGACAATGGTATCGAATTCCCGCACCAGCGAAATATTTCCGGTAGCGCGAATCCATTCGAGGACATCATCGGGCAGAGGTTCGCTGGTATCCAGCTCCACGTCGCCGCCCAGCAGTGCACGGGTATCCGCCAGCAAACTCTGCTCGATCACCCTGTAAAGGCTGGCTGTAGCTGCCACGAGGGTGACGCCAAGAATCAGGCAGGCCAGGAAAATCTTCAATGCAGAAATACGTGAGCGCAGATCGGTAATCGCGAATCTGAGCATCCAGAGCGGGTTTGCGGAACGTTCAGGATGCATAGAGACGCCCACCGTCCATCCGGACCCTGTGCTGGCAACGCTCGGCAACGCGCTCGTCGTGGGTCACCAGCACCAGCGTGGATTTGCTGTCTTTATGCAAATCGAACAGCAGGGAGAGCACTTTCTCTCCGGTTTCATGGTCCAGGTTGCCTGTGGGCTCATCTCCCAATAACAGGCTCGGCTGATGAACGAGAGCCCTCGCGATCGCAACCCGTTGCTGCTCACCGCCAGAAAGCTGACCCGGGTAGTGCTGCAGTCGATGGCTGAGGCCAACCGCCTCCAGCATGGCAAGAGCTCGTTCCCGTGGCCTTGCCTCGCCGGCAATCTCGAGTGGCAGACTAACATTCCCCAGGGCCGTGAGGCCCGGCAACAGGTGAAAGGACTGGAAAATAATGCCAAGGTGCTCACTTCGCCAGTCCGCCAGAGCGTTGCCGTCCATGTCGCCCAGGCGTTGCTCACCAACCAGAATTTCGCCGCTGGTCGGGCGCTGCAGGCCAGAGAGCAACAAAAGCAGGGAGGTTTTCCCGCTGCCAGAGGGGCCTGTGATTGCCAGTGTTTCTCCCGGGGGCACCATGAGGGAGGCATTTTTGAGTACGGCGACTTTGCCGGACTCGGTGGGGTACTCGAGAAACAAACCGCTCATTTCAACACTGGTAGACACTTGCGCTCCTCTGGTTTGATGAATTTTCTGCTCTGGCGCGTATCACTGAATGATCGACGGCAGGATAAAGTTTAGAGTACGAACCCTATTTAAGAGTGGCGCACTCTCGTTTTTTGGCGCCCTCAGTCAAAACAGGAGCCCTGACCATGACCGGACCACTTGATGGCATCCGCATTATCGATCTGACGGCCATGATCTCGGGGCCGCTGGCTACCATGATGTTGGCGGATCAGGGTGCCGAGGTCATCAAGGTAGAAAATCCGGCAGGTGGCGACTTCACCCGATCCGCTGCTAATCGGCAGGGGGATATGTCGGCGCTGTACCTCAACAACAATCGCAACAAGAAGTCGGTAGCACTGAACCTGAAAGAGCAGGAAGGACGCGATGCGCTGCTTCGACTGGTGGCGACGGCCGATGTCTTCGTTCAGAACTTCCGGCCGGGTGTTATTGAAAGAATGGGGCTTGGCGAAGAGCAACTGCGTAAGGTGGCCCCGAACCTGATCATGGTATCAATCAGTGGTTTTGGGGACACCGGCCCCTACTCTCAGCGCCCGGTATACGACCCGCTGATACAGGGCCTGTCCGGATTAGCCACCGTGCAGGCGGGCGCCGATGAGCTTCGCCCCCAACTGGTGAGGACCATACTGCCCGACAAGCTCACCGGTGTAACGGCAGCCCAGGCGATTACCGCGGCTCTGTTTGCCCGCGAACGCACCGGAGAAAGCCAGCATGTCCGGTTGTCCATGCTGGACGCGATCATCGCGTTTCTCTGGAGCTCCGATATGGGCAGCCAGACCTTCATTCACAGTGAGGTGCCACAACAGGAGGCCGCGAGTCTTCAGGATCTGATCTATGAGACTACCACGGGCTACATCACCATTGCTGTCCAGAGCGACAGGGAGTGGCAGGCCCTCAGTCGCGCCCTGAACCGCCCGGAGTGGGCAGAGGATCCGCGCTTCCTGACCGCCAAACTGCGACAGGAGAATATTGACGCGAGGCTGGAGCTGATCCAGTCGGTTATCAAAACCGATACGGCCGAGCATTGGCTGGCAAGGCTTGAGGCCGAGCAAGTGCCCTGCGCCCCGGTGTTGACCCGCACCCAGGTGCTGGACCATCCCCAGGTACAGGCAAACGACGTGCTCTCGCACTACGATCACCCCCAGGCGGGCCGGCTTCGCCAGGCCCGCACGCCGTCGCGATTCTCGGCGACACCAGAGCGGCATTTTCAAGGAGCTCCGCGCCTCGGCGAGCAAACCAGCGAACTGTTGGAAGAATGCGGCTATTCCGCCGAGGACATCCAGGCGATGTGTGATTCAGGCATAGCAGCCGTGCCCGCCAGATAACACGCATACACAGCGAATCCACTGCAGCCGGACGATCCAATGCCCGTACCCGTGGTTCAACATCCAGACTACAGCTTCCCCTTTCCGGTCAGACACCGCTTCCCAATGGAAAAGTTCGGGCTGCTTGCTGACTACGCTCGCTCGAAAGGCCTTCTGACTCAAACTAACGGCTTTCGCCCTGCCCCGTGCCGGCAGGCCTGGCTGACCCGGACTCATTGCCCGGATTACCTTGCCCGCTTCGCCGGCGATCAACTCTCGGGGCGGGAGAAACGGCAGATGAATCTGCCCTGGAGCAAAGGCCTGGTCCGACGCACGTTCCTCGCCCCTTCCGGCACAGTGCTGACCGCCCAGTTGGCCCTTCAGCATGGCATTGCCTGTCATCTGGCCGGTGGCACTCATCATGCCCATTACGATTACGCTGCCGGCTTCTGCATCCTCAACGATCTGGCTATCGCCGCCAATGTGCTGTTGCAACAGGATGCCATTGAACGTGTGCTTATCTTCGATGTGGATGTGCATCAGGGTGACGGTACCGCTGCCTTGTTGGCGCAGGAGCCGAATGCCTTTACCTGCTCGATTCACTGTGAGCGCAATTACCCGTTCGAGAAAAAGGTAAGCGATCTCGATATCGCCTTACCGGATGGCCTCGAAGACGATGCCTATCTGGAGGTTGTCAGCGAGACGCTGCATAAAGCACTTGCGTTATCGCGACCGGACATCGTGCTCTACGACGCAGGGGTAGACGTTTTCAGGGATGATCCACTCGGCCGGCTGAACATTTCCGAGAAAGGGATTTTCGAGCGGGACTGTCAGGTGCTCAGTGAATTGAAACGTCGGGACATTCCGGTAGCAACGGTTATCGGCGGCGGCTACGATGATGACCGGGTGAAATTGGCAAAGCGACATGGGATTATTGTGGAAGCATCCAGCCGGGTTTTCGATTATGGCTGATCCAGCCAGTCTCTTGATGCATGGAGAAGGCTTCAGGCGGAATCAACCGGCGCGGGAGCAAGGACAGTCAGCTCAGATAAAAATGCGACCTCCGGCACAGCCGCCGGGGTCCAGTTAACGGTTCCCCCGCGAATGCAGGCAGCATAGGTCGATCTCGCAAACTTCGAAGCGGTTTAAAGGAAGACGTCTGATGCAATGCGCTCTCGTTTATGATTTCGATGGCACCCTCGCCAAAGGCAACTGCGCCGAGCACGGGCTCATGCCTACGCTAGGGCTGGATGAACATTCTGATTTCTGGCCAGCGGTGAATAGAAAGAACCGCGAGCGGGACGGCGATGAGATTCTCACCTATCTGGGAGAACTGGCCAAGCGAGCCCGGGATGTCGGGAAACACAATGAATTAAGTCCGGAGCGGCTTCAACTCCACGGGCAATCAATCCCCCTTTTCCCAGGCGTGGAAGAATGGTTCGACGACATCAATCGGTTCGCCAGCGACCAGGGAATTGCCTTGAGCCATTACATTGTTTCAAGTGGATTGGAAGAGATGATTCGTGGCACCCCTGTCGCCAAGCACTTCAAAAAGATCTTTGGTTGCCGTTACCACTACGACGCAGACTCAGGCCACGCCAAATGGCCTGCTGTTGCAATCGACTACACCACCAAGACACAGTACCTGTTTCGCATCAACAAAGGCATTGAAAACAGCTGGGACAATGTCACTATCAACGAATACATAGAGCCCGGTAACCGCGCCTACCCCTTCGACCATATGATCTATTTCGGCGACGGGGACACAGACATTCCGGCCATGAAAATGGTTAAGACTCAGGGCGGCTGCAGTCTCGCCGTATTCGACAGCGATAGGTGGGGCGAACAGAATACTCAGGAGAAGATCGAAAAACTCATCTCTGAGGAACGGGCTAACTACGTTGTGCCGGGAGACTACACAACAGGCAGCCAGTTGGATGTGACGGTTCGCGGGGTTTTGCGACTTTATAAGCGCAAGTACGGCTGAGATTTACGCATTTTTGGTCGGTTTCATTGACGCGCCCGGTTTGACATTTCGAAGCGAGGAAAGATGAGGAAACTCCTACTGATTCTGGGTCTCGCGACAGTCATTGCAGTAGCGTCGACGGTCACATCCCGTCCCATGCTGATTGAAGAGCGGGTGATCCAGATTCAGGCGGAGAGTACGCTAAGGGAATTCCCGAGTATTGAGACAGAGCCTCTGGAGTTCCAGGCTGCATTGCTGGACATGGCCGATGATGAGCTTCTTCTCCTCAAGGCCCGCGCGGCTTACATGAAATACCCGACAATGACCCGTGAAATCTTCCCTGTCTTCGGGCCAGAACCGGAATTCCGGGAGATTCTCAAGCTTTATGGCGAAAGCATCCTCCCGCCAATCCACTATTTCCTGAGCAACCCTATTGGCTCCATCGAACTGATGAACGATCTTGCCAATAAATACCAGGCGGCTGTGCAATTCTTCACCGGAAACGACAAAAGCGACACCGATGCTGCCGGCCAGCAAAGAGTTCCCAGCAAAGAGAAACTGACCCGGGAAGAACGCGGTTGGTACGCCGTGCGATTTATCGAGGAAGAAGGGCATGATTTCCTGGGTCAGTTTGTTGTGAACGAACAGGGCGACATTATCTGGGTCCGAACGGAACGGGTGTTGGAAAACATCAACCAGTTTTTCGCCAGTGGTATCCGCAACCTTGAGATCCAGCATCGTACGGGTGATGACGTGTCCGCAACCGACATTGGCTGGGCGTCGGTGGATGTACTGGTTTTTGCCAGTGCATTGAAAGTGCTTCGGGTGGGACGCGCCGCAGCAGTTTCTTCAAGAGGTGCCGCACAGGGAACACGGTCCGCAGCACTGGCTGCGCGCCTGAGTAATAGCGGACGAATGTTGATGACCACCGCCCGCTATGCGAAATGGCCAGCCGTCGTTGGCGTCGGGTACCTGGTGGTCACTCACCCGGGTATTATTAATGACTTTCTGGCCGAGGTATCTGAAGTCCTCGGCTACCCGGTCAAACTTGTGCAATTTGTCGGTTGGATGCTGATACTGCTGCCGGTGTTGTACATCGGCAGTTGGGTATTCCGTTTAATTGTGCGACCTGCCCTCGGATTGCTCGGAACCTTGATCACTGGCCTATCGCGCATTGGCCAGAGAAAATCACTTAACAGACTGGATTGATACAAATACCGCCATGTCATTTTCCCGCATTTACGAACAGGCCGTCCTCCAGAAGGGCGCCGAGAGTGAGGTTCGCGCACGACTGCCAAAGGTGGCTGAATCCGGCGAACTGGAGGCCGTTGGTGATGATCGATACCTTTCGGAAATCACCCGGTGCATCTTCAAGGCCGGTTTTGTCTGGCGGGTGATCGAAAATAAATGGCCGAAGTTTGAAGAGGCCTTCGAGGGCTTTGTGCCGCTCTACTGGCAGCAAGTTGCTCCCGAGGTCCTAGAGCGGTTAGCGGGCGATGAACGAATCGTCAGGAACTCGCAGAAAATACAGACGGTACCCGAGAATGCGCGGATGATTGTTGATGCCTCCCGGGAGCACGGCAGCTTTGGCAAGTTCCTCGCCGATTGGCCCAGCAGTGACCAGGCCGGCTTACTGATGTGGCTTAAACGCAACGGGGCCAGGCTCGGCGGCAACAGCGCCCAGTATTTTTTGCGCCGTGTAGGCTGGGACGGTTTTATTCTCTCCCGGGATGTCATTGCTGCGTTGCATCGGGAAGAGGTCCTGGATGCCTCGCCCACCAGCAAGAAGGGGCTATTGCAGGCCCAGAAAGCCTTCAAATGTTGGCACGAGGAGAGTGGCCTGCCCTACAGCCACCTCTCGAGAATCCTCTCGCTTACTATCGACTGAGCCAACCTCGATCAGTGCGATTTTTCTTGTTTATTTAATGATAATTGTTATCATTCGCCTCCGCATTAACAACGAAGGCGCATCATCCTATGAAAGTCACCTACTCCCAACGCTGCGGTTCTCTGGCACTGGTTTCACTGCTGGGCGCAAGTTCACTTGCCACGGCACAATCCCAAACCGATGGGGCTATCACACTTGAAGCTCTCGATGTGGTGTCCGATGCCATTACCGCTCCGGATTACATGCCTCTGGAAAAAACGCCGGAGGTTGGAAAACTAGACGTTCCGGTTGAAGAACAACCCTACTCGGTCTCGGTCGTCGATCGCGGATTCATCGAGGATTCCGGCGCCAAGAGTATTCAGGATGCCCTGCTTTACACACCGGGTGTCTATGCTGGCAACTTTGGTTTTGATACCCGAATTGATTCTGCAAAGGTTCGCGGAGTCGATGCCGGCCGCTATCTGGACGGTCTGCGTCAGATCTATGGCTCCTACAATACCGTTCGCACCAACGTGTATTCCCTGGAGAGCATCGAAGTGCTGAAAGGCCCCTCTTCCATGCTTTATGGCCAGAGCGATCTGGGCGGTATCGTAAACGGTGTATCCAAGCTACCCGAGGAAGAGAAGGCCGGGGAGATCTGGGCGCAGTACGGTACCTTTAATCGCAAGCAACTGGCGGTGGATGTAACCGGCCCGGTCAACGAGAGCGGTGATTTGCTCTACCGCCTAATCGCACTGGGACGCGACAGTGACACCCAGGTCGATTATGTGGAGGACGATGGCTACGTGCTGTCCCCTTCCCTGACCTGGCGTGCCACCGATGACACAAGCATTACCCTGATCCTGAACCGCCAGGAGAACAAAGGCCAGGTATCCGCCCAGTTCCTGCCACAGGCCGGCACGTTGGAGCTAGGATCACAGGGCTTCATCGGTTCCGAGCGGTTCGTTGGCGAGCCAGGCTGGGATCGCTATGACCGTGAAAAAACCGAAGCTACCCTGTTTGTTGATCACCAGCTGAACTCAAACTGGGAGGTTTCCGCTACGGCGCGTTACACCCGTTCCAGCACGGAAACCCGTGAACACTGGATCACCATTCCAAGCGTGCCCGATGCCAATGGTGAAGTACCACGTACGATTTTCACTGCAGATGCGGAAACTCGCATTCTCAACATGGATGCCCGCCTGGAAGGCGATGTTGAGCTGGGTATGACCCGCCACCGCATGATCATCGGCGCCGACCGCCAGGATGCCCTGTGGGAGCAGGATAACTACTTCTACGGCTACGGCCTGGGCGGTACCTTCAACGTATATGATCCGGAATACGGCAATCTTAACCCTGGAGTCATCAATCCTGCAGACCGGCCAGATAACGAGATTGAGCAGATTGGCCTCTATGTTGCTGACCACATCGAGATTGGCAACGTCGTTGTCTCCGCCGGGCTCCGCCATGATTGGGCCGAAAACCGCCGACTGGCCGTCTCCGGATCAGACACCGTCAGCGACGAAGAAGCCACCACCGGTCGCGCAGGTCTGATGTACCGGTTTGAAAACGGAATCTCCCCGTACATCAGCTATGCCGAAGCGTTCAGCATGAATCTGGGCTCCGACGGCACACCTGCAGCCAATACCCTGGAGCCGACCACCGGCGATCAGCAGGAAGCCGGTGTAAAGTATGTTTCCCCGGACCAGTCCCTCGGCATTACCGCCGCCTATTTCGACATCACCCAGGAAAACCGAATCAGCAATGGCAGCACACCCGGTGGCGTAGAGCAGACTGGCGCAGTGATCGATGGTTGGGAACTGCAGGTAAACAAGCGCTGGCAGCGTTTTGAAACCCAGCTTGCCTACACTGAACTGAATGCAAAGGACGACGCCTCCGGCAACCGCCTCCCCTATGTGGCTGAGCGTCAGGCTTCCTGGTGGAACCAGCTCTATATTGCCAGCAACTGGCGGTTCGGTGCCGGGGTTCGCTATGTCGGCGATAACGTTGGCTCAGGCGGCGGGCCCGTCGTTCCGTCTGTTACTCTCTTCGACGCCATGATTGGCTATACTTGGCATAACTGGGACTTCAGTGTGGATGCCAAAAACTTGGCCGATGAAGAGTACATAACCTGGTGTCGCTCCGAGGGCGCAGACTGCGGCTACGGAGAGCGGCGCACTGTGAATGCCAACGCAAAGTACCGTTTCTAAAAGGTCGCTCTGATACCCTGATTGCCGCAGGCTGTCCTCGTTTGCGGCAATCAGCTCTTCTTGCTCTTCTTCTTTTTTGCCTTCTCGTAAAGCTCTCGCAAAGCTTTCGGATTCTTCCCCTTGCCCGAACCGTGGGACTCAAGAATACGTGTCCAGATCGCCTGCTTTTCGTCCGGCGAGAGCTGTTTCCATTCCTTTTTCTCCTGTCTGGTACGACCGCAGGCTTTGCAGATAGCCTTCTTGTTGAATTCACAGGCATCAATGCAGGGTTTCTTGGTGACGGGCTCCATGGATCCTGGTTTCCTCTCCCTCTAAAGAAGTGGCTTAGTCCAAGACTGAGGACTGTGATTGTCGGATACAAGGCATGGTACCAGTGGAAAACCGAGACAGGACGCCCGCCAGTCGTCTCTAGCTAACTGAACAACGCGTTCGGGCGCCTCGGATAATGGCAGGGTCTTATCCTTCGATCCTGTTCAGTGAGGTTGCAAGTGCCGATACCCGCTGATTCGTCTCGTCTACCAGGCCATCAATTTCACCTGCCGAAGCGCTGGATTTCTGGGCCAATGAGCGCACTTCCTCAGCAACCACCGAAAAGCCCCTTCCTGCATCACCTGCCCTCGCGGCCTCAATGGCGGCGTTCAGTGCCAGAAGATTGGTCTGCTCGGCGATACCATTGATCGTGGAGACAATTCCGCTGATCTTGTTACTCACTTGCAGCACAGAATCCATGGCTTCCTGGGTTTCCTGCAGCGCAACATGACGGTCGGTGATGTCGATACCAAACAGAACGTATTTCCGGATCTCGCCGTTGAACTGCTTCAACGCAACAATCTGATAATCCAATGCCAACAGCGGCATGCCGTCCAACTGCACTGAGGATTTACCACTATATTCTCCGGTCTTCCTGAGAGCATCGATGCTTTCGCGGTTTAACCCAGACCAAAGCTTGTTCGCCGCCCGGGCTACCTTGTCCTCGGTTCCCCAGAGCTTGTAGATTAGGCCGTTAGCGCTGTGAAAACTGCCATCCGGATTGAACTCAATGGAAGCCATGGATCGTTCGATTGCTTGCAGTCGACGGGTAAAGTCCACGGTCTGCTGCTTGCTGCGGGTAATATCGGCTTCCACTGATATGAAACGCTGAACCCGACCTTTCTCATCGAACACCGGAGCAATGGACAGGGACACCCAGTAGGGCGTGCCGTTCTTGTGGTAGTTGAGGATCTCGGTGTAGAAGGGCTCCCGTCGGTCCAGATGCTCCCGGATCTGCCGTACCGTTTCAGGGTCAGTGCCATCGCCCTGTAGCAAGGGGCCTGGTTTCCGTCCCCTGCACTCTTCGAGGCTATAACCGGTCAGCTTTTCGAAGCCGGCATTGATGTATTCGATCTTGCCGTCGCCGTCGGTGATGATGATGCCGCTGTTGGCATGATCCGCCACCAGGGACAGCATCTCCATTTTCTCGCGTTTTTCGACTTCTTCCGTGACATCCTTAATGAAAGCCGTATAGGTAATGAGACCGTCAAATTCGATCTTGCTGATCGCAGCCTGGCCCCAGATTTTCGATCGGTCTTTTCGCTCAATTGTGAGTTCACGGTAACTGCCGACAATGCGGTTTTCGCCGGTTTGGCGGTTGCGGTTTACAAAGCTGTCATGCTGGCCGCGGATGGCTTCGGGCACCAGCATCTTGACGTTCTGACCAAGCACTTCCGCCCGGCTGTACCCCCACATAGCTTCAGCAGCCTTGTTAAAGAAAGTGACGTTATTGTGCTCGTCGATGGAAATGACAGCATCCATCGCCTGCTCCAACGTCTGGTTCATCATCTCGCGGGCGTACCGCTCCTCACTGATGTCCCGCACGAAAACGGTCATTTCCCCATTTGAGCCAGAATCGACGCCGGTTACCTCCAGATGGGCCCAGAATCCACGGCCCCGGGGGTTCTCCAGATAGACTTCTTCCGATTTGCCCTCCCCGTTTCTAAAGCTTCGAAGCACACCTGTGGGCAGGAGGTCGGAAGCGGCCAGGCCGATCACTTTGTCTCTGCCAATGCCCCACAACCCCTCTGCACTTGCGTTAAAGAAGGAAATTCTTTGCTGACGATCTATGGAGAGAATGGCTTGAGGCGCCTGCTCAAGAATCAGTGATGCACGGGACGGAAAAAACAGGCTGGATAGTAATTGGAGCATGGAGAACAAACCCTTGAAAGTGACGGCCCAGCCAGTGCCGGAATCCGTGAAGAACCTTTTAAAATTAATGTTATAGCGAATACGCTGGGCCCTGGAGAACAGACTTTGCCCGCATGTTTTTTATGGTAAGCGGTTTGTGAAATGGCGATAAAACCCGTCCAGCAGGCTGGGTTACCTATGCCGCCAGACCGTCTATAGTGAGACATACCAAACTGGTCGAGGCCCTTTGTGTTTTCGTCACTGACTACCGCCATTATTGCTTTTGCCATCGCCTCCTTCGTCATTGTGACAGCCGGCAGCCGACTTGCGCGGGTGGCCGATGAACTGGCTGATCGAACAGGCCTTGGAGAAGCATTGTTCGGCATCTTTCTGCTGGCCGGGGTAACATCACTACCCGACTTCGCCGCCACGCTGAGCGCGGCCATGGATTCAAGGCCGCATCTGGCCATGAGCAATGTGATGGGCAGCATGGCTGCGAACCTGGTCTTTCTGGGCATTGCGGACATCATGTACCGGAAAGCCAACCTGGAGCACGCGGCTGCGTCTTCCACCAACCTGATGCTGGCGGCGTTGTTAATCGTCTTGCTGGCGTTACCGCTATTGGCCATTGCCAGTCCACCGGTTTCCCTCTGGGGAATACACCCAATCACTCCGGTGATTACCGCAGCATATCTGTTCGGGCTGCACGTGGTTCGGACAACAGACAGTAAGCCCATGTGGTTTCCCCGACTGACACGCCAAACCGTTCCCGACAAGCCTGACAATTATCTTCATGGCGGCCTTACCCAGGCATGGGTCAGTTTCATTATTCTGGCCGCAATGACCGGCGTCGCCGGATGGGTATTGATGGAAGGGGCCAAGGTGATCAGCGACGAAACAGGTCTGTCTGATACCCTCATTGGCGGCCTGTTTACTGCGCTCGCTACATCCTCACCCGAGCTGGTCACCACCATTGCGGCCATACGCAGGAACGCGCTGACGCTGGCGGTGAGCAATATTTTCGGCACCAACTGCTTTAACATGCTGGTGATTGCATCCGCCGATATCGGCTACCCTGGCGGTTCAATCTATCACGACATTACCCCGATACAGATGACCTGGGGGCTTGTCAGCATACTGATGACAGCCACCTTGTTAATGGGAATGGTCCGGCGCCAACGCTATGGAATTGGCAAGATCGGGTTTGAAAGCGCTCTTATGCTTTCGGTCTATGCAGTGGCGCTGATCATCGTGACGATTAGCGAATAATAAGGAGATTACCCATGAAAACCATTGGTCTTCTAGGCGGCATGAGCTGGGAATCCACGCAGACCTATTACCGGCTCATCAACGAGGGCGTCAAAAACCGGCTGGGTGGGCTGCATTCAGCCAAACTGGTGCTTTTCAGCGTGGATTTCGCGGAGATTGAAGCGCTGCAACACAAGGGTGACTGGCCGGCTACTGCCGACATTCTGTCCGGGGCCGCACTGTCACTGCAGAAGGCCGGTGCGGATTTTCTGGTTATTGGCACCAACACCATGCACAAGGTTGCTCCGGAGATTGAACAGGCAATTCGGATTCCCACGCTGCACATAGCCGACGCCACAGCAAAGGTATTGGCAAAGGATGGCATTACCCGCGTCGGCCTGCTTGGTACGCGCTTCACCATGGAACAGGCATTCTACCGGGACCGGTTGGAAGATGCGGGTATTGAGGTCATTACGCCCGACGAGGTTCAGCGGGATGAGGTGCATCGGGTTATCTATGAAGAGCTTTGCCAAGGTCAGATCAAGTCCGCATCACGCAGTGCCTACCTGGATATCGTTGCGTCGCTTTCCGGGCGCGGCGCGCAGGCGGCGATACTGGGATGCACCGAAATCGGCCTGCTGATCAAGCAGGCCGATACCGAGGTTCCGCTCTACGACACCACGGAGATTCACGCCGCCCAGGCCGTCGAGCTGGCGTTAAGTCATCCGTAGAAGACCGACCAAGACGAACGCCTGCAAAAACTGGATAATGGCCGCCATTAAAAGCCATGACGCGCCAAATTCCCCGATCCAGGAATCTTTGTAATGGAAATCAACGTCAACTTTCTCGAGAACCTCAGACTTGAAGCCAAGTTTGACGATTTCACGGTCGTGACGGACCAGCCCATCCGCTACAAGGGCGACGGCTCGGCACCCAGCCCGTTTGATTACTTCCTCGCTTCCTCGGCCTTGTGCGCGGCCTACTTTGTTCGTGTTTACTGTCTGGCACGGGATATTCCCACCGAAAATATCCGCCTGTCTCAGAACAACATCGTGGATCCGGAAAACCGCTACAACCAGATCTTCAAGATCTCCGTTGAGTTGCCTGAAGACATCTCCGAGAAAGACCGGCAGGGCATTCTGCGTTCCATCGACCGCTGCACGGTGAAAAAAGTGGTCCAGACCGGCCCCACCTTCGAGATCGAGACCGTCGAGAATCTGGACGCTGATGCCCAGGCGCTACTGATGACGCAACCGGAGGGCGGCACCAAGACCTTTATCGAAGGCAAGGACCTGCCTCTGGAGCAGACCATCGCCAACATGACCGGCATCCTTGAAGACCTGGGCATGAAGATCGAGATTGCCTCCTGGCGCAACATCGTGCCCCATGTGTGGTCCCTGCATATCCGCGATGCCGCCTCGCTCATGTGCTTCACCAACGGCAAGGGCGCCACCAAGGAGAGTGCCCTCTGTTCTGCCCTGGGTGAGTTCATCGAGCGCCTGAGCTGCAACTTCTTCTACAACGACCAGTTCTTCGGGGAAGAGATCGCCAACAGTGAGTTCGTCCACTATCCGAATGAAAAGTGGTTTAAACCCGGCGCCAACGACGAGCTGCCTGAAGGCATTCTGGATGACCACTGCCGGACTATCTATAACCCGGACGGCGAGCTGGGCGGTTCCAACCTGATTGATACCAACTCCGGCAAAACCGAGCGCGGGATCGTTTCCCTGCCCTTCGTGCGCCAGTCCGATGGCGAGGTGGTGTATTTCCCCTCCAACCTGATTGAAAACCTGTTCCTCAGCAACGGCATGAGTGCCGGCAACACCCTGAACGAAGCAGAGGTGCAGTGTCTTTCGGAAATCTTCGAGCGGGCGGTGAAGAAACAGATTATTGAAGAGGAAATTGCCCTGCCGGACGTGCCCCGGGAGGTACTGAAAAAATACCCGCACATCCTGGAAGGCCTTGAGGCCCTTGAAGCCCAGGGCTTCCCGACATTGGTGAAAGACGCCTCCCTGGGCGGCCAGTTCCCGGTGATGTGCGTCACCCTGATGAACCCGCGAACCGGTGGCGTGTTTGCTTCCTTCGGTGCCCACCCTAGCTTTGAAGTGGCGCTTGAACGAAGCCTGACGGAGCTCCTGCAGGGCCGCAGCTTCGAAGGCCTAAATGATGTGCCGGCGCCCACCTTCAACAGTCTTGCCGTCACCGAACCGAACAACTTCGTGGAACACTTCATCGACTCCACCGGCGTTGTTTCCTGGCGGTTTTTCAGCGCCAGGTCCGATTATGATTTCGTTGAATGGGATTTTTCCGGCACCAACGCCGAGGAAGCCGAGTGTCTGTTCGGTATCCTCGAGGAGCTGGGCAAGGAAGTGTATGTCGCCGTCTACGAGGAACTGGGCGCGCCGGTCTGCCGAATCCTGGTTCCAGGCTATTCCGAGGTGTATCCGGTGGAAGACCTGATCATGGACAACACCAACATGGCTTTGGACTATCGGGAAGACATCCTCAACCTGCACCGCCTGGACGACGACCAACTGGCGGATCTGGTAGAGCGTTTGGAAGCCAGCCAACTGGACAATTACATGACGATCATCACCCTGATCGGCGTGGAGTTTGACGAAAACACCATCTGGGGCCAGCTCACGATCCTGGAGCTGAAGATTCTGATCTGCCTCGCCCTGGAGTGGCACGAAGAAGCCCTGGAGTTCGTCGACATGTTCCTGCAGTTCAACGACAACACCGTTGAGCGTGGTCTGTTCTACCGGGCCATGTATGGGGTGTTGGAAGTCACCCTGGATGAAGAGATGGAACTGGATGACTACATCACCAACTTCACTCGCATGTTCGGAGAGAACACTATGGAAGCGGTGGTCGGCTCGGTGAATGGTTCCGTTCGTTTCCATGGTCTTGAACCAACCAACATGCAGCTGGAAGGATTGGAAAAGCATCAGCGGTTGATTGAAAGCTACCAAAAGCTGCACGCAGCGCGCGCAGCCAAGGCGGGCCTGGCGGCCTGACCGTTGGCGGCTGAACCCTGATTATCGGGACCTGAGCTAACCGCGCTGCATTGGCGGCGCGGTCATTCCTGATCCACACTTGATCATTACAAGTAGCCTATTTGCGTTTAATGCCCGTACACCCTTGTACATTTCTGGCATACGCCAATCAAGGAGCCTTGCAATGAGCAATCCGGTGATCGCTGATAACAAGCCCAAGAAAGTCAGCCTGAAAAAAGGCGAAGAATACGCCTTCTGCGTTTGTGGCCGTTCCAACAACCAGCCCTTCTGCGACGGTTCCCATGGAGACACTGGGTTCAAACCCAAGGTCTTCAAGGCCGAAAAAGACGAAGAGGCGGTTCTGTGCCAGTGCAAACAGACCGGCAGCGCTCCTTATTGCGACGGCACCCACCAGCAATTCAGCGACGACCAGGTCGGCGAGGAAGCGCCGGATTCTGACGATGGCGGCGACGAGTCCGATGATGCGCCAAAGGCCAAATCTACGAAAGACGAACCAACGGTCGAATTTATTCACCAGCTGGCACGTGAAGGGCTGAGCAATATGGGCCATCACGGCCCCACGACCGCCATGGGCGTGCCACGACACACCCTGCCCCATTGGGATGATCTGCAGCTGATGGTAGCGCAGATGGCCAGCAAGCCGCTGGCTGACGACGCTGAAGTATCGAAAGAACTCGTGATCGGCCCTGAAGCCCGTAAGCCTCTTACCCTGACCATGCCCCTGTTCGTTTCCGACATGAGCTTTGGAGCCCTGTCGGAGGAAGCAAAGATTGCCCTGGCACGGGGCGCCGAGCTTGCCGGCACCGGCATCTGTTCCGGCGAAGGCGGCATGTTACCGGAGGAGCAGCAGGAAAATTCCCGGTACTTCTATGAACTTGCCAGCGCCAAGTTTGGCTACAAGGAGGAACTGCTCAAGAAAGTGCAGGCATTCCACTTCAAGGGTGGCCAGGGAGCCAAGACGGGTACCGGTGGCCATCTGCCCGGCAACAAGAACACCGGCAAGATATCGGAGGTCCGGAACATTCCCGAGGGGGAACCCGCCAACTCCCCTCCCACTTTCGACGATTTGCGCTCGGTTGAGGATTTCCAGCGCTTCGCCAGCCATGTTCGTGAAGTTACCGGTGGTATTCCTGTGGGTTTCAAGCTCAGTGCCAATCACATCGAGCGGGACGTGCAATTCGCCCTGGATGCCGGCGCCGACTACATCATTCTGGACGGCCGTGGCGGCGGCACCGGCGCAGCCCCCGAGATCTTCCGGGATCACATCAGTGTGCCAACCATTCCAGCCCTGGCCCGGGCCCGGCGCTACCTGGATGATCGCGGCGCAAGCGGACGGGTCACGTTGATCGTCACCGGCGGACTGCGAGTGCCTATCGATTTCGTGAAGGCCATGGCGCTGGGAGCAGACGGTATCGCCGTTGCCAACAGTGCCATGCAGTCCATTGGCTGTGTTGCGGCCCGGATCTGCAACACCAACAACTGCCCGGCAGGCATCGCGACCCAGAACAAGGATCTGCGCCAGCGGTTGAACGTGGACCAGTCAGCCAAACAACTGCAGAACTTCCTCGAGGCTTCCGTCTCGCTGATGCAGGTGATGGCCAGGGCCTGTGGCCACGACAGCCTGAGCAAACTGAATATTGATGACCTGTCCACCTGGCATCGTGAGATGGCCCTGCTCAGCGGCGTTCGCTATGCCGGTGTGCTTGATCCCTCAGCCTGATGCTCTTCGCTGGCCGCCAGGACTCGAACCCGTTCAAAATCCTCCTCGGTGAACACACCGTTCACCCCGGAAATGGCGGCCAGCTTCATGCCGTGCTTCAGGCCCAGCTTGTAGATCTCGCGCACCTTCTCCCACTCGATGTTCCGGCCCAGGGTGAAGTTCTCAAAACGCGCTTCCAGGGCCAGCACAATGGTTTCTGCCAGGCATGCATAGGCGATGCCCTTCGGCAGTCCGATGTCTTTCATGTGCACCTCGCCCGGTAGCTGGATCTCGCCGGATTCGATCACCAGCACATCCGGACGTTTGGCCACATCTTCTGCCGGAATATCCAGGGGTCGGGCTACGTCGGTGATCACGCATCCAGGCTTCACTTTCATGATATCCAGGATACGTTTGCCGGCGCCGGAAGTGGCCGTAACGATCATGTCCATTTCCGCAAGATCGCGTTCGGCCGAACCGGCAACATGCACAATGGCCCCCGGCGTTTCCTGTTCGATGCTTTCCTTGAGTGCCAACAGTTTGGCCGGCTCCGGTGCCGCAAGGTAAATCTCATCCACTGCCTTGGCCAGCAATCTGGCGCAGACCGAACCGATCGCACCCGTGGCACCCACCACCATGGCCTTGCCGGCAGCTTTGCCACTGGGACCAATACTTACCCGCCCTATTTTCTTCATGGCGTCATGGGCCGCCCACAGGGCGCCGGAGGCGCTGTAGCTGTTGCCGGTTGTGATCGGCAGCGGTGCCCGCTTGGCGACCGTTATTCCGGCATCACCCACGACCTTGGTAAACGCACCCAGGCCCATGATCTGGGCACCAAGCTTCTTCGCCAGTTTTGCCGCCTGCAGCAGCTTGGCGTAGGTAAATTCCGGCCCATGAGCCATGATCTCCCGTGGGGTGCCACCAACGGTAATGAGCCAGCCCTCTACCTCATCGCCATTCGGCGACCGGATTCCGGACACCTTCGAGTAGATGAATGGCGGTGAATACGCTATGGCCTTTTCAACCAGGTTCATCACCACTGGAGGCGAAACATTGGCAACCCAGTCCAGGGGCGGTGTTTTGGTAAGGTATTGCTGCGACAAGGGGTGAATGACAAACGCAAACCGGTTGACCCGACGGTAACCGTCCGGATACAGGATTCGTGGTTCGATACCCAGGCTCTGGATAACGTCCAGATAGTCATCCGGGCCCAACTGGTCCGGTGTCCTGGAAAGCGCCGCGCTGATCATCGCCTCCATGACATTTACCCCCACTGGGCGGCCCTCAAGCCACGGACTGTAGTCCACCACCATGGCAACCTTGCGCGAGCGCATCCAGTCCATGGCAGCATCCGTTACCCTTGAGGTAATCACGGTTTTTCCATCCAGCTCTTTAGCTGTGAAGTTCTCCAGATCGCCAATGGAGGCCACAATGACATGGGCCTCGGACACAGCGTGATGAAGCGAACCTTTTACGAGGTTCTCACCCAACCGATAAAGTGGTGTTCGGAGAATGGTCTCAACCGCTTTCACAGCCGCCGGCCTGAACATGATCGGTGCCGTCAGCGAGGTATAGGTCTCCAGTTGCTTCAGAGAGGTCAGCAACCTGGGCACTCCAAAATCTGTGTAGGGGTCCGCGAAGAACAGATTTTCAGTATGTTCTGACAGCGCCCTGGCAATTCGATAGCCGGCCTGTCCATTCATAAAGAGCACACGAGCGTTGTCGAAGAAATGCCCGAGTTCAGACTGAGTATGGCGTACGGCCCATTCCTGCAGGATAGCCCGCAAGCCCGCACCGGTGGTCACGGGCTTATCAGGCACACAGGCCTCGAGGCGAGCGGTATCGGGGTGCTCAAGCTGCTCCCGGCCCACCTCGTAATGATCGTGCACCATGCTCAGGCCGATGGCGTCTGCCTGCGTATGCACCGACTCCAGAACCGCCTCGGCCCGGGAAAGATCGCCATCCGTGCCAATTCGGATAATCCGGAAAGGCTGGCCGAGGAACGTGGTTTCCAGATCGTAATCGTATTCGGAAGATCCCTGGCTGACACTGACAACGGTTTTCATATTCAGGCTTCCCTTTTTCCTGTTGTTATCATTTACAGCCTAATTCAGGAGATCGATTTCTGCCTTAGCCCAGATCAAATTCCAGTGCACTATTCAACGTCTACAATAAGGTGATCGGCCGAACGACCACTCAGATTTTCAAGGATCAATCAGGAGCTCACTATGACCACTCAGGAAGAACTCAACGCCACCGTCCGGGAACTGGTTCAGCCCGGCAAGGGAATTCTCGCGGCAGATGAAAGCCACCCGACCATTGCCAAGCGCTTCAAAGCCGTTGGTGTAGAATCCAGCGAAGATAAACGTCGGGAGTACAGGAGCCTCATATTGTCAGCTTCCGGGCTCGGAGAATTCATCAGTGGGGTTATTCTGTTCGAAGAGACGCTGGGCCAGAACAGCCTGGATAATGTGGCCATGCCGAAGCTGCTGGCCAGCAAAGGCATCGTACCGGGCATCAAGGTAGACAAGGGCAAGGGACCCCTGGTCAATGCACCCGGCGATGAGATCACCTATGGCCTGGACGGCCTGGAGGACCGCCTGGAAATCTACAAGAACCAGGGGGCGCGGTTTGCCAAATGGCGAGACGTTTTCCATATCTCGGACACCCTGCCCTCACGGCAGGCGATCGAGGCGAATGCCGAGGTTCTCGCCCGTTACGCAGCTATCTGCCAGTCATTAGGCATCGTGCCCATCGTCGAGCCGGAAGTGTTGATCGACGGCAATCACAACGTCGAGCGCTGCGCGGAAGTCAGCGAGGCGGTGATTCGCGAGGTGTTCCATGCCCTTTACCGGCATAAGGTGGCACTGGAACACATGATCCTGAAACCCAGCATGGTGACGCCGGGCAAGGAAAGTCCGAAGGCAACGCCCGAAGAAGTGGCGAGCGCAACCCTCGACGTATTTCGAAGGGCAGTTCCGGCCGCGGTTCCCGGCATTTTCTTTCTCTCGGGCGGCCAGACCCCGGAAGAAGCCACCCTCAATCTGAACGCCATGAACAGCATGGGCGCCCAGCCCTGGGAGTTGAGCTTCTCCTACGGACGGGCGTTGCAGGAACCCGCGCAAAAGGCCTGGGCCGGCAATCTGGATAGTGGTCCAGAGGCTCAGGCAGCACTGCTCAAGCGCGCCCGCCTGAACGGTGCCGCTCGCTCGGGCAGTTACCGACCGGACATGGAGGACTGATCGGCAACTGACTCGCGTCAGCGTGTTCCCTCAGTCGCAGCCAGAGACGCAGCTCGCCATGCCGTTGAACGCCATGGTACGGCCACTGAGGGGCACATGGACCGGTACATTCACTGAATCCCGGAACAGAGCCGTGCGCGTTCCTTCCTGCACCTTGCCACCGGAGGTAGCCGGTTCGTTGGCATGGGAGGCTATAACCGCCTTCGGTTGCACCAGATCGTTGATCACGTATGCAGCCTGTTTGGGCCCGGTGGTGAAGGTATCACCGATGTTCATCACCACAAGTCCCGCACCGTAGTGATCCCTCACGACCAGCCTTTGCTCGGCGGTAATCCCGGTATCACCGGACAGGTAGACCACCAGGCCGTTGGAGAACCTGAGCACGTAGCCTGTGGGTGGTCCGACACTGGCACCCACACCGGCGGCAGCCAGATACTCCGCCAGCGGCCCGGTCAGGAACGAAGGCGATACTCCATTGCTGTGCACAGCCGGCACGGTAGTAATGGCCACGCCGTCAACCTCACGCTCGCCACCGAAACGTACCAACAGGGAGTTTGCAGGATCACCGCCGGCATCCTTCAACTTGGCAGCAAAGAAGGCAGGCATTTCGCTACCCGTAATAATTTTTGCACCGTGTTTTACCGCAATATCGACGGTATTGGATTGTGGCAATGTTGAAACGCCGGTGTCCGGAGATCCGCAAGTGCCCTGATTGGTCTTGCTGATACGCTGATCACCCACATGGTCCCCATGCATGTGGGAAACCAGAACAACATCAATTTCGCCCAGTCGGGGATCGTCCGGACCGGCGACGGTTCTGCCGGCGTCATAGAGAATTCGGGTGCCATTGGGATCTTCAAAGACCAGCGCCCGGTCCCGGCCACAGAACTCACCATCGTGGCTACCCAAGGGTGTGACTTTCACCACGTGGTCGTCGGCGACCGCCGGCATAGCGGCACCGAATAGCATAAAGACAGACATTCCGGCAGAGGCCAGCGTGTTGCGCAAACCTGCTTTGAACATGTTGTTCGTCCTCCCACTCGTTTTATTGTTGGTACCGGTATTGATACGAACGACAATGCCGTTGATACCAGTGTAGACGGCGGGCAGTTCAACATGCGCGGGGGGGGGGGTGGATCGGTGTCAGGCGGCGCGGGAGCCTGTCAGGATAACCCGCTGCTCCAGGCATGCCATCATGGGCGCCACCTGACGTATTTTCCGGGCCTCGGGCCAGAGCGCTTCCGCTTCAGCAAAACCCTGGCGGAGAAAGTTGAGCCACTGTTTTATGCGACCGGTGACATAGCGGTCTTCAAGCCAGCCCTGCAGAACGGTTGCGTACTCGCGAACAAGTTCTACAGCTTCCGGCCAGGTCATATCGGCCACCGTCTCGCCCTGCTGGCTAGCCTTGATCTTACGCGCCAGGTCCGGCCGGGCGATCAGGCCACGGCCAATCATCACGTCATCACAGCCCGACACTTCACGGCATCGCCAGTAGTCCGCGACGGTCCAGATCTCGCCGTTGGCAATAATGTGGGTCTTCACCGCTTCCCGTGCCCGGGCGATTTCCTCCCAGTAGGCCGGTGGTTTGTAGCCATCCACTTTGCTGCGAGCGTGGATTACAATCTCTTCGGCTCCGGCCGTTTCCAGGGCCTGGGCACAGGCTACACCCATGGAGCGGTCGTCATAGCCTAGCCGCATCTTGGCTGTGACGGGCACATGCACGGGCACAGCCTGACGTACCGCAGCCACAATCTCGTGCATCAGCTCCGGCTCGCGCATCAACACGCAGCCGCCCTTGTGCTTGTTCACCGTTTTGGCCGGGCAACCGAAGTTGATATCCAACTGGGTAGCGCCAAGTTCTGCCGCACGCGCGCCATGGCGTGCCATCTGGCGGGGGTCTGAACCCAGTAACTGAACGGCAACAGGGGTACCCACCTGGGTGAGCGACTGGTTTTGTAGCTCGGGGGCGTATTTGTAGAACACTCTTGGCGGCAGCATGCCGTGGGTCACGCGCACGAATTCCGTTACGCAGCGGTCAATGCCGCCAACCCTGGTGAGGGTTTCACGGATAGGTGCGTCAACCAGCCCTTCCATCGGTGCGAGAATGATCCGCATGAGTGCTCCAGCAATAACAGGGTCTGTTCAGGGTGAGGCTGATCAAAAATCAGACGGGATGGATTGTAAGGAATTTGGCGGGAAGTTGATAGACGGGCACCCCGATACCGGGGTGCCCAACCTCTTACTGACAGGTCTTATTTAACGTCGAAGCGATCGGCGTTCATGACCTTGGTCCAGGCTGCAACGAAGTCTTTCACGAACTTATCTTCGTTATCGTCCTGGGCGTATACCTCTGCGTAGGCACGCAGGATGGAGTTGGAACCGAACACAAGATCAACACGGGTCGCAGTGAACTTGGTGTTGCCGCTATTGCGATCCACGATGTTGTAAGAGTTCTTGCCAGTTGGCTCCCAACTGTTCGCCATGTCGGTCAGATTCACGAAGAAGTCATTGGTCAGCTGACCAACGCGATCCGTGAATACGCCGTGTTTGGTACCGCCATAGTTGGTGCCGAGCACCCGCATACCACCCAAAAGGACGGTCATTTCAGGCGCGGTCAGACCCATCAGCTGAGCACGGTCCAGAAGCATTTCTTCCGGCTTGACCACGTAATCCTTCTTCTGCCAGTTACGGAAGCCATCAGCGAGCGGCTCCAACGGTTCGAAGGACTCAGCATCCGTCATCTCGTCGGTGGCATCGCCACGGCCCTTGAGGAAGGGAACGTGAACTTCATGGCCTGCAGCTTTCGCCGCCATCTCGATACCCAGGTTACCACCCAGTACGATGACGTCAGCAACGCTGGAACCGGTGTCGGCAGAAATCTGTTCATACACCTTCAGCACCTTATCCAGCCGATCAGGCTCGTTACCCTGCCAGTCTCTCTGGGGAGCCAGGCGAATGCGGGCACCGTTGGCACCACCGCGCATATCAGAGCCGCGGAACGTACGGGCGCTGTCCCAGGCGGTCGTAATCAGCTCGTTCAGGCTCAGACCGGCTGCCGCAATTTTCTCTTTGACCACTTCTTCCGTGTAGTTGGTCTCTCCTTGAGGACACGGATCCTGCCAGATCAGATCTTCAGCCGGAACGCCCGGACCGATATAACGGGCTTTCGGCCCCATGTCCCGGTGCGTAAGCTTGAACCAGGCGCGGGCAAAACAGTCCTTGAAGTAGTCTGGATCTGCCATGAACTTCTCACAGATCGCACGATACTTCGGGTCCACCTTCATGGCCATGTCCGCATCGGTCATCATCGGCATGCGGCGAACAGATGGATCGCTGGTATCGACCGGCATGTGCTCTTCTTTGATATCCACCGGCTCCCACTGGTTTGCACCAGCCGGGCTCTTGGTCAACTGCCACTCATAGCCAAACAGAAGATCGAAGTAACCCATATCGAACTTGGTCGGGTTGGTCGTCCATGCGCCCTCGATGCCAGAAGTCACGGCATTGGTCGCCTTGCCCTGCAGGTTGGGGTTCATCCAACCGAGACCCTGGGTTTCCACATCAGCACCTTCCGGCTCTGCCCCAAGGGCATCGGCATCACCGTTACCGTGGGCTTTACCCACAGTGTGGCCGCCCGCGGTAAGCGCTGCAGTCTCTTCGTCATTCATCGCCATTCGGGCAAAGGTGGTGCGTACCTGCTCCGCGGTCTTCTGTGGATCCGGCTGGCCGTTCACGCCTTCCGGATTCACATAAATCAGACCCATCTGGACCGCAGCCAGCGGATTCTCCATGGTGTCCGGCTTCTCCACGTCTTCATACCGGCTGTCAGACGGTGCCAGCCACTCTTTTTCCGCACCCCAGTAAATATCTTTTTCCGGATGCCAGATATCCTCCCGGCCATAAGAGAAACCGAAGGTCTTCAGGCCAAAGGACTCGTAGGCAACATTACCGGCTAGGATATACAGATCAGCCCAGCTCACCTTGTTGCCGTATTTTTTCTTGAGCGGCCACAACAGACGGCGGGCCTTATCAAGGTTCCCGTTGTCCGGCCAGGAATTCAGTGGAGCAAATCGCTGGTTACCGGTACCTGCACCACCGCGGCCATCCGCCAGTCGATAAGTACCTGCGGCATGCCAGGCCAGACGAATCATAAGACCGCCGTAATGCCCCCAGTCAGCAGGCCACCATTCCTGGCTGTTGGTCATCAGCTCGTGCATGTCTTTTTCGAGGGCTTCGTGATCGAGCTTTTTGACTTCTTCCCGGTAGTCGAATTCTTCGCCGAGAGGGTTGGTCTTGCGGTCGTGCTGATGGAGGATGTCAAGATTGAGGTTCTCAGGCCACCAGCCGGCGACGTCGGCTTTTTCCTGAGTATTCGAGCCGTGCATTACGGGGCACTTTCCACCCGCACTGTTGTTGTCGGTCATTTCTCTCTCCTCATTGGGGTTGGCAAAACGACACTGCTTTGATTCAGGCACCTCTAACTATAGGACACAACGAATAATCTGCTCTGAGTATTTCTTATGTCCGGGATAGCGTGTGCCTATAGCGTTTCCCGCAATATTTGCGGCGTTCTTTTCGTTTACTGAGCACAAGCGTAATCACTTGAATAGTCCGCGAGGATATCGAGAAAATCCGGCCACGCGATCGAACGACTGAGTGAAAACACATTGGACATGGATCTGCTCCTGCCTAACGAGAACAGTTCCACGATAGCGTGAGGCAGATCGAACAATACAATTAATTAAAAATAAATTTATGAAAGCTTTTGTTTATCGATAGGACTTTGGCGGCCTAAAGCCGTTCAATTGAGGAGAACTTGCCGGCATCGTCAAAAACGATGCGGAAACTGCCGCGGATACCATCACGAAGGTAAAAACGGGAGAGAATACGGGCCGGGAACCGGACAGAGCGTCCGTCCCGGGCCGTGGTGTGAACATCGGTGGCAACGCCCTGATAGAGTTTGATCCACTCATCAGGGCTGATGCTGATATCCACAATGATCTGCTGCATTGGCTATCAGTTCGCCAATTCAAGCAGCAGACGGTTCAGGCGAGTAACGTAGGCACCCGGGTCCGGGAGCTGCTCACCGCTGGCCAGGGTGGCCTGATCCAGAATGACGGCTGAGAGTTCATTGAATCGCTCTTCGCCCTTTTCGCTCTCGAGGCGCTGAACCAGCGGATGGTCAACGTTGATCTCAAAGATCGGCTTGCTGTCCGGCACTTTCTGGCCAGCGGCTTCCATGATCTTCTTCATCTGGGCGCCCATGTCGAAATCGCCAACCACCAGACAAGCCGGTGAATCGGTCAGGCGATTGGTCACCCGCACTTCCTGCACACGGTCGCTCAGTGCATTCTTGATGCGCTCCAGCAGGTCCTTGTGCTCTTCGGCGGCTTCTTCCTTGTGTTTCTTGTCTTCCTCGGTCTCGATTTCGCCTAGGTCCAGGTCGCCACGGGCAACGTCCTCAAACTGCTTGCCGTCGTACTCACTGAGGTAACCCATCATCCACTCATCGATGCGATCTGTGAGGATCAGCACCTCAATGCCCTTCTTTCGGAACACTTCTAGGTGGGGGCTGCTCTTGGCCGCGGTGAAGTTGTCGGCGGTGATGTAGTAAAGCTTCTTCTGCCCTTCCTTCATCCGGCTGATGTAGTCATCCAGCGACACATTCTGTGCGCTTTCACCGGTATGGGTAGAGGCAAAGCGCAGCAGGCCGGCGATTTTCTCGCGGTTGCTGAAGTCTTCCGCCGGGCCTTCTTTCAGCACCGTGCCGAACTCGCCCCAGAACTTCTGGTACGGCTCAGGATCCTTCCTGGCCAGCTTGGACAGCATATCCAGAACCCGCTTGGTCAGCGCAGTGCGGATGCTTTCCACGGTGCTATCGTTCTGCAGGATCTCTCGGGACACGTTCAGAGACAGATCGTTGGAATCGATCACACCCTTGGCGAAGCGAAGGTACAGAGGCAGGAACTGCTCGGCGTCATCCATGATGAACACACGCTGCACATAAAGCTTCAGGCCACGGGGCGCCTCGCGGTTGTAAAGATCAAACGGTGCACGGGCCGGGATATACAGCAGGCTCGTGTAGTCCAGCTTGCCTTCCACCTTGTTGTGGGACCAGGTGAGCGGATCTTCGAAATCGTGTGCGATGTGCTTGTAAAACTCTTTGTACTCCTCGTCCTTGATTTCGGTACGCGGAAGTGTCCAGAGCGCGGTCGCATCGTTGACGGTCTCGTACTCGTCCTTCTTCTCGCCTTCATCGGACTCCGCCTTCATGACGACCGGGAAGGAGATGTGATCCGAATACTTCTTCACCAAGCTGCGCAGTTTCCAGCCGTTGGCGAATTCCTTGGTTTCGGATTTCAGGTGCAGGACGATCTGGGTACCACGGTTTTCCAGGTTCACCTGCTCAATGGAGAACTCGCCGTCGCCCCGGGATTCCCAATGCACGCCCTCTTCCGCAGGCGTACCAGCACGACGGGTGAACACATCTACCCTGTCGGCAACAATAAACGACGAGTAGAAACCCACACCAAACTGGCCGATCAGTTTGCTGTCCTTCTTTTCGTCGCCAGAAAGCTGCTGAAGGAATTCTGCGGTACCGGAACGGGCAATGGTACCGAGATTCTGGATAACATCGTCACGGGTCATGCCGATACCGTTATCGGTCAACGTGACGGTATTCGCCTCTTCATCAAAATCCAGACGAATCTTCAGCTCAGGATCGCTTTCATAGAGGCTGTCGTCCTTGAGAGCCGCAAAACGCAGTTTGTCTTCGGCATCTGAAGCGTTGGAAATCAGCTCACGAAGGAAGATTTCCTTATTGGAGTAGAGGGAATGGATCATCAAGTGAAGCAGCTGCTTCACTTCGGTCTGAAAACCCAGAGTCTCTTTTTGCGTCTCAACCGTCATGGCGTTTGTGTCTCCTGATACGAAAAAACAAGCACGAAGTTGTGCCCGAGTTACCTCATGGTTCGTGTTGAACAGAAATTGGGGGCACACCGGGGCATTTCAAGCCCCGTGGCATGAGCAAATTCAGTCTTCGAGGAGGAAATGCGCGCGGGCAGTTGCGATAGGTTGCGAACGGGATTTCTGCCAGGCGCTGACCATCACATTGGCAACCCGGTTGCCTTGGCGGGTCAGACGGCATTCAGCATAGGTTTCACGGTTGAGGCCTGCTCGAAGGTAATCCAGGGAAAAGTCGACGATGCGGGGCATACGCAGGCTTTCCTGGGACATGATCAGGTAGATATTGGCGGACATCTCCATGAAGCCGCCGATCACACCACCGTGGATGGCCGGCAGGATCGGATTTCCGAGGTTGGAGTCCTTGCAAGGCAAGCGGAAAATCAGGTCGTCCCCGAACCGCTCACACTGCAGACCAATCCAGGTGGCGTAGGGGATGCTGTTCAGCATGCGGCTGAAGTCACCGGTCTCCTGGGTATAGCGGAGGATTTCAGGATCGGTCATTCTTCACCTCCGGTTATCAGGTCCCGGTAGTGTTTTGGGCTGGCATCCTTCCCGATTCGCATAAAGGTGGCCACGCAGTTGGCAATGGTTTCACCGCCCTCCTGGTAAGCCTCACAGCGGGTAAAAATGATGTTCCGGGTTACCCGGTAGGTTTCAGCCCGGGCATAAACCGGCTTCCGGGGCTGGGCCGGGCGCATGTAGTCCACACGCAGGTCCAGCGTCGGGCAAAGTTCAAAATCTTCCAGGGCACAGAGGATCACGCAGCCTGACGTGGTATCCATCAAGGTGGTGATGGCCCCGCCGTGAATCACGCCGGTATCCGGGTTACCGATGATGCAGTCGCTGTATGGCAGGCAAAGTGTCAGGCTGCCTTTGTTGGCCTCGGTAACCGACAGGCCAAGCTCTTTGGCCTGATTGAGGGTGGCTATAAAACGGCTAACCCGTTTCCGTCGGATATCATCGTTCATTCAGGTTCAACCTGTGGATCAACTTTTGGGTTTTGGGCTGTTTTCCGACTTGCCCGGCAGCGGTTCCTCGAACACCTTACCTGCCCTCAACGCCTCCAGGGCGGTGGAACAGAACTCCCGACGGTAAAGAACAACAACCACCAATGTGGAGGCCGCCATGAAGACAATGGGATGAATGAACCAGCCTACCACGGCGAGTGCGTAATAGTAGGACCTCAGCCCAAGGTTAAATGCATCGCCAGCGAGATTGCAGATATTGCCGGCACTGCGGGCGAAAGCCTCCCGACCCGCTGGGCTGGTTTTGGTATCGTCTGGCGGAGGGGCGCTGCCCACCATCACCGAGACAAAATTGTACATCCGCATGGACCAGGTGAATTTGAAGAAGGCGTAGATAAACACCACCAACAGAACAACCATGCGCAGCTCCCAGATTTCCCGGGTGGGCAATGTGCCAAATGGCATGGTGCTGAACACTTCCATCACTTCCTGGGTGTAGCCAAGAGCGGTGATAATACCCGCGAGAATCAGCAGGCAACTGGAAGCGAAAAACGCGCCGTTCCGCTCCAGATTACCAACCACCGACGCATCGGCAATCCTGTTTTCCCGGCGCAACATGACGCGCATCCAGTCTTCCCGGTATAGGTCGAGCGTATTGGAGAGGCAGGGACGATCTGCAGCACGGCGTTTGGAGTATTCGGTATAACCGAGCCAGCAAACCAGGAACCAGAGCAAAGCGATCACTTCGAGTAGATTACCCATGGGTTGCCTTAGGTGCGAAAATGACGAAACAGTGCGGGAACAGGGGCTTATGATACGCCAAGGGCCTGCCCGTCACCACCGTCTAACACGGTGCAGTAATCCACTGATGGCCAATCATGTGCTATAAACTGCCCATTCAGGAAGCGGGCAAACGTTTCGAAAGTGCCCAACGTCGCATCATCCAAAAGGGAGCTTACTGTGAACCTGTCTGTTATCAAAACCAGCCTGGTAGCCATTGCCCTGGCACTGGCACTCAGCGGTTGCTCGGTCAATCCGGTTACCGGGGAAAAACAGCTTTCGCTGATCGGTGAAAGCCAGGAGCTCGCCATGGGCGCCGAACAGTACGTGCCCACACAGCAAACCCAGGGCGGCCGGTTTTATGTGGACCCGGAGCTGACGCTCTATGTGAGTGAGGTTGGCCAGAAAATGGCGGAGGCCAGTGACAGGCCGGATCTACCCTATGAGTTCGTGGTTCTGAACAGCAGCGTACCCAATGCCTGGGCCTTGCCCGGAGGCAAGATTGCCATTAACCGGGGCCTGCTGACCGAACTTGACGACGAAGCCCAGCTGGCCTCGGTTCTTGGTCACGAGATTGTCCATGCAGCGGCCAGACACAGTGTTCAGCGCATGCAGCAGGGCATGCTGATCAGCGCCGGTGTTGCCGGCCTTGGCTTTGCGTTATCGGATAACGAGTGGGCCGGGCTGATTATGGGTGGCGCTGCACTGGGGGCCCAGCTCGCGCTGGCGCAGTATAGCCAGGGCGATGAACTGGAATCCGATCATTACGGCATCCTCTACATGAAACAGGCGGGCTACGACCCCCAGGCTGCTGTGGAGCTGCAGGAGCTGTTCCTGAAGCTCTCCAAGGGCCGTCAGTCCAGTTTCATTGACGGCCTGTTCGCGACTCATCCTCCCTCGGCAAAACGCGTGCAGGAGAACCGCGAACTGGTACAGAAGGTTGGCGCAGGCGGTTACCGAGGCGAGGACGTCTACAAACGCAAGATGGCCAAACTCCGTTCGCTGCAACCGGCTTACGATGCCCACGACAAAGCCATGGAGCTGGCCTCAAAAGGTGAGATGAAGGCTGCGCTGGACAAGATCAACGAGGCCATTCGCCTGCTAACGCGGGAGGCCATGTTCTATGCTCTTCGCGGCCGCATTTATCAGGACCAGAAGGAAGCAGAGAAGGCCGCGGCCGACTTTGAAAAGGCGGTGGAGCTCTACCCCGAGATGTTCAAATATCGCCTGTACAATGGCCTGAATGCTCTGAGGCTCAACAATCTGGACAAGGCCAGGGAGAATCTGGCCAAAGCCAATGAAACCGTCCCCACTTCCATTGCCTTCCTGCGACTGGGCGATGTTGCGGTGAAACAGAAAAACCGGAATGAGGCCATAGCCTATTACAGCAAGGCCGCCGAGGCTGGTGGTGATGTTGCCGAGGAAGCCAGGCGGAAGCTGGCGGCCCTTACTCAGTAAAGTCCAACCGGATCATAGCGTTGCGAAGGCCGGAGTCCCGAAGGATTCCAGCCTTTTTCGTTGTCCGGATCGCAGGTTGCCGAGATGACGCGCAACTTCTGTCATCGCCTCCATTGACTTTTAGAGCAATAACTCTAAAAATCAGGTGACATCAACAACGATTGGATGACGGACATGCTAGCGAAACGTATCCAGCCCATGGTCTTCCAGGCGCGCCGCTTGTACGTGGAACTGATGTTCCAGGTGATGGGGCGAGCCCTGCAGGCCGTGAGCGAGGTGGACGAAAAGGTTCAGAACGAAGCTCGGGCCCTGCCTGACGGTTTCCTGTTTGAGATGATGGTGATGCCGGACGGCTCAAAGCTGATCGTCGAGCATACCGGCCAGGGGCGTTTCCATTACCACGGTGACAAGGCGCCGCGGCCCATCGACCTGTCGATTCAGTTCAAGCACATCGCCCATGCCTTTCTGGTGCTGTCTTTCCAGGAGAAAACGTCAGTGGCCTTCGCCAATGATCGCATGCTGGTGGATGGCGACATCAGCTATGCCGTGCGGATGACCCGGGTACTGAACCGGCTTGAGTCCTTCATCCTGCCGAAACTGGTCGCCGAGCGGGCCGTCAAGGAATACCCGGCCGACCTGCACCTGCCGGAAAAACTGATCAGCGCCGCGCGCATTTACCTGAAAGTTGCCACCAATTTCGTTGAGACAGTGAGAGCGTGATGACCAATAAATACTATGAGTTCTTCTGCCCGGTAAAAGTCATTGCCGGCAAGGCCGCCCTTGAACACATCCCTTACGAGCTGACCGGAATGGCTGCCAGGCGGCCAATGATCGTTACCGACAAGGGCGTGCGTGCTGCGGGCCTTCTGGAACCCGTGATCGCGGCTTGCGAGGAAAGCGGACTGGAAATTACCACCATCTACGATGACGTTCCGCCCGACTCCTCCACCACGGTGGTGCGCGATATTGCCGGCATCTATCGCCAGGAAAAGTGCGACTCCATCATCGCCGTGGGCGGCGGTTCGGCGATCGATACCGGCAAGGCCGTCAATATTCTGGTTTCCGAGGGTGGTGACGATATCGCCAAGTACAGCGGTGCCGGTGTGCTCAAGCATCCGCTCAAGCCCTTCTTCGTGGTGCCGACAACAGCCGGGACCGGTTCGGAAGTTACATCGGTTGCGGTCATCACCGATGAAGCCAAGGGCGTCAAGCTGCCCTTCACGTCTTCGTTCCTGCTGCCGAACGCGGCCATCATTGACCCGCGCATGACCCTCACCCTGCCGCCGCACATTACTGCCGCGACAGCGATGGACGCCATGACCCACGCGACCGAAGCGTTCACCTGCATGGCGAAAAACCCATTGAGTGACGCCTACGCGACCGCGGCCATCAAGAAAGTCAGCCAGTCGCTCCTGCAGGTCATGGACAACCCCAAAGACAGTGACGGACGACTGGAGCTCGCGCAAGCCTCTACCATGGCCGGCATTGCCTTCTCAAACTCCATGGTGGGTCTGGTGCACGCACTGGGGCACGCAACGGGGGCAGTCTGCCACCTGCCCCACGGCCTCTGCATGAGCCTGTACCTGCCCTACGCCCTGGAGTACAACCTGGAAACGATCCGGGAACCTCTGGGCGAGCTGTTGCTGTATCTTGAAGGTCCCGAGGTCTTCTCAGCGACGCCGGCAAGCCGCCGGGCAGAGGCCAGCATTTCCGCTATCCGGAAACTAAGGGATGCCCTTTACAAGCGGTGCCAGCTACCCCGAACACTGAAGGAAACCGGCAAGGTAACTGAAGCACAACTGGACCACATCGCAGAGATGGCGTTGGATGATGGCTCTATCATGTTCAATCCAAAGGAAGTAACGCTGGAGGATGCGCGCTCCGTTCTGCGCCGCGCCTGGGCATGATCGGGACACAGGGGCCTTGCGAGGCCCCTGTGTCCGGGTTGTTTTAAGATAGAAATCAAATCATTGAAATTGATCCATGAAGAGAGGAAAATTAGCAGCTTCTGGCAGGGATGATAGCCGGGTTCGTTGTCCACCTACAGTACCTTTCCGTAGAGAGCCCACTCCGCATGAAAAACCGACTTTCCTGCCTCACCTTCGCCATTCTGGGCGCCCTGCTGTTGATTTTGGCGCCACTCTCGTTTTCGGCATCAGCTTCCAAGGATATATCTGCAGAAAAACAGGTTTTCCGTTTCAATGTTTCTCCAAACGGTTACCCGCCCTACCTTATCGTGCATCAGAACCAACCCTCAGGAATCATGTGGGATGTGGTGTCCGTCGTTGCCCAGCGCCTTGGCTACAAGGTGATAGCGGAGCAGATACCGCGAAAGCGGGTTGATCAGATGCTGCTTGAGGGTTATATCGACGGAACGCCGAGGGCCCGGGAGTGGGCCGACGATCCGGAGCAATTCCTGTTTACCGACCCGGTGGTGGACATCGAAGAGGTGTTTTTCGTTCCAGCGAAATCGGGGTTCTCCTACCAGAGCCCCGACGATCTGATTTCAAAAACCATCGTCACCCATCTTGGCTACCGATACCCACTGCTCGAGCCCTACTTCGAAGAAGGTCGGATACGCCGCTTTGATGTTTCCCGGGACAAGGACATGTTTACCTTCGTGCTGCACGGCGACCGCTTTGATGCCGCCATCGCTGACCGGCTCGTGGGCAAGTGGATCCTGCGGAATGAGGGGCTGCGGCAGCAATTCGACATTTCCAGCGAGAGCATCAGCAATTATGGTTTCAGGCTGATGTTGCGTAAGGACTGGCAATCCTTTGCCAATCGGTTTAATGAAGAGTTGGCGAAGATGAAGAAGAATGGCGAACTGGACACCATTCTTGCCAATTACCGCTAGTCGCCGCCTCTACTCCAGACGCCTGAGCAACAGCATTGGCGACACGCTCAAAACCGGACGGAGCTGCCAACGACCAAACAGGGCCAGAACGACAGCGCTGACCAGCGGGATGGGCAGTACCACGTGCCAGTGCCATTGGAACGCACCTTCGAACATCCTGAACTGAAGTGCCCAGACCGCCGCCTCGGCGGCGACGACCCCAAGCACACCCGCAAAACCGCCCAGCAACGCGAATTCAAGCATGGTGCTGCGGACAAGTAGACTTTGCCGTCCACCCAGGGTGCGCAGCAGCGCCCCTTCCCGCTGTCGGTCCTGAAGCGTCGCACTGACCACCGCCGCCATCACCACAAGTGCAGCAGCAAGAATCAGCGCCAGAATCGCTTCAATAGCCTGGGTTACCTGCCGGACGATTTCCTGGATTCGCTCGATAATATGGTCGATTTCCAGTACCGATACGGTCGGGAACTGCCGGGAAAATTCATTCAATGCATCCTTCCTGTCCTTGGGCAGGTAAAAGCTGGTAATCCATGTTGCAGGCATGTCCGTCAGGCCGCCCTCCGGCGGAAAGGCCATGTAGAAGTTGGGCTTCATGCTGTCCCACTGCACCGTGCGGATGCTGGTGACGGTTTCCGTCACCTTCTCGGAGCCGATGGTGAAAGTCAGCTCATCGCCCAGTGACAGACCAAGCTGCCCGGCCAGTTCCGCTTCCACCGAGACGCCGTCCTTCTGGTTCTCGTCAAACCAAGTGCCTTGAACAATCTCGTTATCTACCGGCAAGGTAGACATCCAGGTCAGGTTCAGTTCACGGTTGAGCGCGTTGACGTTCTCGTCTTTGCTGACCGCCCGCTTGACGGGCTGACCGTTGAGTTCAGTCAGGCGTCCGCGAACCATCGGGTAAAGCTTGTCCAGAGGCTGGCCACGCTCCTGCCAGAACGCACCAACTTCCTCGACCGCTTCCGGCGCAATATTGATCAGGAAATGATTGGGAGCATCATCCGGCAACTGGGCCTGCCAATCCGCCAGCAGCGAAGTACGCACCAGTATCAGTGTGGCCGCCAGCATCAGCGTCATCGCAAATACGGCGATCTGGGACAGACTGGCCCGGCGATGCCGGTACAGGCCAACCAGGGCCAGGCGCCAGGAGTTACCGCCACCGCGGACCTTGCGCAGTGTCGCTACCATGAGCCAGCCCACCAGGCCCAGTGCACCAAGCAACAGTGCCAGACCGCCCAGTAGGGAGACCACCAGAGCCAGCTCACCGGCGTACATCCAGACCAACCCGAAAGCCGCCAAAATGGCGATAATGATATCCGGCAAGGCCTCACGCCCGGTTTCACCAGGCTGGCTTCGCAGGACACGCATGGCCGGGACATTCCGAAGTCTGCGCACCGGCGGATAGGCAAAGGCAAACAGGGAGACTAGCGCAGTCAGCAACGCAGGCACCAGGGCTGTAGGGTCGAGCTGGAAGTCCACGGGACGCTCCAGTACCTCGCTCAGCATACGAATCAGTAACCAGTAAAGCGGCATGGCCACCAACAGGCCACCGACGATACCGGTCACACCCCAGAGTGCCAGACGCTTTAGATACAAGCCGCCGATGCCGGCGCCGCTCAGGCCCAGGGTTTTCAGCAGCGCTACGGTATCGCGCTGGGACAGGGCATATTGGCGACTCGCCACAGCAACCGCCACAGCGGCCAGCAGAACCGCAAGGCTGCCACCGAGCAGCAGGAATCGTTCAGCACGTTCCAGGGAACGCGAAAAGGTTTCACCATCTCGTACGCCTTCCCATTCGTGGCTCGGCTCCAGCCGGGGCTCAAGCCATTGATAGTAAGATTCCAGCGCGGCTTCATCGCCGGCAAACAGGTAAATGTACTCAACCCGGCTGCCCTCCTGAATGACCCCGGTGGATGAGACATCGTCCACATGCATCATCACCCGCGGCGCCAGCGCTGAAAGCCGGAAACCTCCATCGGGCTCGCGAATAAGGAGGCCGGACACCGTCAGGCTCAGATTCCCGACTTCGAGGGACTCTCCGATTTCGAGATCCAGGAGTCTGAGCAGGCGCGGGTTGATCCAGACTTCTCCTGGACCGGGCCCCTGATTTACCAGCTCCCTCGGACCCGTTGGATCCCGCTGTATTTCGATATCACCTCGAAGCGGATATTCATTGCTGACGGCTTTTAACGACACCAGCTGGAAATTGTCGGCGCCCAACACCATGGTGGAGAATTCCACCATTCGTCCGGTTTTCAAACCCTGATCAGCCGCCTCTTGCATCCAGGAATCGGGAACGGGACGACCATTCTCTGCCTCCAGCTGACGATCTGCCGCCAGAAACGAACTGGCTGAAGAAACCAGGGTACGCTGCAGCTGATTGGCAAACAAAGCAATGGTGGCAACCGTGGCAACGGCAATGATCAGGGCGGCCAGAACGACGCGAACATCCCGTTCTCGCCAGTCCCTGCGAACTGACATGAGTTTTTTTGCAGCAGCCATCAGTGCGCCATCTCCTGCGCCGCTTCCGGTTCTGTCAGGACGCCGGCTTCAATATGGAACTGTCGATTGCATCGAGCCGCCAGGTGTTCGTCGTGGGTGACCATCACCAGCGTTGTACCCTGCTCCCGGTTCAGTGCCATCAAAAGATCGGAAACTGCCTGACCAGTGCGGTTATCCAGGTTTCCGGTCGGCTCATCGGCGAACAGAATCAGGGGGTCAGACGCAAATGCCCGGGCAATAGCTACCCTCTGCTGCTCACCGCCAGACAGCTGTCTGGGTGTGTGGGTCAGGCGCTCGCCTAACCCGACCCGCTCCAGCAGCTCCCGCGCCCTTTTTTCGGGGGACGCCATACCGGCAAGCTCCAGGGGCAACATGACGTTCTCAAGCGCGGTGAGCGCCGGCAAAAGCTGGAAGGACTGAAACACAAACCCGACCCGATGGGCCCGGAGCTTCGCCCGCTCGTCCTCGCTAAGTTTGCTGATCACTGATCCGTCCAGCTCGACAGTGCCCTCGCTGGGCGTGTCCAGCCCCGCCAGCAACCCCAAAAGGGTGGTTTTACCAGAACCGGATCGCCCGACAATGGCTACGGATTCTCCCCGATTGATTTCGAGAGTGACCCCTTGCAAGATCGTGAGCGTATCGGTTTCAACACTGACACGGTGAGTCAGGTTATTTACCCGTAACATTGGGCTCTGGCTATCCGGGTTAACATTGGTCATCTGATTCACGGAATCTCCCGATCCTGGGTCTCGAAAACGGCTTAAAGGTGTATTGGTTGTCTATGCATACGGCATTGGTGTACGTCAGATCAATTCTTTTTCTCGTGGTTGCCCTGCTGGCCCTGCCGGTGGCAGCCAACCAGAACACGCTGCTTATCGTCGGTGACAGCCTCAGTGCGGCCTATGGGGTGCCCTCCGAAACTTCCTGGGTGCAGCTTCTGAGAAACCGGCTCGAGAGCAACGGGTTGAAGGGCTGGGAAGTGGTCAATGCCAGCATAAGCGGAGAAACCACGGATGGCGGTGCCCGCCGGCTACCTGATCTCCTTGAGGAGAACGAACCCGATGTGGTGGTCATTGAATTGGGTGGCAACGATGGCCTTCGCGGTTTTCCGCCCAATGTTATCGAATCCAATCTCGCCTCCATGATCGAAAAGGTCCAGAACTCGGGTGCTCGCGCCGTGCTGGTGGGTATGCAGATACCTCCGAACTACGGACAGCGGTATACAGAAATGTTCGCCGGGATCTATCCGAAACTGTCTGACCAGTATGACACCGCGCTGGTTCCCTTTTTCCTGGACGGAATCTACAACCAGGCCGGGCTGATGCAGGACGACGGCATTCATCCTACCGAGGAAGCCCAGACCCAACTGTTGGAAAACGTCTGGCCGGTGCTCAAACCGATCCTGCAATAAAGCCGGCTCAGGCCAATCCTTGCAGGAAGGCCAGAGCCCGGCGCTCAGACCAGTAGAAGCCGTCGCGGGCATGTTCGACAAATCCCACATGGCCACCCCAACGGGGTGCTTCCAGACGCACATGGGCGCCGAGCTTCCGCCGCGATTCCGGAAAACAGTGCGCCGACAGGAACGGATCATCGGCAGCATTCACCATCAGCGCGGGCACCCGGATATCTCGCATCCGTCCCAGTGCCGAACACTGCGCCCAGTAATCCTGAGCATTACGGAAACCGTGCAGTGGAGCGGTGTAACGGTCATCAAACTCGTGAAAGCTGCGGATGGCATCAAACCCTGAAATATCAATCAGGTCCGGAAATCTTTCCGCCTTTTCCTGCATTTTGACCTTCAAATCCCGGAGAAAGCGCTGCATGTAGATCTTCCGGCTGGGCAACGCCAGCATATCGGCGCTGCCAGCCAGGTCACAGGGAACTGAATAGGCAACGGCGCCGCAGATCCGGCTGTCCACCCGCTCGCCCTGCTCCCCCAGGTAGAGCAACGTCAGGTTGCCTCCCATGCTGAAGCCCGACAGAAACAGGGTGTCGTAAGTGCCGGCCAGACCATGATCCACCACCAGGCTGAGGTCTTGTGTGGCGCCACTGTGGTAAAACCTTGGCTGTCGGTTCATCACACCGCCGCAGGAGCGGAAGTTCCAGGCCAGAACGTCCCAACCCTCCCGTAACAGGGCCCGGCTAAGGCCTAGCACATAGGGCCGGCGGCTGTGACCCTCCAGACCATGAGAGACAATGGCTAGGCGGTCACTGCCCTGCCGGTACCAATCCAGGTGCAGTTCGTCGTCATCTGGTGTGGTAATAATTTCCGGTTCCGGATCCACCATTGGCACCTTGCGAAACAGCGTGGGCCAGACAGACTGGACGTGGCCATTCCGCAACCACAGCGGCGGACGGTAGTGAAGGGTCCTGCTTTCGTACAATTTTTAGCCTTTCATATCAGGGGGTTGACCCCGTAAATCAAAGCGCTTAATATGCGCGCCACTTGATGCTGTTCCCCGATAGCTCAGTTGGTAGAGCAACGGACTGTTAATCCGTTTGTCGCTGGTTCGAGCCCAGCTCGGGGAGCCACTTATTCCAAAATGCCGCTGTTTCTTCAGAACCAGCGGCATTTTTCGTTTCAGACCTCAGAAAATCAGTTCGCGCTGCATGAACTCGGTCAGTACGCGGTACAACGTGAAACCATCCTCGGTGCCAATCAGTTCCCGAATGGAATGCATACCGAACTGGGGCACACCAATATCCAGAGTAGTTACGCCCAGATTCCCCGCCGTCAGTGGCCCGATGGTACTGCCACAGCCCATATCACTGCGAACCACGAACGTCTGGTGCGGCAAACCCAGCTCGTCACTAATGTGCCGATAGACCGCTGCCGAGCGGCTGTTGGTGGCGTAGCGCTGGTTGTGATTGACCTTGATCACCGGCCCCTGATTGAGAATCGGACCGTGATTCTCATCATGCTTGTCCATGTAATTCGGGTGAATGCCATGGGCGTTGTCCGCCGACACCATCATTGAGCGAGCAATAGCACGAGCCTTGCCAGAGCCGGCCCAGCGATCCAGAACCGTAGTCAGGAACGGCCCTTGTGCGCCTTCGGCCGACATGCTGCCAACTTCCTCGTGATCGTTGCAGACCAGCAGCGCGGCTTCGTCGCCGGAGGTTTTCAATAGTGATTGGAGACCAATGTAACAGCTCAGGAGATTGTCCAGGCGCGCCGAGGCAATGAAATCATCGCGCAAACCGACAAACGAAGCCTCACGGGCATCGTAGAAGCTGAGCTCGTAGCCTAGCACCTTGCGGACATTGAGTCCGGCTTCGGTCTTGACCTGTTGCGATAGCAGATCCACAAAGCTGGTCGTGTCGCTTTCGGGAACCTGCATCAGAACCGGTGGCAGATCGGTCTGGGGGTTAACCGTGCGATTGCTGTTGGCATCGCGGTCGAGATGGATGGCCAAGCTGGGAATGAATGCCACAGGCTTACGGAAATCCACCAGGGTGTCCCCTACCTTGCCGTCTTCGTCCAGCACGGTAACCCGACCGGCCAGGGAAAGATCCCGGTCAAACCAGGGATTCAGCAAAACACCGCCGTAAACCTCGACACCCAGCTGGAAAAAGCCATTGCGGCGAAGCTCCGGGTTGGGCTTGACCTTCAGGCAGGGGCTGTCGGTATGAGCGCCCACCATCCGGATCCCCGAGGTGGTGACATCTTTGCTGCCGGTTCGGAAGGCGATGATTGAGGAACCGTTGCGGATAACGTAGTAGCCCTGGTTGCTGGCCAGCGACCAGTCTTCCCGTTCGTCCAGCTCCTGAAACCCGGCCGCGCTGAGCCGTTGCTTCATGGTGTCGACTGCATGCCAGGGTGTGGGGGAAGTGTTCAGAAACTTCAATAAATCTTTGTTAAATTCAGCGTGTTCCATGATGTCCCTGATTAAAAGATAATTGCGCCAATAGTATGGCATGAAGCCGTAAAGCCTCATACTGGGTCAACGGACATTCCCTATAACCGGGTCACAAATCAACCACCACCGGGAGCCCAACGTGCCTGCACCGAGATTTCTCGACATTGAATACTGCCAGACCGACGACGCGCTTTTTCCCACCGCCATGGCCTGGTCGCTGGAGGACGGCCGAATGAAAACCGTGGTGATCGCACCTTCTGACGACTGGCTCCCGGAAGACGGTGACCTGGGTGATGTCGACCTTCTTTATCTCGAAGAACAGGGCGTGCCCCTGATTGAGCTGGCCCGGGAACTGCACCAGGACCTCCCAGACCAGATCGTTTTCGTGGACGGCCTTGATCCGGACGAGATTCTGGTAGACCTGATCTTCACGGCCGTGGCACAGGAGGCCCCGTTCGAAATCGCTCCCATCAGTGAGCTGATCACCGGTCTGGATAGCGAAACCCTGGAAGACCGCCGCCGTCAGCTCCTGTTCGAGGAAAGCCTGGAACCCCAGCTGCCTGAAAACGGCGTCTACGCTCTGCTACTGATGGCCCGGGAAGAAGGCCTGTTCGACGAGGACTGAGCAACAGACAGGACGGGCAAGGGGAAGTGTGACACGGGTCGACGTAACAAACGGTTACACGAGGCAGAATCAGCCCGTATTCGCCCACGTCAGGAATCCCGATAACAATGAACAAGGTTGTGCGAACGCCCGTCATCTGCCCGCTTGTCCCTGCGCTGCTCCTCGCCTCCCAAGCCGTTTTAGGCCAGGAGACTCCAAGGGCAGACAAACACTACATCGGCCTGCTGGCAACCACTTACAACCACCGCACCATCGGTGAAAACACCAAGGAAACCGCCTGGGGCACTGGCGGAACACTGGTGGTGGGTGGCCATATTACCGACCTGTTCCACGCCGAGCTGCGGGCCGGTGGTGGCTTCAAGGACGCCGAGATCCCTGACAGTGACCTGACCCTGAGCGTGGACTACTACGCCAGCTGGTATATGGGCCTGCACTACCCGATCACCGACTACGCCAATGTCTACGGCCAGTTCGGCTTTTCCTACATTCACGGTGAAGGCGAGGTCAGCGATCCGGCGAATGACCGCAACAGCCCCTACCTGGATCTAGATGGCGAATTTCCGGACAGCGGCTTCAGCATAAGCTGGATCGCCGGTCTCGACTTCGAGGTGATGGACAACACCTTCCTGGTGTTTGAGGGCGGAAAGCTGTTCGAAGACACCGGAACGGATGTGAATACCTTCCAGTTCTCCGGCGGCGTGCGCTACGAGTTCTAAAATGTAGGTCGGATTAGCGAAGCGTAATCCGACAATCTGCTGATACTTAATGCCGCTGAATTTTGTCGGATTACGCTTCGCTAATCCGACCTACGAATCCCGAAGAGTCAGGCCTTGTGGCGAATGTGCCAGCACCGGTGTATCCGGGCGTTGCGCTGAAAATCCTTGTCCAGGGTATCCCGCGTCACTTCAGCAACCTCGAACTCGCTTTCCAGCGTCTCGTCCAGCTTGAAGCGTCGGAAATTGCTGGAAAAGATCAGCAACCCGTCGGAACTCAACCGTGCCATGGCCTGCCTGACCAGCGTCGGATGATCCTTCTGGATATCCAGAACGCCGGCCATACGGGCAGAGTTGGAAAAGGTCGGCGGGTCCATGAAGATCAGGTCAAACCGTTGGTCCGCCGTTTTCCGGTCTGCCAGCCAGGCCAGGCAGTCTGCCTGCTCTACCCGATGCTTCTTGGGGTCGGCTCCGTTCAGCGCAAGGTTCTCCTCGGCCCAGCCGACATACGTCTTTGACATATCCAGACTGAGTGAGCGGCTGGCGCCTCCAGCCACGGCATGCACAGTAGCCGCGCCAGTATAGCAAAACAGGTTCAGAAAGCGCTGGTTTGCCGAGTGTTGCTGAATCCAGCGCCGCACCGGTCGATGATCCAGAAACAGACCGGTGTCCAGATAATCCTTGAGGTTTACCTTCAACACGCAGCCATGTTCGTGAACCTCGAAAAACTCGCCGCTGGCGGCCTGCTTCTCATACTGATTGGTACCCGTCTGTCGCTGACGCTGCTTGCACACCATGTCTTCCCGCTCCACGCCCAGTGCTTCGGGAATGATCGCAAGGGCTTCGGCCAGGCGTTCACGGGCGGAGCGCTCGTCCACTGATTTCGGAGCGGCATACTCCTGCACGTGAACGCGCCCCTCGTAGATATCGATCGCCAAGGCAAACTCCGGCATGTCCGCATCGTAAAGACGATAGCAACCAATGCCCTGCTTTCTTGCCCACTGGCCAATGCTCTTCATATTTTTCTTGAGCCGGTTACGGAGCATGGCCGCACGCTCCTCGTTGGCGATGCGAGGAGTAATCTCACCCGGAATATCAGGCGCCCGCGGTGTCATGGCGCTGACGTCATTGATCTCGAACAGCAACAACTGAGCGGGCAGCTTGCCGTTGAAAAGCCGGTATTGCTTGTAGCTTCGCAAACCGATGGACTTACCGAATTCCGGGGCCCCGGTGAATACGCCAAGGCGCCAGCCTGGAACGCTGCGTTTCACCGCGTCGCCCAGGGCCTGGTACAAGTCACCCAGCTTTCTGCGCTCACTCAACCGCTCACCGTATGGGGGATTGGTCAGCACCAGCCCCTGCGCAGACCAGTCGCCCTCAAGTTCCAGAGCATCGACCGCCCGGGCCTCAACGTGGACAACATTCTCCAGACCGGCCCTTTGAATGTTTTTCCAGGCAGTCGCGATGACCCGGCTGTCCTGATCAAAGCCCGCCATTTTGGGAATTCGCCCTTGTTTACCCTCATGGGCGCGGCGCTCCGCTTCCTGGCGCAGTGAGAACCACATCTCGGGCTGATGGCCTGGCCATTTCTCGAAGCCGAACCGTTCCTGCTTGCGGCCGGGCGCCATGTCCAGCGCCATCATGGCAGCTTCAATGACAAGAGTGCCGGACCCACACATCGGGTCCACGAAATCGCCGCCGGCCGCGGCAATCTCCGACCAGCCCGCGCGCATCAGCAATGCCGCAGCCAGGTTTTCTTTCAGTGGCGCTATGCCTTTATCCGTCCGGTAGCCGCGCATGTGCAGGCTGTGCCCGCTCAGATCAATGCCCAGGGACAAACGGCCACGATTGAGTCGGGCGGAGACAATGACATCCGGGTTTTTGGCATCCACTGAAGGACGCGGTCCGCCATTGGTCTGGAACCGGTCCACAATGCCGTCCTTGACCCTTTGGGCGCCATATTGCGTATTGCGGATGGCCTCGTTCTGCCCGAGAAACGTAACGCGAAAACTGCCGTGCACAGGAATGTGCTGTTGCCAATCCATGTGGACAACGCCGTCATAGAGCTGATCGCCGCTGTTGGCATCCACTTCGCCAATGTGAAGGATCACCCGGTTGGCGAGACGCGACCATAGACAGGCGCGATAACCACCCTCCAGGGAACCTTCCACCCAGACCCCGGCCGGGGCATTGCGCACGGTATCCAGACCAAAGGTGCTGAGCTCGTCCGCCAGTAGGTATTCCACCCCCTTCGGGCAGGTTACGAAAAATACAGATTTGGACAAGTTCAACTCCTGGTTCTTGGACGGCTTGAGGTAAGTTTCCGAAATAAGGGCTATTCCGAAAATCGAAGCAAAATTTTTAGTTCACATAACTATAAAAAAAGCGTCACATAGATGAAATAATTAGTGTACATCCGCTAAAGGTTCGACTTACCTTGTAAGTGACGCGTCGTTCCGGAAGGGTGCGAACCTTCCGTTAACAGGATCCTGACTGCTCTGGCTTGAGCTGACAATAGTGGGTTATCCCGGAGCGGGTAACACTTGTCGCAGCCACTGCAGATGTGTACACGCTTGTTCTGTTAATCCATCAGTGAGGAACGGCATGAAAAGACAGAAAAGAGACATGTACGCTCGTGCATTCAAGCGGGGTTATCTCGCTGGCGTGTCCGGAAAATCCAAAGACAGCTGCCCGATTGAACAGGCGGAAGTTCGACAGGAATGGCTGAACGGGTGGCGAGAAGGCCGCACAGATCAATGGGAGGGCATGACCGGCGTATCCGGCATCCATAAACTGGCTAACGTTACGACAGCGTGACGCCTTAACCAACCCCGATTCTTAATCTGATCTTTTTACACACAATTTGACGCAGTACCCAGAGCAACCCAAACGGGGCCTCCCGCCCCGTACCATGCGATGAAGCGCCACGGGGTACATTCCCCGCCAGGGCCCGCTAAGCGGGCCCACTTTCGTTATGGGGCACGGTAAATCACTTGACCTGCCGGATCGCCTCAACAGCTTCTTTAATCAGTTCAGGCCCCCGATAAATGAAGCCGGTGTAGATCTGGACCAGCCTGGCACCGGCCCGGACTTTCTCGGCCGCACTTTCACCGTCCATAATGCCACCCACACCAATAATCGGCAGTGATTCCCCCAGCTCCGCATAAAGCCCATGGATGACCCTGAGAGAAGCCTCCCTCACCGGTGCGCCGCTAAGGCCACCAGCTTCATCGGCATGGGTATGGCCTGCCACAGCATCCCGGCTGATCGTTGTATTGGCGGCAATCACGCCATCAAGCCCCGTCTCACGCAGTGCGGATGCCACGAAGCGGATACCATCATCATCCATGTCCGGAGCGATCTTCACCGCCACAGGCACGTACCGGCCATGCAACTTCTCGCACTGGAGCTGTTCGTCCTTGATCGCCTCCAGTAGGCCCTTCAGGGAGTCTCCAAACTGCAGATCCCGAAGACCGGGCGTGTTGGGCGAGGACACATTCACCGTTATGTAGTCGGCCCGACTGTAAACTGCCGATATCCCTTTCCGGTAATCTGACTCGGACTGGTCGTTGGGCGTATCCTTGTTCTTGCCAACATTGATTCCAAGCACGCCCTTGTAGCGGCGCTGATCCACACGGGCCAGCAAGTGGGCCAGCCCCTCGTTGTTGAAACCCATCCGGTTAATGATGGCCTGATGCTCCGGTAGCCGGAACATCCGCGGCTTGGGGTTGCCGGGCTGCGCCAGAGGCGTCACGGTACCGACTTCAATAAACCCGAAGCCCAGGGCGCCAAGCGCATCGATGTGATCGGCGTTCTTATCCAGACCTGCAGCAAGCCCGACGGGGTTCGGAAAATCCAGCCCCATAACATTTACTGGCAATGAATCTATCTTTGGTGAAAAAGCGTTCAAAACGCCTAATCGGTGCGCAAGATCGAGACCATTCAATGCAACATTGTGAGCCTGCTCCGCTGGAAGGCGGAAAAGCAGATTGCGGATAACGCCGTACATCTGAAAAAACTCCCCTGATCCAAGTGGGCGGAGTATACCGGAAGTTTTCCACAGCATCCCGGGATAGAACCAAATCAGCTCTAAATGACTGTATCATGGCACTCTCATGACCTTTTCCACGGAATCTGTGGATAAACCTGTTGAAAATCGCGGGGCAACGGTTGTCATCCCTTGATAACTGCGCCAATCTACAAATTGATCATTTTTTAACCAGTTATTTTTATGTTTATTTTCAATCGCTTATATATTTTTTTCCTAGCTGTCGACAAATACTAAACAAAATGTTAACCCGTCACCGTTTTGCAATGATGTGCATAAATCACTTGAAATCCTCCCTTTGAGGCGCCCCTGCCAAAGCCCCTGAGATTAACGTTATACTGACACCTGTCTTCTGATCTGGAGTGCTTCAATGCAAGAGCCGATTTCCCCCGCCCAACAGCACCGGGAAAACCTCGCGGGCGAAATGAAGGCCGCCTCGCGCGTGACCATTATCGGAATGATTCTCGATGCCGTGCTCGGGATCATAAAAGTCATTGGTGGTGCTCTTTTTCATTCCCAGGCCCTGCTGGTGGATGGCATTCACTCCTTTACGGATGTCGCCTCTGATCTGGTTGTTCTTGGCGTCATGAAGGTATCGCGCCAGGAGCCGGATGACGACCATCCCTACGGCCACCAGCGAATCGAAACCTTCGGCACTTTGGTTCTGGGCAGCATCCTGATTGCCGTTGGCGCCGCCCTGGCCTGGGAAAACACCCTACGCCTGATAGAGGGCGGCGTGGATACCGTGCCTGGCTGGCCGGTTCTGGTGGCAGCTGCAGCTTCTGTTGCGGGCAAGGAATGGATTTTCCGATACACACGCCATGTTGGTCTCAAGATCCGCTCGGACCTGATTATCGCCAACGCCTGGCACAGCCGAACCGATGCATTTTCCTCAGTCGTGGTTCTGGTGTCCACGGCCGGCGCCATGCTCGGCATGGTCTGGCTTGATGTGTTCGCGGCGGTGGTGATCGCAGGCATCATTATCCACATTGGCTGGAAGTTTACCTGGGACAGCGTCAAGGAGCTTGTGGATACCGGCCTCTCCCAGGAAGATACGGAGATGCTCAAAAGTATCGCCCGGGACACAAACGGAGTGCGCAACGTGCACGAACTTCGCAGCCGTCGTATGGGTCACGACATTCTGCTGGATATACACCTGGTGGTTCGCCCCGAAATCAGCGTTTCGGAAGGACATCAGATCGGCATGCAGGTTGTCTCTGGAATGCGGGATGCCCTGGACAACATTCGGGACATCAACTTCCATATCGACGCCGAAAACGACGAAGATCAGCCGCTGACCTCCGAGCGCCTGCCCTCCCGTGAAGACATCCGGGCCATCCTGGCCCGACACCTGGGAGAGTTGCCGCAACACAGCCGGCTTCGGTTGCACTATCTGAAAAACAAAGTCCATTTGGAGCTGTTCCTGGATGGCCCCGAGGGTGAGACCGTCTTCTCATCCTCGAACATCAGGGAAAAGCTCGGTGATTACCCGTGGTTTGGGAGTGTCCGGGTTTGGGTGTCCGGCCCCTGAAAGCAGCCGGCCATAGAGCCTAGCGACGCCTGTTCTCTTCCATCCTTGAAAGAAATTCATGCATGATAAGGGTATAGAGCTCACCCCCGAGGAAGCGGTCTTCCACGCCGGCATCAATGCTCGGATTGTCGTTGACTTCAATGACGGCAACGCGGTTGCCTGACTGCTTGATATCCACCCCGTACAGCCCGTTGCCGATAAGCTTGGTGGCATTCAGGGCCGCCTGAATGACATTTCTTGGCACCTCATACGTGGGCATGGTTTCAAAACCACCGCTCTCACTCTCCGACTCGCTGTGCTGATAGATCTGCCAATGGCCTTTGACCATCATGTACTTGCAGGCGTAGATGGCCCGTCCACCAAGCACACCAATGCGCCAGTCGTAATCGGTATACAGGTATTCCTGAGCCAGCACCAGGGCGGACTGCTTGAACAGATCCCTCAGGCCGGCGCGAAGGGTTTTCTCGTCTTCGGCCTTGGTAACGCCGCGGGAAAACGCACCATCCGGGATCTTGATGACCACCGGAAAGCCGAGTTCAGTGATGACCTGCTCGACAGCGTTCTTCTGATCTTTGGAAAGGATCAGTGTCTTTGGCGTGGGAACCTTGTTGTTCTTCAGGAGATCCGCAAGGAATACCTTGTTGGTACACTTGAGGATCGACACCGGGTCATCAATGACCACCATGCCTTCAGCGGCCGCCTTGCGGGCAAACCGGTAAGTGTGGTGGTCAATGGCGGTGGTCTCCCGAATGAACAACCCATCGTATTCCGGCAGGCGCATATAATCCCGGCGGGTAATCTGCTCAACGTTGATGCCCAGTTTACGTCCGGCCTTCTCGAAGCGCTTCAGGGCAACCTTGTCACTGGGCGGCATCTCCTCATCGGGATTGACCAGCACAGCCAGATCATAGCGGTAACGGCGACGGGTCCTGGGCTTCCGCCACACCATGCTGCTAAAACGATCCAGGGCGACAGCGAACACATCCTGTTCCTGTTCGCCAAGATCCGCCGGAGCGGCCGGTTTCATGGACTCGATCTGCCACTGTTTGCGGCGCTTGAAGACGATCTCAAGAATCGGGCACGGGAAACGCTCGAACAGCGCACGGGCAACCGGTCTGAGATCCGGATGCTGAGCCTGGCCAAAGTAGGTCCGGATCCGGACTTCGTGGGTCGCCGCCCGCTCGTCACTGGCGGGATCAATTGCCGAGCCGGCCGCTTCCAGCCAGTTGATGACGCTTTCATCAAGCTCTTCCAGCTCAAGGGAAAAGAGGCCTTTGCGTCCCAGGTCATTGAGCGTCATCACCGAAGGCACCACGTGGTGGCCACGGGCTTCTGCCAGAAGTGAGCAATAATAGCCCTTGCTCAGGTACCGGGCGCTCTGACACAGGTTGATGACTCTCACCCGGCTGGCGGGCGGAGCTGAGAACTGGAGGTACTGATCGAACGTCAGCACATCCTCACTGGGGTAATACGGCGCCCAGTCTTTGGCGCGGTCCACTACGATAAGCAATCGGGACATTAAAGGCATTCCTCCCTGAAAGGTCTTGCCTGTTATTTGAGGCCACAATACGCCGGCCACGATCGGTGCACAATCGGCGAATAATGCGTGCTTTTACGCATCCTTGCGGTCTTTGCGTTACCCTGACTCTCACACATAATCGCTGAGTACGGGAAGCCCACCAGCATGCCCTCCTCGCGTTTCGCAAGGCCGTCTCTCAATGCCTGATTTCCAGCTCCGACAAGCCGCCAGCAAGGATCTCGACGCCCTGGTCTTGCTCGAAAACCGGTGCTTCGCCGAAGACCGTCTTTCCAGGCGTAGCTTCCGTCGTTTTCTGGAGATGCCCAGAGACCGCTTGATTGTGGCCGAGGCCGATGGCGAACTGGTGGGCTACTGCCTGGTTCTGATGAGCGCTGCTACCCGGCTGGCCCGAATCTACTCCATTGCGGTGTCACCGGCTGTCCGTGGTCAGGGTGTGGGCGAGAAACTGGTACGGGAAGCAGAATCGGAGGCGGTGGACACTGGCCGTATCATCATGCGCCTGGAAGTCCGCGAAGATAACAAAGGCGCCATTGCCCTCTATAAGCGGCTCGGTTATCGCCAGTTTGGCACCTATCGGGATTATTACGAGGACCACGGCGACGCCCTCCGCTTTGAGCGACGGATACTTTTCTACGAGCCGTCAAGAGAGTTTCCGGCCATTCCCTACTACCCGCAGACCACGGATTTTTCCTGCGGACCGGCGGCGCTGATCATGGCGATGGCAGCTCTGGATGAGCAACAACCGGTCACTACTCTGGAAGAACTGAAAATCTGGCGGGAGGCGACTACTATTTTCATGCTCGCCGGCCATGGGGGTTGTGGCCCCCATGGTCTTGCGCTTTCAGCTTGGCATCGTGGTTTTGAAGCCAGTGCCTGGATCAGCATGGAGGGCGCCCTGTTCAAGGACACGGTCCGGAACGAGGACAAAAAAAGGGTTCTGGAGCTGGTTCACGAAGGTTTCCTGCATGACATCGGCCAGACCGACATCCAGCTGCACCATGACCCGCTGACTCTGGAAGCCATGGAAGAGGCCCTGCACGAGGGCCGCGTTCCGCTCATCCTGATCAGCACCTGGCAGTTGAACCGCAGCCGCGTTCCCCACTGGGTGACCGTGTGCGCGATCGATGACCAGTTCGTATACCTGCACGACCCGGAGATCGACGTGGAAGTCGGCGAAACCGTAGCCGACAAACAGTACCTGCCGGTCGACCGCCGGGTATTCAGCCAGATTTCCCGCTATGGCCGAAATCAGCCATTGCAGGCCGCAGTCATCGTGGGACCGAAACGGCCGGCCTGATTACCCGGTCCGCAAAGCCGCCTCTTTCAACTCGGCAATATCATCCCGTAGACGAGCGGCCGTTTCGAAATCCAGCTCGGACGCGGCCTTGTACATTTCATCCTCCAGCCGGGACACTTCCTTGAGGACTTCCTCCGGCGAGCGGTTGCCAGCCTTGGCCCGATACTGTTCCGCCTCTTCCGCCGCTTTCTGTCCCGGACGCTCAGCCTTGCGACGGCCCCGACCGCCGCCACCGGCGCCTTCCATGATATCGGCAATCTTCTTGTTCAGGCCCTGCGGGGTAATGCCCTGCTCGAGGTTATGGGCCTCCTGCTTGGCCCGGCGACGTTCTGTTTCATTAATGGCCCGCTGCATGGAGCCTGTAATCCGGTCGCCGTAGAGTATGGCCTTACCGTGAACATTTCGAGCGGCACGTCCCATGGTCTGGATCAGTGAACGCTCGGAGCGCAGGAAGCCTTCCTTGTCGGCATCCAGGATGGCTACCAGCGAGACCTCGGGCATGTCCAGACCTTCCCGCAAGAGGTTGATGCCCACCAGCACATCGAATTCACCCCGCCGGAGGTCCCGGATGATCTCGACCCGCTCCACAGTGTCGATGTCCGAGTGCAGATAGCGAACCTTGATGTCGTGTTCCATCAGAAAGTCGGTGAGGTCTTCTGCCATACGCTTGGTCAGCGTTGTCACCAGAACCCGCTCCTTCGCCTTCACCCGTGTGTGGATTTCGGAGAGCAGATCGTCCACCTGGGTAGAGGCCGGACGCACTTCGATTTCCGGGTCCAGCAGACCGGTGGGGCGCACCACCTGTTCCACCACCTGACCAGCATGCTCGGCCTCGTAAGTCGACGGGGTGGCCGACACGAAGATCATCTGCGGCGCAATTCGCTCCCATTCTTCAAACTTCATGGGCCGGTTATCCAGCGCTGATGGAAGGCGGAAACCGTACTCAACAAGGGTTTCCTTCCGGGATCGGTCGCCCTTGTACATGGCACCGATCTGGGGAATGGTCACATGGGATTCATCCACCACCAACAAGGCATTGGGCGGCAGGTAATCAAACAGTGTCGGCGGTGCCTCACCGGGTCGACGACCGGAGAGATAACGCGAGTAGTTCTCGATGCCGTTGCAATAGCCCAGCTCCAGCATCATCTCGATATCGTACCGGGTTCGCTCTTCCAGGCGCTGGGCCTCAACCAGCCGGTTGTTGTCTCTCAGCTGCTGTAGCCGCTCATCCAGCTCAACCTTGATATGCTCAACCGCATCCAGCACCGTCTGCCGGGGCGTCACATAATGCGATTTCGGGTAAATGGTTACCCGTGGCACCCGGCGCAGGACCTCGCCGGTCAACGGGTCGAAATAGCTGAGATTCTCCACCTCGTCATCGAAGAGCTCGATGCGGATAGCTTCCTTCTCGGATTCCGCCGGGAATACATCGATCACATCACCCCGAACCCGGTAATTGGCCCGGTGGAACTCGATATCGTTCCTGGTGTATTGAAGCTCGGCCAGGCGCCGGAGGATGTATCGCTGATCAATCTGATCGCCCCGGTCCAGATGCAGCATCATCTTCAGGTAGGACTGTGGGTCACCGAGGCCGTAGATGGACGAAACCGTCGCCACAATGATGGCATCCGGTCTTTCCAGTAATGCCTTGGTTGCCGACAGACGCATCTGCTCGATGTGCTCGTTAATGGACGCGTCTTTCTCGATAAACGTGTCCGACGAGGGCACGTAGGCTTCAGGCTGATAGTAGTCGTAATAGGAGACGAAATATTCTACCGCGTTGTCGGGAAAGAATTCCTTGAACTCACCATAGAGCTGGGCCGCCAGGGTCTTGTTGTGGGCCATGATAATGGTAGGCCGCTGGACCTGCTGGATGACATTGGCGATGGTGAAGGTTTTGCCGGAGCCGGTTACCCCCAGCAACGTCTGGTGTGCCAGACCGGAGTGGATACCATCCACCAGCCCCTCGATTGCCATGGGCTGATCGCCCGCTGGCTGGAACGGTGAATCCACTTTGAACGCACCTTCTCTGGCGGACACGTTTGCCTGATTACTGGCCATAACTGGCGGAAACCTCCGGTAAAACCGACGCACGGGCAAAACAGCCCCTGCCATTCGAGAAATTTAGCGATACACTGGCTTCATGATACCATCAGTGCGATCGACGGCTGGGCGAAAATCAGCCAGCAGCTCTGGCACCCGGCGGTCGCAGCCCTATCAGACGCAGCTTTAAGGAGCGCAAGTTTGGACCTTCAACTTTCCAGCCGAGTACAGGCAATCAAGCCCTCTCCCACCCTCGCAGTCACCAACAAGGCCGCGGAGCTACGCGCAGCAGGCCAGGACATCATCGGCCTGGGAGCCGGCGAGCCGGACTTCGACACACCTGATCACATCAAACAGGCAGCCATTGAAGCCATCAATAACGGCCAGACAAAGTACACCGCCGTGGATGGTACGCCAGCCCTGAAAAAAGCGATTATTGCGAAGTTCAAACGGGACAACGGCCTGGATTACGAAGCCAACCAGGTACTGGTAAGCAGTGGTGGCAAACAGAGCTTTTTCAACCTCGCACTTGCCACACTGAACCCGGGTGACGAAGCCATCATCCCTGCTCCGTACTGGGTTTCCTACCCGGATATGGTGCTGGTGGCTGAAGGCAAACCCGTGATTATCGAAACCGGCGCTGAAACCCGCTTCAAGATCACTCCGGAGCAGCTGGAAAACGCGATTACCGAGCGCACCCGCCTGTTCGTGATCAACAGCCCCTCGAACCCAAGCGGCATGGCCTACACCCTGGAAGAGCTGCAGGCCATCGGCGAGGTACTGAAGAAGCACCCGAACATCATGATCGCCACTGACGACATGTATGAGCCGATCCTCTGGACCGGCAAGCCGTTCTGCAACATCCTGAACGCCACGCCTGAGCTGTATGACCGCACCTTCGTCCTGAATGGCGTATCCAAGGCCTACTCCATGACTGGCTGGCGTATCGGCTACGCCGCGGGCCCGGCGAAAATCATCGGCGCCATGAAGAAGATCCAGTCCCAGAGCACCTCCAACCCCGCCTCCATCTCCCAGGCAGCGGCACAGGCTGCCCTTGATGGTGATCAGGGCTGCGTGGGCGAGATGATCAAGGCATTCAAAGAGCGCCACGACTGGTTGGTCGAGGCACTGAACAAGCTTCCGGGCGTCGAGTGCCTGAATGGCGACGGTACCTTTTACGTGTTCCCGAGCTTCCAGGGTGCCATCGATGCCGATTCCAGCGTCAGCACCGACGTCGAATTCGCCGAGAAACTGCTGACCGACGCCGGCGTGGCACTGGTCCCGGGCTCCGCCTTCGGCTGTCCCGGTCACATGCGCCTGAGCTTCGCGACCAGCATGGAAAACCTGGAAAAGGCTGTCGAACGTCTTCAGAAAGCGCTTGGCTAAAAAGTTCTGGCCAGGGGTTGACGGGGCGGTATTGCCAACTTAATATACGCGCCTCGTCACACGACGACGTTCCCCGATAGCTCAGTTGGTAGAGCAACGGACTGTTAATCCGTTTGTCGCTGGTTCGAGCCCAGCTCGGGGAGCCACTATTCTGAAAACCCGCTAATTCTTTGAGTTAGCGGGTTTTTTATTGCCTTCTTTTTTTGCATTACGTTTTTAACCACATCCTAGGTGGTGATGCATGCTCCTGCCCTGGCCTGCTGTCATTCGGGGCTGGTGGTGTGGGGTCGCCCTCCCAAAAACCGCTACGAGCACGTCCATGTGCGCTTGACTGTGGCCATCCATGGCCACAGACATTTTTGGGAGGGCGACCCCACACCACCGAACCAGAATTCAAAGATATACTCACGGGATATTTGCTGAGTTTCCGCAAGGTACCTAAGGATATGCAACTTGGATTTGCATAGACATGTAGGTCGGATTAGCGCAGCGTAATCCGACAAATCAGTTGAATCCCAGTTTCGCAATATCCCGCGTCGGATTACGCTGCGCTAATCCGACCTACACCCGCCTTTGTTTTTCAGGAAAAGGCGGTCAACTGAAAGGTCCAAACGGGACAGCTGGCACCATTACTCAAAGGCTAGGTCAGGATTCGAGGGCCGGACAGAGCTAGAGCCCTATCATCTCTGAGTGAATAGCCTCCAGGGCAGCCAGCGGGTCAGTTGCCTGGGTAATCGGACGGCCGATCACCAGGTAGTCGGAACCGGCTTTGAGGGCATCGGTGGGAGTCATGATGCGCTGCTGATCGCCTTTGTCAGCAGTCAACGGACGGATACCCGGTGTGATCAGCTTGAAGTCGGCGCCCTGCTCAGCTTTGAGCTTCGGTGCCTCTTGCGCGGAGCAGACGACGCCATCGAGGCCGCAGTTTTTGGTGAGGGTTGCCAGGCGGGACACCTGGGCTTCCGGGGAATCGGGGATGCCGATACCGGCGAGGTCGTCGGCGTTCATGCTGGTGAGGACCGTGACGGCGATCAACAGCGGGCGATCCGCACCAAAAGTTTCCAGGCGTTCCCGGCAGGCGGTCATCATTTTCTCGCCGCCAGAGGCGTGCACATTGACCATCCAGACACCGAGATCGGCTGCAGCCGCAACGGCTGCTGACGTGGTGTTCGGGATGTCATGAAACTTCAGGTCCAGGAATACGTCGAATCCACGCTTCTGAAGTCCTTCCACCAATTGCGGGCCGGAGCGGGTGAACAGTTCCTTGCCCACTTTCAGGCGGCATTTGCTCGGGTCCAGTTTGTCGACCAGCTCAAGGGCAGGATTCTGGGAAGGAAAATCGAGGGCGACGATGATCTTGGGATCGTTAGCGGTTTGCACGTTCACTTATCCTGCAGAAATTCGGTAAAGGTTTATTCGGCTTCAACACCCTGGATCGGGCGTACGGTTTCCCATTGCTTGCAGCTTGGGCAAAGCCAGTGCAGCTGACGGCCAGAGAAACCACAGCTGACACAGCGGTAGACGGGACGATTGGCGAGAATCAGGTGGCCAATACGGCTCACCAGCCTGCCCTCATCAGTGGTCATGCCCTTTTCATAGCCGGCCATTTCCACCAGCCTGAGCAAGCCACGGACGCTCGGGCGCGTTTCCAGTTCCTTTCTGAGCAAGTCGATCGCTCCCGGTCGTCCCGAGGCGCGCTCAACGGATTCCACCAGGGCCAGCAGCAAACTGGTACTCGGATAGCTTTCGTAGAGCTTGCGCAGCTTTTTAGCCAGCCGACCAATGTCACCGTGTTCGTGCTCGAGCTTCATCAAGCGGTCGATCGCTTCCGGCCCGAACTCGGGGTTCTGGTCAAACACTTTCAGGCACTGGTTGCCAGCCTCTCGATAACTGCCCTGACGAACCAGCAGCTTCATCAGAATCAGGTTAGCCCGAACACAGGAGCGATCGTATTCGAGCGCTTCCTTGGCCAGCTTCTGGGCGGCCCATCGGTCGTCCTGCTTCAAAGACTCTTCAGACAGCTCGCAAGTCAGGTAGGCGAGAACCTTGAACATGGCCGGGTCGGCATCGCCTCGGGTCAGGGTTCGTGCGACCTCGGCGGCTTTGCCCCATTCCTTCTCTTGCTGATAGAGGTCGATGAGCTGCTGCGAAGAGTGCCGGCCGTACTCCTTGTCGCCCATCAGCTGGTGCAATAGCGCCTCGGCGCGGTCGAGCAGACCGGCATTGAGGTAATCCCGGGCAAGCTCAAGGGTGACATGTGGCGAGAAACGTGGAGGCAACTCTGGCCTGGCTAGCAGATTCTGGTGAATCAATATGGCACGGTCCGTTTCACCCTTGTTGCGGAAATGGCTGCCAATGGAGAGGTGCAGGCTGACGGTGTCCTTGTTGACCGCAAGGGACTGTACGAAATTCTCAACCGCCTGGTCGGAGTAGTTGGTGAACAGGAACTGGAGACGGTCCTTTACCGATTCCTCATCGGAAATCGTTTTGCCGGATCGACTGTCACCGCTTCCCAGCCGGCCCACAAGCCAGCCAACGGCGACTGCAACTGTCAGCAGCAGCCACTGTAATACGATATCCATTAAAGAGTCCGGTCGTTCTGGGCCCTGGATTTCTCCAATGCCTGCTCGGCGCGATCAAGTCGTTTCTGAAGGGTTCTCCGGGACACCGAGGTGCGGACGGTGGCCAGCATGGTCATCAGCACGCCAACGAGGGCGCCGACAACGAATGCCATGATAATCCAGACGGCAACACCATGGGGTTGGGTTTCAAACAGAAGGAAGTTGAGGGAGACTGCCATTTGATTGTTGAGCGAGAATACCAGTGCCAGCAGAACCAGGACCAAAACCAACAGAATAATAAGGATCTTCTGCAATCCTGCCATAGCAATAGCACTCCCAAAGGGCTTTTATGCCCGAATTATACGCGTTCCCTGAGCAGCTGTTAAAAGCCTTTCTTCAAGCTGTCGTTGACCTGCTCTCTCAATTCTTTGCCGGGCTTGAAATGCGGCACATACTTGGCTGGTAGCTGGACAGCCTCACCGGTTTTCGGATTGCGCCCGGTACGCGCGGCCCGGTGATGAAGGGAAAAACTGCCAAATCCCCGGATTTCTATTCTCTGACCATCGGCGAGCGACTGGGACATGTGCTCAATGATGGTTTTTACAGCCAGTTCGACATCTTTAACGGAGAGCTGAGTCTGCTTGGAAGCAATCAGCTCGACCAGTTCGGACTTCGTCATGAGGCGTTTCCCTCTTTCATTTTTATTCGGCCGTCGGTTACCGGATTCCCATGACTACCTAGTTTAGCCAAACCAGAAAAAAACACAAAAAAACGGGCTCTTAGAGCCCGTTTTTTTCATACCAACCGGGATTTTAGTCCTTGTTGGCGTTTTGCTGCTGCATCTGCTCCTTGATGAGATCACCGATGGTGGTCGCACCAGAAGAGGTTTCTGCAGTCTTGGTCCGCACATTTTCCAGTGCCTGCTTGTCGTCCTCAACATCTTTGGACTTCACAGACAGGTTGATAATGCGGTTCTTGCGGTCGATGCTGATGATCTTCGCTTCAACTTCTTCGCCTTCCTTCAGCGCGTTGCGTGCGTCTTCAACACGGTCACGGCTGATTTCAGAGGCTTTCAGTACCGCTTCAACTTCGTCGTTGAGGGCGATGGTAGCCGCCTTGGCATCAACTGCAGACACAGTGCCCTTCACAATGGAGCCCTTGTCGTTCAGCTGAACGAACTCGGCGAACGGATCGCTCTCGAGCTGCTTGATACCCAGGGAAATACGCTCACGCTCCGGATCAACAGACAGGATAACGGTTTCAACTTCGTCACCCTTCTTGTATTCACGAACCGCTTCTTCGCCAGTCTCGTTCCAGCTGATGTCAGACAGGTGAACCAGACCGTCGATGCCACCATCCAGACCGATGAAGATACCAAAGTCAGTGATTGACTTGATCTTACCGGAGATGCGGTCGCCCTTGTTGAAGTTGCTGGAGAAATCTTCCCACGGGTTGGATACACACTGCTTGATACCCAGGGAAATACGACGACGCTCTTCGTCGATATCCAGAATCATCACGCCCACTTCGTCGCCTACCTGGACAACCTTGGACGGATGGATGTTCTTGTTGGTCCAGTCCATTTCAGATACGTGAACCAGCCCTTCAACACCTTCTTCCAGCTCAGCAAAGCAACCGTAGTCAGTCAGGTTGGTAACGCGTGCAGTAACCTTGCTGCCTTCCGGATAACGACCCTTGATATCAACCCAGGGATCTTCGCCCAGCTGCTTCAGGCCGAGAGAAACACGGTTGCGCTCACGATCGAACTTCAGAACCTTGACGCTGATTTCATCGCCAACATTAACGATTTCGCTCGGATGCTTGATGCGCTTCCAGGCCATATCGGTAATGTGCAGCAGGCCGTCAACACCGCCCAGATCCACGAACGCGCCGTAGTCTGTCAGGTTCTTGACGATACCCTTGATTTCCATACCCTCGGTCAGGGTTTCCAGCAGAGCTTCACGCTCGGCACTGTTCTCAGCTTCCAGAACGGCGCGGCGGGAAACAACCACATTGTTACGCTTCTGGTCGAGCTTGATAACCTTGAATTCGAGTTCTTTGTTCTCCAGGTGCGCGGTGTCGCGAACCGGACGAACGTCTACCAGCGAGCCAGGCAGGAAGGCACGGATACCGGCCAGATCGACGGTGAAACCACCCTTGACCTTGCCGTTGATGATACCTTTAACCACTTCCTCAGCTTCGAAGGACTTCTCGAGTACCTTCCAGGCTTCTGCACGCTTGGCCTTTTCACGGGACAGACGGGTCTCACCGAAGCCGTCTTCAACAGCGTCGAGAGCTACATCGACAACGTCGCCGATAGCAATTTCCAACTCGCCTTTTTCGTTAAGGAACTGGGAGGCGGGGATAACGCCTTCGGACTTCAGTCCGGCGTTAACGGTGACCCAGTCGTTATCGACGTCTACAACGGTTCCCTGGACGATGGAACCCGGTTGCATGTCAATTTCTTTTAGGCTTTCTTCAAAAAGATCCGCAAAGCTCTCGCTCATTATGAGTCCTATATGATCAACGCAAGTGTACTCCGTGCCACCAGCAACACGGTCTGTTAACAAGTTCCGGATTAAGCCTGTGGCTGGCAGATAACGCTACATCCGGCATTTCAACGACAAAAAGGTGTAGTCAGGTCTGGCCTGCTGCGGCCATACACCTGCCCAACACCTCTTCTATACTCAATCCCGTAGAATCAATGACTTGCGCATCATCTGCGGGCTTGAGAGGGGCTGCGGAACGGTTCATATCCCGTTCATCACGAACCCGTATCTCCTCTAAAAGGGCGTTAATATTAACATCGACACCCGCGTCCTTCAACTGGCTATAGCGCCGCTGGGCCCTCTCCTCGGCACTTGCCGTCAGGAAGATTTTCACCGGTGCATCCGGGAATACCACAGTCCCCATATCACGGCCATCGGCCACCAGTCCCGGCGCCTGCCGGAAATCGCGCTGGCGCTGCAAAAGGGCGTCACGGACCGGCTGCATCACAGCCACTTTTGAAGCATTGTCGCCCGCCGATTCTGTACGTATATCTGCGGTCACGTCCTGCCCTGCCAGAATGACTTTTACCGGCTCGCCTGCCGGCGTGGGCTCAAACGCCACATCCAGTCCGCCGGCAACTTTTACCAGCCCGTTCTCGTCATCCAGAGACACGCCCTGGCGAACCGCGGCGAGCGCCGTCAGCCGATACAAAGCACCACTATCAAGCAGGTGCCAGCCCAGCTTTCGGGCCAACATCTGGGTAATCGTGCCTTTGCCGGAACCCCCAGGACCATCCACGGTGATCACCGGTGCACTGCTACCAACCATTATTCAGCCCCCTCGGCTGAGATATTGATCCCCGTTCCTTGCGCAAGTTCCACAAACCCGGGGAAAGACGTTGCCACGTTGGCACAGTCGGTCACCGTGATTTCCCCCGCAGTGCGCAGGGATGCGACTGCAAAGGACATCGCGATGCGGTGGTCGCCGTGGCTGTTCACGGTACCGCCACTAATGGTCTGGCCGCCATCAATAATAATGCCGTCCGGGGTTACGGTAGTGTCCACGCCCAGTTCGGCAAGGCCATCTGCCATCACCTGGATCCGATCGCTTTCCTTGACCCGAAGCTCCTCAGCGCCCCGCAGAACCGTTCGGCCTTTGGCGCAAGCTGCAGCAATGAACAGCACCGGGAACTCGTCGATGGCCAGGGGCACCTGATCTTCAGGAATATCGATACCCTGCAACTCGGCCGAGCGGACCCGCAGGTCAGCAACCGGCTCGCCACCGATTTCGCGCTCGTCCAGAATCTCGATGCTGGCGCCCATCTGGTTCAGGATGTTGATCACACCCACCCGGGTCGGGTTCATACCAACGTGCCGAAGGATCAGATCCGAACCCGGGGCAATACTGGCCGCGACCAGGAAAAACGCCGACGAAGAAATATCGGCAGGTACATCAATATTGGTGGCCGTCAATTGACCGCCACCACTTACACTGGCCGTCGAGCCATCCCGATGAACGTGGTAGCCAAAGCCCGCCAGCATGCGCTCGGTGTGATCGCGGGTAGGGGCCGGCTCGGTGACCGACGTACTGCCCTCGGCATAAAGCCCGGCCAGCAGGAGGCACGATTTCACCTGGGCACTGGCAACGGGCATTTCATAATGAATACCGGACAGCTTCTGGCCACCACGGATTTTCAGGGGCGGGCGACCACCTTCAGCGGTATCAATAACGGCGCCCATCGCCCTGAGCGGATCGGCAACCCGCCCCATCGGGCGGCCAGAGAGACTCGCATCGCCGGTCAGCTCGGAATCAAAGGGCTGGGCCGCCAGCAATCCTGCAAACAACCGCATGGCCGTTCCGGAGTTCCCCAGATACAATGGTCCCCTTGGGGCCTGCAGCCCGTGCATGCCAACGCCATGGATGCGAACAAAGCCGTCATCCGGGCCTTCTATGGTCACGCCCATATCCCGGAATGCCTGGAGCGTGGCCAGGCTGTCCTCACCTTCCAGAAATCCTTTCACTTCGGTTACGCCGTCTGCCAGCGCACCCAGCATTATCGAACGGTGCGACATCGACTTGTCGCCTGGCACCCGGATATCACCGGTAATCGCGCCACCGGGCCGAAGACGGAACGTCACCTGCTTTTCACTGTTGTTTGTCACGTAAGCCTGTCCTGAGAGCATCTTCGAAAAGTGTTCACGCGCCGCCTTGGCGCGACTGAAAACCCGCAACAACGTGGCGCTGTCCTGATTGGCGATGGCAGTACGCAGTTGCTCGAGATCGTGGGTAAAGTGATCAATCACACGCAGAACCGCATCGCGGTTCGACAGAAAGATATCGTGCCACATCACCGGATCGCTGGCCGCAATCCGGGTAAAGTCCCTGAAGCCACCGGCGGCATAGCGGAAAATATCCATGTTCTCATCTTCACCCGCCAGGGTATCAACCAGGGAGAACGCAATGAGGTGCGGCAAGTGGCTTGTGGCTGCCAACACCTCATCGTGATACGCCACCGACATGGTCAGCACCGTGGCACCGCAGCCCTCCCACAACGCTTTCAACTGAGCAAGGTGCGACTGGCTAACGTCATCAGGCGGCGTAAGAATGACCTTGTGGTTAGCGAACAGCTCGGGGTTGGCCGCCCGAATGCCACTCTTCTCCGAACCGGCAATAGGATGGCCGGGAATGATCCGGGGCGACAGGCTGCCGAACACTGCCTCAACATCATTCACGAAACTGGACTTGGTGCTACCGACGTCGGTGAGGGTCGCGTCCGCCTCCAATGTCGGACGAATCTGCTCAAGAACCGCGCGGGTTGCCCTTACCGGCACAGCCAGCACAACCAGGTCCGCACCCCGGACAGCATCAGACACTGTTGATGCCGCCTGATCGATCACACCCAGCTCTTTGCCGAGCTGCAGCTCCTCGTCGCGCTGATCGGCTCCAACAACTGTGCCCGCCAGCCCGTTGCGACGGATTGCACAGGCCAGAGAGCCACCAATCAGCCCGAGGCCAATCACAGCTACCCGTTTAAACAGAGGCTCGAAAGACGCCATATCAGTCGCTGAGCCCCGATGCGGTCAGTGACTGGGCCAGAGCGTCGATAAAGCGCTCATTTTCTTCCGGAAGGCCGACAGACACCCGAAGATGCCGTGGCATGCCATAGCCCGCAATGGGCCGGACTATCACTCCGTGAGCCAGCAGGGACTGGTACACGCCCATGGCCTGCTCCCCCACTTCCACGGCAACAAAGTTCCCGGCCGACGGGATGTAAGCGAGCCCCATCCGGTCGAATGCCTCCTGCAACTGACGGAGACCGGCCGTATTCACATCCCGCGAACGCTGGAGGTAATCCTCATCCTCAAGCACAGCCGTGGCTGCAGACAGGGCAACCGTATCGACGTTAAAGGGCTGGCGCACCCGGTTCAGAATATCGGCAATGGCCGGCGAGCTGATGCTGTACCCGACCCTCAGGGCCGCGAGCCCCCAGGCTTTGGAAAACGTGCGGCAAACGATGAGATTCGGGAAGCGGGCCAACAATTCGACCCCGTCCGGGTATTGATCACCGGTCAGGTATTCGCAGTAGGCCTCATCCAGGACTACAAGCACATTCTCCGGAATCTTCGCCAGGAACGCCTCAATCGCATCCGCTGTGTGAACCGTGCCTGTGGGATTATTGGGGTTGGCAACAAACACCAGGCGAGTGCGATCGGTAACCGCCGCGGCCATGGCATCCAGATCGTGCCCCCACTCCCGTGCAGGCACAGACACGCCCCCGGCGCCGATGGCCTGGGTCACCAGAGGATAAACGGCAAAAGCATACTGGGAGAAGACGACGTCGGAGTCTGTATCAGCGAAGCAACGGGTAATCACTTCCAGAACATCGTTGGAGCCGTTGCCAAGGGTAATCTGATCCATCCCAACATTCAGACGCTTCGACAACGCCTGTTTCAGATTGAATCCGTTACCATCGGGATACAGACAAAGCTCGGATAACGCTTGGCGCGCCGCCTCAAGGGCCTTTTCGCTAGGCCCGAGCGGGTTTTCGTTGCTGGCAAGCTTGATGATTTCCGCCGGTTTGAGGCCCAGTTCACGGGCCAGCTCGTCGATCGGCTTGCCCGGCTGGTAGGGTGAGAGCGCCTGTACGCCGCGAACCGCCAGACTCTGGTAATCAATGGCCATAAATCGTCCTCGACACTCTTTGTTCAAAAACGCAGGTGCGGATACTCAAAGCACGCCAATCGGGTAGGAGCCCAGGCGTTTGAGCTCAACTGCCTCTTCGTCCACTTCTGCCAACACTTTCCGGACCTGCTCATCTTCCATGTGTCCCTCGAAATCGATGTAGAACACGTAGGCCCAGGTACCACTCGGCGAAGGCCGTGTTTCGATTCGGGTCAGGCTGAGGCCATGGCGGTGGAAAGGCTCTAGGAGCTGATATAGCGCTCCCGGCTTATTGCGCATGGACACCAGGATGGACGACTTGTCGTGACCGCTGGCTGGCACTTCCTCCCGGCCGATGATCAGGAATCTGGTGGTATTGTCCGGGCGATCCTCAATGCTGTTCGCCAGCTTCTCCAGACCGTAGAGCTCAGCTGCCATATCACCGGCAATGGCGGCCGTGCCCGGCTCCTCGGCAGCCCGACGGGCGGCTTCGGCATTGCTGGAGACGGTAACCCGCTCAATACCGTAGCGGTGAGTGTCCAACCACTGGCGGCACTGGGCAAACGACTGCTGATGGGAATAAATCCGGGTAATTTCCTGGTCGCCGTGCTTCGGACACACCAGCAGGTGATGGTGAATCCGCAACTGAACCTCGCCACAGATCTTCAGCGGCGAGGACATGAACATATCGAGGGTGTGGTTGATCATACCCTCGGTAGAGTTTTCGACCGGCACCACGCCATAGTGGGCGGCGCCGGATTCAACTTCCCGGAAAACCGCATCAATGGCAGGCAATGGCACACTGACTACCGAATGACCGAAATGCTTGAGCGCTGCAGCCTGGGTAAAGGTGCCAATCGGCCCCAGGAAGGCAATGTGCATGGGCTTTTCCAACGCCAGGCAGGCGGACATGATTTCCCGGAACAGGCGGGCCATTTCCTCGCCGGACAGCGGCCCCGGATTATGTTCCTTGATGCGCCTAAGCACCTGGGCTTCCCGCTCGGGGCGGTAGAAAAAGATGTCCTGCCCCGGATTGGCGGTCATTTTGACGTGGGCCACTTCCTGCGCACAGGCGGCCCTGGCACTGATCAGCTCCATGATCTTCTGATCAATCTGATCGATCTCTTCCCGAAGCTCTCCGAGCCGAACCTGCTCATCACTCATGATCAGCCACGCTCCTTCGCAAATTCGGTCATGTAGTTAATCAGCGCATCAACACCCGCCTCCGGCATCGCGTTGTAAATACTTGCGCGCATTCCGCCAACCGAGCGGTGTCCGGCGAGGTTCAGCAGGCCACGGGTATTGGCGCCCTTCAGGAACTCACCATTCAGGCCATCATCAGCCAGGGTGAACGGCACGTTCATCCAGGAGCGGAAGCGCGGGTCGATCGGGTTGGCGTAAAACTCGTTGGTATCGATAAAATCATAGAGCTTGCGGGCTTTGCGCAGGTTGATCTCACCCATCGCCTTCACACCGCCCTGCTCTTTCAGCCACTTGAAAACCAGACCGGCCAGGTACCAGGAATAGGTGGCCGGGGTGTTGTACATGGAGCCGTTATCCGCAATGACCTGATAGTTCATCATGGTCGGGGTCTCCTTGCGGGCCTTACCCAGGAGATCCTTGCGAATAATAACCACCACCAGTCCTGAGGGACCAATGTTCTTCTGGGCACCGGCATAGATCACACCGAACCTGGAGACGTCCACCGGCCTCGAAAGCATTGATGAGGACATGTCGGCGACCAGCGGTGTGCTCGGGATCTCCGGAATAAAACCGAACTCCAGACCACCGATGGTTTCGTTGGGCGTGTAGTGCAGGTAAGCCGCGTCGGCACTGGTCTGCCAGGAGGACTGGTCCGGAATGGTGGTAAAGCCACTGTCTTCCGAACTCGCCACTACGTTCACTTTGCCATAGCGACTGGCCTCGGCAATGGCCTTTTTGGACCAGATGCCGGTGTTCACGTAGTCAGCAGAACCTTTTTCGCCCAGCAGATTCAGAGGAATGGTGGAAAACTGGCTTGACGCCCCACCCTGCATAAACAGAACGGCGTAGTCGTCCGACACGCCGGCCAGTTCACGCAGATCTTTTTCTGCAGTTTCGGCAATCTGGACAAACTCGTCGCTGCGATGGCTCATTTCCATCACCGACATGCCGGTACTGCGCCAGTCGAGCATTTCATCCCGCGCCTGCCGAAGCACGCTCTCCGGCAAAGTGGCCGGACCTGCACAAAAGTTATACGCCCTGCTCATGTTGCTGCTTTCTCTCAAGTCTTACTGAATCTGTCTGTGGCAGTGCCGGCTTATTCGTCGCCGGCACCTTCACCTTTTTCGCCTTCTTCCGCGCTATCGTCTGCGGCATCGACTTCACCGTCGATTGGCTCACCGTCGATTTCTTCAGCGTCGGTTTCCGCAATCCGCTCAACACCCACCAGGCGTTCATCTTCCTGGCCAAGCTTGATCAAGCGGACGCCCTGGGTGTTACGACTCAGGACAGACACCTCATCGGTGCGGGTACGTACCAGCGTGCCCTTGTCAGAAATCAGCATCATTTCGTCCCCGTCAAACAGCTGTAGCGCTGTTACCAGGTTGCCGTTCCGCTCGGAACACTGCATCGCAATAACGCCCTGGCTACCCCGGCTGTAAGTCGGGAACTCTTCAATGGTGGTCCGCTTGCCGTACCCATTTTCAGACGCGGTCAGGATAACCCCGCCTTCCTGCGGAATAATCAGAGACACCACGTGGTGACCTTGTGGCATCTTGATGCCGCGAACACCACGGGCAGTCCGGCTCATCGGGCGCACTGCTTCCTCATTGAACCGCACAGCCTTGCCAGCGGTCGAGAACAGCATCACCTCTGCGTCGCCCTTGGTAATGGCGGCACCGATCAGGGTATCGCCCTCATCCAGGGACAGCGCAATCAGGCCGCTGCTGCGGGGACGTGAGAAGTTCGGCAGCGGCGTTTTCTTGACTACGCCAGCGGACGTGGCCATCAGTACAAACTGGTCTTCCGGATAGTCACGCACCGGCAGGAAGGTGGTGATACGTTCACCTTCTTCCAGCGGCAAAATGTTGACCATCGGACGACCACGGGAAGCCCGGCTGGCCCGCGGAATCTCGAACACCCGCAGCCAGTAGACCTTGCCGCGGTTGGAGAAGCACAGAATGGTGTCGTGGGAATTGGCAACCAGCAACTTCTCAACGAAGTCTTCATCCTTCATCGAGGTCGCAGCCTTGCCCCGGCCACCACGGCGCTGGGCCTGATAGTCTTCCACGGCCTGGGTCTTGGCATAACCACTGTGAGAAATGGTCACCACGAGGTCTTCTTCATCAATCAGGTCGGCAATCGTCAGATCACGCTGAGAGCTTGTGATCTCGGTACGGCGTTCGTCACCGAACTCGGAAACAACCGCTTCGAGTTCTTCACGGATAACCTGCATCAGGCGGTCCGGGTCGCCCAGAATCTCGAGCAGGCCAGCAATCTTCTCAAGGATGTCCTTGTACTCGTTCTGCAGCTTCTCGGTTTCCAGACCGGTCAGGCGATGCAGACGCATATCCAGAATTGCCTGGGTCTGCTCGGGGGACAGATAGTAAAGGCCATCACGCAGACCATAGATTTCCGGAAGATCGTCTGGACGACAGGCGTCCTCACCGGCCCGCTCCAGCATCGCCAGAACATCACCCGGAGCCCAGCCCCTGGCCATCAGCTTTTCTTTTGCTTCCACCGAGCTGGGCGACGCCTTGATCAGCTCAATCATCTCGTCGATGTTGGCGAGGGCAACTGTGAGGCCTTCAAGGATGTGGCCGCGTTCGCGGGCCTTGCGCAGCTCATAGATGGTCCGGCGGGTAACCACCTCTCGACGGTGCCGCACAAAGGCATCCAGCATCTGCTTCAGATTCAGCGTTTTCGGCTCGCCGTTGATCAGCGCAACCATGTTGATACCGAACACCGTCTGCAGCTGGGTGTGAGCGAACAGGTTATTGACCACCACATCCGGGTTTTCACCCCGACGCAGCTCGATCACCACACGGATACCTTCCTTGTTGGATTCGTCCCGCAGCTCGGTAATACCTTCGAGGCGCTTCTCTTTGACCAACTCGGCGATCTTTTCGATCAGGCGGGCCTTGTTAAGCTGGTACGGCAGCTCAGTAATGATGACAGCGTCGCGATTGGTTTTTTTGTCGTGCTCAATCTCATGGCGGGCACGGACATAAATACGGCCCCGGCCGGTACGGTAGGCTTCGACAATGCCGGCACGGCCATTGATGATGCCCTCGGTCGGGAAATCCGGGCCCGGGATGAATTCCATCAGCTCATCAACCGTGAGATCCGGATTATCAATCAGCGCCAGACAGCCGTTGACCACTTCCGTCAGGTTGTGGGGCGGAATATTGGTAGCCATGCCCACGGCGATACCGGAGGAACCGTTCACCAGCAGGTTCGGAACCCGGGTAGGAAGCACCTCGGGAATACGCTCGGTGCCGTCGTAGTTATCGACAAAATCGACGGTTTCCTTGTCCAGATCCGCCAACAGGGAGTGGGCGATCTTCTCCATGCGGATCTCGGTGTAACGCATGGCAGCCGCGTTATCGCCGTCAATGGAACCGAAGTTACCCTGACCGTCGACCAGCGGATAACGCAGGGAAAACGGCTGGGCCATACGTACAATGGTGTCGTAGACCGCAGAGTCACCGTGGGGGTGGTATTTACCGATAACGTCACCCACCACACGGGCGGACTTCTTGTAGGCCTTGTTCCAGTCGTTGTTCAGTTCGGACATCGCGAACAGAACACGGCGGTGAACCGGCTTGAGGCCATCCCTCACATCCGGAAGCGCCCGCCCGACGATTACACTCATGGCGTAATCGAGGTAGGACTGTTTTAACTCGTCTTCAATATTGACCGGCAGGATCTCTTTGGCTAACTCACCCATCGAGAAAGGTTCCTTTGCGTTACTGGAAGTCGTATCAGGGCCGTTTCCGGGCCCCATAGTTATTCTTCATCAAGCCGCCAAGTCTACCACAGTCGCGCCCTTTCCGGGGCAACTGTGAGGCAGCCTTAATCAAACACCACCGTCTTGTTTTCGTAGGTAATCACCCGGTCTTCGATGTGCGAACGCAGGCCCCGGGCCAACACGTTCTTTTCCACATCCTTGCCCAGACGAACCATATCCTCAATGGAATCGCTGTGGGTAATCCGGATAACGTCCTGCTCAATGATCGGGCCCTCGTCGAGATCCTGAGTCACGTAGTGGCAGGTAGCACCAATCAGCTTCACACCCCGGCTGTAGGCCTGATGGTAAGGGCGGGCACCGGCGAAGGACGGCAGGAAACTGTGATGGATGTTGATGACCTTGCCCGCGTACTTTTTACAAAGCTCACCGGGCAGAATCTGCATGTAGCGGGCAAGCACAACCACATCGGCCTCATATTTCTGGAACAGCTCATCAATGTGGGCGAAGGCGTCTGCCTTGTTTTCCTTGCTCACCGGCACATGGTGATAGGGAATCTCGTGCCACTCCACCATCCTGCGCAGGTCGTCGTGGTTGGAAATCACCGCCACAATCTCGGCGTTGATCTCCTTGCTGTGCCAGCGGTACAGCAGATCCGCCACGCAGTGGGATTCCTTGCTGCACATCAGGACAACCTTCTTCGGCTGAGCCGAATCGGCAATGTGCCAGTGCATGTTGAATTCGCGGGCAATGGGCTCGAACGCGGCACGGAACTGGTCCAGACCGAACGGAATCGAGTTGGCCTTGATTTCGTGCCGCATGAAAAACCAGCCGGTATGGGTATCCGAATGGTGACTCGCCTCGGTAATCCAGCCATTGTATGTAGACAGAAAATTACTCACCTTGGCGACAATTCCCACCCGGTCGGGGCAGGAAATCACAAGACGATAGGTATGCTCCATGAAAACCTTTCCTTAACTGAAATCCGGGAAAGCAGGTGCGTCGGGGAATCACCACCGGCATTAACGGCAGGTTAACGGTACGCACCTATGAAAATGACCGGCTATCATAGCCTATCTGAACGCCAGAAACGAGGAATGGAGAGATGGACAGAGACCTATACCAACACACTGCCAAAAACCTCGCCAAGGGGCGCTCAGGCCGCCTTTCGATTGTAGCGGCCCTGGCCTTTTTGATGACCGTCGGCCCGGCATTCGGCCAGGCCATTCTCGAAGGCGAGCGATTTCACCGGGTTACCGCGACCCAGGGCATGGTTGCCACTAGCCATACGCTGGCCACCGAGGTTGCACTCGACGTACTGAAGAACGGCGGCAATGCAATCGATGCGGCGGTAACAGCCGGTTTTGCCCTGGCCGTCACCCAGCCCCGCTCCGGCAACATTGGCGGGGGCGGCTTCATGCTGATCTCCAAAGGCGACGGCTCAGACCCGGAAGCCATCGATTATCGCGAAAAAGCGCCCGCCGCCGCCTCGGAGACCATGTTCCAGGACGAATCCGGAGGTGTGGTTAAAAACCGCAGCCGCTTCACCCACCTGGCCGCAGGCGTGCCCGGGACCGTCGCCGGCCTGGCACTGGCGCTGGAGAGACACGGCACCATCACCCTTAAACAGGCATTGGCTCCGGCCATCAAACTTGCCGAAGACGGGTTCGTGTTGCCTCAGCGTTTCACTGAAGGCCTGGAGCAGGCCCGTGAAAGGCTCGAGCGCTGGCCCGCCACCCGCGAGACCTTTTATAAGGAAGATGGGAGTTCCTGGCGCCCCGGAGAACGTTTTCGTCAGCCTGACCTGGCGGCAACGCTCCAGCGCATAGCCGATGACGGCGTGAAGGGCTTTTACGAGGGCAGAACTGCCGAGCTGATCGCCAGCGAGATGGACCGGCACGATGGGCTGATCACCCTGGAAGATCTGAAAAACTATCGCCCTGAGGTACGTACACCGGTGCACGGCACCTACCAGGGTTACGACATTTTCTCCATGTCACCCCCCTCTTCCGGTGGCACCCACATTGTCCAGATACTGAACATTCTCGAAGGGTTTCCCATGGCCGAGTTCGGCCATAACTCCGCTGATGCGATCCATCACATGGCCGAAGCCATGAAACTGGCCTACGCCGACCGTTCAAAATACCTTGGCGACACCGATTATGTGGATGTGCCGCTGACAGGGCTGACGAGCAAAGGCTACGCAGAGGAACTCCGCGAAGGCATTGATCCAGACAAGGCACGACCGGCCAGCGACATTAATCCCGGACAGCCGGCTGCCTGGGAAAGCCCGGAGACCACCCATTTCTCCGTGGTGGACAAATGGGGCAACGCGGTGTCTAACACCTACACCATCAATTTCAGTTACGGGTCCGGCATCACAGTGGAAGGCGCCGGTTTCCTGCTTAACAACGAAATGGACGATTTCAGCGCCAAGCCAGGGGTACCCAACGCCTACGGCCTGATCGGCGGCGAAGCCAACAAGGTCGAGCCAGGCAAACGCATGCTGAGCTCCATGTCGCCCACCATCGTGAAAAAGGATAGCAAGAATGTTCTGGTAACCGGCAGCCCGGGTGGCTCCCGGATCATTACCACCACCTTGCAGGTGATCCTCAATGTGATTGATCATGGCATGAACATTCAGACCGCCGTGAGCGCACCCCGCATGCACCACCAGTGGCTGCCGGATGAAATCCGGATTGAACAGGGCATCAGCCCCGACACTATCCGGCTGCTGCAGGAACGGGGGCACACGGTGGTTGGTGGTTCAGCCATGGGCGCCATCCAGAGTATCCTGATTGATGAAAAAGGAGTCCGTCACGGAGGTGCGGACCCGAGGAGGAGCACTTCGTCGGCCATGGGCTATTAACGGGCAATTGACCAGGGTCACTGACCTGAAAGGAGACTGTATGTATCTTTCTGTACAACTGAGCTGCTATCCCCTGAAAGAGGAATATAAGCAGCCAATCAAAGACCTTATCGCGCGCCTGGAGCAAACCGGGCTGGAAGTCTACCCGGGGCGAATGAGCACCGAGATTTTCGGCGACTATGATGAGGTTATGAGCGTGCTCTCGGATACCATGAAATGGTCATTCGAGACCTACGGCAAATCCGTCTTCGTGGCGAAGATCATGGAGGGCGACCGGAGACCGAAATGACAGCACCGAGCGGGCCAGACAACCAAAACCAAAAACAGAAGCCGGAGCAGAACCAACAGCCGGCAATCCCGAACCAGTTCGCGTTCCTGTGGCTCAGCGCGGCCATCTTTCTCATGGTGCTCTGGCTTCAGGACGGCGGACAACCCCGGCTTCAGGATCTGGCGTACTCCGAATTCAAAACCGCCGTCATGAATCAGCAGGTAGCGGAAGTTACTTTGAAAGAAGAAGCCATTACCGGTCTGTTTACCGACAGCGGTGCGGCAGACTTCAGCTCGGACAATCCAGCACGAACCAGCTCCCCGGGATTCCAGACCATCCGACCGCCCATGGAAGATCCTTCCCTGCTTGACCTGCTGGAAGAGCACGACGTCATCATCCGGGCCACACCCTCCGGACTACCCTGGTGGCAGGAGATGATCCGCGGCTTCCTGCCCTGGATCCTGCTGCTGGCGCTGATGTTCTGGTTCTGGGGCGCGGCCCAGAAGCGAATGACCCAGGGTGGTGGGCCGTTTGATTTCAGCCGTTCCAAAGCAAGACGGGCCCGCAAGGAAACCTCTACGGCAACGCTCGATGACGTGGCCGGCATTGAATCCGCCAAGCGGGAAATTGCCGAAATCATCGATTTTCTGAAATCCCCCGAGAAGTACCGGGCCCTCGGTGCCGTTATGCCCAAGGGCGTGCTTCTCGTCGGCCCACCGGGCACCGGTAAGACCCTGCTGGCCCGAGCTATCGCCGGCGAAGCCGAAGTGCCCTTCTACAGCATCAGTGCCTCGGAATTTATCGAGATGTTCGTGGGCGTCGGTGCCGCTCGCGTTCGGGATATGTTCAAGGAAGCCCGGAAAGACGCACCGGCGCTGATTTTCATCGACGAGCTGGACGCTATCGGCCGTTCACGGGGCGCCGGCCTGGGTGGCGGACACGATGAACGGGAACAGACTCTGAACCAGATCCTCACCGAAATGGACGGCTTCGAGGCCCATGAGAATGTTCTGGTTCTGGCGGCCACCAACCGACCGGACGTTCTGGACAGCGCCCTGCTCCGTCCGGGCCGTTTTGACCGCAAGATCACTCTGGATCGCCCACACAAAGAGGCCCGCGCGGCGATCCTGGCCGTTCACGTGCGAAAGGTACCACTGGCAAATGATGTCGACCTGGATCAACTGGCCGCGCGGACCATCGGTTTTTCCGGGGCGGACCTGAAGAACCTGGTAAATGAAGCAGCGCTCACCGCAGCCCGCGAAAGCCTGCACGAAGTGAATGCCCATTGCTTTGAGCTGGCCCGGGACAGAATTATTCTCGGCGAGGAGCGGGACACCAAGCTTAACCCGCAAGAGCGCGAGGCCGTTGCCTACCACGAGTGTGGTCACGCCATCATGGCTTACTATATGCCGAACGCAGACCCTCTCACCAAGTTGACCATCATTCCTCACGGCATGGCCATGGGAGTGACCGAGCAAACGCCCAAAGAAGACCACTATACGTATACCGAGAGCTACCTGAAGGATCGCATCAAGGTGATGCTTGGCGGTCGCTGTTCGGAAAAGCTGATCTATGGCGAAGTCAGCACCGGCGCCCAGAACGACCTCAAGGAAGCAACCGCACTGATACGCAAGATGATCGGTCAATGGGGTATGAGTGAAAAGATCGGCCCCCTCGGCCTGAGTATCGGAGAGGATCATGTATTCCTTGGCCGGGAGATGGGCATGCCAAGGGAATTCTCCGAAAAGATGGCCGAGATGATTGATGGGGAAATACAGTCCCAGCTGCTGGCCCTGGAGAAAGCGACTCTGGACTTCCTGAATGAGCACCGCAACCAATTGGAAGCATTGGCCAAAGCCGTATTGAAGCAAGAAACTCTTTCTGCCGAAGACGTCGAGGAAATCCTGCGCCAGGAAGATTCACGGAAGATTGCCTGATACTCCAATCATGGCCTAGATCACCAGGTCATGACTGAACAGCGTAATACAAAACCCAAGGACCGCTCCCAGAGGTGGACCCCAATGCCGGTCAAGCCTGGATTGAGGAGCGATGTCCTGGAAAATCAGGTACAGAATACCGCCGGAAGCCATCAACATCAGTGAGCCAAGTAACACGGGGCGCTCAGATAAGAAGAAATATCCAAACAGGCCCGCCATCGGGCCTGTGATGACCAGGCTACTCATAAAGACCAATGTCTTTCGTGAGCTGTGGCCTTCGAGGTAAAGCAACTCCCGATAAGCGTTGAACCCCTCTGGTAAATTCTGCAATGCAATGAGCAACGCCATGAGGAGTGCGATCTCGGTGTTCACCACAGCGAGCCCACCGAGCGCCGCAGCTTCCGGAATAAAATCCAGCATCACACCCAGAAGCTGAGGAGATTCACGGCGTTTCAACCCGAGAACTCGCTCTATCAGGAAGAAGATGAGCCCGCCCGCAAGAATTGCCGGAATCGCAAGAAGGGATCCCCCCATACTGGACCGGCCTTCCGGAATAAAAACTACGGCGACCGCGCCAAGCAGGATGCCGCCCCCGAGCGCGATTACAAAATGACGAAACTCCTGTTCCAGCCAATTGGGTCGGATCCGCTCGAAACTGGCGAACAGTCCGCCCAATGGAATGCAGGCGCCGGCAAGGACGGTCAGGCCAACAATTGAGAGAACATCTATGAACATCAGATAAAAGGACCTATGGGGCGACCGGTGATATTCAGGGCGTGACCGTGACGGGAAGTTTCAGGGCCGCCAGCAATTGCTCTGCGCCGGGCTCCTGAAGCAGTGTGCAGTCCCGGCTCAGCACCAACTGGACCGCCCTTTCCTGTCGCAGAATCCCGACCACAACAACCGGATCTGTTGACGGCAGAGACCTTACACGAAGCTCCGATTCCTGAATACCCAGGTCCTGCGCGACGCCTTTCAGGTCGTCTGATGGAACAGCCGAATCAACCCCCAGCATCAGCGTCACGGGTCGGTGAGAGTGACGAATCACCTCAGCGGCCGCCTGGACAGCACGGCCGTTGGCGTCCTTGTGGTCATTGAGAAACACCACAACCCTGCCCAGAGGCTCGGTCCGACCTTCACACCAGAGCAACACCCTGCCCCGGGAACGACGAACAAGGCCTTTTGCCGTGGAACCCAACCGCGCCCCGGGCGCTGAGGACCAACCAACCCGGCCCATTACCAAAAGATCCTGGGGGCCGGCGAGCGCCAGCACCTCATCAATCACATGGCCCCGGGCGACACTCAAGGTATGCCTGCCACCGTGTGGCGCTACGGCACCGGCAAGCGCCCGGCGAGCCTCGTTCGCCAACCTTTGCATTCGCTGTTCAACCTCGCCGGCAGCAAACGGTCGACTGATACCGGACGACGCGCCCACCTCGCGGGCAAAACCATAGCCAGCGCTTCGCAACTGGTTCAGTTCCTCAACAAACACGCCCAGCACATCGGCACCTGTATTCGCGGCAATCTCAGCCGCAGCCTGCAAGGCGGCATAGCTCATTCTGGAACCGTCCAGAAGCACCAGAACACGACCGTTTGTGGTGCCAGTATCAGCCTGGGCTGCTCGTGTATCAGTCACGATCCTTGCCTCCGCTGCCGTTCGCATCTTCGTTCTCGTCCCGCTTCTTGCTGGCCTCCGCGAACTTCTCGAGGCGCTCGGCAACCTTGCGATTGAAGCTGTTCTCCGGAAACTCGCCACTGCCGTCCAGCTCTCCGGCCTCAAGGCCGGTTAAAAGCTCAATCGCCTCATTGATGCGTGAAATTGGATAGATTCGGAACCGGTCTTCGGCGATCGCCTGCCTCACATCGGCTCTCAGCATAAGGTGTTCAACATTGCTTGCGGGCAGCAGAACGCCCTGCCCGCGAACGTCGCCGGCTTCCTTGCAGACATCGAAAAAGCCTTCGATCTTTTCGTTCACGCCACCCACGGCCTGAACTTCACCATGCTGGTTCATGGATCCTGTCACGGCGAAGGACTGCTTCAGTGGCACCCGGGAAATGGCTGAAAGCAGTACACAGGTTTCTGCCACCGAAGCAGAATCGCCCTCGACACCACCGTAGGATTGCTCAAAGGCCAGGCTCGCTGACAGGGAGAGTTCGCCGTCGCCGGCGTACCGGCTCGCAAGAAACCGGGAAAGAATCATCACGGCCTTGCTGTGAATGGGGCCACCAAGCTTGGCCTCCCGTTCGATATCCACCACCTGCCCCTTGCCCGGGCGGGCCGTGGCGGTAATCCGAGTAGGCTGCCCAAACATCGACGCGCCAAGTCTGAGTACCGAAAGACCATTTACCTGAGCCACTTCCTCGCCGGTGGTGGCAATCATCACTACACCCCGGCTGATTTGCTCACGACTTCGTTCTCGTACCCGGCTGGCCCGGTATTCCCGCTCATCAATGGCCTGCTGGAGATGGCCGGCTTCAACCGTATCGGCCCCAGCCTGCCCCGCCCAGTGGTCTGCCTCACTCAGGATATCCCGGAGCACCCGGTCGTGGGCGGTCAGTTTGCGCTGGTCAGCTGCCAGTCGACTGGCATGCTCAATCAGTCTCGCAACAGCGCTTCGCTCCAGGGGCCGCATTTTCAGGGCCCTGGCCATGGTGGCGATCATTCGGGCGTAGAGTTCGTAGCACTCATCATTACGGTCAAGATCGTCCTCAAAATCCGCCTCCACCTTGAACAGGTCCAGGAAATCCGGATCGTAATGAGACAACAGGTAGTACAGCATCCGGTCCCCGAGCAGAACCACCTTGACCGACACCGGAATCGGCTCCGGCTGCAAGCTGACGGTACTCACCAACCCATAAAGCCGCTCGAGAGACTCTATTCGGATTTCACCGGAGGACAGGATTCTTTTCAGGCTCTCCCAGGCCATCGGCTGCGTCAGCACCCGACGGGCATCAAGGATCAGATACCCGCCATTGGCACGGTGCATGGAGCCACCGCGAATCAGGGTGAAATCGGTATAGAGATTGCCCTGACGGGCACGATGTTCAATCTGCCCCGCCAGATGCTGATGATTCGGCAGGTCCTCATAGATAACCGGTGCGCCCGCCGTTTCGGCATTATCGACCAGCAAATTGACCTTGTATCTGGCCAGCAGGCCTGCGGGAGGCCCGTTATCGGTGTCCTGAAAGGCTTCGGCGTGCTCCACTATATCCTCGCGAACGGCATCCAGGTACTCGACAATATCCGTCAGGTGGGACCACTTTTCCCTTAGCTCCCCAATCGGGCCGCCGAGGGTCAACTGCACCATCTCTTCATTCAGGGCATGGACTCTTTCCCGGACTTCTTTGCGCATCCTGGGAATCTGCTGAATGGTTTGCTGGAGCTTTTTCTGCAGTTCCTCAACCTTGGATTCAACCAACTGTTTCTCTTCATCGGAGAAGTTCTTGTATTCCTCCGGGTCGATCACCTCGCCCTTACGCATCGGGGCAAAGGTAAAACCGGCCGGCGTCGTGATCATGGCGATGTTGTTGCGGTTCGCCTCTTCCTGGATATCAAACAGGCCCTGGTGCTGGCGCTTGGCCATTTCTTCCTGGAGCTCCTGCAACCGGGCCTGGTATTCCTCGCTTTCGAAAGTCGCCGGAATGGCCGTGCGAAGCTCCTCTGCCAGATCATTCATGTCTTTCTTGAACTGGCGCCCTTCACCGGCGGGCAGCCGAATAGCGCACGGTCGGTCTGAAAACTGGAAGTTATAGACATGGCACCAATCCGGAGGAATCGGCTGGCCGGCCGCGTGCAGGGACAGGAAACGCTCGACCAGCTCGTGCTTGCCGGCACCGGAGGGCCCTAGAACAAAGAGATTGAAACCGTCTGCCTGAATGCCGGCGCCAAATTCCAGCGCCCGCAATACCCGATCCTGACCATACGGACGCTCGAGGTCCTGCAGGTCTTCGGTGGTTTGGAAGTCCAGCCTATCTTCCGGGCAACCGTGGTAGACCTGGTTTTCGGTCAAAGGAGCGGGTATTGGCATTACATCCTCCTGATGGTGTCGGCATTACTTGGGTGTATCTATTCGAGACGCTTCTTGAACCTGAGTGAGGAAACAATCAGGCCGCCGAGGGTGAACAACGCCAGCCAATAAACATCCGGCGCCATATTTATCACCTCAACGTCCCTCAGAACCACACCGCGAATCAGGTGCATGAAGTGCGTCGCGGGCAATCCTTCTGCAATATACTGGGCTGCGACAGGCATGCCCTCATAGGGAAATATGAATCCCGACAAAAGAATCGAGGGCATCAGAACAAACACCGTCATCTGCATTGACTGTAGCTGGTTCCGGGCAATCGTTGAAATTACCAGCCCAAGCGTCAGGCTTGCGGTGATGAAAAGGAACGTGACGCCTGCGAGCTGGGCCAACCCTCCCCCAACCGGAACATGGAACAACACCCGCCCCAAACCGAGGATGATGCTGACCTGAATCACGCCAATAAAAATGTACGGAATGATCTTCCCGATCATCAATTCAATCGGTCGGACCGGCGTTGATATCAACATTTCCATGTTGCCTCGTTCCCGCTCGCGGACGATTGCGGCAGAGGTAAACATGATCATGGTCATGGTCAGAATGATCGCAACCAGACCCGGCACGATATTGACGACGGTGCGCTGCTCAGGGTTATAGAGCAGAGTTACTTCAAAGGTGGGCGTAACGCGGTTGACAGGACGGTCCAGCAATTCGGCCAGAGGCATGCCGCGCAGACTTCTGATGGCAGAGGCGATGATGGTATCGGAGCCATCCGCTATCCATTGAGCAATGGGTCGGCTGGTTTCTTCATTGGTGGCAGGTGGCGAACCAAAGCCCAATGATTGGTGCCGCGCCAACCGATTGTCGACATCGTCAGGGATGATGAGGACGGCCCTGACTTCCGCACTGGCAATCGCCACTTGAGCTTCGTCCACGTTTTCAAAGTAAGACCTGACCTCAACGACTTGCGTAGCCTTTACAATCTGCACAAGCTCCCGACTCAAGCCACTCTGGCTGAAATCGACAATACCTACCGGGATATGGCGGATATTTGTGTTGATGGCATAGCCGAATAACAACAGCTGAATCAGCGGGATCATGACAATCATGCCGAACGTCATACGATCTCGCCGGAGCTGAATCAACTCCTTGCCCAAAATGGCTCGAATGCGCCGGAGACTGTTCATTGTCGACCGCGCCCCGTGCTGGTCACGAAAACATCCTCAAGGCTTGGGCGCACCTCGGTGAGACCGTCCTCCGTACCAATAAACGGTTGCCCTGAAAGATAAGCAACGGGATTGCTAACCCGGTTCTTTACCAGCACTCGAAGTCGCGCGCCAAGTTGCGCTGCCGAAATAACGTCGGGCAACTCAAGCAGTCGATGTTTTAAGGCGCGAAGATTCAAAGAACTGACCTCAATAACCCTGGCCCCCATATTGTTCATCAGCTCATCCGGTGCTCCATCGGCTCGCTTGATCCCCCTCTCGAGAATAGCCAACTTGTGGCAGCGTTCTGCCTCATCCATGTAATGGGTTGAGACCATGATCGTCGTTCCCCCATCAATGAGATCAAACAACTGTTCCCAGAAGTCCCGGCGACTCTGGGGATCCACCGCAGAGGTGGGCTCATCGAGGAACAACAGATCTGGTTTATGAAGTGTTGCCGCGGCAAGGCTGAGACGCTGTCGCTGGCCGCCACTCATACTTCCTGCCAACTGATACCTGCTGTCACGCAGTCCATAGATAACCAGTAGCTCTTCAACCCTTGAGCGCAGCTGTCTGGCCGACAAGCTGTAGATGGTAGCGATAAACCTGAGATTTTCCTGAACGGTCAAATCATCGTACAGAGAAAACTTCTGGGTCATGTATCCTATGCGCATCCTCAGTTTTTCCGCACTGGCTGGCAAGCCAAAACCAAGTACTTCCGCCGTTCCGGCACTGGGCTTCAACAGACCGATCAACATTCGGATGGCCGTGGTCTTGCCACTGCCGTTTGGCCCCAGGAAACCATAAATGCTGCCTCGTTCGACCTCAAGATTTAGCGCCTGCACGGCCCTGGTATCACCAAAATACCGGCTAAGCCCTTCCGCCCGAATGACACATTTACTCATGGCAGTTCAACCTGGGCCGGTACTCCGTTTGGCAAATCGGCCTCTGTCTCTGGAAGCTGAACCTCTGCGCGGTACATGAGCCTGGCGCGCTCTTCCTGATTAAGCGCAAAATACGGCGTAAAGGCAGGCTCTGTGGCAATCCACCGCAAATGGCCTTTTATGGTTCGATCAAGACCATCCACTCGCACAGTCAGCTCGTCGCCAATGGCCAGTTTTACCCGATAAGGCTCTGGCACGTAGACCCGCGCAAACGGTGCCTTGCCGGCCAGAACGATCGCCAGGGGGCTGCCTGCGGTCGCTCGCTCCCCCAAATTCCAGGGAAGGTTGTCGAGAATACCGTCGCGTGTCGCGACGACAGTCAGATCGGCAAGATGTTTCTTTTCACGGGCGAGCATCGCTCTTGCCGCATCAACTCGGGACTCTGCTGCTCTCAGATCTTCTTCACGAGCGCCATTCGTTAATTCGAGCAATGCTTCCTGTGCATTGAGCAGCTTCGCATGATTGGCGTCGCGCAGTGCGATCGCTTTATCGAGGTCGGCCTGGCTGGCCAGGTTCTGTTTCCTCAGATTGAGGATCCGTGAATGATTGGCTTCACTCTCGGTGAGTTCGGCTCGGGCGCCGGCCACATTGGCCCGCGCTGCCGCAACTTCCTCCGGCCGCGCTCCGTGTCGGAGTTTTTCGAGATTGGCGACTGCCTCTGACAACTGGGCCGAAGCCCTGTCCACCTCCGCGCGCTGAAGCGTGTCGTCCAGTTTTACCAGCACAGTCCCTTTTACAACCGGAGAGCCGGGCGACACAGGAAGCTCGATAACAATTTCACTGGCGGTAGCTGTATGGGCAATCCGATCCCGTTCCAGCGTCCCCAAAGCCAGGTTGCCTGTTCTACCCTCGCATGCTGAAAGAACCAGAAACGATAAAACCAAAGCAATACGTATCACGGCATTCACCTTCTTTTGCAATAAGCCGGTCACCGCAACGGCTCTCGGCTTCGATCCGGCATGGCGATCAGCGCCAGCACAGCAAGGAAGGCGGTTGCTGACAGATACATGGCCGGTGCAGTCACAACGCCAGTTGTCGCGATAAGGAACGTGGCGACCATCGGTGTGAGTCCACCGAATACCCCAAGGCCAAGGTTAAAGGCCACGGAATAACCCGATAATCGGTCGCTCTCCGGAAACATCTCGACGAAAAGTGCAGGGGCAGAGCCCAGCGGAATCGCCAGAAGCAAAAACACCAGAGCATGTGCCAATACCACCACATAGAGAGAACCTCCGGAGCTGAGCATCCAGGCATAGAGCGGCCAGGCAACAAGCGTGAGCAAAAACAGGGAGATTGCTATCCAGCTCCTTCGACGGAGCCATCGATCACCAACGGTGGCAAACAATGGCATCGCCGGGATGACAAGCAGCATCATGCCCGTGTTGATTAATAAAGCTGTGCCTCGCGATAGAAGCTCCTGAGCTGAGAGCCATTCCGGCAGATAAACAAAAACGATGTAGTAGCACGTTCCATAACTTGAAGCGAAGGCAAGCGCCAAGAGGGTTTCCCGCCGATTGGTCGTGAACGCCTGCAGCAGCGGCGATGTCTCTTCGCGATTCTCATGGTGTTGGCTGAATCGTTCGGAATTATGCAGGTTTCGGCGAATCGCGATGGCGGCAACACCCAGGATGGCGCCTCCAAGAAACGGCAGGCGCCAGCCCCAGTCACTCAGCGCCTGCTCATCCAGCATATTGGTTACCAGCGCCGCCGCAGCGACCCCGAGCAAAGACCCGGTCATCGAGCCGATGTTGGCCCAACTGCCCGTCAAACCTCGCTTTCCATCGGGAGCAGTCTCAACCAGATACGTTGCCGACGATGAGAACTCGCCCCCAACAGAAAGACCTTGCAGCAATCGGATCAGAACGAGCAACACAGGAGCCAGCAAGCCAGCTAGCTCATAGGAAGGAAGCATCCCGAGCAGCAGAGTCGGCAAGGCCATCAGCATTACAGAGATTTGCATGGTACGAGCACGCCCGTACCGGTCGCCGAACCAACCGAAAACTGCCGCCCCCAGAGGCCGCATGAGGAAACCGGCAGCAAAAATACCGTAGGTGCCTATCAGTGCCGCAGTCGGGTTAGCAGACGAGAAAAAAACCGGAGCAATAACTCCGGCCAGATAGCCATAAACGGCAAAGTCGTACCACTCCACGACATTACCGATAAACCCCGCCATGATGCGGTGTCGAAGTTCTGGAGAGGGAGGCGTTCGCGAACTTTCGGTCATTTCCAGTCCATCCCGGTTTTACTCCTGCCTTCAGCCAAAGGGTGGCAGCAAACTCTCTGATGCAGAGAATTATAGGCGAGGGACAAAAACTAGAGATGATCTGGGGCAAGTACCCGGCTCATCAATCACCGGGCAGATGCCACTCCGTCTACCAAACGAGCGTCTTTGGCTCCTGTGAGTGCTCACAGAACAAATGCCCCACATCCGGCACGGCAAAGCAGCGAGCGCCGCCAATGCCGTGACCTTGTAGGAGGCGACCACCCCCGGATCGGTGATCACGAACCAGGACTGCTCCCACCCCATGCCGGCGGCACGGATAAACAGGCCGCTGATGGGCAGAAGCAGGCCCGGTCAGCGAGAAAGCCAACGCCAGAGGAATATGGCGGCGCCTTCTTAGAACTATAAACAAGGTAGGAATCTATGAACAACAATGCCCTGACTAGATAATTTCCGACTGATTTAAAAGCGTTTGGTTATAACGCAAGAGAGTGGCCCTCCTTGAATTGAAAAATGACGACCACAGGTAATAAACAGAACACTTGGGGACGCATAAACCGGAGCAGACACAGATGACGCAAACAGTAGCTTTTATCGGACTTGGCATCATGGGTTCGCGCATGGCGGCGAACCTCCTGGACAAGGGCGACGTCAACCTGATCGTCTACAACCGCTCGACTGAAGCCGCAAAACCGCTGAAAGACAAAGGCGCGAAAGTCGCCGATTCGGCGGCCGACGCCGTCCGGCAGGCGGATGTGGTCTTCTCAATGCTCGCCTCTCCTCCCGTTGTCGAGGATATGGCCCTCGGCAAGGATGGATTTGTCAGCGCCATGGCGGAAAATGCACTCTGGGTGGACTGCTCCACTGTGAACCCATCATTCACCGAGCACGCCGAAGAGTCCGCCAAAGCTCAGGGCATTCGGTTCATGGATGCCCCGGTTGCCGGTACCCGTGAGCCGGCTGCAAGCGGCGAACTGACCTTCCTCGTGGGAGGCAACGAAGAAGACTTTCAATCGGTAAAGCCGCTCCTTCAGACCATGGGCAAGAAAATTGTACACGTGGGCCAGGTCGGTCGCGGCACCGCCTTCAAAATGCTAGTGAACGCCATGCTGGCGCAGTCCATGCTCGCTTTTGCCGAGACCACTCTGCTGGGAGAGAAACTGGGGTTCTCAAGAGATTTCCTGATGGACACCCTGCCAAACTTACCTGTTACTCCGCCCTTTATCGGGGGTAAAGCTGAGCTGATCCGCAATGGGGACTTTGACGCTCAGTTCCCGCTCGAGCTGATGCACAAAGACCTGCACTTGTTGGAGCAAACGGCCTACGAAGTCGGCCAGCCGCTGTATCTGGCCAACCTGGCCAAAGAAGTCTATGGAAGTGCCAGCAGCAGTGGCTGGGCGCGCAAGGATTTTGCGTCGGTGTTTGAGTTTCTCAACCGGGACTGACTCGGCAATTAACATTGGCGCACATCTTCCACTACTATCAAGATAAGTGAGTGCGAGGATGACGTTGACGTGGGACTGTCGATCAAGACAACAGAATTTGCGCCGGAAGAGTTTGAACGTTTTGCCGCCAAGGTCAGGACGGATCTTAAAGCGCTCACTCGTCTTCTGAACCGGCCAGGCTTTGGTGAGGGCGAGAGTTCGATTGGCGCCGAGGTGGAGTTCTACATCGTAAATTCTGACCTGCGCGTTCAACCCATCAACACCGAAATTGCCGCACGCGTTCAGGACCCCCAGCTCACGGTTGAGCTCAACCGCTTCAATCTCGAATACAACCTCAGTCCCCAGGCTTTCAAAGGCTCTCCATTCGCCAGAACGGAGCAGGAACTGCTCGCTGCGATCCAACGGATCAACCAGCACGCCGCGTCACTGGACGGGGAGCTTGTGCCGATCGGCATTCTGCCCACACTTCGCCAGTCCGATATGGGTGCGAAGGCAATGACAGACGAGCCCCGCTATCATGCGTTATCTAAGGCGCTGATCAAGCAACGGGGCGAGCCATTCAGCATTCACATTGGTGGCAACGATGTGATCAATCTGGAAGCCGACGACGTCTACATGGAAGGCGCCAATACCTCTTTCCAGTTGCATTGGCGGGTGCCCGCACACCGTTTTGCCGATTACTTTAATGCGGTACAACTGGTCACGCCAATTGTCCTCGCTCTGGCCAGCAATTCACCCAGCCTGTTCGGCCACCATCTGTGGGACGAAACCCGGATTGCCCTGTTCAAGCAATCCATCGACAGCCGATCGCCCAACCATAAGACCTGGCGCCATCCGCCACGGGTCTATTATGGAAACGGCTGGACACGCAGCGCCTGGGAACTGTTTGCGGCCTCGGCATCGCTCTATCCCCCCATCATTCCACTGATGTCGGAGGAAGATCCGATGGCGGTTCTTGATCGTGGTGAAGTGCCCAAACTGGCCGAACTGCGACTGCACCAGGGAACCACCTGGCCCTGGAACCGGGCCATCTATGACCATACCGAAGGCGGCCACCTGCGCATTGAGATTCGCTCCATGCCCGCAGGTCCAACGGCTGTTGATATGTGTGCGAACGGGCTGTTCGTAATTGGCGCTGCGCTGGCAGTACTTGATGATATTCATCATCTGACGTCGATACTCCCCTTCCATTACACTGAACACAACTTCTACCGCGCCGCGAAATATGGCGTTGGCGCAGAAATCATATGGCCACACAAGAATCAGGTTCAGTTGCAGGATACGCCCCTGTTAACCGTGGCTCGTGAGCTGCTACCCCGAGCCCGGGAAGCATTGGCAAAAACAGCCGTGGACGAGTCAGAAATTCACCGATTGCTGGGAATCATCGAAGGCCGCATTGAAACCGCGATGTCGGGCGCCCGGTGGCAACGTCACACTACCGAATCTCTGTTCAAATCCCTGAGCCCCGATGAGGCCTTCCAGACCATGCTTTCGCTGTACATGGCCAACCAGAAGAAAAATACGCCGCTCCATGAATGGACATTGTCACCGTGAGTAACTCGAACGTTCTTGCTTATCTGAATGATCCCTCGCCCCGGACACTGGGCCGCTCCCCCCTTGAGTGGCTGGAGCAACTGCAAAAGCCGACGGTTGTTCGTGTTGCCGGTCGTGATCGCTCCCGGACCCGAGCCATGGCAACGCTGCTTCACGGCAATGAGCCCTCGGGCCTGCTTGCGCTTCATCGATGGCTGCTCGAACAGCACACCCCGGAAGTCAACATGCTGTTTCTCCTGGGTGGCATCTACCCTGCAAAGATTCCTCCCACACTCTCAATGCGACAGCTTCCAGACGGACGTGACCTCAACCGATGTTTCAGAGAACCGTTCGAGGGAGAAGAAGGGGCGATTGCCAGGGCCATGCTGGCAGAGCTCCATAACGCGAAGCCCGAATGCCTGCTGGATGTTCACAACACCTCGGGTTCAGGCCCTGCGTTCGCCGTGTCCATCACCAATGACGCAGCGCATCAGGCACTGACATCGCTCTTTACCGACCGCTTGATTATGACGGATCTACGCCTGGGGGCGCTGATGGAGTATTCCGAGCAGGAGGTGCCCACGGTAACCATCGAGTGCGGTGGTTACCAGGACGAACAGGCGCACGAACTGGCCTATGAGGGACTCGTCCGATATTGCTCAAGGCCAGATGTTTTGTCACTGGAGAAAGCGGACTGGGACGTTACCGTGCTGCGCAATCCGATCCGGGTGGAACTGGCGCCTGAAGCAACCATAGAATATCGCCTCGAGCCCACTGGCCACGCGGACCTGACCTTCCCCCCCGACATCGAGCATCGTAATTTCGGAATCGTGTCCCCGGATGAGTCCTTGGGATGGGTTGGCAAAAAAGGCCTGGACATACTCACCGCGATCGGCCACAACCGAAAGGAGAACATGGAACAGGTACTTCAGGTCAGGGATGGGCAGATCTACCCCGCCCAGGCCCTCAGGACCTTTATGATTACCACCAATCCGGTTATTGCGAAGAGTGATTGCCTGTTTTATGCGGTCAAGGCAACCGGTGAACCTATTTTTTAACACCAAGGGTAACCTGACGCCGCCAGTGAACCTGCCGCGACTGGTGTGACGTTGCTCCCGGCAGTCAGGTTGACGCACCTGCTAGATACTGTTGTCGCTTTCTGATTCTATGGAGTTGATGGCTTTTCTCAACAGCATATTAAATTCTTCTGGCTTTTCCAGCATTGGAAAGTGACCTGTTTCCTCAATATAAAAGAGTTGGTAATTTTTTATATATTTTCTGTTTTCTTCAGGTGCGGTCGGCCATAATCTGGCGTTGATTGAAACTACTGGAATAGCGATATCGTTAAATACAGTCGCAGCCTCTCCGTTTACATATTGCCCCAAATAGTTGCGGAAGGCACTTAAAGCAATTCCCTTCGGGGCAGAAGACATATCTTCTATTACCCAATTAACCAGTTGTTGGTCAGAGCCCTCTGGAAACATTGATGAAACAAAATTCTTTGCGGCACTTCTGAAATCCGCCTCAAAGGGTTGAACCATTTCGTCAATTACACCTTGAGGGGTGCGCTCCGCAACATTTTGTAAGGTATCAACCCCTACAATCCCAACTACTTTCCCTGGCATCAATCTGGCCGCTTCAGCGATTACACCGCCGCCCATTGAGTGCCCGACCAAGATGGCCCTATCAATTTCTTCTTTATCAATGATTGCTTTTACATCTTTGGCAAATGACAACATTGTAAAATTGGACCTATCTAATGAAGAGTGTCCATGGCCAGCCAAATCAACTGTAATTACTTGAAACCCATTTGCGAATACAGGAATCTGTTTTTGCCAGTAACGTCCGTCGCAACTCCAGCCGTGAACAAAAATCAGTGCAGTTTCTCCTTTGCCGGCCACATCATAAGCGATACGTTCTGAATCAAAAGACAATGCGACATCATGCCTGGGAACAAGCTGGTTACTCGCACATCCCGTCAAGAGGAGAAAAGATATTAATATGAATAACATATGTTTTTTCATGTTTGATCCTTGTTATTCATATGACGTCAGGCTCACGCGTCAGTTTGGAGCCACGAAGCGGCGGAAAACCGGGCGCTGTGCAGCCAATTGTTATGCCCTGTGTCCGATTTCGGATACAGTATTCCACGGACGAATATTCTTCAGCTGGTCCTTTAGGGCATCTTCCGCAATCTCAGTGTCGTAGGCTGCCTGAGCTCGCAACCAGTAGCCATTGGACAAACCAAAGAAACGACAGAGTCGCAGGTCCGTGTCTGCGGTTATCGAACGCTTTCCCGCAACAATCTGGCCGATCCTCTGAGCAGGCACCCCAATCTCTTTAGCCAAGCGGTATTGAGAAATACCCATCGGCTCAAGGAACTCTTCCTTCAGTAACTCGCCTGGCGTTACAGCTTCAATGTTGCGCATGAGTTACCTCCTAATGGTAATCAACAATTTCGACATCTTCCGCGCCAGCCTTGGTCCAGCGGAAGCAAACCCGGAACTGTCTGTTGATTCGAATGCTGTGCTGACCTTGGCGGTCACCATTCAAGGGCTCCAACATATTCCCGGGCGGTACTTTAAGATCATCCAACTGGCTTGCAGCCTGGAGTTGCCGAATTTTCCTCAAGGCAACTCGCTCAAAATTGACGAAGCGTCTGACGCGGCGTCCGCTTGCCAGTTTCTCGGCATCCTTACACTTGAACGATATGATCATTGGTAAATGATGACGCAGAGCGTTATTAACGTCAAGCGTTAATAGGCGGGAAGAGGGTCATAACGCTGAGGTAACCGGCGCCGGAGCGCCAGCGGAGGGAACCAAAAGCGCCACGCTTTTGGCGTCCGGCGGCCGCGTACTACAGCGATTTGTTAATTTAGCAAAACTGAGGCGTGGCCCTCGAACAACCGCCGTCTGAACCACCACCGCCGCCGAAAAAAGCATTTAATGCAAACGCTATCAGGACCGTAACTAAAGCACATTGCGTTGCTTTCCACGCGACGTTGCCAACAGATTGAGGCGATTCTTCCGGCCCTGCAACTTTATCTCTTGAGCTGAAAAGAAGGCCGAACCACAACGCATAAACGACACCAAACCCAACGAGTGGGTATGTCGAAATCAGAATGGCCGATAGCGTCACGATGAATAGCGCGCCGAGGCCAATCAGAAAATTCCAGTGTTTCGAACACTCCAATCTACTATCTCAGAGAAAACCATTTGGAGTTCTTTTCGTGCAGTGTCTTTGGCGGCTCCTTCTACCGCTTGCTTTGCAGCCTCCAGCAAGCGATTTTCCCTTCCAGTTTCCGACCTTATGGCCTCCAAGCCTTTTGCAGTAAGGCACGCTTTTGCGAATGTGCCATTGGCGAACCCACGATGTGTAATAAACCCAGAGCTTGCTTGCCAATCTACCGTGGGTCTCGCTAGCCCAGAGATTGCTTCAAATATTTCGATGTTTTTCATAAATGGCTTCCGTTCCGAAAAATTCTAACAGCTAATTATACCAACGCGTTCGTATATCACCCGTTCGTAAAACTCCATTCAAACGCGCTCAAGAAAACGGGTTTCTCTAGTAAAAACAATCTTTTGATCACCAATCACCACGACTACCGCCGGAGTTATACGCCCTTTCCTGAGCCACTCCTGCTCGCGCCATAGGCGTATAACTCCGCCAACATCACTCTCTTGACTTCAACCCAAACCGAAGTTCTGTATATAAAACAGCATTCAAGGATGAATGGATATGGATATCCCCACCCCGACACCTGCACAACCAACCCGTTTTTTGGACAAAGTTCGGAGTTTTATACGCTTCCATGGCCTCCAGCTCCCTGAAGTGATGGGCTCTGCAGAAACCGAAGTATTCCTGGATGAGGTGTTTTAACTCTCCCAGTTGCTGGCTGGAATTCGCTTAACGTGAATGTGGCTGATAAGCCGGATGGTGGGGCGGATCAGGAACTGGAAGCTGCCAATGATAAACAGCCAGATGGCCGCTTTCTCGTATTCCGGGAACAGGAACAGGATGCTGCCCACTAGAAACCAGGTGGCGATGAAAAAGTCGTTGATGATGCTTACCACCTCGTAGCGGCGCCGGATGATGAGCTCTTCCTTGCCGAGTTTCAGGGTCAGGGGGTTATCGGTGCGGTTTTCAACCATTCGTCTGGTGATCTCCGGTCCGGAAGGAGCGCGGCGGAAACCGGGTTCCGCCGCGATTGGGATTATTGCATGTCGTTAAAAGCAGCGTCGGTTCTCGCTGCCAGGATAAAGTCGTTCTTGTGCAGGCCGCCGATTTCGTGGCTCCACCAGCTCACTGCAACCTTGCCGTACTCCAGAACAACCACCGGGTGGTGGTCTTCTTCTTCGGCAAGTTCGCCAATCTTGTTGGTGAGCTCCAGGGCCTTCACAAAGTTTTTAAGTTTGTAGACCTTATGAAGCTGTTCTTCCCCGTCAATTTCCAGAATTTCCCAGTCCGGAACATCTTTATGCAGCTTCTGCTTTTCTTCCTCAGTCGCCTTGGGTGCGTTCGGGCTGCAGGCTTCACAGCTATGTGCTTTCAGGTCACTCATTTCAACCTCCATGGTTGATGATTGTACTACAAGCGTGGGTCGTGCCCTTCGCTTTATCAACCCTTCTCTTGAAATCCGGTCGCTTTCCGAATACTGTATATTTAAACAGTATTTCGAGAGTTTTCATCATGAGCGAGCTTCTGAACACGCTGATGCAGGATGCCCGTGTCTGGCAGGGGCACCGCCACACCCAGACCACACAGCCTGCAGAATCAACCGGTTACCAGGTACTGGATAACCAGCTCGGTGGCCTTGGCTGGCCCCGGGGTGCCCTGAGCGAGTGCCTGCTGGATGCACCGGGTATTGGTGAGCTGCATTTGCTTCTGCCGCTTATGCAACGGGTGTGCGAAGAGGGCAAAAGCGTGTTCTGGCTAAACCCGCCGCACACGCCCTACGCCCCTGCCCTGGCCCGGGAAGACGTCAATCTGGACCAGGTGGTGCTGATCCATACCGAAGATGAGGGCGACTTTCTGTGGACTCTTGAGAACTGCCTGCGTTCACCGGTAACGGGTCTGGTAATGGCCTGGCCTGGAAAGCTGGCCTCACGGGAAGTCCGTCGCCTGCAACTGGCTGCCGAAGCCGGGAGCAATGTTTGCGTGCTGTTCCGGGAACGCCGTTACGCCGAGCAGAATTCTCCGGCTGCCTTGCGGCTGGAGCTGGAACCGGGGGAGCAGCAGGATCTCAAGGTAAATGTGCTCAAGCGCCGGGGTAGCTGGCCCGGGCAGCGCTGTTCACTGGTCATGGCCCAGCGGGCCGATCTCTCATTCCGTGAAACCACCCGGGTTATCCGGGGCCCATGGTCGGACTCAACAAGGTAATAACGCTCCATGCTCTGGCTGTATCTGCATTTCCCGCACCTGGTGCTGGACCATATTCGGCGCACCCGTGAAGATCAGGGCGCCCTGGTGGTGGTTGAAGGCTCTGGCCAGAAGGTAATCCAGGCCTGCCCCGAAGCCAGGAGCCAGGGTATTCGTAGCGGCATGCGCCTGAAAACCGCCATCAGCCTGGCTCCGGATCTGGGCATGGTGCGAGCCGATGAAACTCAGGAGGCCAGGATTCTGGAAGATCAGGCCCGCTGGCTGTACCGCTATGCTGCCCATATTGTGCTGGTGCCGCCCGATGGCCTGCTGGCCGAAATTGGCAGCCTTCAAAAATTGTATGGTGGGCTGCCAGCCGTTTGGCAAACCGTGGAACAGGGGCTGAATGAGCGCCAGCTGAATGCCTGGATCGGTATTGGCTATACCCCTCTGGCGGCCCGGCTGATTGCCCGCGCCGGCAAGGGGGAATGCACGGCAGACAAGGGCCACATTCTTCGAAGCCTGAGCCAGATGCCCCTGCTGGCAGCGGAATTCAACGAGAAGGCGTGCACCCGCTTGCAGCGTCTGGGGCTGAACACATTGGGGGAGGTGTTTGATTTACCCCCCGGTGAACTGGCGCGGCGCCTGTCTCCGGAGTTGCTGGCCTACATCCAGAAAATCCAGGGCACCCGGCCGGATCCCCGCACGCCCTGGCAGCCGCCCCACTCGTTCCGGCAACAGGCGGATTTTGTGCAGGAAATAGAACACACCCAGGGGCTGCTGTTTCCGCTCCAGCGTATGCTCATCGAGCTGGAGGAGGATCTTTGCTGGCGCCAGCAAGATACCGACAGCTTGCGGCTGGTTCTCCGGCACCGGCATGCGGAACCAACCCGGCTGCAGATCCGCACGTCCGGGCCGGAACACAGGGCCGATAATTTCCTCAACCTGATTCGCCTGCGGCTGGAGCAGCATTCCCTGAGCGCCCCGATCGTCTCCATGGTTTTGCTGGTGAAGCGTTTCCTATCCCGGGAAGCGCCCTCCGGGCAGGATCTGCTGGGCGAAACCCAGGATCTGAATGAAGCCTGGCATACCCTGATCAGCCGGTTGCAAGCGCGTCTGGGCGACCAGGCCCTCAGGCAGCTCTCGCCTCAGGCGGATCATCGTCCCGAGCGGGCCTGGTCGGCCTCGGAAGTTCTGCGCAAAACCGGAACGCCCCTCATACCGGCGGCAGAACTGCCCAGGCGGCCGCTCTGGTTGTTGAAAGGCCCGCAACCGCTAACTGAGGCGCCCGTTACCTGGTTTTCCGGGCCTGAGCGCATCAGCGGTGGCTGGTGGGATGGCCAGCGCGTGCACCGGGATTACTACATTGCCCAGTTGAACAGCGGTCAGTTGGCCTGGGTCTTCCGGGACGCCCGGGAAGGCTGGTTTGTGCATGGGTGGTTTGGCTGATGTCCGGGCAGCAGTATGCGGAGCTGTTCTGCTTCAGTAATTTCACCTTCCTGACCGGCGCCTCTCATCCGCATGAACTGGCTGAGCGAGCACACGAGCTGGGCTACATCGCACTGGCCATCACCGATGCCTGCTCCGTTGCCGGCATTCCCCGGGCCTGGGCGGCGCTGGCAGAAAGCCCGGTCAAACTCATTACCGGCAGCTGGTTTGAGTTGTCAGATGCCTCCGCCGGCGCCACTCAGCCCCGCTTTATCCTTCTGGCCCGCACGCGCAAAGGCTATGGCCAGCTTTGCCAGTTGATCACTACCGGTCGTCGCCGGGCTGAGAAAGGCCATTACCAGCTGTTTTACCGGGACATTGAAACCCACACCCTGGATGACTGCCTGTGCCTGTGGCTGCCCCCCTCGCCTACCGAGGCAGATTCCGATCAGGCGCTGGCCTGCGGCGAGTGGCTGGCCCGCCTGTTTGACCCCCGGATCTGGATTGCGGCAGCCCGCACCCTGGAATCCGGCGAAGAGCAACGGCTGGCGCGGATACACTGGCTGGCCGATCAGTTGAGCATTCCCGTGGCTGCCGTGGGCGAGGTGCACATGCACAGTCGGGAGCGTCAACCCCTGCAGGATGTACTCACAGCCCTGTGCAATCACACCAATCTGGAGAATGCCGGCCACTGCCTGTTCCAGAATGGCGAGCGATACCTGCGCCCTATGCCCGTTCTGCAACGTCTGTTTCCGGGCGCCTGGCTACATGAAACCCTGGCCATTGCCAGCCAGTGCACCTTTGAGCCCGGCAGCCTGCGCTATGAATACCCGCCAGATCTGGTGCCGGAGGGCGAAACCCCGGCTTGCTATCTGAAACGGCTGACCCGCGAAGGCGAGCGCCGGCGTTACCCGGATGGCACACCGCTGCAGGTTCAGAGCCTGATCCGCAAGGAGCTGGGCCTGATCTCGGAGATGAACTACGAGCATTACTTCCTCACCATCCACGACATCGTGGACTTTGCCCGCAGCCGGGGTATTCTCTGCCAGGGCCGAGGTTCGGCGGCCAACTCTGCGGTTTGTTATTGTCTGGGCATCACCGAGGTGAACCCGGCCCGGGTGGAACTGCTGTTCGAGCGGTTTATTTCCAAAGACCGGAACGAGCCGCCCGATATCGATGTGGATTTCGAGCATGAGCGGCGTGAAGAGGTTATCCAGTATATCTACCGGCGTTATACTCGTGAGCGCGCCGCCCTGGCTGCCACGGTAATCCGTTACCGTCCCAAGAGCGCCATTCGGGATGTCGGCAAGGCCCTGGGGTTTGATCCGGCACTGGTGGAGCAACTGCTGGAGGGCATCGACTGGCGGGACAAGGCCACCAACTGGCGCCAGCAGATTCTGGACAAGAAAATCACCCGCAACCCACAGGTGGCGGACCAGTTCTTCACCCTGGTCAATACCCTGCTGGGCTTCCCACGGCACCTGTCCCAGCACGTGGGCGGTTTCGTGATCAGCGCCGGACCACTGGCCGAACTGGTACCGGTGGAAAACGCCGCCATGGCCGATCGCACCGTGATCCAGTGGGACAAGGACGATCTCGAGAGCCTGGGACTGATGAAGGTGGATGTGCTGGCCCTTGGTATGCTCTCCGCCATTCGAAAAGCGCTGGAACTGATCAGCGATGAAAAAGGCGAGCCTTTCCGGATACAGGACATTCCCCAGGAAGACCGTGACACCTACTCCATGCTTCAGACAGGCGACAGCATCGGCGTGTTCCAGGTGGAATCCCGGGCCCAGATCAACATGCTGCCCCGCCTGAAACCGGAAACCTACTATGACCTGGTGATCGAAGTGGCCATCGTGCGGCCTGGCCCCATCCAGGGCGACATGGTGCATCCGTACCTGCGCCGCAAACACGGCCTGGAGCCGGTGGATTACCCGAACGATGCCGTGCGCAAGGTGCTGGAGCGCACTCTTGGCGTGCCCATCTTCCAGGAACAGGTGATCAAACTGGCCATGGTGGCGGCCGGTTTCTCCGCCGGCGAAGCCGATCAGTTGCGCCGGGCCATGGCGGCCTGGAAATCCCACGGCGACCTGACCCCGTTCCGGGAAAAGCTGGTCACCGGTATGCTCGAGCGTGGTCACGATGCCGACTTCGCCGAACGGCTGTACCAGCAGATCTGCGGTTTTGGCGGCTATGGTTTCCCCGAATCCCACGCCGCCAGCTTTGCCCTGCTTGTCTACGTCTCCGCCTGGATCAAGCGGCACTATCCGGCGGCCTTTTACTGTGCCCTGCTGAACAGCCAGCCCATGGGATTCTATTCTCCGTCACAACTGGTGCAGGACGCGCGGCGGCACAATGTCACCGTGCTGCCGCCGGATGTAAACGCCAGCCAGTGGGATCACACCCTGCAAGGCGAAAACCGCCACCTGCGCCTGGGCCTGAGAATTATCCAGGGCCTGTCGGTTAATGGCGCCGAACGTATCCACCAGAACCGGCCAGCGGACGGCTACCGCTCTGCCAGCGAACTTCGCCGCCTGGCCGCCCTGAACCAGAGGGATATGGAACTGCTGGCCGGGGCCAACGCCATGCCGGCATTCACCGCCAATCGCCACCAGGCCTATTGGCAGCTGCTCGACCATGAGCAGCCCACGGAACTATTCGCTGAAGAAGCCACTGCCGACTACCAGCCGGACTACTGCCAGCAACTCCCGGAACCCTCAGAAGGCCAAAACGTTCTTGCCGACTACGCCAGCCAGGGGCTCACCCTCCAGCGTCATCCCCTCGCGCTACTCAGGGAACAAGGGCATCTGAAGTTCTGCCTCAGTGCCGAGCAGCTCAAATCCACCAAAGCCGGGATCCCTGTCCAGGTTGCTGGCCTGGTCACCGGCCGCCAGCGCCCCGGCTCCGCCTCCGGCGTTACCTTCGTCACCCTGGAAGACGAAACCGGCAACGTGAACGTGGTGGTGTGGCTGGAAACGGCACGGCGGCAGCGGAAGCCGTTACTGACTGCCCGACTGCTGCATGTAAAAGGAGTGTTGGAGCGCCAGGGGGACATTGTGCATGTGATGGCAGGGCGGCTTTCGGATCTTAGCCATCTGATTCAGTCGTTACCTGTGAATTCCAGGAATTTTCATTAAGTTCGTCACTTGCAGGTTACGTCTGTCGGATTACGGCTTCGCCTAATCCGACCTACATGATGCCTGTCTTTGATGAGAGAACTCCATGGATTCGGGAGTGGATAGGGGACCTTCTTTCAGGAATGTCTGTGGCCATGGATGGCCACAGTCAAGCGCACATGGATGTGCTCGTAGCGGTTCCTGAAAGAAGGTCCCCTATCCACTCTAACTCCAAAATTTTCAGTCTTATAAAACAATAAAACCCCGCTCGAAGGCGGGGTTTTTGTACTGCGGCGAACGAATCAGCTCAACAGCTTGATCATAACACCGGCAGCAACCGCAGAGCCGATAACACCGGCCACGTTCGGACCCATGGCGTGCATCAGCAGGAAGTTCTGCGGGTTGGCTTCCAGACCAACCTTGTTGGACACCCGCGCTGCCATCGGCACCGCAGATACACCGGCAGAACCGATCAATGGGTTGATCTGCTCCTTGCTCACCTTGTTCATCAGCTTCGCCATCAGAACACCGGTCGCTGTGCCAACACCAAATGCCACAATGCCCAGACCCAGAATGCCGAGAGTCTGGCCGTCCAGGAACTTGTCTGCCATCAGTTTGGAGCCGACAGACAGACCCAGGAAAATGGTCACGATATTGATCAGTGCATTCTGGGCTGTGTCGCTCAAACGCTCCACTACGCCACACTCTCGCATCAGATTACCGAAAGTGAACATACCCAGCAGCGGCGCTGCGTCGGGCAGGAACAAAACGACTGCAATCAATACCACAATCGGAAAAATGATTTTTTCCTGCTTGCTGACCGGGCGCAGCTGGCTCATTTTGATCTTCCGCTCCTCGGCGGAGGTCAATGCCTTCATAATGGGCGGCTGAATCATCGGTACCAGCGCCATGTAGGCGTAGGCAGAGACAGCAATTGCACCCAACAGATGGGGAGCCAGAACACTGGAAACGTAAATGGACGTCGGACCATCTGCACCGCCAATGATACCGATAGCCGCCGCTTCCAGAATCGTGAAATCCAGAACCCCAGTCCAATCCAGCAGCGCGGCACCAATAACCGTACCAAAGATACCGAACTGTGCAGCAGCACCCAGCAGCAGCGTCTTGGGGTTGGCGAGCAGCGGCCCAAAGTCCGTCATAGCCCCCACACCCATGAAGATCAGTAGCGGACCAACCGTACTTCCGATAATAACGGAGTAGAAGTTATACAGCATGCCATTGCCGTAACCGAAGTCCTGGGCAAGGGAGTTCGCCATCGCCATTTCAGAGTAACTTGCCTCTTTAACGGCCTGCTTGAAGGCCTCCTTCAACTCGGGCGTTACCGCCTGCCCGGCCTGGTAAGCCACATCCAAGGGCGCAGCCAATGCGGCCAGAATCTGCGTTGCCTCGTTCTTCAGGGCAAAGTGGATGGCATTTTCCGCCGCAGTCAGGGCAAGACCTGCCTCCGGAATATTCGCCAGAATGCCGCCGAACCCGATGGGTACCAGAAGCAATGGCTCAAATTTCTTGTTAATCGCAAGATAGAGGAGCAAGAGGCCGATGGCGATCATGATCACCTGGCCGATCTCGATGTTGAACAGGCCACTACCTGTCCAGAGTGTCATTAATTTTTCCATGGAATGCTGGCCCTTTATGCGATTGTCAGCATTTCGTCATCAGGGGAGACGGCATCACCGACCTTGATGAAGACTTCACCGATTGTGCCGGCTTTCGGTGCGCGAACCTCGGTTTCCATTTTCATGGCTTCGAGGATAATCATCACATCGCCCTCTTCAACGGTGTCACCCGGAGAAACCAGGACCTTGAAAATGTTGCCGCCCAGCGGCGCAACCACAGGCTCGCCTTCACCAGTTGCAGGTGCCGGAGCCGAGGAAGCGGCCGGTGCGGAAGCAGCACCGCCCTCGCCCTGGATCTGGCTGATCTCGCCGCCTTCGGAAACAGCAACAACAAACTTCTTGCCGTTCACTTCAACGGTGTAGGTCTCCGGGCCTTCAGACTTCTTGGCCGGAGCAGCGCTTTCGGCAGTCGGAACCGGCTCGAACGCATCCGGGTTGTTACGGTTTTCCAGGAACTTCAGGCCAATCTGCGGGAACAGAGCGTAGGTGAGAACGTCGTCTTCCACGTTTTCCGCCAGCTTGATGCCTTTCTCGTCGGCCAGCTTCTTGAGCTCGTCAGTCAGTTTGTCCATTTCCGGCTCAAGCAGATCCGCCGGACGGCAGGTAACAGGCTCTTTCCCATCCAGAACACGCTCTTGCAGTTCCTTGTTCATTGCGGCCGGTGCAGCACCATACTCGCCTTTCAGGATTGCAGAGGTTTCCTTGGAGATGGACTTGTAGCGCTCGCCGGTCAGAACGTTCAGTACCGCCTGGGTACCAACGATCTGGGAAGTCGGCGTTACCAGAGGAATGAAGCCCAGGTCTTCGCGAACCTTGGGAATCTCGTCCAGAACCTGGTCGAACTTGTCGCTGGCGTTCTGCTCACGGAGCTGGTTTTCCATGTTGGTGAGCATACCACCCGGTACCTGGGCAATCAGGATACGGGAGTCGGTACCACGGAGGCTGCCTTCGAACTTCGCGTACTTCTTGCGCACCTGACGGAAGTAGCTGGCAATTTCTTCGAGCAGGTTCAGGTCCAGACCGGTATCACGGTCGGTACCCTCAAGGATCGCAACCACGGCTTCGGTGGGCGAGTGACCGTAGGTCATACTCATGGAGGAGATGGCAGTATCCACATTATCGATACCGGCTTCCGCAGCCTTGATGGCAGTAGCGGTCGACATGCCGGTGGTGGCGTGGCACTGCATGTGAATCGGGATATCCAGCTCTTTCTTCAGACGGCTGACCAGATCGAAGGCCACGTACGGCTTGAGGATACCCGCCATGTCCTTGATCGCAATGGAGTCCGCACCCATATCGGCAACTTCTTTCGCCAGCTCTACCCACATCTCGATGGTGTGCACCGGGCTGGTGGTGTAGGCGATGGTGCCCTGGGCGTGCTTGCCGGTCTTGCGAACGGCCTTGATGGCGCGATCCAGGTTACGGGGATCGTTCATCGCATCAAAAATACGGAACACGTCGACGCCGTTCTCGGCGGCACGCTCACAGAAACGGTCAACCACATCATCCGCATAATGACGATAACCCAACAGGTTCTGGCCACGCAGAAGCATCTGCTGCTGGGTGTTGGGCATGGCTTTTTTCAGCTCGCGGATGCGCTCCCAGGGATCTTCGCCCAGGTAGCGGATGCAGGAATCAAAGGTAGCGCCGCCCCAGGATTCCAGGGACCAGAAACCGACCTTGTCGAGTTTCTCGGCAATAGGCAGCATGTCATCCAGCCGCATACGGGTGGCAAGCAGGGACTGGTGGGCGTCACGCAGGATAACGTCCGTAATCCCCAGCGGTTTCTTTGTGTCAGTCATCGTGTCAGCCTTCTGTTTAAAGGTTCTAGTCATTTACCGGTTCACTTCTTGTGGCGCGACCGGAATTGTGCAATCGCCTTCTTGATGGCCTCGGCGGTGTCAGGGTCAACCGACGCGGGCGCCTTCGGCTTGGCACGTGGCGTTTTGGCCGGGGTTGCCGGCTCTGGCGGCGCAAACCGTCCTAAGAGTTTGGACATGAGGAGTGTCGCGAATACCAGAATAATCAGGAACACGAACACAAACCCCATTCCGGCAATCATCAGATCAACGGCTTGTGACATCAGGTCAGTCATATCGAACAGCTACCTGTATTGATTTACGTTTCTCCCGAACTTTGCCCGGACTGACCAGTTAGACCAAAGTCTAACAGGCTTCCGCAACAATTCGGGGGGCAAAATCCTGCGTAATTTACCGTTTTCAGTGCTCTCCGGCAACCTGAATAAAAAAATCTATACGGGGTTTCCGAGCGTCTCGGCCTGAAAAGACACCCATTTAAACAGAAGAATCAATTCTCATTCATGCATATCGGACGCGTATTTTCCGACCTTTGACCTTGCCACTTTCAAGCCTGGCCAAAGCCTTACCTGCCAGAGCCTTTTCAACGGCCACAAAACACTGATGGTCGAACAGGTCAATCTTGCCAACAGCTTTCCCGGGCAAACCCGCTTCACCGGTTAACGCGCCCATAACATCCCCCGGACGGATCTTGTCCTTGCGGCCACCGGCAATACAAAGGGTTTTCATGGCAGGAGTGACGGGCTTCAGAGGCGTCATCAGCAGGGTCTCTGTGTCTGCCCACTCCACGCTGCGTCCTCTTTCAGATTCAATACGGGTGATCTTGTGGCCCTGGGCTGGTGTACAGAAGGTAACGGCATGGCCCTGCTCTCCCGCACGGCCGGTTCGCCCGATTCGATGAGTATGCACCTCCGGATCCCGCGCAGGTTCAGCATTGATGACCAACGGCAGGGACTTGATATCAAGGCCTCGGGCAGCCACATCGGTAGCAACCAGGATAGAGCAGCTCTGATTGCCAAAGCGCACCAGCACACTGTCCCGATCCCTTTGTTCCAGGTCTCCATGCAACGGCAGCGCGGAAAAGCCTCGCTCACCCAGTTCCTGCGCCATTTCGTCACACTGCTGTTTGGTGGTACAGAAAACAATACAGGACTCGGGCTGCCACTGGGAAAGCAGCGCCACGATGGCGTCCGATTTCGCGTGTGGCGACACTTCGTAAAACAGCTCTTCAATATCGGGATTATCACCGGTGTCTTCAGCACGCACATCTACCGGGCTTTTCTGGTACTGCTTACTCAGCTCACGAATGGGCGCGGGCCAGGTGGCCGAGAACATCATGGTCTGGCGAGAGGGCGGGGTCTGCGACAGGATATCTTCCATCGCTTCCTGAAAACCCATGTCCAGCATTCGGTCCGCTTCATCAAGTACCACGGTTTTAAGCCGCGCCAGCGAGAGGGTCTGCTTGCGGAGGTGGTCCTGAATCCTGCCCGGAGTACCCACAACAATGTGGGCGCCATGGCTGAGCGATCCGATCTGGGGACCGATAGCAACACCGCCGCACAGAGTCAGCACCTTGATGTTGTCCCGGGCCCGCGCCAACTCCCGGATGGCCTTGGCCACCTGGTCTGCCAGTTCACGGGTTGGGCATAGCACCAGAGCCTGAACCGCAAATAGCCGGGGATTGAGGCGCTCGACCAGACTGATACCAAATGCCGCCGTTTTTCCGCTACCGGTTTTGGCCATGGCAATGATGTCTTTCCCGGCCAGTCCCGGAGCAAGGGCCTTCGCCTGAATCTCTGTGGGCTGGGCAAAACCCAGCTGGTCGAGGTTCGAACGCATGGCTGCGGACAGGCCGAAGTCAGTAAAAGAAGACATAGAAGAAAATCCCGGAATCAGCGGAAGCTGGTTATGAAGGCAATATAATGAGGGCGTATACTAGCCCGAAATGATACCAGAATCTGCAACGAAAGAACGGAGTTACTGATGGCATCCCTGCAGGATCAATTGCTGAAAGCCGGCCTTGCCGACGAGAAAAAGGCCAAGGCCATTCGCAGCGAAAAACGCAAGAAGAGAAAGCAGCAACCCAAGGGCGCTGTCGAGGTTAACGAGGCCAAGATCCGGGCGCGCGAGGCTCGGGAAGAAAAAGCCGAACGGGATCGGCAGCTGAATCTGGAGCGCCAGCGCGCCGCCGAGAAAAAAGCCATCCACGCCCAGATCCGTCAGTTGGTGGAGACCAATCGACTGGATCGCAGCCGGGGCGAAACCTCCTACCAGTTTGTCCATGACAAGAAGATCAAGAAGCTTTTCGTGGACGATACCATGGTCGATCAGCTATCCCGCGGCCGCCTGGCGATTGTTTTCCTGAACGATAACTACGAGATTGTGGCAGAAGGCGTGGCCCGCAAAATCATGGAGCGGGATGAAAGCGCCGTGGTGGTACTTCATGATCGCAAGCAGGACGATGCAGGAGAGGATGATCCTTACGCAGGCTACGAAATCCCTGATGATCTGATGTGGTAACGCACTGCTCGCCTGTAGCCCCACGACTTTTGATCCTACATGCAGCCGGGAAATACATAGGTACTACTCATAACCCCAAAACTTCTGACTTTGACTATAATCTAGTTATATCCATAGAACAAAAGGGGATTACTTATGAGACTGAAAAATTCATTGAGCTTGATTGCCGGCGCCACGTTGTTGGTGTCTTTGGCCAGTATGCCGGTTGCCGCCCAGTCAGACGACCAGGTTTTCGGACGGGAACTGATGACCCAACAAGAGCTGCAGGAACACCGCACAACCATGCGCAACCTGAATACCGACGCTGAGCGGGCCCAGTATCGCCAGCTGCACCATGAGCGGATGATGCAACGAGCCAGAGAGCGTGGCGTGGAACTCAAGAAGGGCATGGGCAAAGGCCAGGGCATGGGTCAGAAGAACGGCCAAGGGATGGGCCAGAAAAATGGACAGGGCACCGGGGGGGGTGGTCACGGCAAGAATCAGCAATATAAGATGAAAGGCTCGAACAGCCAGTAGTCGGAAATTGCTGTTCCGGACCACAAAAAAGCGGGGCTGATTTTCAGCCCCGCTTTTTCTTTGCGCCTTTTAACGACAGGTTATTCAGGCATTGCTTAGACGCTTGCGCGCCCACAAGCCACCCAACGCCATCAGAACCAGGCCCGGCAGAACCGGATCGAATGGGGAACCCGGCTTGCCTGCGGTGCAGCCGAAGATGGTGCCGCCGCCGTCACTGGAAGACGCTGTGTCATCAGGATCGGTGGGCTCTTCGGGCTCCGGCTCAACCGGGGTTACCGGAATAGTTGGTTCTTCAACGGCATCGTTCAGACCGGTAACACGCAGTGTGAAGGTACAGTTTGTCTCAGTACCATCACTGGTGCAGGTTGGCCAGGAGGAAGTGTCATCCACGCTGATGGTGGTATTGACGTTAACGTTTGCAAGGTCTTCAATCGGCCCCTGTAAATAGCCTGCCCTTCTGTCCAGAGTCACCGTAGACTCATCCGCTGCAGTCAGTGTTACCGGGTCAGCGCCGGTACCGATAACAGCAGCCATCTCATCAAGTGTGAGCGTTTCGGGAACCGTCACTGAAACAGTTTCCGAAGTCTCGCTGTCTGTGTAGGTATAGGTGTTACCCACATATCCAGCAGCCACGTCATAAACTCCATCCTCACCGTCAACGGTGGGATCAGGGTCGGAGTTATACGTAGCAAATGTGAGATCATCGGTTTCTGCAGATGTATCATCCGATTCGCCAATAACCTCTGCGACCGTCGGTGGCATATCTGCCCAATCCGGATTTCCGTCAGGCTCTGCATCAAAGCTGGCGATATTTACGGCTTCACCATCGATTAGGACATCGAATGAGCCATCGTAAAGGTCCACAGCGGCTGACTGCACGAGCGAAATCGCATCGAATTGTGTATCGCCGGGATCCCCTTCACCAAGAGTTTCGACGAGCGGTAGAACATCTTTTACGTAATCCGAAACTTCATAATCAGTGTCAGTGCCATCCCCATTATCGACCGTCACTGTCACCGAGGAAGCAAATGAAGCCCCATTGGGATCCCAATTAACAGCTGGAATGTCAACAGGAATAGGATCAGTATTCGAATCATCATCATGATCGAATTCATAAACTACATTTCCATCCCATCCCATACTCGGGTCGTCCATCGCATCTTGGAAAACTTTTTCATAAGTCTGCCAGTCAGGGGCTTCAGAAGTATCGGCATTGTATGCCAAAAGGATGGAATCGTTTGCCGGATTACCGTCGTGGTCGATGAACCACCCAGTCGGGACTTCACTCAGCGTGCGCCAGTCCTCGAACAAATTGAAGTAAGGAGCCGGCATTGTTCCAGTGGTTTCTGTTGTATCTTCATCAAGTGCGGTAGCTTCCGATTCTTCGAACCCACTCACATTGGTGCTGAAGAACGGCAGACCTTCTACCTTGCTACCACCAAACAAGCCACCCGGAGATTTGCCGAGATCACCTATGGTCAGCTTGGTACTGGCGTCAGCAAACCCAAATGACAGGCCATCGCCCGCTGAAGACGCGATAAAGTCGTTACCAACACCAAAACCGGTTTCAAACCGGAAGGCGTTCAGATCGCCGCCAACCGAGTTCGATGCATCGGTAAGATTCGAGAACTTTCCAATCACTCGATAAAGTTTGGCGCTATCATCAGCGGTTACGTCTACTACCAGATCAATCGGAGCGTTTGTTTCGGTGGTCTTCAGCTTGAAGCGCTTACCTGAATCAGGGGGAGCCGTACAGTTCGTCTGCGGCGGATCCAGAAGCTGTCGATCCGGCTGGGCCATCAGACAACCAGCAAAATCGTATTTCTGCTGGGCCGTGAACGGCTCCTTGTAAACTTCAATGCCTAAACCCGGAACACCAAAATCATTTATGGGGTCCAACCAGCCAAAGCTGGCAGTTCCCTCTGTATCGGTATACACCAGGGTTTTACCTTCAACCGGTGGAACCGCAAGGTTCTCTTCGTTCACTCCCTCCATCGTTGCCGCAACAGCTACACACGGCAGGCCAATCATGGAACAAAACACGGCGCTAGCGAGCCGATTTCTCGCAAAATCTTTTTTTATACTGACCATATTGCTTTCCTTTCTAGAGCTCAGAAAAACTCAAAACACAGAGCAGTTAAGAATCGCTCTCGTCACCTACCATGGTAAAGCACAAAAAACGATAAGCAAATGCCCTTTAGGCACAACAGATAGGACAACCTAGAATGAACGGTTCTTATACTTGCGCCAGAAACACAAACCTGCAGCATCGTGATCGGCCGCACCTCCTGCCATGAGGCGCCCGCCAGCAGAAGTCTGAAAGACAATCCGCCATGGGAGAAAACTCCATAACCGCGCTCTAGGCTACAGCCAGTCATTCCTGTTGGCCCCCCAAATCGATAGATGCAGCTTTTTGTCGCACCTTTAACGTCGAACAGACCTGGATACTAATCAGATAGTGTTCACCTTTCAGCACTCGTCGGCTCACTGCTTAATGATTTTAATTTTCCGCAAGTAGCTACATTTCCGTATCAAATAAACTCGTCAAGAAACTATCTGTTACGGTATGCCTCTGGATTATTGCGAGAAAAATGGCGTTAATAGCTGCAAATAAAAGATTTGAAATCGCCCCGGTGTATCAATTGTATTTCCTGCGCCGTGAAGAAAGTGAGGCGAAACCATTCTTTGATACAGCCCTCAAGTAATAAGGACAACCATGACACTCTCGAGCTTCTTCACCAACATGACCATCCGGACCAGATTGGCTGGAGGTTTTTCGGTTCTGCTATTGCTGACCATTGTGGTGGGATTGGTGGGCGATCGGGCCCTTGAGAGCTATGGCCAGCGCTCAAATAGCGTCGCCATGCTCGGGCAGGTGAACACCAACCTCACCGAGGCACGAGTTGAAGAGAAGAACTTCCTACTGACCGGTGAAACACAGGCTGTCTCCCGGACCCAGGCACAGGGCGATCGGGTCCTGGGGCTGACCAATGACATCAAACCATTGCTGGCAGCGCCCAAAGATATCGAAACGCTGGGACAGATTCAGGCTGATGTAAAAAACTACCAGCAGCTGATGGGGCAGGTTGAAACAAACATCGGTGAGCGCGAGGAGGCGCTTGAGCGCCTGGAGACCAGCGCACGCATCTTCGGATCCTCCCTCAAGGCCCACAGTTCCCTATTCTTTGCTTCGGCCATTTTTGAGGATATGCGTCGCTCTGAGCGCAAGTTCCTCATTGAGCAGGACGATGCAAGCGTGAAAGCCTACCTTGATGACGCCAAACGGGTTCAGGGTCCCCTTAAGTCAGCAGCGATAACAGCCGAGGAAAAGGAGCAGATTAACGCGGCTCTCGATACTTATGTCTCTGAATTTCGAAACGTGGTAGACCTTACCAACGCCGGAAAGCAGTTTTCAGATGACATGGTCAGCACGGCACGAAGTGCCATCGAATCGGCAAACAACCTTCGGGCACTTCAGACCAAAAAGATGGAAGCTGACCGGCAGCAGGCATCCTGGCTGATTTTCGGCGCCACCGGCATCGCCCTCGTGCTCGGCATCCTGATGGCGTACCTCATTACTCGCGCCATCGTCTCCCCGGTTAACGAGGCGGTGAAGATTGCATCCGAAGTAGCCTCTGGCAACCTGACCGTAGACATCAAGGCGAGCGGCACCAACGAGATTGGTCGACTGATGGCGGCCTTGGCGACCATGGTAACCAGTCTCCGGGAACTGGTCAGAAGCATTGAATCCGGAGCCTCCAACATCGCCGCCTCGGCAGAGGAGCTTTCAACGGTCACCAGCCAGACCAGCGACGGCATCAATCGCCAGAAACAGGAAACCGATCAGGTTGCCACGGCCATGAATGAAATGACCGCAACCGTTGGCGAGATCGCTCGCAGCGCCGAGCAGGCCTTTTCGGTGGCCACCGATGCAGCGAGTCAGGCAGTTGATGGTGAGCGGGAAGTTCGCGAAACCGTGGACCAGGTCAACAACCTGGCGCGGGAAGTCAGCGAAAGCATGGAAACCATCCAGGGACTCCAGAAAGAGACCGCCAACATCGGCACCGTGCTGGACGTCATCAAATCCGTCGCCGAACAGACCAATCTCCTGGCACTGAACGCCGCCATTGAAGCAGCACGGGCTGGCGAGCAGGGTCGCGGTTTTGCCGTTGTGGCTGACGAGGTGCGCTCCCTCGCGCAACGGACCCAATCATCCGCCCAGGAAATCGAGACGCTGGTAACGTCTCTTCAGAGCAGTGCCGGCAACTCGGTATCTGCCATGGAGTCGAGCACTACCATGGCCTCGAACACCCTTGAGCGTGCCACGGCAACCGGAGCGACCATCGAGCGCATTGCCCGCGCCGTCGAGGACATCAAACAATACAACAGCCAGATTGCCACGGCATCCGAGCAACAGACATCTGTGGCCGAGGAAATCAACCAGAACATTACCAGCATTCGGGATGTTACCGATCAGTCCGCCGCCTCATCGAATCAAACCGCGAGCTCCAGCAGCGAGCTGGCCAGACTCGGCAGCGACCTGCAGAATCTGGTTTCCCGGTTCCGGCTTTAACTGGAAAGCCTGCTATCTACTCATCCCGATTCCAGTACACCCGAACCAGGTTCGATTCCTTGGTGTACTGGATTTCCAACTCACCGTCGTAGGCTCGCTCAATCGCTTCCCCGGCACCCCGGGGAAGGTGAAGATCGGTGAACCGAACAATCAACTCTCCCTCCGGACCGTCTTCGATACCCATGAGACGTTTCATCGGGTGTTCGACTTTTTCTTCCTCTACCTTGTTATGGATGAGTTTCAGGATTTCATCCCGATGCCTGCCGAGGAACCGTCCAGAGAGCGTGAGAATCCCCGCTGGCATATCATCCCTGATCCGCTCACAGGCGGGGCACATCATCTCGTGAGCCGCCCCACCCGGTTGGACCGCCCACTGCCAGCGCCCTTTATGAAAAACAGCGCCACAAACAGGGCACGTGGTAGGCTCCGCGGGCTTGCTTCGAGCCACATATGGGTCGTGAACTTCTTCTTTGAGGAGTCTGTCTCCGCGCCTGCGTCCCGTTACATCCCCATCCTTGCCGCTCATATCATTGCTCCCTTCCCTATTAAAGCATCGCCTGGGTTCACTGAAGCTTGTGGCGATCGAAGATTTCCCGAACCTCACGCTCGGTCTCTGCAGGCACGATAACCTTGACGAGCTTGGCGTCTTCGTCAATGTAAATGTTGTCTCTGGGAATACCGGTTGCAATCAAATCGTCCCAGGTATTCTTGGCCTGGTCGTGATCTTCATAAGTGCCGTTTATAGTTTTGCTCATGGTCGACCTCCTTGATAAACAATCTGCTAACAGCTCTTTCTTCTCATTTTGAAGGATAGCCATCAGCTTAACGATTGTGCAAATATTGATCGACCATAAATTGACTCATGGCAAGTGCCCGCACAAAGTTCAACTCTCTGTCCAGCGCCAGTTCCGGATATCGGGCATATCCTGACCTTCCCTTTCAATGTATTGCTTATGTTCCGTCAACCGGTCCTGCATGTGCTGCCTGAGGTAGGCCCCCTCTGCATAAGCCGCGGCACACGATCGACGACATCCATAACCAGATGGAATCGATCAAGATCGTTCAACACGGCCATATCAAAGGGCGTTGTTGTCGTGCCCTCCTCCTTATACCCGCGCACATGAAGATTCCGGTGATTCGTTCTCCGGTAAGCCAAGCGATGAATCAGCCAGGGATAGCCATGGAAGGCGAAGCCACCGGCCTGCGCCAAGAAATACCCTGACTCACCTTCAGCTATTTCGCATGCTGATTGAACATCGAATCAATGATATGGATGAACGCTTCATAGCAGGAGAAAAAGCCGTGACGGCCCGTTAACAGATAACCCTCAAGCCACCCCTGACAGGTGTGTTCGGAGAGGATCTCCATTACCCGGCCATCCGGTGACAAATGATCATCGTAATCCATGCGCGTTGCCTGCCAGGTCCGATCCGTCACCTCCAGCAGAGCTCCAAGTCGGTTAGACACTGTCTCATCCGGACCCATCACCCGAAAATTCCGGTTTTCTCTATTCTGCGCCATGACATCGCGGAGGTATTCGCCCAGATGTCGCGTCGCTTCCCCCAGCACTGCGCCCGGTTCCGGGACATTAACTGCGTAGTGGCCAAAATCGGGAAGTCGCAAATCCCTGAGCAACAGGCCTCCGTTGGCGTGGGGATTGGCTCCCATCCTGTGTAAACCTTGCGGGGCCAACGCTGCGAGTTCAGACCTGAGCGATCCTTTGTCGTCGAACAACTCCTCGGGCCGGTAGCTTTTCATCCAGTTTTCTAGCACACGCAGGTGCTCTGGTTAACTGGCCAACTCGGCAAAAGGTACCTGATGGGCGCGCCAGTAGCCCTCAACCCTCAAACCATCAACTTCTTTGGGGCAGGTCCACCCCTTTGGTGTTCTCAGAATGATCATTGGCCAGCGGGGGCAGCCTGCACCCCTGCCATTTCTGGCCAGAGACTGGATCGAGCGGATCTCGTCCAGAACCTCATCCATAACCGACGCCATCCTCTGATGGACTGCTAGAGGATCATCACCTTCAACAAGGTAGGGTTTGTAACCATAACCGGAAAACAGGTCCTCGAGTTCTTCCGGGCTTATTCTTGCCAGTATGGTGGGATTGGCGATCTTGTAGCCGTTTAAATGAAGGACCGGCAACACCGCACCATCAGTAACGGGATTCAGAAACTTGTTGGAGTGCCAAGCGGTTGCAGCCGGGCCGGTCTCTGCCTCACCATCACCAACCACGCAGGTCACAATCAGATCGGGATTATCGAAGGCCGCACCAAAGGCATGGCTGAGCGAGTACCCGAGCTCGCCGCCTTCATGAATCGAACCAGGCGTTTCCGGTGCGGTGTGACTGGGGATTCCGCCTGGGAAGGAGAACTGGCGAAACAGCTTTTGCATCCCTTCCTCATCACGACTCACACTGGGGTAGACTTCGGAATAGGTGCCCTCCAGATACGTGTTGGCGACAATTCCCGGCGCTCCATGACCCGGCCCCGTGACGTACATGATGTTCAGATCACGCGCTCGAATAACCCTATTAAGATGGGCATAAACCAGGTTGAGCCCGGGCACCGGGCCCCAGTGTCCCAGCAGCCTCGGTTTTATATGCTCAAGTTTCAGGGGCTGCCGCAACAGTGGGTTGTCCTGAAGATAGATCTGACCGACGGAAAGGTAATTGGCCGCCCTCCGATAGGCGTGAATGCCTTGCAGCTCATCGGGAGTAAGCGGGCCTTCATAGTGACTGAGGGTCTCCTTACTATCCATGAACTTAGCCTCCCTGCCCTGTAGCAATGGCTAGCAAACTAAAGGGAATACGCCTCGTGGAGGTCTGGCATGATGACTTCCGTATTGCTCAGCTGCGCGGCAAACGATTCCATCGTATCTTGCTCACCATGGACCAGAAACGTTCGACCTGGACTCCCGGTCCGTCGGTGCCAGGCCAACAGCTCATCGCGATCTGCGTGGGCAGAAAATCCGCCGATGGTATGGATGTTGGCTCGCACCGGAATCTCCTCGCCAAACAGTCGAATTTCTTTGGCGCCATCCACGATAAGCCGCGCCAGGGTGCCTCTGGCGGCAAATCCGACGAACACGATACTGGAGTCCTTGCGCCACAAGTGATGCTTCAGATGATGACGAACCCGGCCGCCAGTACACATGCCGGAACCCGCCATTATGACTGCGCCCGCTCCAAGCCGATTCAGCGCCATCGACTCGGAAGTCTGACGCGTGAAGTGAAGGCCTGAAAAATTAAAAGGATCCTGCCCGCCACTGAACAGATCGCACGCCTCTTTGTCATAACACTCTGGGTGACGCCGGAAAATTTCTGTTGCAGAGATAGCCATAGGAGAATCCAGAAACACTTGGGTTGAACCCGACAGGCTTCCCTCCTTAATGCCTTCTCGAAGGTAATACAGAATTTCCTGGGCCCTCTCCAGAGCGAAGGTAGGGATGATGACATTGCCGCCCGCGGCGAACGTACTGTTTATGACCTCATAAAGTTCCTCAATGGAGGGCTTCAGCGTCTTATGCAGGCGATCGCCATAGGTTGTCTCCATAACAACCACGTCCACATCGGAAGGTGGATTTGGATCCCGCAGTATAGCGCGTCCCTGATAGCCCAGATCCCCGGAGAACAACACCCGTTTCTTTCTTCTTCCCTCTTCAAGCTCCAGCAAAACAGATGCGGAACCCAGAATGTGTCCGGCATCAGAAAAGGTCGCCTGAACCCCCTTTCCCAGCGCTATAGTCTCCCCATACGTCGCTGTGCGGCCAAAATGATCGAGGCTGTTGAGTGCATCAAGAGTTGTGTATAGCGGGCCAATCAGTTTTTCTTTGCTGTGCCCATGTCGAGCATGTCTTCGGGCTTGCCTCTCGGCCTCTTCTTCCTGGAGTCCCGCTGCATCCAGCATAACCAGCTTGGCCAACTCCCTGCTTGCAGCGGTTGTGATTATTTCGCCACGAAAGCCTCGATTCACCAGAAGCGGTAATCTTCCGCAGTGATCCAGATGGGCGTGAGTGAGCAAAAGGTAATCTATCTCAGCCGGATCAAAGCCAAGCGGCTCCCGATTTTCTTCATTCAGTTCACGCCCTCCCTGGTAAAGACCGCAATCGATCAATATCTTCTGACCGCCGCATTGGACCAGATGGCATGATCCGGTTACGCCCAGATCGGCTCCGTGAAATGAAATCTCCATCAGCCTGATTCCTTTAGTTGGTGTTCGGCAGTGGACTGCCGCTGGCCCGATGCCAATGTCGGATTCCGTCCCAAATTTCCTCGGCGGTTTCCGCATACCAGAACAGTTCACGATCCTCTTCGTCGATCACTCCCTCAGCGACAAGGAAATCGACGTTTACTGCCTTGCGCCAAAAAGACTCACCCACCAACACGATCGGTAACGGCGAAATGGTTCGAGTCTGGACCAGCGTCAGAGTTTCGAACAGCTCATCCAGGGTGCCATAGCCACCCGGAAAGGCGACGAGTGCTTTCGCCCGCTTCAGAAAGTGGAGTTTACGCATGGCAAAATAGTGAAACCGGAAACACAGGTCCGGGGTGATGTAAGGATTCGGAAACTGCTCGTGGGGCAGCGTAATATTAAGACCGACAGATTTGGCTCCCACGTCAAAGGAGCCTCTATTTGCCGCCTCCATGATACCCGGCCCACCGCCCGTAACCATCGTGACGCGAGGATCTTCTGGACCGGCGCCGCACTCGGCGACCAGCCTTCCCAATCTCCTCGCTTCCTCGTAGTAACTGCTTTTCGATTCAATCGCCTTTGCCACTTGCAGGCGACGCCGGAGATCCTCGTTTTCAGGACAGCCAGCCAACGCCTCCTCGAGAGCTCTGACTTTACGTTGTGCCGCCTCAGGCTGATGCAGGCGAGTGCTACCAAACACCACGATCGTGTGCTCGATTCCGTGCTTCTGCAGCAACAGTTCGGGCTTTAGATAGTCAATCTGCAGGCGTACACCACGGGTGTCTTCCTCATTGAGAAACTCAACATCGCGGTCCGCCTGACGATAACCCGGGCTCGCAATCAGTGCCTGAACCCGCTCGAGTGCTTCCGGGTCGTCCTCCGCTGCCTTTGGAGTTTGCCAGGGCAAAGGTTCCTTCCGCTCAACTCGATGAACGGGGGGCGGCACGGACTTGTGGGGGTCCCAATCTTTGGACATAAATCCAGTCAGCCAATCAGAGACTCATTGAGTCAAAACCCTCTCAAATGGCCTCTCAAGACGCAAACACCGAGAGGTTGATGGGCAACGAGGCTTTACTGAATAAAAGTAGTCAGGCGGGGTTATGCTGTCCATCGGCCAGCAGGAGATGCAAACAAAAAACCCCGCACAAGGCGGGGTTTTTTGTTTGATATGGCGCGGCTGGGAGGATTCGAACCTCCGACCGCCTGGTTCGTAGCCAGGTACTCTATCCAGCTGAGCTACAGCCGCTTAAAACTTGTGGCAGGTTGATCGATGGCGCGGCTGGGAGGATTCGAACCTCCGACCGCCTGGTTCGTAGCCAGGTACTCTATCCAGCTGAGCTACAGCCGCACATTGATCACTTGCTGTGGTTGAATGCTACTTCAACCTGTCTCACTTTCCCGAAAGGGAAATGGCGGAGAGGGAGGGATTCGAACCCTCGGTACGATTGCTCGTACGGTTCCTTAGCAGGGAACTGGTTTCAGCCACTCACCCACCTCTCCTTGAGAACGGGGCGTATACTACCATAATTTTTCTGTTTTCATAGGGTTGACACGAGATTTTTCGGGCCCGTTTCCCCTCACCAACAAAAAAGCCGTTCAGGTTTCCCTTGAACGGCTTTCTGTCTCTCAGCTGTTGCCGGGCTCGGGCTCTTCAGAGCCTTTTTCCGACTGAATCCGCTGGTAGATTTCCTCACGGTGTACCGCGACTTCTTTCGGGGCATTGACGCCAATGCGCACCTGATTGCCTTTCACTCCCAGGACGGTGACGGTGATATCGTCGCCGACCATGAGAGTTTCGCCAACGCGGCGAGTTAGAATCAACATATCCCTTACTCCCTATCCAGAGCTACCTGTTCCGATAAATGGTTTTTTGATCTATTTATTGCTTTTATAGTGGGATCACTTACTGATCTATAGACGCACATTCCCTTATACGGTGCACGTTTGTCATAGGCTCAGTATATGATGCCCTTTTTTCGCAGGCCCCGCAGACCGACCTTTTATCTGCGGTTTTCAGGCCTCTTCCGATACCGCGGGCTTGTCCAGTTCAAATGCGCTGTGTAGCGCGCGAACCGCAAGCTCAAGGTATTTCTCGTCGATCACCACGGAAATCTTGATTTCTGATGTGGAGATCATCTGGATATTGATTCCCTCGTTGGACAGCGCCTCGAACATCTGAGTTGCCACACCAGCGTGAGAACGCATACCGACACCCACGATGCTGACTTTGGCAATCTTGCTGTCGCCGGCTACCTCACGAGCGCCCAGTTCGTCAGCAACACGCTGAAGCACTTCTTTCGCACGCTTGAAATCATTGCGATGGACGGTGAACGTGAAGGCTGTGCGGTTATCCTCACCCACGTTCTGCACGATCATATCCACTTCGATATTGGCGTCACTCACCGGCTTCAGAATGCGAAGCGCGCTGCCCGGGGTGTCCGGTACGCCGGCAATGGTCAGTTTGGCTTCATCACGGTTAAAAGCGATGCCGGAAACAACCGGTTGTTCCATGGCGTTTTCATCCTCAAGAGTAATCAGGGTGCCTTCGCCTTCCTGGAAGCTGGAAAGCACCCTTAACGGAACGTTGTATTTACCTGCAAATTCTACCGCGCGGATCTGGAGCACTTTTGAGCCCAGACTGGCCATCTCGAGCATTTCCTCGAACGTAATCCGCTCCAGCCTGCGCGCAGTGTCCACAACTCTGGGATCGGTTGTATAAACACCATCCACGTCAGTATAGATCTGGCATTCATTTGCCCTGAGCGCGGCAGCCAACGCTACGGCCGTGGTGTCAGACCCACCACGTCCCAGAGTGGTGATATTCCCACTTTCGTCCATGCCCTGGAATCCGGCAACAACTACTACCCGGCCGGCATCCAGGTCTTCGCGCATGCGCTGCTCATCAATCTGCTTGATCCGCGCCTTGGTGTGGCTGCTGTCAGTAAGGATTCGTACCTGGGATCCAGTGTAGGAACGCGCTTCACAGCCGCGCTTCTGGAGCGCCATGGACAAGAGCGCGATTGTCACCTGTTCACCCGTGGAGACCAGCACGTCCATCTCACGCGGTGTCGGCTCTTCCATAATGTCGTTCGCCAGGCCGATCAGCCGGTTGGTTTCACCGCTCATGGCGGAAACCACGACAACAACATCATGACCTTCCTTCCGAAAACGGCTCACCTTCTCGGCTACCGCTTCAATACGCTCGGTTGTTCCAACCGATGTGCCACCAAATTTCTGAACCAACAGAGCCATTATTTTCCCAATATCCGAAACGGGGACTCACAGCGGAATGATGCTCCGCCAATTAGAAGAAACGGGCGGGATTATAAACCCCAGCCCGCTCACAAAAACAGTTGCTTAAGCGATATTTTTCTCGACCCAACCGGCGACACCCGCCAGGGCGTCCTCCAGCTTGGACGGATCGTTGCCACCGCCCTGGGCCATATCGGGTCGCCCCCCGCCCTTGCCATCAACCTGAGCCGCCAGATGCTTCATCAGGTCCCCGGCCTTGATCCTGCCAGTGGCTGATTTTGTGACGCCGGCAACCAGGGTCACCTTGCCATCTTCCACGCTGGCAAGCACCACAACACCTTCGCCCAGCTTGTTCTTCAACTGATCGGCCGTTTCCATCAGGGCCTTGCGATCGGCGCCCTCGAGCTCCGAAGCCACGACCTTGAGCCCGGACACATCAACAGCGGTGCTGGCCAGATCGGTACCGGCAGAAGAGGCAAGTTTTGCCTTCAGGGCATCCACTTCCTTTTCCAGCTGACGGTTACGATCAATGGTCTGCTGAACCTTTTCAATCACGGATTCGCGGGAGCCTTTCACCAGGCGAGCCGCCTCGCGAAGAGTGCGCTCGGTACCGTCGATCCAATCCAGCGCGCCCATGCCGGTAACGGCTTCGATACGACGCACACCGGATGAGATGCCACTTTCAGAGGTAATACGGAAAAGACCAATGTCGCCGGTGCGGGAAACGTGGGTACCGCCGCAGAGTTCAACAGAGTAGTTGTCGGTACCCATGCTGAGTACCCGGACCACATCTCCGTATTTTTCCCCGAACAGGGCCATGGCGCCCTTTTCCTGGGCCTTTTCCATGTCGGTAATTTCGGTTTGTACGGGGCTGTTTTCCAGGATCTGCTCGTTCACCTGGCGTTCGATCTCGCGAAGCTGCTCCGGGGTAACGGCTTCGAAATGGGAGAAATCGAAACGCAGTTTGTCCGGATCCACCAGTGAACCTTTCTGGCTCACGTGCTCACCCAATACGTTACGCAGGGCCGCGTGCAGCAAGTGCGTCGCGGAGTGGTTGCGCTTGGTGCGCTCGCGGCGGGCATGATCAATCCGCGCGTCAACCTCCAGACCCGGGAACAGCTCGCCCTCAATCAGGGTGCCAAGGTGCAGGTGATTATCACCTTCCTTGCGCGTATCCGTCACCTTGAACCGGCCACCGCTCCAGGTCAGCAGACCGGTATCGCCCACCTGGCCACCGGACTCCGCATAGAACGGCGTGCGCTCAAGCACCACAACGGCTTCATCACCGGCTTCGGCAGTCTTTTCTTCGCCGTTGACGACGACAGCGCGAATTTTCTCGTGACCGTCAATGTGCTCGTAACCGGTAAACTCAGTCTTGCCCTCAAGCTGCAGGCCGGCGGCGTTGTAGTCGATCCCGAATTTGCTGGCTGCCCGGGCGCGCTCGCGCTGACCTTCCATCGCCTTCTCATAGCCTTCGTAATCCAGCGTCAGACCTCGTTCGCGAGCGATGTCGTTGGTCAGGTCGACCGGGAAACCATAGGTGTCATAAAGCGTGAAGATCGTCTCACCCGGAATCTCGGTACCCTTGAGCTCGGCAATGTCCTGCTCAAGCAGGCGCAGGCCCTTGTCCAGCGTCTTGGCAAACTGCTCCTCTTCCTGCAACAACACCTTTTCAATCTGCTTGCGGCTGCTGACCAGTTGCGGGAAAGCGTCACCCATCAGCTCGCACAAGGCGCCGGTGAGTTTGTAGAAGAAGGGCCCGGTTGCACCCAGCTTGTTGCCGTGGCGGGCGGCACGACGAATGATGCGGCGCAGCACAAAACCGCGCCCCTCGTTTGAGGGCATGACGCCGTCCGCGATCAGGAACGCGCAGGAGCGGATGTGGTCCGCGACCACGCGCAAAGATGCTTCCGTGGTTGCAGCACCGCCCAGAATCTGTGAGGCGGCTGCCAGCAAATCCTGGAACAGATCAATCTCATAGTTGCTATGCACACCCTGCAGAACTGCGGTGATTCGCTCCAGCCCCATGCCAGTGTCAACAGACGGCTTGGGCAGCTTCAGCATCTCTCCGTCGGCGGTGCGGTTGTACTGCATGAACACCACGTTCCAGATTTCAATGTAACGATCGCCGTCCTCTTCCGGTGACCCGGGAGGTCCACCAGCGACATCCGGACCGTGATCGTAGAAGATTTCAGTGCAGGGGCCGCAGGGACCGGTGTCCCCCATCTGCCAGAAGTTGTCAGAAGCGTAACGACCGCCTTTGTTATCGCCAATACGGACGATACGATCTGCCGGCACGCCGATTTCCTTGTTCCAGATATCGAAGGCTTCGTCGTCTTCCGCGTAAACGGTAACCCAGAGTTTTTCCTGGGGCAGGTTCAGCCAGTTTTCGCAGGTCAGGAACGTCCAGGCGTAGTTGATCGCTTCCCGCTTGAAGTAATCACCGAAACTGAAGTTGCCCAGCATCTCGAAGAAGGTGTGGTGACGGGCGGTATAGCCGACGTTTTCGAGGTCGTTGTGCTTGCCACCGGCGCGGACACATTTCTGGGAGGAGGTTGCCCGGGTGTAGTCACGCTCTTCACGACCCAGGAACAGGTCCTTGAACTGGTTCATTCCCGCATTCGTAAACAACAATGTGGGGTCGTCCGCAGGTACCAGCGAACTACTTGGAACAATGGTGTGGCCTTGCTGTTTGAAATAATCGAGGAATGCCTGTCGCAACTCTGCGGTTTTCATAGCCCTTTGATACCTTTCCAGAAACCCGGCGGAAATGCCGCCCGGTCCGCGATTGAATACGAATACTTACATGCTTGTGCAAATCCGCTACTCTAGCACACGCCGAGAACAGGAAAAACGTGAAACATCACAGGAGATTCCATGCCCCGACGCTTCCATGACGCCGAGGAACTATTCCCACCAGCCACCGCCCTCAAACGTGCCCTTGCCATTATTTACGACGGTTTGATCAGCATTGCCGTGCTGCTTGTCGCTACCTGGGTATACACCATGGTGGCCGGCTGGATCACCGGCTGGGACAGGTACGAACAGATGGCCGAGGCAGGCCAGCTTTCCGGAGACCCCGGGCTTACGTTCACCCTGTTCCTGGTTCTTTACCTCTTCTTCGGCTACTTCTGGACCCGCATCGGCCAGACCCTGGGTATGCAGGTGTGGCGGATCCGCATTGAAAATATTGACGGTACGTCGGTGAGCTGGACAAAGGCGCTCAGGCGGTATGTGACGGCTGCTGCCGTGATCTTCCTGACGCTTCTGGGCAGCTACTATTTCGGAGCAGCCACTCTGTTTCTGAGCATCCCGGCGATTGTCGCGCTGTTTTATCCGATTAACGGCCTTTCGGTTACCGATCGCCTGTCAGACAGCGTCGTTGTCTCGGTTCCGAAGGAGGCCGACGCGAAAAAGCGCGCAGCGAAGTAACAACGCCGAATCAGACGGGGCCGGCTAGCCGGCCCGGCGCATCAAGATAGCCCCTACAACGGCACTCACTGTGATCGGCACCAGCACCGCCAGCATCGGGTTGAAGCCGTAAACGAGGCTCATGGGACCCAGCAGATCCTGCGTATATTTGAAAAGCAGTCCCACCAACAGGCCAGTAAACACCCGGAACCCCATGGTGACCGAGCGCAAGGGCCCAAAAATAAAGGAAATGGCGACCAGAACCATCACTGCAGTGCCCAGAGGCATCAGGGCTTTTTTCCAGAATGCCAGCCAGTAGCGCGAGGCATTGAGGTTCTGCTCTCCAAGATACCGGGCGTAGGTGAACAAACCGGTCATGGACAGATTTTCCGGTTTTACAATCAGCACACTCAGAACACTCGGGGACAGCCCCGTTTCCCATCTCAGTGTCTGGCTTTCAGACCGGGTGGTTCTGTCGCCCTCAAACTCGGTGGTGCGCACCTTCTCCAGCAGCCAATAATCGCCCTGATAGATGGCCCGTTCCGCAAAGCTTGCCGCCAGCAGTTGCCTGTCCTCGTCAAAGCGGAAGCGCGACACACCATGAAGCACCCCATTGGGCTGCACAGCATTGAGATGAATGTAGACATTCCCTTCCTTGTGCCAGACCCCGGACGCCGACGCCACGTTAGTGCCCGCACCCAGCGCCACGGCCTTGTCACTCTGCGCCACACGCTCGGCGGGCGGAGCAACGTATTCGCCGATCAATACACCGAGGATGACAATGACCAGAGCCGGCTTCATGGCCGACCAGACAATGCGTTTGAGTGAGACACCGGCCGCCCGGATTACCGTCAGCTCCGATGAGCTGGCCATGGAGCCCAGTCCCACCAGACATCCCATGAAGGCGCCCAGCGGCAGATAATCATAGATGCGACGAGGCAGTGTCAGAAAGACATACCAGAGCGCTTCCAGCGTCTGGTAGTCATTCCGGGTATCCTCGAGCTCAGCGATAAACGCGAAAATCAGATCAAGCGACAGCACCACCACCATCACCAGGAACATGGCGCCGCCGACGGTCCGCATTACATAGCCGTCAATCCTGCGCATGGACAGCTCCCTCCCGCATCAGTCGCCTGCGATGCAGCCAGTCGGGACCAAACTGCAACCAAAGGCCAAAACCGATAAACAGGGCATGGACCCAGAGCATGCCGATCCACTCGGGAACCTTGCCCTCGGACAGCCAGTCCCGGGCAACGATCAGCAAGCCCAGGTAGGTGATGTACACCAACATCGCCGGAAGCAGATGAAAAAACCGGCCCTGGCGGGGATTCACCCGGCTCAGGCGCACAGCCAGCAAAGTCACTACCGGGACAATCAGGGGCAGTGAAAGGCGCCAGTGCAGCAAAGCACGGTCCTCAAGGCGGTCGGATTGCATCAGGCTCCAGGTACTGGCGCCCTCCTCCAGTTCCCGGGTTCCAGCCTTGCCACTCTCGATTTTCAGACCATAGGCTTCGAAATCGATGGTGGTGTAATCCAGCTCGCCAGCCGCACCCTCAAAGCGGCCACCCTCTTCAAGAATCAAAAAACGGCTCCCGGTTTCGGGGTCGATCAGCTGGGAACCGGAGTCGGCCGTGATGATGGTCAGCCCCTGACCGTTTTCGGCGTATTCTGCGATAAAGACACCCTGCAGCCGGCGCTTGTCTTGGCTCAGACCTTCGGTATACGTCACCCGCCCGCCCGAAGAGAAATCCTGGAAGCGACCCGGCGCCAGCATCTCGAACTCCGTGGCCTTGCGCTGCTCATTAAAGATTTCTTCAACCTGATTCATCCCCCAGGGCGACACGTAAAGACTCATGGCGCCGACAATAATCATCACCGGAAGACTGCCCAGAAGGGTTTTAGCCAACAAGGCCTTGTCGCTGACACCGCAGGCAAACAACACGGTCATCTCGCTTTCAAGGTACATACGACCGTAAGCGAGCAGAATGCCAATAAAAAGACCCAGGGGCAGTATCAGTTCAAGGAACCCCGGAAAACGGTAGGCCATGATCTCGAACAGCACACCGGCGGAAATACTCCCCTGGGCCGCACTATCGAGGTATTTCAGGAAACGGCCGCTCATGAACACCAGCAGCAGGATGCCGGAGACTGCAACCATGCTGATCATGATCTGGCGTATGAGGTAACGGAAAATGATGCTCAAATCGGTCTCTCTGGCCGTATCCGATGAAACGTGGAGGTAGCTGGGAACTGCGCGTATTCTATGTAACCTTGGTGCCGAATGACAGAGCAGCGGTATTACACCGATACGAAGGCGCGAACAGGCATAGAACCCTCGCCAATCGCTTGATAATTTCCGGGCAAGCCCCAATGCTAGACTAGATTACAATCAAGAACGATTCCCGCCGCTGGCGGGAACCTCGTGAACAATCAACAGGAGTTGCCATGAATTTCAGCCTGAGCAGTAAAGCCATCGCCAGCACCAAAGCAGACTGTCTCGTAGTTGGCTTGCCTGAGAAAGGTACCTGGCCAGATTCTACAAATCAGGCCGATGAGGCTTTGGGCGGGCTGATCAAGACACTCCAGAAAGCCGGCGACGTGTCCGGCAAAAATGCCACGACTTTGACCATTCCCCTGACCGATCAGCCGTGGAGCCGCCTGCTCGTGGTTGGCACGGGCAAGGATGCCGATCGCAGCCCTGCCAACTACCGTAAGGCGCTGATCGCGATGATGACCGCGCTCAAGGATGGCCCATCAAAAAGTGTTGCCATCGCCCTGGCGGACACGGCGATAATCGGCGAAGAGGCCGTGAGTTCCGAAGCCGCTCGGCTGAGCCTGATCGGTCGCACCCTGGAAGACCAGCTTTACACCTTCAGTGACTTCAAGAGCGAAAAGCCTGCTGACCGCAAGCTCAACAAAGTCGCTGTGCTCGCCTCCAGCGCAGGCAAAGCGCTCAAGGATGCCTTCAACCTCGGTCTGGCCACAGGTCGCGGCATGAACCTCACCCGGGATCTGGGCAACACCCCGCCCAACATCTGTCACCCGGAATGGTTGGCTCAGCAAGCCAAGAAACTGGCCAAGGATTACGACTGCATCAAGACCGAAGTGCTTGACGAAAAACAGATGGAAAAGATGGGCATGAACACCATCCTGGCTGTGGGCAAAGGCAGCACCCAACCCCCGCGCCTGATCGTTATGGAATACCGTGGCGGCAAGGCCAAGGACAAGCCCCATGTCCTTGTCGGTAAAGGCATTACCTTCGACACCGGCGGTATCAGCCTCAAGCCTGGCGAGGGCATGGACGAAATGAAGTACGACATGGGCGGCTCCGCCAGTGTCTTTGGCGCCATGAAAGTTCTGGCTGAAACCCAGCCCAAGATCAACGTGGTGGCCGTGATCGCCGCAGCGGAAAACATGCCCGACGGCAGCGCTTCCCGCCCGGGTGATATTGTGACCACTCTCTCGGGCATGACCGTTGAAATCCTCAACACCGACGCCGAGGGCCGTCTGGTGCTGTGCGACGCTCTCACCTATGTGAAGAAGTTCGACCCGGCCGCCGTCATCGATCTGGCAACCCTGACCGGTGCCTGCATCATCGCCTTGGGCAACCAGGCCACCGGTCTGCTCGCCAACAACGACGAACTGGCCAACGAACTCCTCGCCGCAGGCGAGCGTGCCGGTGACCGGGCCTGGCGCCTGCCGCTCTGGGACGAATACCAGAGCCAGCTCGACAGCAACTTTGCCGACATGGCCAACATTGGTGGACGCCCTGCCGGCACTATCACAGCGGCCTGCTTCCTGTCCCGGTTCGCCAAGGACTATCGCTGGGCGCACCTGGACATTGCCGGTACCGCCTGGCATTCAGGCAAGGCCAAAGGCTCTTCCGGCCGCCCGGTTCCCCTGCTGGTCGACTACCTGATGTCCCATGCCGGAAAATAACCCGGCCCCTTCTCCGGAACCCGGCAGCCCTGCTGCCGGCCCTTCCGGGCAGGAGGACCGGAATCAACGCTACTGGTTCCATATCCTCGCCCAGAACACCCCGGCCGCCCGCAACCTCCACGCCGCCAAACTCGTGGACAAAGCCTGGCAGCAGGGCGACCGCGTGTGCATCGTTTGCGATAACATGCAACATGCAGAAGAACTGGACGACCTGCTCTGGAACTTCAGCCCGGACTCATTCATCCCCCACAGCGTTGTTCCCGACTCTGCAACTACCTGCTCCGATCCCGTCGGCATCCTGCTCTGCCCGCCTGCCCCCGGGGATTGGGATACGGTCATCATTCTCTCGGCAACCTTGCCGGCCGATGCAGACCGGTTCAAGCGACTGGCCCTGGTTGCCCATAACGACCCGAATGTTCTCAATCAGGCGCGGTCGCACTTCAAGCAGTTGAGGGCTCTCGGGATTGAACCCAGGGTTCATGATCAGCGGAAGCGGGGATAGATTTTGTCGGGTTACGCTGCGCTAACCCGACCTACGGTTTAACTCGGATTTCGCCGTTGGGCAGGCGACCATGTATAATCGGGCGTCTCAATTTTCCCTTGTGAATCAACCAACGGTCACTGCAGAACCCCATGGAAAAAACCTACCAGCCAGAAAACATCGAGCGCCAGTGGTACGAAAACTGGGAATCCAAAGGGTACTTCCGCCCCAGTGGTGAAGGCCAGTCATACAGCATCGCCATCCCGCCGCCCAACGTTACCGGCAGCCTGCATATGGGCCATGCTTTCCAGCACACCATCATGGACACCCTCACCCGTTTCAAGCGCATGCAAGGCCGCAACGCACTGTGGACAGTTGGCACCGACCACGCCGGAATCGCCACCCAGATGGTGGTTGAGCGCAAACTGGCTGCGGAAGAAGACAAAACCCGCCACGTCCTGGGCCGGGAAGAGTTCATCAAGCGCATCTGGGACTGGAAAGAGCATTCCGGCGGCACCATCACCCGCCAGATCCGGCGCCTTGGCAACTCCGTGGACTGGGACAACGAGCGCTTCACCATGGACGACGGCTTCTACAAGGCCGTTCAGGAAGTGTTTATCCGCCTGTACGACGAAGGCCTGGTGTACCGGGGCAAGCGCCTGGTCAACTGGGACCCGAAACTGCATACCGCCATCTCCGATCTGGAAGTGGAAAACAAGGAAGAAAAAGGCTTTTTCTGGCACCTGCGTTACCCGCTGGCCGACGGCGCACAGACCCAGGATGGCAAGGGCTACCTGGTGGTTGCCACTACCCGGCCGGAAACCATGCTCGGTGACACGGCGGTGGCCGTGCATCCGGAAGACGAGCGCTATCAGCACCTGATTGGCAAGCATGTAATGCTGCCGCTGGTGAACCGCCGGATTCCCATTGTTGCCGACCATCACGCCGACCCTGAGAAAGGCTCCGGTTGCGTGAAGATCACCCCGGCGCACGATTTCAACGACTACGCCGTGGGCAAGCGCAACAACCTTCCGATGATCAACGTCATGACCCAGGATGCCAACATTCGGAACGTGGCCGAGGTGTTCAACGCCGACGGCACCGAAAACACCGAACTCGACGGCACCATGCCGAGCGCCTACGCCGGCCTGACCCGCGAAGCGGCCCGCAAGCAGATCGTTGCCGACATGGAAACCGAGGGCCTGGTCGAAAACATCGAGGACCATGTACTCAGCGTTCCGCGAGGTGATCGCTCCGGCCTGATCATCGAGCCGATGCTGACCGATCAATGGTTCGCCGATGCCAAGACTCTGGCCAAGCCCGCCATCGAGGCTGTGGAAGACGGCCGCATCCAGTTTGTACCCAAACAGTACGAGAACATGTATTTCTCCTGGATGCGGGACATCCAGGACTGGTGTATTTCCCGCCAGCTGTGGTGGGGCCACCGCATTCCGGCCTGGTACGACGCCGATGGCAACATCTACGTCGGCCGCAGCGAAGATGAAGTGCGCCAGAAGCACAACCTGGACGCCAATGTCGCCCTCGAGCAGGATGAAGACGTTCTCGATACCTGGTTCAGCTCTGCCCTGTGGACATTCGGAACCCTGGGCTGGCCGGAGATTACCGAACGCCTGAAGACCTTTCACCCGACCGATGTGCTGGTGACCGGCTTTGACATCATCTTCTTCTGGGTTGCCCGGATGATCATGATGACCATGCACTTCATGAAGAACGAAGACGGCACACCCCAGGTGCCCTTCCATACGGTCTATGTCACCGGTCTGATCCGGGACGAGCACGGGGATAAAATGTCCAAGTCCAAGGGCAACGTGATTGACCCGCTGGATATGATTGACGGCATCAGTCTGGATGACCTGCTGGAGAAGCGTACCGGCAACCTGATGCAGCCCAAGCTGGCCGAAAAGATCGGCAAGCGCACCCAAAAAGAATTCCCGGAGGGTATCACCGCCCACGGCACCGACGCCCTGCGCTTTACCCTGGCGGCCATGGCCACCACGGGCCGAGACATCAACTGGGACATGAAGCGCCTGGAAGGCTACCGCAACTTCTGCAACAAGCTCTGGAACGCCGCCCGCTACGTTCTGATGAACACGGAGGGCGAGGATTGCGGCGTGAACGACGAGCCGGTTGAACTGTCCCTGGCCGACCGCTGGATCATCAGCGAGCTGCAGAGCTGCGAGCAGGATGTGATCCGCCACCTGGACCAGTACCGCTTCGACCTTGCTGCCTACGCGTTGTACGAATTCATCTGGAACGAGTACTGCGACTGGTATCTGGAATTGTCCAAACCGGTGCTCAATGACGAAGGCGGCAGTGCCGAAGCCAAACGCGGCACCCGCCGCACCCTGGTGCGCGTACTGGAAGCCGTCCTGCGCCTGGCCCACCCGATGATGCCGTTCATCACCGAGGAAATCTGGCAGCGCATTGCGCCCCTGGCCGGCAAGACCGGCGACAGCATCATGCTGCAGGCCTTCCCACAGCCGGATGCCACCAAGCAGGATGCCGCGGTTACCGCCGATATTGAATGGCTGAAAGGCGTTATCGTGGCCGTGCGTAACATCCGGGGTGAGATGAATATCTCCCCGGCGAAAAAGATTCCGGTACTGCTGCGTGGCAAAGACGCCGAAGACCAGCGACGGATGAACGACAACCGCCAGTTCCTGAGTTCCCTTGCCAAGCTGGAGAGCCTTGACTGGTTCGAGAGTGACAAGGCCCCTATGTCCGCCACCCAGCTGGTGGGAGAAATGGAAGTTCTGGTCCCCATGGCTGGCCTGATCGATAAGGACGCAGAACTCAAGCGTCTGGACAAGGAGCTGGAGCGCCTGCAGAAAGAGATCGGCCGCCTGGAGGGCAAACTGGGTAACGAGAAGTTCACCGCCAAAGCCCCGGCCGAAGTGGTTGAGAAGGAGCAGGAAAAACTCCGGGACGCCCAGAGCAGCCAGGCTCGCCTGAGCCAGCAAAGGGCCGACATCGAGGCTATGTAACCGGCATGATCGGTATTCTCGGTGCAGGCTCTCTGGGCGGGCTTTGGGGCGCAATGCTACCCGCGGGTCGCGCTGCGTTCATTGCCAGGCCTGGCGAGCCGACCGACACCGATCTCAGTTACCGTTTCCGGCCCTTTGAAGGGCCGGAATCAGCCGTACGGATTCCGCTTCTAAGAGCCAGTGACAGGCCAGAGCTGATTCTGGTCACAACCAAGGCCGGTGACACCCTGGATGCCCTGGCAGGCGTGATCGACCAATTCCGAGTTGATATCCCCATCGTGCTTTTCCAGAACGGCCTGGGCAGCCAACAAGCCGTCGCCGCGCGATGGCCGGAGCGCCCGATCCTGGCCGCCAGCACCACCGAAGGCGCCAACCGGCCGGAACCAGGGCTTCTCGTGCATGCTGGTACCGGTGATACCTGGGTGGGTCCGCTGACGGAGCCAGCCAAAATCTCTGTGGACAGCGCAGTCGCCAGGCTGGAAGACTCCGGCCTGACCATTCATCCGGAACCGGCCATCCTCCAGCGACTCTGGCAGAAACTGGTTATCAATGCCGGTATCAATCCCTACACCGCTATCCTGGACTGCCCCAATGGAGAAATCCTCTCTGCGCCGCTGTACCAGAGCACCATCGACGAGCTGTGCCAGGAGCTGTCAGAGCTGATGAACGCCGCCGTCCAGATCAGGCAAACACCGGACTCCCTGCGACAACGCATCGAGCAGGTAGCAAAAAACACCGCCGGCAACACCTCATCCATGCGTGCCGATGTTCTCCGGAAACGCCAAACCGAGATAGACTTTATCAACGGATACCTGGCGAAGCTCGGAAAAGAGCTCGGTATCGGAACACCGGTGAACCAAATGCTGACCGAACAGGTACAACAACTGTCGTCACATTAACAGGAGCAGACTGATGGGCAACCGCCTTTCCAAGATTTACACCCGCACCGGAGATGATGGCTCCACGGGTCTGGCCGATGGCAATCGGATTGCCAAGAATGCACAGCGGGTTGAAGCCATGGGCACCGCCGATGAGCTGAACTGCCATATCGGGCTGTTGATCGAGACCCTGGACAGCGACGACGAGCTTATCGAAAGCCTGCGCCGTATCCAGCACCACCTTTTTGACCTGGGGGGCGAGTTCGCTATCCCCGGCAGTCGCGTGATCGGTGACGATCACATCGAATGGCTGGAAAATACCCTGGACCGGCATAACGAAGGCCTGCCACCGCTGAAGAACTTCATCCTGCCTGGCGGCACACCTGCGGCGGCGCAGTGCCATCTTGCCCGGGCCGTATCCCGTCGTACGGAACGAGTGGTTGTTGCCCTCGGCCATGAAGATTCCATCAATACCGCCTCCCGGCATTATTTGAATCGTCTTTCAGACCTGTTGTTTGTTATCGCCCGGGTGCTGGCTCGTCGCGATGGTGGCGAAGAAATTCTCTGGGAACAAAAAAAATCCGGCCTCTGAGGGCCGGATTTTCTTCACTGTTACCAGTCAGACCTTGAAGGCCTCCACCAGGCGCTGAAGCGAAGCCGTCAGCTGCGACATTTCCCGTGAGGAACCGAGCGTCTCCTCCGCGTTGGCGGCAGTCTTCTGACCCAGTTCGCCAATCTGCTCAACGTTCGAATTCACGTTCTTGGCAACGGCAGACTGCTCTTCAGCCGCCTGCGCAATCTGGTGACTCATATCCACGATCACCGAGATGCCTTTGGCGATTCTGTCCAGAGCCTCCGTTACCTCACCAGACTTCTGCACCGTTGCCTCGGTAACGTCCCGGCTATTGGTCATGGCCGACACGGCGTCTTTGACGCCGCTCTGGAGCCGGGAAATCATGCCTTCGATCTCTTCAGTCGATTTGTGCGTGCGCTGTGACAGCGAGCGGACCTCATCGGCAACTACCGCAAATCCACGCCCCTGCTCGCCGGCTCTGGCCGCTTCGATAGCAGCGTTCAGGGCCAGAAGGTTGGTTTGCTCGGCGATGGCCTTGATCTCGACCAGCACCTGACTGATGTTGTCACTGTCCTTACTGACCCGGTTGATCACTTCCACCGCAACTGAGATTTCGCCCGCCAGTTTATTGATGGTTTCAACCGTGTCAGCTACTACGCCCCGGCCGGTTTCAGTATCCTGCTCGGCACTGCTCGCGCTGTCTGCAACCCGGTGCGCACTGTCGGTGACTTCGTGAACCGCCTCAACCATCTGGTTCATGGCTTCATTGATCTGGCCGCTTTCTTCCATCTGGCGGGCCACGGCCTCGCTGTTGGCCGCCGCGGTATCGTTGACCCGGGTTGCCTGCTGGTCGACGTCCGCCGTGGTCCGGCTGACAGAACGGATCAGCTCGGCAATCCGGTCAGTCATATTATTGAATTCCGTGGTCAACTCGCCCAGCTCGTCGCGATTGCGCAAACTGATGTGAGTGGTCATATCGCCGGCGGCAACGTTCCTCGCGGCCTCGCTGAAGCGGTTGATGGCGGTGCGCACGGACATGAAGAAGCCGATATAAAGATACACAACCACCAGGAGCACGGCGACCAGGGCAATAACGATCAGGCGACGCTGGTTAATCTCACTCTCGAGCCGTGCTCGCAGGTTCGATTCGACCACACTGAACGCAGCCGTCTTGACCTCGTCGTAATGAGCCAGCTGCCCGGACATCAGATCGTCGTATTCGGTCCAGGGCATTTCCAGACGCATGGGCGTTATCACGTTCAAGTCCAGCTGATCCCGGACCACCATCAAGCTCTCGTCAACCCGTTGAATGGCATTGCCTGCCTGCTCGGCCAGGGCAGGCGATGCTTCAGAAGCAAGAGCCAAAGCCGGTGAAAGCAAGGAGCTGCGATTGGTCAGCTGGTCATAGATTTCATTCAGGGTTTCGCTCAGGGCATAGCCTACCTGCCCCTCAACCAGGGCAAAGATACCGTAGGATTTCGCCCGACCGATCACGGTGCGCGCAGCCGGAAGTGAGTCGCGAACCAGGCCCAGAATCAACTGGTTTTCCCTGGACGCCCCCTGCCCCAAACCCGAAATTTCAATGGTAGCCGAAAGCAACGCCTGTGCCTTCTGGACGAACTCCTGATAATACTTGAACTGCGGATCGAAGCTGCCCTGATAGTTATCATCAGCCCGCAGTGCCTCCCACTCCTGGCGAAGGCCCTCGACCTGATCAGCCCAGGAGCCGGTAATATCAAATGAGCGCTCTTCTGCGGTCAGAGCAGACAGCAGGCTATCAATCTCACTGGCTGCTTCCTCGGAAACTGCGGTAATGGCACTCTCATCCTTGATGATCGCCGGTGAGCGATAGTCTCGGTAATTCATCGCAGCATCCACCAGCCGGTCCACCTGCTGGAGCTGCTCCAGCCCCTCGACACCCCGAGTCATGGTCTGAACCGAGCAATTCAGCTCGGAAATGGCAAGCCAGGACAGTCCACCGATCGGTAACAGGAACAGAATGCTGATGAGACTGAACTTGTAGACCATCGGCAACCGGTTCATCAGGGCAATGGCAGGATTAATGAGTTGCTTCACAGGGACCCTCGTGCTGGCAAATAACAACTGAACGTTAGTTCTTTTCTTATATTGTCGCCTAAAGTCTTAAAACCTTAAGCATTATTTGTTGTTACACTGTAATGTTTTATAAAATTCCGGTCAGACAAACCCGGAAATAACCAGCAGAGCGAGCGTGCATATCCATACCAGCATGCTTCTGTTCAATAAATCCCTTACTGCTCTCAGGCTACGTCCTCCAAACGCTGTCCACTCATCAGGATGAATCCGCGAAAAGCGCGCTGGATCCAGTGCATACCCGGTTAACGACCCGTTGGCCGAGATCATGAGCACCTCCCCGGCTTTTTTGGTAACGCCAGTCAGGGTATGCCGTGTTTCCCGGAGCCAGCCCGCAAGGTCTCCGGCTATCCCGAAGGTCAGAGAAAGAAGCCTGGCAGGAATCCAGCCAGCAAGTTCCGACATTCGCGAAAACCGCGGTCTGGCTGGCGCCTGAGGCCACTGATCGGCGAGCGCGACCAGACCACGCGCAAGGACCGCAAGGCCGATACCGCCAACCACGTACCAGAAAGCCACCAGGAAGAAGCGCTGAAACACCGAAACCATCAGTGCCTTCGACAGGGCAAGATGCATCGCCTCAGGAGATACCGCAGCACCCCTTTCATCGGCCGGTAGAAGGTCTTTCACATGATGCCAGGCCGACTGCATGTCTCCGCGCTGCCATGCCTCTGCATAGGCCCGGAGCACCTGTCGCCAGCCCGGCGTGCCCATGAGGCCAATCAGAACCAGGAACTCCAACGGGTAAGCGGCCATCCTCCAGCCGGAGGCCACCAGGAGATACTCCGCCAGACCGAGAAGAAACGCCGGTAGAAAAACCAGTGCCAGCCCGATAGCAATCCCCGACTCATGACCCGCCCTGGCCCGACTGCCATTGCGAAACCACCGACGCCAGGCCTCATCCCCGGACAGCAAATCCAGAGAATCCAGACGCCTGCGGACCATATAGGCCAGGAGAAATACAATAAATACCATTCAGACTGTCCTCCCGGATCCACGCGCTGCTTGCAGAGCCGACCGGAAATATTGCCAGTCAAAGGCAGGGCCCGGATCGCTCTTCCTGCCGGGCGCAATGTGGCAGTGCCCGGTAATACGACCGGCCGTGATATCAGGCCAGGCCGCCATAATCAGGTCCGCCACTTCTGCCAACGTGCGATATTGTTCGGCCGTGTAGGGGATGTCATCAGTCCCTTCCAGTTCGATCCCGATTGAAAAATCGTTGCACTCCTCCTGCCCTTCAAAACACGATCGGCCCGCATGCCAGGCGCGATCAAGCAGGCTCACAAACTGGACCAGAGTTCCATCCCGACGAATCAACAGGTGGGCCGACACATGAACGCCTTCAATGGTCTCGAAATAGGGGTGTGCCGAGTGGTCAAGCTGATTACAAAAGAAGTCTTCTATTTCCGGGCCGCCAAACTGGCCAGGAGGAAGGCTGATGTTGTGGACGACCAGCAGAGAGATCGCTGCCCCGTCCGGACGAGGCCCGAAGTTCGGCGAAGGGCACCAGCGGGCGAAGGGAATCCGTCCGGTATCGCAAAGCGATTTTGCATCGGTACCGGAATCAGAAAGGCGTTCAGAAAAAACGTCTGTATCGGGCAAAGTAATTCCAAATGTTTCAGAGTATTACAGCCTCTGATTGAATCACAAAGTTGCCACGGTTGCTACGAATCAGTCCTTGCGGCTGCTGCGGAGGTTGTCAATGATCGACTCCAGTGCCCGGTCGAAAATCAGGCCATCATCCAGCATGCCGATTTTCCCGGCTTCCATGTCTGCAGCCAGCTCCTGGCGCAGGTATTCGGCCACTTTGGCGCCACTTCGATTGACAAAGATGTACTTTCCGGTGGCCTTGATATAGGCCGCAAGCTTGCAGCGCACTTTGGTTTCGTCTCGGGTAAGTTCAATCCACGAACCCACTCGGAGGCTTTCCGCCTTTTCCAGCCATTGTGGCGACACCGAAGCCGCGGCCTCGGTATCAGCGATCGCTTGGGCGGGAGTTTCGTTAACCTCAGCTGCAGGCTCTTCGGGCTCGGCCAGCGCAGGCGTTGCTCTGACTGCGTCGTCGGCTACCGGCGTAGCCACAGGAGCCTCCATGGGCTGTTCCGGAACGGATTCGGGTGCCAGCAAGTCCTTCGTTTCCGCTGACGATTCCGGACGGGACGGCGCGATCACCAGTCGCTGGAAAACATCTACGTGCGCAAGCTCCAGGTCACGAATGGCCGCATCGGTGGCAAAGGGATCCCAGGAAATCTCCTGCAGCGCCTTGCGAAGGTCATCCACAATGGCAGGAATTGCCCGCAACAGCTCTCCGCGGGTCGAGTCATTGACCGGACGAGGATCCACACTCCAAACCAACTGCTCGGTCAGGTTTCGGGCATGCTGCCAGCGATCGCTTTCTTCACCTTCCCGGAGAACCACCCACTGCAAATACTTGGTCCAGGGTTCGTTGAGGAGCCCGGCAACCGGCTCGGGAATATCCCGCTGCTCCGTCAGCTCCTGCAACAATCCTTCCGCCGCCTGGGACGCTCGCTCCTGACGGGCCCGCCCCTCTTCCGCATCCCGAAGGCGTTGCTCCACAAGCTCACGACGCCTGCGGTCGAGATCCATGAAGTGACTGAAATCCTTAAGTAACTCTTCGAACAAACTGACATTAGTGGTGAACTCACTGAGCACCCGGTCCACCACCGATTCAATCTTTTCCCGAAGCGGATCCTTTTGGCCGGCCTTTTTTTCGGTCCAGCCAATGGCCGACAGCGCCAGCTCGTTAAGCAGCTTACGAACCGGGTGACCGCCGCGATTGAAAAAATTCTTGTCGCTCAGTGCCACTTTCAGCACCGGGATCTGCAGACGGCCGATCAACGCCTTCATCACCGGGTGCAGCTGACGATCCTCCAGAATGAAGTCGAACAGCATGGAGACCAGATTGATAACATCACTGTCGACCTGCCCCACATTCAGACTTTTGCCGTCACCTGAGAGCAGGATGGGCTGGAGTTGCTCATTCAGTGGCACAACAGCACCGTCGCCCCACTTGCCACTGCTGGCCTGGGCCTCGGTAAGGCGCGCCATCAGTCGATCAGTATCAATGTAACCCTCACCTGCCGGGGCTCCTCCGCTGGCAGGAGCGGAATCGCCACGATGCAGCAGCGCACTGAGCTCCGAGAATGTGGCGTGTGATTGAGACATAGGCTGGCTCTCGCCGCTGGCGCCTGTCGGCCCTGAACTTTCCCCTGGCGTGCGCTGACTGGAGCGTGCCGGCACTTTACCGGGAGGTCGCCTCATATCAGGCATGACTCCCTCATTGATCAACGTGCGATTCGCTTCTTTGTAGAAATCACCGAGCGTATCGGCGAGCAGGCGATCAAACAGCTTAAGAACTACCAGCTTGGCCCGGATATCGATGTCCAGATCGGCGCAGGCCTCGGCAACGCCGCCGCAGATGATCTCCGGGCTCAGCGGCATCTGCGCATCTTTCAACTCAATGCCCGGCACCAGATGTCCAACCCTGACAGTAAGCAGGCGGATCTGTTCGGTGTAACGGTTCCGGAGTTTACTTATCAGGTTGTCCACAGCCACCTGCTGCTCAAGCTGGGAATGATCAACGAGGCTCAGTGAGTCCTCGTCAACCTCATCCAGAGGCCTGGCGCCCTGCTGAGGCTGGAACTTGCCGATCTCATTGAAAGACTGGCTGACATACTGGAGGATCGAGACCACCATGGCCTTACGGCGGAGTCTGAGCTCGCGCATGGCATCAAAGTAGGCGGTCTGGTCGAGGTTGGAGCCGGCTCTGTCGGCCAGTTCAAACAAGGCGTCATCGGCACGGTCGAAAAAACTGGCAAGAACGGACTTCAGGGACTGACCGGATGCGTCACGCAGGCGCACAAGAGCTGCAGGCAACGAAAACCGGGCGAGCGGTTTCCGGCCTGAAAAGCTGACAACCTTGTTATCGTGCACCATGTCGCTGCTCCGCCTTGTATTGCGCAATTGCCTGATTGTTTCTCCACTTCACATGATACGAGTTGCCCACGTCAGGTTGTGTCAGAATTTGTCACCTTTTGTGTAGACCTGACGTGCATCACAGTTTAGCAGTCCGAATCCAAGAGTTTGGCGATTCACCGGCTGCGCTTTAGAATTGGCAGCCTGAAACGCTGACAACCCACTGCACCGGACTTTTTGCCCTATGATGCCCCCTGAACTCCTCCGCCAGGCCAGAATCGAAAATGTTGCCCAGAGTCTCCGGGAAGACATTGGCGATGGTGACATCACGGCCAAACTGATACCCGCCGACAAGCAGGCGACAGGGCGAGTGATTACGCGTGAAACCGCCACGATTGCGGGCAGGGAGTGGGTAGACGAGGTTTTCCGGCAGGTGGATCCGTCCGTTGAACTCAGCTGGCAGGCAGCCGATGGCGAAACCGTTTCACCGAATCAGGTGTTGTTTACCATGCAAGGCTCTGCACGAAGCCTGCTAAGCTCCGAACGTGCCGCCCTGAACTGGCTTCAGTCCCTGTCTGGCGTTGCAACAGCCTGCGCCGGCTATGCTGCCCGGGTCGCCCACACCAATGTCCGCCTGCTGGATACCCGTAAGACCCTTCCAGGCCTGCGCATGGCCCAGAAATACGCCGTTACCTGTGGCGGCTGTTTCAATCATCGCATTGGGCTGTGGGATGCCTTCCTGATCAAGGAAAATCACATCGCCGCCTGCGGCTCTATTGCCGAAGCCATTGAGGCCGCCCACCGTATTGCCCCGGGCAAACCGGTTGAGGTGGAGACCGAGAACCTTGACGAGCTGGCGCAGGCCCTGAAGGCAGGCGCCGATATCATCATGCTGGATGAATTCTCGCTTGAAGACATGCGAACCGCGGTTGCCACCACCAGGGGTAAGGCAAAGCTTGAGGCCTCCGGAGGAATCAACGCCGACACCCTGGTCCCGATTGCCGAGACCGGCGTGGACTTCATCTCGATTGGCGCGCTGACCAAAGATGTGAAGGCTGTAGACCTGTCCATGAGACTGGACTGATCACTCCCCACTGAGCAGGCGGTCGATCACCTCCAGCTCCCGGACCAGCCTGGTGCCGGACTCCGGGCGCCTCCGGAAATGCTCTTCGGCCATCGGCGCTATGCCGGAGGCCGAGGGCAAGGGATGGTCGTTTTCGATGATGATCTTCATTCTTTCCACAAAGACAAACTGCAACCACTGGGTGAACTCCAGCGTATCGATGCAGAATGGCTGAGCACTTTGGAAAGCCTCTTCCGGCGGTGGCTCAGACTCCCAAAGCCCCAGCTGTCGCAACTCCATCTCAATGTTCAGAAGGCAGTCCGCAACCTGCCCGATCGGGTTACCGGATTCGGCCATATCAGTCTCGCTTCAGTCGTTGAGCGGCTCAAGCTCCACGGTTTCGCCATGCAGGACCCGGAACAGGTCCTCGTACTGGCGCGTCAGCGGGTGCTTGGGTGCCATGTGAATCAGGGGCTGCCGGCTCTGGTGGGACTCTTTCATCTTCACGGAACTCGAGAGACGCACAGGCAGAACCGGCAAGCCCTCCTCGGTAAGCTCCCTGACCAGCTGTTTGGGCAGGCTGGCCCGCGGCTGGAACTGGTTGGCGACAATCCCCTCAACCACAAGATCTTCGTTGTGGTCTTCCTGGAGATCGCGAATTTCGTTGAGGATGTTGTAAAGAGCCTGACGGGAAAAGTCGTCACAATCGAAGGGTATCAGGCAGCGCTGGGCCGCAATCAGGGCAGACCGCGTATAAAAATTGAGCGCTGGTGCCGTATCGATGTAGATCGCATCGAAGGATTCACCCAGTTTTTTAAGGGCTTCTCTGAGCTTGTAGATCTTGTGCTTGGCTTCCAGCTTGCGCTCGAGGAAGTCCAACTCCGGACTGGAGGGCATCACAAACAGGTTCGTGAACGATGAAGCATGGACAAATTCGTCCGGCCGGCGATTGAACACGGTAAAGGCCACCGTCTGTTCGAGCATATCCGCAACGGTATCCTTGAGCTCGCTGGCGGGCTTGCCCAGCAGGTAATGGGTGGAATTTCCCTGGGGATCGAGATCCACTACCAGGGTTCGCTTTCCACGAGCGGCGCTGATAGCTGCGAGATTGCACGTGATACTGGACTTACCGACACCGCCTTTCTGGTTGAATACCACCCGTCTCATTTCTTCTCTCCCTTGATGAACCCGTTATCGTTTTCTGCCCGGCGATGAGTGCCATCCAACTCACCACCCCATCACTGTTTTCACAAATGGAATAGTCAGTCTTCTCTGCGCCTGAAGTGAATTTTCATCCAGTATATCCAGAATCCCCAGCAAATCACCGAGCCTTCGGGGCGCCCGTCGCATAATGTAGCTGGCTACATCGTCCGCCATCACCAACCCGCGCTTCTCGGCCCGGGCCCTTAGAATCTTCAGGCGATCTTCATCCCGGTAGATACCCAACTGGATAATCAGTCCGTGGCTGAATCTGGAAACCAGATCCGGCAACTCGAAGGGCAGTCTGGCCGGCAAATCAGCCAGACTTACCAGCAAAAGGCCGCCCCGGTCATGAATCCGATTGTACAGATGAAAAACGGCCTCTTCCCACACCCGCTGGCCTACGATGCGGTCGACATCGTCCAGACAGACGATGTCATGGGTATCAAGACCCGACAAAGCATCAGGACCAAAAGGCTCAAGCTCGGCGATGCTGATACAAACCGCTGCCCTGCCCTGCTTTTCACCCAGGTGGCACACCGCCTGCAAAAGATGGCTTTTGCCCGTATCGGCATCGCCACACAGTACAACCACCGGAACATCATCAGGTTGATGACACACGGTTTCAAGACGCTGGGCTGCGCTCGTGTTCCGGTCGCCGTGAAAGTTGTCGAATCGGGCATCATCACGCAGCTTGACCCCAAGTACCAACTGGGACGCGGTCATGGCCGGGTAGCCCTCCAGGCCCGCGAACCCCACACGAACAGGTAATGCCCCCCGCTGAACACTGTCGAGATAGCCACCAGCAGAATGCCGGCATCCACCACCCAGGGCTGCATCGGCAGGTCCGCCAGAAGCACAATGATGGCCAGGGCTACAAGAATCTGGATAAAGGTATTGATCTTGCCGGGGATGCTGGGCTCCATATCGTATCGGCCAACCTTGTAGTGGTAGGCCAGAGCGCCGACCACAATGAGCAAATCACGACCCAATACCAGCAGAAACAGCCAAACCGGCAGAACATACGTGAGCGTAAGCATCAGGTACGCGGTGATCAGCAAGGCCTTGTCGGCGAGAGGGTCTGCAATTGCGCCAAGCCTGGAGCGCCAGTTGAAATGCCGCGCCAGGAAGCCGTCGACCGCATCTGTGCCAGCTGCCAGAAAGAATATCAGCAGCGCGCGCCGATAATCGCCGGCCAATAAAGCTCCCGCGAAGGGAGCGATCAGAAGAATGCGCAGGAACGTCAGGGCATTGGGAATCCAGCGCCAGCGGTGCAAATTCAAAAGACTCCCTCCGGTTACACCTTATTCGCCGCCATCGCTCCCGATGACAGAAGACGGTTGCCAACGATAATACAGAACCTGGTACAGGGATTCGAACGCCTCCCTGGCCTCTTCTTCATCGACGGGCACCGGCTGATAGGTAAACAGGTCAGTCTCTTCGGGCGCTTCCGTAGAGGTTTGCTGATTCGGGCCTGCCGGTTGCGCCTCTTCGCTCTCGGGCGACTCTTCAGTGTTCGCCACAGCCGACGCCACCTGATCCTCCGCTATCGGGGCGGTAGCCGGGGGTTCTGCTGGAACGTCGGCCTCCATCGGAACAAAGCGCGGATCCAGGGCGATGTACTCCCGGAGCTGGTCCAGCTCACCGGAAAAAGCCACTCGCAGGGTCAGCTGTTCGTCACGTACCCGATGGGCACCGACGCTAACTACAGGGGTCAGTCCCTCCAGTACCTTGTTGGCTCCGGCATAGTCTTCAAGAGAGGTAACGCCGCGCAACACAATGTCCACCTGGGGCGAATCGCCCACTTCCGACGCAGCAACCGCGTATCGGCTGGCGTATAGCTCGGCCCAACGGTTGATCATAGCCTCCGCCAGCGCTTCCGGGGTCTGGGCGGTTACTGACTCTTCACCAGCGTTCATGGCCATACCATCGAACACCCAACCGGCCCGCCATTGGCCACCAGCGCGGCTAACCCGCACCAACGCCAGGACATCGTGATCCAGATCTTCGGAAGCGGACTTCACCCGGCCAATAAACTGCCCCCAGATATCCGACAGCAATTCCCGGTTGGAGGCGAAATCCGACGGCGGAAGCGCAACCGGCAAGCCGCGTTTTCTGGCAGCCTCATCGAACGCAGCCCGCCAATTTGCAGCGCTTTCCTGCTCGGCGCCTGCAGCAGATCTGGTAACGAGTGTTCGCGAACCCCGATCCTCGGTAGCAATCCAGGCCAGCGTTAATGGTCTGTTGGCACCCCACACCGGAGCGTTGATTGAGGCCAGCGCGCGGTTGACCCCCACAGCTCCGAAGGACATGCTCAGAACACTCTGGCCGGATTCATCCCTGGCAACCTGATAGGAAAGCAGTAAGGACTCAGCATCAGACAGCAGCGTTTCAACGCCCTCCATCGCCAGTACGTCGCGGGTACCGGAAACCCGAACCAGTACCTGGCTCAGACCATCTGCATATCCCTTGGCCAATTGACCCGGCGAGGCCCCTTCCACTGGCACCTTTGCCGAATACAGACCGGAAACTGTCACCGCAGTCGCCTGGGCGGAAAACCCGGCCAGCAGAACGGTAAACAATGCAACTACCCACGCCCCGGATACAGACCTGTGTGCCGGCTTTTGTCCTGATACTGACATGAAACACCCTGCAATTCGCATGAATGGCGCATAGGATACACCATGCCCCAAGGCGTGAGTAGCGGCCCCGGATTTCGGAAAAGCAATATACATTTGGAGCGCCACACCGCACCTGTTAAAATCCGCCGCCTGACCCACTGGCCAACGGTTAAGTACACCATGAGCGAACAGAAGCCCTCCCTGACCTACCGCGATGCTGGCGTCGATATTGATGCCGGCAATGAACTCGTCAGCCGAATCAAGGACACCGCAGCGCGCACCCGCCGCCCGGAGGTTCTTGGCGGTCTCGGCGGCTTCGGCGCCATGGTCTCCATTCCCGCCGGATACAACGAGCCGGTTCTGGTTTCCGGTACTGACGGAGTGGGCACAAAGCTCAGACTGGCCATGCAACTGGACAAGCACGACAGCATCGGTATCGATCTGGTCGCCATGTGCGTGAACGATCTGGTTGTAGGCGGTGCTGAACCGCTTTTTTTCCTCGACTACTACGCGACCGGCAAGTTGAACGTGGACGTTGCCACCCAGGTCGTTGCCGGGATCGGCGAAGGCTGCGAGCAGGCTGGATGTGCGCTGGTAGGTGGTGAAACTGCCGAGATGCCGGGCATGTACGAAGGCGACGACTACGATCTGGCTGGATTCTGTGTGGGCGTTGCCGAGCGCAGCGAGATAATCGATGGCAGCCGGGTGCAGTCCGGCGACGTGCTGATCGCCTTGGGCTCTTCCGGACCACACTCCAACGGTTACTCGCTGATCCGGAAAATCCTTGAAGTGAGCAACGCCGACCTTGAGCAGCCAATGGGCGATACCACCCTGGCCAATGCCCTGATGGCGCCGACCCGTATCTACGTAAAGAATCTTCTGCAGCTGATTCGCGAAGTGGATGTCCGTGCGCTTTCCCACATCACGGGGGGTGGCCTGCCGGAAAACATTCCCAGGGTGCTCCCAAACGGCTCCATTGCTGCCATTGATACCGACAGCTGGTCTCTGCCCCCGGTATTCCAGTGGCTCAAGGACAACGGCGGTGTTGCCAGTGAAGAGATGTACCGCACGTTCAACTGCGGCATTGGCATGATTGTCTGCGTGCCCGCCAATCAGAAGGAGCTGGCTCTGGATACCCTGAAAGCACTGGGCGAGGATGCCTGGCAGGTAGGCTTGATAGAGCGTGCAGACAGCGAAGAGGCAGAAGCCTGCATTCGTTACGCGCCGGGACTTCTGTCGGCATGAAGGCAGATCAGACTCCGTTGCCCAAAATCCTGGTGCTCGCTTCCGGAAGCGGCACCAACCTCCAGGCACTTATTGACGCCAGCCGTGAGCGGGATTTTCCCGGGCAGATCATTGCCGTGGGCTGCAACCAGCCCGGTGCGCTTGCTCTTGAGCGCGCTGCCCAGGCCAATATCGAGACCTTCGTGGTAAACCACAAGAATTTCGAGTCCCGGGATGAGTTTGATGCCTCTCTGATGGCGGAAATCCTCCGATACAATCCGGATCTGATCGTTCTGGCAGGCTTCATGCGCATTCTGACCACGGATTTTGTCCGGGCATTCCGAGGCAAGATGCTGAACATTCACCCCTCCCTGCTTCCAAAGTACACCGGGCTGAACACTCACCGTCGCGCACTGGAGGCGGGCGATACTATCCACGGCGTTTCCATCCACTTCGTTACCGAAGAACTTGATGGCGGACCGGTTATTGCCCAGGCGGAAGTGTCCATCGCTCCAGACGATACGCCCGAGACTCTTGCGGAGAAGGTACAGACCAAGGAACACATCCTTTACCCCATTGTTGTGCGCTGGTTCTGTGAAGGCCGGATTCAACTGGGTAGCGATTATGTGTTGTTCGACGGCGAACCCTTGAACGCTCCCATGCGCCTGCCGGACAACTGAGCCATCGCCTGAACGAATTGTCATCCCCGCATCCTGCCCGAGCAGCTACACTGTCGCCATTGATGACGGTAATTGTTCGGGTTTAACAAGATGCTTTCACGACGTCTCATCAGACTTGGTTGCGCGGCACTGCTGGCCTGTCTCGGCATTCTTGCCGGACCGGTCACACTGCATGCCGAGACCGAAGTGGACCTGACCCCCTTCGAGGCCAGCTATACCGCAGCCATGGAGAAGGGTCTCTCCCTCAATGGCACCGCAAAACGCACACTCTCCTCCCAGGGCAACGATGTCTGGCTGTACCGCACGGATGTCGACTCCTTCATTGTCAGCATCGATGAATCGTTGGTATTCCGCTGGGAGGAAGGGCACGTCATACCCATGCGATACCGATACCGCTTATCCGGTTTCCTGATCAGCGACCGCAAGAACTCTATCGACTTCGACTGGTCCGCAGGCGTCGCAACCGGGGAATACAAGGGCAAGCCCTTCGAACTGGCGCTGGAAGAAGGCCTGCTGGATCCGCTGGGCTACCAGCTTCAGCTGCACCAGGACATCAAGAATGGCAAGCGGGAAATGACTTATCGGGTGCTCGACGGTAACTCTATCGACACCGACCGCTTTGCGGTGATCAATGGTGAGAAGATGAGTACCGGCAGTAAACAAAGAGCCACCCTCAAGGCGGAGAAGGTTCGCGAGGATTCGAAGCGCCAGACGCTGATGTGGTTTTCGCCGGAGCAGAATTTCCTACTCGTCCGCCTCAGGCAGGTTGAGCCGGACGGCAGCACCTACGAATTAAAACTCAAGGAAGCGGAGTTCGAGCGCTAGAGGCCGCGCCCGGCCTCGCGCCAGACAGCCTTCACCTCATCGGCGATGATCCGAAGGCCCTCGGCAACCCGGTCATCATCCTGCGAATAGGTTACGCGCAGACATTCATGCCGGTGCTTCCAGCCATCCTCCGGCAGCCCCGGGAAGAAATAGTGCCCGGAAACAACCAGGACACCCCGGCTCTTCAGTCGCTGATACAACTCAAGGCTGGTAATCGGCAGGTCCGGAAACCAGAGCCACAGGAACATGGCGCCTTCGGGTTTATGGACATACCAGCGACAACTGTCCTCGCCCATGGCCTCCCGGAAAACGGCCACCGCCCGCTCCATCTTCGCCTTGTAGAACGGGCAAACCACATCCCGGCTCAGGGACAGAATCTCACCGGAGCGAACCAGCGGCTCCGCCAGCATGGCGCCAAAACTGCCCGTCGCCAGGTTCATAATGGCGTTAATCCCTGATAGCGCCTTGATCACCGGCTCGGCGGCAATCACGATACCGGTCCGCGCTGCCGGCAGCCCAAGCTTTGAAAGGCTCAGGCAGAGGATGATCTGGTCGTTCCAGGTGGGAGCTGCATCGACGAACAGCAAGCTGGGAAACGGTGTGCCATAGGCGCCGTCAACGATCAGTGGCACATCGTGTTGGCGAGCAAGCCCTTCAAGCCGCGCAAGCTCTTCGTCAGTAACAACGTTACCGGTAGGATTGGTGGGGCGTGACACACAGATAGCGCCGGTCTCGCCGGTAACCTCTACGGCATCAAAATCCACCCGGTACTTGAACTCGTGGGCGTCGGTGAACGAGATGTCTGGCTGCACCGCATGGAACAGGCCCGGTTCAATACCAGCGTCAGCGTAGCCTATGTACTCGGGTGCAAGCGGCAAAAGAATATGCTTGCGGTTACCGTCGCCGTAGTCTCCGCCAAACATGTTGAACAACATGAAAAAGGCAGCCTGGCTGCCATTGGTCAGCGCAATGTTCTCGGGTTTCAGGCCCCAGCCATATTCCCGGTTGAGCAGTTCGGCGAGCGAGGCGATAAACTGCTTTTCGCCCTGGGGCGGATCGTAGATGCCGACCAGACGACGAACGTCGCCCTCGTTACGGCTCATATCCGCCAGAATTTCCTGCACCCTCTGCTGGATCTCGGGAATATGCCCAGGATTGCCGCCACCCATCATGATCATGTCGTCGCCGGATGCCATGGCATTACCCAGGTCATCCATCAGAGACGTGATGCCGGCGTCGGCGGTGAACTTTCGACCAAAAGCAGAGAGTTTCATGGGTAAAATCCATCTGACCTAATCTGAAAATAACGGGTAATACCGGAAGTGTAGCTTGCTCTGGCACTGGCGCTTATTCGCTCAGCGAGATACCCAGGTTGCTGACGCCCTCATTGGCTGCGTCCTCCCGGAGCCGGGCCACAAACTGATCGGTTGGCGTTCGTTGGCGTTTCAGCGCCAGGATCAGGTCCCGCTGAAAGGTTTTGTCTTCCTTCATCAACGGGTGGTGATCGAGCAGACGAACGAGCTCGTCTTCCTCAAGGTCTTCTCCCTCTGACAGCTCAATAAAGTTCATCACGGTCCCGGTCGCCATTTGCGAGGCATCGGTCGCGCGGTGCTTGGCCGGGTTCAGGCGGTTCAGCAGGGCCTGTTCCAGGAGCTGACAGAAGTCGAATGCCGGGTACACGCCATAGGCGTCATACGCTTCCACCTCTGGAGACAGGGCTTCCAGTTTGGCGAGCAGCTGTGGGATCGCCGATTCGGAAACGTCCTTCTGCAGCAAGTCCCACCCAAGGTCCAGAAGCTGGCGCATCTTGGCACCGGTTTTCAGACCCATGGCATCGGCAAACAGGGCATAGTTCGGGAATGAGCGCTCAGCCAGAGCGAGCAAGAAGGCGCATTCGCGCCAGCCCTGCAGTTGTGAAACGGCTTTCAGGAACTGGTTGGCGTTCATGTCCTGGGCAGGGTCACGCCGGTCTGGCCAAGATATTTGCCACCCCGGTCTTTGTAGCTGGTTTCACAGATCTCGTCGGATTCGAAGAAGAGCATCTGGGCGACGCCTTCGTTGGCGTAGATCTTTGCCGGCAGGTTGGTGGTGTTGGAAAATTCCAGGGTAACCTGGCCTTCCCATTCCGGCTCCAGCGGGGTGACGTTGACGATGATGCCGCAACGCGCGTAGGTGGACTTGCCAAGGCAGATGGTCAGGACGCTTCGCGGGATGCGGAAGTATTCAACGGTGCGGGCCAGTGCAAAGGAGTTCGGCGGGATGATGCAGACGTCGCCGGTGTAGTTGACGAAGCTGTTGTCGTCGAAGTTCTTCGGGTCCACGGTGGCGGAATGGACGTTGGTGAAGATTTTGAATTCGTTGCTGCAGCGTACGTCGTAGCCGTAGCTGGAGGTGCCGTAGGAGATCACGCGGCCTTTTTCGGTTTCACGAACCTGTCCGCTTTCAAACGGTTCGATCATGCCGTGTTGTTCGGACATCCGGCGAATCCACTTGTCGGATTTGATGCTCATTGGCGAAGTCTCGTGTCCACTGGGAAAATTGGGGCGTAGTTTACCTGTTCGCTCCGGGTCTGTCAGTGCTCGGTCACCGAAACGCTTGAGATTGAACCCGAGAGGTTCCGCTCGCGGGTCGAGAGTTCGGCCCCTACCCTTCTCGCGATATCGCGATAACGACGGGCCACTTCGGAATCCGGTTCGGCGATCACCGAGGGAGTACCGCCGTCGGTCTGTTCGCGGATGGTCATATGCAGGGGCAGCTGGCCCAGGAGAGTGGTGTCGTATTCCTGGGCAATGCGTTCGCCGCCGCCGTGGCCGAAGAGGGGTTCTTCGTGGCCGCAGTTGCTGCAGATGTGGACGCTCATGTTTTCGACAACGCCCAACACGGGGATGTCGACTTTTCGGAACATTTCGATGCCTTTCTTGCCGTCCAGCAGGGCAATGTCTTGGGGCGTGGTGACGATGACGGCGCCGGTTACCGGGACTTTCTGGGCCAGGGTAAGCTGGATGTCGCCGGTGCCAGGGGGCATGTCGACGATGAGGTAGTCGAGCTCGTTCCAGAGGGTCTGCTGCAGCAGTTGCATCACAGCGCCGCTGACCATGGGGCCACGCCAGACCATGGGGGTTTTCTCGGTAACGACGAAGGCCATGGAGTTGGCCTGGAGGCCATGGGCGTCCATGGGGACGAAGTATTTGTTTTCTCGGGTGTCCGGGCGTTTGCCTTCGGGCACGCCGAGCATCATGCCGATACTGGGCCCGTAGATGTCGGCGTCGAGGATGCCAACCCGTGCGCCTTCGGCCTGAAGTGCCAGGGCCAGGTTGACGGCGGTGGTGGATTTGCCGACACCGCCTTTGCCGGAGGCGACGGCGATGATGTTTTTGACACCGGGGACAGAAGGCAGGTCTTTCTGGACTTTGTAGGAGTGGATTTTCTGCCCTACATGAACGTCTGCGCTCTCCACGCCATCAACAAATTCAAGAGCGTTGGCAACGATCTGCTTCAGGGCGCCTGCAATCCCTTTGGACGGATACGGAAGCTCCACCATCAGGGTCACTTTTCCGCTGCCGTCTACGTTCAGGGATTTTACGGCACCCAGTTCGTAGAGGTCCTTGTTAAGGTAAGGATCACGGTACTCGCGAACCGCTGCTTGCAGGGCCTGCTCTGAAATCTGTGTCATCGGGTTCTCCGGAATAAGCTCATGCTCGATTTTAAGCACGGAAACAGGTGATTCAGGTGAAAAATATCTGCTCGGAAGGTATCATCTGTGCCCGTTTCTGACCATATGGGGTCTTTACCTGGCGCAATCAATCGAGACGGTCGCCAATCCCCGTTTTGTCTTTCCAACCCGACTAAATATAAGGTTCGGACATCACCATGACGCAAGCGAGCAAGCAACAGCGCGATATTCTGGTTACCAGCGCCCTGCCGTACGCCAACGGCCCTATCCACCTCGGACACCTGCTGGAATACATTCAGACCGATATCTGGGTGCGTTACCAGAAGATGCGGGGCCAGAATTGTTACTACGTTTGCGCCGACGATGCCCACGGCACCGCGATCATGCTCCGCGCCGAGCGTGAAGGTATTACCTCCGAGCAGCTGATCGACCGGATCCGCGAAGAGCACCAGGAAGATTTTGCCGGGTTTCATATCCGCTTCGACAACTATTACACCACCCACTCCGAAGAGAACCGTTATTTTTCGGAGTACATCTACCGCCAGCTTCAGGAAAACGGGCACATTGCCACGCGCAAGATCACCCAGTTCTACGACCCTGAAAAGAAGATGTTCCTCGCGGACCGGTTCATCAAGGGCACCTGCCCCAAGTGCAAGACCGAGGACCAGTACGGAGATAACTGCGAGGCCTGCGGCGCGACCTACACGCCGGCCGAGCTGATCAATCCGCGATCGGCGGTTTCCGGCGCTACGCCCATCAAGAAAGAGTCAGAGCACTATTTCTTCAAATTGCCGGATTTCCAGGACTTTCTTGCCAACTGGACCCGCAGTGGCACGCTGCAACCCCAGGTGGCCAACAAGCTGGCCGAGTGGCTGGATGCCGGGCTGCAGGAGTGGGACATCAGCCGGGATGCGCCCTACTTCGGTTTCGAAATTCCGGACGCGCCCGGCAAATACTTCTACGTGTGGCTCGACGCCCCCATCGGCTATCTGGCCAGCTTCAAGAACCTGTGTAACCGCGAAGACATCGATTTCGAGCACTTCTGGAAGGCCGATTCCACCGCCGAGGTCTACCACTTCATCGGCAAGGACATTATCAATTTCCACGCGCTGTTCTGGCCGTCCATGTTGCACGATGCCGGCTTCCGCACACCGACGGCGGTCTGGGCCCACGGCTTCGTAACCGTGAACGGCAAGAAGATGTCCAAGTCCCGGGGCACGTTTATCATGGCGCGCACCTACCTGGATCATCTGAATCCGGAATACCTGCGCTACTACTTCGCCGCCAAGCTGACCGGCAGCGTGGATGACATGGACCTTAACCTTGAAGACTTTGCCGCCCGGGTGAACTCGGACCTGGTGGGCAAGGTGGTCAACATTGCCAGCCGGAGCGCCGGCTTCATTACCAAGCGTTTTGACGGCCAGCTTGGCGAGGTAACCGAGCACGCCAAACTGAAAGAGTTCATCGAAGCCGGAAAGGAAATCGAGGAATTCTATGAGGCCCGCGAATTTGGCCGCGCGATGCGACGGATCATGGAGCTGGCCGACATTGCCAACCAGTATGTCAACGATGAGCAACCCTGGGTGATCGCCAAGCAGGAAGGCCAGGACGCAAATCTTCAGGCGATCTGTACCAATGCTATCAACATGTTCCATCTTCTGATGACGTACCTGGCGCCGGTACTGCCGGAAACCGCCAAGGCTTCCGAGGCATTCCTGAATGCGCCCCTGGACTGGAACAATCGTAGCGAGCGCCTGGAAAACCACGGCATCAACAAATTCAAGCCGCTGATGAACCGTGTGGACATGGCCCAGATCGAGAAGATGCTGGATGCCTCCAAGGAGGAGTTGCCCGCAGCGACCGGCAAACGGGCCCCTGCTGCCAATCTTGAGCCCATCGCGGATGAAATAGAATTTGGCGATTTCGCGAAAGTGGATCTTCGCGTCGTTAAAATTGTCAAAGCCGAGCACGTGGAAGGCGCGGACAAACTTCTTCGCCTCACCCTTGACGTAGGGCATGGCGAACGCAACGTGTTTGCTGGTATCAAGTCAGCCTACAAGCCGGAAGATCTCGAGGGACGTCTGACGGTCATGGTAGCCAACCTCAAACCCCGAAAAATGAAGTTCGGGATGTCTGAGGGCATGGTTCTGGCGGCAGGCCCCGGTGGTGAGGATATCTTCATCCTGTCCCCGGATTCCGGCGCCACCCCCGGCATGCGGATTATGTAAGGGCGGCCGGGCAGCGCTGGCAGGGGTTCAATGGAGCAAGGTAAATGACCGAATATCTGCTGATTCTGGTCAGCACCATTCTGGTGAACAATTTTGTACTGGTTCAGTTCCTGGGCCTGTGCCCATTCATGGGAGTTTCCAGCAAGCTGGAGACGGCCATGGGGATGTCGCTGGCCACCACGTTTGTGCTAACCCTGGCATCGGTGTGCAGTTACCTTGCCTACACCTATCTGCTTGAACCGCTGGACCTGGCGTTTCTTCGAACCATCACGTTTATTCTGGTGATTGCCGTCGTGGTCCAATTCACCGAGATGGTGGTTCGCAAGACAAGCCCTTTGCTCTATCGGGTGCTGGGCATCTTCCTTCCGCTGATCACCACAAACTGTGCGGTACTGGGCGTCGCCCTTCTTAACATCAACAAGAACAACAACTTTGTTGAATCAGTATTGTATGGATTTGGGGCAGCAGCGGGCTTTTCCATGGTTTTGGTGCTGTTCGCCGCCATGCGTGAGCGCATCGCCGTGGCCGACGTTCCGGTTGCCTTTCGCGGTGCTGCCATCGGTCTGGTAACGGCCGGGCTAATGGCTCTGGCTTTCCTGGGCTTTGGTGGCCTGGTCAGCGTTTGACCGGCTGGCGGGATTAGGAGTAACAGGTTATGTGGACAAGCGTTCTTGTTGCCGTTGTGGTTCTTCTGGCCCTTGCCGTTGTTTTCGGTGGCCTGCTCGGATTTGCGGCCGAACGATTCAAGGTAGAGGGTAACCCCCTGGTCGACCAGATTGATGCCCTTTTGCCCCAGACACAATGCGGCCAGTGTGGTTACCCCGGGTGTCGGCCATACGCCGAATCCATCGCCGAGGGCGGCCCGATTAACAAGTGTCCACCCGGCGGCGAGTCCACTATCAAAGCACTGGCCGACCTGCTGGATGTCGAGCCGGAACCACTGGACGCCGAGCATGGTGTCGAACAAGTGAAACGCGTCGCTGTTATTCGCGAAGACGAATGCATCGGCTGCACCAAATGCATCCAGGCCTGCCCGGTGGATGCCATTCTTGGCGCCGCAAAACACATGCATACGGTGATCGAGAGTGAATGCACCGGCTGCGATTTGTGTGTTGATCCCTGTCCGGTGGATTGCATCGACATGGTGACGGTAGAACCGGACATTCACACCTGGACCTGGAAACCGCCCAAATCTGGACTCATTGCCACCGATCGCCAGGGAGCCAGCGCCTGATGACCCAACTATGGGACTTCTCCGGCGGCATCCATCCTCCGGAACACAAAGACATCTCTACCGCGCGCCCGATTCGCAAAGCAGGTGTGGCTGACTGTCTGGTTCTGCCCCTTCAGCAGCACATCGGCGAGCCCGCCGAAGCCATTGTTGAGGTCGGCGAGCGGGTATTGAAGGGCCAGAAAATTGCCGATGTAAAAACTGGCATGGGTGTCCCTGTCCACGCGCCAACATCCGGCGTGATCGAGAGCATTGCCGACCTCCCTGTTCCCCACCCCTCGGGTATGACGGACCACTGCATTACCCTGAAACCGGATGGCGAAGACCAATGGTGCCGGCGCAATCCAGTAAAGGATTATCGGTCGCTTGAGCGGGATCAGGTTCTGCAGATCATTCGTGACGCGGGTATTTCCGGAATGGGGGGAGCCGGCTTTCCCACCAACATCAAGCTCCGGCCACCCCGGGACCGGAAGGTAAACACGCTGATTCTCAACGGTGCCGAATGCGAGCCCTACATCACTGCTGACGACATGACCATGCGGGAGAAGGCCGATGAGGTGGTTTCCGGCCTGAAAATCATGGCGTGGCTTCTACGCCCCGAGCGTTGCGTGATCGGCATAGAAGACAACAAGCCACAGGCGATTGCCGCTCTTCAAAAGGCAACCGAAGGCACCCAGACCGAAATTGCGGTTATTCCGACCAAGTATCCCTCAGGTGGTGAGAAACAGCTGATCCAGATACTGACCGGCATGGAAGTACCCAGCGGCGGAATTCCGGCCGATATCGGCGTAATGTGCCAGAACATTGGGACTGCCGTTGCTGTGGCCCAGGCGGTTTCTGAGGGAACACCTCTGATCTCCCGCGTGGTTACCATCACCGGGGAAGCCGTCCGGGACCCGGGTAATTTCGAAGCGCTTATTGGCACACCGATTGAGCATCTGCTGGAGCAGGCCGGCGTCAACCAGGACGCGGTCAGCCGGCTGGTGCTTGGCGGACCCATGATGGGCTATACGCTGACAACAGAAGCAGTACCGGTGATCAAAACCACCAACTGTGTGATCGCCGCAACGGCCGCTGAATTGCCGGCACCGCCGCCGGAGCAGCCCTGCATTCGCTGCGGGCAGTGTGCCGAAGCCTGCCCCATGGAGCTTTTACCCCAACAGCTGTTCTGGCACGCTAAGGCCACCGAATTCGAGAAGGCCGAGCACCTGAACCTGTTTGACTGCATAGAATGTGGCGCCTGTTCCTACGTTTGCCCGAGTTCGATTCCGCTGGTTCAGTACTATCGATTTGCCAAGGGCGAAATTCGTGCCCAACAGGCGGAACAGCTGAAGTCAGACAGGGCTCGTGAGCGCTTCGAAGCCCGCCAGGCGCGCCTTGAGCGGGAGCAGCAGGAGAAAGAGCTGAGGCGTAAGGAGCGCGCGAAGGCCGCTGCCGAAGCGGCGGCCAAGAAGCAGGCCGAAGCCGAAAAGGCCGCAGCCGACGGCGAGGCCATTGACGAGCGTGCCGCCAAGTCTGCGCTGGTTGAACAGGCCCTGGCCCGCAAGAAAGCAAAGGCCGAGGCGTCCCAACCGCCCGCCTCAAGCACGCCGCCAGCGGAGGATAAACCGGATATCGAGGCCCTGGAAAAACAGCTGAGCCAGGCTCAGTCGAAACTGGAAACCATGCAAGGGATGCTCGATGAAGCCAAAGCCCAGCAGGCGGACAACGTAGAGAAGCTGGAGCGGGCCGTGGCCAAGAATCACGATCGGGTAAAACGAGCTGAAGAGGCACTGTCTGAGGCCAGAGAGAAGCTGGCCGCCGGTCCAACCGGATCCCAGCCAACCCATTAACCGAGATCAGGCACCATACCCATGGCATTCGTTCAGCAGTCATCGCCCCACGCACACAGTGCCCGGCCAACATCCCGTGTGATGTTGTGGGTACTTATTGCGGCCTTGCCTGGCCTGTTGGCCCAGACGCTGTTTTTTGGCTGGGGCAACCTGATCAATGTGGTCTTCTGTATCGCCCTAGCGATCGCTTCTGAAGCCGCCCTGTTAAAGCTCAGAAAAAAACCAGTCGCATTCTTCATCAAAGACAATACTGCCGCAGTTACCGGCCTTCTGCTGGGGCTGTCACTGCCACAGTTCGCGCCCTGGTGGGTCTCAGCCGTCGCGGTGATTTCAGCCATCGTTGTCGCCAAGCAACTGTATGGCGGGCTGGGCTCAAACCCGTTCAACCCCGCCATGGTGGGCTACGCCCTGGTTCTGGTCTCATTCCCGGTTGCCATGACAACCAACTGGGCGGAACCTGCCATGCTCTGGGACGGTGCACCAGGCTTTGGTGAGACCCTGGCGACCATTGCCTCCGGCCAGCAAACAGCGGTCGATGGCTGGACCATGGCAACCCCGCTTGATGAGTACAAACACAAGATCACCACCCATACCGCGGCCGAGGTGCTCAACCATCCGACCTTTGGTGAGGGTATCGCCAAGGGCTGGGAATGGGTCAATGCGGCGTTCCTGGCCGGAGGCCTGCTGCTCATCGGCCTGCGCATTATCAGTTGGCACATTCCAGCCGGTTTTCTCGGCGGTCTGATCGTGATGAGCGTGGCCTTTGGCAGCAATGCCGACCTCTACGCGCCGCTCTCGCTGCACCTGCTGGCAGGCGGAACCATGCTTGGTGCCTTTTTTATCGCCACCGATCCGGTTTCGGCCGCTACCAGCCACCAGGGCAAACTGATTTACGGGGCCGGGATTGGCATCCTGATCTACCTGATCCGCACCTGGGGCAATTATCCGGACGCCGTGGCGTTCAGCGTTTTGCTGATGAATTTTGCGGTACCGTTCATTGATCATTACACACCCCCGCGTACATACGGGCATCACAAGGCCCGCAGGGGTGTACCGGGGAGTCAGGGATAATCATGGCCGCAGTTGCACAGTCCATCCGTCGCAGCGCCATCGGGCTCGGCTTGTTCGCCGTGATCACCGGTGGCACCATTGCCGTGACTCAGGTGGCCACCGAAGAGCGAATTCGTGAGCAGGCGGCCCGTGCAGAGGCCCAGGCCCTGTACGAGATCATTCCGGAAAGCCGGCATAACAATGACCTGCTCAGGGACACCGTGCAGTTACCCGCCAGTGAGCGGCTCGCGCAACCTGGCGCCCTGACTGTCTGGGTGGCTCGACAGAACGAACAGCCCATTGGCATGATCATGCCGGTGGTAGCGCCGGACGGTTACTCGGGTAAAATTCACCTGCTGGTAGGGGTGAACATGCAGGGCACCATTCTCGGAGTGCGAGTCACCAGTCATAAAGAAACACCCGGGCTGGGAGACCAGATCGAAACCCGGAAATCAGACTGGATCAAGAGCTTTGATGGCCGCTCTCTGGGAGAACCGCCGCATCGGGAGTGGAACGTCAAAAAGAATGGCGGAGAGTTCGACCAGTTCACCGGGGCAACCATCACGCCAAGGGCTGTTGTGAAAGCCGTTCAGAAGGCACTGATCTACTTCCGGGAAAATCGCCGGGTTATCCGGGAGCGGCTCAATGAAGAGCCGTCACCGAGGGACAATATCCTGAACCCTGAAGCGATTGCCGGCGAATCGTCCAATACGGAGCATTCCTGATCATGGCAACCAAACCATCCAGTGAAATCGTCCGGGACGGGCTCTGGGACAACAACCCTGCCCTCGTCCAGGTGCTTGGGCTCTGCCCTCTTCTTGCCGTGACCAGTACCGTTGTCAACGCCATCGGGTTGGGTCTGGCCACACTCATGGTGCTCATGGGGTCCAATCTCGCGGTCTCGCTGATTCGCAATTTCGTAAGCGAGTCTGTGCGCCTGCCGGCGTTTGTGATGATCATCGCCTCATTCGTGACCTGCGCCGAGCTGCTGATGCAGGCCTTTACCTATGAGCTGTATCTGATTCTTGGCATTTTCATTCCACTGATTGTCACCAACTGCGCCATCCTGGGCCGGGCCGACGCCTTTGCCTCAAAGAATCCACCGCTTCCGGCACTTCTGGACGGTGCCATGATGGGTCTCGGGTTTCTGGCGGTTCTGGTGGTTCTGGGTGGTCTGCGGGAGCTTATCGGACAGGGCACTCTGTTTGTCGACATGCACCTGCTGCTCGGCCCCGTTGCGGCCGACTGGGTGGTGCGTCCGTTCGACAATTACCCGGACATGCTGTTCATGATTCTTCCACCGGGCGCATTTGTGGGACTCGGCCTGCTGATCGCTCTCAAGAACGGAATCGACAATCACCTGGAAGAGCGCCGCAAAGCCAATGAACCAGCACCCGTGGCAGCAGGCAGCAAGCGGGTCCGGGTTACCGGGAACGTTTCCTGATCCCCTGGTTGCAGAAGACTGAGAGCCGATGAACAAACAGAAACGCATTGAGATCTTCACCCGTCTCCGGGAAGCCAATCCCAACCCGACCACCGAGCTGAACTACTCCAGCCCGTTTGAGCTGCTGATTGCGGTTATCCTATCAGCCCAGGCCACGGATGTGGGCGTCAACAAGGCCACGGACAAGCTGTTTCCGGTGGCCAACACGCCAGAGGCCATCTTCGCCCTGGGAGTTGATGGCCTCAAGGAATACATCAAAACCATTGGCCTGTTTAACAGCAAGGCCGAGAACGTGATCAAGACCTGTCGCATTCTGATCGAAAAACACGGAGGCCAGGTACCGGAACGCCGGGAAGATCTGGAGGCATTGCCAGGAGTCGGTCGAAAAACAGCAAACGTGGTGTTGAATACCGCCTTTGGACACATGGCGATGGCGGTGGATACCCATATCTATCGGGTGTCAAACCGCACGGGCATTGCGCCTGGCAAGAACGTTCTCGAGGTGGAGAACCGGTTGATGCGTCTGGTGCCAAAAGAGTTTCTGCTGGACGCGCACCACTGGCTGATTCTGCACGGACGCTATACCTGTACCGCCCGAAAGCCAAAATGCGGCGCCTGTATCATTGAGGACCTGTGCGAGTTCAAGCAGAAACGGGATTACCTCTGAATTCAGGGTGATAAAAAGCCGGCATTGCGCCGGCTTTTTACTTTCAGAAGCAAGGCCTGGTTACCGCTGGCCCAGCATTTTTTCCTTCAGATCCTTCTGGGCCGGCTTATCGGACAGCCAGATTCCGAACAGGGCCTTTTTGAAGGCCAGGTCACCGACGGTGTCCTTTTGCTCACCGTTCTTCAGAACCCGGACGCCTTCGCCTGGCAGATAGACCAGATCAAAGACGTCACCCTCGGTGATCTCTTCCTGGAACACCGCCATGAACTGGTCCAAATCCGCCTGGATAGATGCCATATCACCCTCGGTGGAGACCTCGAAACCTTCCAGTGTTGCCTCGGTCATGCGTTCGCTGGTGATCATCCCGGAAATTATATGCAGAGTGATCGCCTGGGGCTCATCCGCGTTAATCACTGCCTCACCATCATTGATGGTCTCGGGAACGTACAGGCCGCCGACATACAGGTCCATGAACCATTTGGAACGGGTACCTGCGCCATTAAGCGTGAGTTCGGTATCCATGGCGGAATAGGTATCCGGAACATCAACACCTTCCACGCTGAGCGCAGCCGCTGGCGCTGACAGCAGGGCTGTCATAAGCACAGAGGCCAAGCCGGTTGTAAGAGCCTTCATCATAGTCCTTTCCTTTTCGATCATTATTATTGACGTATTTCATTCGTGCACCGGGTTTCGACACCATTATCCCCACCCGGTCAGGGCATTCTATCAATGAGGCTGGCGGCCAGTGCGCAACCTGGTTCTCATTTGCAGCGATCCTGAAACACAAAAAAGCCGGCCAGGAACATCCTGGCCGGCTTTTCGATCGAAATGTCAGAGGGGTCTTACTTGAAGAGCAGGTTTCCGGACAAACCTTCCTTCTCCAGAATTTCGCGAAGGCGACGAAGCGCCTCAACCTGGATCTGCCTTACCCTTTCGCGGGTCAGACCGATTTCCTGCCCCACTTCCTCCAGCGTGCTGACCGGATAGCCCCGAAGACCGAACCGACGTGACAGGACTTCCTGCTGCTTGTCGCTGAGCTGGTCAATCCACTTCTCCAGGCAGGAACACATGTTGTTGTCCTGCAGGAGATCCGCCGGGTCCGAAGCCCCTTCATCCGCTACGGTATCCAGAAGCGACTTTTCGCCACCGGTACCAATGGGAGTGTCCATGGAAGCGACGCGCTCATTGAGACCCAACATCCGCTTAACGTCGGCCACGGGCTTGTCGACCATCCTGGCGATTTCCTCCGCCGAGGGCTCATGATCCAGTTTTTGGGTCAGTTCCCGCGCTGCACGCAGATACAGGTTGAGTTCCTTGACCACATGAATCGGCAGACGGATGGTGCGCGTCTGGTTCATGATAGCCCGCTCAATGGTCTGGCGAATCCACCAGGTGGCGTAGGTGGAGAATCGGAAACCCCGCTCCGGATCAAACTTTTCCACCGCCCTGATCAGGCCAAGGTTGCCCTCTTCGATCAGGTCCAGCAGGGTCAGCCCCCGGTTCACGTAACGTCGTGCGATCTTCACCACAAGGCGAAGGTTGCTCTCGATCATCCGTTTACGGCCGGACTCCTCTCCCTTGCGTGCCAGACGGGCAAAATAGACCTCTTCTTCCGGCGTAAGCAGGGGGGAAAAACCAATTTCGTTGAGATACAGCTGAGTGGCATCCAGCTGCTTTTGGCTGGTGAAATAACGTCCCTGGGTAGGGATGTCCTCTTCTACTTCGGCTACTTCTTCGGTCGACTCTTTTTCGACTTTCTCTTCTGCTAACAGTTGATCCTCGGCATCGTCCATGTCCGATACGCGATCAATAATGATGTCTTCTTGCTCTGCTGACATTTATCTTGCCCCGCCTCTCAATAATCCTGGATGTTCGCCCGATACTTCTTGTTATTGCGGACGTCTTTGTCTTCACGCTTTTTCTTCAGGACATTTTGTTGGTCGGCCAGTCGTGGCCTTTACCGTTCTTGTTTTTCTTGCGAACGCGGTGTTTTTGTCAGTGCCGGTGTGTGCGATCTGGGCAGCCTGCTGACTGCGTCATTTGTTAGCGCGGTGGCAGATAATGGACTGGGTCAACCGGATTGCCGTTTTTGCGAATCTCGAAATGCAACATGGGTCGTTCAGCGCCACTGCTACCGAGCTCTGCGATCACCTGCCCGGCTTTCACATCCTCCCCTTCCTGCACCAGAATCTTCCGGTTATGAGCGTAAGCACTTAAATAGTGCTCGTTGTGATTCACGATAATCAGATTGCCGTATCCAAGCAACCCGTTGCCGGCATAGACCACATTCCCCGTGGCCGCAGCCTTTACAGCATCCCCGGCTTGCCCGGCAATATCAATACCTTTATTGACTTTTCCGGATGTTGAATACCCAGCAATTACAGTGCCAACGTGGGGCCAGCGCCATTCTATTCGAGCCACGGTCTGGGTCTGGGAGGACAGAGGCGCGCCCTTGCTTGGCGCCCTGGTCACCGCGGGTTTTGTTGCCGTGCTGGCCGTCTGCTTCGGCGGAGAAGCCCGGCTTGGCGTTCTGGGAGCGGACGCAGCCGGTTTGCTCGCCGTCGTAGCCTGACCGCCGGAAGTTACATTTCCGCGAAGGTCCAGGCGAAGCACCTGCCCCGCCTTGAGATTCCAGGGCGGACCAATGCCATTGGCATTGCCCAGTTCGCGATAGTCCCGACCATACCTCCAGGCTATGCTGTAGAGGGTTTCACCGGGCTTGACGACGTGCCGGCCCCAGTACACCGGCGGATTATAAATGTCGTCTTGATAAAGTGCGGGCGTATTGCAGCCGGACAAAAGCAGCGAGACCAAGAGGGAAAAGATAAGCAACAGACTGGTCGGCGTTTTTTCCGCAGGGCGATAGGGCTCAGAGGCACCGGAAGGGAACCGCGGGGACACCGGCAAACCGGCATTGACTAGCCCACGCAAAAGTCTCACAAGAATAAAAACGACCCAGTTATGAAAAATCCGTATAAACCATCATGGTTGTCGAAGCAGTTTCTAAACTTTTTATAGTAACTTGCTAATATATTGCACATTTCCCGCAGGAAGCCAAGTTACTACCCAGCCATCTCTGTTACCTCAAGAAACACCTCTTTTGTGCGTCAGGTAACACTATGGCGCCACATCCTTCCCGAACTCCGCCGCCGATGACGCCTGTCCGCGCCGGAAACCGATCCATTCCACAAGTAGAACAAGACCGAAGCCGGCCAGCGCCATGACCAAGGCGAGTAGCACCTCAGGATCCTGGCCAGCCTGCTCAGCGTAGGTCCAGGGCCAGATACTTGCCTCACTCAGGGGCACTTGTTCACCAGAGCTGTTGACCCGCCAGCTTAAAGTTTCTTTCCAGGGCCAGACCTTGTTGAGCGCTCCGATCATGAAGCCGGTTAGCAAAGCGAGCACCAGATCATGGAAATGATGGAACGCCCAGGTGATCAGGCGGGCAACGGATAACAAACCCACCACACAACCTGCCATAAACAGCAACAGAACGCCCACATCCACCGATTTGATTGCTGCCAGCACGGGAGCATACATACCGATAATCACCAAGATGAAACTGCCTGAAATGCCGGGAAGAATCATGGCACAGATGGCAAGCGCACCGGCTCCGAAAAATGCCAGCGCAGAGGGCGATAGCTCGCTGGCGGAGAGGGTCGTGATCCACCAGGCGATAACAATGCCGAACAGCAGCGGGATCAGCAGTGCGGATTTATGGCGCCGGACCTGACGCCCCACATGCCACACCGAGGCCACGATCAAGCCGAAGAAAAAGCTCCAGATCAGGATCGGATACGCCTCCAGCAGGTAACTGATGGCTGAAGCCAGGGTGGCAATGCTGGTCAGAATGCCTGTCAGCAAACAGACGAGAAAGGTTCCGTCACAGGCGCGCCAGAAAATTTTGAACTGACCCCGAACCAAATGCCGGACGACTGCTGCGGGAACGGCGTTGATGGCTTCCAGTAGCCGGAAGTAGATGCCGGTAATGAATGCAATGGTGCCTCCGGACACTCCCGGAACAATATCAGCCGCCCCCATGGCAATGCCCCGCAGAAACACCGCAGCAGGATGATGGTTACGGGCGGTTTCGCTATCTACGTCGGAGCTGAGTACTGCAGTATCAACCATATCTATCGGACAACCCCGCCCAGGAGCGGCACAAACCGAACCGGTTCCAGCTCTTTGTGATCGAAACGATCACCACGACGGGTAACCTCCACCAATACCTGATTCTCTTCACCCACTGGCGCAATCAGAACGCCACCCTCTGCGAGCTGAGCGAGTAAGTCGGCTGGAACTTCAATGGGCGCAGCGGTCACGATAATGCCGTCAAAAGGGCCCCGCTCTGGCCAGCCCATGCCACCGTCAGCGTGTTTCAGAAACACGTTCCTGGCGCTCAGCTGGCGCAATCGGTCCCGTGCCCTGTCCTGCAGCGCCTTGATCCGCTCGACGCTGTAGATTTCCGAAAACAGGCGAGCGAGCACGGAGGTCTGATAGCCTGATCCGGTTCCCAGTTCCAGTACCCTCGATGGCCCATGAGCCAGCATCAATTCGGTCATCCGCGCCACAATGTACGGTTGGGACAGGGTCTGGCCATAGCCGATTGGCAGTGACGTATCTTCATAAGCCCGATGAGACAGCGCCTCATCCAGGAAGATGTGCCGCGGCACCTCTCCCATAATCTCAAGCACGCGGTCCGATTCGATGCCGGCTTCCCTGAGGCGCTGGACCAATCGCATCCGGGTACGTCGGGAGGTCATCCCGATGCCTTCGAGCTGAGCTGTCATGCCCGGCCCTCCATCGAATCCTCCAGAGTATCGACCCAGTCCCGCAGCCGAGACAGAGCTTCATGCCGGGTCATGTCGATATGTACCGGAGTTACCGAGACATAGCCATCTCGGACGGCGTTGAAATCAGTACCAGGGCCGGCATCACCGCCTTCACCCGCTGCTCCGATCCAGTAGCGCTCCTTGCCCCGGGGACAGGTCATCGGAACCGCACCTTCAGCCCGCTCTCGATGGCCAAGCCGGGTTACCCGAATGCCTGCCAGTTCTTCCCAGGGGACGTCCGGAACATTCACGTTGAGGATGGAGCGCGGCCCGAGCACCAGAGGACGCTCGTTCTCCAGCAGCATCCGGACCACCCTTGCAGCCGTCTCATAGTGAAAGTGCCCATCATTGACCAGGGAAACGGCGATGGCCGGGAGGCCAAGATGTCGCCCCTCGGTGGCCGCAGCAACGGTACCTGAATAAATGATGTCATCGCCCAGATTGGCGTGGGTGTTTATCCCGGAAACCACCCTGTCGAACGGCTCACTGAACAGTCCGTTAACCGCCAGGTGAACACAGTCTGTCGGCGTTCCATCCACAGAACGGAAACCGTTTGGGTGCTCTTCCACGGTGAGGGGGCGATTGAGGGTCAGAGCATTGCTCGCACCGCTGTGATCCCGATCGGGGGCCACGACCTCAAGCTCACCCAGACCTTTCAATCCCTCGAACAGGGCGATAAGCCCCGGCGAATGAACGCCGTCATCGTTCGACAACAGAATACGCACAGTGTTCTCCGCTAGCCTTGTTGTTCGTTATGTCGGCTGAGGCTCATGTCCTCGAGCTCGAAAATATCACTTAAAATCGTTGTCGCGTACTGGCCGGGCGACAGAAAAAACGTCAGTTCCAGACTGTCCTCAGCCAGCCACTGCCAGGAGAGCCTCTCCGGCTTTACCGCCAGGGGCCGTCGCTCCGGTTTCATCCGGGTGACCGAGAACAGGCTCGCCAAGCCCGGAGTTTGCGCAACAATGTCCCGTTCAAAGGCTTCAAGTGACCCGGAAGCGGTGGTACCGCCGTCACCCCACAGGGGCCCTGTCGCACCTGCCTCGGCCCAGCTGCCGTCGTCTACCCGAGCTGCCAGAACCTCATTAAACAGCCAGGAGCGTGCCGCCGAAAAATACAATACGTTTTTCGAGCCGTCGCTGCCAGCACGCTTTTTGCCGCCGCGACCTTTCCCGCCAGATCGGCTCCGACGGTTCAGGGTGGCGGGATCGAGATGCACCGCACGGTCTAGGTTAGCGCCACCATTGCCAAACCGTTGGGGACCAAAGTAATTGGGAGCGCCAATATCCGCCAGGCGCGCCAGCGCATGATCGATGACCTCGCGTTCCCCGGTAACGGCCCTCAGGGTGACAACAAAGCCATTGCCCCTGTGCTCCCCTCGCCGTAATTTCCGCGCCTGTCGCGAGGCCGCCAGAACCGGCCAGCGAGCGGCAATTTCCTCAATCAACGAGGCGTCTTCAGCTTCACGCCCTGGTCGATAGAGACTGAACCATTGGCGTGTCACCGCATGCCGATCCTTGAGCCCACAGAAGCCGACATCAAAGTTGCGACAGTCCGCCATTCTGGCCAGTTCGCGAGCGACATACTCCGTGTTATCGCCCACTTTCTCCATTTTCAGGCAGAGATGCTCTCCACTTCCTGTCGTGGCATCTGCCTCAACATCGGCGTTGCTTTCCGATAGCTCCAGTAACTCGTCGACAACAAAATCGTCGGGCGTTGTCTTTAAACGACCAGAAGCAATACGGCCACCACCTGACGTGGGCCAGTCAAGACGCCAGTGACTCACGAATCCACCGATTCAAGCAGACAAATGGCCTGACAGGCGATGCCTTCACCGCGCCCCGTAAAACCGAGTTTTTCCGTGGTAGTGGCTTTTACGCTTACCCGATTGGTAGACACACCCAGATCTTCAGAAATATTCATACGGATGGCATCGATGTGAGGTGCCATTTTGGGTGCTTGGGCGATGATGGTGGCATCCACGTTCACCACGCCAAACCCTTCATCCCGGACCCGGGTCATGACCCGGCGCAGAAGATCGCGGCTGTCGGCCCCTGCCCACTCATCGCTGGTGTCCGGGAAGAAATGCCCGATGTCGCCAAGTGCTGCAGCGCCCAGCAGCGCATCCGCCAGCGCATGCAGCAGGACATCACCATCGGAATGGGCCTTGAACCCGTAGGAATGCGGAATGCTTACACCGCCAATAATCACAGAGTCGCCTTCGCAGAAGGCATGGACATCGAAGCCCTGACCAATACGCATAATGTGCTCCGGAAAACTCCGAAAGTTCAGAATTGGCTCAGAATGAAGCCTGCCAGTGCCAGATCCGCGGGCACGGTGATCTTGATATTGTCCGACCGCCCTTCAACCAGCACCGGCATGTTACCGGAAAACTCCACGGCGGAGGACTCATCGGTCACCGGGAGCTCCCCGGCAAGAGCGGCCTCCAGGGCATCAACAAGAATACGGTAGCGAAACATCTGGGGCGTCAGAGCCCGCCACAACCCCGTGCGATCAACGGTCTCAATCACTTCCGGAAGCTCACCAGTACCGGCTTTCTTTACGGTGTCGGCAACCGGTGAGGCAAGCAGTCCCCCGACAGGGTGGTTGTAGAGCTGATCAATAAGACTAGACAGATCCCGAGTATGAAGGCATGGCCTCGCTGCATCGTGAACCAGAACCCAGTCATAATCCCTGACCTGTTCCGCCATGGCATGCAGTGCCGATAACACCGAACCGGCCCTCTCAGCACCGCCGGTGCAGGTCTGGATTCGGCTATCGCCGCTGGCCTCGGTATCAGACCACCAATGATCGGCCGGATGCAATGGCACCATACAGCCCGAAAAAGGCGCGGAATCCATCAGTCTGGAAAGGGTGATGTCGAGAATGAAACGTTGGTCGATCCGAAGGTACTGTTTCGGTTGCTCAGCCTGCATGCGCTGGCCGATGCCGGCGGCAGGAACAATCAGCCAAAGTCTCGGGGCAGGCATAGACAATCAGTTTTCAACAACCAGGAAAAAGGTCTCGTCTTCTCTTATCAGGCCGAGATTCATTCTGGCCCGCTCTTCAACGGCGCCCTGCTCATTACGCAGATTCCTGACCTCAGCGTAGAGACGTTCATTGCGGGTAGCCAGTTCGGCATTTTCTTCACGTTGCTCGGCGATTGACCGCTCCATAGCCCATACCTGCGCAAAGCTGCCTTCCCCGACCCACAGGCGCACCTGCAGCAGGAGAATCACAATTACCATTATGGTCCAGAGCAACTTCATTGCCGATTCCGTTCACAAATTTATCAATCAAAATAACAACGACGGACGTTGAGTATAGACCTTAGAGTAGATTAGCAACAAATTCTTCTAACTGCCTGTACAAAAAGGCCATCGCACCGAGACTTTCGCCCAGAACCCGATGGCCTTAACAGTTTTTCGCCGATTACCGGCCCGGCACTTTGCCAGAACCGGTTGAATCAGTCGATCAGCCCTGCCCTTTTATCTCGCTCAGGCCGCGGTACGGCGCTTTACCATCCAGAGCTTCTTCAATACGCAGAAGCCGGTTGTACTTGGCAACACGATCAGAACGGCACAGGGAGCCGGTCTTGATCTGGCCGGCGCAGGTGGCCACCGCCAGATCGGCAATGGTGGTGTCCTCGGTTTCACCGGAGCGATGCGAAATCACTGCGGTGAAACCGGCATCCTGGGCCATCTTGATGGCATCGAGGGTTTCGCTCAGGCTGCCAATCTGGTTGAACTTGATCAGGATAGAGTTACCCACACCCTTATCGATGCCCTGCTTCAGGATCTTGGTGTTCGTAACAAACAGATCGTCGCCTACCAGCTGAACCTTGCTGCCAAGTTTGTCGGTCAGCACTTTCCAGCCATCCCAGTCACTCTCGTCCATACCGTCTTCGATGGAGACGATTGGGTAACGTTCACACAGCCCAGCAAGGTAGTCGGCAAAACCTTCGGAATCGAAGCTCTTGCCTTCACCGGAAAGCTGATACTGGCCATCTTTGTAGAATTCGGAAGACGCACAGTCCAGAGCCAGGGTCACATCGGTACCCAGCTTATAGCCGGCTTTCTCCACCGCTTCCTGAATGACCGCCAGCGCGGCTTCGTTGGATGGTAGATTGGGAGCAAAACCACCCTCGTCACCAACCGCCGTGTTCAGGTTTTGGGCCTTCAGCACTTTTTTCAGGCTTTGAAAAATCTCCGCGCCAACACGCAGGGCTTCAGAGAAGCTTTTGGCGGAAACCGGCTGAACCATGAACTCCTGGATATCAACATTGTTATCCGCGTGCTCGCCACCGTTCAGGATATTCATCATCGGCACCGGCATGGAGAACTTGCCAGAGGTACCGTTGATGTCTGCAATGTGCGCATACAGCGGCTTGCCCAGGGAGATAGCTGCAGCCTTGGCCGCCGCCAGGGAAACTGCCAGGATTGCGTTGGCGCCCAGGTTGGCCTTGTTCTCGGTACCATCGAGGTCCAGCATAATCTGATCCAGAGCACGCTGATCAGCCGCATCTTTGCCTGCCAGTGCATCACGGATCTTGCTGTTCACGGCTTTTACAGCCTTCAGAACACCTTTGCCAAGGTAACGGGAAGCGTCACCGTCACGCAGCTCCAGGGCTTCCCGGGAACCCGTGGAGGCACCAGAAGGCGCGCAGGCGCTGCCGACGGTGCCGTCTTCGAGGATAACGTCGGCTTCTACTGTAGGGTTACCGCGGGAATCCAGAACCTCACGGCCTTTGATGTTGGCAATCTTGGTCATTCTTCTCTGTCTCCAAGTTCATGTTCAAATTCGGGAGCCAGAGCGAGCGGGAACGGCCCTGCGAAAACCGCTACAAGCACGTCCCTGTGCGCTTGTTTCGGGCCATCCATGGCCCTCTACATTTTCGCAGGGCCGTTCCCGCTCGCTCCCATAGTCCGCGTAAAACGCCAACACCGCCATTCAGGCGGTGTCGATAGGTTTAAAGCTTTTTACCAGATCATCCACAGCTTTCACCCGCTGCAGGAAAGGCTGCAACTGGCTGAGCCGCAGAGCGCAGGGGCCATCGCATTTGGCCTTGTCCGGGTCGGGATGGGCTTCCATGAACAGGCCGGCCAGGCCCTGGGACATGCCTGCCAAAGCCAGATCCGTAACCTGGGCCCGGCGGCCACCGGCGGAATCGGCTCGTCCGCCCGGCATCTGCAAGGAGTGGGTCACATCGAACATCACCGGTACGTCCATGGCTTTCATAATGCCAAAGCCCAGCATGTCGACGACCAGGTTGTTATAGCCGAAACTGCTGCCCCGCTCACACAGGATCACCTTGTCGTTGCCCGCTTCCTCGCACTTGGTAATGATGTGCTTCATTTCCTGGGGAGCCAGGAACTGGGCCTTCTTGATATTGATCACCGCACCGGTTTTCGCCATGGCGACCACCAGGTCCGTCTGGCGACTCAGGAAAGCCGGCAACTGGATGATGTCACAAACCTCGGCCGCCGGAGCGGCCTGGGCTGGCTCGTGGACGTCTGAGATGATGGGAACACCGAACTTGCTTTTGATGTCCGCCAGTATCTGAAGACCTTTCTCCAGGCCGGGGCCGCGAAAGGAATTCACAGAAGACCGGTTGGCTTTATCAAAAGATGCCTTGAAAACGTAGGGGATACCGAGCTTGCCGGTGGCCTCAACATAGGCCTGGGCCACTTCCATGGCCAGTTCCGGCGACTCGAGGACGTTCATGCCACCAAAGAGCACAAACGGCTTGTGGTTGGCGACGTCGATTCCCGAAACGTTTACGGTGCTCTGCGCCATAATCAGGATCCTTTCTTGCAGGCCAGCGCTGCCTCAACGAAGCCCCTGAACAGCGGGTGGCCGTCGCGAGGCGTGGAGGTAAACTCGGGGTGGAACTGACAGGCGACAAACCAGGGGTGGTCCGGCGCCTCAACAACTTCTACCAGGCGGCCATCGGTCGAACGACCAGAGATCTGGAGGCCAGCCTCTTCCAATCTCGGCAGGAAATGGTTGTTCACCTCGTAACGGTGGCGATGACGCTCGCGAATGGTTTTCTTGCCATAGCAGTTGGCAATGGTGGAACCTTCGGTGAGAACGCAGTCCTGGGCGCCGAGACGCATAGTCCCACCCAGATCGGATTCTTCCGTGCGCTCTTCACGCTCTCCGGTGGAGTCCAGCCATTCGGTGATCAGGCCCACCACTGGCTCCGGCGTGTGCTCGCGGAATTCAGTGCTGTGGGCATCTGCCAGGCCTGCCACGTTCCGGGCGTATTCAATAACGGCCACTTGCATACCCAGGCAGATACCCAGGTAAGGCACCTTGTTTTCACGGGCATACTGAACCGTGCGGATCTTGCCTTCCACGCCGCGCTCACCGAAACCACCAGGCACCAGAATCGCGTCGGCACTGGCCAGCGCACCGGTGCCATCACGCTCGATATCTTCAGAATCGATGTAGTTGATATTGACCTTGGTGCGGGTCTTGATGCCGGCGTGCAGCAGGGATTCGATCAGTGACTTGTAAGCGTCCAGAAGCTCCATGTACTTGCCGACCATGGCAATGGTCACTTCCTGCTCGGGGTTCATCAGTGATTCAACAACGTTGTCCCACTCACTGAGGTCCGCAGGCCGGGCATCCAGACCGAATCGTTCGATAACGAGCTGATCCAGGCCGTGCTCATAGAGCATGCGCGGAATGGCATAAATGGATTTGGCATCCTGGAGAGGAATAACCGCCCGCTCTTCGACGTTGGTGAACAGGGCAATCTTGCGACGTGAACTGGCGTCCACCTCGTGCTCGGAGCGGCACAGCAGGATATCCGGCTGCAGACCGATAGAGCGCATTTCTTTGACCGAGTGCTGGGTGGGCTTGGTCTTGATCTCACCCGCAGTGGCTATGTACGGAACCAGTGTCAGGTGCATGAAAAGTGCACGCTGGGGGCCCACTTCTACCTTCAGCTGACGACAGGCTTCCAGGAACGGCAGGGATTCAATGTCGCCCACTGTGCCACCGATTTCAATGAGCGCCACATCGGCGCCGGCAGCACCTTCCACAACCCGACGCTTGATTTCGTCGGTGATGTGCGGGATCACCTGAACGGTTCCGCCCAGGTAATCACCACGGCGCTCTTTGCGGATCACTTCTTCGTAAACCCGGCCAGTGGTGAAATTATTGCGCTTGCTCATCGGGGAGCGGATGAAGCGCTCATAGTGGCCCAGATCGAGGTCTGTTTCCGCGCCATCCTCGGTGACAAAAACCTCACCGTGCTGGAACGGGCTCATGGTGCCGGGGTCCACGTTGATGTACGGGTCCAGCTTGAGAATAGTGACCTTCAGGCCGCGTGCCTCGAGGATCGCAGCCAGTGAGGCTGATGCGATACCTTTCCCCAAGGAGGACACGACACCGCCGGTGACGAAAATATAACGCGTCATGCAGATTCCGTGATTGTCTGGTTCGGTGAAGGAGGGAGATTGTCATCTCAAGATGGGACGCCAGACTACCAGAAAGGCCCCATTGACTCAATCACATTCCCGCTCTATGACCAGCCGCCAACCGGCGGCACAGGCGCCTCCCGAGTATTGTTCAGAACACCATAAATCGCCAATGGCAATGAGCTCGGGTGCCTCCCCGGAACCGGCGAAAACCAGCGGCAGACGGGCCCTTTCCCAAGGTGGAACAGCGAGTTCCTGCAGCCACTTCTTGAGCGAACGGGATGGCCCAGCGGGGTGGAAACGGACCCGCTCGCCACCCTGCCTCGTAAATATCCGTATTGGCGGCAACGGCCTTTCCGGGGTAACGACAGGTTCTAACCTGAGGGACCATTCGCCCCACTTCAGGACAGGCCCCGGCTCCAGAGCGAGCGGAACGTCCGGCAACGGTCCGCGATCGGGAACCAGGTAAAGATCGCCCTGGAAACGACGCAGGCTGAAGCCATCAGTCCTGAACTCCGGCTCCCGATCTTCTCGTGCAAAAAGCAGATCCTGAATCACCTGCTGCCAGTCGCCAATTGTGGGCGCCTGAAACCCGCGCTCCCGAACCCACCAACGAATCAGATTTTTCTGCTCCGCCAGAGGGAGGGTTTTCAGGCCATCAACGGGCAGACGGTTCTGTTCGCCACCGACACCCTGCCACTGCAAGGCGGCCAGCTTACGATTAAGCGCTTCGCTTTCGGCGCAGGATTCCGCCGTATGCCGGAGCCTGCGATTAAGCCCGGGCCAGCGCTCCCGCAGAGGCGGTAGCACGGTGTGACGCAGAAAGTTCCGGTCGAATCGTTGGTCGTTATTGCTGGGATCATCCATCCATGACAGACCGGCGACCCTGGCCCAACGCTCAAGCTCGGCTCGTTCGAACCCAAGCAGGGGCCGGGCAAGCTCGGCAGCGCCCAGCGCGCGAATAGCCGGCATGCCCGCCAGCCCTGCAACACCGCTGCCCCTGAGCATCCGGAACAGAACCGTTTCGGCCTGGTCATCACCATGGTGAGCCATCAAGAGCAGGTCTCCGCGCTGCATCAGAGCCTCGAATGCAGAATACCGCGCTTTGCGGGCCGCCTCTTCGATGCCACCACCGCCAGTCGCATTGCCCCCTGGAGTAACGGTTACCCGCTCAACTACAAGCGGCACACCCAGACGATCACACAGGTCGCGGCAAAACGACTCGGTATCCGAGGCATTCGGCTGAAGTTGATGATTGATGTGCACTGCCCGTACACGGTCGGTGCGGCCATGACAATGTACTGCCAGGTGCAATAGCAGGGTGGAATCGAGGCCGCCGCTCAGGGCTACCCAAAGGCGGGTGTGATCTGGGAGTTCTCTGACCGGGGCACATAAGGCCTCCGGCCAGTGGAATCCGAAGCCGGGCTCAGCGCCCCGTGTCATAGCGGGTCAGCCGCTCGTAGCGGCGGGATACCAGCTCATCCAGTGGCAGACGGCTGAGTTCAGCGACACCTTTTGCCAGAACCTCCTTGAGGGACTCTGACATTTTTTCGGGGTTGCGGTGAGCACCGCCGAGGGGTTCAGTCACCACATTGTCCGCCAGACCAAGATCTTTCAACCGGTCCGCGGTAACACCCATGGCTTCCGCGGCCTGGGAGGCGTATTCGGCACTTTTCCAAAGGATCGAGGCACAGCCCTCGGGGGAAATAACCGCGTAGGTGGAATACTGCAGCATGTTCAGTTGATCACACACACCGATGGCCAACGCGCCACCAGAACCACCTTCACCGATTACCGTGGAGATAATGGGCGTCTTCAGGCGGGACATAACGGCCAGATTGAAGGCAATGGCCTCACTCTGGCCCCGCTCTTCCGCACCAATGCCCGGATAAGCGCCCGGCGTATCGATGAAGGTAAGAATGGGCATCTTGAACCGCTCGGCCATTTCCATCAGGCGCAGGGCCTTTCGATACCCTTCCGGGCGGGGCATACCGAAGTTGCGCTTGACCTTGTCCCGTACTTCCCGGCCCTTCTGATGACCGATGACCATTACCGGCTTGTCGTCCAGTCTGGCAGTGCCGCCAACGATCGCCAGGTCGTCGGCATAGCGACGGTCGCCGTGCAGCTCATCAAAATCCTCAAACATGGATTCGATGTAGTCCAGGGTGTAGGGCCTGCGAGGATGGCGAGCCAGTCGGGCAACGTCCCAGGGCTTGAGATCGGAGAAAATGCTCTCTGTGAGGCTGACGCTCTTTTTCTTCAGCCGGGCAATCTCGTCGGTGATATTGATGTCGGTGTCATTGCCAACCATCCGAAGCTCTTCAATCTTGGCTTCCAGGTCGGCGATTGGCTGTTCGAAATCCAGATAGTTAGGGTTCATGATGTTCCATCATTTTTTGCCAGGCGGGAAAATACTCCGCCAAACCAGAATTTGACACAAAGATAGCAGCGCCCGGTCAGTGGCTAAAGCGGACATTGGTATGAGTCCGCTATCTGACAAACTTTTAATTTTCAGCTTACTCAATCATAGACCAGTTCTACCGACTGGTCGCCTACGAGGTAACGGAGCTCCAATAGCAGGTTGTCATCCGGCTGCACCCGCCAGGACTCGCCCAACTCGATCCGGGTTGACGCCTCGGGGCTGCTGTACTCAATCCAGACCGGGCTGCCCTCACACCGGAACGGCCTGAGGGTGGTGTCCAGTTTCTCCAGCAGTCCGTTCTGTAGCTGATCGGCATGCAGATTCAGCTTCAGGCCGCGGCTGAACTGCTGGCGCGCGCTCGCCACATCCATCACCGTGCTCACCCGCATCTTCATCTGGCCGGAATAGTCGTCGTGGCTGACCTGTCCCTCCACCACGATCACCTGGTCGGACTGCAACAGTTCCCGATTTTCAAAGAAAGCTTCCGAAAACAGGGTCGCCTCGATCCGCGCGCTCCGGTCGTCCAGCGTGATGAAACACATGGTGGAGCCGGTGCGGGTTTTCATTGTGCGCTGGGCAACCACCAGGCCCGCGACCCGCTGGGGAGCCTTGTTCGGCTTCAGATCGGCAATGGAGGACCGGACAAACCGCCGAACTTCTTTCTCGTATTCATCAAATGGGTGGCCGGTCAGGTACAGCCCCAGCGTGTCCTTCTCACCCTTCAGCCGCTGCTTCTCGGGCCACTCGCGCACACCGGCCACGTCCTCATAGGGGTCACCATCGTCGCCCGCCTCGAGCATTTCACCGAACATATCCATCATACCGACGGATTCGTTCCGGGATTGCTGGCCGGCCTGTTGAACGGCCTTATCGATGCTGGCCATCAACTGAGCCCGGCTGGCGCCAAGCTTATCCATGGCGCCGCACCGGATCAGCGCTTCCATGGCGCGCTTGTTGACCTTTTTCAGGTCAATGCGTCGGCAAAAATCGAAAATATCCTGATAGGGCTCGCCATCACCACGCCCTTCGACGATGCTCTGGATCGGACCCTCACCCAGCCCCTTGATGGCCCCCAGGCCATAGACAATCTGACCCTCGTCGTTGACGGTAAAAGTGTATTCCGAACGACTGACGTCAGGCACCAGAAGATCAAGTTTCATGTTCCGGCACTCTTCCACCAGCGTGACCACCTTGTCGGTGTTCTGCATATCGGCGGTCAGTACCGCGGCCATGAATTCCGCCGGGTAGTGGGCTTTCAGCCAGAGGGTCTGGTAAGACACCAGTGCATAGGCGGCCGAGTGGGATTTGTTGAAGCCGTAACCCGCAAACTTTTCCACCAGGTCAAAGATGTTTTCGGCCAGGGTCGTGTTGATCCCGTTCTGCGCACAGCCATCCAGGAAAAACTGCTTCTGCTTGGCCATTTCTTCTGGTTTTTTCTTGCCCATGGCCCGACGAAGCATGTCCGCATTACCAAGGGAGTAACCTGCCATCACCTGGGCGATCTGCATGACCTGCTCCTGGTAAAGGATAACCCCGTAGGTGGGCTCCAGAACCGGCTTCAGGCCTTCATACTGATAATCGGGGTGTGGGAACGACATCGGCTGGCGACCGTGCTTCCGGTCGATAAAGTCGTCCACCATTCCCGACTGCAGCGGACCCGGCCGGAACAGGGCCACCAGGGCGATCATGTCTTCCAGAGAGTCCGGCTGGAGACGGCGAATCAGGTCTTTCATGCCCCGGGATTCCAGCTGGAATACCGCCGTGGTTTCGGCCTTCTTGAGCATGTCGAACGAGGGCACGTCATCCAGCGGAATCTCGTTGATGTCGAGCGGCTGCATACCCTTCCTTTCCCGGCGCGGATTGATCATGTTGAGCGCCCACTTGATGATCGTGAGCGTCCGCAGACCAAGGAAGTCGAACTTCACCAGTCCGGCGTCTTCCACATCGCCCTTGTCGAACTGGGTAACGAGGCTGCCGCCCTCGTCGTCGCAGTAAAGAGGCGAGAAATCGGTGATCTTGGTGGGTGCGATTACAACACCACCGGCGTGTTTACCTGCGTTCCGACATACCCCTTCAAGCTTGAGGGCCATTTCCCAGATTTCCTGGGCTTCCTCGTCATTCTCGAGAAATTCAACCAGTTGGGACTCCTGCTCCAGGGCTTTCTCCAGGGTCATGCCCGGTTCGAAGGGGATCATCTTGGAGAGCTTATCGGCGAGGCCGTAGGATTTGCCCTGCACCCGGGCAACGTCCCGGACAACCGCCTTCGCGGCCATGGTGCCGAAGGTAATGATCTGCGACACCGCCTCTCGACCGTATTTCTGGGCGGTGTACTCGATCACCCGATCCCGGCCTTCCATACAGAAGTCGACGTCGAAGTCGGGCATGGAGACCCGTTCCGGGTTCAGGAACCGCTCGAACAGCAGGTCGTACTCCAGAGGGTCCAGATCGGTAATTAACTGGGCGTAGGCCACCAGCGAGCCTGCACCGGAACCCCGACCGGGCCCCACCGGCACCCCGTTATTCTTGGCCCACTTGATGAAGTCCATCACGATCAGGAAGTAGCCGGGGAACCCCATCTGGATGATGATGTCCAGCTCAAAATTCAGGCGCTTGTAGTAAGCCTCGCGCTTGGCATCATATTCCGGATCGTCCTTGCTCAGGGTCTTGGCCAGCCGCTCCTCCAGACCTTCCTCCGAGACCTTCCGGAAATAGTCGTCCATGGTCATGCCGTCCGGGATCGGGTAATTGGGCAGGAAGTACTCGCCCATCCGAACCTTCACCGAGCAGCGCCGGGCAATCTCCACGGTGTTCTCGATCGCTTCCGGAATGTCGCTGAACAGCTCGATCATCTCATCGGCGCTGCGCAGGTACTGCTGGTCACTGAACCGGCGATCGCGGCGCGGATCATCCAGGGTACGACTCTCACCGATACAAACCCTGGCCTCGTGAGCCTCAAAGTCTTCCGCCTCGAGGAAGTGGACGTCGTTAGTTGCAACCACCGGGAGGCCAAGGGCACCGGCCAGCTCAACACTCAGGTGCAGACAGTCTTCGTCTCCGGGACGACCGGTGCGCTGTAACTCGAGGTAGTAGCTATCAGGGTACAAATCCATCCAGTAACGGGCGCGCTCGCGGGCCAATTCCGGTTTGCCCGCCATCAAAGCCTTGCCCACATCGCCCATTCTCGAACCAGAGAGCGCAATCAAACCGTTCGCCCGCGCCTCAAGCCACTTGCGCTGGATGATCGGTTTGCCAAACCGCTGCCCTTCGGTATAACCCAGGGAAATGATTTCGGTGAGGTTGAGATAACCGTCGTTATCCCGCGCCAGCAGCGTGATCCGGAACGGGCTCTCGGGCTCGTCCGGATTTTCCAGCCACAGATCGGCGCCAATGATGGGTTTGACGCCCGCGCCCATGGCCGCCTTGTAAAAGCGAACCAGCGAGCACATGTTGGATTGCTCGGTCAGGCCAACAGCCGGCATGCCCAGCTCGGCAACTCGTTTGATCAGCGGTTTAACCCTGACCAGGCCATCCACCATGGAGTATTCGGAATGGACGCGGAGGTGTACAAAAGTCTGCGACATAACGTCAGGTTATTCCTGCTGTGTAATTCAGTTAGGGCGACCGGCTCAACCGCCGATCACGGCCCGGAGCTCTTCTTCGGTCTGGGGTCCAAAACGGGTCTCGACCAGATCGCCGCCCGGATTCACCAGAAAAGTGGCAGGCAGCGCGACCGGTAATTTCCAGCCGAACCCCGGCCCGGGATCGTCCGCCAACATGGTAAATTCAATGCCCATACGCTCGCCCAGTTCAACCAATGCGTCGCCCTGCACCCCATCAAAATTGACGGCGAGTACGGTAATGTCGGGCGCCTTGTCCAGCTCATTGAGCTCGGGAATTTCCTCGAGGCACGGTTTGCACCATTCCGCCCAGTAGTTAACCAGCACCCACTGGCCGCGCAAGGCGTCCCAGTTCAGTTTTGTGCCTTCTGCCCGCTCAAGCTCGATTTTCTGACAGCCGGACATCACCAGAATGAGCAGCGCCACGGCCAGAACATGCAGGCCGGAACGCCCACGGACAGAATCAGGGTACTGCACTGGAAAACCTCCTGTTAGACTACCGGCCACAGAAATCGTGGACTCCATTCAGACAATCAGGCACGAAGATGACAGAACCAACCCGGATTTTCCACAACCCTCGCTGCTCGAAATCCCGCCAAACCCTTGAACTGCTTACCGAACGGGGAATTGAGCCCGAGATTATACGCTACCTGGAAACACCACCGACAGAGCAGGAACTCAAGGATATCCTGAACGCTCTGGATCTTCGCCCCCGCGAACTGATGCGCACGAAAGAAAAAGAGTATAAAGAACAGGGCCTGAACAACCCCGATCTGAGCGACGAACAACTCATCGCCGCGATGGTAGCAACACCGAAACTGATTGAACGACCGATTGTGATCGCCAACGGCAAAGCAGCACTTGGCCGCCCACCGGAAAACGTTCTCTCGATTCTGTAACGCCGAACAACCTCCTCCTAGCCAGATCAGAAGGATCTCTGACGATGTCCGATCAATTGCCCTATGTTCTCGTGCTATTTTACAGCCGCACCGGCCAGACTGCGGAGCTGGCCAGCCAGATCGGCCGTGGCGTGGCCCGGGTTAAAGGCATTGAAGCGAGGCTAAGGTCGGTACCGCCGGTTTCCCCGGATACCGAAGCGTCGCTGCCCGCCGTACCAGACTCCGGGGCGCCCTATGCCAGCAAATCCGATCTCGCAAGCTGTGCCGGCCTGGCTATTGGCAGCCCCACTCGCTTTGGCAATATGGCGGCGCCCTTGAAGCATTTCCTGGACAGCACCGGCGATCTCTGGCTGAGCGGCACCCTCGAAGGCAAACCGGCGGGCGCGTTTACCTCTACCGGCAGCCTCCATGGCGGGCAGGAAACGACTCTCATGACCATGATGATGCCGCTGCTGCATCATGGCATGGTGGTCTGCGGCCTGCCTTACTCGGAGAAGAGTCTCGGCGAAACGGACACCGGTGGCACACCCTACGGCCCTACCCACTGGGCCGGTACCGGTGAGCAGCAGCCACTGAGCAGTCACGAGAAAGCCCTGTGCCAGGCCTTTGGCGAACGTCTGGCGAGACTCACTCTGAAGCTCGCCGACTGATACACGCTTGAGTACGGGACGTACTTTGCTCTACATTTATCGATTCCGGATCACACTATGCTGAACAACCCTAAGGCCCGCATTACTGTGCGGGCAACGATCGTCCTTTATATCGGCGTGCTCGCCACCCTGCTGATAACGACGTTCTATCCGGCTCCCGTCGAGGGCGTTTCCATACCCTTGATGCTGGCGGTGAAACTGGTTCCGCTTCTGCCCTTTGCGGTCACGGTCTTTCGCGGTCACAATCGGGGCTATATCTGGATGTCCTTCGTGGTGATCTTCTACTTCACTCAGGCCGTTGTTTCGGCATGGCTGAGCGAAGGCGCCCCCGGGCCCGTCATTTTGACGGTACTGACCTTCCTGTTGTTCACTGTTGCCATGGTTCACCTGAAGGTGAACCGGCCGGTGGCAAACGGAAACACACCCTGAATACCTGGAACTGACCCTTTATGGCTGAAACAAGCAACTCCGGAACGGTGCAGCGGCCATCTGCGCCGCCCAGAAGCACCCTGACCCTGAGAGATGTTTGCACCGCACTGGTAACCAGCGGGGAAGTCAGCCAGGAAGACGCCGAACGAGTGCTCTCAGCGAACCTCGGCGCGGCAACCGGCGAAGGACAGAAAGGCAGGCGCCATCCTCTGGAACTGGTGGCGATTGCCGCGTTGACCAGCCAGAAGAGCGGTCGCACCCTGGATCTGGATCGGCTGACCCACTGGTTGGCCGATTGGGCGGGGCAACCCTATTACCATATTGATCCCCTCAAGATCGACACACCCGCCATCGCCCGGGTGATGTCTTACGCCTTCGCCCAGCGCCATGGCATCCTGGCGGTTGAGATCGGCGCCGACGAGGTGCTGATCGCCAGCACAGAGCCTTTCAAGAGCGATTGGGTGCAGAACCTTCAACAGGCCGTCCGCAAGGATATCCGGCGCGTTGTCGCCAATCCCGAGGATATCCGCCGGTACACGGTAGAGTTCTACCAGCTCGCCAATTCCGTTAGCAAGGCCAGCGGCAGCCAGGGTCCGGGTGTGGCCGGCAACCAGAATTTCGAACAATTACTGGATCTCGGTGCCAGCGAACATCCGGATGCCAATGACCAGCACGTCGTCAAGATTGTCGATTGGTTGCTGCAGTACGCCTTTGACCAGCGCGCCTCGGATATACACATTGAGCCCCGCCGTACGGTCACCCAGGTGCGGTTCCGGATAGACGGCGTGCTGCACAACGTTTACGAGTTCCCGGAACACGTGGGCGTGGCGGTTACCAGTCGGCTGAAAATTCTTGGCCGACTGAATGTGGCAGAAAAGCGCCGTCCCCAGGACGGTCGCATCAAGACGCGCAAGCCCGATAATCGCGAGGTGGAACTGCGTCTGGCCACCATGCCGACTGCCTTTGGAGAAAAGATGGTCATGCGGATCTTTGATCCGGATGTGCTATTGAAATCCTACGAGCAACTGGGGTTCGGCAAGGAAGACCGCCAGCGCTGGCAGGAAATCACGTCCCGCCCCCATGGTATCGTTCTAGTAACTGGGCCAACCGGGTCCGGAAAAACCACAACCCTGTATTCAACTCTGAAACAGATTGCCTCACCCGAGCTCAACGTCTGCACTATCGAGGATCCCATCGAAATGGTGGAGCCGGCGTTCAACCAGATGCAGGTTCAGACCAACATCGACCTGACCTTTGCCGCTGGCGTACGGGCACTGCTACGGCAGGACCCGGATATCATCATGATCGGCGAGATCCGCGATCTGGAAACGGCGGAAATGGCGGTGCAGGCCGCCCTCACGGGCCACCTGGTGCTCTCGACCCTGCACACCAACGACGCCCCGAGCGCGATCACCCGGATGATGGAACTGGGCATTCCGCCTTACCTGATTCGGGCCACGGTATTGGGCGTCATGGCACAACGGCTTGCCCGAACCCTCTGTCCTCATTGCAAATCGCCCGGCCCCGCTGATGAGCAGGCCTGGCAAACACTCACCCGGCCCTGGAAAGCGCCAGTTCCCAAGCAGTTCTATCAGCCTGTGGGTTGCCTGGAGTGTCGCAACACGGGCTATCTTGGCCGGGCAGGGGTGTATGAAATCATGACTCTGTCTGGCGCACTGCTTCGACAGATCACTGATCAGTGCGAGCTGGAGCAGCTCAGACTGGATGCCTATAAGGAGGGTATGAAGTCGTTGCGCCTTAGTGGCGCGCAGAAAGTGGCTGCCGGCCAGACAACGGTCGAGGAAATTCTGCGGGTAACGCCCGAAAGCCAGCGCTGAACCTGGTCAGGCCCCGGGTCGCAATCCGCACTGGCCCAGTAATTCCTGCCAGGCTTTGGTGTGCGCCATCATGGCCACGTCGAGTTCCCGCCACAGGCTGGCCTCGGCGCTCTGCGAGAGATGCCGCTCATACCAGCCGGCGAAACTTTCTGGCATGACCGCCCGCTGCATTTCCGCCAACTGCTCGAACGGCTCAATGAGCGCCACCCGCCCCTGAGTCACAGTGCTCATATAGGGCTGGATCTTTTCGATATACACGCTGAAGAACATGCTCTGAACGATATCCGACTGGTTGTTGGGCTGGCCGTTAATACAAAGAGGCCGTCCTTCGATTTTCTGCTTGAGCAATGCCGTCCCGTCCCGCAGCCTTGCGGTCAAAAGAAGCGCACTGTTGATTAACTGGCCGGTCCGATATTCCGCCTGCCAGCGCTGATGAACGTCGCCGGCAAAGTCGAGGGACACGACCAGGTCCTCCGAGTACAGGCGGGCCACTGCTGCGTTCAGGCTTTCAATATCAAGGGCCAGATCGGACACGGGATTGTCCTCTGGAGCGACCGGATAATAACCCTTGGCGAGGGTGAACAGCTTCTCGATTTCTTCAACGCCCCAGGTGGCATTCCAGATGGCAATGGGCAGGGATTCAAGCTTGCTGTTGATGGCACCGGTAAGCTCTTCCGAGAAATCTTCATCTTCGATATCCGGAAGGCAATCCCTGGCCGCCTGGATAAACCGGATTTCATAGCGAAGGCGATTCAGAGGCTGCATAACCCGGCCCATCACCGAGTTTTTCTCACCAACCACGTACTGGAGCTCACAACCGTAAAGAGAGAGAAAATCGAGCATTCCCATGTCCAGCTCGGGAATGGTCAGCACCCGGTCGCGGCGACGGGGAAGCTGGCTCGCGGAAGGGATGTCAGAGAACTCGGGATCGGTTTCCAGCACCCGGGCCACCCGTTCCACATACTCATCCATCATGGGTCGGGCATCAGAGAAAGGATCGCAACCGGCAAGAAGCACGGCGAGAACCGGCGCAAAGACTCTGCAAAATCCGGTTCCGGGCATTACTTCCTCCTGCGATGGCGTTACAGAGCCGTGGGCCTAGCGCTTTTGCAGCAGGGCATCGACCTCCGCAAAATCACGGGCAACAAAACGTTCGGTTTCCGGCAGGTCTCCCTCGCGAACAAGCCAAGCGGTTTGCATTCCGGCTTCCTCGGCTGCCTCAAGTTCCGCTTCCACATCAGACAGGAACAAAACCGTGCCTGCCTCGACGCCCACCTCCGACAGAATATTCCGGTATGAAACCGTCTCTTTCTTGCCGCCGATGCGGGTATCAAAATAGCCGGAGAAAAACGGCGTAAAGTCGCCTTCCGTGGTGAAGCCGAAAATCAGTTTCTGGGCCTTCACCGACCCTGATGAGTATACGAACAAACGCAGACCCCGATCATGCCAGCGCTGAAGGTAATCGGCTGCGTCAGCGTAGATATGTCCCTTCAGCTCTCCCTGCTGGTATCCCTGCTCCCAGACCATGCCCTGCAGCGCCTTCAGGGAGGTTTCCTTGCGGTCTTCCCTGATCCAGGTTTCCAGTACCTCGATCAGGCCTTCAACATTCTCACGAGCAACACCTGAAACCTCGGCCACCGCATCCAGTTGCTCAGAAACCGCAAGACTGTCCTGATGCTGGTCGCGGACGAACCCCGGCAGGTGCTTGCTGGCATAGGGAAACAGGACATCGTGCACAAACGAAATAGAGCTGGTGGTGCCTTCGATGTCCGTCAGCACAACCCGGATCATTCCGACGCTCCTGCCATCGCCTCGTAACGAGGCAGACGACCGGCGATATCTTCACCGGTAAAGTCAGCGACCCACCCTTCGGGATTGGTGAACAGGCGGATGCAGGTAAATGCCGGTTCCGGGCCCATATCGAACCAGTGGCGAGTGCCGTCGGGCACACTGATCAGATCGTTTTTCTGGCACAGCACGGCGAAAACCTCGGTGCCGAAGTGCAGGTAAAACAGACCCTGGCCACGGACAAAGAAACGAACTTCGTCTTCACTGTGGGTGTGCTCATCCAGGAACTTTTGCCGGAACGCGTCTTTCTGCGGATTGTCCGGGTTCAGGCTGATCACATCCGCGGTCTGAAAACCACATTCGTGCTTCAGTTTCGAGACTTCCTCGCTGTAGGCCTCAAGGATGTCTTCCTGGGATGCATCAGCCGGCAGATCTTTCGTTGGCCACTGCTCATACCGCACACCGTGGCGGGCCAAAAGCTCCCGTATTTCTTCAGGATTCCCGGTCACTTTGCGTGCCTTTTCGGGCTGGCTCTGGTCGAAAATACTCAGGGTAGTCATGGGCGAACCCTCATGGTTTCAAGCTCACATTCAAACAGGAATTCAAAGGCCTCGACATGGCGCAGGCAATCGGCCATGGTTTTGCCCCAGGTATACAAGCCATGGCCACGAATCAGGTAGCCTGGCTGTCCCGGATGCTCCCGGAACCATTCGCGAGTGTGCTCCGCCAACGCGTCGATGTCCTGGGTGTTGTCAAACACCGGAACTGTCAGGACTGATTCATGGGTCTCAACGCCGGTAAACGCCTTCTGCAGCTCATAGCCCTCCAGCGCCAGTGGCTGGCCGGGCTCAAGCAGACGGCTGAGCACCGTTGCCTTCACCGAGTGGGTATGCAGAACCGCGCCCACCCCGGGAAAAATCTCATACAGCACCGTATGCAGCCTTGTTTCTGCAGAGGAGCAACAGTCGCTCTGTATCGGCCGGCCGGCCAGATCGACCACCATGACATCACCCGCCCCCAGCTGGCCCTTGTGACGGCCCGAAACGGTAATGGCGATGTGTTCGGCATCGATACGGGCAGAATAGTTACTGCTGGTTGCGGGCGACCAACCCTGCTGGTACAGGAATCGACCAGCTTCCAAAATCGCATCCGCGGCGACGGCGTATCGGGTTACATCAAACACGAGTTCTCTCCCGGGTTTCAGAGCGCTTGGGACACTCCCATGGGCGACATTATAGGGACGAAGCGGCGCCCCGCAAATGATGCCGTGCCGTAATCAGATCGGCGACAATGGAGACTGCAATTTCTGCCGGTGTCTTGCTCGGAATATCGACGCCAATGGGGGCTCGCAGGCGCTCCAATGCGTCTTCTTCCAGACCCAGAGAGGCGAGCCTTTCCCGCCTGGCTTCCGAGGTTCTTCGGGATCCCATGGCGCCAACGTAAAAGGCTCTGGAGTGAAGAGCTGCCAACAACCCCATATCATCGATGCGCGGATCATGGGCGAGGGCCAGAATGCCGGACCAGGCGTCGCCAAACTGTGTCGAAATCAGATCATCGGGCAGGCGCCGGTCAAGGGGAATCTCTTCAAAACTCCAGCCAGCGGCGAAGGCCTCCCTCGGCTCACAGAGGGTGACTGCAAAATCCGCCGCGGTCGCGAATTCAAAAACGTAACGGGCGACTTCGCCGGCACCGATCAGCAACAACCGGCACTCGGGCTGCAAAGTGTGAAGGAGCTGTTCGCCGTCAAAGTGGACCGCGTTACCCGCCCGGGAGACAGAATGCTCCAGCCTCGCAGCCCCGTTTATTGGCACGCGACGAACCACCGGTTCGCGATCGCGCAAGGCAGCCGCCAATGCCTGAGCGTGATCGAGACCCGTCTGTCCCTGGAAGGGTTCGATCAGAAGCCGTATCCGGCCACCGCAAGGCAGCTGGAAATGATCCCGGTCATCATCAGTGATTCCATAATCAACGAAGACCGGATGGTCCGGTCCGTCTTCCGCTGTGCGCCGAAGCAGATCTTCTTCCAGACAGCCACCGGACACCGACCCGCTCCAGTGGCCGGATTCTGCAATCGCCAGCCAGGAGCCGACCGGACGCGGCGAGGAGCCCCAGGTGTCCACTATCGTGCAAAGCCAGGCTCTCTGACCTTCCGCCAGCCAGCGAGACATTCTGTCTAACACTGTCTGGCGGCCGGTAGCGACCGAATAGGCGACGCTTGAATCAGGCATTGGCTTTCAGTGGCAGGCTGCGCTGCCGCTTTCCATTGAGCGCAAACAGGGCATTACCCAGGGCCGGAATCACGGGCGGCACGCCCGGCTCGCCAACACCGGTCGGCGACTCGCTGCTTGCAACAATATCCACCATCACTTCAGGACGCTCGTACTGCCTCATTAGGGGGTAGTCGTGGAAGTTGCTCTGCTGGACCTCGCCATTTTCCAGCGTGATTTCTCCATAAAGTGCCGCAGTCAGCCCAAAAAGGATACCTCCCTCGATCTGGTCCTCCACGATACGGGGGTTTACGACCTGGCCACAGTCCACCGAACAGGTGACCTTGAATACCCGGATCGCACCATTCTCGATTCCGGCTTCCACCACCTGGGCAACGTACGTTCCGAAACTTCGGAACAGGGCGAGCCCCCGGGCCCGACCCTCTGGCACAGGCGACTGCCAATCAGAAAGCCTGGCAACCCGGTCAAGCACTTCAAGGTGTCTTGGCTCATGAGAAATCAGCCGACGACGGAACTGGTAAGGATCCTCACCTGCCTCATGGGCCAGTTCGTCCATGAAGGTTTCGACGGCAAACCCGTTGTGGGAAAAACCTACCGAACGCCACCAGGTAATTGGAATGCCGGGATCCGTGCGGGTGTGGCGGATATCAATGTTGGACACCCGATAGGGATACTCGATGGCGCCTTCAATCGCAGAGAAGTCTTTCGGTGTGGCAATGCCTTCGGCCATCAGCCCGACTGTGCCCAGGGTGTCGTACATGAATTTAGGTGCCCAGGGATACTGGGCCGGCGCCGCATTGCGGATATACCAGTCAAGGATTTGCGGGCCCACAATCTGGTGCTGCCAGCCTGTCAGCTCACTGCCTGACAGGCTGGCTTTCATACGGTGCAGCATTGCCGGGCGATAGAGATCGTGACGGGTGTCCTCTTCCCGGGACCAGATGACCTTAACCGGCCGTCTGACCCGATAGGCCACTGCTGCCGCTTCCTCAATATAATCCTGGGTCAGACGACGGCCGAAACCGCCGCCCAGAAAGGTGGTGTTGATGGTGATATCGTCGGGCCCAAGATTGGTCACCCGGGCTGCTGCTATCCGGCCAAGGTCCGGCGCCTGTGTCGGGGCCCACACCTCCATCCCGTCCTCTCGGTACCAGGCCGTGGCGTTCATGGGCTCCAACGTAGCATGGGCCAGGTAGGGCTGGGCATACTCCGCTTCCACAACCCGGTCGCCCTCCTCCATGGCACTGGCAAAACTACCCTCACTGCGCTCGGATTCTCCAGGATTGTCATCAGCTGCGGCGCGATAGGAATCAAATACATCGCCCGTGGACAGAGACACGGCATCCGAAAAATCCCAGTCTATCTGGAGCGCATCCTGGGCCTTCCGGGCACGCCAGTATTTGTCTGCAACAACAGCCACGCCACGCTCGATCTCAAATACATCAAGCACACCCGTCATTGCCCGGACTTGATCAGCGTTGAAGTCCCGGACGCGGCCGCCGCGTCGGGGAGACCGTGAAACAACGCCGTACACCATGTCCGGAAGATCGACATCAATTCCGTAAACTGCGGTTCCCATGGACTTCGCCCGGGCATCGAGTTTGACTAGCTGCTTGCCAATATACTTCCATTCGCTCTGCGGCTTGAGGGCTATTTCTCCACGCACAACTTCTTTAGCGGCCAACTCAACCAACTGGCCATAGGCCATGGAATCGATACCGTTCGGGTGCACCACCCTACCTTCACTGGCGCGACATTCGGTTGCTTCGACGTTCCATACACGTGCTGCAGCCATAACCAGCATTTGCCGGGCTTCCGCACCGGCCGTTCGAAGCGGCTCCCAACTGGTCGCAACACTGGTGCTACCGCCTGTCAGTTGCAGCTTGTATAGAGGATTTCGATACTCCGGCGCCACCGGTGCAAAGCGGGGTGTGATCCGTTCCGGCTGGATTTCCAGCTCCTCGGCGATGAGCGTGGTTAACCCGGTGTAGGTGCCCTGCCCCATTTCGACCCTGGCCAGGGTGAAAAAGACTTCGTCATCTTTGGTCAGTTCCAGCCAGGCATCGGGCCGCCATTCGCCTGTGTCCGGCTCGTAGCCGGTCTGGATTCCGGCACAGCCCGGCAACGTTATTGAAACCATCAGACTGCCGGAGGCACCGGCACTGACCTTGAGGAAATGCCGTCGATTCATCGCCATCTCACGCTTCCCCTCCCTGAGAACCGTTTGACGACTCAGCCCCAGCCACCGATTCCACGGCTGCAATAATCCGGGAGTAGGTTCCGCATCGACACAGATTGCCTGTCATGGCTGCAACAATCTCATCTCGCGAGGGAGCCGCACTATTGGCCAACAAGTGGGCGGCACTCATGATCTGGCCAGACTGACAGTAGCCGCACTGCGGAACGCCGTGCTCGATCCAGGCTTCCTGTAGGGCATGAAGACGAACCCCCTCCCTCAGACCTTCAATCGTAACCACATCGCCACCCGCGGCCATTTCAACGGGTGTAGAGCAGGATCGCACAGGCTGACCATTCAGGTGCACCGTACAGGCGCCACACAGACCCGCGCCGCAACCGAATTTGGTGCCCTTGAGCCCCAACTCATCACGCAACACCCACAGAAGCGGCGTATCCCCTTCAATGTTCAGCGAGCGCTCGTCGCCATTGACTGTCAGGCTCACGGCCATCCCAACCCTCTCCTTTACCTGTCTCCGGCATTATTTCCGGATTCCTTATTGTGGCTGCCCCTGCGGCAGATACCAGGGTCCTATCTAACGACTTCTTCGCCATCCTTGTTAACCCAGATCTTGCGTTCGCCGGACTCCATCTTGCCGTTCGAGTCCCAGACCTCCCGGTCCGTTGTGGCCTCTTCAACCTTGCCGTTGTCGTTCCAGATAACTCGATCCTTACAACCCGCCAGTGCCAGTACGGCGAATACAACCAATACAGCTTTTTTCACGACGATAATCTCCGTTCAGCCGCCGCAGCGGCTCTTGTTAAGGAATACCTGGGAATGGCAGCCCTAACGGCTGCCGTGGAGTTCACGATTATGCTGCTTATCCCGGTCACTCTTTCGCACCATGACATAAACAGCCCCCGTACCACCATGGTGTTTCTGGGCCGAATGAAAGGCCAGGACATCGTCCAGCTCGGGCAGCCATTTGGCGAGGTAGCTTTTCAACTGCGCGATACCATCAGGATTACGCTCGCCCTTGCCATGAAGAATGATGACCGAACGCAGGCCATAGCGCACGCAATCGCCGATGAACCTGAAGACTTCGCGCCGGGACTGCTCAACTGTCATCCGGTGCAGATCGAGGCGTGCCTCGATCGGATACTGGCCCAATCTCAGCTTGCGAAATACGCCGTGCTGGATGCCTGGCCGCTGCCAGCTCAGCACATCGTGGGCGGTGAGCGGCTCTACCATGTCGGAGGTCAGGGGGTTGGTATCCCGCACCGGCTTTTCAACAGCCGCCCTCTGGCGCTCCAGGTGACCTGGCGTCAGTTCACGGTGCGTTGTAACCTCGGCCCGGTTGGGCTTGCGGATACGCCGGACGTCTTTCATTTCCTCAAGGAAGCTGAGGCGCTCTTCTTTGGTAGTCATGGCGTTACAATTAATGACCTGTTTCAGATTCCGACTTTACCACCCGGGTAACCGGCCTTAAAGAAAACTGATCTATGTCAGACTTATTGCGACCAAAATCGTAGGGCAACAGATGCCCTGGCTGCACTACACTTCAAACAGACAATAATAACCAGCGAGTGACAACGGACATGGCCTCAGCGCACCAAGAAAATGACCGCCCGCAGAACATCCGCGCCATCATGACGTTTTTGCGGGAACACGCGCCTTTCTCCAGCATGGATGACGCCCATCTTGCGCATTTCGCAGAGAACGCCTCCATCCAGTTCTACGCCGATGGCGATGTCGTGTTGTCTCCGGATCAGGATGTCGTTAAACGATTCTACGTGGTCAAACAGGGGCGGATTCGTGGCGAGCGCCACAACGACAAGGAAGACCGTACGGAAACGACCTTCGAAATCAGCCAAGGCGAGTGCTTTCCCCTCGCCGCCATGATCGGCGAGCGGCCCACCAGAACCCTGCATCGGGCAGACGGTGACACCTTCTGCCTCAGCATCGGGCAGACGGCGTTCGTTACACTCTTTGCTGAAAGCGAACCGTTCCGGGATTTTTGCCTGCGGGGCGTCAGCAGCCTGCTCGATCAGGTAAACCGGCGCATACAGTCAAGTGCCATGGCCTCAATAGGGTCCAGCACGTCCCTCGATACGCCACTTGAACGCTATGCCCTGCGCAATCCGATCGTATGCTCACCCGATCTGCCAGTGCGTAAAGCCGTGGCCCGCATGCACGAGAACAACGTCGGCAGCATTATTGTTACCGATGAAAACCGTATCCCGACCGGCATTTTCACACTGCGGGACCTTCGCACCATGATCGCCGAGGGCGCCGGCCCCCTGGATACACCGATACAGCAGGTAATGACCAAGAATCCCTGCTGTCTTCCTTCCCACGCGGATGCGTTCGAAGCCGCCATGTTGATGGCGGAGCATCATTTTGCGCATCTTTGCGTCATCGACGATGACCATAAATTGATTGGTGTGGTTTCGGAACGAGACCTGTTCTCCCTGCAGCGCGTGGATCTGGTGAATCTTGCCCGCACCATTGGCACGGCCACCCATCTGCGCACCCTTGTCAGCCTGCGAACGGACGTATCACGTCTGGTGGATGCGATGCTCGCCCACGGCGCGGACTCCGGGCAGGTGGTCAAGATCATCACCACGCTCAATGATGTAACCGTCCGGCGGGTCCTGGAACTGAACATCAAGAAGAACGATCCGGGCATTCCCTTCACCTGGCTGACGTTTGGCAGCGAGGGCCGCCAGGAGCAGACCCTGCTGACCGACCAGGACAACGGCATACTGTTCCAGACGCCGGAAGGGATGACCGCCGACCAGGTCCGCGAAAAGCTGTTGCCCTTTGCACGAAAGGTAAACGACGAACTGGCCGAGTGCGGCTTTACCCTGTGCAAGGGCAACATCATGGCCAGTAACCCAAAGCTTTGCCTGAGCGACAAGGAATGGGACGACTGGTTTATCCGGTTCATTGACGCCTCCACGCCCCAGAACCTGGTGTATTCTTCAATTTTTCTTGATATGAGAGCCATCTACGGTCCGACAGAGCCGTTGAACGACCTCCTCGACAAGATCCTCACGCGAATCCGGAAAAACGCACTGTTCCAGAAAATGCTTGCCGGTAATGCGTTCCAACGGAAGCCGCCGCTCACCATGTTCCGCAATTTCCGCTTTATATCCGAGGGCAACAAGCACTCACTGGACCTCAAGCGTCAGGGCCTGGCTCCGTTTGTTGAGGCGGTGCGGGTTTTCGCCCTGGCGAATGGCGTTGAGACAGCGAACACGCTCGAGCGCATGGATGAGCTGGCGAAAAAAGGCGTCTTTGATCCTAAAGACGCCAACGCCTGGAAGGAGGGTTATAGCCTGATCCAGGCGATCCGGATGCGAGCCCACCAGGAAATGCTGGCGAAGGGAGAGGAGCTCACCAACTACATCGATCCCGACGATCTGAACCCACTCGACCGTCGAATCCTGCGGGAATCCTTCAGGCAGGCGCAGCGGTTGCAACAGAAACTCGAAGTTACCTACCAACTCTGACCTTCAGGCGCGAGACATGCTGGAACAGATCAAACAATGGATTGAGCATCGCCGGGGCGGAAAAATCGGTAGTCACGATCCTGGCAATCTGCCCAATCCGAAAACGCCGGGAGAGCAGCTGCTTACGGACTGCCGCCTGATCGTGCTGGATCTGGAAACAACGGGACTGAACCCCTCCAAGGACGAGGTCATCGCTATCGGGGCCGTCGCCATCCGCGGCGGCATTATCCACCTGGGCGACCAGTTCGATCTGATCCTGAGACGACCGGAACTGGACATCCGGGAAACCGTGCTCATCCACGGGATCGGTCCCGAGGCACTGACCCAGGGCCACGAAATCGAGGACGCACTGCTTTATCTTCTGGAATGGATGAACGGCGACCCGGTCCTGGCCTACCACTCGGCGTTCGATCAGAAATTCCTGGAAAAGACCCTGAAAGCGCAGCTTGGCTACACCCAGCCTCACACCTGGATGGACGTGGCAGACCTGATGCCTGCGTTTTTCCCCAACACCAAAACCGGTGGCAAAGGACTCGACAACTGGGCCGATTATTTCGGCCTTGAGGTCAGCGAACGTCACCACGCGGCTTCCGATGCCCTCGCGACGGCCGAACTGACCCTGGTCGCCCTCAACAAGGCGCGGTCGGAAGGGGTAAAAACACTGAAAGGGCTTTACGACAAGCTCCATTACCACCGGCGCCTTCAAAACATGCATCGTTTCTGAATCGATGCCAGGCGGAACGTATCATTAATAGATCGACGTCACGCCAAATTACTGAGAATTAGACCTTTTGCCAATATCTATAAATCGCTTGACCAGTAAAGTCATTAGGGACAACTAGTCGGAGAAGTACTTATATGAATAATAAATTCTCTAATCGAAGTGCCTCACCAAAAACCCACCCAACCTCCACAACAACAAAACAGGAGTGATCCTATGTCAGCAGGTCATAGCTACGATGCTGAAGCATACTGGAAGGCGAATCTGCGCCTGATATTCGGGAGCCTGATAGTCTGGGCCCTCGTATCTTACGGCTTTGCAATTCTGCTCCGTCCGATGCTTGCGGGTATTCCGATTGGTGGTACTGATCTGGGCTTCTGGTTTGCCCAACAAGGTTCCATCCTTACGTTCATCGCTCTGATCTTCCACTACGCGTGGCGCATGAACAAGATCGATGAAAAATTCGGCGTGCACGAGGAGTAAGAACGAATGAGCCAATTTGCCATTAACATCATGTTTGTAGGGGGCTCATTCCTCCTCTACATCGCAATCGCTATCTGGGCCAAGGCCGGAAGCACGAGTGACTTCTACGTTGCCGGCGGCGGTGTTCATCCGATCACCAACGGCGCTGCAATCGGCGCCGACTGGATGTCCGCGGCATCGTTTATCTCCATGGCAGGACTGATTGCTGCCGGTGGCTACGCCAACTCCACCTTCCTCATGGGCTGGACTGGCGGTTACGTTCTGCTGGCCATGCTGCTGGCTCCGTACCTGCGGAAGTTCGGCAAGTTTACGGTTCCCGAGTTTATCGGCGACCGTTTCTACAGCAAGAATGCCCGCCTGGTGGCAGTTATCTGCCTGATCGTAGCGTCTGTAACCTATGTTATCGGTCAGATGGCTGGTGCCGGTGTTGCCTTCTCCCGCTTCCTGGAAGTTGATTCCACTGTCGGCCTCATGATCGCGGCTGTCGTGGTCTTCATCTACGCAGTTATGGGTGGCATGAAGGGTATCACCTACACCCAGGTAGCCCAGTACTGCGTACTGATCATTGCCTACACCATTCCTGCGGTGTTCATTTCCCTGCAGCTGACCGGGAATCCGATTCCAGGTCTGGGTCTGTTCTCGACTCACGTGGATTCCGGCATGCCGATCCTCAGCAAGCTGAACCAGGTTATCACCGACCTCGGCTTCAATGAGTACACCGCCGATATCGACAACAAACTGAACATGGTTCTGTTTACCCTGTCGCTGATGATCGGTACTGCGGGCCTGCCACACGTTATCATCCGCTTCTTCACCGTACCCAAGGTGGCTGACGCACGCTGGTCCGCAGGCTGGGCGCTGGTATTCATCGCCCTGCTGTACCTGACTGCGCCGGCTGTTGCTTCCATGGCTCGCTTGAACCTGATGACCACCATCTACCCGGACGGCACCACAGCGGAGCCGATCCAATACGATGAGCGTCCAAACTGGATCAAGGAGTGGGAAGTAACTGGTCTTATCCAGTTCACCGACAAGAACGAAGACGGTCGTATTCAGCTTTACAACGACAGCGAAGCGTTCGCGCCCACGGCTGAAGCCCGCGGCTGGAACGGCAACGAGCTGGTCGTAAACCGGGATATCCTGGTACTGGCCAACCCGGAAATCGCCAACCTGCCAGGCTGGGTCATCGGTCTGATCGCAGCGGGTGGTCTCGCAGCAGCACTGTCCACGGCGGCCGGTCTGTTGCTAGCGATCTCTTCGGCGGTCAGTCACGACTTGATCAAAGGCTCCATCAATCCGGCTATCTCGGAGAAAGGTGAGCTGCTGGCAGCCCGGATATCCATGGCTGTGGCCATCGTTGTTGCCACGTGGCTTGGCGCGAATCCTCCCGGCTTCGCCGCGCAGGTTGTTGCATTGGCATTCGGCATCGCCGCTGCATCCCTGTTCCCGGCGCTGATGATGGGTATCTTCTCCAAGCGTGTGAACAACAAGGGCGCAATCGCCGGCATGTTGACCGGTCTGGCCTTCACCCTGGCGTACATCTTCGTGTACAAGGGCTGGCTGTTCATTCCGGGCACCAATAACCTCGCAGACACCCCGGAAAACTGGGTGCTGGGTATCTCCCCGCTGTCCATCGGCGCGGTTGGTGCAATCGTCAACTTTGCGGTAGCCTTCATTGTATCCAACGCAACTGAAGAACCGCCCGTTGAGATTCAGGAGCTGGTTGAAAGCGTCCGTTACCCACGTGGTGCCGGTCAGGCTACAGACCACTAAGCAACATCTCAGCCTGATTCGTTCAATGAACTGACAGGTTGATACTGAACGGGCTTCCTCAATGAGGGAGCCCGTTCTTTTTTGAGGAATTCATTATATGTTCTGGACATTTGTCGCTACTGTCGTTTGCGGCCTTGGCGCCGCCGGTATCGCTCTCGGTATTCGCGCCGCCACCCAAAATAAAGCCCCCAAGTGGATCATCCCGGTTTTCGCCGGCGCAGGCATGCTCGGCTATCTCATTTACATGGAATACACCTGGTTCGACCAGAAAGAAGCTCGCCTGCCGGACGAAGCGGTGGTTGTGAGCACTGAATCCGACGGCATCCTGTGGCGGCCATGGACCTTCGTGCTCCCCTACGTCACCGCATTCTCCACGGTTGACACCAAAAGCATCAGCCGTGATACCAGCAGCGAGGACATCGTCCGGTTTACCCTCTATCGCTTCGAGCAGAAAATGACGGACGCAGTTTCTCATCGCGTTCACATCATTAACTGTGCGACCCGGGAACTGGTACCTCTGGGATCGGACGGAAGCCCGCGCGTGGATAACCTTAAACTGCTCGAGCCGGGAGATCCCCTGTATGAAACCGTCTGCGCCGAGTGACACCTCGTTAGCGTGATGCACCAACCTGCTGATACTGTCGGGAACGCGTAACCATGATTAGTGCCTGGCTGCTGGTCCTCATTTCCATCACCTACATCTCCATCCTGTTCGTGATCGCCTGGGCCGGCGACAAACACCCCGGGTTATATCGCAGACGCCTGGCGCGCACGCACATATACGCACTCTCTCTGGCAGTCTACTTCACCTCCTGGACTTTCTACGGCGCCGTTGGACGCGCGACCCAGGAGGGGCTGGGGTTTCTACCCATCTACCTCGGGCCCTTGCTGGTCTTCGTGTTCGGTGCGCCCTTGCTGCGCCGGATCATCTATATCAGCAAGCGCAATAACAGTACCTCCATTGCCGACTTCATTGCCTCCCGGTACGGCAAATCCCAGCTTCTAGCCGCAATGATTGCGACCTTTGCCCTGATCGGCAGCGTTCCCTACATTGCGCTGCAACTTAAAGCCATTGCGATGGGCTTCAACGTGCTCTCGGCTACCGGAACAGGCTATGAAGAGCTGAGCACGGCGGCCTGGAGTGATTCCGCGTGGTACATCACCCTTGCCCTGGCTGTATTCACCGTTCTGTTCGGTACCCGACACCTGGAATCCACCGAGCATCATCGGGGCATGATCCAGGCCGTGGCCTTCGAGTCACTGATCAAGCTCGTGGCTTTCGTCGCCGTAGGGCTGTTCGTTGGCTACGGGCTTTACGGCGGGTTTGGCGACCTGTTTGATAGGGCCCGGGACGCCGACCTGATCGGCACCCTGACCACCGATGGTATCGAAGCGCCGGCGTTTATTACCCAGACACTTATTGCCATGCTCGCCATCATCTGCCTGCCCCGGCAATTTCATGTCATGGTGGTTGAAAATACCGATCATCGGGATTTCGAAATTGCCCGCTGGGCCATGCCGATCTACCTGATCGTGGCCAGTGCCTTTGTGCTTCCTATTGCCGCTGCCGGCCTGCTGTCGCCCGAGGCCTCTGCTGGAAATCCTGACATCCTGATACTGCAACTGCCGATCATGGCGGGCGAGGAATGGCTGGCCATACTGGCGTTCCTCGGTGGCGGGTCAGCGGCAGCAGCCATGGTAATCGTGTGCTCCGTGGCGATTGCCACCATGGTCAGTAACGAGATTATCATGCCGGCCTTGCTGAAGTTTTTCCGACCGGGCATGAACCGGCGCACGGACCTCAGCTACCTGCTACTGAGCATCCGCCGGGTCGCTATCTTTGTGGTGCTGCTCACCGCCTATGGTTTTTATCGGATGGCCGGCGAAGACTATAGCCTGACGGCCTTCGGCCTGCTCTCATTTGCGGCAGCGGCGCAGTTCGGGCCGGCGCTGGTAGGCGGCATTATCTGGCGCCGGGGCAATTACATGGGCGCCGTCTGGGGCCTTGGCATTGGTTTCCTGATGTGGTGTTACACTCTGCTACTGCCGGCACTGGCCACCACCGGCTGGGTCTCTGATACCCTGATTGAGCAGGGAATCTGGGGACTGAACTGGACACGCCCCACTGCCCTGTTCGGGTCCGAGCTGGACCAGACCAGTCACGGCATTATCTGGAGCCTCGGCATCAACACGCTGGTGTACATCGTACTTTCGATGCTGACCCGTCAACGTGTCCGCGAGAAGATCCAGATAGCCTCCTTCTTCCACGATCCGCAGCCCAAAGCGGAAACGGCCCAGCACCAGAGCTGGCAGGGCGAAATTCTGACATCCGACCTGCAGGCGCTAACCGACCGGTTCATGGGTGAAGAACGCTCGGAAACCATTTTCCGGAATTACGAACGCCGCAACGCAATCCGTTTGCACCCACACCGCCCGGCATCGGCGCATCTGATGAAATACATCGAGCGCCAGCTAGCCTCGGTCATCGGCGCCTCCACCGCCAGGGTGGTGCTCGAATCCACCCTCACCGGCCGGGACATGCAAATCGAGGATGTGGTCAGCATCGTCGACGAAGCGTCCCAGGCCATGACGTTCAGCCGGGAGTTGCTGCAGTCGGCGATTGAAAATATCAGCCTGGGCGTGTCTGTGGTTAACCACCAGCAGCAACTGGTGGTCTGGAACCACCGGTATCTGGAGCTGTTCACCTATCCCAAGGGTTTCGTCAGGGTGGGTCGGCCTGTTGAAGATCTGATGCGCTATAACCTCACCAATGCCAATCTATCAGCCCGCCGGATTGATGAGATCGTCGTTGATCGCTGCACCAGCATGCGGGAAGGCCGGCCGATGTCCTACGAGCGCCAGAGACCGGACGGTACCGTGTTACGCATCGATGGCAGCCCGATACCCGGTGGCGGCTATGTCACCACGTTCCAGGACATCACGGCCATGCGCAGAACCGAGCAGGCCCTCAAGGAGACCAACATCTATCTTGAGCAGCGGGTCAAGGAACGCACCCAGGAGCTTCAGGTCATCAATGAGCAGATGCTGAAGGCCAAATCCGTGGCCGAGCAGGCAAACCAGAGCAAGACACGCTTCCTCGCCTCGGCCAGCCATGACCTCCTGCAGCCGCTGAACGCAGCGCGGCTGTTCACCTCTGCCCTCGCTGGCAAAGCCGATGACGGTGAAATGAAAGATCTGGTCGACCACATCGACAGCTCTCTCGGGGCTGCCGAGGAGATAATCAGCACCCTGCTGGATATTTCAAAGCTGGACGCGGGTGCGTTGGAGCCGGATATCGGGGTCTTTCCCGTGAACGACATCATGCGCCACCTGGCAACCGACTTTTCGGCAATCGCCAAGGACCAGAACCTGGAGCTGCACGTTGTGCCCAGCACGGTCTGGATCCGCTCTGATTCCAAGTTGCTGCGTCGTGTGGTCCAGAATTTCCTGTCCAACGCCATACGCTACACACCGGAAGGCAAGATTCTGCTCGGGTGCCGGCGTCTTAAAGGCTATATCCGTATAGAAGTGTGGGATACCGGTCCCGGGATACCCGAGGACCAGTTGGCACACATTTTCGAGGAATTTCGTCGGTTTCAGCATGGCCGGGACAAAAAGGGCCTGGGGCTCGGTCTCGCGATCGTTGACCGTATCAGCGGCATGCTGAACCACCCGGTGAGCGTCCATTCCGTCCAGGGCCGAGGCAGCGTCTTCGGTATCACAGTGCCAACAGCGGCCCCAGAACAGAACGAGACCGCCGCCGCCAAGCCCGCATCGGGCTCACGCAGGGTATCAAACCTCGGTGGCCTGCATTTCCTGTGTATCGATAACGACCCTGCTATCCTGCAAGGCATGGTCGCATTGCTTGGGAACTGGAAATGTGACGTGACGGCCGCCGAAAGTCTGGAAGACGCCATGGAAAAACTGGAAGGGAATCGGCCCGATATTATACTTGCCGATTATCAGCTGGATGATAACAAGAACGGCCTCGATGCCATGGACAGTATTCGCGGCGCCCTTAATGCCGACATCCCGGGCATACTCATCACCGGTTATATGGCGCCTGCAGTGCGGGAGGACGCCATCAACCGCGGCTACCAGATCCTCTACAAACCGGTGAAACCGGCTGCACTGAGGGCACTGGTTAACAAGCTACTCAAACAGAAGCGCTCATGACCGATACCAAACCGGACTTTAATCCTTTCGGCAAGCTCACCTATCTCGTCATCGATGACTTCGAAAATTTCCGGCTGTCCATGCGCCAGATGTTGCGCAGTTGTGGCGCCGACACTATCGAGCTGGTTTTCAATGCCAGTCAGGCTATCCAGCACTGTACCTATAATCACGTGGATGTCGTGTTGTGCGACTTCAACCTGGGAGAGGGCAAGAATGGTCAGCATATTCTCGAAGACCTCCGGTACAAGAAATTACTGAAGCGCTCCTCCCTGTTCCTCATGGTGACGGCCGAGACCTCCAAGGAAATGGTCATGGGGGCGAGGGAGTATCAGCCCGATGCCTATCTGACCAAGCCCATCAACCGGGCAGTACTTGAGAAACGTCTGGGCGCCCTGATCAGCCAGCGCAACACGCTCATACCCATCAATCGGGAAATCGACCGGGAAAACTACCCGGAAGCCATTTCGCTCTGTCTCCAAATGTTGCCCCGGCAACCACGCTACAAGACCTGGTTGATGAAAACCCTGGGCGACCTGTATTTCCAGCTCGGAGACCTCGCGCACGCGCTCAAAACCTACGATGACGTCCTTGCGCAACGGGAATTGTCCTGGGCAAAGCTCGGACGCTGCAAAGTACTGCTCGCCAACCGAAGCTTCGACCAGGCGGTAGACGGACTTCGAGAGCTTATTGCAAACCACCCGGACTACATGGAGGCCTATGACCTTCTGGCAGAAGGGTTCGAACGGCAGGGCCGGCCGACACAGGCACAGCAGGTACTGGAAAAAGCCATAGAGCATTCCCCCAATGCATTATTACGGCAAAAGCATCTGGCACAACTGGCCGGTTCCAATCAGGATCTCGAGACCTCATCCGAGGCCTGGCAACGCACAGTAGAGCTTGGCACCCACTCGATCCACGACAATTCAGAGCACTACCTCGCCTTGGGCCAGGCGCTTTCCGACCTCAGCGAGGGGGATCTTGAAGAAGAGGGCAAAGAAAAAGCCAGGGAAGCACTGACGGTTCTCAAGACGATGGAAAAGCGATTCGAGGGTGAGGAAGGTATCAGCCTGCGGAGCCGGATCGTCCAGTGCCGGGTTCGTGCAGGACAGGGTCAGAACAAAGAGGCGAGCGAAATCCTCGAAAGGATCAGACCGGAACTCGACGATGCCACAGCCCTGGATGCAGGAACGGGTCTTGATTACGCCAAGACTCTGTTTCGACTCGGACATGAAAGCGACGCCAAAGCGCTGTTACGGGAGATGTCAGAGCGGTTCAGCAACGAGCCTGACATACTTCAGAAGATTGAAAGCCTCCTTGATGAGCCCGTAGGGTTCCGACAGAAAATCAGAGCCCGAACCCTCAACCGGGATGGCATAAAAGCGTTCGAAGCCGGGAACCTGCAAGAAGCCGCGGATATCTTTTCAAAGGCTCTGGACATTGTCCCGGACCACGCCGCCCTGAACCTTAACCTGGTTCAGGTGTTGATGAAGAAGCATGACAACAGTCCCGGCGACGCTGAGCTCCTCAAACGCTGCCAGTCATGCCTGGATCACCTGGCAGGGCTGCCAGAGCAACACCGCCAACATCGGCGCTATATCGCGTTACAACGGAAACTGAAGGGGCTGATGGTATGAAAGACCAGAATATCGATTTTTCCATGGTGCTTGCCTCAGCCGTTCATGATATGAAGAACTCGCTTGGCATGCTCCTGAATTCCCTGGACGAGCTTCGCAGCGAGCACGAGGAAAGCCTCGGGGAATCTTCGCGCTTCAATACCCTGCAGTACGAAGCCGAACGGATGCACAACGACTTGGTGCAACTCCTTGGTATCTATCGACTTGGCGAGAACAACCTCTCCGCGCACATTGAGGAGCACTTTGTGCCAGATTTCCTCTCGGAACACCTGGCCAGACACAATCCTCTTCTGCAGGGACTAGGCATTGATGTTTCCGTGGACACTGAGGACATAAACGGCTTTTTCGATGAGGACTTGTTGACCGGCGTGCTCAACAACACCATCAACAATGCCATACGCTATACCCGCAGCAGAATCCGGCTTACCGCTGGTGAGAGAGACGGTTACCTGGTGATTGGTGTTGAAGACGATGGCATGGGATATCCCGACAACATGCAGCACACGGGAACACTCAACTTCAAATCCCTTGATTTCAAGAGTGGCAGTACCAGCCTCGGGCTATTCTTCGCCTCTTCCGTCGCCAAACTGCACAGCGAGGGAAAGCGAAGTGGGTCGATAAAGCTCCACAATGGTGGAAGCCTCGGTGGTGGGGTGTTTGAGATCTGGCTGCCCTGATCCAGATTTTTTTCTGAAGGCAATAAAAAACCCCAGCATCGAGGATGCTGGGGTTTAGGAATTAGGAACCTGACGATGACCTACTCTCACATGGGCAACGCCACACTACCATCGGCGCAGGTCTGTTTCACGTCTGAGTTCGGGATGGGATCAGGTGGTTCCAGACCGCTATGGTCGTCAGGCAAAACGGTTGATCACTGGGGGACGAGATGGAGCTGAGTGATGTTGATTTCGTATGAGCGGTTAGGCTCTGCGTTATCCGCAATTGTCTTGGGTGTTATATAGTCAAGCCGCACGAGCAATTAGTATCGGTTAGCTCAACGCCTCGCAGCGCTTACACACCCGACCTATCAACGTCCTGGTCTTGAACGGCTCTTCAGGGACCTCAAGGGTCCAGGGAGATCTCATCTTGGAAGGGGCTTCCCGCTTAGATGCTTTCAGCGGTTATCCTATCCGAACATAGCTACCGGGCAATGCCACTGGCGTGACAACCCGAACACCAGAGGTTCGTCCACTCCGGTCCTCTCGTACTAGGAGCAGCTTTCCTCAAATCTCCAACGTCCACGGCAGATAGGGACCGAACTGTCTCACGACGTTCTAAACCCAGCTCGCGTACCACTTTAAATGGCGAACAGCCATACCCTTGGGACCGGCTTCAGCCCCAGGATGTGATGAGCCGACATCGAGGTGCCAAACACCGCCGTCGATGTGAACTCTTGGGCGGTATCAGCCTGTTATCCCCGGAGTACCTTTTATCCGTTGAGCGATGGCCCTTCCATACAGAACCACCGGATCACTATGACCTACTTTCGTACCTGCTCGACGTGTCTGTCTCGCAGTTAAGCGGGCTTGTGCCATTACACTAACCGCATGATGTCCGACCATGCTTAGCCCACCTTTGTGCTCCTCCGTTACGCTTTGGGAGGAGACCGCCCCAGTCAAACTACCCACCACACAGTGTCCTTAACCCCGATAAGGGGTCGAAGTTAGAACCTCAAACATGTCAGGCTGGTATTTCAAGGTTGGCTCCATGAGAACTGGCGTTCCCACTTCAAAGCCTCCCAGCTATCCTACACAAACATGCTCAAAGTTCACTGTGAAGCTATAGTAAAGGTTCACGGGGTCTTTCCGTCTAGCCGCGGATACACCGCATCTTCACGGCGATTTCAATTTCACTGAGTCTCGGGTAGAGACAGCGCCCCCATCGTTACGCCATTCGTGCAGGTCGGAACTTACCCGACAAGGAATTTCGCTACCTTAGGACCGTTATAGTTACGGCCGCCGTTTACCGGGGCTTCGATCAAGAGCTTCGCGCAAGCGCTAACCCCATCAATTAACCTTCCGGCACCGGGCAGGCGTCACACCGTATACGTCCACTTTCGTGTTTGCACAGTGCTGTGTTTTTAATAAACAGTCGCAGGGGCCTGGTATCTTCGACTGGCTTCAGCTCCACCCGCAGGGGTATCACCTAACACCAGCGTGCCTTCTCCCGAAGTTACGGCACCATTTTGCCTAGTTCCTTTACCCGAGTTCTCTCAAGCGCCTTGGTATTCTCTACCTGACCACCTGTGTCGGTTTGGGGTACGGTCTCGAATAGCCTGAAGCTTAGAAGATTTTCCTGGAAGCATGGCATCAATGACTTCCCGCTCTAAGAGCAGTCGTCGTCGCGTCTCGAGATTGTGGACCCGGATTTGCCTAAGTCCACTCCCTACTCGCTTAAACCGGGACAACCGTCGCCCGGCTCACCTAGCCTTCTCCGTCTCTCCATCGCAGCTATCCAAGGTACGGGAATATTAACCCGTTTCCCATCGACTACACCTTTCGGTCTCGCCTTAGGGGCCGACTCACCCTGCGCCGATTAGCGTTGCGCAGGAACCCTTGGTCTTCCGGCGTGGGAGTTTTTCACTCCCATTGTCGTTACTCATGTCAGCATTCGCACTTCTGATACCTCCAGCATGCTTCTCAACACACCTTCGCAGGCTTACAGAACGCTCCCCTACCCCGCATACAAAGTATGCAGCCGCAGCTTCGGTGACCAGTTTGAGCCCCGTTACATCTTCCGCGCAGGCCGACTCGACTAGTGAGCTATTACGCTTTCTTTAAAGGATGGCTGCTTCTAAGCCAACCTCCTAGCTGTCTGAGCCTTCCCACATCGTTTCCCACTTAACTGGTACTTGGGGACCTTAGCTGGCGGTCTGGGTTGTTTCCCTCTTCACGACGGACGTTAGCACCCGCCGTGTGTCTCCCGGATAGTACTCACAGGTATTCGGAGTTTGCATCGGGTTGGTAAGTCGGGATGACCCCCTAGCCGAAACAGTGCTCTACCCCCTGTGGTATTCGTCCGAGGCGCTACCTAAATAGCTTTCGGGGAGAACCAGCTATCTCCGGGCTTGATTAGCCTTTCACTCCGATCCACAAGTCATCCCCTGGCTTTTCAACGACAGTGGGTTCGGTCCTCCAGTTGATGTTACTCAACCTTCAACCTGCTCATGGATAGATCGCCCGGTTTCGGGTCTATGCCCAGCGACTAAATCGCCCTATTCAGACTCGGTTTCCCTACGGCTCCCCTAAACGGTTAACCTCGCCACTGAACATAAGTCGCTGACCCATTATACAAAAGGTACGCCGTCACGGAACAAGTCCGCTCCGACTGCTTGTACGCATACGGTTTCAGGATCTATTTCACTCCCCTCACAGGGGTTCTTTTCGCCTTTCCCTCACGGTACTGGTTCACTATCGGTCAGTCAGGAGTATTTAGCCTTGGAGGATGGTCCCCCCATGTTCAGACAGGATATCACGTGTCCCGTCCTACTCGATTTCACCAAACTCAGGTTTCGGATACGGGGCTATCACCCACTATGGCGGCACTTTCCAGAGCCTTCTCCTACCAGTTGTTTAGCTTAAGGGCTAATCCCCGTTCGCTCGCCGCTACTTAGGGAATCTCGGTTGATTTCTTTTCCTCGGGGTACTTAGATGTTTCAGTTCCCCCGGTTCGCCTCTTACACCTATGTATTCAGTGCAAGATACCCGACCGAAATCGGGTGGGTTTCCCCATTCAGAAATGCCCGGATCACAGCTTGTTTGCCAGCTCCCCGAACCTTATCGCAGGCTTCCACGTCTTTCATCGCCTCTGACTGCCAAGGCATCCACCGTATGCGCTTAGTTGCTTGACTATATAACCCCAAGACAACTGATCACGAAGTCGCGTCTTCACCAGGCAAGCCTGATGGCAACGTTTTCTTCGAGACAGCCACTTGAAGCAATAGAACAACCACTTCAACGACAACACCGGATAACGCTTGAAATCGTTATCACTCTGATCAATGAATTCCGGAGATAATGGAATCCATCAATCGTGTTCTATCTCGTCCAATTTGTTAAAGAGCAAATCTGACCCAGTGATCAGAAAGAAGATCTTCAGCGATAACTCTTAATCGAGTCACACAACTGAAAAGCTTGTTTCTGTACACTGCTAACCTAAGTTAGTCAGTAAAATGTTTGGTGGAGCTAGGCAGGATCGAACTGCCGACCTCCTGCGTGCAAGGCAGGCGCTCTCCCAGCTGAGCTATAGCCCCAATATAAAGCTATCAAGAATTGCGTAGATCTAGGCGTGTTCGGGCGCCACATAGCCTGCTATGCAAGTCCGGACACAACGACGAGCTACGTAATTCTGGTGGGTCTGGGTGGACTTGAACCACCGACCTCACCCTTATCAGGGGTGCGCTCTAACCACCTGAGCTACAGACCCAAAACACGGGCCTGCAAAGACCCATCTGCTCTCTTTATTAGCCAACCAAGTAATTCGTGTGGACTCTGACCGAAGCATTCGGCTTCGTTTAAGGAGGTGATCCAGCCGCAGGTTCCCCTACGGCTACCTTGTTACGACTTCACCCCAGTCATGAACCACACCGTGGTGATCGTCCTCCCGAAGGTTAGACTAACCACTTCTGGTGCAATCCACTCCCATGGTGTGACGGGCGGTGTGTACAAGGCCCGGGAACGTATTCACCGTGACATTCTGATTCACGATTACTAGCGATTCCGACTTCACGCAGTCGAGTTGCAGACTGCGATCCGGACTACGATGCGTTTTGTGAGATTGGCTCCCCCTCGCGGGTTTGCAGCCCTCTGTGCGCACCATTGTAGCACGTGTGTAGCCCTGGCCGTAAGGGCCATGATGACCTGACGTCATCCCCACCTTCCTCCGGTTTGTCACCGGCAGTCTCCCTAGAGTTCTCAGCCGAACTGCTAGCAACTAGGGATAGGGGTTGCGCTCGTTACGGGACTTAACCCAACATCTCACGACACGAGCTGACGACGGCCATGCAGCACCTGTGTCAGAGTTCCCGAAGGCACCAATCCATCTCTGGAAAGTTCTCTGCATGTCAAGGCCAGGTAAGGTTCTTCGCGTTGCGTCGAATTAAACCACATGCTCCACCGCTTGTGCGGGCCCCCGTCAATTCATTTGAGTTTTAACCTTGCGGCCGTACTCCCCAGGCGGTCTACTTAGTGCGTTAGCTGCGCCACTAAGACTTCAAGAGTCCCAACGGCTAGTAGACATCGTTTACGGCGTGGACTACCAGGGTATCTAATCCTGTTTGCTCCCCACGCTTTCGCACCTCAGTGTCAGTATTGGTCCAGAGTGCCGCCTTCGCCACTGGTGTTCCTTCCTATATCTACGCATTTCACCGCTACACAGGAAATTCCACACTCCTCTACCATACTCTAGCCTGACAGTTCGAAATGCCGTTCCCAGGTTAAGCCCGGGGCTTTCACATCTCGCTTATCAAACCACCTACGCGCGCTTTACGCCCAGTAATTCCGATTAACGCTTGCACCCTCCGTATTACCGCGGCTGCTGGCACGGAGTTAGCCGGTGCTTCTTCTGTGAGTAACGTCAAGGCTGGCCAATATTAGTGACCAACTTTTCCTCCTCACTGAAAGTGCTTTACAACCCGAAAGCCTTCTTCACACACGCGGCATGGCTGGATCAGGGTTGCCCCCATTGTCCAATATTCCCCACTGCTGCCTCCCGTAGGAGTTCGGGCCGTGTCTCAGTCCCGATGTGGCTGATCATCCTCTCAGACCAGCTACGGATCGTCGCCTTGGTAGGCCTTTACCCTACCAACTAGCTAATCCGACATAGGCACATCCAATAGCGCAAGGTCCGAAGATCCCCTGCTTTCCCCCGAAGGGCGTACGCGGTATTAATCCGGGTTTCCCCGGGCTATCCCCCACTACTGGGCAGTTTCCTATGCATTACTCACCCGTCCGCCGCTCGTCAGCATCTAGCAAGCTAGATCTGTTACCGCTCGACTTGCATGTGTTAAGCCTGCCGCCAGCGTTCAATCTGAGCCATGATCAAACTCTTCAGTTTAAATCATACAAGAATCCGAAGATTCTCTATTCTTGCTCAAGACAAAACTCAATTTCGACGAGTCACTGTCCTGATATTTCGTATCCGAAATACCTCGGCCAGCGCCCACACGAATTACTTGGTCAACTTTTTAAAGAGCGTTTGAGCTGTTGCTCAATCAAGGCCGCGTATTCTACATCGTTCCGCTGCCTTGTCAACCGTAAATCTGAAGATTTTTAACACTCATTTTCTTCAGTACTTTCAAACAGTTGCTTTCCGAATTTGGAGCCGCTTAAGTGGCTTACCCCTCGAAAGAGATGCGCATTTTACAGACCTCTCAGGAGGTGTCAACGATTGGCTTTGAATTTTTTTCATAAATCGTCACCGCTCCTGAACCGACCATGTCGAGAAGACCGCAATTCAGTAAAGACTCATACTTCAACAATAACTGATTCAGCAACACCGCGCGCTTTTTTCCGCGCGTCTTCCAGCGACACGCCCTTCGCCAACGCAACACCCATTCGACGGCGTCCTTTTAACTCGGGCTTCCCGAAAAGGCGTAACTGGGTCTCCGGTTCAGAAAGCGCCGACCCAAGCCCTGAGTAAGAAACCTCTGCCGAATCTCCCTCAGGAAGAATCACCGCCGAAGCCGACGGTCCGTTTTGACGGATCGTCGGGATCGGCAGACCCAGGATTGCCCGCGCGTGGAGAGCAAACTCCGAGAGATCCTGAGATACAAGGGTTACCAGCCCGGTGTCATGGGGACGTGGCGAAACTTCAGAGAACCAGACTTTGTCTCCTTTAACGAAGAGCTCTACACCATAGATGCCATACCCCCCAAGATTTTCGACCACAGACCGGGCGACTTCGGCCGAACGCTCATAGGCCAGCGGCGCCATCGGCTGAGGCTGCCAAGACTCCCGGTAGTCTCCGTCTTCCTGCCTGTGCCCTATGGGCTCACAAAACGAAACCCCATCCCGGTGTTTTAGGGTCAGCAGGGTAATCTCGTAATCGAAATCGACGAAACCTTCAACGATTACCCTTCCTTTACCGGCGCGCCCACCAGATTGGGCATATTCCCACGCCGCCTCAATATCACCCTCCGTCTTGACTGTACTTTGCCCTTTGCCGGAGGAGCTCATAACCGGCTTTACCACCAGTGGCAGCCCTATTTCCCTCACAGCTGCTAAATATTCCTCCCGAGAACCGGCAAAGCGGTATGGTGAGGTTGGCAATCCCAGCTCTTCAGCCGCAAGCCGACGAATTCCCTCACGATTCATTGTGAGGTTTACCGCTCGAGCCGTTGGAATAACGTTATATCCCTCTTCTTCCAGTTTGACGAGCTCTGGCGTGGCAATAGCTTCAATCTCGGGAACAATCAGATTCGGCTTTTCCTGCTCAATAACGCGGCGCAGGCTGACGCCGTCCAGCATGTCGATAACATGGCTCCGATGAGCCACCTGCATGGCAGGCGCATCCGCGTATCTGTCCACGGCGATCACTTCGACGCCATAGCGCTGCAACTCGATGACGACTTCTTTTCCAAGCTCACCGGATCCGCAAAAGAGAACCCTGAAGGCGTTGCCTTTCAGGGGTGTACCAATTCGAACTGAGTCAGTCATGATTTACCAACACCTATGCTAGCCGTGAATCAGGGAACCTTTTTCGCGCTCCGCCACTTTCCGGAGCACCTCGCGCCGTTCGTCGTCATCCATTCTGCTCCAGAGGGTGATCTCATCCCCGCTCCGATGACACCCCACACAGATGTCATTTTCATCAAGCGCACAGATGCTCACGCAGGGCGAGCGAACCTTGTCAGCAACACTCATTTTTTCGGCTCGCAGGGCTTGAGCTCATCGGCGTAGCGAGCAGCATTCTGAACATAATGCTGCTCACTCATTTCGAGCATCTTCTTCTGGCTATCGTTGAGCTCCCGCTTGATCTTGCCCGGCGAACCGACAACCATGGAGCCGTCCGGCACCTCCATTCCTTCGGGAATGAGGGCATTGGCGCCAATCAGGCAGTGCTTACCAATCTTTGCTCCGTTCAGAACCACAGCATTTATGCCAATTAAAGAGTAATCACCAATCTCGCACCCATGGAGCATTACCTTGTGCCCAACCGTTACACCCTTACCCAGAGTAAGAGGCATACCCGGGTCTGTATGCAGCACCGAGCCGTCCTGAACATTTGTTTCAGGCCCTATGGTGATCCACTCGTTATCACCACGTAGAACCGCATTGAACCAGACGCTGGCCTTATCCATCAGCCGAACCCGGCCTATCACCGACGCGTTCTCGGCCACAAAGTGCCCCTCACCTTCCAGTTCAGGCGTTCGGTCATTCAACTGGTAAAACATTCTCAGCCTCCTTCAGGCGGTTCAAGCAGATCGATTCCGGCATCGTACACAGCGTTCAGGAAGTCAACCAGAACCACTGCCGACAGGCCCCAGATCTCGTAGCGCTCCCAACGGTAGCAGGGTACGTAAAACGTATGGTTCAGGAAATCCAGAGCATCTGTGCGCTCCCGTCTATCTTCCAGAAAAAACGATAGAGGCACGCGGAATACACTTTCGATTTCATGGGGGTTTGGCTCCAGAGGATGATCTCCGGGAATCACACCAACGTAAGGTGTAACGAGAATTCCATAACGGGACATCACCTGACTGAGCGGCGCAATTATTTGTACTTGATCCGGCGGCAATCCGATCTCTTCATGGGTTTCACGTAAAGCCGTTGCTGCCAGAGATGGGTCTTCCGGATCCCTTTTGCCGCCGGGATAGGCGACCTGCCCACGATGGGTGCTCAGATTCTCGGACCTGAGCGTAAAGATCATCTCTGGGTTTTTCAGATCGTCGGTTACCGGAACCAGTATGCCCGCCTCAGGATAATCCAGGGCCAGCTGGCGCGGTGCATATCCAGCCAGGCGCTCGGCAAGTAAATCACGCAATGTTCATCTCCACGGTACATCCGGAGGTTGGATGAGACAGAGGCAGCCGGGATCGTTAAACTGACTACCAAACCAATTTCAGTATACGGGGAAAATCATGAAGTACTGCAGCACATGCGGCCAGCCGGTTGAACAACGCATCCCCGAAGGCGATAACCGTCACCGCTATGTCTGTGTCAGCTGCGATACCATACATTACCAGAACCCGCGGATTGTCGCCGGCACGGTTCCCGTCTGGGAGGGCCAGATACTGCTCTGTCGCCGGGCTATCGAACCTCGCTATGGTTACTGGACGCTGCCTGCCGGGTTCATGGAAAACGCGGAAACCACTATCGAGGCCGCTGAGCGGGAAACGATGGAAGAGGCCCTGGCAGAGGTGCACATTGAAGGCCTCTATTCCATCATCGACGTACCGCATATCAACCAGGTCCACATGTTCTACCGGGCCACCCTGAAAGACGGTCAATTCGGTGCCGGTGAAGAGTCACTCGAATCCAGGCTGTTCGGGTTGGACGAGATACCGTGGGACGAGATCTCTTTTCCAACCGTAAAGCGAACCCTGGAGCTTTTTCTGTCTGACTACAGGCGTGAATCCTTCGGGGTTCACGTGAGCGATATCCGCCACCCCATGGCAAAAGACCGCTAATAGAGTAATCGACTACAGCTCCTCCATTCGATAGACCTCGTAAGCAGGCTCCTCGTATGGGTGAGCCTGCTTGAGCGCCGCGAGCGCATCCTTTATGAGCTCATCTGCGCAAACCAGCTCAACCTTGTACTCATCCACTGCTTCAATCTCCCCTGCATTGCCGAGAAACGGATCGCTTCCTTCAAGCGGACGAAACTGCCCTCTTCCAAGACATTGCCAGGCACAGGAATCGTAATCACCGATTCGACCGGCGCCGGCATCGAACAATGCCTGTTTGGTTTTCTCGACGTGAGTCTCCGGAACGAAATAACACATCTTGTACATCGAAAAACCTCCTTCAGGTCGGATATTTTTTGTACAGATTAATAGCTTAGATACTTACCCACAGAATCTGTGGATAACTCTGGGGAAAGTTTTTGGGAACACGCCCTTAAACCCCGTAATCACTGCACTTCCGTTAAATTGGCGACAAAATCACCTGATTCATTTATTCTATATTTTTCAATTGGTTATGACTTTTGGGCAAAAGTTGAACCAAATTCCTAGTCTTTGTGCACAGAACAAACAGGGAGGCACCAGCAATGTGCATAAAAATACTGAGTCAAGGGGATTTTTGCCATTTTCCCCAATTTTTTCCCTTAAAAAACGCCCAAAAAAGGGGCGCAAAATAAAAAAGCCGGCTTTGGAATAAACACTCATGTTGAGCGCACCCAAAACCGGCTTGTTACTGGAACGGAAAATCAGCCGAACCAGCGTCTCGCATTTCGGAACATGCGAATCCAGGAACCGTCTTCCTGCCACTCTGAGGGGCGCCAGGAATGCTGAACAGCCCGGAACACTCGCTCGGGATGCGGCATCATGATGGTGACCCTGCCATCGCGCGTCGTCACACCAGTAATCCCGGCTTCGGACCCATTCGGGTTGTAGGGATAGCGTACCGTCGCCTGCCCCCGATTATCCACGTAGCGCAGCGCCACCAGCTCGCTTTCGGAGAGCGCTTCTGCCGACGTGCCGCTGGCAAATTCAACCCGGCCCTCGCCGTGGGCGACGGCAATCGGCATACGAGATCCGACCATGCCATCCATGAAAGCCGACGGTGACGGCATCACCTCAGCCATAACCAGCCGCGCTTCGAACTGCTCGGACTGGTTACGCACGAAACGGGGCCAGCCTTCGCTGCCTGGAATCAGTTCGTGCAGGTTGGAGAGCATCTGACAGCCATTGCACACCCCCAGCGCCAGCGTGTCCTGGCGATTGAAGAACGCCGCAAACTGGTCCCTGACGCGATCGCTGAACAGAATCGATTTGGCCCAGCCCTCTCCAGCGCCCAGAACGTCACCGTAGGAGAAACCGCCACAGGCAACCAGGCTGTTAAAGCCGTCCAGCGTAACCCGGCCGGAGAGCAGATCGCTCATATGCACGTCTACAGAATCGAAGCCGGCACGATCGAACGCGGCCGCCATCTCAACCTGACCATTGACACCCTGCTCCCGCAGAACCGCAACCTTGGGACGGGCTCCCTTGTTGATATACGAGGCAGCCACGTCGTCGTTGATATCGTAGGAAAGTTCGGCGTGGAGACCGGGATCCTCTGCATCAAGCAGGTTATCGAATTCTTCGCGGGCGCAATCGGCGTTATCCCGAAGCGACTGAACACGGTAACTGGTTTCGGCCCACAGGCGCTGAAGCTCCACCCGAGATTCATCCACCACAGTGCTACCTTCGAACGTCAAGCGAAGGTTGTCAGTATCATTCGGGCTACCGATGACACTGATGTAGTCCCCAAGACCCGCGGCAGAGAATTGCTGCAGGACAAAACCGGTGTCTTCCCTGCGCACCTGGATGACGGCACCCAGCTCTTCATTAAACAGTTCCCGGGCAAACTGACTGCGATCTTCGGCGAGGCCATCCAGCTTGATATCAACCCCACAGCGGCCGGCGAAACACATTTCGGCCAGAGTGACGAACAGGCCGCCATCTGAACGATCGTGATAGGCCAGGAGCTTACCGTCGCTGTTCAGACCCTGAATAACCGCAAAGAAAGCCTTGATGTCCTCCGGGTCATCCAGATCGGGTGCAACTGCACCGACCTGACGGTAAACCTGAGCCAGAGCGGAGCCCCCGAGGCGGTTCTGGCCGGCAGCAAGATCCAAAAGGATCAGGTCTGTCTCGCCAGCATCTTTGACCAGTTGGGGAGTCAGCGTGCTGGCAACATCAATAACCGGTGCAAAGCCACTAACAATCAACGAAAGCGGTGCAGTTACGCCTTTCTGTTCGCCACTGTCTTCTTCCCACATGGTCTTCATGGACATGGAATCCTTGCCCACGGGGATCGTGATTCCAAGCTCGGGACACAATTCCATGCCTACGGCGCGAACAGTCTCATAGAGATTCTCATCTTCACCCGGGTGGCCAGCTGCGGCCATCCAGTTAGCCGACAACCGGATATCAGACAATTTGCCGATCGGCGCTGCGGCCATATTGGTAATCACTTCGCCCACAGCCATGCGGCCGGAGGCAGGAGCATCAATTGTCGCAACCGGCGTGCGCTCGCCCATCGCCATGGCTTCACCAGTGCGGACATCGAAGGAGGTGGAAGTCACAGCCACATCAGCAACCGGAACTTGCCAGGGCCCAACCATCTGATCCCGCGCAACCAGGCCGGTAATGGTGCGGTCACCAATGGTGATCAAAAAGCTTTTGGAGCCAACGGACGGCAGGCGCAGAACACGGCGAATGGCGTCATCCAGATCGATTTTGGTGGAGTCGAAAATGGGCTTCGTAAAGGAAGCTCGGCTGACACTCCGGTGCATGCGCGGCGGCTTGCCGAACAGCACTTCCATCGGCAGGTCAACCGGCTTGTCGTCAAAGTAGGAATCGCCCAGTTCCAGGTGGTGGGCCTCTGTCGCCTCACCAATCACTGCATAGGGGCAGCGCTCACGGCGGCACAGCGCATCAAATTGCTCCAGGTTTTCCGGAGCCACTGCCATCACATACCGTTCCTGGGATTCGTTACACCAGATTTCCAGCGGTGACATTCCCGGCTCGTCACTGGGAATGTCGCGAAGCTCGAATTTGCCGCCGCGACCGCCATCTTTGACAAGCTCAGGCATAGCGTTGGACAGACCACCGGCGCCCACATCATGGATGAAAGCGATAGGGTTCTTGTCGCCCATCTGCCAGCAGCGGTCGATTACCTCCTGGCACCGACGCTCCATCTCGGGGTTGTCCCGCTGTACTGACGCAAAGTCCAGATTTTCGTTACTGGAGCCCGAATCCATGGACGAAGCCGCGCCGCCGCCCAGACCGATCAGCATGGAGGGCCCACCCAACACGATGAGTTTCCCGCCCACAGGGATATTGCCCTTCTCAACATGCTCTTCACGAATGTTGCCAAGACCACCGGCAATCATGATCGGCTTGTGGTAACCGCGGACTTCTTCGCCGGCGGCTCCGGGCACTTTTTCTTCAAAGGTCCGGAAGTAGCCCGCCAGGTTGGGACGTCCGAATTCGTTATTGAATGCCGCGCCGCCGATAGGCCCTTCAATCATTATGTCGAGCGGTGAAGCGATGCGTTCAGGTTTGCCGTAATTGATTTCCCATGGCTGGGGATCATCCGGCAGATTCAGGTTGGACACTGTGAAACCAGTCAGACCCGCCTTGGGCTTGGAGCCCCGGCCGGTTGCACCTTCGTCGCGAATTTCGCCGCCGGAGCCCGTGGCGGCGCCGGCTGCAGGGGCAATCGCCGTCGGGTGGTTGTGTGTCTCCACCTTCATCAGGATGTGAATATCTTCTTCGCTGTAACCGTAGACACCCGTCTCGGGATCCGGGAAGAAGCGACCACCACGGCTGCCCCGAATAACAGAGGCGTTGTCTTTATAAGCGGATAGCACGCCCTCGCTGTTCATCTCGAAGGTATTGCGGATCATGGCGAACAGGGATTTTTCCTGGCCCTCGCCGTCAATATCCCAGGACGCGTTGAATATCTTGTGTCGACAATGCTCGGAGTTCGCCTGGGCGAACATCATGAGTTCCACGTCAGTCGGATCCCGCTCAAGATCCGTGAAGGACTTCACCAAGTAGTCAATTTCATCTTCAGCAAGCGCCAGCCCCAGGCGCGAGTTGGCTTCAACCAGGGCATCGCGTCCACCGGCGAGAACTGGCACCCTTTCCAGGAGCCGAGGTTCTTCATGGCTGAACAACAGCTCTGCGCCGCCCATCTCATGAAATACTTTCTGGGTCATGCGGTCATGCAGCAGCGCTGCGATCTTCTCGCGCTGTTCCAGGCCAAGCTTGCGACCCGAACGAATATAGTAGGCCGTGCCTCGCTCAATCCGGTGTATCTGCCTTAGGCCGCAGTTGCGGGCGATGTCCGTTGCCTTGCTGGACCAGGGCGAGAGCGTTCCGGGGCGCGGTACCACCAGGAAAAGAACCCCGTCTGGCTCTTCCACCGGCACACTCGGACCATAGGTCAGTAGTCGGTCCAGGATAGCCTGCTCAGCGTCCGAAAGATTAGCCTCCAGATCGACAAAGTGCATGAACTCAGCATAAACATGCTCGATTTCAGGCACGATCTCCTGAATTCGGGAATGCAATTTGCGGGAGCGGAATGGCGAGAGCGCGGGAGCGCCGCGAAGTTCAAGCATGATATCAACCTGTATCGCGCGAAACGGGGAAGTCTGGGTGCAATTTGAAAGGCCGACATCATACTCGAAAGCGGGGTCAGGATACAGCGATTGAAGCGTTAATCCCGGCCCGTACAATTGACATTGTTTTGCATATTAATTAACCAGATTTATTGACCAGACATCCGACACAAAGGATCATTGGTATTGTGGAACGGAATTCCACGCTCGGGATAAACAGGGTTGTGTTGCCGTGAGCGACGCTACAACCAAATGATCCAGCCGTGACGGAGTCCATGGACTTGCTCAGAACACTTGCTGCTTTTAAAAGCGCATCCGCCAGGATAATTTTCTTCCTTGGCACCGCATTGATACTGACCGGATGCTCACAGCCCAGCACTCTCCAGGAGATCCGGGACGAGGGCGTTCTGCATGTGATCACGCGGACAGCACCCTCTATCTATGTGGAAAGCGAAGACGGGCCCACCGGCTATGACTACGAACTGGCAAAGCTGTTCGCCGATGAGCTAGGCGTAAAACTCCGCATCCGCGTCGCCGATGACAATACCGAAATCCTCTCGGTTCTGGAAAAAAACTATGCCCACCTGGGCATGCTAGGGCTTTCCAGGCAGCCGGACACGGCCGATCAGTACCACACTGTAGCTACCGGCATTACCGCACAGTCGATACTGGTTTATAACCGCGACGTGGAGCGCCCGGAATCACTGAAAGACCTCGCTGGAAAGCCTCTTCACGTGGTGGCCGACAGCAACCACGAGCACCGCCTCAATGAAGCCCGCCAGGAAAACGCTGAGCTTCAGTGGCAGGTGCATCCAGGGCTGGACGCTGCTGGCGTTCTGTCACGCGTCGAAAGCGGCGAATTCCCCTACGCGATGGTATCGTCCAACGAACTCGACCTTAACCACGTATTCTACCCAATGGTGAAGGAGGCGTTGACGGTTGGAGAGCCCGGGAAACTGGCCTGGTTTTTCCCATCAGCTCAGGATGATTCCCTGGCAAAAGCGGCCCGTCAGTTCCTGGATACTCTGGAGGCGGACGGCACCCTCGCTCAGATTGCCGAGCGATTCTATGGCCACCTGGACCGGCTTAATTACGTTGGCGCCCGTACCTTCATGCACCATGTGGAAAACCGCTTACCCAAGTACGAGACCCTGTTTCGCGACTATGCCAGGGACTTCAATATGGACTGGCGGTTGCTCGCGGCCATCGGTTACCAGGAGTCCCACTGGCGGCCCAATGCGGTATCTCCCACCGGAGTCCGTGGCCTGATGATGCTGACTCGGAATACCGCCAGCCACATCGGCATCAACAACCGCCTGGATGCCGAGGAAAGCATCCAGGGCGGCGCCAAGTATTTCCGGATCGTGCATGAGAAAATCCCGGAACGGATCCCCGAACCAGACCGCACCTGGTTTGCCCTCGCCTCTTACAACGTGGGTTTTGGGCACCTTGAGGACGCCCGTCGCCTGACCGAAGGTGCTGGGAAAGACCCCGACCGGTGGATGGATGTGAAGGAATTCCTGCCACTGCTGGCCCAAAAGGAGTGGTATACCAAGACCCGTTTTGGCTACGCACGGGGCCATGAACCGGTGATCTACGTTCAGAATATCCGGCGCTACTATGATGTTCTGGCCCGGCTCAACGAACCGGCCACACCAGCGCAAAAACCGGAAGAGCAGATCGTACAGATGGAGGAAAGCCAGAAACCAGGGATCCTGGCAGACGAACTACAGCCGGACGAAAAACTCCGTGCGGGCCTGCCGGCAGAGCTCGGCATGATCCCGCCGACCCTCTGAAACACCCGAACCGAAGCAGACTAGTCGCCACGAGCTTCGAGCGCCGTTTCCACTTGACTGGCGGAATACCCCCGACGATTAAGAAAGCGCGCCTGGCGCACTTTTTCATCCCAGTCTTCACTGAGATCCGCGAGACCGAACCGTTTATCCCGGATACCGATAGCCAACTGACACCAGTCTTCCTCGGTCATCTCATCGACGCATTCCGGAGTCTTATGCACCCCGCGCTGCTGCAGTTCGCCCAGAATCCGCAGTGGTCCGTAACCAAGATCCATTCTCTGACGGGCGTAGACGTCAGCAAACCGGTCATCGTCAAGCCAACCCTCTTTCTCGTAATCATCCAGAACGGCATCAATAATGTCGCCCGACATCTTCCTCTGACGGAGTTTCAGACTCAGCTCGAACCGGCTGTGTTCCCTTCTGGCCAGCAATCTGAGCGCCGTTACACGGGCCTTGTATTCCTGATCATCCTGATTTTCCTGTTTTGCCATACAGACCCTTTCCGCATACGCACACAAAACGCTAGACTAGCCGCGAATTTTTCCAACTGGCCAGAGCCTCAGGCTGGCCAGTCAGACTACCCGGCACTCCGAACCGGAGGCCGACGGCCGGTGGCGGCCCAACTTTGCCCGACACCGTGAACTGGTTTCAACACCCAAGGATACTCTTATGGCCGCGTTCATCCAGAAACTGTTCAAATCCCGCAAGACAACCGAGGCAACTCCAAAACAACGGAAAGCCCCTCAGCCAGAGCCTGTCAAACAGGAAGATACCCGTGCTGGCCAGAGAGAAGAACAGCTTAAAACACTGGAGGGAGCGCCGTCGCAGAGTGTCCTGACCAAACTCGCCAGTGAAGGCGTTACAGCGGATATCCGGCAGGCAGCCGCGAGCAGACTGACCGACGAAGCCAGCCTCCAGGAAGTTCAGAAACAAGCTAAAGGTCGGGATAAGGGTGTGTACCAGATCGTAAAACTGGCACTCCAGCAGCGGCGTGAAGAACAGGCCCGACTGGACAGCATCAGCCAGACCATCGCTACCCTTACCCGCCACGCGCAGGACCAGGCGAAAAGTGACGATACCAAGCTTTATGAGGCCCGGCTCGATGCCCTGCTAAAGCAATGGGCAGAGGTGGAAACACACGCCACCCCGGAACAGGCGCAGGCATTTCTCGAAGCAGTACACCTGTGCAAAGAGCGCATTGTGGCCCTGCAATCAGCGGCGGAAGATGAAAAGCGCCAGCGCGAGCAGAAGCTACAACGTCAGGAAACCCTGGATCTGCTGACCCGCACACTGGACGAGCTCAAGTCTCAACCGCCTGAGACACTGCCCTCGCTGGCGTCTCTGGATGCACTCCAGAAAACCCAGGAAAATCGCTGGCTGGAAGCAACCCGGGACACGGCAGTGGAAAAGCAGGAGCAGAAAGCCTACGAAACCGCCATGCTCGCACTGCGCAATTACCTGAGTTCTGTCCGTCGGATTACCCAGGAACGGGAAAACATCGTCGAACTTGGCGCTCTGCTCGATGGTACAGACGATGCCACGGACGAGCAGCGTACCCAGGCAAAAACACTGGTTGCCGAGATCAACTGGCCGGAAGGCTATCCCATCCCGGCAATACTCGAGCCATTGCGGAAGCTGGCCGGCAAACGCAAGAAACCGGCAGAGCCCCGGGTTAACCAGGAGCAGCAGAAAGCTCTAACGACTCGCCTCGAAGCCGAAATCAGGCAACTGGAGGAAGCTCTGGAGGCCAAGCAGCTGAAAGAATCCAAACAGCTCTTCAAAACCGCACAACAGCACTTCCGGGATCTGGACACGCGCCACGCAAAACCCTACCAGGCGCGTATGCAGCTGCTTACAGGGCAATTGCGTGAACTCTCGGACTGGCAGGGCTTCGCCACAGAACCCAAGCAGATTGCCCTGTGCGAGCAAATGGAATACCTGGCAGAGCAGCCAATGGACCCTGAAGCAAAGGCCGGACGAATCAAGGAGTTGCAGAGTGAGTGGCGCGATCTTGGCGGATCTTCAGATCGCTCGCTGTGGTCCCGGTTCAAAGCTGCCTCAGATAAGGCTTACGAGCCCTGCAAGGCCTACTTCTCTGCCAAGTCCGGCCTCAAACAAGCCAACCTGGAAAAACGGTCCGCCATTTGCGAGCAGCTCGAAAGCTTCCTGGACAATGCCGACTGGTCTTCAATTGATTGGAAAGTCGCAGAACGAATCCACCAGACCGCCCGCCAGGAGTGGAAAGAGGCCTGGCCAGTGGAATTCCGCGACAATCGGGCCGTTCAAAAGCGCTTCGATGAACTGCTCAAGAGGCTGGAAGCACCTCTGGACGAGGAACGGCGCAAAAACGAAGGCCTGAAACAGGCAATCGTGGACAAGGCCCAGACCCTGATCGAACACGAGCCGCTCCAGGAGGCCATGAACCAGGCCAAGGCCCTCCAGGGAGACTGGCAAGCCATCGGAATCACCCGCCATCGCGAAGACCGCAAACTATGGCAAGCGTTCCGAAAGGCCTGTGACCAGATCTTTGCCCGCCGTGATGCCGAGCGCTCGGAACAGCAGCAGGCATCACGGGCCGCGGACGAGACCGCGCAAGCAGGCCTGAATCAGGTTTCGGGAATATCCCCTGAAAGTGATGAACAGGCAGTCACTGCGGCCCTGGCGACGCTCAAGGAAATTGATGCCGCTGCGCTCTCAAAAGGTGTCAGAGAAAAGGTCCAGCAAGAAAAGCAGCGGCTGAGCAAGATTCTCTCAACCCTGAGACTGCAGGCAAAAATGGCTTCCTGGCAGTCTCTGGTGATGGCGGCCACAGCGGGCGAATCCGGCAGTGAATCAGCGCCTCAGCACTGGGCTGCGCTGGCCGAAACGTCAGACGCCAGCGATCCGGTCGAACTGGTGATTCGCGCAGAAATCCTTTGCGGTGTGCCCTCGCCTGAAGCCGATCAGCAGCGCCGCATGGAAATCCAGGTTCAGCGCCTTGCCAATGGCATGGGTTCCGCCGACAACAGCACGGATCAAATGCAGGATGTAGAAAAACTGCTGGCAGCCTGGTGCCTGGGTGGCACTGGCAAAAATGCGGACACGGAGCTGGCTGAGCGACTGAACAAGGCCGTCGCCAATCTGAATGTGGCCTGAGGCGCCCAGCGGTCTACTCTCGCTGATGTTCCCTGACGAATTCCCTGGCTTCCTTTACGGCGGCCAGGGATTTCTGTTTCATTCCCTTGAGCTCCTCGTCCGCCAGATAAAACATCATATCGATTGAGTGCCGGTAATACCGTGTGGGCAGCCGGTTGAGAGCCACGCACATAACATCGGTCAGATAGTCCGCTGTGTCAGACTCCTCCCGCGTTGCCTCGATGGCATCCACCACCAGCCGCTCGTAGAAATTGTCGATTGCATCTCGCAGAGACATGGCTTTCGCCTCCCGAATTCGTCAGCGGTTTCTAACACCATAGAAGCCAGTCCCCTCCTTGTCATGGTTCATGAGCAATTTCGCCAATGCGATTGGCAGCCCGCGTCATTACCCCCCGCAACCGCAACCGGCTATGGTTGTGTCATCGGTAAATCAAACCCGAAAACAATATGACCAGAGGACAAGCAATGACCACCGAGGCTTATATCTTCGATGCAGTCCGCACCCCCAGGGGGCGCGGAAAAAAAGACGGATCACTTCACAGCGTCAAACCCATCTCGCTGTTGACCACGGTGCTCCATGCGCTGCAGGAGAGGAACAGCCTGGATACCGCCCAGGTGGATGACATTGTCATGGGCTGCGTAACAGCGGTGGGCGATCAGGGTGCGGATATCGCGAAGACCGCGGCTCTGGCCGCCGACTGGGACGAAAAAGTAGCCGGTGTTACTCTCAATCGTTTCTGCGCATCCGGGCTCGAAGCAGTCAACCTCGCCGCCATGAAAGTACGCTCTGGCTGGGAAGATATGGTAGTTGCCGGTGGTGTGGAGGCCATGTCCCGGGTACCCATGGGCTCCGACGGCGGGGCCTGGGCCACAGACCCGGAGACCAACTTGCATACCGGTTTCATGCCCCAGGGCATCGGCGCAGACCTGATTGCCACCCTCGAGGGCTTCAGCCGTGAAGACGTTGATGGTTTTGCCGTGAAGTCCCAGCAGAAAGCGGCCAATGCCTGGCAGAACGGCTACTTTGCGAAGTCCATCATTCCGATCACTGACCAGAATGGCGTGGTGATCCTTGATCGCGATGAGCATGTGCGTGGCAACACTTCCCTGGAGAGTCTTTCCGGCCTGAAGCCCTCCTTCCAGATGATGGGCGAGATGGGCTTCGACGGTGTCGCCCGGGAGAAATATCATTACGTGGAGAAGATTAACCACGTTCATCATGCCGGTAACTCCTCGGGTATCGTCGACGGTGCCACCGCCATGCTCATCGGCAGTGAAGCCAAGGGAAAGGCTATGGGGCTGACTCCACGTGCCCGCATCATCGCCACGGCCGTGACCAGCACAGACCCCACCATCATGCTCACCGGCCCCGCCCCGGCAGCCCGCAAGGCACTGGAAAAGGCGGGTATGACCGCCGACCAGATCGATCTGTTTGAAGTGAACGAGGCCTTCGCCTCTGTGGTTATGCGCTTCCAGCGGGAACTCTCGGTTCCCGACGAAAAAGTGAACGTGAACGGCGGCGCTATTGCCATGGGCCACCCGCTGGGTGCCACCGGCGCTATGATTCTAGGCACTCTGCTGGACGAACTGGAGCGGCGCGAGCTGCGCTACGGCCTGGCCACACTGTGCGTCGGTGGCGGCATGGGCATTGCCACCATCATTGAGCGCGTCTGAACCCGTCCACTTTTCCAGGAGAACCAATTATGAGTGCTATTCGTTACGAACTGGGTTCAGACCAGATCCTGACCCTCATCATCGACATGCCGGGACAGTCTGCCAACACCATGAATGCCGCTTTTCGGGACGCCCTTTCGGAAACAGCCGCAAAAGTGAAAGAGGACCAGGATAATATTCGCGGCATCATCATTGCCTCCGCCAAAAAGACCTTTTTTGCCGGCGGCGACCTGAAAGAGCTGCACAAGGTTACCCGGGATGATGCCCAAACCTTTGAAGATATGGTCAACGGCCTGAAATCCCACATGCGCTTTCTGGAAACCACCGGAAAACCCGTGGTGGCCGTCATCAACGGCTCCGCCCTGGGTGGCGGCCTCGAGATTGCCCTTGCCTGTCATTTCCGCGTCGCCATTGATGACAACAGCATTCAACTGGGACTGCCGGAAGTGACTCTGGGCCTGCTGCCCGGTGGCGGCGGCACCCAGCGACTGCCTCGAATGATTGGCCTTGAGGCGGCCTTCCCGTTCCTGATGGAAGGCAAAAAGGTGAACCCGAAAGCCGCCCTCAAGGCCGGCATTATCAACGAACTGGCAGATTCTGCCGAGGACATGATCACCAAGGCCCGGGCGTTCATTGATGCAAACCCCAAATGCCAGCAGCCTTGGGACCAGAAAGGCTTCAAGTTTCCGGGCGGCGCGCCACACCATCCTGCGATGGCCCAGAAACTGGCCATCACCCCCGCCATGCTGAAACAAAAAACCAAAGGCTGTTATCCAGCGCCGGAGCGCATTCTCTCTGCCGCCGTCGAGGGTGCTCAGGTGGATTTCGACAACGCCAGCCTGATCGAGACCCGTTATTTTGCCGAGCTGGTAATTGGCCAGGTCGCCAAGAACATGACCGGCACCTTCTGGTTCCAGCTGAACGCGATCAAGGCTGGTGGCAGCCGACCCGATGGCGTTGAAAAAGAAACTTTCCGCAAAGTCGGTGTCCTCGGTGCCGGCATGATGGGCGCAGGCATTGCCTACTCAACCGCCACTCGTGGTGTGGAAGTGGTTCTGAAAGATGTCTCCGTTGAAAACGCGGAAAAAGGCAAAAGCTACTCCGAGAAACTGCTTGCCAAGAAGGTCAGCCGTGGCCGGATGACCGAAGAGCAGAAAGCAGAAATCCTGAGCCGCATCAAGGCCACAGACTCTGCGGGCGATCTGGAAGGCTGCGACCTGATTATCGAGGCGGTGTTCGAAGACAGCGAACTGAAGGCCAAAGTAACGCAGGAGGCGGAACCGAAGCTGGTTAACAACGGCATTTTTGCCTCCAACACCTCCACCATCCCCATCACCCAACTCGCCGGTGCCTCAGCAAACGCCGAGAACTTCATAGGCCTGCACTTCTTCTCACCGGTGGACAAGATGCAGCTGGTGGAAATCATCGTGGGTGAGCAAACCTCCGATGAAACCCTGGCACGCTCGTTTGACTATGTTCAGCAGATCGGCAAGATCCCGGTGGTGGTGAACGACAGCCGGGGCTTCTTCACCTCTCGGGTCTTCGGCACCTTCGTTAATGAGGGTATCTGCATGCTGGGCGAAGGCATTCACCCCTCCAGCATTGAAAATGCCGGCTTGCTGGCAGGCATGCCCGTGGGCCCTTTAGCCATTTCCGACGAAGTCAGCATGACCCTGATGCAACACATCCGGGACCAGAGCAAAAAAGATACCGAAGCCTCGGGCGGCACCTGGAATGCCCACCCCGCGGAAGCGGTCATTGATGCGATGGTCAACGAGCATGGCCGAAAGGGCAAGGCCGCAGGCGCCGGCTTCTACGACTACCCGGCCAATGGCAAGAAACACCTGTGGCCGGAGCTGGCAAACCTGTTCGTGGATTCTGACAAGGCAAGAACGGTCAAACTGCAGGAACTGAAAGACCGGATCCTGTTTATCCAGGCCATTGAAACGGTCCGTTGTCTGGAGGAAGGTGTGTTGCGTACGGTGGAAGACGCCAACATAGGCAGCATATTCGGGATTGGCTATGCGCCCTGGACCGGTGGCGCTATTCAGTTTATTAATCAGTATGGCGTAAGGGCCTTCACGGAGCGGGCATCCGAGCTTGCCAAGACCTACGGTAAACGTTTTGCACCGCCCAAACTGTTGCAGGAGAAGTCGGAAACGAACACTCCGTTCGTCTGATCCATCCTCTGCACGCCAATTGCCGGGAGGGATTACCGACTCTCCCGGCAGTTTCCTCATACGCCACAGCCCTGAGCGGCGGTGATCTCTCGGTTACGAACGTGGCGTCTTCATGGACAGATTGTCACGAACCGATACGCCCTGCCTATGGCATCGGGTGTAGTGCTTGCCTACAATAAATCTAATAAGTCACGGGTAGTCACTCCCTCTCTAACCGAGGGGCTCCCCACACCGTCAGGTACGCATTTATGACCATCGCGGAAAAAATTATGGCTCGTCGCTCTCCGGCAGGATCCGGTCGGTCCGGGGTGTGCAAGGCAATGACTGTGGCATTGCTGCTGTCAACGCCTCTGGGGCTGCACGCCAAGGTTGAAACCCCGGCGGTGTACGAGCCAGTCGCCCCCACGATTGATCAGGCGCGGGCCAACATTCTGATTGCCCGTCAGCTGCAGTTCACCCACTTCCGGGACCTCGGAATCAGCGACGAACTCTCCGGCGATGTGTTTGATGCCTACCTGGATTATCTGGACGGGCAGAGAATCTACCTTTCTCAGGACGACATTGCGAAATTCGACAAAATCCGCACGCAGTTGGGCTCGGCCCTGAAAACCGGCCAGCTGCAGCCAGGCTTTGATATCTACAATCTGGTTCAACAACGGATTATTGAGCGCCTCCAGTTTGCACTGGAAACCATCGATAAGGGCATAGATTCGCTGAATTTCTCGGCCAACGAGAGCATTCTGGTCGACCGCTCGAAAGCAGGCTGGGAAACTGACGCCAATGCGCTGGATGATCTCTGGGTGAAGCGCATCAAAAACGCGGTGTTGGCACAGCGCCTGAACGGCGCCGATGATGAAGCCATTGTTGAAACCCTGCGCCGCCGCTACGAAGGCCAGCTAAAACGCGCGTACCAGGCCCGCAGCGAAGATGCTTTCCAGGCCTATATGAATGCGTTTACCGGCATGTGGGACCCCCATACATCCTACTTTTCACCGCGCACCTCTGAAAACTTCAACATAAACATGAGCCTTTCCCTGGAAGGCATTGGAGCCGTGCTTCAGTCAGACAACGAATACACCAAGGTGGTAAGACTGGTGCCCGGCGGGCCCGCGTCCAAGCAGGGTCAACTTGAACCCGCAGATCGCATTGTTTCTGTAGCTCAGGAAGGCGAAAAACCGGTGAATGTGATTGGTTGGCGCCTGGACGAAGTTGTCGATCTTATCCGCGGGCCGAGGAATTCAACGGTCACCCTGGAAGTGATTCCGGCCAACTCCTCCGATGAGACCATTACCGAGGCCATCGCCATTAAACGCGATGAGGTAAAGCTGGAAGAACAGAGCGCCAGCAAGGACACTATCCGCCTTGAGCGCGGCGACAAGGAATACACCATTGGCGTGATCACCATCCCCACGTTCTATGCCGATTTCCAGGCTATGCAGGCAGGCGACCCGAACTACAAGAGCACCACCCGGGACGTCCGTAACCTGATCACGGAGCTAGAAGCCGACGGCGTCGATGGACTTGTGATGGATTTGAGAAACAATGGTGGCGGAGCCCTGCACGAGGCCAATGATCTGGTGGGTCTGTTTATCGACAAAGGCCCTACCGTTCAGATTCGCAACGCAAACAACGATGTACAGGTACTGAACGATGAGGATCCCTCGGTCGCCTATGACGGCCCACTGGTGGTGCTCACTAACCGCATGAGTGCGTCAGCATCCGAGATCTTCGCCGGAGCCATCCAGGACTATGGCCGCGGGCTGGTCGTCGGCTCCCAGACCTTCGGCAAGGGCACCGTTCAGGCGGTCCGTCCACTGAATCATGGCCAACTCAAGATTACCCAGTCAAAATTTTACCGGGTATCCGGTGGCTCCACCCAGCACAAGGGAGTGATTCCGGACATCGAGATTCCGTCCCGCATCGACAAGACCCGCATTGGTGAGGACGCCCTGGATCATGCCCTGCCCTGGGACCAGATCGAAGCTGTGCCGCATAGTCGCTACTTTGATTTCAGCGGAATCATTGATGAGCTTCGCAAGCGCCATGACGAGCGGTTTTCAACCAATGCCGAATTCAGCCTGCTTCAACGGGAGATCGACTTCCTGACCAAACAACGCGCCACGGACAGTGTCAGCCTGAACCTGGAAGAGCGTCGCGCCCAGCATGAACAGATTGAACGCACGCGCCTGACCATCGCGAACGCCAGACGTGAATTGAAAGGGCAGTCTCCGTTTGATTCCCTGGAAGCCCTTGAAGACTGGCAGGACCAGCAAGCGGCTGATCTGGATTCCACCGACGAAGAACTGGATTTTGTGATCCGTGAAGGGGGCCATATCATGGCTGACATGCTGGACCTGGATAACCGCATGGCGTCAATCCTGGACCCGCAACAGTTCGCGGCGCAGGCTCCAGCCTCCGCGGCAACCCGATAAGCGGACGCATCAAGGGCCCATGACTGAGAAGGAAGCCAGCGGGCAGGATAGCCGCCAGAAAGCGAGATTGCTGCAGGATATGCTTCTGGACGCTCTCCATGCAATGCGCTCGCTGGAAGAAGTTGAAGGGCTGGAAAAACCGGCTACGCCGGAGCGGACACCGGAAGGGCTCATTGACCGCCTGGCCAGCCTGACCGGCTCGGCGCTTCGATTTGGGGTCAAAGCCACCGATACGTCACTCCGGGTTGGTCGGGCGCTGATCAATTCTCAGGACCAGTTGCGGGCGATGCTCACGGCAGGCCAGTCTCTGAAGGACATCCGGGAAGTGGCCGGGCTAACCTTGTCGGAAATGAGCGAAGCCCTGAACCTCCGGGACAAGTCGGTTCTGGAAGCCATTGAAAACGGCACCTCCACTCTTTCTTTCGAGCTGATTCTGCGGCTCGCTGCCCTCATTGCCCGGAACGACCCCATTCCGTTCATTATGCGCACTACGCGCAACTACAATCCCGAAGTCTGGCAAATTCTGAACGACTGGGGCGTGGCCAGGCTACCCCTGCAATTTGAGAGGGAACGGGAGTTCATCAACATTTTCCGTCGGCATGACGACGCCCGCACACTCTCGGATGAGGGTTTCAAGAAAGTGCTGGAGTTCACCCGCCAGAGCTTCGAGATGTCCCTGCACTTTATCGAGGAGCAGGAACAGCAGGTGGCCGAGCTTCGGGCCACCTACGAAGAAGAGCATCCGGAAGTGAAAACGTCGTCTGATAAGACTGCGGCCAGAAAAAAACGGCCGGAGCGTACCCCTCCGTCAACCAAATAACGCCCGCATACCGGTAATATTCGGGTTATGCACCACACCTTTTTCCGTAACGATGGCGTCAATCAGGCTGGCAGGCGTCACGTCAAAGACCGGATTGAACACGTTGACGCCTTCCGGCGCCAGCCCGATACCGCGTATTTCCCGGATCTCGACGCCGTCGCGCTCCTCAATGGGTACATCTGCCCCGGACTCCGTGGCCATATCCACGGTACTTGAAGGCGCTACCACCATAAAGCCCACATTGTGATGGCGAGCCAGAACCGCCAGGCTGTAGGTGCCGATCTTGTTAACCACATCGCCATTGGCGGTTATGCGATCCGCGCCGACAATCACCCAGCGTACGTCTTTACGAGCCATGATTGCGGCAGCGGCACCATCGGCATTCAGTGTAACGGGAATGCCGTCCCGGGACAGTTCCCAGGCCGTCAACCGGCTACCCTGCAGCCACGGACGGGTTTCATCGGCATAGACTTCTTTCAGTAGCTTTTTCTCATTGAGCCGGCGAACAACACCCAGGGCTGTCCCATAGCCGCCGGTGGCCAGTGCGCCGGTGTTGCAATGGGTCAGCACCGAAAACGGTGTCTCGGCTCCGATAAACTCCAGGGCGTGGTCCGCCATGGCAAAATTGGCAGCCAGGTCTTCCTCGTGGATCGCCTCGGCCTCACGGGCCAGCCGTTTTACCGCCTCATCCAGCGAATGACAGGCGTGAAACACCCGCTCCATGCGCTGCAGCGCCCAGAAGAGGTTCACCGCCGTGGGCCGTGATCCCGCAAGCTCACGGATGGCCTGTTTGATTTCCGCCTTCCAGTCACCACCACCGGCGTGCCTCGCGGCCAGGGCCACCCCGTACGCTGCACTGATACCGATTGCAGGGGCACCCCGAACCACCATATCCCGGATGCTCTGAGCTACTCCGGCCGCTCCTTCCAGCGTTATCCAGTGCTCCTCCCCTGGCAGCAGGCGTTGGTCCAGCAGCTCAAGACTGCTGACATGCCAGCGTATTGCTACGGTGCCAATGCCGCGTTCGGAAGAGGGTTTCGGGATTGTTGCCATAGAAAACTGCTCCGGTTTTTCAGCGCTGAAAACTGCCAGTATAACGGTTATACTTCGGGGCTACATTTTAAAGGTGCGGAAGCCCCGCGCCATGCGCTGTAAGGCAGGATTAATGACGGCAGACACCATCACCGCAGCCGATATTCGCATCAACGCACGCTGGCTGATTCCAATTGAGCCGGCAGGCACGGTGCTTGAGAATCACGCAGTGATTATCCAGGGTAAACGCCTTGCTGCGGTGGTGCCCCAGGAGCACGCGGACCGGACGTACAGAACTCGCGAGACCGTCGATCTTCCGCACCATGTCGTCATGCCCGGCCTGATCAATATGCACGGCCACGCCGCCATGAGCCTGTTCCGCGGCATGGCGGATGATCTTCCACTAATGACCTGGCTGAATGATCACATCTGGCCGGCCGAAGGTCGCTTTATCAGCGAGCAGTTCATTGCCGATGGCACCCAACTGGCCATGGCTGAAATGCTGCGTACCGGAACCACCACGTTTTCGGACATGTATTTCTTTCCCGAAATCGCGGCGCAGGTCGCCCACGATGCCGGTATCCGAGCCCAGATCTGCTTCCCGCTGCTGGACTTCCCAACGCCCTGGGGCGCCGGTCCTGACGAGTACCTGAGCAAGGGCGCCGATTTTATCGACAGCTGGAAAAACGACGGCTACATCATGCCCGCCATTGGTCCGCATGCGCCCTATACCGTGTCAGACGGCCCGATGACCGAGGCCGTCCGGCTCTCGGAAGAAACCGGAGCCGCGATTCAGATACATCTGCACGAAACCGCCTTTGAAGTGGCCGAAGCCACCGAAAAGCTAGGTCAACGGCCCACGGCCAGACTGGCGGACCTCGGTGCGCTTCGTCCCGAAACCCAGTGCGTACATATGACCCAGATCGACGGCAGCGATATCAGTCTGCTTAAACAATCGGGCGCCCATGTCATCCATTGTCCGGAATCGAACCTTAAGCTGGCGAGCGGACTTTGTCCGGCGCAGGAACTCCTGAACAACGGAGTGAATGTCGGCATCGGAACCGACGGCGCCGCCAGCAACAATGATCTGGACCTGTTCGGAGAGCTTCGCACCGCCGCCATGGTGGCCAAGGTGGTGGCCGGAGATGCCTCCGCGTTATCGGCACACAAGGCCCTGGAAATGGCGACAATCAACGGTGCCAGGGCTCTGAGACGGGATCACGAGCTGGGCTCCCTGGTGGAGGGCAAGTTGGCGGACATCATTGCCATTGATCTGAGCGACCCGTTTTTACAGCCGGTCTACGACCCCGCCTCGCACCTCGTCTACAGCAACCATGGCCGATCGGTAAGCCATAGCTGGATTAACGGCGTACCACAAGTACAGGATGGCCGGCTTACCCGCATCGACGTTGCCGATCTGATGCTTCGGGTTGAGGACTGGGCCGGGCGAATCCGAAGCAAGGCTGACTAACCGATTTCCTATTGATTCACCAGGCAGAACCAACCATGACAAACCAGAACGTAGATCGGAACGAGATCGCCAAATTCGAAGCCCTGGCCAGCCGCTGGTGGGACCCCTCGAGCGAATTCAAGCCGCTGCACGATATCAACCCGCTGCGCCTGAACTACATTGACGAGCGGGTTTCCCTGGCCGGCAAACGGGCCCTGGATGTAGGCTGCGGTGGCGGCCTTCTGTCAGAGGGCATGGCCCAGCGCGGCGCCCATGTCACCGGTATCGACATGGGCGAGGCTCCACTGGCCGTCGCGCGGCTGCATGGCATGGAGAGCGGCGTGAACGTGGATTATCGCCAGATCACCATCGAAGAGCTGGCGCAGGACAGCGAACATGCCGGCCAGTACGACGTGGTTACCTGCCTGGAAATGCTTGAGCATGTGCCGGATCCGGCATCGGTGATCAAGGCCTGTGCGGCCATGCTGAAACCAGGCGGCCATCTGTTTGTCTCAACCATCAACCGCAACCCGAAGTCGTTCCTTTTTGCGATTGTTGGCGCCGAATACGTGCTTCGGTTGCTTCCCAAGGGCACTCACGAATGGAAAAAATTTATCCGGCCTTCGGAGATGTCTGACCACCTGCGCCACGCGGATCTGGACGTCCGGGAACTGACCGGCATGACCTACAACCCGATTACCAAAGTCTACAAACTGGGCCGGGACGTGGACGTGAATTACCTGATGCACGCCAAGGATATCCGTGAAGTCTAAAAACACTCAACAAACCTCTGCGGTCCTGTTTGACCTGGATGGAACGCTGATCGACACGGCTCCGGATTTTATCCGCTGCCTGAATCAGTTGAGGGAACAGCACGGACTGCCTGCCCTCCCCGCCGAGCATATTCGACGCTCAGTCTCAAACGGCGCACGCGCCATGATCCGGGTGGGCTTCGGCCTGGAACCGGAACATCCAGAATACCTGGAAAAACACACCGCGTTCCTCGACCTCTACGAGGCCGGCGTGGCGGTGGAGACCAGCCTGTTTGAGGGCATGGACGAGCTTCTCAAAGAACTTGAAGAGCAGGGTATCCCCTGGGGCATTGTGACCAACAAGCCCGCCAGATTCGCGGTTCCTCTGATCGAGGCCCTCGATCTGGCAGACCGATGTGCTGCACTGGTTTGCCCCGATCACGTGGCCCAGCGCAAACCTCACCCGGAGGCCCTCTTGCTGGCCTGCCAGCAGATGGGCACCGATCCGGGCGCCGGCATATACGTTGGCGACCACGAACGGGACATCGAAGCCGGTCGCAATGCGGGCATGAAAACCATCGCTGTCCGCTACGGTTACATTGAGGAGCCGGAAGCCATTAACCTGTGGCAAGCGGACCTCATCGCAGACACCGTCACGGACTTGGCAAAGCTGTTACAATAGTTCGCGAATTTTAGGATCCGGTGTTCAGCCGGTAACAGCCTGACACGGAGACAGGTTATGCATGATTACCAAGCACCCGCCGATCTTCTGAAAGACCGCATCGTTATGGTGACGGGTGCCGGCAGCGGCATTGGCCGGGCTGCAGCGAAAGCCTACGCTGCTCACGGTGCGACCGTGGTACTGGTGGGCCGTACTGTCAGCAAACTGGAAACGGTTTACGATGAAATCGAGGCCGCCGGTCACCCCAAGCCTGCCATTGTACCCATGAACTTCGAGGGCGCCGCGGTTAAAGACTACGAAGAACTGGCCATGACCCTTGAAGACAATTTTGGTCAGCTTGACGGTTTGCTGCACAACGCAGCGATTCTGGGCGATCGCAGCCCCGTGGAGCTGTACGACCCGGAAACCTGGAACAAGGTCATGCACGTAAACGCAACGGCACCGTTCCTGCTGAGCCGGGCAATGATCCCCCTGCTTCGCAAATCCGACGACGCCTCGGTGATCTTCACGTCCTCTGGTGTCGGCCGCAAGGCGAAAGCCTATTGGGGCGCCTACGCCGTCTCCAAGTTTGCCGTCGAGGGCCTGAGCCAGTTGCTGTCCGAAGAACTGGACGACGAACGTCACAATGTCCGGGTGAACAGTCTGAACCCCGGCGCGACCCGTACCAATATGAGAGCCCACGCCTACCCGGCGGAGAACCCGCAGCAAAATCCGGCACCGGAAGACCTGATGCCGATTTACCTGTATCTCATGGGCAAGGACAGCCAGGGCATCAACGGCCAGAAACTGGACGCACAGCCGAAATAATGGAACTGCTTTTCTACACAACATCCCAGTGCCACCTGTGCGAACTGGCCGAAGCCCTGCTTGTAAACACGCCCATGCCGGAACCAATCCCGGTAGACGTGGTAGACATTGCCCAGTCCGAAGAGCTGGTGGAACGCTACGGCACCCGTATACCGGTGCTGAGACGCAACGATACCGGTGCAGAACTGGACTGGCCTTTTACCAGGGATGACTTACTTACATTCCTGCAATGAGGATTGCCTGACATGTTGATGGTTATTTCGCCTGCCAAAACGCTGGACTACGAGAGCCCGCTGGCGACCAGTACCTATACCCAGCCAGAGTTCCTCGAGGACGCCTGTGAACTGGTAGACCAGCTTAAAGATCTGGAGCCGCATCAGATCAGCAATCTGATGAGCATCAGCGACAAGCTTGGACAGCTGAACGCCGAGCGCTTCCAGAACTGGCACACACCTTTTACCCCCGAGAATGCCCGGCAGGCTGTACTGGCTTTCAAGGGTGACGTGTACACGGGCCTGGACGCCCAGAGCTTCAGCGAACAGGACTTCGACTTTGCCCAGCAGCATCTGCGCATGCTTTCCGGTCTGTATGGCGTCCTGAAACCGCTGGACCTGATGCAACCCTACCGGCTGGAAATGGGTACCCGGTTCGAGAATAACCGTGGCAAGGATCTGTATGCCTTCTGGGGCAACAAGATCACAGAGAAGATCAACCGGCTGCTTGCGGATGACGACGGCGTGCTGGTCAACCTCGCCTCCAACGAGTATTTCAAAAGTGTAAAGAAGAAAGACCTTGAAGGCCGGCTGATTACCCCCCAATTCAAGGACTGGAAGAATGGTCAGTACAAGATGATCAGCTTTTATGCCAAGAAAGCCCGGGGGCTGATGTGTCGGTTTGCCATTCAGAACCGCATCACCCAAGCCGACGATCTCAAGGGATTCAACCTCGAAGGCTATTACTTCAGCGAAGACCAATCCGATAAGAACAACTGGGTTTTCCTGCGGGATGAACAGTAATCCACGTTGAAATCGGAGTCAGCAATGAACGAAGCAATGTTTTCCCAGATCGCCATGCTGGTGTTTCTGACCGGCCTTATTGTCTGGATGGGTTTCATCGTCTGGGATCTGGCCAAGAAATCCCAGGCCGGCAAGTTCGGCACCATCGCACTGTTTACGGTGCTGGGCGCCGGCGTTGTGGGCTTTATCGTTAAAACCGTACTCGTAGAGATCATGCAAATATGAAAGACAAGGACCAGCCCTGATGTGGTTTCGCAACGCCCGCGTATTCCGATTTACCAAACCCTTTGATATCTCTGCCGAAGAGCTGGAAGAAAAGCTCCAGGCCGACGCCTTCAAGCCCTGCGGACCTCAGGAAACCAGCCGCCAGGGCTGGGTTCCGCCCCTGGGCAAGCATGGCGAACAGCTGGTTCACAGTGCCAACGGCTATCACCTGATTGCCCTGCGCAAGGAGGAAAAGATTCTTCCCGGCCCGGTGGTGAAAGAAGCGGTTGAGGAGAAGGCCGAAGCCATAGAGTTCGAGCAGGGCCGGAAGGTCCGACGCAAAGAAAAGGACGAAATCAAGGAACAGGTAATGCTGGAGATGCTGCCCCAGGCCTTCTCCAAGAACCGCCGCTCCTTTGCCTACCTCGCCCCCCAGGACGGTGTTCTGGTGGTCGACGCGGGCTCCGCCAAGCAGGCGGAAGATCTGGCCTCGACTTTGCGCAAGAGCCTTGGGTCACTGCCGGTTCGTCCACCCGCGGTGGAACAGGCACCGGCTTTCACCTTTACCGGTTGGCTGAACGAATCCATCGACCTGCCCGGCAAGGTGGTTCTGGGCACTGAATGCGAACTCAAGGATCCGTCTGAAGATGGCGGCGTGGTGCGTTGCAAAGGCCTGGATCTGAAAGCCGATGAAATCCGCAACCATCTGGATGCGGGCATGCAGGTGACCAAGCTGTCCCTGACCTGGGACGACAACGTCTCCTTCGTGCTGGATGAAGAGCTGGGCATCCGTCGCCTGAAATTTGGCGAAACACTCCAGGATCAACTGGACGATGTCGACGTGGACGACCACGCTGCCAAGTTTGATGCGGCTTTCACGCTGATGACCCTTGAGCTGTCCCGGCTGATTCCAGGGCTCCTGGAAGCGCTCGGCGGCGAAGATCGCTCTGCGATTGTCGAAGAGTAAAGTCGTAAAACCGGGTCAGATACCCTTCTTGTCTGCCCCGGCCTCCCTTGCACTCTTCAGTGGGCGCTCTTTCCCAGCCGCTCTCGCTGCCAGTCTTTTTCCGGTTCGTTCAGGACCAGCCGCAGATCCATCACTTCCTCTTCGGTATTGAACTTGATTTCAAAGCCCAGATGTTCCGCCAGCTGCAGCATTGGACGATTATCCGGCAGCACATTGCCCACCATTTCCACGGTGCCCCTGGCCCGGCAGTAATCGATCATCTTCTGCATCAGGGCAACGCCGAGGCCTTCGCCCTTCATTTTATCGTGCACCATGACCGCGAACTCGCATTGCAGGTTATCGGCATCGGTCCAGGTACGAACGGTCCCCAGGGTTTCCTCGCCTTCCCCGTCTTCCCTGGGCGCGTTGGCAATAAAAACCATCTCCCGGTCGTAATCGATTTGCACCATCTGGGCAACGTCTTCCCGGGAAAAATGCTTGCGATACTGGAAGAACCGGTAACGAATGGATTCCGGCGACTGCAACTCATGGAACGCCCGGTGGGCAGGCTCATCTTCCGCCAGTACCGGTCGAATGATGACCCGGCGCCCGGATTTGGGCAACACAATCCACTCTTCGAGCTCTCTCGGATAAGGCTGAATAATTGGCCGGCCCGGCTTGTCGGCCAGGTTGATGGCGATATTCACCGCCACGGCACCCTGCTCGTTAAAGAGCAAAGGCGAGATTTCCAGGCCCTGAATCTCCGGAATATCGATTACAATCTGGGATAGCGTCACCAGGGTCTCAGACACCGCCCGGATATCTTCCTCCGGTTTCAGACTGTGTTCTTTAAGGAGTTTGTACATGTAGGTACGGCGCAGAAGTTCCCGGGCCAGCACCATATTCAGGGGCGGAAGGGCAATCTGACGATCAGTCATGACATTGATCTGGGCGCCGGCGGCGCCACACACCACCAGGGGGCCAAACAATGAGTCCCGGGTGATACCGACGCTGAACTCGATCCCGCCCACATGCTGGTAGGAACGCTGAACCGCAAACCCGAGGAAGCCACTGTTCGGAAAGTGGCTCCGGTATTCCTTCATCAGGTAGCGGCAGGAATCCATGATCGCTGCTTCGCTGTTGAGCTTCTGTACCGTGCCCTTGTACCGACGCTGGGTCGGGCTGAGGTTCAGAAAGGGGTGGCAGGCCTGCTCATGAATGATGGTGATGTCGATGGGACGCCGCTCAACCGCAAAAACCTCCAGAACCTCTTCCACGTCATCGCAATACATGGTGTCGATGGTGCTGATGCCATAATCCCGCACCAGATCCCGGGCTTCCCTGTTCGATAGATGATACCGACCTGAGCGCAACGTCCTGCTGACCACGTGACGGGTATGGGTCCGGTCAGCAAAGTGATCGGTAAAGGATTCGGGCGTTTCCGTCAGCAGCCGCTGAACCCTCTGGTGACGCACGTGCTGCATGAATGCCATGACAGCTTTTTCGGGATTGAAGAACGATGGTAGCCCGGCCCGGTAGAACTCTTCCCGGGCATCCATAACCGTACTCTGGCCGAGCCAGCAGGTGAAAACGTTCAGGCGGGTTCCCTTGGAGGCCTGCACCACCGCATCTGCAATCTGGAGGCTATCCTCAGTCAGACTCGGCGCATACATCACCAGAACGTTTGCCACTTCCGGATCCTTGGCCAGGATCTTGATGGCCTTACCATACAATTCCGGCGAGGCGTCGTAGTTGAGGTCAATCGGGTTCTTACGGGTCCAGTAAGGTGGCAGCAGCTCGGCCAGGGCCCCGACACTGGAATTCGACAGCTCCGCGAGTTCACCGCCCAAATCCGCCAGCCGGTCCACGGCCAACACTCCCGGGCCAACCCCGTTGGCCATGATCGCCAGCGTCTCGCGGCGCAAGGGACGCATTCGGGTTAACGTCTCGAGCGCATCGAACATCTGGCCGAGACCGTCCACACGGAGCACACCTGCCCGCTGAAGCATGGCGTCATAAATCGGATCGCTACGGGTCAAACCATCAGGCAAGTCATGAGGAAACCATTCGGATTCCGGCACTCGGCCGGATTTGACCGCAATCACCGGCTTGGTCCGGGAAGCCACCCGAACCGCCGACATGAAACGCCGGGCATTGGGAATGTTCTCGATGTGCAGCAGAATCGCGCGGGTCTGGGTATCCTGCGCCAGGTAGTCGATCAGGTCGTCGTGATCGATGTCCATACCATCGCCCAGGGTCAGGAAGTAGGAAAACCCTACACCACGGGCGAATGCCCAGTCTATGACCGAGCTGGCAATGGTGCCGGACTGGCCGACGAAAGCAACCCTGCCCGGGATCGCGCCCATGTGGGCGTAGGTGGCGTTCAGACTGCGGGCCGGAACCATCAGACCAATGGTGTTGGGGCCAAGTACCCGGATACCGGTTTCACGGGCGGCTTCCCGTACTGCATACATCAGTGGTTGCCCGGTTTTGCTGTGAGTACGTGACATGCCACCGGTCATCACAATCACGGTGCGCACCCCGGCCTCCCCCAGCCGCTTGATGGTCTTGGCCACAGTATCCGGAGGCGTACAGATGATTGCCAGATCCGGGGAAAAGTCCATTTTCGAAACTTTCTTGACGCAGGGAACCCCGTGCACGTTGTCGTAATCGTTCTGGTTGACCACCAGTAACCGGCCCGGATAGCCGCCCCCCATCAGGTTCCGCAACACCATACCGCCAAGGTTGTCTGCCCGCTCCGACGCACCGATCACCGCAATGGATGCGGGATTAAACAGGCTCTCCAGATACCGGGTGCTCAAGCTGACTCTCCTTTGTATGCGGCCGGCAGACCGTTGGGGAAATAAATGCAATAAAACAGGTTACTTATGAGTGTAACTGTTATCTTAGGCCTTGATACCCCGATGTGAAATGACTATCGCCCTTATAAGACCAAAGAAACACGGCATCGTGCAGTTTTCCCTGATAAGCTTGAAGAAAATATAAGCATATCGAAGGCAGTCCGAGACGTATGACCACGGCATTCTTTTCCCACGATGACTTCATGAAACACAACATGGGGCCGGAACATCCGGAAAGCCCTGAGCGGCTGGCGGCCATCATCAGCTACCTTGCTGATACTGGCCTGGACCAGAAGCTGGACTGGGTCCGACCGGAAGAAATCACCCGTGATCAGCTTCTGATGGTGCATCCGGAGAAATATCTCCATCAACTGGACCTGATGCAACCGACCCGCGGCCGCGTGTTTACCGATCCGGACACGGCCATGATGCCCGACACCCTTCGAGCCGCCCGTCTGGCAGCAGGTGCCAATGTCCAGGCCGTGGATATGGTTATGAGCAGCCAGGTTACCAACGCGTTTGTTTGTGCCCGGCCGCCTGGGCATCATGCCGAGCGGTCGAAATCCATGGGATTCTGTTTTTACAACAACGTTGCCCTCGCCGCCATGCGCGCCCTCACCTTTCATCATTTGGAGCGGGTCGCGATCATCGATTTCGACGTGCACCAGGGCAATGGCACCGTAGACATCGTCGGTGGCGACGACCGTATCCTGATGTGTTCAAGCTTCCAGCACCCCTTCTACCCGCACTCCCACGTGCACCGGCAGGCCGACAACATCGTGAATATTCCGATTGAGGCAAACTGTTCGTCTGAAGAGTACCGGAAGCAGGTGGAGGCGGGATGGCTGAAACGCCTGAATGAATTCAAACCGCAGTTGATCCTGATTTCGGCGGGTTTTGATGCCCACCGGCTGGATCCGATGGCGGAACTGAATCTGGATACGGAAGATTATCGCTGGCTGACGGAAATGATTGTGAGTGTCGCCAGTGAGCACAGCAATGACCGGATCATTTCCACCCTGGAAGGCGGGTACCACCTGCGGGCCCTGGCGGAAAGTGTCAATGCCCACCTGGAAGTACTGGACTCGGTTTACTGAAGCCGATCAGCCCCTGGGTTCACCGCCATAGCCATTGGCCTGCTGCAATTCCGGGCGGTCACCGGCCCGTTGCAGGCGGATATTGGTGCGGCGGTTATCTGCGGGCCGGTTGGATACCGGGTACTGGTCGCCGTGGGCCCGAACGGTAATCATGTTTTCATCAATACCGCTCGCCTTGAGGTAGTCGGCCACCACATTGGCGCGATCTTCGGAAAGCGCACGGTTGTCGATCCGGCTTCCAATGCTGTCACTGTGGCCATCCACGAAAATCCTCTCAACCGTGGAATCGGCGTTCACATAACCCACGATGTTATCCAGTAGTTGCCTGTCGGCATCGGACAGTTGCGTGCTGCCGCTGGCAAAAGGAACCCTCGAGCGCTGGATCTGATCAAAGTTCACAGGCAAAAGATTGGATGTACAGCGCTGGTAACGCTGGTACTCGCCGGCAAAGTTGATGTTGGAAACCTGAACCCGAACCGGGCGACCATCAAACCAGGATTCCCTGGTTACTGTCGGGCGCATCCCATCCAGCAGACCGTGGGCAACAACAAACGCCCGACGAGTATCCAGCGAGACCTGACGGCGATCATCAGACACGTTGACCGTACCCAGGGGCTTCGGCGTCACTCCCGGACGCCAGGCCGGAGCCTCCACCACAAGACTGCCCCGCCCCGGTCGCATCAGTGCAGAATCTGACTCCAGGAAAAAACTGAGACTTTCACCCGCGCGATGATTGAACACCGCCCGACCGTAACCGGGAACCTCGTGCACCAGCCGGCATTCGAATACCGACTCGGCGAGATACCACTGGCTGTTCTCGATTCCAGCGCCATAGCTGGCAGCCTGCGCAGTTGCTGGCAGAAGCAACACGGGTAGAGTGGAAGCCAGTACAGTATTCAGAAGTTGTCCAGGGCGAAATCCCATAGAGCTAGCCATCAGTGTCCGGAGTTAGCAGAGTCAAACTGTTTAACGGCCTGAGCCCGAGGTTCTTTAGTCACCAACCCGAAAACAATCGCCGCCGCCTTCTGGTATAATTCGCCAAATTTTTCCGGCCCCCTGATAACCGGGCCCAAAGCTCGCCTCGCCAAAGGTATTGCGGACAACTGCCATGACAGAAAAGCTTACCCTCACCCGCCCCGACGACTGGCACCTGCACGTCCGGGACGGCGACATTCTGACCGACGTGGTACCGGCCACGGCAGCCTGCTTCGGTCGCGCCATCATCATGCCCAACCTGGTACCACCGGTGACAACCGCCACTGATGCCACAACCTACCGGGAGCGGGTTCTCGCGGCTGCCGGCGGCAGCGTGTTCGAGCCGTTGATGACTTTGTACCTGACCGAGAGCATGACACCGGAAACCATCCGCGAGGCCAAAGCCGCCGGCGTTGTGGCCGCCAAGCTTTACCCGGCAGGTGCAACGACCAATTCCGACTCCGGTGTTAAGGATATCCGCAATATTTACCCGGTTCTGGAGGCCATGGCTGACTGCGGCATGCTGCTGCTGGTTCACGGCGAAGTCACCGATACCGACATTGACATTTTTGACCGTGAAAAGGTATTTCTTGAGCGGGTTCTGGCCCCTACCCTCGAGGCCTTCCCGAATCTCAAGGTTGTGCTGGAACATATCACCACGGCTGATTCCGCAGAGTTTGTCCGGCAACACACTGGAGGCAATCTGGGTGCAACACTGACCCCCCAGCACCTGATGTATAACCGCAACCATATGCTGGTCGGCGGCATTCGCCCGCACCTTTACTGTCTGCCAATTCTCAAACGCAATCGCCATCAACAGGCGCTGAGGGAAGCGGTAGCCAGCGGCGACAGTCGCTTTTTCCTGGGCACGGACTCAGCCCCCCATGCCAAGGATCGCAAAGAAGCCGCCTGTGGTTGTGCCGGATGCTACTCTGCCTATGGCGCCATCGGCCTGTATGCAGACATTTTCGAAGAGCTTGGCATTCTGGACAAACTCGAAGCCTTCGCGAGTTTCAACGGCGCTGATTTCTATGGTCTGCCGCGGAATACAGATACCATCACACTGGTTCGCGAACCCTGGACCATGCCGGCAGAGCTGCCTCTGTCTGACGGAACCATCGTACCTCTCAAAGCTGGTGAAACCGTTCACTGGAAGCTGGCGTAAACCTGACTTATTCCTTCTCACACACGGCCAAGACCGGAGCTTGAGTGACTGACGAAAACAAACCACCGCATCCCATGTCCCGCCGCTTCCGCGGGTTTCTGCCTGTTGTAGTCGACGTGGAAACCGCAGGATTCAACCCCGAGCGGGATGCCCTGCTGGAAGTGGCGGCGGTAATACTGACCATGGACGGCGACGGCTGGGTGCGACGAGCAGAAACCCACGTACAGCAGATTGATCCTTTCGAAGGCGCCAATCTGGAGCAATCCGCCCTTGATTTCACCGGCATCGACCCGTGGAATCCGGAGCGAGAGGCGGTACCCGAGCGGGAAGGACTCAGCGAAATTTTCAGCCCCATCCGTAAAGCGGTGAAAAACCACGACTGCAAGCGGGCCGTTCTGGTGGGCCATAACGCCACCTTCGACCACAATTTTATCTTTGCAGCGGCGCTGCGGGCCGACATCCGGCGCAACCCGTTCCATCCTTTCTCGACCTTCGACACCGCGACTCTGGCAGGCCTGGCCTATGGCCATACCGTTCTGGCCCAGGCCTGTAAGCTCGCAGGCATTCCATTCAGCAACAAGGAAGCACACTCCGCAGCCTATGACGCGGAAAAAACCGCGGATCTGTTCTGCGGCATTGTGAATCGCTGGAAAGAGCTGGGCGGCTTTCCGCCTCCGGTGATCCCCGCAGAGACCGAGTAACCGCCATAAAAAAACCCGCCGCAGCGGGTTTTTTAGTTGTGCGCCAGGCATAAGTGTGAAAGTCACGCCTCGTACTCAGCTGACTTTAAACCGGGACAGGGAATCTTTGAGCTGATGAGACAATTCCGCCAAGTCACCACTGGCTTTGGATATCTGGGCCATGGCCTGTTTGGTCTCAAAGGACTTTTCAGTAATTGTAGATACGTTGCGCGTTACTTCTTCGGCCGTGGCTGATTGCTCTTCGGATGCCGTAGCAATCTGCTCGGCCATACCGGACATCCGGGTGACCTCGTCCACTGCCTCGCGGAGCTGCAATACAACGGCTCCTGCCCGCTCGGAAATACCTCTGGCCTGGGCGCTGCAGCGGGTAACCACCTTTGAAGCACGCTCCGACGAATTGACCAGAGTTTCGATGGAACTACTTATCTCCTCGGTCGCCTTCTGGCTATTCTGGGCCAGGCTGCGCACCTCATCCGCAACCACCGCGAAGCCCCGGCCCTGTTCACCGGCCCGGGCCGCTTCAATGGCGGCATTCAGAGCCAGCAAGTTAGTCTGGTCGGCGATGGACTTTATCGAATCCAGAACCCTGGTGATGGATTCCATATTCTTTCGCAAGTCCGCTATGCCGGCCTCTGCTTCCTCCAACTCCCTGGCCATAGCACGAGTGTCAGCAGCGGAAGATTCCACCTCGGTGGCGCTGCGGCTGACCGCTTCATCAGTGCGCCGAGCACCGGCCGCCGATTCCGAGGTATTCTGGGACACCTCGCTGATGGCGGAGGACATTTCTTCAATGGCCGACGCCACCTGCTCAGTCTGCTCTGCCTGCTGATTCACACTGTCCAGAGTCTGCGAGGTAGTGCCGGACAACTGTTCAGATGCAGTGGCCTGACGCTGGGACGCTTCTTCAACCTTGAAGATCACTTCTTTCAGGTCCGACACCATCTTGAGCATGGAGCCGTATACGCCCGTGGCCCTGTCACTATTGGACGAATCAATGACCAAGTTACCCGTAGCCACCTGTTCCGCGAGTGCCTGCAATTCGGCCGGGTCTTTGCCGAGGGGTTTCATGATCCGCGCCGCAGTCCAGACTGCCACGGCCACCACAGCCAAGATCACAATAGCAATGGCTATCGCCGTCAGCGTCCACATTTCACGCACCGGCGCCAGGGCCTCGTCTTCGTCGATCTCCGCCAACAGCGCCCAGTTCAGCCCGCTTACGGTAACTGGCCTGTAGGCGGAAAACACTGGCTCGCCCCGGTAGGACGTAGCCACGCCTTCACCGGAATTTCCCGCCAGCGCCTCATCCACAGATGGCGAACTAATGCGTCCATTCTCCGGGTAGGCAAAGGAAGCCACCACGCTGCGGTTTTCCGGATCCAGATAGGAGTCTGAACGCATCAGGTTATCCGGCCCCACCAGATAGGAATCCCCGGTTTCCCCCATGCCATCTCGTTCCATCATGATGTTGTTCAGGCTGTGAATGGGGAACTGGAAGGCCAGCACGCCCAACCGCTCACCCTTTTCGGAAATTATGGGTGTTGCTACAAAGCCCGCAGGAGCGCCGTAGGAAGGTACATACTTCGTAAAATCAACAAAAGTCGGTGCAGTATCCTGTTCGTCAGACAGCGCCTGACGATAAGCCGCCGCCAGGCCAGAATCCGCGTAGGGACCGTCTTTAAGGGAGGTGGCAAAATCAACCTCTTTGGATACAGAATAGATAATGTGGCCTGTATCGGCATCAATCAGAAAAATATCGTAGTAGCCGAAAGCCTCCTGAAATTTCTTGAACGAGGTGTGCCACTGTTTATGAAGCGTGTTATAAAATTGCGCGATATGGACGTCAGCCGATACCAATTTGTCTTTCTGCCCCACAGGATTTGGGTTGTCCACGATGTAAGCCATCTGCAGAGCCAGGCTGTTTTTGCTGAGGGATGCAACAAAGTCCGATGCTGACCGTCCGCTAGCACCACCATTTTTCTGCAAGGGCGGCAAAAAATTCCGCTGGTAATAAGCCTCGGCCTTTTCTCGTAATGTCGATTGCTCCGTTTTTACCAATTTTTCATAATTATGAAACGCCAAACCAAATCCTTGGGCGGCAGTTCGGGTCCCGCGATTACTGGCCATCGCTGTCAGTTGCTGGGTAATAGTGTTGAGATAATCTTCAACACTACGCTGCTTATTGGTAGCCGCAATAGAAAGTTCTTGCAACGCCTGTTCCTTCAGGCTCTGTCGGACAATTTCGGCGTTAAAAAAAGAGATGGCAATGACGGGAAGCAGGCCAACCAGCAGCAAAGTCAGCAAAAGACGTTTTTTCAGAGTCATCGATGGCCCTCATTTAATATTGTTGTTTCGTTAATCATCGGCTATCGGCAGGTTTTCTTTAGCCCAGAAAAATTCATAAAAGAGGCGAATCTCGTTTAACCAATTAATATAATTGGAATTGCGCCAACGGATTTTTCAGAGTGCCTGCGGCTTTGCCACCGCGCGCATTTCACAGAACCCGTCGAGCCACCAGGTTGCAAAATGATCCGATTAGGCATTGGCAAGAGAGTGATTGGGTGGTTTATGAACATCCGGGTTGCCTTGCCTCATCGGGTGTTCGACCACCTGTCTCTGATAAGCATGCTGGATACGTTGAACCGGCTTCAGAGCCGTCCGCGAACCGCCGCGATACGGAACCATCGGTCCGACGCATCGGTGTCTGGTGTTGTGAGAGGACGGGGGAGTAACTCCCCCTCCCACTCGACTCAGGGGCTACCACGTTACCAGTAGATACCCCGCATGATGGCAGCAAAGGCCACCTGTTCTGTGGAGACCTTCGGTTTTTCGCCCGACCTGCTGCCGGCTGCCGCCGGCGAATCCGGGAACATCCGGTAACCGGTGTTCATGACAATTTCAGCCATCTTCGGTGCCAGAGCATGAAGGACTTGGGCAAAGATACCCAGTCGGGTGGCAATACGCTTCGGCCGATACACGATAGCATCGGCTACCATCGTCGCCGCCTCATCCGGGGTAAGTGTTGGCACCGAGTCGTAGATCTTGGTTGGCGCAATCATTGGTGTTTTGACCAGTGGCATATTAATCGTGGTGAAGGTCACATTGCGATCTGACCATTCCGAAGCGGCACAGCGGCTGAAAGCATCCAACGCAGATTTTGAGGCCACGTAAGCTGAGAATCGGGGCGCGTTGGTCAACACACCGATCGAGGAAATGTTCACCACATGGCCACGGCGATTCTCCAGCATCTTGGGCGCAAACCCCATGATCAGACGAACGGAACCGAAGTAGTTCAGCTGCATAGTGCGTTCGAAATCGTGGAAGCGGTCGAACGACAGATCCAGTGAGCGGCGAATCGAGCGCCCGGCGTTGTTGACCAGCACGTCGACCTGGCCATGGTTATCCAACACAGTCTTCACGAACCCGTCGCAGGCATCCATATCGGAAAAATCGCAGGGATAGGCATGCACGCTTGCGCCCCGGGACTCCAGCTCCGCGGCCACTTCTTTGAGGCGCTCGAGTTTGCGGGCACCAATCACCAGGATAGCGCCGGCGTCTGCCAGTTTCTGGGCGGTTGCAAGACCAATACCGGACGTAGCACCGGTCACCACACAGACACGACCTTCAACCGTGCCCTTGAGCGTGCGGTCCTTGAACAGGTCCGGATCCAGGTTGCGCTCCCAGTAATCCCAGATCACCGGGGCGTAGTCCGGCAAACGAGGCACTTCAATACCGGTACCTTTCAGAACACGCTCGGTTTCACGGGCATCGAACCGTGTCGGATAATTGATGAAAGACATCACTGAGGGCGGAATACCCATGTCGTCGAGAATTGCCGAGGTCAGGCGCTTCACCGGCGGCAGGTTCTTCAGACTCTGGCGAATGAACGGAGGGATAAAGCCGAACATACGGGAATCGATCCGCATGCCCATCCTGGGTGCGTGACCCGCCTCGCTGAAGATATTCAGAATCTCGCCAACCTTGTACGGATCGGTATCCACAAGGTGGAAACACTTGCCGTCTTCCCCGTCCAGATGGGCGATGTGATCCATCGCATTAACCACGAAATCCACCGGCACAATGTTCAGACGCCCGCCCTCGACACCAATGGTCGGCACCCACTGGGGCAGCGCGTGGCGAATTTTCTGAATCATCTTGAAGAAGTAGTAAGGTCCATCCACCTTGTCCATTTCACCGGTAGAGGTATGGCCAATCACCATGCCCGGGCGGTAGATGCGGAAGGGGACCTTGCATTCCTCTCGGACCACCTTTTCAGATTCATGCTTGGTGCGCAGGTACGGATGGTCCAGCTTCTCGGCTTCCTCGAACATGTCCTCGCGGAAAATTCCTTTGAACAGACCGGCAGCCGCAATGGACGACACGTGATGGAAGTGCTTGGCGCCCATCGCCTCTGCAGCATTCACCGCAGCCCGTGTGCCCTCGATATTGGTAGCCTGCTGGGCTTCTTCATCTGCGCCCATATCGTAAACGGCGGCAAGGTGAAAGAAGTGGTCAATTTTCCCCTTCAGGGCTTTCATTGTCTTGGCGTCGATACCCAGATTTTTGCTGGTCAGGTCGCCTATGACGGCCTTCACCTGGGTTTCATCCGCGCCCCAGCGCTCACGCAATTTGTCCAGCTTGTCCTGGGATTGTTCACGCACCAGTACGTGGACAGTGCCACCACGTGCCAGAAGCTTCTCCACGAGGAAACGGCCAATAAATCCGGTGCCACCCGTCAGGAAATAATTCATCAATCTTCCACCCTGCCTGTTGCTCTGTTGTTGTCTATCCATGCCGGCACCCATACGACTAAAGTCTTAGAGTTTTCCGGAAACGCCGGCATTGTACTTAATTGCAACCTTCATGTATCGAAATTTTTTAGAGCTTTTACTCTGTAAGCCTTTGTTTTTTATAGAGCTATTGCTCTAAATTTCCGACCCCGCAGGCCAAACGTGCCTGTCCGGTTCGCCGACACAATGTTTTTTGAGACTAGCACAGGAATTGCCCCGTGCATGCCCTATTTCCGGATTACCACAAAGCAATGAAAGCGCCCGCCAGCAATGACATAATCGGGAACTTATCGCGCCTTTTGGCATCTGTTCTTTTCACAGGAAAACCGATCTTCGGAACCCCGACCATGCAGAAAGACAATCCCAACGCAGAACGCTACATTTCCATCGCCCGGGCCTGCCTGAAGGCCATCAACGATACAGCTGATGACGCCGGTTCCCGCGAGCAGAAAATTCAGGCGGTCTACGAGGCCATCGACCAGGCCTTCCAGGCCGAGTTCGCGGATTACCGTCAGTCCGTTGCCATTATGGCCACGGTTCTGGAACGTATCGCCTCCGGCCAGCTGGACAGTGAGAAAGCCGCCGATCTGGCTCGTAGAACACTTGACCAGCAGCCCGAGAGCACGCGCAACGCGATGATGCACTGATACGCGACACGCTTCTTCGAATCACAGAGAGCCTATGAACACACGCACCGTCAGGAAGAACTCAATGCAAAACTCTATATCACGACTGTTTTCCCTGCTGACACTTGTGCTGTTCAGCACTCTTGCTCTTGCCGCCCAGATTCCGGAGAAGAGCCCCAATGACGACAACCAGTACCGGTTCATTGAACTGGACAACGGCCTGAAGGTCATCCTGGTTTCTGATCAGGATGCGGACAAGGCAGCTGCTTCGATGAACGTTGCTGTTGGTAGCGGAGATGATCCGTCGGATCGGGAGGGCCTCTCCCACTTCCTGGAGCACATGCTGTTCCTCGGTACCGAGAAATACCCCGATCCGGGCGAATACCAGCAATTCATCAAGAGCCACGGTGGCCAGCACAATGCCTTCACCGCATTCCAGGACACGAATTACTTCTTCGATGTTCAGGCCGAGTTCCTGGAACCGGCGCTGGACCGTTTCGCGCAGCAGTTCTCCGCCCCCCTGTTTACCGCCGAGCTGGTGGAGCGGGAGCGCAACGCCGTGCACTCTGAGTTCAGCGCCAAACAGAAAGAAGATGGGCGCCGATTCTATTCCGTAAAAAAGGCAGTCAGTAACCCGGACCACGCCTTCAGCCAGTTTGCCGTAGGCAACCTCAGCACCCTGGAGAACACCGAGGACAGTCGCCTCCGGCCAGATCTGATCGAGTTCTGGAAGCAGCATTACTCTTCAAACATCATGAGCCTGGCGGTTTACGGACCGCAAGCCCTGGACGAGCTGGAATCCATGGTGCGAGGCCGGTTCGATGCCATCGAAAACCGCAACCTTGAAACCAAACGCCATGTGGCCAGCCTTTACCGGGCGGAGGATCTTCCAGCCAAGGTGACGGCCGAAGCACTCAAGGATGTTAGAAGCCTGTCGCTCACTTTCCCCATTTCGTCCCAGGAAGAGAACTACCGCACCAAGCCCGCCAGCTACGTGGCCAACCTGCTCGGCCACGAAGGCCCAGGCAGTCTGTTCGATGTGCTAAAAACGGCTGGCCTGGCGGAGAGTCTGTCCGCGGGCCTGGGTATGGATACGGGCGAAAACGCCACCCTGGAGATCAGCATTTCCCTGACACCGGAAGGACTGGCTCGCCATGAGGACATCCTGCCGTTGGTATTCGATTACATCGAGAAGATTCGCCAGAAAGGGATCAGCGAGCAGCGTTTCCTGGAAATGCAGAACCTGGCACGCATTGATTTCCGGTTTCGCGAACAGGGCAACCCCCTGCACGAAGCCATGCGACTGTCCCGTCACCTCAAGGACTACCCGCCCGAGGACCTGCTGCGCGCACCCTGGCTGGTGGAACGCTTCGCGCCGGAACAGTACCGGGACATCCTGGACCAGCTGACACCGGACAACCTCCTTGCCTTCGTACTGGCGCCCGATCCGGTCCTGGAAAACCCGAACCGCACCAACTGGTATGATGCGGCCTGGACCCGGGAACCGCTCAATACGGAAGCGCTTACTGCCCAACGCCTGCCGGAACTTGCGGCCCAGTTGCGCCTGCCCGCGGAAAATCCCTTTGTACCGGAAGATCTGGCAATGGTGACAGGGCAAACCATGGACAAGCCTTCAATGCTGGCCACGCTCGAAGGAATGGACATCTGGTTTGCCCGGGATACCCGGTTCGACACCCCCAAAGCCAACGTGTTTGTGAGCCTTAGGACTCCCGCTGCCCGAGCCTCGGCCCGCAGTTATGTCCTCACCCAGCTGTTGGTGGACGCCATCAATACCAACCTGAATGCCTGGGCCTACTCCGCTAGTCTTGCCGGACTGGATTACAGCGTCTATTCGCACCTGCGGGGCATCACCGTTCGTGTAGGTGGCTACAACGACAAGCTTCACACCCTGATGAACCGCATCCTGCTTCAGCTGGACACGCCAGAGCTGACCGAGCAACGTTTCGATATTGCCCGGCAACAGATGATCGACGGACTTCAGAACAAGGCCAAGGATCGCCCTGTGGAACAGACCTCTGAGTTCGTGCAGACGTCGCTGATCGAAGGCGCCTGGTCCACAGACGAGAAACTGCGGGCGGCCCGGGAAGTCACCTTTGATGAACTGCAGTCCTTCTCGGAAGCCCTGCTCTCCCGGGTGGATCCGGTCATGCTGGCCCATGGGAACCTTACTGAAGCCTCGGCCCTTAACCTGGCCCGGCAGATCGACGCTATTGTCCTGGGTGACAGCGAGCTGACCCGGGTAGAACGCAGCCAGGTACGCCAGCTGCCAGACAATGAAACCACGGTTTCCATTGAAGTAGACCATCCGGACACCGGCTATACACTTTACATGCAGGGCGATAACACCGGCTTTGAAGAACGGGCGCGTTTCCGTCTGCTGGCCCAGATCATCAGCAGCCCCTTCTTTGAAGAGCTCCGCACTAACCGCCAATTGGGCTATATCGTTTACGCGACACCGTTTGAAATGCTGGAAACGCCGGCTCTTGGGTTTGTCGTCCAGTCGCCGTCTGCCACCCGAGTGGAGATTGATCAGGCGGTTCAGGAGTTCTCCAACAGCTTTGAGGCAACCCTGTCGGCATTGACGCCGGAGCGCCTGGATCAGGAAAAGCAGGCTGTGATCAGCAAACTTCTTGAGAGAGACCGGCAGCTGGGCGAGATTTCCAGCCGCTACTGGCGCGAGATCGATCGGGGCATGGACAGCTTCGATTCGCGGCAGCAGCTGGCCAACGCGGTAAAACAGGTCAGCCAGCAGGAACTGTTGGAGACGTTCCGACAAGCGGTTCTGGAACGGGACCAGAGCCTGCAGGTGGTCACCGGTGGTGATGGCCTGGAGGCGAGCCGGGCCCTAGGCCGGCTCACCGAACTACCGCCGGTGCCCGCCAGCTGACAAGTTCAACAAGTCTGCAAAAAACGGGCCCAGTCCTCGGGCTCGTCAACATCCCACCGGGGCTCTAGCAGATGATAGCTGAGCCCCGCCGCTTCAAGTCGTTCACGAGTTTGAGCAAGCACATCCGGCGTGCCCCAGGCGATATCGTCAAGCATGCCCTCCGCCACTTTTGAGGCGCCGATCAGGACATAGCCGCCATCGTCAGACGGACCGAGCACGACGTCATAATCCACCAGACAGGCGACCGCCTTACGGGCATAATCCGGATCCACCGACGGGCAATCACTGCCGACCACCAATGCCCGGTCATAATCCCGGAGGGACTGACTCAGGGCAAGGTGCATCCGTTCTCCGAGCGCATTGCCTTGCTGGACTTTCTGAATCAGGCCGGCGCCATCGAGCTCTTCAACAATTGCAGCTGCCTCCCCGGGACGGTCATCCGCCGGCCGATCCCACCAGAACTCAACCGGATAGCCAGTGGCACACAGATTATCCAGCACCGCCAGGGTCAGTCGAATATGGGCTTCAAGCGCCCCTATCGCGCCGAGCTCCGGCATCAACCGGGTTTTGACCCGACCGGCCTCCGGCCATTTGGCAAACTGAAGAAAGACCGCCGAGGGCGAATTACTTTGAGGCATTGCGAACATCCGATCGGTAGGTTTGGGCCAGAGACTCCGGCGATTCACCACGCCAGTAACGCCAGCGTAGCTGCCACATCAGAAAAATAGTTCGCCAGGCACCGTGCTTCTGCCAGCGGCGGCTATCGGTAACAACAGGCTCTTTTATACAGAAAGGACGGGATACCAGGCAAAGCCGACGGGAGAATTCCACATCTTCCATCAGCGGGATGAGCTTAAAACCGCCCAGCACCTCGAAGGTATCCCGGCGCACGAACATGGCCTGGTCGCCGGTACAGATACCGGTAAGGCGGGAGCGCTGATTCATGAACCAGGCAATGAGGCGGAATAGCAACCGCTCCCCACTCAGCCGCACATCGAACCGACCCCAGGCGCGGCGCGAGTGGACGAAACTTGCAAGGTGCTCGAGCGTATTTGCCGGCAAGCGCGTATCCGCATGCAGAAACAGCAGGAGATCGCCGTTTGCCGACGCCGCGCCGGCATTCATCTGAAGCGCCCGGCCCTTCTCTGACATCACAACCCTGTCGCAAAGGGGCCTGGCCAGTTCAACCGTTCGATCGCTGCTGCCGCCATCCACCACAATCACCTCATGGCCCCGGGCGCGAATCGGTTGCAGGGCGCGCAGGGTGTCGGTAACACCCGTCGCCTCCATCCAGACAGGAACAATCACGCTTAACGAGAAAGGATCTGGCAAAACAAACTCCGTGGCATTCACCGAAACCGGGCCGCACCTTGAGCCTCAGGGCTTAGCCCGCTATCATACCGCCCTTCTCGCGATAATGCCCCCGTAGCTCATCTGGATAGAGCGTCCCCCTCCTAAGGGGAAGGTAGCAGGTTCGAGTCCTGCCGGGGGTACCATCCTCCCTGAACCAATATTCGCAAAAACGGCTTCCTGAGTCGTCCAAGACCGAACATCTCCCTACCAGAATGACGAATGGTTCAACGCCGCGACGCAAGTCGATAAACCTTCCAGCGCTGCCAGGGGCCCTTCCGTGAGTGACTGCCCGATCCAACCTTCCGGTTGACTCAATGGCAGAGGCGGCTTGGCCATCGATTCAGTCAGGGTTTCGAACCCGACTTTCCCATAAAACGCTGGATCGCCGTAGGTGATCGCCACATCAACACCCTCTGCACAGAGTGAGTCCAAAGCGTGCTTAAGAAGGCGCTGACCAACTCCCTTGCCCTGCCACTGGTTTGCAACCGCCATAGGCGATAGAAGAAAGACTACTCTGGAGTCCCGTGAATAAGTCAGCCTGGTAAAAACAGCGGCCCCTACGAGATCTTCCCCTACGCTGGCAAGAAAAACATGGATATCATCAGGTGCTGTTTCGGTGAGCAGTTTCCGGACGAGATTACCGATAAGAGCGCCTTCCTCAGGGCCTTCCGAGTCGGTAAACGTTGCGGTGAAAAGGTCCTCAATTTCCTTTTCGCCCCCTCTAAACTTACTGGAAAATCTCATTTTTGAGGCCCTTTTTGTAAACTGAACCCTGTGTTGAATTGAACCAACTAGTTAGCGCTGCTCACGGAAATACCGGACCATTATCAATCGCCGACAGTGCCTCATTCACCTGAAAAATCTTGGCGTTTACGGACGGGATCCCGAAACCTTTCAAGCGGGCTGTGTGCATTTCCAGATACTTCCTCGCGCTGGCTTCGTCCTCAAAGAGATAGATGCCGCCAGCTTCCCTGGATTCACAGTTTTCCGTCCAGACTTTCCAGATAAAACCCGGCTCCGTGGCGATGGATTCCGCCAGATCCTTCATGGCATCCGCCATCTCCTGTCCGAACGGGCCATCGAACGGGAAATCGACTTGCAGCAATGTTTTCATAGACACACCACTTCAACAGAGAAAAGGTAATAATAGATCGGCGAAGTTTAACAATAATGTGGCAATGCAGTTTTCACCAGAGACGGCTCCAAAAGGTTAAGATGCAGGCCCAACTCAATTTTTGGAACCTAACATGGCCCGCTTTACCGAAATCGGAACCGCAACGATCCCCGGCAAGGGAACCCGATTACGTCTTTTACAGCGAAATGATGAATTTTCCATCAAAATTGCCGGAACCACCGGAGAATTGATGAACAGCAGGATCCACGGCTCGGAGGATGCTCTTGCCACCCTGGCGTGCGAACGGATTGCCGATCAGCCTGCTCCCCGAGTTCTTATCGGCGGCCTGGGCATGGGGTTCACGCTGGCAGCAGCGCTGGCCGCTCTGAGCGACGATGCGCAGGTGACGGTAGCCGAGCTGGTTCCCGAAGTAGAAGCCTGGAATCGCGGGCCGCTGGGCTCTGCGGCGGGCAACCCGCTGAACGACCCGAGAGCCCGGGTTCACATTGGTGATGTGGCAGAATTACTCAGAAACAGCGACGGCGAATGGGATGCCATTCTTCTCGATGTCGACAACGGTCCGGAAGGACTCACCCGCAAAGAAAACAACTGGATCTACTCTCCGGACGGCATTGCGGCCGCCCAGAAAGCGCTGCGACCTGATGGCATCCTTGCCTACTGGTCTGCCGGCCAGGAGCATTCCTTCACCGAGAGGCTGCGACGGGCAGGATTTTCTGTTGAGCCCGTCACAGTGAGGGCCTTGCGACCCGGCAAGGGTGCCCACCACGTTATCTGGCTGGCGTGGTAATCATTAATCGGCTCTACCGGAATCTGTCCTGGCTCAATTTGGGATTATTCTTTTGTTATATACTTTTTGCAAAGCCAAGAAGCCCGGGAGAGATTCAATGACCAAACCGATCATCACAACAGTCTTGCTATGCTCCTTGCTTTCCATGCCGCTGCTCGCGCAACCCCAAGCAGATAGCCCGGAAGCAATGGTTGCCGAAGCACGTTCCCTGGTAAAAAGCTTCGGCGGCTCATTGAAGCAGGCGCTCCAGGCGGCCATCAAAGAAGGCGGCCTCACAAACGGTCTTGCTGTTTGCAAGACTGTGGCACCGGAAATCGCCAGGAACAACAGCAGCGGCGGCTGGGTCATCAGTCGAACCAGTCTGAAAGTCCGGAACCCGGAAAACGCCCCCACCGACTGGCAGGAGATCCAGCTGCTGGCAATGGACAGACAGCCGGTCAAAAACGGAAAACCGGTGGAGGTCTGGCAGGTCTCCGAAGCGTCCGGACAGCCGGCGTTCCAATACATGAGCGCCATCCCGACACAGAAACTTTGCCTTGGCTGTCACGGTAAGTCCATCGCCCCGGAGGTGAAGGCAAAACTGGCTGAACTCTATCCTGAAGACAAGGCGACCGGCTTCTCCGAGGGCGATTTGCGGGGCGCATTCGTTGTTACGCGGCAAGTTCCAGTAAACTGACGGGATTAGCCATTTCGTCAGCGATTGAGAGCAGGTATGTCACTGAACTACAGAATCATTCCGGTCACGCCTTTCCAGCAGAACTGCTCATTAATCTGGTGCGAAAAAACGCGCAGGGCAGCCGTAGTCGATCCAGGCGGCGATCTGGAGAAGATTCGCGCCGCTGTGGACGAGGAAGGTGTGACGGTCGAGAAAATTCTGCTGACCCATGCCCACATTGACCATGCCGGCGGAACTGCGGAGCTTTCCAAAGAGCTGGGCATTCCCATTGAGGGGCCGCAGAAGGAAGACAATTTCTGGATTGTCGGCTTGCCCCAGCAGGCGCAGATGTTCGGGTTTCCGGCCCCGGAAGTTTTCACCCCTGATCGCTGGTTGGAAGACGGGCAGCAGGTCACCGTGGGTAACCAGACCCTGGAAGTCCTTCACTGCCCCGGCCACACACCGGGGCATGTGGTTTTTTATCACAAGGAATCCGGTCTGGCGCTTGTGGGTGACGTGCTGTTCCATGGCTCCATCGGACGCACGGATTTTCCAAGGGGCGACCACGCAACACTGATTCGCTCTATCAGAGAACAGCTGTTCCCGCTCGGCGACGAGGTTGCGTTCATTCCCGGACACGGTCCGATGTCCACCTTTGGCCGGGAGCGGGCCTCCAACCCCTTTGTTTCCGACCATCGGGGCTGAGCCTGTCGCCAACCTTTATAGTTATGCGTCAATGATTTCCCGATCCAGATGAGATTCGGGGAATAGTCGTTCACACACGAAAGAAGGAGGGAGCCGTCAGCCTGGGATTCCATGGAGTTGGCCTGAAAGCTGCAATGCATGATGACAAGCATTCGTGATTCCCAACGCAGACTGTTCGGAAACCGCGTTCCGGTTGACCGAAGGAGGAAACCCATCCATGTCCCTACTGACCTCTCTGATCCGGGCAAGCACCCAGTTCCAGCAGGCCATGGAAAAGCGCCAGATGCCCCCAACAGGGCCAGAAGCCGCGTCTGGCAAAGTCCAGACAAAGGCCATTGAAACCGAGCCGACACCTGGCGATGACCGCTTCACACCCTCGGAGAACAGCCAGTCTGACCTCTCACGGCTGAAAGCTCGCCGACTGGCCATGACCGACTACAAACAGACCGTGGGGCAGGATCTTGCCTTTGTACGGGAAACCCTGCGGCACAAACTTGCCGAATACAACCTGCACCCGGCAACCGCATTGAACGTCAGCAAAAATGAAAACGGCAGCGTTGCGGTTGAAGGGAAAATCGCGGAAGGGACCCAGGCCCAGATTGAAAAAGACTTGAACGTCAACAAAAACTTCAAGGAAGCGTTCAATCGACTCAGCGTTAACGAGCCGACGCTGCACTTTATGGACAATGCGCTCAAGCTGAACCAGGCCTATGGGGTGAACAACCCGCTGCTTGACACACTGATCAGCGAGAACCAGCAGTTCAACGGCCTGCAGGACCTGGTTCACCGTTACGACACCATACGCCGCTCCGTTAGTGCCGAGCAAATGGAAGCTGCGGGAAATAGCCGGGCGTACGCCTTCAATCTGAACGCCCGGGCATAACATAAGGGCAGATCAGACCTCGAACGGTGCCGGATCTCCTTTGCCAACGCGGGTAACCACTGGAGCCTCGCCGGTAAAGTCCACGACCGTGGTGGCTTCCATACCGCAGAACCCCCCGTCGATAATCAGATCCAGCTCATGCTCCAGGGTTTCCCGGATGTCATAGGGGTCGGTCATCGGATCGGTCTCGCCCGGCAGAATCAGCGTGCTACTCATGATTGGCTCACCAAGCTCACCCAGCAGCTCCTGAACAATGGCATTATCCGGCACCCGGACACCCACTGAACGACGCTTCGGGTGGAGCAGTCGCCGGGGCACTTCACTGGTAGCATCCAGAATGAACGTATAGGGCCCAGGAGTAAAATTCTTCAGCAACCGGTACTGGGTATTATCCACCTTGGCATATACGCCGATATCCGACAGATCCCGGCACACCAGCGTAAAATTATGCTTGTCATCCAGCCTGCGAATCCGCTTGATCCGATCCGCTGCCTGCTTGTCGCCCAGATGGCAGCCAATGGCATAGGCTGAATCCGTCGGATAAACGATCACCCCGCCACGACGCAGAATATCCACCGCCTGATTGATCAGGCGCTTCTGCGGCGTCTCCGGATGAATCTGGAAAAACTGACTCATTAACCCTCTCCCTGAGCGGTACGCGCCGCCATCGCCGGATCTTTCTTGGACCCGCCCATACAATTCGGGGACTCCGGCGCCGACTGACCGGTCGCCTCCCACTCTTCCGGTGAGTATAGATGCAACGCCAGCGCATGAACCGGACCCGCCAGTTCCTCGGCAAGCACCTTGTAGATCGCCTGATGCCTCCGCACTCTCATCTGACCCTCAAACTCCGGCGACACCAGGGTCACCTTGAAATGAGTTTCAGAGTTCGGCGGCACACTGTGCTTGTGGCTCTCGTTCTCCACCTGAAGCACACGCGCATCGAACGCGTCGTTCAGTTTGGTTTCAATTGCTTTTTGGATTTTCATAATCCAGGACTCCTAATGCTCAACTCGAGGTACAGAGGGCGAATTACGGGGAGCTCGACGTGGGTGTGGGAGAGGCCTTTCCCACAGCCACCGCCCGCTTGGCTGACAGTCTACTACAGAACGACCGACGTACCCGAGAGCCTTGACAGCATAAAGCCAAAGCGCCACATTCCCCTCCCGATTCCAAAACACACAAACTCCATGCACCTGTATATCGCCGAAAAACCAAGCCTGGGCCGCGCCATCGCCGCCGCCCTGCCAGGCCCCCACCAGAAAGGCCAGGGCTGGATACGCTGTGGCAATGGCGAAAACGCCGTCACCGTAAGCTGGTGCATCGGCCACCTTCTGGAACCGGCAGAGCCCGCGCGCTATAACCCGGCCTGGAAAAAATGGCGCCAGGAAGATCTGCCCATGTTTCCTGACAAATGGGAAGTCATGCCCAAGGACAGCGTGCGGCAGCAGCTCAAGGTGCTGGAATCCCTGATCCGCCAGGCCCAAACCATTATTCATGCCGGCGACCCGGACCGTGAAGGCCAGTTGCTGGTGGACGAGGTTATCCGCTATTTCGGCGTCAGCGCACCGGTGCAACGCATTCTGATCAACGACCTGACGCCAGCGGCTGTGGCCCGGGCTATCCAGAGCCCCAAAGACAACCGGGAATTCCGTCGGCTGTCCCATTCGGCATTGGCTCGGCAACGGGCGGACTGGCTGTATGGCATCAACCTGACCCGATTTTATACCCTCAGCTACCAGCAGCGGGGGGAGCAAGGCGTCTATTCGGTTGGCCGGGTACAAACCCCGGTGCTCGGCCTTGTGGTTGAACGTGACAACACCATCGAACACTTTCAGCCCAAGCCCTATTACCGCATTGAAGCAAGGTTCAGGGCGCAGGAGGAAGAGGCTGACCAGCAAACCTTCACCTCCCGCTGGCAGCCCAACGAGCAGTTTCAGGATTACCTGGATGAAGATAACCACCTGCTGAATCGCGAAGTTGCGCAACAGATCGCCGATAGTGTGCAAAGCCGGCCCGGCAAGGTCACCGAGTCCCGTTTTCGGGATCGGTCCGAAGCTCCACCGCTACCGTTTTCTCTCTCGGCCCTGCAGATCGAGGCAGGCCGGCTGTTCCGGATGGGCGCCAAAGAAGTGCTGGATACTGCTCAGAACCTGTACGAACGCCACCAGCTCATCACCTACCCGCGATCCGACTGCCGATACTTACCGGAAGGGCATTACGCTCAGCGGGAACAGGTGGTAAGGGCCATTGCCCGAGTGGCACCGGATCTGGAGGAAGCCTGTAACGACGCAGATCTGGACCGCAGGACTGCCGCGTGGAACGACAGACAGGTCGACGCCCACCACGCTATTATTCCAACCAGCCGCCCGACGCCCAACGGCAAGCTCAGTGCAGCGGAAGCAAAAATCTACGGCCTGATCAGCCGGTATTACCTGATGCAGTTCGCGCCAGATGCCGTACACCGGGAAGGTAAACTGACGGTGCGAGTGTCAGAGCACGAATTCCGCGCGACGGAAACAGCCATCCTGACGCCCGGCTGGAAAACGCTGGAGCTGAAACTTCGAGAAGGTCGCAAGGAACCGGACAAGGCTCCCCTTCCCAGACTCGAAAAAGGCGAACCGGTGTTCTGCGAGGATAGCAGCCTTACCGAGCGGAAGACCCAGCCACCCCAGCATTTCACGGATGCGACCCTGCTCTCGGCAATGACCAACATTGCCCGATTTGTAACCGATACCGAGCTTCGAAAAACCCTGCGCGAAACCGATGGTCTGGGCACCGAAGCGACCCGGGCCGCCATCATCGATACCTTGTTCAAGCGCGATTACCTGTACCGCGACAGTCGACATATCCGCGCCACCGACAAAGCCAAGGCGTTGATCAGCGCTCTGCCCGATTCGGTGAGCAAACCGGATCGCACGGCCGTCTGGGAAGCAAACCTGGAGAGCATTCGCCGCGGCGAGGGCGAACCGAAGAAGTTCCTGGATACCCTCAAAGAAGAAATTCGCGGCTTTCTGAACAGACCGCAGGGCCAGCCTGCCTGCGACCCCGAACCCAACGGGACAGCTTCACCCGAGGCACAGCCCCACTGCCCCAAATGCCGAGCCCCGATGCTGGAGCGAGACGGTAAATTCGGCCGATTCTATGCCTGCACCCGCTACCCGGATTGTCGTGGCACCCGACCACTGGAAGAAGCCAGCCCCCAGGATGGCACCGGCCAGAAACCCATTCCCTGCCCCCACTGTTTCTCACCCCTGGTGCGGCGAAAAGGTAAGAAAGGCTGGTTCTGGGGCTGCAGTAATTTCCCCGGCTGCCGACAAACACTGGACGACGACAACGGAAAGCCTGCAGTCCGTTTACGCAAGTCTACATAACGATACTGAACGCAGATCCACATTTTGTGATAATTACTTGATATAGCAGAGTAGTCCGCCACAAGCTCTGCTCCATAACAGGCAAGAGAGCAACACTCCGGGAGAGGCTTAATGCGTATTGCTTTGCTTGAAGATGAAACCGAACAGGCACAGCACATCCAGTCGATTCTGTCTGAACGCGGGCATCACTGCGACAGCTTTCCTACCGGCCAAAATTTCCTGAGCGCGGTGCTCCATCGCAGCTACGACCTGCTGATTCTGGACTGGCAGATTCCAGACATGACCGGCATAGACGTTCTCGAGAGCGTTCGAGCCCAGCTGAACTGGCCAATTCCAGTGGTTTTTCTTACCCAGCGGGACAGCGAGGCAGACATTGTTCGCGCGCTAGACGCCGGCGCTGACGATTACCTGGCAAAGCCCGCCCGAGCAGCGGAACTGGTCGCGCGTATCAGCGCCCTGGCAAGACGTTCCAACCCCGACAGCGAGAAGGAAGTGCTGCGCTATGGACCGTTCGAAATCAACACGCAGCAACGAGTCATTGCACTGCACGGTGAGGCACTGACCCTGACCGACAAAGACTTTGACCTGACCCTGTTCCTGTTTCAGAACCAGGGCCGACTGCTGACTCGGGAAATGCTGCTTGAACGCGTCTGGGGTCTGGCGCGGGACATCAATACCCGTACCGTCGACACGCATATGAGTCGGCTTCGCCGTCGCTTAGGCCTTAATCCGGAAAACGGCTTCCGCATCAAGACAATTTACCAGCGGGGTTACCGCCTGGAAGCCATGAAGGCGCAGGATCAGGCGTTTGACGTCGAAGAACCCGCCAGGGCAGCCAATGACTGACAGCCTGGGTCCGCGATTACCGGCACTGCTGCTGATGCTTGCAATGCTTGCTTGCGCAGCGCCCACGGCTGCAGAACTGTCCGTGACGCGTGGTTCAGTGGGGCACTCGGAGGTTTCGTCAGCCAACCCAGTACCTGAGTGGATCTACACCTTGCGACCAGGAGAGAGTTTTTCGGAAGTGGCCACCGACCTGCTCGCCCCGAATTATTCCGCAAGCCGCCTGCTGCAGTACAACAAGATTGGCAACGGCGCCATTCTGGGTGCCGGGGACAGCGTTCGAATCCCCCTTGCCTGGCTGGAGCGCCAACCGCAACCGGCACGGGCGACATCAGTAACCGGAACCGTGCAGCTGATTTCCGGAAATACCGGTCGGAAAACGCCCCTTGGTGAAGATACCCTGATCCGTGTCGGTGATGAAATTCTGTCGGCGTCCGGAACCGCCACCATTGAACTGGCGGATGGCTCGGAAGTGCGAATTTCACCGAATTCACGACTGATCTTCAACCGCCTGACCCAATACGGCAAAGCGGGCATGGTGGATACCCGGCTCCGACTCGACAGGGGCGAGATACACACCCGGGTAAAGCCGGTAATGGAAGGTGGCGCCAGATTCGAGATTGAAACTCCATCGGCTGTTGCCGCCGTTCGCGGAACCGCATTTGCACTCCAGACATCCGCGGAGGGCACTCGCCTGCAGGTAACCGAGGGCAATGTGGACTTTGGCGCGCCCGGCAAGGCCCGCCGCATTCCCGCGGGTTTCGGGGCCAGCCTGTCCACCACCGGGAATGACGGCCTGAGCATTCGCCGTCTGCCGCCAGCCCCGGCGCTCAATCCACTTCCCCCGAGACTGACCCAACTGCCCACCACCATGACCTGGCAGGAAAGCCGCGCGCCCATGCATCGGGTGGATATTTTTGAAAGCGACACCGGGCGCTGGGTGGAAAGCCGCAAACTCACCGGCAACAGCTTTGACATCGGGCGGCTGGATAACGGCAGCTATGAGGTACACCTCGCGGCGCTCGACGCGCGCGGTACCACAGGCATGCCCCGTGTCGTCCCGGTGGAAGTCGATCTTCAGGCCAGGACAGCCAGTCTTGTTTCTCCGGAAGATCGTGGCACGGTCAACGACGATATGCCCGAATTCCGCTGGCAGCTCAACGGCGATAATGAGGTGGCTCGAGTAGAGATAGCCGAGGACAGGGACTTCCGGAACCTGATCGCCACCAGCGAGTGGGCACCGGAAACGGCTGCCCTGCCCTCACGCCCGCTTGGGCCAGGCAAGTATTTCTGGCGCGTGGTAACCGAAGCAGGCGGCAACTCAGTTGCTACAACGCAGCCGCGAGAGCTTGTGGTCAATGGCAGCCTGCCTCCGGTTCGGATTATCAGCGTGAACTACATCGAAAGCCAGGTAAGGGTGTTCTGGGCAAAGGTAGACACGGCGACAGACTACCGTTTGCAACTCTCGGAGGAGCCGGGCTTCAACAACATCATCAAGGAGGCAACGCTGCCTGATACCACGGCAGCCTTGCGTCTTATTCCCGGAAGGCGGTATTTTGTGCGCCTGAAAGCTCTTTCTGATGGTACTTTGCAAAGCCGCTGGGGACCAGGGAGGGAATTGTACCTGGAATAATCCGTTGATCGACCGAAACACACAGCAGGGCTCATGAACCGGGATTGGCTGCCAATTAAAACGACCCCCTGGACTCTGGGCCTGATACTGCTGGCACTGCTCCTGCTTATCCAGACAACGGAACTGCCTCAACGCCTGGATTACTGGCTATACGACCAAGCCATCACCTCGAATCCTCTGGAAGCCTCGGATGAGGTGATTCTGGTGACGATCGACGAGCTTAGCCTGAATCGCCTGGGCCGCTGGCCCTGGCCCCGTCACCTGCACGCAGAGCTCATTGCCAAGCTCAACGAGGCAGGCGCAAAAACCATTGTGTTCGATATTCTGTTCGCCGAACCGTCGCCGGACGACCAGCAACTGGCAGAACAGATGCGAAGCCACGGCAACGTCATCCTGCCGGTCTATCTGTCTCCGCCAACGTCCCAGTACCTGTTAACTGAACAATTGCCGGTTGGAAAGCTGGCTTTAGCGGCCGCAGGACTTGGCCACGCTCACGTAGAACTGGACAGCGACGGCGTCGCTCGAGGTCTGTACCTGTTCAATGGCCTGGGGCATCAACTCTGGCCAAGCCTTGCCATGGCCGCCAGCGGGGTCGGACCACAAAATTCAGAGACCAAAGAAACCCTTCCCTATGTGAATGTTCGAGATCAGTATCGGGCCGTCCCTCTGATCGGTGGCGCGGGCTCGCTTCAGTCTTACTCGTTTGCAGAGGTCCTCACACAACCGCCCGCACCCGAACGTTTCAAGGGTAAAACAGTCTTTGTCGGCGCCACAGCAGCCGGTTTCGGCGACATACTGCCCACGCCGTTCTCGGGGCTGAGCCGTCCGATGTCCGGCGTTGAATTCCACGCCAACGTGTTTTCGGCATACATGCAGGGATTGTTGATTCGCCCGGCACCGGAGTGGGCCTCGGCCCTTCTTTCTATATCAATCATTCTGATACTCGCGCTGGCCCTGCCTCCGATGCGCCCGGCACGCACCCTGCTGGCCTGTACAGCGGCCCTGGCCGGGCTGGCCAGCCTATATCTGTTCATGCTTCTCGCGATGAAATGGTGGATACCCCTGGCGAACGCTTTGCTGGTCCCTCTGCTGGCATTTCCAGTTTCCAGCGGCCTTCGACTTGCCATGACCAACCGTTTTCTAAACCGGCAGCTGGACGACCTTGCCAGGAGCCCCCAGGTTGCCCTACCCGCGCCCTCAGGACGGAACCCAACGCAACTTCTGGAACACTTCAAGGCGCTCTTCCATCCTACAGGATGGCTTCTGATCGAGGAGAACGACGTCCTCTCCGCCCGCGGATTGTCGCGGGCCGATATTCCGGCTGACCTCCCCCCCGGCCAATGGTTCCACGACAGCAACCGAAGCTGGATTCGGCTCTTGCGTGCCGGAACCCGCTACCATCTGGGCCTGGTGCTGCCCAATGATCTTGGGCGCGAGGCCATCCAGCGCTATTTGCGCAGACTTCATCTAGAGCAGACTGATCCAGCGGATTCAGCCGCAAGACCCAGCGAAAATATCTCAGCACGAATCGAGCGGGTTCGCATCGCCACGGATCGGCTGAATCACATGCAACAGTTTATTCGCAGAAGCTTCGAGCGCATGCCAGACGGGATCATCGTGACCGATGAGCTGGGCGTTATCCGCTTTGCCAACGGCCATATAGAAGAGTGGTTCCGCGAGCCCATGCCGAGTCTAGCCGGCCTGCCCCTGGTAAGATTGCTTGAGGGGCATGACCCTCGAGAAACGCCACCCTGGCATGAAACGGTTTCCGATACCCTGACCCTGCAGCAGAGCCGCACGGTGGATTTGAGAATTCGCGACAAGGATTTCCTGATTCATTTCGCCCCGTTTTCAATGCCCGACAGTGACCAGCAAGGCATCATTGCCAACATTTCCGACATTTCGGAACTGAGAGAACAGCAGCGTCAGCATCGCGAAGCCATCGACTTTATTTCCCACGACGTGCGTTCACCTCTGGTTTCCCAGCTTGCTCTGATTGAACAATTGAAACGAGACCCCAGTCACATTGAACAGGAACAACTCGAACAGCTGGGAAGACTGGCCCGCAGAAGCTATCACCTGGCCGAGGAATTCGTGCAGCTGGCACGGGCGGAACAGTTAACAGAAACCCGGTTCTACGAATGCGAATTTCTGGCTATTGTTGAAAACGCACGAGATAGCGTCAGTGAACAGGCCGTCGAGAAACAGATACAGCTCCAGTTACACGGCACCGAAGATCTGTGGCTGAAAGGCAACGCAGAGCTTCTGGAGCGGGCAGTTATTAACCTGTTGACCAATGCAGTTCAATACAGCCCCAGTGGATCAGACGTCAGCATTCAGGTATTCCGCGCCGGGCACGAGGCCTATCTGACTATTGCCGATGAAGGCACCGGAATCGATCCGGAAGAACTCCCGCATCTGTTTGACCGCTACCGGCGTCAGAAAAGCACTGAATTGGCTGGAGTGCACGGGACGGGACTCGGGCTTTCCTTCGTTAAAACCGTCGTGGAAAAACACAGGGGGGAGATTTCGGTGTCTTCAACACTGGGAGAAGGCTCTGCTTTCACCCTCAAACTTCCGATTGCAGATCCTCTGGCCTGAGACTTCACACTTCAGGCCCGGGGCTCTGATCTCAAGAACGGATAGACTTGCTTACAACATCAGAGGGCTCACTGATCAGCCCATTGATATCCTGAACCTGGATCGTGAAATACCAGGTCCCTGCATCCAGACCACCTACTTCGTAGGACATTTCCGCTTCAGCCTGGGCATTGGTGACGACAACCTCTTCATTCAGCTCGTCAGCATCCTGACCGTATCGGATGACGTATCTATCGAGCTCACCCATCGGGATGCTCTCGCCGTTCACACGGGTCAGCGGAGCGCTCCAGCTCAATACAGCGGAACGTTCAGGAGAGGAAGTCTCGCCGCTTTGTGTACTTGCAGAACCGGAAGAACCACCACCGCCACACCCTGTGAGTAGTGCTCCCAGAACAAACGCGGCAATCCATGCCTGTGACACTTTGATGACGCGTTTCATGTGTAATCAGCACCATTTTCTCGTCGATTTTATGGAATTATATAAAACGGCGCTGATTATCGATGTGAAGTCTGTCATTTCCCTAGTTACGAAATTGTCAATTTCTCGTCAGGGATCGGCAATGAAGTAAGGGAAGTTACTGATTAGGCGAGCAAAAATTTGCCTGAAGAAACTGATAGCAGCTGGCCGTACTATAAAAAAATCTAAGCCGGGAAAGAGATGGGGGGAAGGAGGTGGTTTTAAAGCAAAAAGGCCCGCGAACGCGGGCCTTTTCTGAATAGTGGTAGCGGGGGCAGGATTCGAACCTACGACCTTCGGGTTATGAGCCCGACGAGCTACCAGACTGCTCCACCCCGCATCAAAACTGGTTGTTTACCGGGCTGCCCCGATCAACGTGCGCGTATACTAAGGATTGGATAGACAACTGTCAATCGATATCTTCAAAAAGGTCGGCACGATACTGCAGTTGCTCAGGCTTTGGCGCCAAATCCTCGCGATAGAAACCCACCTGCTCGATCACCTCCTGAATCGGGCGAAAGGAGCGGCGGTGTTCAGGGGTTGCTCCGAGGCGGCGCAGGGCTTCCAGGTGGACCGGCGTCGGATAACCTTTGTGCTGCGCCAGACCGAACCCGGGGAAACGCGCTTCCAGCGCTTCCATTTCCCGGTCACGGGTTACTTTGGCAATAATAGAAGCGGCGCTGATGGCTGCCACCCGACTATCGCCTTTGACAACCGGTTCCGACGGCCAGCGCCACTTGGGACATCGATTGCCATCCACCAGAACGTACTCAGGCACCACGGTCAGCCCCGACACTGCACGCTCCATAGCCAGCATTGTGGCCTGGTAGATATTCAGCCGGTCAATTTCCTGGGACTCGCACCGGCCAATGCTCCAGGCTTTAGCATGCTCGAGAATCTGATCGTAGAGGGCATTGCGACGCTTCTCGGTCAGCTTTTTTGAGTCAGCCAGGCCTGCGATCGGCCGATCCGGATCCAGAATGACCGCGGCAGTCACGACGGCCCCGATGAGCGGCCCCCGACCGACTTCGTCCACACCGGCAAGCAAAGAACCGGTGTAACAACACTCGAAGGGTGGCAAAGGGCTCTTGGGCATCAGTGGGCACCCTGCTCTATCAGATCTGAGATCGCCTGAGCGGCTTTTTCATCGGCCCCCTGCTTCAGCGAATGGTGCAACTCGGTAAAGGCTTCTTTAAGCCGTGCCCTCTCTTCTTTGTTCTCCAGCCGCTCAAGCACTGCTGCACCCAGACTCTCGGCCGTGGCATCGTCCTGGAGCAGCTCCGGCACAAGCTGGCGCTTGGCGAGGAGATTGGGCAATGCGACATGAGGCACCTTCACCAACTTCGACAGGAGAGCATAGCTGAACCGGCTCAGGCGGTACCCTACAACCATCGGCTTTTTAAGAAGCATCGCTTCGAGTGTTGCCGTTCCAGAAGCCAGTAGCACAACGTCGGAGACGGCCATCACATCCCTGGAACGCCCACGTACGATGGTAACCGGAAGCTTCACCTCCAACGCATCGACCAGGTGGCGCACTTGCTTCTCTCGGTCCCGGTTCACGCAGGGGATGACTAACTGCAGATCAGGTCTTCTTTCCTGTATCCAGCGAGAGGCCTCAAGGAACAAGGTACCAAGTCTCTCCACTTCTCCTGCACGACTACCGGGAAGAACCGCCAGTACGGGTGCATTCGCATCTATTTCCAACGACTCCCGCATCTTGAGAGTATCCGGCGCCATGGGAATTCGATCCGCCAGTGGATGGCCCACGAAGGCCACAGGTACCTGATGCTCCTCGTAAAACCTCGCTTCGAACGGGAACAGAGTGAGCATCAGGTTGACCGATTTGGCAATTTTGAAGATCCGCTTCTGCCGCCAGGCCCAGACCGATGGGCTGACATAATGCACGGAAAGAATGCCGGCCTCCCGGCAGCGCCGCTCGATAGCAAGCGTAAAATCCGGAGAATCGATACCGATAACAACATCCGGTGGCGTGGCGAAGAAATAGTCCAGGAGCCGGGCCCGGATGCGGAACAGTTCACGAATTCGCCCAAGAACCTCCACCAGCCCCATGACCGAAAGACGTTCCATCGGCACCAGGGAATGAAATCCCTCCGCAACCATTTCCTCCCCGCCAATGCCGACGAACCTGGCCTGGGGATAGCGTTGGCGCAGCGAACGGATCAGGCCGGCACCGAGGATATCCCCCGATGCCTCACCGGCAATGATTCCGAATGTGATTTTACGCTCGCTGATGGTCGCGTGAGAAAGATCTGTCACCGACAGGCTCCTGCCGGGTTAGCGGATGATGCCGCGGTGAGCTCCACGCAGGGAGTCAATGAGGGGACGTATTTCTGCAACATCGGAGTAGGACTTCTCAAGCTCTTCAACGGCCTGTTCTGTCGTCAGCCCCTGACGATAGATCACCTTGTAAGCGCGGCGCAAAGCCAGCAAGACATCTTTGCTGAAACCACGACGCTTGAGGCCTTCCACGTTCATGCCGTGCGGCTCGGCGGACTGACCGCTCGCCATCACATAGGCCGGGATGTCCTTGAGTACTATGCTGCCTCCGGCCGCCATGCTGTGGGGACCAATATGACAGAACTGGTGCACCATGGTCCCACCGCCCAGAATCGCGAAATCGCCGACGGATACATGGCCCGCCAGGGTGGCACAATTAGCCAGAATGGTGTTGTCACCGACGATACAGTCATGAGCGACATGCACATACGCCATCAAAAGGTTGCCGCTGCCGATACGGGTTTCACCACGGTCCTGGACCGTGCCCCGGTGGACGGTACAATTCTCGCGGATCACATTGTTGTCACCAATCACCAATGTGGTTGGCTCGCCCGCGTATTTCTTGTCCTGGCATTCCTCGCCGATACTGGAGAACTGGAAAATACGGTTATTCCGGCCGATAACCGTCGGACCCTTGACGACCACGTGGGACAGAATCTCGGTACCCTCGCCGATTTCCACATCGGGGCCAATGTAGCTCCACGGCCCGACAGTGACGTTGTCCCCGAGCCTGGCTGACGGGTCTACAATCGCCTGAGGATGGACACCCGACCAGTCATTTGTCGCCATCAAACTTCTCTCTCAGCGGTCAGAATCTCTGCCACGCAGACGACTTCACCGTCGACCAGGGCGCGACACTCGAATTTGTAAATACCCCGTTTACCGGAGATGAGTTCCGACTCCATACACAGTTGATCCCCCGGCAAAACCGGACGCTTGAACCGTGCCTTGCTCGAACCGGCGAGGTATTGTACCACGCCGTCAGCAGGTTTCCGGCCCACAGTCACAAAACCGAGAATGCCCGAAAGCTGGGCCATGGCTTCGATAATCAGGACCCCCGGCATGATCGGGTTGTTCGGGAAGTGGCCCTGGAAGAACGACTCGTTAAACGAAATATTCTTGTAGCCCTTGATCGATTTTCCCTTTTCGACCTCTGTGACCCGATCCACCAGCAAAAACGGGTATCGGTGCGGCAGGTATTCCAGAATTTCGTCGATGTTCATCATGTTGATCGGCCTCAGCCCTCTAATTTCTTTTCCAGTTCTTTTACCCGTCGCGCCAGGGTATCCAGCTGGCGAAAGCGCACGGCATTTTTGCGCCACTGACGGTTGCTATCAGCGCTGGTGCCGGATGAATAGACTCCCGGCTCCCGGATGTCCCCGGTAACCAGAGTCATTCCTGTCAGATGAACCTGATCTGCAATGTCCAAGTGGCCGGCCACGCCCGAGGCGCCACCAAACACGCAGTGCCGACCAATACGAGTACTGCCGGCAATGCCAACCATGGCCGCCATGGCGCTGTGATCACCGATGCGAACGTTATGGGCAATCTGGATCAGGTTATCGAGCTTCACACCGTTGCCAATCACCGTGTCGTCCAGTGCCCCGCGATCAATGGTGGTGTTTGCACCCACTTCCACATCATTTCCGAGCACAACCCGACCGAGTTGGGCGATACGATGCCATACGCCCTTCTCATTGGCGAAGCCAAAACCGTCGGAGCCAATAACGGCGCCGCTGAGGATGTGACAACGCGCACCGATGACCACATCGTGGGCCAGCGTTACCCTCGGCCGAATCAGCGTGCGGGATCCGACGCGGGCACGGGCACCAATAACCGAGCCTGCTCCAACAACGACTTTCTCGCCGATCTCTGCTTCCGCTTCCACTACCACGTTGGGGCCAATACAGGCGTCCTCAGCAATGCACGCAGACGGATCCACTACTGCAGTCGCGTGAACACCGGGGGTAGCAACGGGGGCGGGATCAAACCAGTGGCTCAGTTGAGCATATCCGAGATAAGGGTTATCCAGTAACAGGACGTTGGTCGGAGCATCTTTGGCCGATGCCGGCGAGACAATAACGGCCAAGGCGCGCGTATCTGCCAGGTATTTACCGTAGGACGGATTGGCAAGGAAACTGATCTGGTCGGGACCAGCAGCCTGCAAGGTCGCAAGGCCCGATACCTTCACATCAGGATCACCCCGTAGCTCCGCACCCAGGGCATTGGCAATATCCCCAAGGCGATAGGACCTTTCTGTCATTGCGAGCTCCCAAGCAACGATCAGGGCACCGGGGTGCCCGTCACAGATTAACGGTTCAGTTTTTCCAGAAGCTGAGAGGTCAGATTCATTTCCGGCTTTACATAGACGACCGCTTCGCTCGGCAGGATCAGATCGAGGTTATTTTCCTCGAGCAGCTCCTTGACCGCTGCGTCTACCTCGGGACGCGCCTGCTCGAGAAACGCCTGCTTGCGCTGATTCACTGTAGAATCCAGCCGCTGCTTCAGAAAGTTGAACTCTTTTACCTTTTCCTGGAACTCGCCGGCCAGTTTGTTACGCTCGCTCTCGTTCATCATGGCACCGTCTTTTTCCAGACGCTCCTGAAGTTTGCGAGCTTCTTCCTGCGCTTCGCGAACCCGGGCTTCATCGCCAGCAAAGTCTTTCTGAAGCGACTCGCTGAAGGTCTTGGCATCGTCAGACGAAAACAGTGCCTGACGCAGATCGACCACACCAATGCGGGTTTCGGCCATCGCCGGGAATGAAAGCGCCAGCATCACGGCAGCGAACATCAACACAAATCGGGACATTGGTTTTCTCCTGGTTTTCATCCGTAGATAATTATTATCCATGCTTTAGAAGGTCTGGCCCAGCGAGAACTGGAACACCTGGGTGTCGTCGCCCGCCTTGTCGTTCAGGGGGTAGGCAAGACTGAATGCCAATGGACCAACTGCGGTAATCCATTGGAAACCAACACCCGCCGCCATCCGGATTTCGTTCAGCTCCGGATCGAAACCCCGTGCCGTGTCAAAGACCTGGCCGGCATCCAGGAAGAACGCGGTTCTCATGGAGCGGGTATCACCGGCAAATGGTGTCGGGAAAATCAGCTCCAGGCCACCCTCGGTCAGCAGGTTGCCCCCGAACGGATCAGGATCCGAGAGGTCGTTTACGTTATTCGTTGCCCTCAAGCCAAGCGAGTTCGCCTCATAACCACGAACCGAACCATAGCCGCCCGTGTAAAAGTGCTCGTAAAATGGCATCTGGCTGCGATCGCCGTAGCCATCCCCATAACCGATCTCAGATCGCGCCCGGAAAACCCAGCGATTGTCATCAGTCACAGGGTAGTAGAAATCGGTTTTATGGGTGGCTTTATAGAAGGTCAGGTCACTGCCTGGAACCGCCACATCCAATGACAGCGAGTGACTGTAACCATCAGTCGGCAAAACACCACGGTTCAGGGTACTGCGCCGCCAGCTTCCGAACAGGAAGAAGTTGGTAAACGAATCGCCCTCTTCATCAATAAACTCACTCACCTCCTGAGAGGTAAACAGGCCTTCCTTCAAATTTGACTGGGTGATACCGGCGCCAAAGTTCAGGCGGGTGATGCTGTCGGTCGGATAGCCGAATGTAACTCGGCCACCGTACTCATCCAGAAGGAACGAGGAGATATCTTCCTCTTCGTAGTCCGTCTCGCGGGCGAATACGCTGAAGCCCCTGCTCACTCCGTCAACGGTGTAGTAAGGGTCCAGATAGGAAATGTTCGCACTCTTGATGGAATCACTGACGTTCACGCCAAACGACACCCGCTTACCGGTACCAAAGAAGTTATTCTCGGAGACATTGGCTCCAAGAATCACGCCGGAATCCTGGGAAAAACCAACAGAGGCGGACAGGCTGCCTGTGGGCTGCTCCTCAACAGCATAGTTCACATCGACCAGGTCGTCGGTGCCGGGCACTGGCACGGTTTCGACGTTTACGGTCTGGAAGAAACCAAGGCGCTCAAGTTTGGTCTTGGAGAATTCGATGCGGTCGGAGGAGGCCACGCCGCCCTCCATCTGCGTCATTTCTTGGCGCAGCACATCATCTCGGGTCGACACGTTGCCGTCGAAATTGATCCTGCGCACATAGGCCCGCTTGCCGGGCTCCACAAAGAAGGTGACTGCAGCCGTGTTGTTCTCACCGGGCTCGGGAACGGCGTTAACGTTGGCGAAGGCATAGCCCTCACGCCCGAGCCGGAATGCCAGGGATTCGGAGATTGCTGTCATACGGGAGCGGGAGAACACATCGCCTTCCTCAACCGGAATCAACGCACGCAACTCCTCTTCCCCCACGATGAGATCACCGCGAAGGTTGATCTCGGAAATGGTGTATTGGGGGCCCTCATTCAGGGCAATCGCAATGAAGACTTTTTGTTTGTCCGGGGAAATGGAGACCTGACTGGATTCCACGTTGAAATCGAGATACCCACGGTCAAGATAGAATGACCGTAGCGACTCCAGATCGCCGCTAAGCCGCTCTCTGGCGTACTTGTCCGAGTTAGTCAGGGAGTTCCACCAGCTTGTGGCCTGCAGCTCGAACAGTTCCTGCAGTTCCTCGTCACTGAAGTCCTTGTTGCCGATCAGGTTGATATGGTGAATCGCAGCGACCGAGCCCTCGTTGATATCCAGACGAATCGCAACGCGGTTTCTGGGTAGTTCCTCGGCCGTTGCCTTTACCCGGGCGTTGTAGCGCCCCTGGGCAATGTAGGAGCGCAGGATTTCCAGCTCAAGACGCTCAAGAGTTGCGCGCCGAAACACCTGCCCTTCCTGAAGCCCGGCACCCGCCAGCGCGTCCATCAACATCTCGGTTTCGATGTTCTTGTTACCCTCAATCTCGATGTCACTGATGGAGGGGCGTTCGCGCACCGTCAGGATGAGTACGCCGGCATCCCGGCTGGCCTCAATGTCGGTAAAAAGACCGGTCCGGAACAGCGATTTGATCGCATCAGCCAGCTCAGTCTCGTCCACCTGTTCACCAATATTGACAGGGAACACGGAAAACACGGTACCCGCAGATACCCTCTGCAAGCCTTCCACCTCAATATCCGCAACCGTGAACTGATCAGCAAGTGCTGGCTTCAGGCCGGACACAGCCACAGCGAGGCCAACGGCTACACCTAGAAGAGAACGTCTCATTCAAATATTTCGCCTGGTTAATGCGCGTAAGGAGCTCGCAATTCTCACAACCGCATCAGGTCGTTGTAAAGAGCAAACACCATTAATGTGAGGATCATTGCCATACCAATTCGTAATCCAAACGCCTGAGCCTGCTCGGAAAGCGGCTTTCCACGGAGGGCTTCGATGGTGTAGTAAACGATATGACCACCATCAAGAACAGGCACAGGTAAAAGATTCAGAATGCCCAGACTCACGCTGAGATAGGCAAGAAAACGCACGAAGTCTTCGAATCCGGAGCTGACACTGGCTTCAGCCACCCGGGCAATGGTGATGGGCCCACTGAGATTGCTGGGTGACAGCAGGCCGGTGACCATCTTCTTGATAGCCACCAGCGTCAAACGGGTATCTGCCCAGGTTTCGCTGAGAGCAACCGGAACAGCGGCAAGCGGACCATAGCTGACGTCACGCAGCACCTCTTCCGGCCATGAAATGGCTTCCACGCCGGCACCAACAAAACCAATTGACTCGCCACCTTCCTCTGTCCTGGCTTCCGGTGTCACCGTGACGGACTGTTCTGTGCCATTGCGCTCAATGGTTACCTGAAGTCTCTGTTCCGGGGCATTGCGAATAAACTCAACCAGCTCAAACCAGCTGCTGATCGACTCACCATTGACGGCCACGATGCGATCTCCGGGCTGCAGCCCGGCGGCCTGGGCTCGGCCGCCGTCGGAAATCTGACCCAATACAGGCGGCACAGCAGGGCGCCATGGCGTAATGCCGAATTCGGCTAACGGATTGGGCGTATCGTCACTCAGGCCCCAGCCGGAAAGTTCACCGCTCACGGTACCGCGTGCGCCACCCTCGGATACTTCCATGGAGATCAGACCATGCTCGCCAGTCCGCTCCAGAATCCGCATATTCACATCACGCCAGGAACTGACCCGATGGCCGTCCACAGCATGAATTTCCATGCCCTCGTGCAGACCGACCCGCTCGGCCACACTGTCATCACCAATCTGGCCGACAATTGGGGCAACATGGGTAACGCCAACCACACTCAGCAGCCAGTAGGCAAAAATGGCGAAAATGAAGTTGGCCACAGGGCCGGCCGCCGCTATAGCAATACGCTGGCCGGGAGGCTTGGAGGTGAAGGCCTGGTCTCTTAATTCCTCTGGCACCGGACCTTCGCGCTCATCAAGCATTTTTACATAGCCACCCAGTGGAATGGCGGCGACCGCAAACTCGGTCCCATGCTTGTCGTACCAGGAAAACATCGGTTTCCCGAAACCCACAGAGAAGCGAAGCACTTTTACGCCACAACGCCGGGCAACCCAGAAATGACCGTATTCATGGAGGGTCACCAGGATGCCCAGGGTAAGCGCGAGTGCGAGGATGGTTTCAATAATCTGCATAGCGTTCCTGATTGAATGGCTTCAGCCGGGCAGCATTCTGCTGCGACTATCAGACAGTTAACAGACCTATCTGTTCCCCTGCACGAGCCCGTGCTTCTTTATCCTTGGCAAAGATGGTGTCAAAGCTGTCCGCTGGCTCAACAGCAGTCGCAACCAACGTACGCTCTATGATAACGGGGATATCCGAAAAACACAGGGTACCCTCCAGAAAAGCGGCGACAGCAACCTCATTGGCGGCATTCAGAACCGCCGGCGCAGTGCCTCCCGCCTCAAAGGCCTCCGCAGCGAGGCGCAGGCAGGGGAAACGCACCAGATCTGGACGCTCGAAGTGAAAGCGTCCAATGGCAAACAGATCCAGGGGCGCAACGCCAGCGTCAATACGCTCCGGCCAGGCCAGGCCATTGGCGATAGGCGTTCGCATATCCGGGCTGCCAAGCTGGGCCAATACCGAGCCGTCAGCATATTCAACCATGGAGTGAATAATACTCTCGGGATGAACATGTACCTCGACTCTCTGAGGTGTCGTATTGAACAGCCAGCAAGCTTCAATCAGCTCCAGGCCTTTGTTCATCAAGGTCGCGGAGTCTACGGAAATCTTCTGCCCCATGGACCAGTTGGGGTGGGCACAGGCCTGGGCCGGCGTTACCGACCGAAGGTCTTCGACAGAATGCTCCCGGAAGGGCCCCCCGGATGCTGTCAGCAAAATCCTTGTTATACCGGCTCCGGCAGGATCCCGTATCTTGTCCGCCGGTATGCACTGGAAAATCGCATTGTGTTCGGAGTCGATCGGCAGGAGTTCCGCCCCGGCCTCGGCCACGGCATCCATAAACAGCTTGCCGGACATTACCAGGGCCTCTTTGTTGGCAAGCAATACCCGCTTCCCTGCCCGGACCGCCGATAGCGTCGGCGATAATCCCGCAGCCCCGACGATGGCTGCCATGACGGTATCAACGGCCGACGCCGAGGCAACCTCGCATAGCCCTTCAAGACCAGCAAGCACCTCGGTATCCGGCAAGTCGGCCAACAGCTCAGACAGAACAGTCGCAGCCTCGGGATCGGCCATAACGGCCACCCTTGGACGAAATTCCCGGCACAGTACTGCGAGCTCTTCCGCACGGGTACTGGCCGTGAGCGCGTAGACCGAAAACCGCTCAGGGTGAAGCCGAACAACATCAAGGGTGCTCAGACCAATAGAGCCGGTAGCCCCGAGAACACTGAGAGAGCGGGTTGCCATAGTCACCAGTGCCCGGTTGTAAGCCAACCAAGTTGGGTAATAATCAGCGCAAACACCGGAATGGCCGCTGTCAGACTGTCGATCCGGTCCATAATACCGCCATGGCCCGGAAGTAGCTGGCTACTGTCCTTGATGCCACGGTGACGCTTAAGCATGCTTTCCAGCAGGTCACCCAACACGGAAACCAGGCCGGTAGTGAGACTGGCAACAATCAAGAGCAGTGTATGGACCGGTCCTGCCGACGCCAGGAAGCTGACCACAAGGGCAAAAGCTCCCACGGCCACCAGACCACCCCAGACACCCGCCCAGGACTTGCCAGGGCTGACCCGGGGTGCCAGCTTTGCCTTACCGAAGGCCCGACCGGCAAAGTAGGCGCCGATATCGGCGACCCAGACCACACAGAACACGTAAAGAATCAGCAGCAGGTTGTTGGTGCTGTCCCCAAACTGGAAGCCACCGGTGCGCAGGTGATTCAGGCCCACCCAGGCTGGCACCAGAACGAACAGCCCCATCAGGGCTCTTGCGGGGAGACTGCCCCATTTCTCGGAGCCAGCAGGATAACTGCGAACCAGAAGAAAGCACACACCCCACCACAGCACCGCCAACCAGAGCACTGCCACAAACGGAACGTTCAGGAGCCCGTAGAGAATTATAGCGGTGGCCAGTGCGTAGCCAACCCGGCCGGAAGAACTCCGAATGCCTGACATATTCGCCCACTCCCAGGCACCCACGGTAATTATGGCGCCCGTGAAGAGTGCAAAGCCCAGGGGTGGGAGAAAAAAGATCCCGCCAATGGCGATAGGAGCAAGGACCAGTGCGGTAATAATTCGGGTTTTTAACACGGTTAACGTCGCTATCGTTCGTTATTGTTGTAGAGCCTTGGCCGCTATCTGATCATCTGTCTGGCCAAAACGACGCTGTCGACCGGCATATGCCTGCAGGGCCTTGAGCATCTCTTCCTGCTGGAAGTCAGGCCAATACACCGGTGAAAAGTAGAGCTCTGTGTAAGCCAGGTGCCACAGCACGAAATTGCTGATTCTCTGCTCACCGGCGGTACGAATCATCAGATCAGGCATTGGTAGGTCACCAATACTGAGGTGCTGCTGAATCAGGTCATCGGTAATATCAGATGGAGCCAACTGCCCGGTACGAACCTGCTCCGCGACCTTGCGCGTGGCCTGAGTGATATCCCAGTGACCACCGTAATTGGCAGCTATCACCAGCGTCATCCGGGAATTATGACGGGTCAGCTCTTCAGCCGCTTCCATGTGTTCGCGAAGCGCAGAGCTGAATGCAGACCGGTCACCAATAATGCGCAGGCGGATACCATTCCGATGAAGTTTGCGAACCTCTCGCTCCAGGGCAAACAGGAACAGCTTCATCAGAGCCGACACCTCGTCCTTGGGGCGACGCCAGTTTTCACTGGAAAAGGCAAACAGCGTGAGCACTTCCACGCCTTCACGGGCACAGGTTTCCACTACTGCCCTGACCGCATCGACACCGGCCTTGTGCCCAGCCACTCCCTTGAGACGACGGGCCTTGGCCCACCGATTGTTCCCGTCCATGATGATGGCCACATGCCGGGGCCGACTGTCTGCCGACACCGGAATCTCTGCGGATACAGTTCCCGTCATGAAATCCCCTGTGCGGCCGGAGCGCCTGGGTGCTTCGGCCTTTCAATTCGCTTGCAAGTGGGCCCGGACGGTCAAACCGCCATCAGGTCCTCTTCTTTGGCCTTGAGCATCTTCTCGACTTCCGCAATATAACGGTCGGTCAGCTTCTGGATATCATCCTCACCCTTGCGCTCGTCGTCTTCGGTAATTTCCTTTTCCTTGAGCAGATCCTTGATCATGCTGTTGGCGTCACGACGGGCATTGCGGATAGAAACGCGACCATGCTCGGCATCGGCTTTCGCCTGCTTGACCATTTCCTTACGGGTTTCTTCAGTCAACATGGGCATCGGAATGCGGATGATATCACCGCTGGTTGCCGGGTTCAGGCCCAAGTCTGACGACATGATAGCCTTCTCGATGGTCGGCATCAGGTTTTTCTCCCAGGGGGAGACTGTCAGAGTACGGTTATCCTCGACATTGACACTTGCCACCTGCTTCAGCGGTGTCTCCTGGCCGTAATAGTTCACGGTTACACTATCCAGAATAGACGGGTGAGCCCGGCCGGTACGAATTTTGTTGAACGCAGAGTTCAAAGACTCCAGGCTCTTTTTCATTTTCTTTTCGGCTTCTGCTTTGATGTCGTTAATCACTTCAGCATCCTCAATTCGTTCGTCATGTCATTCTGTAATCTGGCCCCAAGACCTTATGGGACCGGGACAGCGGGTTTATTCGATCAGTGTACCTTCTTTCTCGCCGGTTACGATGCGAGTCAGCGCGCCTGCACGATTCATATCAAAGACCCGCAGCGGCATGCCGTGGTCCCGGGCGAGGCAGATGGCTGTCAGATCCATCACGCCCAGCTTCTTGTCCAGAACCTCATCATAGGTGAGGTGATCGTATTTCTCAGCACTACTGTCCAGGTGTGGATCCGCTGAGTATACGCCATCCACCTTGGTGGCTTTGAGCACAGCATCGGCTTCGATCTCGATACCACGCAGGCAAGCAGCGGAATCGGTCGTAAAGAAGGGGTTGCCCGTGCCGGCACAGAAGATCACGACATCGCCGTCCTTGAGATCCCGTACCGCTCGACGGCGATCGTAGTGCTCGACGATTCCGCTCATCGGGATCGCCGACATCACGCGGGTCCGGATATTCGAGCGTTCGAGGGCATCACGCATCGCCAAACCGTTCATTACGGTGGCCAGCATACCCATGTGATCACCGGTCACCCGGTCCATGCCGGCAGCATTCAGGGCCGCTCCGCGGAAAAGGTTACCGCCGCCAATAACCAGACCAACCTGCACGCCAATACCAATCAACGCACCGATTTCCAGGGCCATGCGGTCAAGAACTTTGGGATCAATACCGAAATCGTGCTCTCCCATCAGGGCCTCGCCACTGAGTTTGAGCAGAACACGCTTGTATCTGGGCTGGGTTTTCGATGATGTCGGCATGATGATCCCCTTGTCGTCTGTTGGCTGCTGTCCGGCATGATACCCGTTGCAGGCTTGTATCTGACATACTCCTCAAGAAAAGGGGTATCTCAGATACAAGCCCGCCACGAAAGCCGGGAATTCCCGGCTAACGTGGCAGACTCAGGTGATGCAGTGGCTTGATGCCGGCTGCATCAAACGAAGGATCAGGCCTTGCCTGTGCCGGCTGCAGCAGCAACCTCGGCAGCAAAGTCCACTTCTTCCTTCTCAATGCCCTCACCCACTTCCAGGCGAACAAAACCAACCAGTTCGCCACCGTTGGACTTGATCAGCTCGCCAACGGTCTGGTCCGGGTTCTTGACGAAGGGCTGCTCAACAAGGCTGTTTTCCTTGAGGAACTTCTTGATGCGGCCGCCCATCATTTTCTCGACGATCTCGGCAGGCTTGCCTTCCATATCCGGCTGGGCCTTGATCACGTCCTTCTCTTTCTCAAGCTCTTCTTCCGGCATTTCTTCCGGCTTGCCAACGCGCGGGTTAACAGCAGCAGCGTGCATGGCAATGTCACGGGCGACTTCAGGATCGCCGGCAGTCAGGGCGACAACCGAAGCAATCTTGTTGTTGCTGTGGACATAACCACCAACAACCGGACCTTCAACCTTGATGATGCGACGAACGGTGATGTTCTCGCCAATCTTCTGAACCAGCGCTTCACGCTTGGCTTCCAGATCGCCTTCCATCAGCTTGGCAACGTCGGCTTCGCCCTTTTCAAAGGCAACGTTCAGAACATCGTTGGCAAAGTTCATGAAGTTGTCATCACGAGCAACAAAGTCAGTCTCGGAGTTAACTTCAAGAATGTAAGCAACGGTGTTGTCGTCAGAAATCTTGATCAGTGAAGCGCCTTCAGCGGCGGTACGACCAGCTTTTTTGGCAGCTTTCAGGCCAGAAGACTTACGCAGCTCTTCGATTGCAGCGTCCACACTGCCTTCAGCTTCAACGAGTGCCTTTTTGCACTCCATCATGCCAAGGCCGGTACGCTCACGCAGCTCTTTGACCATTGCAGCGGTAATTGCAGCCATGTTCAATCCTCTCAACTGTTCCGAATTCGGTGGGGAGGTATGCCCGAAGCAACCCCGGGCATACCTTACATCTCAAACGTGAAGATAAAGCGTCACTCAGCGGCCGGAGCAGCGCCTTCAGCGTCTTCGCTGACTTCAACAAACTCGTCAGCACCGGCAGCACCAGCCTGTGATGCCTCGAGGCAGGTGTCAGCAACGGCTTTCACGTAGATCTGGATCGCGCGGATGGCGTCGTCGTTACCCGGAATCACGTAATCAACACCGTCCGGATCGCTGTTAGTATCCACAACACCGATAACAGGAATGCCCAGCTTGTTGGCTTCCTTGATAGCGATACGCTCATGATCAACATCGATCACGAACATGGCGTCCGGCAGGCCGCCCATATCCTTGATACCACCAATCGAGCGCTCGAGGCGGTCCATTTCACGGGTGCGATCCAGTGCTTCTTTCTTGGTCAGTTTATCGAAAGTACCGTCCTGACTCTGGGTTTCCAGATCACGGTAGCGACGGATAGACTGACGAATGGTCTTGTAGTTAGTCAGCATGCCACCGAGCCAGCGGTGGTTAACGAACGGCTGACCGGCACGCTCGGCTTCTTCCTTGATGATCTTGGCCGCAGCACGCTTGGTGCCAACGAACATGATCTTGTTCTTGTTCTCTGCCAGCTGCTGAACGAACTTCAGCGCGTCGTTCATGGCAGGAACAGTCTGCTCAAGGTTGATGATATGAATCTTGTTACGGGCGCCGAAGATGAACTTCGACATTTTCGGGTTCCAGTAGCGGGTCTGGTGACCGAAGTGAGCACCTGCCTTGAGCAGGTCACGCATATTTACCTGAGCCATGATAGTTACCTTTTTAGCTTCGGGTTAGTCCTCCACGTATCCAATTACCCCAACCTGGCTCCTTGAAAAGCAGGAACAGGCACCCTGGGATAACGTGCCGACACGTGTGTGAATTTGCTGGATTCGTTTCCAGCGGGCGCGTTTATACCATATTCGGCCCGACAAACGCCATTATTTTTGACGTCGAGCTTCCTTGTACCCGGGCGGCAGGCCCCTTAAAATGCCGGTTTGGCACAAACAACGGGAAGCCCAATGCAGGTATCGATCAAGACACCGGAAGAAATCGAAAAGATGCGCGTCGCTGGCCGCCTGGCAGCCGAAGTTCTCGAGATGATCGGCGAGCACGTCAAGCCCGGCGTTTCCACCGAAGAGCTAGACCGGATTTGCCACGACTATATTGTAAATGAGCAAAAGTGCATTCCGGCACCGCTCAACTACAAGGGATTTCCGAAGTCTATCTGCACCTCGGTCAACCACGTTATCTGCCACGGGATCCCGTCTGAGAAGAAAATACTCAAGGACGGAGACATCCTTAACATTGATGTCACCGTAATAAAGGATGGCTACCACGGCGACACCAGCAAGATGTGGATCGTCGGCAAACCGAAACCGGGTACAGAACGCCTGATCCAGATCACTCAGGAGTGCCTCTATAAAGGTATCGAGCTGGTGAAGCCGGGGACCCGGCTGGGCGATATCGGCCACGTAATACAGCAGCATGCCGAGAAGCACCGTTATTCGGTGGTTCGCGACTATTGTGGCCATGGCATCGGCGCAGTGTTTCACGAGGAGCCGCAGGTAATGCATTACGGCAAGCCCGGCACCGGCCTGGAGCTACAGGAAGGCATGACCTTTACTATTGAGCCGATGATCAACCAGGGCAAGTACCAGACCAAGCTTCTGCCGGATGGCTGGACAGTGGTTACCAAGGACCACAAACTCTCTGCACAATGGGAGCACACCATCCTTGTGACGGCGGACGGCCACGAGGTCTTGACCAAGCGAAAGGAAGAGTCCTTCTAAGTGGACCAAAGCGAGCTGGAATCCCGCATCAGTAATGACCCTTCTCCGGTTACGGCGGCCCGGGAACTGTTAAAGGGCAGGTATAACGCCGATGCCGAGGCCTTCCGACAGGGCGCCGATGTGCGCGCCCTCGTCCGCTCCCGGGCTGACACGGTCGATACGGTTCTCAGACTGATCTGGAACCGCTATCCCTTTTCCGATTCACCGGACATTGCCCTGATCGCAGTTGGCGGCTACGGACGCGGCGAGCTTCATCCGCACTCCGACATCGACCTTCTTATATTGACCCGCAATGGTATCGAAGACAGCTGGCACGAAGACCTTGGCGCCTTCGTGACGCTGCTCTGGGACCTCAGACTGGATATCGGCCACAGCGTTCGCAGCATCGAAGAAAGCAAAACGGCCGCCCGTGACGACATCACCATACTGACCAATCTGCTGGAAACCCGCACCATCGCTGGCCCGGATGAACTCCGGTCGGAGCTAAGCGAGCAGGTGTACTCCGATGACGTCAGCACCGACCGCGACTATTTTATTGCCAAACGCGAAGAGCAGCAGCATCGGCACCAGAAATACGGCGATACCGAATACAACCTTGAGCCAAACGTTAAAGGCTCCCCGGGTGCCCTGCGTGATATCCAGACCATTGGCTGGATTACGAAGCGGCATTTCGGACTGCAGAACATTGCAGACCTGACCCGATTCAGCATTCTCACCGAGGAAGAACACCAGATCCTGTTCCAGGGTGAAACTTTCCTGTGGCAACTACGCTATGGCCTGCAGCTGCTGGCCGACCGGAATGAAAACCGCCTGCTGTTCGACCACCAGCGAGCCCTCGCCCAGATGCTCGGCTACAGGGACGAAGGCAAGCGACTCGGCGTTGAACTGATGATGCAGTCGTACTATCGGACGGTACTGGCACTTGCCGAGCTAACCGACGTAATTCTGCAGTACTATGATGAAGCCATTCTCGGCAGCGCGTCCGAAGACGCCATCCAGCCAATAAACAAGCGCTTCCAGATTCGCAACTACTATATCGAAGCGGTGAACAATCAGGTCTTTGCCTACGCTCCGTACGCCATTATGGAAATTTTTGTGCTGATGGCCCAGCACCCGGAGATCAAGGGCATCCGCGCGACCACCATCCGGTCCCTGCGGGCGCACCGGCACCTGATTGACGATGCATTCCGGTCCGACCTGGCCGTGACCACGCTGTTCATGGAGCTGCTCAGAACGCCCCATGCGCTGGATCAGACTCTGTCTGCCATGAAAAAGTACAACGTGCTCGGCCGCTACCTCCCGGAATTTGGCCAGATAATCGGCCAGATGCAGCACGACCTTTTCCACATTTACACCGTCGATGCCCACACCATGCGGGTCATCCGCAATATGGTCCGGCTCAGCGGCACCGAGGCCCGAGATGAATACCCCCTCGCATCCCGCCTGATCCATCGGCTGCCCAAGCTGGAGACCCTTTACATTGCGGGCATATACCACGATGTCGCCAAAGGCCGGGGTGGCGACCATTCAGAACTGGGCGCGATAGACGCCGAGGCTTTCTGTCAGAGACACCACCTCAGCGAGCGAGACACCCAACTGATTTCATGGCTGGTGGAGAACCACCTGCTGATGTCCATGACAGCGCAGCGAAAGGATATTTCTGATCCGGATATCATTCATGCGTTCGCCAGGGCGGTACCGAGCCAGGCGCACCTGGATTATCTGTATGTGCTCACCGTGTGCGACATCAGTGCTACCAACCCCAAACTCTGGAACACCTGGCGCGCCTCGCTGTTGCGCCAACTGTATATTGAGGCCAAACGGGCCTTGCGCCGGGGCACGGAAACGCCCATCGACCGGCAGGAATGGGTTCGCGCCACCCAGTCAGAAGCTCGTGAGATCCTGCACGCCCAGAACATGACCGACGATCAGATCGACGCAATCTGGGACACCGTGGACGAGGATTATTTCCTCCAGGATTCTACTGTAGATATCGCCTGGCAGACCGCAGCCATCATCCGCCATGGCGACAACCCCGACCCGCTGGTACTTATTCGTGACACCCGTGGCGGCCCCACGGACGGCTACTCTCAAATCATTATTTACATGAAGGATCGGGTTGCCCTGTTTGCTGCGACGACGGCGGTCCTTGAGCAGCTTAACCTGAACATCGTGGACGCCCGTATAAGCTCCAGCGAAGGGCCGTATTCCATCAGTTCTTACGTCGTGCTCGACGAGCAAGGCCAGCCTCTGGGTATTGACCCGGCTCGCAAGGAACGTACACGCAATCGCCTGATTGAAGAACTGGATGATCCAGAGGACTACCCGGACATCATCCACCGGCGCACACCACGGCAACTGAAACATTTCGCCTTCCCGACGGAAGTGACCTTCTCCAATGACATCATTAATCAGCGCACTGTGATGGAAGTCATCACGCCCGATCGACCTGGCCTGCTGGCGCGAGTTGGCCAGGTATTGCTGGAGCATAGGGTACGCCTGAGCAATGCCAAGATTGCCACCCTCGGCGAACGAGTAGAGGACGTTTTCTTCGTCACCGACGAGCACGGCGAACCCATCCGGGATCCGGCCGTGTGCCAGGCCCTGCAGCAAGATCTCTGTAGAATGCTGGACGACATTCAATGAATCCGAATCTGGACAGACTCCACCCCTACCCGTTTGAAAAACTGGCCAAACTGAAGGCCGGCATTAGCGTGCCTGATCATCTCCGGCCAATTTCTTTGGGGATTGGCGAGCCAAAGCATCCCTCGCCGGATTTCGTCAAACAGGTCATTGCGAACAATCTGGACAAGCTTGCCAATTACCCGACGACCCGTGGAACGGATGAACTCCGCGAGACCATCAGTCGCTGGGCGACCCGCCGATTCAAGCTGAAAGCCGACAGCCTCAGCCCGGCGAGAAATATCGTACCGGTGAACGGCACACGCGAAGCGATCTTTTCTCTGGTTCAGGCTGTGGTGGATGCCAGCAAGCCTGCCACAGTGGTCAGCCCCAACCCGTTTTACCAGGTCTACGAAGGCGCTGCCTTCCTGGCCGGCGCCACGCCCGTCTACCTTCCCTGCGACGGTTCCAACGGCTTTATTCCGGATTTTGATTCGGTGCCGGAATCCACGTGGCAGGCGTGTCAGGTGCTATTCCTGTGCTCACCAGGCAATCCCAGTGGCGCCGTGATCCCCAGGGAAATGCTGGCAAAGGTGATTGCCCTCGCCGACAGATACGACTTTATCGTTGCCTCTGACGAATGCTACTCCGAGCTTTACCCGGACGAAGGCAACCCGCCGGAAGGCCTGCTGCAAACCTGCGCCGCCATTGGCCGGGATGACTACGCCCGCTGCGTGGTGTTCCACAGCCTGTCCAAGCGCAGCAACTTGCCTGGCCTGAGGTCGGGGTTTGTCGCTGGTGACGCCAGCATTCTTGATGGCTACCTGAAGTACCGCACCTACCACGGTTGCGCCATGCCCATTCATAACCAACTGGCCAGCATTGCCGCCTGGACCGATGAGGACCACGTTCGGGAGAATCGTGCAGCCTACCGCGCCAAGTTCGAGGCAGTGGTGCCCATTCTCCGGGAGGTGATGACAGTGGATTTCCCGGACGCCGGATTCTACCTGTGGCCGCAGACCCCAATGGATGACGAGACCTTTGCCCGGGAACTCTCGGCCCAACAGAACGTGCATGTGCTGCCGGGCCGGTACCTGTCCCGGACGGTCGATGGCCACAATCCCGGAGAGAATCGGGTGAGAATGGCCCTGGTGGCACCGCTGGAAGAATGCGTTGAGGCGGCAGAACGTATTGTTGAATTTGTTAAGGCGAACAAGGCATGAAACTCTACGGCATCAAAAACTGCGACACCGTCAAGAAAGCCCGGAAGTGGCTGGACGGGCAAGGTATCGACTACGAATTCCACGACTTCAAGAAGGATGGCCTCGATAGTGAGTTGCTGTCCCGCTGGGAACAAACGGTTGGCTGGGAAATCCTGCTGAACCGCCGTGGCACCACCTGGCGCAAACTTCCCGAGGAGGTTCGTGATACCATTAGCGCCCAAAGCGCTCACGCGATCATGCTGGACAATCCATCCATCATCAAGCGCCCCGTCGTAGAAAGCGGCGATGAGGTGCGCGTGGGCTTCAGTGCAGATGAATGGTCTGCATGGCTGACCTGAACCTCAGGTAAACAGATCCAAAATTTAACTCCGGAGTCAGAAAGCCCGCACCTCTGACCCCACATTCAGAACAGGAGCAACCATCAGATGAGCTTTGCATTCGGTATCGGTATCGGCACCCAGAACAACCAGGGCGAGTGGCTGGAAGTCTTTTACCAGCAGCCGGTCATGACACCCGATAACACCCTGATGGACGTCATCTCCAATGCCCTGGATTACAAGGGTGGCAACCAGGCGATCAACGCGACCGCCGAGCAGCTCAGCCAGCTCGCCAATGCCTTGCGCCAGATTGGCCAGACAGACCAGGCATCACTGGCAGACAAAGCAGCCAATAGCAAACGCCCGGTGGTTGTTACCGTACTGGAAACGGATGACACAGCTTCCAGCACGCCCGAGGTTTATCTAAAGCTTCACCTGATTTCCCACCGCATGGCGAAACCCCATGGTTTGAAGCTGGACGGCATTTTCGGCCTGCTGCCGAACCTGGCCTGGACCAACGAAGGCGCAATTGACCTTAATGAGCTCTCCGATCGCCAGCTCCAGGCCCGCCTGGAAGGCCGCACGCTGGAAGTGAAATCGGTGGACAAATTCCCGCAGATGACCGACTACGTGGTACCGAAAGGTGTTCGCATTGCCGATACCGCACGGGTTCGTCTTGGCGCCTATGTGGGTGAAGGAACTACCGTCATGCACGAGGGCTTTATCAACTTCAACGCCGGAACCGAAGGCACCAGCATGATCGAGGGCCGGATTTCCGCCGGCGTCATGGTTGGCAAGGGCTCCGACCTGGGCGGAGGCTGTTCCACCATGGGCACCCTGTCTGGTGGAGGCAACATCATCATTGCTGTGGGCGAGAACTGCCTGATCGGCGCCAACGCCGGTATTGGCATCCCCCTGGGCGACCGCTGCAAGGTTGAAGCCGGACTGTACATCACCGCTGGCACCAAGGTCGCCCTGCTGGATGACAACAACGAGCTGGTTGAAGTTATCAAGGCCCGCGATCTGGCCAACCAGACCGACCTGCTGTTCCGGCGCAACAGCCAGACCGGCGCCGTGGAGTGCAAAACCAACAAGTCTGCCATCGAGCTGAACGAAGAGCTGCATGCAAACAACTGATTCTCCAACCCTCGAACTTGCCATTGACCTGATCAGTCGACCGTCTGTCACTCCCGACGATGCCGGCTGCCAGGAACTTATGATGTCGCGGCTGGCGCCTCTGGGTTTTGCCGGCGAAAACCTGCGTTTCGGCGATACCGATAACCTCTGGGCCCGAAAGGGCTCCGAGGGGCCAGTGCTGGCCTTTGCCGGCCATACCGACGTGGTTCCAACCGGGCCGGAGAAGAACTGGGCACACCCGCCCTTTGATCCGGTGATCAGGGAGGGCTACCTCCTGGGCCGTGGCGCCGCGGACATGAAGGGCAGCCTGGCGGCCTTCGTAACCGCATGCGAGCGCTTCGTTGCAAAATACCCTGACCACCGGGGTTCCATTGCCCTGCTGATCACCAGCGACGAAGAGGGGCCGGCCCAGCATGGCACGGTCAAAGTGGTTGAAACTCTCGAGGCCAGGAACGAAAAAATCGACTGGTGCCTGATTGGCGAGCCCTCCAGCACCCACGAAGTGGGCGATGTGATCAAGAACGGGCGCAGGGGCTCTTTGCATGGCTATCTGACGGTGCGCGGCGTTCAGGGCCATGTAGCCTATCCGCATCTGGCCGAGAACCCGGTTCACTCCGTGGCTCCGGCCCTCGATGCGCTGGCAAAGGAGTTCTGGGATAACGGCAACGATTTCTTCCCGCCAACCACATTCCAGATCACCAAACTGGAGGCCGGTACAGGCAGCAACATTATTCCCGGCGAGTGCCTGGTGCACTTCAACTTCCGCTACTGCACGGAAAACACGGCAGAAAGCCTGGAGGAACGGGTGGTCGCCATCCTGGACCGCCACAATCTGAAGTACGACCTGCAGTGGCACCTGAGTGGCCGCCCCTTCCTGACCGACAAGGGCGCCCTCGTGTCCGCCAGCCAGGAGGCCATACGCAGAGTGACCGGCCGGGAAACCGAGCTTTCAACGTCTGGAGGCACCTCGGATGGCCGATTCATTGCACCAACCGGCGCACAGGTAGTCGAACTGGGCCCCATCAACGCTACCATTCATAAAGTGGATGAGTGTGTGAAAGCCGAGGATCTCAACACCCTCTCGGACATCTACGAAGAGATTCTGATCGAACTTCTGGCCTAAAGGTCGAAACCGGACTCCAATAAAAAGGGTCAGATGAAGGCTTCACCTGACCCTTTTTTGATGCAGCGTTATCAGTAATGAGGGGGAGGCGTTTCGTCCTGCTCCGACTTGATATTGGACGGTGAGACATCCTTGAGCTGTTTGTGCAGCAACCGTTTGGCCTCCCACAATTCCCGGATATCCATTTCCTGCTTGGCCACCTGCTCGCTAAGGGTATTGATAACGTCGTCCTGAAAGGCCAGCCGTGTTTCCAGCTCGTCCAGTCGGGTTTCCAGATCGTTCTGGCTCATCGGGTATTGGTACTCCCCTGAATAGTTCTCTCTAGAATGTGATCGATGACACTGCTTATCCCGTTGCTTGGTCAGCACTCGGGATAATCTGGTATCATGCCGCTTTTGCCCGCCAGCTCTCTCGTTTTCCGGGGCACTGGCGGTTTTCACCGGCCGGATGTGCGATTTTACCCGATATCCGGTTTTTATCGTTAGCGTTACAAGAATGGAGAAATTTCAGTCAATGCGTAATCCATCCAAAGCGATCCTTTTTGCTCTCCTGATCGCCATCCCCGCGCCTTTGGTGCTTGCCTTGTTGCTGTCTTTCACACCCGAGCCACTTCGCCTGATCGCTGCAGGCCAACTTGTTGAGGCCCTGGGTAGCAATCGTGGCATCGCCGCCTACATTATCTCTCTGATCGTTTTCGGCATTGCGGGCTTCCTGGCCATTGCGTTGTCAGTCAAGAAACCGGCGGAACAGCGCAGCACGTCCCGGCCGAACAACCGTGCACCCAGCCAGAACCACGATGACGATGATGACGGCTATGACGAAAGCAGCCCCGAGGGCAATGAAGAAGGCACCGTCAAGTGGTTCAACGTCAAGAAAGGCTTTGGCTTTATTGTGCGCGACAGTGGCGATGAGGTTTTCGTTCACTTTCGCGCGATCCGCGGCCGTGGTCGTCGGGTACTGCGCCAGGGCCAATTGGTTCGCTTCAATGTTGTGGAAGCAGACAAGGGTCTTCAGGCCGACAACGTCTCTATACTGAGCGAGTAATCGCCTACTGAAAACAAAGAGGCAGCCCACGGGCTGCCTCTTTCAGTTCCAGACGACCTGTTGCTCGCCCCGGTGGTCCAGTCGCCACCACTTCTCATCTTCTACAGGCTCACCTTCTTTCCAGTCTCCGGGACTGCAGCGAATCTCGGCATCCATTGCACGCCACGCGCTGCGTGCACAGTCCAGATCACTGTTCCAGGGTACCCTGGGGCCCTCGATAATCAATGAGGTAAAACGCTTCCCGAAAGCGCAGGGATAAAGCGAGATCCTCAGCCTCTCGCCCTCGTAGCGGGCAACGCCCTTGATCACCCTCGTTACCTCACCGTCATCCAGTTCCAGTTCGTCGAGATGATTCTCAAGCCATCCCGAAGCCGCACCTGGCTCCAGATCACGAATGTAAATTTCCAGATCCTGCACCCGCTGAATCTCCGTCCTGCTGATTACAATGAAGCACATAGTGAACCGGCCCGGGCCGCGCTGCAACCCAGCGCTCCAGTTCCTGTCGCAAATCTTCAGCACAAAGCTGACGCAACGTGCCGGCCGCTTGTCGTTCGTGCCAGGCCACTTCCGCTGCCACCCGGTGGAGCTGTATCTCTCCCAGCGACGTTTCAATATCTTCGAGCGACTCATTGCGCGCAAGCGCCACCAGGGACTGGCGCCTCAGTGTGTCTGCCTGTCCTGCAAGGGCGACCGCCTCCGTTGGACCTCTGCGGGCAAAGAGATTGAGCCTTGCAGCAGCCCGCTCAAGCCACTGAAGCATTCCCCCCGGGGTGCTGACGCAACGGCTTCGGCGAGAGGCGACAAACCGGATCACCGAGCGGGGAATCTGGATATTCCATTGCTTCTCGATGGCCGCCTGATGTGCGGTCAAAATGGCCTGACGCTGGACAACACTTGAAACCGGCATGTCGAAGATGTCGAGGGTTCGGCCCAGGCGGTGCTGAAGTAATGCGGCTGCACTGCTTTCAACGGGCTCGTCAGGACCCAGCAGAAGAATAGGGCCGGCCCACTGCAACAGTAATTCAGAGGCGAGACCAGCGGGCAGGTTCATCAACGCAATCAGATCTGCGGGTGAGATATTATCCAACACGAGGACCGGCCAGCGTGCACCAACCTCTCCAAGATCGCCCTCTACCGGGCGCCCTGGCAGAACCGGAAGATCACTGGCCATGATTTCCGCTTCACGCCGCAGGTCCAGCTCAACATAATCCTGCTCCAGTGTGGGTAGCAAAGACTGCAGCCACGCCGTTTTACCCGAACCTCGCTCACCACGTACCCAGATCATGGCAGAAGAAGACGCGGCCAGACTGATTGCAACATCCTCTGCAATCTCTATCCATGGGGAATCGGTAACTACCACGGGTGCTCGCTGGAATTCATCAATGGATGGAGGTTCCCGCCCTTCCGATGAGTCAGGCCAGCGGCCGACCAGCTCAAAAACCGCCACATAGGCCTTTTCCTGCAACCGCTCCGCGTGGCGAACCAGTGTCTTCAGCAGTTGCGACCATCCAAGCCATGGTGAATCGCTGGTTTCCCGCGCCGCTGCGAACCAATACATCAGTTGGGAAGATAGCTGCCCTTCGCCACCAACTTCCGTCACTATGGGTTGTTCGCACTGGATGGTGCGGGTGAGCTCGTCCATATCTACCCCGCAACCACGAAGGAAGCGGGCTATGGAGGGCGCTGAGTCAAGCAAAGCGAGCAGGTAGTCTTCAACGGTAATCACCGAGCCACCGCGGCGTTCAACGCTTTCACGGGCTCGTAACAAAGCGGTCTGGCACTGGGGATCCAGGCATCCTTGCCAATCGTCCATCAAACTTCTCCATGTTCTGAATGCATCATCCTGATGCGAAAGCTATTTTGCAGAGCGCTATTATACCACGCTCGAGCCCCTTGCGGCGGCCCGCATCCGGCCTCACCAGGTACCAGTATTCTCCATGCTGGCCCACGGCTCTTTCGGTGGCAGCGCCTCGCCTTTCTGCAGAAGCTCTATCGAAATGTTATCCGGAGTGCGGATAAAGGCCATATGGCCATCACGGGGCGGACGATTAATCGTTACCCCATTGGCTCTAAGGTGCTCACAGAGGGCATAAATATCATCCACCCGGTAGGCCAGATGGCCGAAATTGCGCCCGCCGGTATACTCTTCCGGATCCCAGTTGTATGTAAGCTCAATCATCGGCGCCCGGTCTTCACGGGCACGGGCTTCGTCTTCCGGCGCAGCCAGAAATACCAGGGTGAATCGGCCTTTGTCGCTACTCTTGCGATTGATCTCGACCATTCCCAGCAGGTCGCAAAAAAAATGCAGCGTCTCATCCAGGTTGCTCACCCGGATCATGGTGTGAAGATATTGCATGAAGCCTCCTTCAAAACTCGATTGATCATCGTGCCTTGCCCACAGTTTACGGTATTCTGGCCATATGGATGCAAAAACAACGCCCGACCCTACTCCAGAGCTAACCACGCCGGCGCTCAGACACCTTGCCTGGCTATGCCGGGCGCCCCAGCTGCTTCAGTCACCACTGACGTTTGAGCCGCGCCGTTATCTCCCTGACGATATTGCAGAACAGCTTCAGGCCTGGGATCAAAACCCGGAAATGGCGCCTGCGCTCCTCAGAGAGACGCCCCAGAAGCGGCTCGGCTTCTATTTCGAGCGGCTTTACCGGGTATTACTGGAAGACCTGCTGGGCTGGGATGTTCTGCTGCAGAATCGACAAATCCAGTCCCACGGTCGAACCATCGGCGAGCTGGATTTTGTGGTGCACAATCGCTCTGAAGATCGAATTGAGCACCACGAAATTGCCATCAAATACTACCTGGGGGTTCCGGAGCAAAGCGGGAGAACGCTGTGGTATGGCCCGAATGCCAAAGACCGGCTCGATCTGAAAACAGACCGGATGTTGCGCATGCAAAGCCAGCGAACTGCGTTGCCCGAGGCCCGGGCATTGCTGGCAGAAGTTGGAATTGCAGAACCGGTCACTCCCCGGATATTCATGCCGGGATACCTGTTTTACCCGGCCGGGACTCAGATTACCGCTCCTGATTCCGTGCCTGCCAGTCACCTGCGCGGCCAGTGGCGCTATCTCTCACAGATTGAGCCATTGGACCTTCCCGGATGGGTGGTATTGAACAAGCCCCACTGGATTGGCCCGTGGCGCCAGAAAGAGCCGCCCGCACCTGATGCCGTGACTGCCGCGCTTAATACCATCCAGCGCCACAGCATTCCGCTCTTGTTCGCAAAGCTCAAACAGAATTCCATCAGCGGCTTGTGGCAGGAAACTAATCGCTTATTCGTGGTGCCGGACAGCTGGCCACAGTGAAAATCAGGTATCAATCAGATTTGCTGCCCACTGAGGCAAGCTTTCCTGCAAGGAGCGCCACTGTCCGTCTTCCCAGACCGCGACGCGCACATAGGGTTGATCAAGGCTGGAGTTATCAATCAGGTGCAATTCGTCCGCCAGACCGATGCATTGACGAAGATTCCTCAGAGTTCTTGGAATCCTCGACTCAATCTTGGCTTCAGGGACATTATGGCCGCCGGACGTTACCCGGGACGCCACCCGCGCCTTGTTCAGGGATGGCAATTCCAGGTGGAAGTAAAACAGCCGAACCCGAAATCCCGCCGCTTTGGCAGCTCCGACAAAATCCACTTTGGAGGGATGGGAAAAGACTGTTTCAAAGCAGAACGTCTGACGCTCCTCAAGCAATCGAAGCCGTTCCCTTTCGGCAATCAGGGCCGCTTCATAACTGTGCTTTTCGGGCGCGTCCGGCCAAACGCTGCGGGCAATGTTATCGGCGTTTACGAGGGGAATCTTCCGGCGAGCCAGAAACCGCTCATAGAAGGTTGTTTTGCCGGCACCGTTACCGCCAACCAGCAGCCAGAGTTCAGGCTGCGTTGTCACGGTCACTCAGTGCCTCAAATCGCCCATTGCGAAACTGACCGACTTCCCGGCCGCCATCCGGATATATGGCTTCCAGATAGCCGGGTTTCTCTCCAGACGCCTGATACACCGTACGTCCCCGGCTAATGGAGCGCTCCAGTTCACCGCTTTCCCGGGCCTGATCCACCTCAGCCCAGAGGTCATCACTGGAAACCGACTCGGCCACCACTGGCTCAACCCTCACCTGGCGAATGCCCTGGAGAATGGCGATCAGATCTTCTGCACTCACATCACCGGCGACAGCTCGCCCTATCTCGGCCCAATACTCGATCTGCTTGGGTGTCGAGCGCCGATGGACTGCGCCCTCAGCAGCGGCGTGGCGGACCAGCGTATCGTCAAGACGGACAGCGGTTGTCATGTTGACCTCCAGAGAAGATATCTATTCAACGACACAAATTATCGCATTTGTTGCATATTGCTACAACTAATGTGAATCGCTGCAACTACACCGACCGGGCTAAAAGGTTGACCAACATCGGATTCTGCTGCACCCTAATCTGGTTTCATTATGCAACCGGAGGGAAAAAGTGAGCGAATACAAGAACCGAGCCGTGGTGCTCAAACAGCGCCCGCAGGGCGAAATCCAGCAAGGCGATCTCGTTTTAGAACAGCGTCCTGTCCGCTCCCCCAACGAGGGAGAAGTGGTTGCTCAAATACTCTGGCTTTCGCTGGACCCTTACATGCGTCCCCGCATGAACGATGCCAAAGGTTACATGGACCCCATCGGCATTGACGAGCCCATTGTCGGCGAGAGTGTTGCACGAGTGGTGGAATCACGTTCAGACGATCTCAAGGTCGGCGACCTGGTCACTTGCTATTCTGGCTGGCAGGAATACGTCACCTTCCCGGCCGATGCGCCGATGGTTTTCAAGATTCAGCAACGGGACAACGTGCCTCTGCAAGCCTACCTCGGTGTTGCAGGCATGCCAGGGCGTACCGGTTATTGCGGCCTGATGTACGTGGGCAAGCCGAAAGCGGGCGAAACCGTGGTTGTCTCGGCAGCCTCCGGCCCGGTGGGCACCGTCGTTGGCCAGACTGCCAAATCAGAGGGTTGCAGGGTAGTTGGCGTTGCCGGCGGGCCTGAAAAGTGCGATTTCGTGGTCAATGAGCTGGGCTTCGACGCCTGTGTTGATTACAAGGCGGGCAATCTGGAAGAGGATCTGAAAGCGGCCTGCCCCGACGGCATCGACATTTACTTCGAAAACGTGGGTGGTGCCGTGACGCGCGCCGTAGCCCCGTTGCTGAACAAGGACGCCCGGGTGCCTATCTGCGGATTCGTTTCTGCCTACAATGCAACGGACATGGCCAGTGTGGAAACCCCGTTCCACGTCCTCAAAGCACTGGATCCCGTGCCCGAGCACCGGTTTTTCCTGGTAACTGAATGGCAGGACCAGCATCAGGAAATTACAGACATCCTGGCCTCACGGGTTGCCTCGGGTGAACTGAAGTACCGGGAGACCGTTGCCGAAGGCCTGGACGATGCCGTTGAAGCCTTCAAGGGCATGCTCAAAGGCCAGAACTTCGGCAAGCAGCTGGTTCACATCGCAGACTGACTGCAATACCTGAGACGCGTGTGGGCTGTGTGAATCAGTCGGAGATCTTCAGGAGCACCTTGCCGGTGTTCCTGTTCTCGGCCACATAGGCCATCGCGTCTTCGGCCTGCTCTATTGGCCAGGTGCTATCAATCAGAGGCTCAATCTGGGCGGCTGCGAGCAGTGGCCATACGTGCCGGTAGAGCGCCTGCATCACCTCGCCCTTATCCTCGACCGTACGTGAACGGAGGGTGGAACCGATCAGGCGCTGGCGTTTAACCAGCATCAGGCCCAGATCCACCTCGGCCATCCGGCCACCCATCAGCCCAATCAGTACAATCCGGCCATCAACATTCAGAACCCGCTGATCCTCGGCAATATATTTGCCGCCGACCGGATCCAGAACCATATCCACGCCGCCCCACGCAGTAACAGCATCAATGAAGGAACCCTCGTTCCGGTTCCAGACGCCACTGGCTCCCAGATCGCGGCAAACCTCCAGCTTGGCCTTATCACCGGCGGTGGCGAATACCGGGTTACCAAAGGCTGTTGCCAATTGGATGACGGCCGTTCCCAGACCACTTGCACCCGCATGCAGAAGCACCCGCTCACCCGGTTTCAAGGCCGCTTCGTGATAGAGGTTCAGCCAGGCCGTCGCGAAAACTTCGGGTATGGCCGCGGCTTTTTCCAGCGATAACCCTTTGGGAATGGGCAGAACCTGCACCGCCGGCACCACCACGCGGGTGGCGTAACCACCGCCGGTCAACAGGGCGCAGACTTCATCGCCGGGCTTGAAGTGGGTGACATCCGGTCCGACCGAGGCTATCCGACCACTGACCTCCAGCCCCAGAATGTCAGACGCGCCCGGTGGTGGCGGGTAGACACCCGCCCGCTGCATCAGGTCCGCACGATTGATGGCTGTCCAGACAACCTCGATTTCGACGTGGTCTGCTGGCGGGTCTCCCGGCCCTTCCCAGGAATCCCAGCTGAGGTTGCCCCCGGTTACCTTGATTGCTTTGATCATGTATGACGTCTCGGCCTTGCTCATATGGGCACAGGATACCCTATGTTTTTCGAGCATTGCACAAATGGCGCCTACAGATTATCAGTCGGTAACTTCCAGGTTAGACAGCCACACGCTCTGGTAGGGTTTCAGGGTAATCGAGCCGGAAAGATCATCAATGGTCATCCCGGAAATCAGGTCCTGCCAATGATCGGTGCCGATGAGATTGATGTCGCTCAGAGCTACCTGCTGCACCTCGTTACTGATGTTGTGAATGCAGAAGATGGACTGGTCGCGTCGCATGCTCTGACGCCAGAAGCCGAACAGCTGAAGCCCCAGATGGAGAGTGAACTGGGTAGCGTTAGGATGAAACGCCGGCTGTTTACGACGAATGGCGATCAGACGTTTTAGCTCCTGGAACGCCTTGCTGTGATGGCTCAGGGGATCCGCGAGCTTTTGCTCAAGATCATCCAGTTGCCACTGGCTGCGATTGATGGATCGCAGCCGACCGGTATGCTCTACCCGTTCCAGATCGTTCTCAGTGGCCAGAAGACTGTGGATGTAGAACGCCGGAATGCCCTCCAAGGCTAACATCACTGTGTGGGCGCATAGAAAGCGCTGCAATTGCCAGTGATCCCGGCCAGACTCCGCGGTGCCCTGGAGTGCGTCGTACAGGGCGATATTAATTTCGTAAGGTTGATCGCGGCCATCCGGCGTGCGCCGGTGGGAAACCTTGCCACCGAACGAATCCATGGTATTAATCAGCCGCTGCTTTTCTTCCTCAGTCAGCAGTCCATCCGTCGGTCGCATACCAACGCCGTCATGGGACGCAATAAAGTTCAGATAGGTGGTACCCATCTGCGCCGGCGGCATACTCATCAGCCAGGTTTTCAGGTGCTTGCAGTCACCGGTAACCAGGGTATTGATCAGCAGGGGCGGCAGGGAAAAGTTATAAATGACATGGGCTTCGTTGGCGTTACCGAAATAGGTCAGGTTTTCCCGATTGGGTACGTTGGTCTCGGTAATCACCACCGCATCCGGGCTGTGATGCTCGATCAGCAGGCGCAGGATTTTGATCAGCTCATGGGTTTGCTGCAGGTGGATGCATGGCGTGCCCGGCTCCTTCCAGAGAAAGGCGACGGCGTCTAGCCGGAAAATGATAATGCCGCGCTCCAGGTAGCGCCTGATGATAGAGGCGAACTCGATGAGCACCTTGGGGTTGGCAAAATTCAGATCGACCTGATCCTCACTAAACGTGCACCAGACATACCGCTCGCCATCATCGGTCTGAACCGGGTTCAGCAGTGGCGAGGTTCGAGGGCGCACCACGGCACTCAGATCATCCCGCGGATTACCTTCGAAGAAATAGTCCTTGCCCGGGTCTACCCGTTTACGGAAATTCTCGAACCAGCGGCTACGGGCCGACATATGGTTGATCACCAGATCTGCCATCAGTTTGTAATCCCGGGCGATGCGTTCGATATCCTCCCAGTTTCCGTGGGACTCGTTCACCGCCAGATAGTCCATCACCGAGAATCCATCGTCGGAGCTGTAGGGGAAAAACGGCAGTATATGCACCGACGAGACAGAATCTGAAAGGCAGTCGCCCAGGAAGCGATGCAGTGTCTGCAGCGGCTTTTCTTCCGCCCGCTGAACCGTGTCGGCATAGGTAATAAGCGCCACATCCGATTCGTCCCAGTTATTCTGGTGCGCGGGTGGCGGTGACTGATTGGGCCCCAGCCCCATAGTGGTCAGCAACTGCTCGGCCAGAAAGTCACAGTCGAGCTCCGGATAGACGACATCCAGCATGGCAACCAGCTTCGCTTTCAGAGGCTGGGTCATGGCCGGAATTCCTCATTATCCAGTTCGATCGCCTCCAGCAACTGCTCCTTGATGTCGGGAATGGCGCTTGTTACGCGGTTCCAGCTGGGAATAAAAGGCGTATCCATCGGGTTATCGAGGAAATAGGCGCCCGCCCGCATCACGTTCTGGGCGAACAGCTCTACCGCCTTCTCTTCCTTGTGTCGATCAAAAGTCAGGCCGTTGATAATAGCGTCATTCTGGTAGGTTTCCACGAAATCCAGGGCAATGCGGAAGTAGGTGGCCTTGATCGTACGGAATTTCTCATTGGAGAAAATCTCACCGTTGGTCGCCAACTTTCGGAACAGGGCCTTGGCGATATCCATGCTCATTTTCGATAGTCCCTTGGTGGCATCCTCCGGCGAAAGCTCCTGATGCTTGTGGTCATAGACATCAGCAATATCCACCTGGCACAGACGGTTGGTGGCGTAGTTACGCTTCATCTCGGACAGCACACCAATCTCCAGTCCCCAGTCGCTGGGAATACGCAGATCGTTGATCACATCCGTGCGGAACGAGAACTCACCGGCCAGGGGGTATCGGTAACTGTCCAGGTAATCCAGGAAATCGTTGGGGCCGCAGACTTTCTTCAGGGCACGAATGAGCGGTGTCACCAGCAGGCGGCTGACTCTTCCGTTCATTTTTCCGTCCGCCACCCGAGAGTAATAGCCTTTGCAGAACATGTAGTTGAAGCCAGGGTTGGCCACAGGATAGATAAGGCGAGCCACGAGGTCCCTGGAATACGTGAGGATGTCGCAGTCATGCAAGGCAACAGACTTGCTGACACCGGAGGCCAACACATAGCCAAAGCAGTACCAGACGTTTCGGCCCTTGCCCATTTCCGTCGGCGCCAGGTTCTGCTCCCGAAGCTTAAGGTCAATGTTCCTGAGGCGGGGCCCGTCGTTCCAGAGCACCTTGAAGTTCTGGGGCAGGTCCGAGAAATACTCAAGAGCATGGCGGTATTGCGCCTCGCTTGCGCGGTCCAGCCCAATAACCACCTGATCCAGATAAGGCACCTTACCCAGCTCATGCACAATATTTTTCAGGGCCGGCCCTTCCAGCTCCGAGTACAGGGAAGGCAACACCAGGGACATGGGCCGGGTCTTGCGAAAACTCATCAGCTCCGCTTCGAGCTCCTCAACCGGACGCCGAACCAGGTTATGAAGGGTTGTGATAATGCCATTCTGGTAAAAGTCGCCCATGGCGGCTCTCCTTTTTTATACCTGCACTCGAACGGGTCAGTACCCGTACTCAAACAGGAGATTGAGTACGCACTCATTCCAGCCTTCGGGGCCGGGCTTGAGGGAGCGAATGGCGTGTTTTGCCGAAGGCAATCGAACTTCTTCGCTTTTTATACCCCGGATCACCACCGGTATATCCGCCGATTCCAGCATCTGCTGATCGTTGGGGCTATCACCCAGGGCAATGGTCAACACTGGCCCATCGCCATACTGCTCCCGGTATTGCTCTTTATATTTGTTTTGCAAGAACCGGGCCCCATCGGCTTTATCAAAAATACCCATGGCATGGAGGAAACGTCCGCCCGCCACCAGGCGTAGATCCTCGGCACTCAGAGCCGCTTCAAACTCCGCCAACTCCTGCTCCGAGCCCTGCCAGATTAATGGTTCGGTTCCAAGCCGCTCTTTGGCCCGCCCGGCTGCCGCCGGGTCAAGGCCGGTCTGCGCTGCCAGCTCGGCGCCGGACATGTCAGCAAAGCTCTTGAACCGCGCGCCCTTCTTCCTTTGGGCGCCCAGCACCTCAAGGACCCGATCCCGAGTTGCACCAAAATTCACCACTTCTTCTTCGGTATTGCCCAGGGCGTGGGGCGGAATAACCACGGCTGCACCGTTTTCGACAATGAATGGATCGGTATTTCCAAGCTCTTCCCTCAATGCACGGATTTCAGGCATGGTCTTGCTGGAGTTAAGCACCAGGGGAATATTGGCCGCCTTCAGCCTGGCCAGCGCAGGGCCCGCCGCCTGCCACCGGTAATCGTCATGATCAAGCAGGGTGCCATCGAGATCGGAAAAGATGATCAAATGGGGTCTGGCCATGGCCGGTCTCCGTTAGGCCCCGAGAAACTGCGGAAGGCCGAGGGAATGGTCCTCGGCCACGCTGATCAGAACATCAGCCCTCCCAGGCATTTCAGCGAGGCAGGCACGGGTCACACGCTCATAGTGCATAACAAAACGTCCGACTTCGTCGTCGGTCATAATGCGCAAATCCTGTGCGCCACCATGTGGCTTGCCGCTTTTTGGTGCATTACGGATTTTATTCGCCAGCTTTTGCTCCTGGAGTCGACGCCATTCAAGAACACACTCCATGGAGGGAGCCTTCAACATGACCAGAAAATCGATTTCATCAAAAAACTGTCGGTATTCCCCTTTCAACTCATCGTTGACATAGCTGCGCCAGACGCCGTGAGGATCCTCGTTCGCCTCCAGAGGATTCAGCGGCTCATCAAGCGCACTGTCTTTCTCCGGTCGCGCATCCAGGCACCAGCCCTCCAGAAGAATGACCTCCGCCCTTCCGCCGAAGACAGGCCACTGATCCCGAGGAACCCGGTCGTCCCTGGACTTGTCGAAGGCAGGAATCGGGGTGGCATCTTCAGGCGCTGCACTGCGCAAGCGGTGCAAGACCTGCTGCCCCAGCGCAACGTCGTGGGTTCCAGGCACACCACGGGTTATAAACAACGGGTGTACTCGCTGGGCGAGGTCCTGGCGCTCGGCTCTAGTTAGGTAAATGTCATCCAGGGAAAAATTGGCCGCAGCCAGGTTGCGGTGCCGGAGCAGAATTTCCCGTAAAAAGAGCGTCAACGTAGACTTGCCCGTACCCTGGGCTCCGTGAATACCAACCACAATGGGTTGCTTTTCCGTATCATGGAGTGCACAGATTCGGTCTGCGAGCGGCAGAATGGTCTTTTCTACCGTTTTAGCGTAGGAGTCGGGCAGGCCCTCCTGTTGAATCAGGGCGCTGACGGTTTGTTCTAGCGAGCGATCAGACACGTTGGATTTCCGGTTTAATGGATGACTGGAGAAAGACGGCAGCAGAATTCATACCAATGGGAGTATAGGCGTTTTATGAGTGGCAACGATTTTCGAATAGAGCATCGCTACCTGGAGCTCCCCGATAGCTTTTATACCCGGGTTCAGCCATCACCACTGAAAGACTCTAAGATGGTGTGCTTCAACCACCAGCTCGCCGAACAAATGGGCTTTCGCGCTGATTCCGAATCTGATTGGACCGGTGTGGGTGCAGGGTCAGAATTACTTGAGGGTATGGACCCGGTGGCCATGAAATACACGGGCCACCAGTTCGGCGCCTACAATCCCGACCTGGGCGACGGCCGTGGCCTGCTGTTGTGGGAAACCGTTGGCCCCGATGGACGCCGCTGGGACTGGCACCTAAAAGGCGCAGGTATGACGCCCTACTCCCGCTTTGGGGATGGCCGGGCCGTGCTTCGCTCCACCATTCGCGAATACCTGTGCAGTGAAGCCATGCATGGCCTTGGCATCCCGACCACCCGGGCCCTGTTCATGGTGAGCGCCAAAGACCCTGTGCGCCGGGAATCCATCGAGACAGCCGCGGCAATGGTGCGAGTGGCCCAGAGCCATATTCGCTTCGGACACTTCGAGTTTGCCGCCCACCATGAAGGGCCTGAAAGCGTAAAGACTCTGCTCGAGCATGTGATCTCGCTGCACTTCCCTCATCTGATCAACCTGCCGGATGACGAGCGATACGCCCGATGGTTTGAGGAAGTGGTGGAACGCACGGCAAGAACGATTGCGGACTGGCAGGCAGTCGGCTTCTGCCACGGCGTGATGAACAGCGACAACATGTCCATCATCGGCGACACCTTTGATTATGGCCCCTTCGCATTCCTCGATGATTTCGATGCCGGCTATATAAGCAACCATACCGACCAGGGCGGGCGCTACGCCTACAACCGTCAACCACAAGTCGGGTTTGAAAATTGCCGTTTTCTGGCCACAGCCCTGCTCCCGGTAATGGAGGAGGACGACGTGCGCCGGGGGCTTCGCCGCTATGAAGTGGCCTACAACGAGCGCTTCCTCCAGAACATGCGAGACAAGCTTGGCCTCGCCATCGAAGATGAAGCTGACCTTAGCCTGATCATGGATACCTTCAGCATGATGCACGAGCACCATGTCGACTACACGGCCTTCTTCCGGGCGCTCTCGAATCTGCACAGCCATGGCCATGGGCCGGTGCGGGACCTGTTTGTGGATCGCAGCGTGGCGGACCAATGGCTGGAGCGCTATGAGGAGAGACTCCTGAGCGAAACCCGCGCTCACGATGCGCGGGAGTACGCCATGCGCCGCGTGAATCCGAAGTATGTGCTGAGAAACTACCTGGCCCAGCAGGTCATCCAGGAAGCGCAGAACGGGGATTACGAACCGATGAAAGCACTGTTGAAGGTTCTCGAGCGGCCCTATGACGAGCAACCGGAAAGTGAGGCTTATGCTGCATTGCCGCCGGATTGGGGCAAGCACCTGAATATCAGCTGTTCAAGCTGACTGGATGAAAAGGGAACAAGATTAAAGTCGGGGTCAGATGAAATTTTCATCTGACCCCAGGTTCAGATCTTCAGACCGCCTTGGCAGCAATGATCTTCTCGTGCCACTCCGCAGGACCTGTCTGGTGCACAGACGAGCCGCGTGAATCAACGGCGACTGTGACCGGCATGTCTTCGACCTCGAACTCGTAAATGGCTTCCATACCCAGTTCCGGGAAGGCAACCACTTCCGCATTCTTGATGGCCTTGGAGACGAGGTAAGCGGATCCGCCCACGGCCATCAGATAGACCGCACCGAATTCCTTGATAGCGTCGATGGCCACCTGACCGCGCTCGGCTTTACCGATCATGCCGGTAAGGCCGGTCTTCTCCAGCATGGTGTGGGTAAACTTGTCCATACGGGTGGCGGTCGTTGGGCCTGCAGGACCAACCACCTCCTCACGCACCGGATCAACCGGACCCACGTAGTAAATGAAGCGCCCCTTCAGATCGACCGGCAGCTCCTCGCCTTTTTCGATCATGTCCACCATCTTCTTGTGGGCCGCGTCGCGGCCGGTCAGCATCTTGCCGGAGAGCAGAACGGTTTCGCCCGGCTGCCAGTCCTTCACGTCCTCCGGCGTGACGGTATCCAGATTCACTCGACGTACGTTCTCACCCACTTCCCAGGTAATCTCCGGCCAGTCGTCCAGGCTCGGCGGCGTCTGCAGGGAAGGCCCGGTACCGTCGAGGGTGAAGTGGGCGTGACGGGTTGCCGCACAGTTCGGAATAATGGCCACCGGCTTGTTGGCGGCGTGAGTCGGGTAATCTTTGACCTTTACATCCAGGACCGTTGTCAGGCCACCGAGGCCCTGCGCACCGATACCCAGATCGTTCACCTTGTCGAATAGCTCCAGGCGCAACTCCTCGGCACGATTGGATGCACCGCGCTCCTGGAGATCGTGGATGTCAATCGGATCCAGCAGCGACTCCTTCGCCATTTCCATCGCCTTCTCAGCGGTGCCGCCGATACCGATACCCAGCATGCCGGGCGGGCACCACCCAGCTCCCATCTGTGGAACCATTTTTAGCACCCAGTCCACCACGGAATCAGATGGGTTCAGCATGGCAAATTTGGATTTGGCTTCGGAACCGCCGCCCTTGGCGGCTACGTGTACTTCAACTGTGTCTCCCGGCACCATCTTGTAATGAATGATGGCCGGCGTATTGTCACCGGTGTTCTGACGCTTACCATCCGGGTCCGCCAGAATCGATGCACGCAACACGTTATCCGGATGGGTATAGGCGCGGCGCACACCTTCATTGATGACATCGTCCAGCGGCATCTCGCACTCCCACTGAACGTTCATGCCGATATTCACGAAGACGGTCACAATGCCGGTATCCTGGCACAGCGGGCGATGCCCCTGCGCGCACATGCGAGAATTGATCAGGATCTGGGCCATCGCATCCTTGGCCGCCTGGGACTCTTCCTTCTGGTAGGCCTCATAGACGCCCTGGATAAAATCCTTCGGATGGTAGTAGGAAATGAACTGCAGCGCGTCCGCTACACTTTCAATCAGGTCGTCCTGGCGGATTACGGTGGTCATAGGCGCCTCATCAGCTTGATATCGTTATGTCGTGTCATCAAAAATCGGGAGGCGAAAGTTTACCAGAAAATCGGTTTGGCGAGTGATTCGACAGATGGCGAAGCAAGGATTAAAACCCATGAAAAACGCCACGAGAAAAAGGTATCATCCTAACCAAACTAGAATAACACCGCAGGAGACACCGTGACTGACCTCGTCCTCACCGAAATCAAAGACCGGATCCTCATCGTTCGACTGAACCGGCCAGAGCGCAAGAACGCCCTCACCCACGCTATGTACACTGCCATGGGGGACGCCCTGGAACAGGCCCGGGATGACACCAACATCCGCTGCCTACTCTTTACAGGCACAAGCGAGTGTTTCACTGCAGGCAACGACCTGGGCGAATTTGCCGCCGGCTTGCCCGGTGATTTCGAACAAACCCCAGTCGGCCGCTTTCTTTTATTACTGGCCAGCGCCACCAAACCCGTGGTGGCGTCGGTTAATGGCGCGGCCGTTGGCATTGGCACTACCATGTTACTGCACTGCGATCTGGTGTTCGCGGGCAACAACACAGCGTTCCAGATGCCCTTTGCCAGCCTCGGCCTGTGCCCAGAGGGCGGTTCAAGCCTGCTGCTGCCCTCCTGGATTGGCCGGGTGCGCACCGCCGAACTGCTGATGCTGGGCGGCGCCTTCTCAGCAGATGAAGCCTTTCGACTTGGTCTGATCAACCGGGTTTGCGAGCCTGAACAGACCGAAGCCAATGCCTTCGAGGCCTGCCAACGGCTGGCAGAAAAAGCGCCTGCCGCGATTCGCGCCACCAAAGCCCTACTGAACAAGCCAACCATGGAGGCGCTTCGTGAAACCATGCTCGAAGAGGGGCAGTTGTTTGCGCGGCGCCTGAAATCCCCCGAGGCTGCCGAAGCCTTCCGGGCTTTCATGGAAAAACGGGCACCGGATTTCTCGCGCTTCGAATAAACCTCGACAGTGCCCCAATTTCCCTGTTGCCGAACCTCGACAAACCGTTATCCGGCAACTATTTTTCTCAAAGGCCGAACTCCAATCGTGCGGGGAGGATTCAAACCACCAGAATCACACTTTTGGCTGATCAACACTTGCCATACTGTCGCTATAGTCAGAGATACAGAAATTGGCTCACAGTGCTGGCTACAATTTCAGACAACAGTTTAAGCAGAACAGGCCACTGACAACGGGCTTACCGGATCAGACCGGCCCCGTCAGCTGCCGAACATAACGACACAACAACAGGAAAAGGTTCCACCCATGTTCAAGAAAACTCTAATAAGTCTTGCCGTGGCGTCTTCCGTTGGACTTACAGGCTGCTTTGATAGCGGCGAGACGGGGGCGAATGCCAATCCAACGCCGAGCTACATCGACAAAGAGAATGAATTAGACCAGTACCTGGCAACATTTGAAGGCAAGGTGTGGCCGGTATTCGATCCCATTGCAGGGCTTGTTCCCATCCCGAGTGATCTGAACTACGGTCCCAACGGCGATGGCACCTACACAGTGCCCGACAGCACTCCGCCCGTTACTACTGCGCTGAATTCTCTCAGCGGGGTGTCAACAATCGCGCCCATTGATATCAGAATGAGCGGCTCGATCGACGACAACATTGCAGGGCCCGGCGAACCTGGCCAGAACGTTTTCTTGATCGAACTTGATTACGCCAGTCAATCGCCTCTTCAAGCGCTCAGTGCGACTGAGAGTCCGAATCCTGGTGTGTTTACAGATTTCGTAGTGACGAAAAAAACCCTTTTTGATCCTGACTTGGATAAAGTCACTGACTTTATTCGAATCCTACCGACAAGCCCTCTGAAGCCCGGCAAGCGATATATCGTTGCCATCCTTGATGAAGTGACGGCAAATGGTGAGCCAATTGTAAGCTCCCCCTCCTACACCACCATTGATTCTGGTGACGATTCGCCTGAGGGATACACTCTCGATCCGGGCGTGGACTCTGTCCGGTCTTTGATTGATGGCCTTTGGGAACCTGTAGCGGCCGGAACCATCAACGGTTACAGAAACGTTGTCGGTGGTGACCCCATCACGGAGGGCAATATAGCTCTCTCTTACAGCTTCACCACATCAAATGATGAACAGGTGCTGAAATACATTGCCAACCCGAAATATTGGCTCGGCGATCAGGTTCTTTCTGCTGCACGTCTAGGTATTACCAAAAAAATTACTGGTGCAGCCCGGCACTTTGCCTATTTGAACGACCCTGAGAACAACGACGGGCTGAGCCCCGCAGACTGGGACCTAAATGACGATGGCATCGTCGACTCAACAGATTTTGATGTAAATCAGGACGGCTCGCTCACACCTGCCGACTTCATTATCGCAGATCGGAACGGCGATTCGGTTGTTGACGCTACAGATTTCAATATTGCACTGGCTCCCGGCAGCTCACAAGGCTTTGGCTATGTCGACTTAAAAGCAGCAGTTGATGGCACTCCCATTTCAGTTGCTCTTGACAACTCAGCACTCGAGGGCTGCGATAGTGAAACCTACACTGTCCCCGTGCCCAACGTAGGCAACGTGCCAGTACCCGACCAGTCTCTGTGCGTGGGTTCCATATTCTCTGGCGCCCTCGCAAGTGAGGGCATCACATTACCACAACCGGAATCTGCTGGGTCGGAAGGCATTTCTATTTCATTCCAGGATCAGAATGTTGAGGACGCGGAAGAGGTTTCTGCAGTGCTCGGCTCTTTTGCTGGAGGCAATGTTAATGTCACCCAAGGCTCGATTGCGCTCCCCTACTATCTCGGAGTTCCGGGGACCAACACCGCCTCCGCTGCTGACACTATCAAGAATTCCTCTTGGAAAGCAGATTCCGCATTGGCAGCCAACCTGAATAACTTTCTCGATGGCGCAGGGTTTGATCTGACGCTTCCTCAAGGCACTGGCGCTTCTGAGGTTGTGAATTCATTTTACCCCTTCCCTGAGAAGAACTCCGATGTCGAAGTTCCGATGCTGGTCATGTACCCCAAACTGATTGACGCCGACCAAGACGGAACTCCAGAAACGCCATTCAACCCCCAACAGCAAAACGGCCCCGAAATTCCGGTGGTCATCTACCAGCACGGCATTACTACTGACCGAAGCGCGGCGCTTACGTTTGGTAGTGCTCTTGCCGCTAAGGGGATAGCCGTTATCGCTATCGATCAACCGCTTCATGGTGTCGATGGCACCGTAATTGCGACTGATGATCCAGTGAATGAGCCGACTGACAGCATGACAGGGTGGGCGCTTCTCTTACTAAGCAACGTGGAAAGCACAAACGGTTTGGATGCCGGCACACTGACCACTTCTGGCCTCCCGGGAGCTCTCGTTCAGTCTGCTTTGGCAAATGAGCCTGAAGCATTCCTGGCTGCAGTTGAGTCAATTGTGCGGCCCATCAGTGATGACCTTGCTGATGGACTGACAGCCCAGGCACCTGTACTGCTTCGCACTGTTCGCTTGTCAGGCAGCACCGTTGCAGGCTTGCCTCCAGTCTACACACAGCCTGGGGTGAATCCCGAGGGTGCGACAGAACGCCACTTTGGTTATGGATCAGACCAGTGCAGCGTAGTCACCGCAATGGACTTCACACCGGCAAACTACTCATCGGATGATGCCCGACCTGCTTCCGGAGATCTGTTTATAAACCTCGAGAACTTCATTAATAACCGGGATCTGCTCCGCCAGGGTTCGGTCGATCTGATGACCCTCAGAGCGTCTATCGGTGACATCGCGCCAGGCTTCGACGAGTCGAACGTTTATTTCGTAGGTCACTCGCTCGGCACTTTGAATGGTGGCGCGTTTGTAGGCGCCACAAACGTGAGCAACCGCGAGGACCTGGCGATCAAAGCAGCAAACCTCCTGACGCCAGTCGCGGGCACGGTTCGCATGCTGGAAAACTCACCAGCCTTCGCGCCTACCATTCTTGCGGGAATCAAAGCCGGCAACCCTGGACTGACGCAAGAGGTCTCTTCGCTGCAGACCTTCTTCAATGTCCTGCAGGCAACACTCGATACGGTTGATCCGATCAACTTCGCGGATGAACTCAGTGCAAATGTCCTGTTTTCTCAGATCGAAGGCGATCAGGTTGTCATCAACGATGGAGCGGACACCCTGTCAGGTGATTTCTCAGACACTGTTTGTGGTGCTGAAATTTCTGTAACCCTGAACGGTTCTGTTTCGCCGCTTTCGGGCTCCGCCCCGCTGGCACAAGTAGCCGATGCCAGCACACTGGATGCCAACAATACGCCTGCGGACCTTTCCGCGTTCGTTCGATTCCAGGGAGGCAATCACTCCACGCCAGTTTTGCCGGCTGATACAACCCAGCAAGCGGTATTTGGACAAATGGTTGCCCAGACACTTAGCCTGATTCAAAGCGGTGGCACAACAGCGTCAGTTGTGACCAATTCGCCAGACACTTCTGGCTCCGTCATAACCGATTAAGGAAGCCCTGAAAACCAAAAGCCCCTATGGATAATCATAGGGGCTTTCTTATTTTTTCTTCGATGAACGCTCGCGAAGCTATTCAACAATTACTAAAAACTGACCTCACGACCAACAATCAAAAATAATCCTCGTTATCAGCCCCAAGCACCTTCCCGATCCGGGACGTTTCCGATGGCGTTTTCTCGAACTTGATCGGGAATCCGATCTGCGGCTGCTGAGTGCCGTCTCCCCTATCAACGCCAATCACCATGTCCCTGGCCTTCAGCTGTGGGTGCTCGGCGGCCTCCGAAATGGTCAGAACCGGCTCCACACAGGCATCCTCGTCGGCAAAAATCTCCTGCCACTCCGACAATGGTTTCTCTGCAATCTTTTCTTTCAGAACCGCTTTCAGGTGTTGCTGATGCTCAGGATTCTGGCTCATGGCCAGGCTGTTTACCTCAGAGATTCCCAGGGTGTGGAACAGGCGGGAAGCAAACTGGGGTTCAAGACTGCCAACCGAAAGCCAGCGGCCATCGCGCGTCTGGTAGTAGTCGTAAAAGGAGCCACCGTTCAGCAGCGCGCGTTCCGGCTTCTGTTCCTGGCCACCGGCGAGGCAGGCCGCCCCGGCCATGGCGTTCAGCGCGAACGCGGCATCGGTCATGCTGATATCAACAAACTGCCCTTCTCCGGTCTGTTGCCGGTGAATTACCGCAGCCAGGATGCCCATCACGGCATGGTGAGAACCACCAGCTACATCCGCAATCTGTATACCCATGGGGGGCGGGCCGCTGTCGGCTCGGCCGCAGTGGCTGCTGACGCCCGCAAGAGAGAGATAATTGATGTCATGGCCCGCGCGGTCCTTGTAGGGGCCGGTCTGGCCATAACCGGTAATGGAGCAATAGATAAGACGAGGATTTACCGCCTTGAGGGCCTCGTAGCTAATGCCAAGCCGGTCCATTACTCCCGGGCGAAACTGCTCTACAACAATGTCGTGGTCTTTGACCAGCTCCAGGACTTTCTCCCGGCTCCCCGGCTCTTTGAGGTTGAGACCGAGCGACTTCTTGCCTCGATTCAGAAAACCATGAGCCGTGCTCACCCCCGCATCATGGGGCGGCATCACCCGTGTCAGATCCACCCGGTCCGGTGCTTCCACACGTAATACATCTGCCCCCATGTCCGCCAGCAGCATGGTGGCGTAGGGACCGGGCAACAAGGTACTGAAATCCAGAACTTTCAGCGAAGTCAGAGGACCCGCCATGATGATCTCCTTTTTATTGTCAGAATGGTCCGAATAGCATTCGTTTCCTTCATGCTGCCCGGTTTTGCCAACGGGGCCAACTGCCGGTTCCGTCATTCCGATTGGCCGTTTCTACCAGCCTGTCCGGACGGCTTCGGTTGCATTGTTCTGCCGGGGTTTTATGATGGGTTTCGTTTTTATGGAATGGCGAGCGTGATGTCCGATCTGACGGTTTCGAAGCACTTTGTTCAGGCTGCCCTGGGGGGTGCTGAAAGACTTGGTTTTGATACCCGGGAAATGCTCCGGGAGGCAGGGATCTCGCCCGATCTCCTGCGTATCGAGATGGCCCGGGTCAGCAGCGACCAGTTCAGCCATCTTATGCAGGTGCTCTGGAACCGGATGGGGGACGAGTTCATGGGGCTGGGGCCCCGAAGGGCCCGAACAGGGACCTTCGCAACCATGTGCGCGCTGGTGATTGACTGCCCCAATCTGGAATCGGTGTACCGGCAGGCGTTCCAGTTTTCCCGTCTGTTTGAGCCCATGGTGTCGATGGAACTGGAGGTTGGCGAAGATAAGGCTCAGCTGGTTGCCAGAATGGAAGGCGAAATCAACGACCCGAGCTTTTTCCTGCGGGAGAGCATCCTGGTGATCTGGCACCGCCTCGGCAGCTGGCTGATCGGCCAACCCATCGAGCTTGAGAAGGCCGAGTTCGATTACCCTCGGCCGCCTCATGGCGACGAATACCGACACATTTTCCACTGCCCCCTGGCGTTCGAATCCGACAAAATCGCCCTCACCTTCGACAAGCGCTTCCTGTCTGCGCCAGTTATCCGGGACAAGCCGGAGATGCGGCAGTTCCTGAAGACCTCCCCGGCAGACCTGCTATCCCGCCCAGACGAGAGCAATACATTCACGGGACGAATCCGGGCGCTGATCGGAAGGGATCTGTCGAAGCCGTTGCCGGATTTCGAATGGATTGCTGCGGAACTCCACACCAGCCCGCAGACACTGCGGCGTAGGCTGAAGCAGGAAAATACCTCGTTTCAGGAAATCAAGGATCTGCTACGGCGGGATATGGCAATTTACTACCTGAGTCGGCAGGAACTTCCCATAAACGACATCGCCGCCAAGGTCGGTTTCACCGAGCCGTCAACCTTCCACCGGGCCTTCAAGAAGTGGACCGGGGTGACGCCCGGCGCATACCGGGAAGGCGAGCGCGGCGACCTCTCCGATTGACTCAGGAACCCTAGGGGGCCTGAAGCGCACGGATCAGTTGCCCGAGCGTCTCGGCGATTTCCTGGGCCCGTTCCCGATTTTCGGCCAGTTGAAGCAGGCGGGAACCGTCCCTGGGATCATACACCCAGCAGGTTGCGACAGCCGCCTCGCAACGCCATTCAACTCTGGGGTTGATGCCAAACACCGACATTGGCTCCGTGCTTCGCAGTATCCGGCCCTCTTCGGCGCGTTTTATTTCCTGAATCTGGATTTCTTCTCCCTGAGTGCCAAGACGATATTCAACGTCTGCAGGCCGATCGAGACGGACCACCGCCTGATCTCGGCGCCAGCCGGCCAGCTCCAGCAAGCTGTTGATGTGAAGTGTCAAAGCCTCGCGGTCTGAATCCGCCAGATATAGCTTGCGCAAAGACTCAATGCGGCCCTCACCTGCGGGCTCAATGACCGCGATCTGCTCACTCTCACCGGCTGCCTGCGGCGCCAGGGCGTTCTGCTTTCTGGTCTTTTCAATCGAGGTGATCAGCTGTAGGGATTCCTGGTAATGGGCACCCTCAGCGCCGGCGCGGCCCACATAAGTTTCAAGTGCGGACTGGGCCTCATTCAAATGGGAAGACTGCAGCATCACCCGGCCCCGGTAAAAATAGTAATCGGCTGGTTTTTCCCCTTCCAGTTGCTGCAACCGGTTCAGATACTCGGCAGCCTCGCCCCAGTTCTCCGCAACCACTGCCTCTTCGGTCGCCAGCATCAACCTGCGGGTTTCGTGCTCAGGCGCCAGCGCCAGCGCCGGCCCCGCCAGAAGCATGAAAGCCAGGACGGCTCCCAAGGCAAAACAGCGACCTGTTCCAAATAATACTGCCATGGCATCTACTCCTGCTCGTTATCTGCACCAATCGCCTGTTCCTCTGAATCAGGCAGGTCGTTGTTCCCGGGATGACGAAACTCTTCACCTTCGTCTACTTCGGCCTGATCCATCATCCCCTTCGGCAACTCCTTTTTCACCCGAACACCCAGCTCTACAAAGCGATTCGCCTGGGAGATCAGATTGCCGCGCCCGCGGGTCAGAGTGTTCATGGCCGAATCATAGGTTCCCTGGGCGGTATGCAACTGTGCGCCCAAACGCTCCATTGCCTCGACAAACACCCTGAGTTTGTCATAAACCGCGCTAGCCCGCTCAGCGATTTGTCGGGCGTTCTGGCTCTGGCGCTCGTACCGCCAGATGTTCTCAATGGTTCGCAGTGTTGCCAGTAACGTGGTTGGAGTTACCACAATAATCTTTCGCTCAAAGGCTTCTGCGAAAAGGTTCTCGTCCTGCTGAAATGCTGCTACAAAAGCGGGTTCTATTGGCATGAACAGAAGCACGAAATCCGGCGAATGAAGGCCATGCAGTTGGCTGTAGTCCTTTTCACTCAACGTACGGATGTGATTTCGAACGGCCTCAACATGCTGTTTCAAAGCCTCTTCCCTGACCACGGAATCCTCGTCTTCCGTGACCCACTGCTGGTAAGCCACCAACGACACCTTGGAATCAATGATCAGGTTACGGTTGTCTGGCAGATGCACGATGACATCCGGCCGATACAGCTGATTATCGCTGTCCCGATAACTGCCCTGGGTGTCGTATTCAACCCCCTTACGAAGGCCGGACTTTTCCAGTACACGCTCGAGAATCAGCTCACCCCAGTTGCCCTGGATTTTCTTGTCGCCCTTCAGGGCACGGGTCAGGTTGGCGGCTTCTTCGGTGATCTGTCGGTTCAGGTCCTGTAGTGATTTGATCTCACTGCGCAGGGCCTGACGGTCCCGGGTTTCATTGGTGTACACGTCCTCGACGCGCTTTCGAAAGTCCTGCAGCTGATCCCTGAACGGATTGAGCAGGGTATCCAGGCTGGTTCGTGTCTGCTGGCTGAAACGCTCACTCTTCTGCTCGAAAATCTTGTTGGCAAGGTTTTCAAACTCCTGCTTCAGGGCGTCACGGTTACGCTCAAGCAGCTCCAGCTTCTCACTGGCTGAACGGCGCTCCTTATCAATTGTCACTTCCTGCTCCCGGAGCGACATGCGGGCCTCACCCAGCGCTTCAGACAGCTCTTCCGCCTTTGCCCTCAAGGTCTGACGTTCACTTTCCACCTGCGCCAGGCGCTCTTTCCGGCTCTCCAGCTCCGACTCAAGCCCGGCCAGTCGGTTCTCGAGGCTTGCGGCATGCTGCCTCCAATGTTCGACGTCCTGCTCAAGTCGACCATTCCTGCCCCAAAGCCCTTTCAGAATGACCAGAAGAATCAAAACAACCATCAGCGCCGCCATCAGATCAGGACGGGACAACATCTGTTCCATGATGGCTTCAGGCACCTGGCAATACTCCTGTTAAAATTCTTTTCAGATGAATGATCGGTACGATTCTGCTTGAACACAGTCTAACCCACGCAGGGAACCTTTTGCCCGGCGCACCGTCAAGTTGACTGGTGCTGCCGGTAAGGACCACGACTGTTTGGCAATAATTCGAAGCCCGGGCATCTAGCTCTGGACGCCCAACGTAATATCGTCTAAAAGGGTAAAATGTTCACCCGCCAAGTGGTTATTACCCTTTGGTAACCGTATGACGGGCAAGGACGGGATCAGAAATGGATAACAGATCATGTTGAAAGAATTGTGGCGAAAGCTGGGGGCGGAATTTCTCCACGATGACGGCTCCAGTCAGGACAGCCCATCCGGACTGTTCGGCACAGGCGCGTCCGGCAACAAGGAAGCATTCAGAATCCTGCCGCACATTACCCACACTGGCGAGTTTCACCTCGAGCGCCTCACCAGCCTGCTTAAAACCCGGTACGGAAAGAGTTTCGGGATGCCTTCCAGCAGTGCCGAAAGCGATGAGAACATCCGGGAGCTGATCAGTTTTGCCGCCCGAATTCAGGATCAGGATGTTCAGCGCGAACTACTGCTTTTCTACCTCAATTGCTCCCCCGTGATTCAGGAATACCTGCGTGCGGAAACCGTGCTGGGTGAGGGACATTTCCTGTCACGGTAAACACTACTGCCCCTTAACCATCTGTAAATCAACCGCACAGGTTGTATGTTGTATACTTCTCTTCCGTTTGTATCCGGTTTCACATGCACAGACCGTCATCACCGTTCCTACTCGGTTGGGACAGGCTGCCAGCTCAGGGGTTATTCATGGGTTTGAAATGTTTTCGGGCTGGACTGCCTAAACCTTCCTTCATCGCACTCGCAGGCATTCTCACGCTAACGGGATGTTCGGCAGACCGTTATTTCATGGTTCCCAAAACGGACCTCAATGAGGTTCGGGGATCCGTAAAGAGCCAGCGTGCGACTCTCGTTACCATGGAGGAAAATGCAGCGGCTCGACACGAGCAAGCCGTTGCCCAGACCCGCTCATCAACTCAAACCATCCTGGATGCCATCGCCACCCAGGTCGAAAAGCCCGAATGTCCGCCCGTTCAAGTCCAGAAGCAGTGCCCCGCAACAGACAACTCAAAAGGCCGCGCTGATCGCCTCAAGGGGAAAGTCATTGTCGGCGAGGTAGAGAATTTCTACCTCGCGGGTCCCGGCTTGATCTACAAAGCTCGAATCGACAGCGGCGCCGAAACTTCCTCCATCGACGCACGCAACATCACCCGGTTTGAGCGGGATGGCAGCAACTGGGTGCGTTTTGATGTACCCGTTCCCGGCACCGACAAGTTCGTGACCCTTGAGAAAGAAATCTCCCGTCGTGTCCGGGTTATCCAGGCCAGCGCGGACGAGGCTGAGCGCCGTGTTGTTGTCGAACTCCAGTTCTTTATTGGCGACCATCGGCAGGTAGCCGAGTTCACACTTGCCGACAGAACAAACCTGACCTATGAAGTTCTGATCGGCCGCAATATTCTGCGTGACGTAATGCTGGTTGATGTCGGCAAGGAGTACGCCACCGAATTGCCTGAATCCATCCGCAAAAGCAACGGGAACGAATCGTGACCACCCGCTCGCGCCTGCCGTTTTACATTGCCGTTTTTCTCCTCATCGCAGCGGGCATTTCGCTTGCTGTCTGGAGACACATTGAGCTTGGCATCCCCTGGCTGACAGGCGAGCAGCGTCCTGTCTGGATGGTCGAGGCCCGAATCGATTTTGACGCCGGCGACGGATCAGTGCTTGCCAGCCTCAACATACCCGAGCAACCCCCGGGATTCCGTATCCTTACCGAGCAGGCTGCATCACCTGGCTACGGCTTTTCAATCATCGACAGTTCTGGCAACCGCCGGGCGGAATGGAGCAAGCGGGAAGTCTCCGGACCACAGACTCTGTATTTTAAAGCCCAGTTTATTCCGGATCCAAACGCACAACCGGAACTTCCAGCGCGGGAACCAAAAACGCCGAGAACCTTTTGGGAAGAACCGGAAGCAACGGCCGTCGAGGAAATTCTGGAGCAGGCAAAGGCTCGGTCAAGTACCCCGGAGAGCATGACGCGAGAGCTGATTCGACTGATGCAGCCAGATACCCGGACACAAAACACCACACTGCTGGTCTCGGAAGAAAATTATCTGGACCTTCTGGTGGACATGCTCAACCACAGCGGCATCGCCGCCAGGATAGCTGATGGACTCAGGCTTGAGGATGCACGCCGTCGGCAACAGCTGATGCCCTACCTGCAGATTTACAACGGCAAACAGTGGCTCACCTTCAACCCGAAAACCGCTGAACAGGGTGTGCCTGACGATCTATTGCTCTGGCGCCAGGGCTCTGCTTCGTTACTGGATGTCGTGGGCGGGGAAAACTCCGAGGTGGGCTTTTCCATGCTCCGGCAAACTGTTCCGGCCCTGCAGCTGGCAACCATGCAATCCGCCTCCAACGGCCTCGGTTTCCTGAGCTTCTATGAGCTACCCATTGAAGAGCAAAGCATGTTCCGGATGCTGCTGTTGCTCCCACTCGGCGCACTCATGGTGGCCTTCATGCGGATTGTCATCGGCATCCGCACCTCTGGCACCTTCATGCCCGTGCTCATTGCCGTGGCGTTCGTCCAGACGACTCTGGTGCCGGGCCTGATCGCTTTCCTCTCGGTTGTCGCCATAGGTCTCCTCATGCGCGGCTATCTGTCCAGCCTCAACCTGCTGCTGGTGTCGCGGATATCCGCGTTGATCATCCTGGTTATTTTCATCACCGCGGGCCTGAGCATCATCGGCTACCAGATGGGATTCAACACAGGCATGACGGTCACCTTTTTTCCGATGGTCATTATTGCCTGGACCATTGAGCGCATGTCCATCCTCTGGGAGGAAGAAGGCGCCCACGAAGTCATGGTCCAGGGAGCCGGCAGCCTGTTTGTGGCCATCTGTGCTTATCTGCTGATGAGCGCGCCACTGGCTGGCCATCTGACCTTCAACTTCCCGGAGCTGCACCTTGTCATCCTCGGCTTGATCCTGTTGATGGGGCAATACACCGGCTACAAGCTCAGCGAGCTGAGGCGCTTTACGCCAATGAAGGCGTACGACTGACCATGGACTGGATATCGCCACGATCACTCAAGAAGCTGGGAATGCTGAATATGAACCGGCGCAATGTTGACTACATTGCCCGGTACAATGAGCGCTCCTCCTACCCCATGGTAGACAACAAACTGAAGACCAAACTGGTGGTTGCCGAGTACGGAGTAAAAACCCCGAAACTGCTTCAGGTTGTTCGCCAGCAGCATGAAATATCCCACTTCCGGGAAATGGCTGAAGATCTTGAGGGCTTTGCCATCAAACCGGCGAAAGGCTCCGGCGGCAAGGGCATTACCGTCATTACCGGTCGGGATGGCGATGAATACATCAAAGCGTCCGGTTCGCGAGTCGATTCTTCATTCCTGGAGCGTCATCTGACCAACATTCTGGCCGGGCTCTACTCACTCGCGGGCACGCCGGATGTGGCGATCGTGGAAAACCTGGTGGAGTCTGCTCCATCACTGGCAAAGTATTCGCATCAGGGTGTGCCCGACATCCGGATTATCGTTTTTCAGGGCTATCCCGTAATGGCCATGCTGAGGCTGGCTACAACCGCATCAGACGGTAAGGCAAACCTCCACCAGGGCGCTGTGGGTGTCGGCCTGGATATCGGCTCCGGGCGAGGTCTGAACGCCGTTCAGTTCAACCGCCCTATTACCCTGCACCCAGACACCGGCCTGGCACTGGAAAACATCCAGATTGAAGCATGGGATGAGATGCTGGAAATGGCTTCACGATGCTACGAGGCAACCGGGCTCGGCTACATGGGGGTCGATCTGGTGGTGGATGCCAACGAAGGGCCACTGCTGCTGGAATTGAACGCACGACCCGGACTTGCGATTCAGATGGCCAACGGTCGCGGCCTTCTTCCCAGACTGCGGGCCATCGAGTCGCTCAAACGACCACATTTTACGCCGCTGGAGCGCTCCCGTTACGCCATGGAAACGTTCGCCAGTTCCTGAATTTTCATCGGGCATAAAAAAACCGGGGCAGAAGCCCCGGTTTTTTATTTCAATGCACCCTCAGGTCAGCTCACCCCTGGCAATCAGGAGTTGCCGCTCGTGACTGAGCCCCTTAAGCAAGCCCCAGGTCATGATCAGGAGAACTACCGTAAACGGCAAACCGGCACTAATAGCGGTCGCCTGAATCGCGCCAAGTGCATCTTCACCGCCACCAAAGATCAAGGCAGCAGCAATCGCACCTTCGGCAACAACCCAGAACACACGCTGAGCAGTCGGTGCATCAGTCTTACCACCGGCTGTAATGCTGTCGATAACCAGCGAGCCGGAATCTGAGGATGTTACGAAGAACACCAGCACCAGAATAATTCCGACGAACGACAGGATCCCGGTCAGCGGCAGATTTGCAAACATCTGGAACGTTGCCAGAGAAACTTCAGTCAGGCCGTTCTCAGCCAGCTCACCAACACCCTGCTGGATCTGTTCGATAGCAGCGCCACCGAAAGCGCTCATCCATACGACTGTGATGACGGTCGGAACGATCAACACTGCGGTAACAAACTCACGTACGGTGCGTCCCTTGGAAACCCGTGCGATGAACATGCCAACGAACGGTGACCAGGAAATCCACCATGCCCAATAGAAGACGGTCCAGCCCTGGAACCAGGCTTCGTCTTCACGAGCAAACGGATTACTGAGCTGCAACGCATTGCCAACATAGTTGGAAGAAGTAACCCACAGAGTTTCCAGAATGGTCATGGTTGGACCAGCGAAAATGACGAACAACAGCAAAATGGCGGCGACGGCCATGTTAATGTTACTCAGGACTTTCACGCCGCCATCGAGGCCCCTCAGCACTGAGATCAATGCAAGCGCCGTAACGCCGACGATAATCGCCATTTGGATATTCGTTCCAGCTCCAACGTCGAAGAGATAATTAAGGCCGGAAGCCGCCTGCTGAGCACCGAAACCGAGGGACGTCGCAAGACCAAAAATAGTGGCTACGACCGCCAGAACATCGATCACGTGACCAGGCCAACCCCACACCTTGTCTCTCAGCAAAGGGAAAAAAGCGGAGCGAATGGTCAGCGGCATGTTTTTATTGAAGGCAAAGAATGCCAGGGAGAGCGCAACGATCGCATAGATGCCCCAGGGGTGCAGACCCCAGTGGTACATGGTCGCGCCCATGGCAAGATTGCGGGCTTCATTCGTGCCGGCCTCTACGTTGAGTGGTGTCTCATACCATCCTGTGTAGTAGGCCACCGGCTCGGCAACGGCCCAGAACATGAGACCAATACCCATGCCAGCCGCGAACAGCATGCAGAACCAGGAAATCGTAGAGAATTCAGGCTTGCAGTCTTGGCCACCAATACGGATTTTACCCATCGGTAGAAAGATCAACGCCAAACATACAACAACAAAGATGTTGGCACTGATCAGGAAAAACCAGTCAAACGTCGCGATGATGTCCCATTTCGCTCCATCGAGCAGCTCTTTGGCCTGCCCGGGGAACATCAGGGTCCCTATCACGAACGCAACAACCAGTATCGCCGTAATCGGAAATACCGGTGCGTGGAGATCCAGCCCGAACGGTGTGATATTGTCCTGGCCGGCCACGTAGTCCGTCGAATATTCGTCTTTAACTACCTCGCCCACGTTATGGCGCCTCCTGAGTTGGTAAGTCGTTTATTCAGAATCGGAGTTCAAACATTACAAGCGCGTTATCATAATGTTTTGAGTTCAAAACATCAAAACTACGATTATTTTAGCCGCCTTGATATTTATCATAGACCATGATCGACAACGGACCAGCCAAAGTCCGGACCAATCGAGGCAAAATCCCGCGTCGTACGACTAAACTCTTCTGCATCAGCCGCGCCATTCGAGCCGGTTTTGCGAAACAACCAGAGGATTCCATGGAAAAAACAAAGACCTTTCCGCTTCGCTATACGGCCTATGCACTGAGCATTATCGGTTTTCTCGTTTCCCTTGGTCTGGCCATAGCTCTGGATGCTGGCTATGTATTCCCACTGATATTCGGTGCTTTCGCAGCCCTTGGCACTTATGATCTGGTACAGCGGCGGCACACCGTCAGCCGCAATTATCCCATCATGGCCAACTTCCGGTACCTGCTTGAATCCGTCGGGCCTGAAATCCGGCAATATTTCATTCAGTCCGACACAGAAGAGCGTCCCTTCTCACGAGAACAGCGGACGATCGTTTATCAGCGCGCCAAGAATGTTCTCGACAAGCGACCTTTTGGCTCCCAACTCGGCATGTACGATGAGGGGTTCGAATGGATGAACCACTCGCTCGCCCCTACACGCCTCGACAGCAGTGATTTCCGGATTCTGATCGGCAGGAACTGTGAAAAGCCATACAACGCCAGTGTGTTCAATATTTCCGCCATGAGCTTCGGCTCGCTCTCGGCCAACGCCATCCTCAGCCTGAACACCGGCGCCAGAATGGGCGGCTTCTATCACGACACCGGAGAGGGCTCTATTTCTCGTTACCACCGCCAGCCGGGTGGTGATCTGGTCTGGGAGATCGGTTCCGGGTATTTCGGCTGCCGCCACGAAGACGGTTCGTTCAACGAGGACATGTTTCGACAGAATGCCGCACTTGACCAGGTAAAAATGATAGAACTCAAACTATCCCAGGGTGCAAAACCCGGCCACGGCGGTATTTTGCCCGGCGCCAAGGTTACCCCTGAGATCGCCGAAGCACGGGGCGTCTCCATCGGCGAGGATTGCGTTTCTCCTGCCAGCCATTCGGCGTTCTCAAACCCCATAGAGATGCTGGAATTCATTGACCGGCTTCGGAAGCTGTCTGGCGGCAAACCCATAGGGTTCAAGCTAGCCATTGGCCACCCCTGGGAATGGTTCGCCATTGTCAAAGCGATGCTGGAAACAGGGCGAAAACCTGATTTTATAGTGGTCGATGGAGGCGAAGGCGGCACTGGGGCTGCACCCCTGGAGTTTATCAACCGGCTGGGCATGCCGATGACGGAAGCTCTTTTGCTGGTTCACAACACACTGGTTGGCACCAACCTTCGGGAAGACATTGCCATTGGAGCCGCAGGCAAGATTACGTCGGCCTTCAACATAGCCCGAACCCTGGCCCTTGGTGCGGACTGGTGCAACGCGGCCCGCGGCTATATGTTCTCCCTGGGCTGCATACAAGCACTCAACTGTCACACCGGCCGCTGCCCTAGCGGCGTGGCAACCCAGGACCCACGGCGCGGTAACAAGCTCGACGTAGAGCTCAAGAGCCAACGGGTGTACAACTATCACAAGAATACCCTGGACGCCCTGCAGAACCTGCTTGAGGCCTCGGGCCTGAGACACCCATCCGAACTCGGCCCCGAGCACATCGTACGGCGGGTTTCCAAAACAGAGGTGCACTCTTACATGGACCTGTTCCCTTTCCTGGAACCGGGTGCGCTTCTTGAGGGAAAAACAGACCTGACCGTGTTCGATAAATACTGGGAATTCGCCCGCCCAGATACCTTCGAACCACCCGAATTCATCCTGAAACTCCGGGAAACCAAGTTACGTTAAAAAACGGGCATCAAAATCGCTATCGGATGTTTATTTTTTCCATGGGCTCGTGTAGACTTCGCTCCCGCTAAGCCACTGAGAATACTCTCAAGTTTTGATGTGGCGAAGAGCGAATCGGGGCGTAGCGCAGCTTGGTAGCGCACTTGCATGGGGTGCAAGGGGTCGTAGGTTCAAATCCTACCGTCCCGACCAGATTCCGACAAAAAGCCCGGGCCGAAAGGCCCGGGCTTTTTGTTATCTGACTTTTATTCCGTGAACGCACCTGTAAAGTCAATTTTACCTCGAGCCAGCCGCAGCCTGCCTTTGCGCTCCAGCTCTTTTAACAAACGACTGACCACCTCCCTCGCTGTTCCCAACTCGACAGCAAGCTCCTGGTGGGTAATCGTGATCGCACCCTGTCCGGCACGAGCCTCAAGCCAGTGTACGAGACGTTCGTCCATGCGCCGGAAAGCGACTTCCTCTACCAACAACATCAGATCATTCAAGCGGCGACCGTAGGATTCCATAATGCCAAGCCGGAAGTCAGCAGACTGGTCCATCAGCCGGTCGAATAAACCTCTCGGTACCATGAACACCTCGGCGTCATCCTCAACCACAGCCTCCGCCCGAAAGCCATCGCCAGTCATCAGACACCCGATCGAAAGCGTGCAAACGTCATCGGCGCCCATTCGGTATAGAACTATCCGATTACCGGATAATCCGGTCATCTGAACCTTCACACTTCCATTGAGCACAAGGGGAAGGCCCTGGCACGGATCCCCCGCACGGAAAAGGATCTTTCCATGCTCGAATCGCAGGGGCTGCAAACTGCTCAGGGCATCTCTGCGAAGGTCTTCCGGCAAAGTGTCTAGAATACTGTGGTGCAACATGGGCACTCCCATGAAATAAGTGACAGCGCTGAGGATAACCAATTCTGCGCCTCTGTGACTTTATCACTGACTGGGCCGAAGGACAGGCGCTAACCTTTATATTGTCGTCTCATATCAACCAAGGAGAATGGATCATGAGCATCAATATGGGTTCCGCGGATCGCATCATTCGTGCCGTCGTCGGCATTGTACTTCTGGCGCTTGTGTTTGTGGGTCCACAAACCGCTTGGGGCTGGATTGGCATTGTTCCTCTGGCCACTGCCGCAGTGGGCAACTGCCCCGCCTATTCAATCCTGGGCATCAAGACCTGCAAGAAGCAGTAAACGTGCAGGCATAAAAAAACCGGGGCAGCCTTGCTGTCCCGGTTTTTCTTCTGACTTTCGGAAGCGCTATTTGACCGGCGCGTTCAGAACTTCAAGCACTTCTTCCAGCTCTGTAATCATCTGACGAATCAGTTGCTTATACTGGGAGGTATCATCTTTCACCTCGTGACTGCTCAGCTTCTGCTTTGCGCCACCGATAGTGTAGCCCTGGTCATAGAGAAGGCTACGAATCTGGCGGATGGTAATAACGTCCGCACGTTGATAATACCGTCGGTTGCCACGACGCTTTACCGGCGACAGCTGCGGGAACTCCTGCTCCCAATACCGCAGGACGTGCGCTTTCACCGCACACAGCTCCGCCACCTCACCTATGGTGAAATAACGCTTCCCGGGAATCGTGGGAAGTTCGTTGTTATGACTGGGTTCCAGCATACGCTTCTACTTTTTGCTTTAGTTTTTGTCCCGGGCGAAACGTAACGACACGCCGTGCACTGATTGGAATCTCTTCACCGGTTTTCGGGTTCCGTCCCGGACGCTGCTTCTTATCCCGTAGATCGAAGTTACCGAAACCGGACAGCTTCACCTGCTCGTTGTGGCTGAGAGCGCCTCTGATCTCATCGAAAAAAGCTTCTACCATTTCCTTGGCTTCGCGTTTGTTCAGGCCCAATTCCTCGTACAACCGCTCTGCCATTTCCGCTTTCGTCAAAGCCGCCATCTCTCAACTCCTCAGTGTTGCCCCCAGCTCTTCTTTCAATGCGTCGATCACACCGTTGAAGAGCGAATGCACTTCATCCTCGTTCAATGTACGTTCGGGGTGCTGCCAGAACAGGCTCAGGGCCAGGCTTCGGTTACCCTCACCCAAGCTCTCACCTTCATAGACATCGAACGCACGCAACGCTGTCAGCTGCTCACCGGCATGCTTTTTCGCTACACGCTCCACATCGGCGAACGCTACCTCGTTTCCGATAATAATAGCCAAATCCCGACGAACTTCCGGGAATTTTGAAATTTCTTTGAAATTAGGCACATATCCGGTAACGATTGAATTCAAGAATAGCTCAAACATCAGGATCGTGCCATTAAGTTCAAGATTTTTCTGAACTTGTGGATGCAGAGTCCCCAGCCAGCCCACGCGCTCACCGTCGCGCATGAGTTCTGCAGTCTGTCCCGGGTGCAGAGCAGGATGCTGGCTGCCAACAAAATGGATCTCAATGCCAAGCAAACGGAACAGACTCTCCAAATCCCCTTTTACATCAAAGAAATCCGCGATTCTGCGACCGTTCGCCCAGTTTTCAGGAAACTGACTACCCACAACCACACCGGCAAGCATCGGTTGCTGGTTAATACGCTCGCCCTCCTGAAGGAAACGCAGGCCGGTTTCAAACAGACGGATACGCGGCTGCTGCCGATTCTGGTTATAGGCCACGGTTTTCAGCAGTCCACTCCAGAGACTGGTACGCATCACTGACAGATCCGAGGAAATCGGATTGGCCAACGCAATGCCCTGCCGATCGGGATCGACCAGTTGCTGAACTTTCGGATCGACGAAGCTGTAGGTCACAGCTTCCTGGTAGCCATGATCCACAAAGAAGTTGCGGATAGCCGAGACCGGACGAACTGCCTCCTGCTCCGGGCGGAGACCGAGTGAACCAGTGGGCTCGGTTACGGGCAGATTGTTGTAGCCATAGATCCGCCCGACTTCTTCGATCAGGTCTTCTTCAATAGAGATGTCCGGGCGGAAGCTGGGCACACTGACCCGCCAACCGTCTTTCAGGAGCTTTTCCACCCGCAGCCCGAGCCGGGTCAGGATTTCCTCGACGGTGGTTCGATCGATTTCCATACCCAGAACATCGTTCAGCCGGCGGGCTCGCAGGTCGACGACCCGATCCTCGGGAATATCCTCATCACTGACAACTTCGACAATTTCGCCAGGCTCACCACCAACGATATCCATCAGCAACCGGGTGGCCCGTTCCATAGCGTTCCGCGCCAACTTGTAGTCGACGCCTCGCTCGAACCGGTGCGATGCGTCTGTGTGGAGGCCATAGTGACGGGCCTTGCCCGCCAGCGTAATCGGATCGAAGTAAGCGGATTCCAGCACTAGATCCCGTGTTTTCGGGCTGACTCCAGAGTGCTCACCGCCCATGACACCGGCAATGGCAATTGGTTTTTCATGATCCGCAATTACCAGAGTGCCAGGGGTGAGCTCAACCTCCTGGCCATCCAAAAGGACCAGCTTTTCGCCAATCCGAGCCATTCGGACATTAATCCCGCCCTGAATTTCATCACGATCAAAGGCGTGCATGGGCTGGCCAAGTTCCAGCATGACGTAATTGGTGACATCCACAGCGGCATCAATGGAGCGAATACCTGAGCGTCGGAGCTTTTCCTGCATCCACAAGGGCGATTCCGCCTGCAAGTTTACATTCCGTAGAATTCGACCAAGATACCGTGGGCAACCCACGGGCGCCTCCACCCGGATATCAGGTACCTCAGAGTGCACCGATTCCACGGCCTCAATCGCGGGGCTGTTTACCAGCATACTGTTAAGCACGCCCACTTCCCGGGCAATGCCCTTGATGGACAGGCAGTCGGCGCGATTCGGAGTGAGATCCACATCGATGGTGACGTCGTTCAGCTTCAGATAATCCCCAACGTCCTGACCCACCGGTGCGTCCGCGGGGAGCTCCATCAGGCCATCGTGATTATCGGAGAGCCCGAGCTCAGACTCGGAGCAAAGCATGCCCTCGGAGGGCTGACCGCGAAGCTTGGCCTTCTTGATTTTGAAATCACCGGGCAGGACCGCACCAACCACCGCAAAAGGCACCTTCATACCTTCCCGAACATTTGGGGCACCGCAGACCACCTGAACTTCTGAGGAGCCATCACTTACCTGGCATACCCGCAGCTTGTCTGCATCCGGGTGGGGCTGTACCGACTGGACTTCACCAACGATTACGCCACTGAATTGACCGGCCACCGGCTCGAAACCGTCCACTTCCAGACCCGCCATGGTGATCTGGTCCATCAATTCCTGGGTGTCGATTTTCGGATTGACCCACTCGCGCAGCCACTGTTCACTGAATTTCATGGTTATTGCCTTGTCCTGATGCGGTTATGCCTGTTTGATTGGATGCCTTGCTCTTGCCTGTTAACGGAACTGTCGCAGGAAGCGTAAGTCGTTCTCAAAGAACATGCGCAGGTCGTTTACGCCATAACGAAGCATGGCCAGGCGCTCTACACCAAGGCCGAATGCGAAGCCACGGTATTCCTCAGCATCAATTCCGCAATATTCAAACACTTTCGGGTGCACCATTCCGCAGCCCATAACCTCGAGCCACTTGATGCTGCCATCGGCTTCACGACCCCACTCAATATCAACTTCCGCAGAGGGCTCGGTGAAGGGGAAATACGATGGCCGGAAACGGACCTGAAGGTCCCGCTCGAAAAACACCCGCAGGAATTCTTCAACCGTGCTTTTAAGGTCCGCAAAACTGACGTTTTTCTCGACCAGAAGCCCTTCCACCTGATGGAACATGGGGGTGTGAGTCATATCCGAATCACAGCGATAAACCCGGCCAGGGCAAATCATGCGAAAGGGCGGCTTGCCGGCTTCCATGGTTCGAATCTGTACCGGTGAGGTGTGGGTTCTCAGCAGTGTGCCCGGGTTAAAATAAAACGTGTCGTGCATCGCGCGGGCGGGATGGTGGCCAGGAATATTCAGGGCCTCGAAGTTGTGGTAATCATCTTCAATCTCAGGCCCCTGCTCGACGGTATAGCCTGCCCGGGCAAAGAAATGCTCGATTCGCTGCAGGGTGCGGGTAACCGGGTGCAACCCACCCAGATCCTGACCACGGCCGGGCAAAGTCACATCAATGGATTCACTGGCGAGCTTCTGCTCGATGGCAGCACGTTCGAGGTCGTTTCGCCGGGCATTGATGGCTTGTTCCACCTGACCCTTGGCTTCATTGATTTTCTGGCCGGCGGCGGGACGTTCCTCGGCGGACAGTTTGCCCAGAGTTTTTGCCTGCTGGGTAATCACACCCTTCTTGCCAAGATACTCAACACGAATTTGATCAAGTGCCTGCAGGCTGTCGGCGCTATCAACTGCTGCCAGACCATCCTGAACCAGTTGCTCCAGGTTTTCCATTGACCCTGCTCCAAACCAGAAATGGAAGTGCTTAAAAAGTAACTTCAAAAACAAAAATAGGGGAAGAGCGTGCCCTTCCCCTATCAGGAGGCGCCGTCATGAAATTATGAGGCGCCCATATCGATCAGCAATCGATGAAAGAGCTAAGCGATCACAGGGACGCTTTGGCCTTCTCAACAACAGCGGCAAACGCCTGCTGCTCGTTCATGGCCAGATCGGCCAGAACCTTACGATCGATTTCAACGTTAGCCTTTTTCAGGCCAGCGATCAGACGGCTGTAAGACAGACCGTTGGCGCGGGCACCAGCATTGATACGAGCAATCCACAGAGCGCGAAAAGCACGCTTACGGTTACGACGGTCACGGTAAGCGTACTGACCGGCTTTGATAACCGCTTGCTTGGCTACACGGAATACCCGGCTACGAGCGCCGTAGTAACCTTTGGCCTGATTGAGAATCTTTTTGTGACGACGGCGTGCAACCACACCACGTTTTACACGAGCCATACTTTAATCCTTCTACCTGTACTTTCTAAGGAATGATTTTCGCGGCTGGATCAGCCCGCGGTCATACGCTTGATAGATGCAACATCTGACTTGGCGATGAGCTTGGTGCCTCGCAGCTGACGCTTACGCTTCGGACTCTTCTTGGTCAGGATGTGACTGGTGAAGGACTGCTTGTGCTTGAAGCCAGTGGCGGTTTTCTTGAACCGCTTGGTGGCTCCGCTTTTGGTTTTCATCTTAGGCATTTTTAAAACTCCGCATTCTATTTTTAAATAAACAATAATGTGCCCCTGAACGACAAATCCCCCGCATGCGCGGGGGAAAAGCACCCGATCAGGTTCACTTCTTCTTGCGGGGCGCCACAACCATGGTCATCTGCCGGCCTTCCATTTTCGGCCGCATCTCTACCTGGGCAAGCTCCTCAATGTCCGCTTCAATGCGCTGCATGAGCTGCATACCAATTTCCTGGTGTGCCATCTCACGGCCACGAAAGCGGATCGTGATTTTGCCGCGGTCCCCGTTTTCAAGGAAACGTACCAGGTTGCGTAGTTTGACCTGATAATCCCCTTCTTCAGTTCCTGGACGGAACTTAAGCTCTTTGACCTGCGTCTGCTTCTGTTTTTTCTTGGCAGCCGCCTTGGCCTTCTTCTCGTCGAAGATTTTCTTGCCGTAGTCCATTATCTTACAGACGATCGGATCGGAATCCGTAACCTGGACCAGGTCAAGAGATGCCTCTTCAGCTTGCTTGATGGCATCCTCAATTGGCACTACACCGACCTGATTGCCTTCGGCATCGATAAGTCGGACTTCGGTTGCGTCAATATTCTCATTGATCGGCGCCTTTGGTGTGCGCCCACCCCGATTCGCTCGCTGTTTAATAATCAGATCTCCGTCTTTGTTTTGCCCTTGCGTTCAACATCTTCCTGTAAAAGCTGCTCGAACGCTTCGAGCGATAGTGTTCCCAGATCTTCGCCTTTGCGGGTTCTCACCGCAACGGCGTTGTTGTCGACTTCTTTGTCGCCGACAACGACAAGGTAGGGAACCTTGTTAAGAGTATGCTCGCGGATTTTAAAGCCGATCTTCTCGTTTCTCAAGTCAGCATTAACCCTATATCCCAAAGAATCCCACTTTTTCGCCAGATTCTGACAATAATCACGCTGATTATCGGTAATATTGAGGATCGCTACCTGAGTCGGCGCAAGCCAGGTCGGGAATGCACCTTCATATTCCTCGATCAGGATACCAATGAAACGCTCGAAGGAACCCAATACCGCCCGGTGCAGCATAACCGGGGTCTTCCGCTCTGAATTGTCAGCAACATACTGTGCACCCAGACGACCCGGCATCGAAAAGTCCACCTGAATAGTGCCACACTGCCACACCCGTCCGATACAGTCTTTCAGAGAGAACTCGATCTTGGGCCCGTAGAAGGCGCCCTCACCCGGCAACAACTCCCAGTCTACCCCTTCACGATTCAGCGCTTCTTCCAGGGCGGCTTCCGCCTTGTCCCAGACCTCATCGGAACCAACCCGTTTTTCCGGGCGGGTTGAGAGTTTGTACAGAATTTCGGTAAACCCGAAGTCTGTGTAGATCTCGTGCAGCATTTCGATAAATGCCGAGACTTCCTGCTGAATAGAATCTTCTTCGCAGAAGATATGGGCATCATCCTGGGTAAAGCCGCGAACGCGCATCAGTCCGTGCAGCGCTCCGGAGGCCTCATTCCGGTGGCAGGAGCCGAATTCCGCCAGCCTCAGCGGCAGATCCTTGTAGCTTTTCAGCCCCTGATTGAATACCTGTACGTGGCAGGGACAGTTCATGGGTTTGATGGCATAGTCGTGCTTCTCCGACTCGGTGGTGAACATGTCATCCTTGAACTTGTCCCAATGCCCTGACTTCTCCCAGAGGGTCCGAGACACCACCTGCGGGGTCTTTATTTCCTTGTAACCATGTTCCTGCTGCTTGCGGCGCATGTACTGTTCAACTTCCTGGTACAGGGACCAGCCATCCGGGTGCCAGAACACCATACCCGGCGCTTCTTCCTGCATATGGAACAGGCCAAGCTTTTTGCCGACCTTTCGGTGGTCCCGCTTCTCAGCCTCCTCCAGACGGTGAAGATAGGCCTTGAGATCCTTCTTGTTACCCCAGGCGGTACCGTACACGCGTTGAAGCTGCTCGTTGCTGGTGTCACCACGCCAGTAGGCGCCAGCCACCTTGGTCAGCTTGAAGGCTTTCAGCTTGCCAGTGCTTGGAACGTGGGGACCGCGACACAGATCAATAAAGTCGCCCTGGCTGTAGAAAGACAGATCTTCTTCACCGGGTATGTCCTGAATGATACGGACCTTGTATTCCTCGCCCATATCTTCAAAAAGCTTGATCGCCTCATCACGGGACATGATGGAGCGTGAAACCGGAAGATCCTGCTTGGAGAGTTCTTCCATGCGCTTCTCGATCCGCGCCAGGTCCTCATTAGTGAACGGGCGGTCGTACTTGAAGTCGTAATAGAAGCCATTGTCGATGACCGGGCCAATGGTGACCTGCGCTCCTGGAAACAGTTCCTGCACAGCCATCGCCATCAGGTGGGCCGTGGAATGACGGATTACATCAACGCCGTCTTCATCACGCTCGGTGACGATAGCAAGCTCGGCGTCATTCTCGATACGATAGCTGGTGTCCACGAGCTGGCCATCAACCTTCCCGGCAAGGGCGGCTTTGGCAAGACCAGCGCCAATATCGGCAGCGACGTCATGAACGGTTACGGGTTCGGCAAAACTGCGATGACTGCCATCAGGCAGGGTTACGACGGGCATGAAAGACTCCTGTTGGTTACTCAGCGGTGATCTATACCAGAGACCACTTGGTGACGGCACGGCGCGATACAAACCGCGGGCCGATTCGAGCCGAAGTCTAACAGAAAAAAACCCGGCAGGTTAATGCCGGGTTTTTACGGACAGACGCAGCATCAGGCCGGCTGGCCGGCGGCCTCCTCCCTGGCCCGCCGACGCAACTGACCAAACGCCAAGAGCCCCAGTAAAGCCAGAGCCGGAATAAACATCAGCTCCTTCGGCGGCCGTTCCAGATCAACCTGCACAGCATCGATGGTCCAGCCAAACTGGATCCCCGCATCCTCCGCCGGGCTGCCGAAACCAACGAAATCCACCGCCATCTTTTCGCCATCCGGGCTTAGCTCGAGGCCGGCGTCCATCAGGCGTTGCTCGGGCGTCTCGCCAGCGGGAATCTCAAGGCGCACATACGTTGTCACGTCATCCCCGTCAATCGTCATACCAGAAGCTTTCAGGACAAGCGGTTTGTCAGCCGGCACGTCCTCCACATATTCCATGATCTCGGCGCCGGGCTTGTCTGCCGTAGGCGGATAGATCATGTCCCACCAAAAACCGGGCCGGAACATAGTGAACGTGATCAGCAACAACAAAAGCGATTCCCACTTGTAGCTTTTGGTGAACCAGAAACCCTGGGTGGCCGCGGAAAAGACCAGCATCGCCGTCACCGCGCTGAAGATCGTTACCAGGAGATCAAACCAACCGCTCAACCCAATGAGCAACAACTGGGTGTTGAAAATGAACATGAACGGCAGAATCGCCGTACGGATGTCATAGGTAAAGCCCTGGACACCCGTTCGTATCGGGTCTGCCCCCGATATCGCAGCGGCGGCATAGGCCGCCAGCCCCACGGGCGGCGTATCGTCCGCCAGAATACCGAAATAGAACACAAACAGATGCACCGCAATCAGTGGCACGATCAGCCCATTCTGGGCGCCCAAAGTGACGATCACCGGCGCCATAAGGGTGGACACGACGATGTAGTTTGCTGTGGTCGGCAAACCCATACCAAGGATCAGACTGATGATGGCCGTGAAAATCAGCATCAGCAACAGATTGCCGCCGGACAGGAATTCTACAAACTCTGTCATCACCAGGCCGATACCAGTCAGGGTGACCGTCCCCACCACAATACCTGCGGTGGCAGTTGCCACGCCAATACCCACCATGTTCCGCGCGCCAGTGGCGAGCGAATGCGCCAGATCAAACACACCGTCTTTGAACGCACCGAGGAAGTTGCCGTGCTTATAGAAAAAAGCCTTCAGTGGTCGCTGTGTCACGACAATGAAAATCATGAACAGCGTGGCCCAGAACGCCGACAGCTGGGGTGAGAAACGCTCAACCGTAAGACACCACACCAGCACCACAACGGGCAGAAGGAAGTACAGTCCGGTCTTTACCGTCGGGCCAACCGGGGGCAGTTCGCCCATATCCTTGTCCGGATCGTCTTCCTCGAGTTCAGGGAATCGGGTGGCATAGCCAACCAGGCCGACATAGATGAGCACCAGCAAAGGTGCCAACACCCAGATCGCCGCTTCACCGAAAAGCGTTTTCGTCCAGCCAATCCCGTAATAAACCACGAGGGTCAGCACACTCAGGCCAATCAGGATAACGACCCAGTTCAGCATCCGCTGGGCAAGCGTCGGCTTGTTGAGACGCTCGATACCCTGCATGTTCAGCTTGCAGGCCTCAAGATGGACAATATAGATCAGTGCCACATATGAGATCAGTGCCGGCAGGATGGCGTGCTTGATGACCTCCAGGTACGAAATGCCCACATACTCGACCATCAGGAAAGCGGCTGCCCCCATGATTGGAGGTGTCAGCTGGCCGTTGGTGGACGCCGCCACTTCCACTGCGCCGGCCTTGGTAGCCGGAAAACCGACTCGCTTCATCAGCGGGATGGTGAACGTCCCGGTGGTGACAACGTTGGCGATAGACGAACCGGAAATAACGCCGCTTAAACCACTGGAAACCACTGCAGCCTTTGCAGGACCACCACGCATATGCCCCAACATGGCGTAGGCGACCTTGATAAAGTAATTACCGGCACCTGCCCGCTCAAGCAGCGCACCAAACAACACAAACAGGAAAACGAAGCTCGTGGAAACCCCGAGTGCGACACCAAACACACCCTCGGTGCCCAGCCACTGGTGCGACGCCAGCTTGCTCAGACTCACGCCTTTATGGGCGATCACATCCGGCATATAGGGGCCGGCAATCGAATAGGTGATAAAAACAGCGGCGACGATCGTCAGTGGCAATCCCAGTGCGCGACGTGTCGCTTCCAGCAACAGCACAAGCCCGACCAGCGCAACCCACAGATCCTGGGTGATAGGCGCTCCGGGGCGTGTCGAAAGCTCTTCATAAAAAACGTAAAGGTACGAGGCGCAGAAAGCCGCAACAAGCGCCAGAATCCAGTCATAGATCGGCACGATATTCACGTGCCGCCCCTTGATCATGGGAAAGGCGGAAAACGCCAGGAAAACCGCAAACGCGAGGTGGATGGAACGCGCTTCCGTGGAATTGAAAATGGCAAAATTGAGAATATAGGGGAGCGGTGACGCAATCCAGAGCTGAAACAGCGACCACATCAGGGGAACGATAAACAGAATGACCGCGGCATACCCAGTGGTCGCCCGGCCCCCGGTCTCAGTCTGCAGGATCTCGTCTACATTACCGCCACCGCCACCACCAGCCCCGTTAGCCGGATCGCTCGTCGCCATAAATTAATCCTGTCACGTAAAAGATGATTCTCTGAAAGGACGACACAGCGGGCCGAAGCCCGCTGTGTCGGAGTACAGACAGATCAGTCGATCAGGCCGGCTTCCTTGTAGTACTTGGCAGCACCCGGGTGCAGAGGCGCACTCAGGGCATCAGAGACCATCTCTTCCTTGTTCAGGTTGGCAAACGCAGGATGCAGACGCTTGAAGCTGTCGAAGTTCTCGAAAACAGCCTTCACAACGGCGTAGACAACATCGTCGGGCACATCAGTGGATGACACGAAGGTTGCCGCAACGCCAAAGGTGGTCACGTCGTCGTCACTGCCACGATACATTCCGCCAGGAATAACCGCTTTACGATAGTACGGGTTATCGTCAATCAGCTTCTGGGTGGCGGCGTTATCCACGTTAACCAGGACGCTGTCACAGGAAGTTGTCGCTTCCTTGATCGCACCGGAAGGGTGGCCAACGGTGTAGAAGAAGGCATCAATGTTGCCATCACAGAGGGCCTGGGACTGCTCTGCCGCCTTGATTTCGGCGGCCAGGGAGAATTTGTCCGTAGTCCAGCCCATTTCATTCATCAGAACTTCAGCGGTGGCACGCTGGCCAGAGCCAGGGTTACCTATGGATACCCGCTTACCTTCAAGATCTTCAAAGGCCTTGATACCGGATCCCTTGCTGGCAACAACGGTAAACGGCTCCGGGTGAAGGGAAAAGACCGCGCGAAGATCCTTGTTGGCGCCATCGTCCTTGAACTGGCTGGTGCCGTTATAGGCATGGTACTGCCAGTCAGACTGGGCGACTGCCAGATCAAGCTCGCCCTGACGGATAGCGTTCAGGTTGTAGACGGAACCACCGGTACTCTCGACGGAGCAGCGAATACCATGCTCTTTACGGTCCATGTTCACCAGACGACAGATCGCGCCGCCGGCCGGATAATAAACGCCGGTTACACCGCCGGTGCCGATGGTTACAAAGCGCTGCTCCTGAGCGGAAACGGAGGTTGAAGCAGCACCCAGGCTGACTGCGGCAGCGACAGCGAATGCGGAGGCTTTGAGTTTCAGTGTCATGTGAGTTCTTCCTTTTTTCTGTTCATTGTAATTCGGCGCCCGCTTCGAGGCGGGCAAGACTTTCGGTCAAGATAAAACATAGACCACTTCGCACCATAAATAAAGTATGGATTAGCTCGCTAACCGATTGAGCAGACAACAAAAAAGCCCGCAGCGCGGGCTTTTTTGCAAGTCTTTTCGAATGTTATTTCGCAGCTCGGGCCTTGGCAAGCATCTGATCCGGCCGCAACAAGAACCGGGCCAGAGCGGGCAACAGCCAGATGGCCCCCACCATGTTCCAGAGGAACATGAAGAACAGCAGGAAGCCCATGTCGGCCTGGAACTTGATGGGCGAGAATATCCAGGTGACAACACCCAGGCCAAGGGTTACGCCGGTAAACATAACCGCCTTACCCGTCGAACGCAGGGTCTCATAATAAGCCTCCTGAAGCGTTTTGCCCTCAAGCAGGTATTTCTCCAGCTTGCTGTAGATATAAATGCCGTAGTCAACACCTATACCGACACCCAGGGCAATAACCGGCAGGGTCGCCACTTTGATACCAATGCCGGATACCGCCATGATCGCCTCACACAGGATTGAAGTCAGCCCCAGGGGGATCACGATACACAGCACGGCACGAATGGAGCGGAAAGTCGCGAAGCACAGCAAACTCACCACGCTGTAAACGAGGATCAGCATCTTGTCCTTGGCGCCGGAGATAACCTCGTTGGTAGCGGCCTCAACACCGGCGTTACCGGCCGCCAGCAAGAACCTGTGCTCATCGGTGCTGTTGTTCTCGGCAAACTGTTCGACCCGCTCAACGACGGTTTGGAGGGTTTCTGCCTTGTGATCCTCAAGGAACACCAACACCGGCGTCAGGCTGCAATCGGTATTGATCAACCCGGCAGGCGCCTCACGAATGGACGCATTGATGATGGTCTGGTTGCGGGAGATCTCATACCACTTCCAGTTGCCCTCGTTCAGCGCCTTGGTCACCATCTTGGAGACATCTGCAAGTGATACGGAAGACTGCACGCCCGGTGTGTTCTGAAGTTCCCATTGCAGAGTATCCATGGCCCGCAGCACATTGTATTGCGTGCACTGCTCTTCCGGCGTTTTGACCATCACCACCAATACATCGGCACTGGTCGAGTAATTGTTGATGATGTAGGCGTTGTCCTTGTTATAGCGGGAGTCTGCACGAAGCTCTGGCGCACCCTGATCTAGGTCGCCGATCTTGAGGTCCTGCTTGTAATAAAGACCAAGTCCGAGGCCAATTACAGCAATCAACAACGAGATGGGCGCTACGCCTGGATGAGAGAAGTAGGACAAAAGACGCCATTTACGATCCTGTTTTTCGCCGTGATTCTGTACGTGACGGATACCGCCCTTGGAGATACCGACATAGGACATAATCAGTACATGCAACACCAGGTTGGTGAAGATCACGAACGCAACACCAATACCGGCGGCAACGGCCAGGTCCCGGATAACGTCGATCTCGATAAAGAACAGGGTCAGGAAACCAAAGGCGTCTGAAATCAGAGCCAGCATGCCCGGTATGTAAAGAGCACGGAAAGCCAGGCGCGCGGCAGTCACCGCATCAAAGCCCTTGGCAGCCTCGACGGCCATGGCATTGACAATCTGAACGCCGTGACTAATGCCGATCGCAAACACCAGGAAGGGCACCAGCACAGAATACGGGTCCAGACCATAGCCCAGGAGCCGCAGAGTTCCCAGCTGCAGGAAAACCGCAATGATTGAGGTGAAGACGGGTACCAGAGTGCCGGCAATCGCCCGGGAGTACCAGAACAACAGCAGCGTGGTCAGCAGGATGGTGATCCCGGCAAACCAGGCGATAGAACCTATCCCCTCAATCAGGTCGCCGACCTTCTTGGCAAAACCCACAATATGAATCTGGATATCCGGATTCTGTTCTTCGTATTTGTCCCGAATCTTTTCTTCAAGCTGACGGGAAAATTCGCCGTAGTCCAGAGCCTCACCGGTTTCCGGATTCTTCTCGTACAGCGGCGCATAAACAATCGTTGATTGGAAGTTATCAGAGATCAGGCGCCCGACCTCGTTAGAACGAAGAACGTTCTGACGAAGCTGCTCAAGACTGTCCCGGGAGCCGTCATAGCCGTCCGGTATGACAGTGCCACCCTGGAAACCCTGTTCGGTAACCTCGACCCAGCGAACGTTCGACGTCCAGAGAGATTTGAGGCCGGAGCGATCCACGCCGTTGAGATAGAAGACCTCGTCGGTAATCTGCTTCAGGGTCTCCATGTACTCCTGGGTGAAAATATCGCCCTCTTTTGCTTCGACGGCGATACGAACAAAGTTACCCAGATTCTCCAGGTCATCCCGATGCTCGAGCATATTCACAATGTAGGGATGCTCAAGCGGAATCATCCGCTCGAAACTGGCGTCAGGCTGAATCTTGATGGCGTTGTACCCGAGAAAAAGCGTCAACGCTGCAAAGACAATAAGAATGATGGGCCGATTGTTGAAGATCAGCCTTTCGAGAAAGGGTTCGGCCTTGGGCGTGGTCAGGTAGTGCTCGCCCTTGTCATGCTTAGGGTTGGACATTCAAAAGCCCCTCTATTGTTCGTTCGGTTGTTGCCACATCAGGGCGTTATTGAAGGTTTCTGCCACGGGCGTCTGTAATTTTTGCGCCACCTTCGCCGACAATCAGCAGGTCTGTGCCTGAAATAGGCACCGCACTCATGACACCTTCACGATCACTGCGGAAATACTCGCGGAAGGTTTCTGCGCCATTCGTGCTCATCAGTACCGCACCACTATTTCCCACCAGGGTAATGCGCCCATCATCGGCAACGACGCCGTCGTTGAGTGTAGCCCCGGCCGAATTGGGAACCATCCGCCAACTCTTGCCGAGGTCTGAAGAAAACAGCATATTGCCACGAAGGCCGAAGGCGAGAAGCTCGTTCACCTGGCCTGTACCGATAACACCGAACAGGGAGCCTTCATAAGGCGCTTCACGGCGCTCAAAGGTCTCACCACCGTCTACAGAGACATGTATCTGTCCGGCTTCACCAACGACAACCAGGGCTCCGCCCGTGATGCGGGTGATGCCGTTAAGGTGGAAGTTCTGCCGGTTGTCGATTCTTGGCGCCCAGTCTTTCCAGGTCTCACCGCCGTCCATGGTGCGCAGGAACATGCCGTAGGCGCCCACCACAAAACCGCGGTTCTCATTTTCAAACCAGACATCCAGTAGCGGGTTAACTGGACCGATGTCCATATCCGCCTGAATGTTCTCGAGGGCGAAGTAGAGGTCATCCAGCGCCCACTCGAGATCTTCTTTCTCTTCTTCGGGCGCTTCTTCGATGCGCTCCTCCATGGCGGAAATCTGCTCTTCCCGGCTCTCAATGGCCAGTTCCATGGCGCGGATACCGTCAATCTGAAGGCTCCAGGTGGCCCCGGCATCAGTCGTGTGCAGGACAACGCCGCTGTGGCCCACTGCCCAGCCATGGCTGTCGGAGCCGAAATCGATCCCTGTCAGGGTCACAGAAACAGGAACTTCACCCTGAACCCAGGTTTTCCCCTCATCGTCCGAATAGATGATATGGCCGCGCTCTCCCACAGCCACAATACGATCCCCAACCCGGGTCGCATCGGTGAGAAGATTTTCCGGGGCCAGATCCGTCGGCCGGGCCGGGGTTTCGATGATATCTGCAAGCGCAAACGCTGCAGGGGCAGACCAGACCATGGAAAGTCCAAGGCAGGCAGCGCCCAGAGTCTTGCACATCAACCTTTTAGCCATTCAGATTGCCTATTATGTTGTATTGAACTGTGTCTCTGACCGGCAAAGCCGGGAATAACTGTGAACATACCGGCAACCTTACGATTGCCGGTATGTTGGGTCGCCACTTCCTGTGGACGGGGGACGCATCCCTCGGCCAACAGCGCGTTAGCGAACACTCCTGCGGCGCAGGGAGGCCGGCGAGAAGTAGCGCTTGTTCGGGACCTCGTCGGTGAACACGCGGGTATTTGGCTCTTCTGTGTCCAGACCGAGCACATGATAACGACGGGCCTGAAGGTCATGATAGACGTCAAGAACCGTCCACACACCCGGAAGTTCATAATAATTTTTAGGCAGTCCCATCGTTACACGCCAGAGTTCGCCGCGACCATCGTATTGATCCAGCAGAACCGTGTTCCAGCTGTCCTCGTCAATGTAGAAGCGGCGCTTGCCATAAATATGGCGCTCACCGTCTTTCAGTGTGGCTTCAACCACGTGCACACGGTGAAGCTCCCAGCGGGTGAGGTCCGGGTTCAAGTGGGAGGTGCCCAGGATTTCCTCGTAAGGGAGGCCTTTTTCGCCAATACGGTAATTGTTGTAGGGGATGTAGATTTCCCGCTTGCCTTCATAGTTCCAGTTGTAGCGGTCCATGGCCCCGTTGAAGATGTCAGTATCATCGGCGGTACGCAGGTTGTCAGCCGCTGCGATCGGGGAATCGTAACCAAGGTTTGGTGCCCGGCGCACGCGGCGCTGGCCGGCGTTGTAGCCCCAACCGTTACGCGGATTGATGATCTGGTTCAGAGTTTCATGAATCAGAATGGCACCGCCGGCAAGGCGGGGTGGCGATTGGGTAAACGACAGATAATAAAAAATTACGTTATCCAGGTCCTCTTCACCACCTTCCGGGTTGTAAAAGTTGAAGAAAACTTCCTGTTGGGAGGTAACCAGCGAATAGTCGCCACTGGTCTGGACCGCCACCTCACTGGATCGACGGGTAACAGAGATGCCGCGCCAGCGGGTCAGATGGTTCCAGACCGCCTGCCAGGCTTTCTGCTCGTCATTACCGTGCAGAATCGGAAAAGGGTAGCCGCCGAAAGCACCGTCCAGACCTTCGCTCTGGCCAACAATTTCTGCGCTTACCGCGTTCTCGCGGGTGTTCTCGGCCACCCATTGGGGAACGGCATGGGTACGGCGAGACTGGTAAACAGGAACCCGAAACGTTGTCGGATAGGTTTCCAGCATCGCCCTCACGCCATCGGCGAGGTACTCTTCGTACTGCTCCATGTTGGAGGGTGTGATGGTAAACAGGACTTCATCATCGGGGAACGGATTGATGTGGTGCTGCCCAGTACCCTCGTAACCGGGAGGTGGCTCTGTCAGGCCACCAGTCCACGCCGGGATGGTTCCGGCGCTGTTGCCGGCCCTGGGTGACCCAAAGGGTGTCAACTCCTGGCCCAGGCGGGCCGCTTCACTAGCGGAAACCGCCGCCCACGCAGGCGATGATGCCACGGAGAGAGCCATCAGGCCGCCGAGAATCGCATTTTTGTTATACATCATTGTGAAACCCTAAGTGCGTCTGGAAGCCTCTGCGGAGGCTTTTTTATTGTCGTCTGATGGAATTACAGACCTTATTCCAGACTACCCGACCCCAGACTAAAGTCTATCGACCGAAAGTGCGATTTTGTAGCCGGCTTCAATCGGCAAGGCTTTTGTGCACTACCTCATAGACATCCCGTGACAATCCGGACTTGTCGCGAATACGCTCCAGGGCCGTTTTCATCAGGCCACTGTAAGCCGGCGCAAACTTTCTCCATCGGGTCAGCGGCGTCACCAGACGCGCGGCGATCTGCGGGTTGCTGTCGTCCAGGCGACAGACCTGATCTGCCAGGAATTCATAACCCGAACCATCCGGTTTGTGGAACGCCGCCAGGTTCTGGCCTGCGAATGCGCCCACCACAGAACGAATCTTGTTGGGGTTTTTCCAATCGAACGCCGGATGCTCCAGAAGATTATGGATGTCCTCCAGCTGCCCGGCCTGGTCACTGGCCGCCTGCACGGAGAACCACTGCTCAATAACCTGTGGGTCGTCCTGGAACCGATGGTAGAAGTCATCCAGTGCCCGCTGGCGATCAGCCTCAAAACCTGAATTGACCAGAGCCCGCAAGGCTCCCATCCGATCGGTCATATTGTCAGCAGCGTTCAACTGGCTGACTGCCAGGCCCCGGCCTTCCTCATCATTGATCATCAGCAACCAGGCCAGAGCGGTATTGCGGAGGCTACGACGGGCAATGGCCTCCGGCGTCACCTCATAGGGACCACTGCCCTGTTGGTGCTGGTAGCAGGCAATCAGCTCAGGTTTCAGGGCGCCGGCCAGATGCCGGAGTACCGCGTCACGAGCCCGATGGATGGCCGGCACATCGGCGTTATCCGATAGTTCAATCAGGTACGCCTCGGAGGGCAGCTGCAGCATTTTTGCCACCAGGGCCTGATCCAGCTCGGTGTCGGAAATCAGCTTGCGATAGGCCTCAACCAGTCTCGGTTCGATTTCCGCATCGTCCGGCGCCCCAACCAGCGACTGGATAACATCCACCGTCAATCTCTGGCCCGCATCCCAGCGATTGAATCCGTCCGGATCGTGGCTCATAAGGAAAAGCAGCTGTTCGCGGGTCCATGGGTAGCGTATCCGAACCGGTGCAGAAAAGTGCCGCAACAGCGACGGGACCGGCCTGGACTCGATCTCATGAAATTCAAACGTATGGACCGCTTCGGTATGTTCAAGCACCCGCTCCGTCGGCGCACTCACCTGGCCCGGCTCAAGCTGAAGCGGCAGGGACTGCCCATCCTGTCCAAGCAGGCCAAGCGCAAACGGAATGTGCTGCGGCTTCTTGTTGGTCTGCCCCGGGGTATCCGGAATGCTCTGCTCTACGGTAAGGCGATACACACCTTTTCCGGCGTCAAATTCATCCGACACGTTGAGTACCGGCGTTCCGGCCTGCTCGTACCATAGGCGGAACTGTCCCAGATCTCGACCGGAAGCATCCTCCATGGCTTTGACAAAATCATCGGTCGTTACCGCCTGGCCATCATGACGCTCAAAATACAGATCGCTGCCCTTACGGAACATGTCCGGCCCCAGCAAGGCGTGGATCATCCGCACAACCTCTGCACCTTTTTCGTAAATGGTCAGGGTATAGAAGTTGGAAATTTCCATGTAGGAAGCTGGCCGAACCGGATGGGCCATCGGGCCACCGTCTTCGGCAAACTGGGCGGTACGCAGCAGCGTCACATCCTCAATCCGCTTCACCGTCGGAGAACCCATATCCGCCGAGAACTGGGAATCCCGGAATACGGTGAAGCCTTCTTTCAGGCTGAGCTGAAACCAGTCCCGGCAGGTAACCCGGTTACCGGACCAGTTGTGAAAATACTCGTGGGCGACGATGGCTTCGATGCGCTGGAACGCCATGTCCGTGGCGGTTTCCTGGCTGGCCAGCACGCAGGAGGAGTTGAAGATATTGAGTCCCTTGTTCTCCATGGCGCCCATGTTGAAATCATCCACCGCCACAATCATGAAGATATCGAGATCGTACTCACGACCATAGACGTCCTCATCCCAGCGCATGGACCGTTTCAGGGAATCCATCGCGTGGTCGCACTTCTCGGCATTGCGGGGCTCCACGTACATGCGCAGATCGATGTCGCGCCCCGAACACGTTGAGAACGTATCCCGCTTTTCCACCAGGTCTCCGGCCACCAGGGCGAAGAGGTAGCAGGGCTTGGGGAATGGGTCTTCCCAGGTGACAAAATGCCGGCCGTTTTCCAGCTCGCCTTTTTCCACATCATTACCGTTCGAGAGAAGCACCGGATAGGCGTTCTTGTTGGCTTCGATGCGGGTACGGAAGCGTGCCATCACGTCCGGACGATCCGGGAAGAAAGTAATGCACCGGAAGCCTTCCGCCTCGCACTGGGTGCAGAACATGCCGGAGGATTTATACAGACCTTCCAGACGGGTATTGTTCTGGGGCTCTATCCAGGTCACTACCGTCAAGGTGAACTGCTTTGGTACAGAGCGGACCACTAGTTGATCGCCCCGGTCCTCAAAATCACCCGCAGACAGCTCCTCGCCGTCCAGGACAACGGATTCCAGCGTCAGACTGTCGCCGTCAAGCTCCAGGGGTGCAGATACGTCGTCAGATTCCGGGTTCCGGCGAAGCTGCAGCGTGCTGTGCACCCGCGCCCCATCTTCAAAAAGCTCGAACCTGAGGTCTACAGTGTCGACCAGATACGCGGGTACCTTGTAATCGCTCAGATAAATGGTCTGTGGCTGGCTGGTACGCATTGGTTTTCTCCAGAATTCGCGGCCTGCGGGCGCAGATATTCAGCACCCGCAGACATGAAAAGATTGACCGGGCAAGGCGCTGTCAGCCCTCCATGACCCGGAAACGGACTTCATAACCGGTGAATTTCCGAATGTTGATCACACCGGTATCCAGGATCAGGTACTGTCCCTTGATACCTTCAAGGACACCTTCCACTTCCGGCGTTTTGTCGAGATTATGGGTTTTGATTTTTTCTGGCCAGGCCTGGACCGGATAGCTCAGGCCAAGGCCCTGTTCGTCAACTTCACGGATTGAATCCTGACCGTGGGTCTGCCTGAGTGCTTCAAGATCGTTGGCGATCAGCCCGAGAATACGCTGCCGCTCTTCCAACAGGTCCAGCTCGGGAACGTCACCCTTTAACATTGCACGCCAGTTGGTCCGGTCGGCAACGTGTGTTTTACAGGCAACTTCTACCAGCCCGGCAATATACCGCGTTGCAACACGCACCATCGGAATAGCGTCTACCGCCCCCTGATCGATCCAGCGTGTCGGCACCTGGGACCCCCGGGTAATACCCACTTTCAGACCGGAAGAGTTGGCCAGATAAACCACGTGTTCCACCATGCAATGTGTTTCACCCCACTCCGGCTCGCGGCAGGTGCCAAGGTGATAGTGGCACTTTTCCGGACTCATGATGCAACTGTCACAAGCCGCCAGCTTGCGGAAGCAGGGATAACAGAAGCCCTGATTGAAACTCTTTTTAGTCTTCCGATCGCAGTGGATGCAACGGATTACGCCGTCGAAATCCAGACGCACCGGTCGGCCAATCAGATCGTTCAGGGGGATGCGGGTATCGCCCACAGCAATGGAGTAAGCCACCGGGTCGCCCGCCTCCGCCGGCATTTTGCGAAGCCGGCCGGTGACATCAATCAGCTCGCTCAAGACTTGACCTCAACAAACTGGTCCGGATCCACGTCGCCGTTACCCTGCTTGCGCTGAACCGAAGGATCGCAAGCGGTGCCGGCCTTGCTGCCCCTGTCGAGGTAGCCGGTACGCTCCTCTTCAGGAATGTTGTGCAGATTCTCATAGTAAATCACCGCTTCCAGGCTGATTTCACGCTGTTCGGGCGTCAGCTTGCGGCCGTCAGGCCATTTCCCGAGCTCAATCGACTGCCGGAGACTCCGGTAAACATTGGGGTCCAGGCGCTCGATCAGTTCTTCGTAGGTCATCCCGCTCTCCTGAAAAAACGTTCATAAAAATGTGGCAGAACCGTTTGACAGCATCAAACGATAATGATTATCATTACTTCACCAAATGACGACGGTCGTTTCATTTGGTCTCTCTCATCAGGAGCTAAAAGCTCTTTTAACGCCCCGCCTCTGGCGGGGCTTTTTTATGCGCCCCGCCTACGTCTTACGGGCAAAACCACCGCAAGGGCCAGCCCGGCAACAAATCCACCCAGGTGCGCTTCATTGGCCATACGCCCGAGCCCGATCATTTCGGGGAGCGACGTAAACCCGATCACCATCCACGCAACCGCAAAGGTAACCAGTGCAGGCGGAAACTGGAACCTCGGTGCAGATCGCTGGCTAAGCCAGCAGTAGCCCAGAATCCCATAAACCACCCCGGATAGCCCACCGAAAAGAGGCCCGGACACAAAATACTGCAAGCCATTGGAGAACAGGCTCGTAATCACAAACAGAGTGATCAATCGGGCCCGACCATCGAACCACTCGATCTGGCTGCCCAGAAACCAGAGCATGACGGAATTGAAAATTATATGGGTCCAGCTGAAGTGCAGAAAATCCGGTGTCAGCAGCCGCCAGATCTGGCCACTGGCCAGGGTGGCGGTTAACGCGTCAATACGACCGGCCATGGTGCTCCAGTCATAATCCCGGGGATCAATCATCATCAGGCCGACCGCCAGTTCATTCTGGCCCATGGCCGTGAGCCAGACCATGGCCACAGCAAACACAATAATCCCGATTACGAGCGGCGCATGACGAGGTGAAGGCTGCCAGCGCCCGCCAACAAAAACCGGCGACCGGTTCTGGCGATCCACAGCTTCCCTGATTTCGGGTTCCGCCATGAAGCGATCAAGGGCGGAGAGCACGGGTTCAGCGTGGGCAGGATCTTCCAGCCAGAGTACCTGGAAGCCCCCTTCTTCCGTAATGCGATGGGTCACACCCTGCCCGTTCAGCCAACGGCTGAAGCTGGCCAGATTCACCGTAGTATCCAACTGCTTGACTCGGTACACCGCTTACTCCGCCTCCGGAATTGATTCAGCCTCGATGCTCGGTTTAGCGCGCAACGCTGTCTTCGCTGGTCGGATAGTCCGGTTGCTCCGGCCTTTCCACATCTACCCAGACAAACTTGTCCCGGCAAAGTGCCCGCTCACCATCCATCCGATAAGCCACCAGCCGCCCGTACTTCACGGCACTGTAGTCGATGCAGGCGACATTGGACTTGAGCGGCGCCGGCTCACCCTCCATCCAGTAATGCCCCACAAACACCGGCGGCGCATCAAGGGGATAGCTGATGAGCTGTTTGCGCTCGTCCTCAGTCAGTACCCGGCTTGCCACTTCCGGTGGCAGTGGGTCTGGCTGGAATACCACATCGGCATAAGTATGCGGATCGTCGGCCCAGAACTTGGTTCGGAAAAACTCACGCACGTAGCCGTCCCGACCGGTGATGGCCATGCCCTCGGGAAGCCTGAGATCTGTTCCCCGCAAAAGCGTATCCATGACCTGCCCGGCAAAGGACTCAATAGCGGCAGACGCGTGCAGGAAGTCCTCATCGATACAGGCGCCGCCCTGCGACTGCTTGAATTTTTCGATCAGATCGCCGTCCCAGCAGGCGTGAACAACCCGGAAATCCTCATCGTCGATGAACAGCGGTATGGTATAGAACCACTCGAGAAATTCATTCCACTCGTACGGATGCGCCTCGAACTGTTCCAGCGTCTCCCGGATCAGACGGTCATGACGGGCGTTGTGCTCACGCAAAAAGGTTTTGCCGCTGCCGGGACGTGCACGCGTGCAGTAACCCAGTGCATTGTATTCATGATTGCCCATAACAATGCGGGCCGAACCGTGTTCCACCATATCCCGCACAAGGTGCAACGCCTCGCGGATGCGAGGGCCGCGATCGATAATATCGCCGATGAAGATCGCCTGGCGACGTGGGTGCTGATAAACCCCGTTGACCTTACGGTACCCCATCTGGTCCAGCAATCTGGTGAGCGTATGGGCACAACCGTGAATATCGCCAATGATGTCGTAACCGCGGCTTGCGGTCGGATTTGTTGCAGCCATGATCAACTCGCTGATATTTCACTAGCCCAGCCAAGCTTGTCACGGCAGGTGGCGTAGAAATTATGGTCGGTGGGGTGAATCAACCGGATCTTGAACGGCTTTTTGGTAATGCGAATGATATCGCCTGGCGCACAGGCAATGTTCATCTGGCCGTCAAAGCTGATTTGCGGATAGGTTTCATTGGTCTCCCCGATCACCAGTTTGATCTCACTCTTGCCATCGACAACGATCGGCCTGCTACTGAGAGTGTGGGGAAACATGGGCACCAGAACAATGGCATCCAGCTTGGGATGCATGATCGGGCCGCCCGCGGAAAGCGAGTAGGCCGTAGACCCTGTCGGAGTGGAGACGATCAGGCCATCCGAGCGCTGGCTGTAGACAAAATGACCGTCAATGAACAGATCGAAGCCGATCATCCGGGTGGATTTACCCGGATGCAGCACGACATCGTTCAGGGCGGTACCAAACCCGAGGGGCTGGCCATTACGCTCGACGTTGCCATCCAGCAAAAACCGTGTTTCCTCCATGTATTCGCCCTCCAGAACCTTACCCAGTCGTTCCTCGAGGTCGGAAGGCGATATGTCGGTCAGAAAGCCCAGACGGCCACGGTTCACCCCAAGCAAGGGAATCTTGGACTTGGCCAGCTCACGGGCGGCGCCCAGAAGGCTGCCATCACCGCCGACCACGATAACCAGATCACAGATCTCGCCCAGCAGTTTTTTGCTTGCCACCTGCAGGCCATGCCCGGGCAACATGCTGGCCGTGTCTTCCTCAAGAATGACGTGGTAGTTGTTGGCGATCAGGTACTGTTTGAGCTGGCGCAGCGATTCAACCACTTTCACGCTGCCCATACGGCCAATCACACCAATGTTCCTGAACTGATCCATGAAGTTTCCTGTGGTGTCGGGATGCGGCGGGGACAAACGAAACCGTTACCCCGGTGACAATCTGGCGTACAGTTTAACGAAAGTCACCCCGATACTGAAAAAAGTTCGGGCCTCAGGACTGGTGTTTCTCGCAACGGTCATCAATGCCCGGGCGAAATTCCGCTGGCTGACTGACTCGCAGAATCGGCTCGCCGCAGACTTTGCCATCGTCGCTTTCATGGGCGCAGACAGGATTTTCGTAGTGCGCCAGCCATTCCTGATAAGCGGGTTCATTCATGCCGCAGCGTTCTGCAGCATAGGCGGTGGGGTTGCTGAAGTAGGTTTCAATGTCTTTGAAAGGCAGTGTTACATGACCGGCGCCCGGTTGGTAGGCCACCAGAAACACCGACTGGCGCTTCAGGTGGTCCATAATGGAGTCCTCCGGCGGCTCGCGATTGCGAAGCTCGTGATTCTCCTCCTCAAGGGCAACGATTTTCTCGTCCCTTAATTCCAACTCCCGCTGACGTCGCTCCAATTGCTCCCTGAGCAGCAAGAGTTCAGCACCCGCGTTCGAGTCCTCACGCTGCTTTTCTTCACCAACAGCGGCCATCTGCTCCTGCATGGAGAGGTACTGCTCGTTTCGCTCCGACAGACGCTTTTTAAGCTGTTCATTACTCAGGCGCTGGCGCTCGTATTTCTGCTCGAGATCCGCGATATCACTGCGCAAACCCTGAATTTCCAGCCGATGCTCCCGCTGGATGTCAGACAGCGCATCGCGGTGAACACTCTGCAGGGTCTTGATCCGCAGGCGCTGTTCACGAATCAGCTGTGCCAGACGGGAACGATCCGCGGCTGCAGCGGCCTCTTCACGTTCATTGGAATCCTCAGCCTGTTCGCTCAGAACCGGAATATTTTCTTCCTGAACCGGCTCCACTTTTCGGAATTTGAGACTGTTGGCTTCAACCGCTTTGCGAATCGCCTGGAAATGGTTGTTCCCGGGTGTCATGTCCGGGTCCCAGAGATCTTCCTTGAACTTGGAGTCAGGGCATTGGCTACGGCAAACCAGCCGGATCGCACCGCCGCCCATGTCCGGCCCTTTGGCGCCTTTCCTGGCCAGCCCTTCGATAGGTACATTCCAATGACTGTCTGCCCTGCCCTCCTCATCAAACCAGATGCGGAAGAACACCAGTGCCTGGACCCGAAGATCGGCACTCAGCTCAACCAGAACAGCCCTGACATCAGTTTCGGCAAGATCGGACAGCCCTACATAGCCATCCAGGAAGGCTCCGAATTCACTGGCCCGCATCTCGCGGGCCACCTGACTCCCTTCCACAAAAAATACCGCCGAATAACCATCGGTTGCCTGGTCGGCAGACACCATTGCGCGTTCTCCACAGTTCAACGACTCGACAGACTCAAAGCTATTAGTCTAGCCAGACAATCGTTTCTGCAAAGGGAAAAACTGCAACGATTTGTGATCGTGCTTGCGGTTAGAGCTCCGCAGCCAGACGACTACCCTGGTCAATGGCCCGCTTGGCATCAAGCTCAGCCGCCACATCCGAACCGCCAATCAGGTGAACCGGCAGGCCAGCTGTTTCGAGATCGCTCTGGAGTTCACGCAGCGGCTCCTGACCCGCGCACACAATAATGGTATCCACTGGCAACACCCGATCTTCGCCCTGCTCCGCGCCCTTCGGCGTGACCGTTAGGTGCAGCCCCTCATCATCGATTTTGCGATAGGTGACACCGGGCACCATCTGAACCTGGCGGTTCTTAAGGGACGTACGGTGAATCCAACCAGTGGTCTTGCCCAGGTTCTTACCGACTTTCGATGCTTTACGCTGAAGCAGATAGACTTCGCGGGCAGGCTCCGGCACCTGAGGCTCAACGCCCTGAATACCACCCCGGTGCTCAACGCTCAGATCCACACCCCACTCACGCATGAAGTGGTCTGTGTCGATGGCGGCCGACGTGCCCTTGTGGACGATAAACTCGGAGACATCAAACCCGATACCGCCGGCACCGATCACTGCCACTTTCTGCCCGACCGGCTTGCGCTCCAGCAGGGCGTCGAGATAACCGATCACTTTCGGATGGTCGATTCCCTCAATTTCCGGAGTGCGGGGTTTGACCCCGGTCGCCAGGATCACCTCATCAAAGCCTCCGGCCTTGAGATCCTCGACGCTGATTCGGGTGTTCAGGCGCACGTCCACCTGGTGCTTGTCGAGCATCACCCGGAAATACCGCAGGGTTTCGTAGAACTCTTCCTTGCCTGGAATCAGCTTGGCAACATTGAACTGACCACCGATCTCGCTGCCTGCGTCAAACAGCGTCACCTTGTGGCCCCGCTCTGCTGCCACGGAAGCGAAGGCCAGCCCGGCCGGGCCGGCGCCAACCACCGCTATGGATTTCGGCCTGGCGGTCTTCACGTAGGTCAGTTCGGTCTCGTGACAGGCACGTGGGTTCACCAGACACGACGTCAGCTTGCCACTGAAGGTGTGATCAAGACACGCCTGGTTACAACCGATGCAGGTGTTGATTTCGTCGGCGCGATCTTCCGCCGCCTTCTGAACCAGGTCGGCATCCGCCAGGAACGGCCGGGCCATTGAAACCATGTCGGCATCGCCCTCGGCCAGGATCTTCTCTGCCACGTCCGGCATATTGATCCGGTTGGTGGTGACCAGCGGAATTCTCACCTCACCCTTCAGGCGCGCGGTCACCTTGGTAAAGGCACCACGGGGAACCGACGTGGCAATGGTGGGCACCCGGGCCTCATGCCAACCGATACCGGTATTGATGATGGTGGCACCGGCCTTCTCGATTTCCTTGGCCAGATGCACAACCTCTTCCCAGGTGCTGCCATCCTCGATCAGATCCAGCATGGACAGACGATAGATCAGGATAAAGTTCTCACCTACCCGTTCACGGACCCGGCGTACGATTTCGATGGGCAGGCGAATTCGGTTTTCGTAGCTGCCACCCCAACGGTCGGTCCGGTGGTTGGTATGAGAAACGATAAACTGGTTAATGAAATAACCTTCCGAACCCATGACCTCAACACCGTCATAGCCGGCACGTTGCGCCAGCACGGCGCAATCCGCGTAGTCCTGGATCTGCTTCTCTATGCCCGCCTCATCCAGCTCTTTCGGCTTGAACGGGTTGATCGGCGCCTGGATAGCGGAAGGTGCCACCAGCTCCGGAGAGTAGGCGTAGCGGCCCGCATGGAGAATCTGCATGCAGATCTTGCCATCGGCTTCATGCACGGCATCGGTAATGATCCTGTGCTTGTCGGATTCCTCTTCGGTGGTCATCTTGGCAGCGTGCTGGAACACCCCCCCTTCCACATTCGGAGCAATACCACCGGTAACGATCAGGCCGGCACCGCCACGGGCACGCTCTGCATAAAACGCCGACAGACGCTCAAAGCCGTTTTTGGCCTCTTCAAGCCCAGTGTGCATGGAACCCATCAGAGTGCGGTTACGCAGCTTGGTGAAGCCAAGGTCCAGCGGTTCAAGCAGGTTCGGGTATTTGGCAACGCCTGGAGTCGTGCTCGCAGTCATGTTCGGTCTCCTCATCGTGATCTTTGGCGGGGCTCCTGCAACTGCCAGGTCCCCGTTCATTGTTGAGGATTAAACTACTCGTGGTCCTTGCCATCGACAATATCCAGGGATAACATTTTATTATCTTTGCATAACATGTCAGACAAAGACTTCAATGAGCGACCAAATATCTGCCACCCCAAAAAGCCGAAACTCTCTCGGAGACATCAGTGTTCTCTATGTTTCTGCGCTCATGCGCGCGGCCGAGGCCGAAGGCGCCAACAGCACTGAACTGGCATCCCGTTTCCAACTTGACCATCAGACACTGAACTCCCCGGAAGCACGTATCAGCATTCCACGATTCATGCGCCTGGGGCACGCGGCGATCAGCGAGACCGGCAACCCTGCCCTGGGCTTGAGGATGGGGGCATTATCCCGTCCTGTCGACGCAGGTATTGCCGGGTTTGCCGGGGAAACCGCGAGCACTGTCGGGGCGGCAATCAGCATACTGATTCACTATGCCCTGCTGACCAGCCGCAACAGCCGCGGCGTACCAATGGTTTGGCCGGAAACCCGACAGGCCCAGTTCTACTCGATCCGCCCGTACAACGGCTTCAATTATTTTGTGGTGGATTCTGTTCTTGCCGCCTGGACTCAGTTCCTGAGAACCGTATCCGGTTGCTATGACGTTCTGGAAAGAGTCACCATCGAATACCAGCCCATTGGCCAGGATGATTTATTTGAAAGCTGGTTCCGCTGCCCGGTGCATTTTGGAGCGTCGAAAAACAGCCTTACTGTGCGACAGGATATCTGGGAGAGTGCGAGCCAGCAGGCCCAGCCCGCCATGCATGAAAAGCTGACAGATCTCTGCGAACGGGAACTGCAGCAGATCCGACGGGGATGGACAACGGGAGACCGGGTGAAGAACCTGCTGACACCCCTGTTCCAGGGTGAAACCCCGAGCCTTGAAACCATTGCAATGAAACTGGGCACAGCGCCATGGACTCTCCAAAGACAGCTGGCGGCCGAGGGAACCGGGTTCAGGGAATTGATGGATGAAACGCGGAAGCAACTGGCACGGGATTATATTCGAGAGACGGAGACATCACTGGCGGAAATTGCCTGGCTTCTGGGATTCGCCAATCCTGCCGCCTTTCACAAGGCGTATCGGCGGTGGTTCAGCCTGAGCCCGGGCGAACACCGAAAGCGAATCCGGCATTCCTGAGATCAGAGCTCCATGGCATCATCCCAGCCGTCATCGTCTTCGTATTCCTCGAACTGACTTTCAATCAACTCTTCTTCATAATCCCGCATGGCGGCCATCCTGTTCTTGAGTTTTCAGGAACAGACTAGATCGTCTTAGTGACAGAACGATGACACAGGGTTGCTTTCAGGCAGAAGCAAAACAGCTTCAGAAATTCTGAGGGCGTTGCAGGATACAGAGGAAGGGAAAATGGCGGAGCGGACGGGACTCGAACCCGCGACCCCCGGCGTGACAGGCCGGTATTCTAACCAACTGAACTACCGCTCCGTGCGGGTCATCACAACTCGCCTCGAAAAGGCTTGGCAATCAAGGGTGTGATTGCTCGGTGACAACGAGGGCGCATTATAAAGAGGCACCCTGTTATGTCAACGCTTTTCTGAAAATTTTTCAGAAAAGCGTCCGATTACATGGCATCGGCCATGGCATCCTTGCCCTGGGCAGTTTTGCGGTATTCGATCGGCGTCATTCCGGACCAACGCTTGAATGCGCGATAGAACGTGCTGGGCTCAGAAAAGCCGGTCAGGTAGACAATCTCATCAATGGATTCATCGGTGGTTGCCAGCAGCTGGCGGGCAAGGCGATAGCGAAAATCCGCGAGTACCTGATTAAAACTGGTTTCGGCCTCCGTCAGCCGCGTACGCAGGGTCCTCGGCTTGATGCCAAGCCGCTCGGCCACAGCATCCAGGGTAACCTCTCCACTATCGAGGAGCTCTGCGACAATCCGCTCCACCTGACCGACGATGTCCTTCTTCTCCAAACGGGCAACCTGTTCGCTGGCGAACCGCTCGTGAAGATCCAGCAGCTCCGGCTCGGCATGCGGCGAGGCGTGGGACAGCAGCTTTGCCGGGAAATAAAGCTGGTTTTCCGACGCACCGAAGGTGACGTCGCACCCTAGCACCTCGCGAACATGATCCTGGCCCTCGGAACGCTCGTGCTCGAACTCGATGCGTGACGGGTAAAAGCTGCCATCGGTGATCGAGCGAAAAAAGGTAATCAGTCCCAGCACGAAACATTCATTGAAATGCCGCAAACGGCGGACATCATCAGATGCCGCATCCAGTACCATGCAGGCATCGTCACCCTCAATAAAAAAATCTGTGTTTGCCGCGTCACTCAGCAGACGCTGATAGTTCTGGGCCCGGCGCAGACCCTCGCCGAAGGTTGGGCTGCTCAGAAAGAGGTACTCCAGCACCTGGCCCTTGTAGGCAGGCAGCAATTGCCCAAGGTGCAGACCCACATCCGGATCCCCGGAAACGTCCTCAACAGCCTGCCAGAAATACATCTGGGCACTGTGGGGGGTTCGAAGCTGCTCGGTATAAACGTAATTCTCATCCACACCCAGGCGAGTGAAGATGGCATCGGTATCGATTCCCTTCTTTTTCATCGCCTCATAAATCAGGCGCAACATCACTCCCGCGTCACGAAGTTCCTGCATAAGATTCCGCTTTTTATTGGTTAACTACTGTGACCTTCCCGACACCCGCCGTGGCACGTCAGGTCAATGCCTGATCTGGTGGGGTTTGTCAGACTCCAGAGGTTTGTCAGACTCAAGGGACCTATTAACCGCACCCTGTTAGACAATCGTCTTATATAAGAGCATATCAGGCCACAGACGCCGAGTTGTACCAAAATGTAAAAAAAAGCATACCCTTTGCTTCAAAGCTTTCTACTCAGGTAATGCCGGGATTGATGGCCCGGGCTGTCAAGGAGAACACCAATGTCAGAGACCCTCGTTTACCACAACACGCCGCCCGCCTTGTTACCGATGTATGGCAGAACACTGCTGCCAAAGCAGAAGCAAACCGGCGACGATATCAGCATCCCGGATCTCTCCGCGAGCCTGCTGGGTGTCAGCACCGCGGGCAAGAAACTGAAGCGCTACCAGCAGGTCTGCGGCTTCACGGCTGGCAGTCATCTGCCCGTTACCTGGCCCCATGTGCTAGCTTTCCCCCTGCATCTGAAACTGCTTACCGAGAAGAGCTTTCCGTTGCCGCTACTGGGCCTGGTACACCTGCGAAACACCATGACCCAGCACCGACCAATAGGCACCGGGGAAAACCTGGATCTCTTTGTAAGCCTGGGGAATACAGTGAAGAGCGGTCGGGGCGTGGAATTTGATTTGATTACCGAGGCACGCTCGGCTGGCAGACTGGTTTGGGAGGAAGCGAGCACGACGCTGTTCCGGCAGCCGGATGGTGGGAGCAAATCTTCCGGCAAAAAAACGCCGCCGGAGCTGGAGCGTTATCCGAACACCGAGAACATGAAAGCCCCCGAGTCCATTGGCCGGCAATACGCCCGGGTATCCGGTGACAGCAACCCGATCCACATGCATGCCCTGAGTGCCAAAGCATTCGGTTTTCCACGGGCAATCGCCCATGGCATGTGGACCAAGGCCCACGCACTCGCACTGCTGGAGCAACAGGAAGACTGGCAAAGTGGCGCTCTGAGCGTCAGCTGCCAGTTCAAGAAACCGCTGTTTCTGCCCGGAACAGCCCAACTGAACTGGCAAACGGGCGAAACGAGCTGGGACTATCAGGTGTTGAATGCCAAAGGCGATGCGCCTCATCTGACCGGGCGCATCGACTGGCTCTAAGAAGGCTCTCTATCCGGTGCGCAGGGAGAACCCTGGGCGCCGGCAACAGGCAGAGTAAAGTAGAAACAGGCGCCGCCATCCTCCGGTCGCTCGAAACCGATGTCGCCACCCTGGGCCTGTATCAGGGATCGGCAGGTTGACAGACCAATTCCCATACCCTCGTCCTTGGTGGTGAAGAACGGCAGAAACAGTTTCTCTTCGGCGTCTTCCGACAAACCGATGCCATGGTCTCGCACCTGGATTCGCACACAGGTGCCACCCTGCACACTCGCACTCACCTCGACAGGCGCACTGGAATCAATACTGCTGGTGGCCTCCAGGGCATTGCGGATCAGGTTAAGCGCCACCTGCTGAACCTGGACGGGGTCTGCAAGAACGTCCGGCATAGCCTCAGGAACCGACAGTTCAATGGCACCTTTGTTGTTACGCATATCCACTTCGGCAAACTGGCGGGTATCTTCCAGCAACGCAGGCACTGACAGCACTTCTTTGCCCGTGGCCGGCTTTTTCATGAATCGACGGATTCGACGAATAATCTCGCTGGCCCGATGGGACTGCGCCTCAATCTTGTCCAGGGTCTCCTGGAGCAGACTCATGTCTGCATTTTCCTTTGCCATCATCCGCTTGGCGACGCGGGCATAATTGGTGATGGCGGTCAGCGGCTGGTTCACCTCATGGGCAACGCCGGCAGCCATTTCGCCCATGGTGGTCAGGCGGGAGGTATGGGCCAGCTGCTCACGCTGTTCCTGAACCAGTTGCCGGGCATCCTCCAGCGCCTTTTCGTTATCCAGTTCGGCGCTGATATCCCGGAACACGACAACGGCACCATGGAGCTCGTCAGAGTCCAGTTTCGGGGTCGAACGGTACTCAGCGGGAAAGCCGGTTCCATCGGCCCGCAGCATACGAATATCCCTCTGGTTCTCCGCTACCCCCTGCTGACAGGTGGCCTTTACCGGGAGGCTGTCCGGATTGTCCCCGGCAGTTGCAAAGTGAGTTTCGAAAAAATCACGGCCAATCAGCTCTTCCACCGGGCATCCTACAATCGACGCCGCCGCAGGATTTGCAAATTCGATAATGCCATTCTCATCGAGGCCGTAGATGCCCTCGCTGATGGAATTGAGAATCCGGGCCTGATCGCTCTGCAGTTCACGATTGCGGGCCTGCAGCTCCCGCTCAAGACGAATCACACTGGCGTGGGTTTTCACCCGGGCGATCACTTCCTGGGACTGGAAGGGTTTGGAGATATAGTCGGCGCCGCCGAGAGAGAAGCCTTTCACCTTCGCCTGCAGGTCATCCAACGCAGACAGGAAAACAACGGCACAGTCTGCCGTCTGGAGATCCGCCTTGAGGCGCTCACAGACTTCATAGCCATCCATCTCCGGCATCATGATATCCAGGAGAATAACTTCGGGCTGATGGCGGTGGGCAAGGTCGAGGGCCTTTTCGCCTTCGTTGGCAATGAGCAGCCGGTAACCTTTATCTTTCAGGGTCTCATAGAGGACTTTGAGGTTCTGCGGGTTGTCGTCCACAAGCAGAACCGTAACCTCCGAGTTCTCGCTGACAGGTTCAGTCATAAATGTCGGGCCGGTTAAAAAAGTAACCGTATGATGCCGCCGGGATCACCCTGCGTCGATAAGGTCCTTTACGGACAGGACCATACGAACGAGATGTGCGAGGGAATGGGTACCCATCTTGTGCATAACGCGGGAACGGTGGATCTCCACCGTGCGCTGGCTTATCTCCAGCTCAATGGCAATCACCTTGTTGGCCTGGCCGGCAATCATCCGGTCCATGATTTCGTGTTCCCGGGGGGTCAGGCTCTTGATGCGACGGATGATCTCCTGCTTCTCATCCAGTGACTTGCGCTGCTCCAGGTCCTGTTTGAGAGCTGCCTCGATTTTCTCCAGCAGCGCCTCCTCACGGTAGGGCTTCTGGATGAAGTCCACAGCACCCTCTTTCATGGCGTCGACGGCCATAGGCACGTCACCGTGCCCGGTCACAAAGATGATCGGCAGAATGGAGTGCTTTTCATTGAGCTTTTTCTGGAGCTCCATACCGTCCATGCCGGGCATGCGGATATCCAGCACAATGCAGCCTGCCATCTTGTCGGAATAGTCCTTCAGGAAAGCGGTTGCACTCTCATAGGTCTTGACCGGCTTGCCGTCGGATTTCAGCAGCAGCTCCAGGGAGTCGCGGACTGCTTCATCGTCCTCTACCACGTACACGGTTTGCTGGATATCAGTCATGGGTGTGTTCTCTCCTGTCCGTTTTCTTATGATCGCCGGTCAGTGAATTGACGGGTCTTTATGGTCGTCACGGGCATGTTCCTGGCGCTCGTGTTCCCGCATTTTTTCAAGTCGTTGCTGGATAATGCCAAAAACGCTCTGCTTGGGGTACCTGCCTTTGTCATCGGCCTTGCCCGCAGGCTTGCCAAGCAGCAGGGTTATGGCCTCTTCAACATGGGCGACCGCATACACCGCAAACTGCCCCCCGCGCACCGACTGCACCACTTCACTGTCGAGCATCAGGTTCTGCACATTGGTGGAGGGCAAAATGACACCCTGGCTGCCTGAAAGCCCGCCCTTGAGCTGGCAGGTGGCGAAAAAGCCTTCCACTTTTTCATTCACGCCCCCAATGGGCTGAACCTCACCAAACTGGTTGACCGATCCCGTAATCGCAAGATCCTGTCGAACCGGAATGCCGGAGAGGGACGAAATCAGCGCGCACAGCTCCGCCAGAGAGGCGCTGTCTCCGTCCACTTCACCGTAGTTCTGCTCGAAGGTCAGACTGGCCGACAGATGCATCGGGTCATTGACCGCAAAATGGGAAGCTAGCCAGGAGCTCAAGATCATTACGCCCTTGGAGTGCAGATTGCCACCGAGCTTTACATCACGCTCAATATCCATCACCACGCCATCTCCATAATAGCAGGTAGCGGTAACACGGTTGGAAAGTCCAAATTCAAACCCGCCCGTGGAAAGAACCGAAAGCGCATTTACCTGGCCAACACACGTACCACTGGTAGTTACGAGCGTCGTACCGTCACGGATGGAATCGTAGAACTGATCCCGGATCCGGCTGCTGCGGTATTTTGCACTTTCCAGCGCACGCTCCACATGCAGATCCTGAATCAGCTTGGCCCCGGCCTGGCGGGCCCAGAAATCGGATTCTCGCAGCAGGTTGGCAATATCCGCCGCGTGCAGGGACAGTCGATCCTGGTGCTCGGCCATACGGGCACTGTGCTCAATAATCCGGGCAACAGCCTTGTTTGAACAGTGCAACAGCTTCTTCTCACTCACCAGGCTGGCAATAAACTTGGCATAGAGCAGTTGGCTGTCATCAGAACGGTACATCTCGTTCTCGAAATCCGCCGTAACCCGGAACAGCTCGGCAAACTCGGAATCGTATTCCTGTAGCAACATCCAGGTTTCTCGATCACCGAACAGAACAATCTTGACGTCCAGGGGAACCGATTCCGGTTCAATTGAGATGGTTCCGGAGAGCGTCAGTTCCCGTTCCAGGGAATTTATCTGTATGGACTTCGAACGCAGGGCACGCTTGAGGCCGTCCCATACAAACGGTTGCTCCAGAACCTTGATGGCGTCCATCAACAGATAGCCACCGTTGGCCCTGTGCAGGCTGCCCGGGCGAATCAGGGAGAAATCCGTGAACACCGTGCCCTTGTAGGTGACGTTCTCAACGTAACCGAACAGGTTGTGGTAGGTGGGGTTATCCTCCACCACCATCGGCACTTCGTTGGTTTTCTGATGCACCAGAACATTGACGAGGTAACGGCGGGGCATCTTCTTGTCGAGGGACGCATAAGCAATCGCTGCCTGCTCCTCGTTATCGTCGAGGAATATCTCCAGGTTCTCCACAAGGTCCGCCCGAACCGCTTCAAAGTAGGCAACCACTTCCGGCAGATCCTTATATTTCTCGATCAGCTCATCAATCTGGTGGCCGGAGATACCTTCGAGAGTTTCCTGGTTCAGGGCCTGCTGTTTATCGGCGTACTCCTGCTCCCAGTCCGCCAGTTTGCGCAGGGCCTGCCGGAGCTTTTTCTCGAGTCTGTTGATGGCATCTTCGAACTTGTCGCGCTGCTCCTCGGTAAGTGCCTGGAACGATTCTGCGGTATGAGGCTCATCCCCGTTCATGGCAACCAGCCGGTAACCACCCGGCGTGGTCACGGTCAGGCTCACCTTTTTGCGCCGGGCCTGGGCTGCAACCTTCTCCAGCTCGTCTTCCTGCTTCTTGCCGTACTCGTTCTTTAGCTGTTCCGAGCGTTCCAGAAAGCTGTCACTGTCAAAGGTCTGGGGAATCACCTTGACCAGACGACTCATCAGCTTTTCCATATCCTGCTTGAGCTGGGTTCCCTTTCCTGCCGGCAGCTGCAACAGCTTCGGAATACGCGGCTCTTCGAAATTGGCCACATAGCACCAGTCATGGCTCTGTTGATCGGTATCCACATGGTGCTCCAGGTAGCGCAACATCATGGTGCGCTTACCCAGGCCATTTCGGCCAACGGCATAGACGTTGTAACCGCCATGGGGCATTGCCAGGGCAAAACGCACAGCTTCCTGGGCGCGGTTCTGGCCGACGATTTCAGCCAGCGGCTCCAGTTGTTTGGTGGTTTTGAACGGCAGATCTTTCAGAACACAGGCTTTGTAAAGCTGGTGCAGAGACAGTGACTTCAAGGTTTGGTCCTGTAACGGTTAACACATTGGCCGGTCATTGTAGATTCTGAGGTCGGCTCTGTCGCGTTCAGCACGAAGATTTCTGGAGTTGCGCACAGTGCGCGGTATTTTGTTAGGCAGTTCACAATTCCGTTGCCGGTTATTTTTCAGCCAGTCTTTGCGGAACTACACTTCACTTCCCAACTATAAATACAATGCACGCAACGGACGCCAGCGTATGACCAGTGATTCCGCGGAACGCAGAATCAAGGATCGTTACCCCGCCTCCTGCCTGAAGGTTCAACTTCGGGAGCGTGGCTTTCTTGGTCGTGGCAAACAGCCCACACCGGTGACTTGTCTTGATCTCAACCGGTACGGAATGGCAGTGCTTTGTCCCAGACCGGTAGAACCGGGAGTCCGTCTGTTCATGGATTTTGACGGCAAGTACATCAACGAATCGCGGGTTTGCGCCCGGGTGGTGGAGTGCCAGCCTTACCAGACCGGTTATCGCGTTAGCGTCCAGTTCAGCTATTGCCTAGACAAGAAAGGTTATTCACGCGCGGTCGACAACGCACTGTCGCGGATTGAAGGCCTCTACAACCGGTTTGCGAGCTGAGCCAGTCCCTCAGGCTCACACCAAACCGGCGTCAAGGCTGGCGGCGACATACATCCCCAGCTCACGGCACTGCCCCTCAAACTCATCCCGATACTCGCCCCTGCAGATCAGGGGTTCCTGCATCAGTTTCCAGCGCAACCCGGTGGTAATGCTTTCGATGGCCCGATTGGTACCGGTGCCGTCATGTCCAGCGCGGATATAGCAGGCAAACGGCAACCCCTGGGTTTTCTCGAGGCAGGGATAGTAGCTGCGATCAAAGAAGTCCTTCAGGGCACCGCTCATATACCCGAGATTCTCAGTGGTACCGAGAATAATGGCGTCGCAGGCGAGAACGTCTTCAGGGCCAGCGTCCAAAGGTGCCAGAACGGTTACTTCAACGTTCTCGATGTCTTCGTGGCGGGCACCCTCCTCCACGGCTTCTCGAAGGCGGAGGGTGTTCGGGGAGGGGGCATGGGCAACAATCAAAAGTTTTTTCATGTCATCCATACGTCCTCCCTGCATCAAGCTTAGAGCAGTTCGCCGTTGGCTTCGGCGGGCTCTTCTTTAGCGTCTTTCTTCGGTTCAGGCTTGGGCATCAACTTGTCCCGAACCTTGGCTTCGATCTCGTTGGCAATGTCCATGTTTTCTTCCAGGAACTTGCAGGCGTTGGCCTTGCCCTGACCGATCTTGTCGCCATTGTAGGCGTACCAGGCCCCGGATTTGTCGACAAAGCCTTCCTTAACGCCCATATCGAGGACTTCGGCCATGTGGTAAATGCCCTTACCGTACATGATCTGGAACTCGGCCTGCTTGAACGGCGGTGACACCTTGTTCTTGACCACTTTCACGCGGGTCTCGTTACCAACCACTTCATCACCGTCTTTCACAGCACCGATGCGGCGGATATCAAGGCGAACAGAGGAGTAGAATTTCAGCGCGTTACCACCGGTCGTAGTTTCGGGCGAGCCAAACATAACGCCGATTTTCATACGGATCTGGTTGATGAAAATCATCAGGCAGTTGGCGTGTTTGACGTTACCGGTCAGCTTACGAAGCGCCTGGGACATCAGTCGCGCCTGCAGACCGACGTGGCTGTCGCCCATTTCACCCTCAATTTCCGCTTTCGGCGTCAGGGCGGCAACCGAGTCGACGATGATGACGTCAACCGCATTTGACCGAACCAGCATGTCGGCGATTTCCAGGGCCTGCTCACCGGTATCCGGCTGGGACACCAGAAGGTCGTCCACATTGACGCCCAGCTTCTCGGCGTAAACCGGATCAAGCGCGTGCTCGGCATCCACGAATGCGCAGGTTTTGCCGGCTTTTTGTGCTTCGGCAATCACCTGCAGGGTGAGCGTCGTCTTACCGGAACTTTCCGGACCGTAGATTTCGCAAATTCGACCATAAGGAAGACCGCCAATACCCAGGGCAACGTCCAGGCCGAGGGAACCGGTGGAGACCGCAGGAATGGCTTCGCGGGGCTGATCGCCCATTTTCATGACGGCGCCCTTGCCGAACTGGCGCTCAATCTGCCCAAGTGCTGCGCTCAATGCTTTCTTGCGGTTGTCTTCCATCAGTGCAAACCCTCTGTCGCCTGGCCGCCATCCTCAGGAAAAGGCTGGCAGCGAAATAGTGAATCGGGAATCCGTACAGCTCAAACAGTCAATTCCCTGTATATTTGAACAGTATTAAAACATAACCCGCAGAGGAGACCAACCCCTCCGGATGTGAAAGCCGTCAGACTTCGCCGACAAAATCGTTAACCTCTTGAAGGGCAAAGAGAACGGCTTGCCGACGAACCTGATCGCGATCGCCATCAAAGTGTTTTACCACCGCCACAGTGGAGGCCGGACTGCTACCCCAGGCAAACCAGACGGTGCCCACAGGCTTGTCTTTGTTGCCACCGCCGGGCCCTGCCACACCACTGATCGCAACGGCAACGTCAGCATCTGTTGCCACCAGGGCACCGGCAACCATTTCCCGTACCACCGGTTCGCTGACCGCACCGTGTTCATCCAGCGATTTCCGGGTTACGCCCAGAAGCCCCTGCTTGGCCTCATTGCTGTATGTGACCAGGCCACCCAGTACATAAACCGAGGAGCCGGCACGATCGGTCAGTACCTTGGCAACCCAGCCGCCGGTGCAGCTCTCCGCCGTAGCAACGGTACGGCCGGTTCTCAGCAGTCGTTCACCAAGGCGATTGCCTGCCTCTTCCAATTCCTGATCACTGGCCAGCATAATGACCTCCTTCGTTTCATCACGGCGGTTATTTTCTTACAATTCACGCCTTCATCCAAAGCAAGGCTACCCGGACCCGTTCATGTCAGCAGCTCAGACCGATCTTTCCAAGCACACCCCAATGATGCAGCAGTACCTGAAGATCAAGGGTCAGCACCCCAACGAACTGGTGTTCTACCGCATGGGGGATTTCTACGAGCTTTTTTACGAAGACGCCAAGAAAGCAGCCGAGCTGATGGACATCACCCTTACGGCCCGGGGCCAGTCCGGGGGCAACCCGATCCCCATGGCAGGCATCCCCTATCACTCATCTGAGGGCTACATTGCCCGGCTGGTTCGGGCAGGTCAATCCATCGCCATCTGCGAGCAGATTGGCGACCCTGCCACCAGCAAGGGACCGGTTGACCGCCAGGTGGTCCGGATTGTCACACCGGGCACCCTGAGTGACGACGCCTATCTGGAGGATCGCCGTGACAATCTGCTGGTGGCTATCTATAACCACCGGGAGCAGTTCGGTTTTGCCTCGCTCGATATTTCAAGCGGGCGTTTTGCCGTGTCCGAGCTGGAAAACCTGGAAGCCCTGCAAGGGGAGCTCCAGCGGGTACGCCCGGCGGAAATTCTGATCAGCGAGGATTTTCCTTACCAGGAAGTTCTGGAGGGCTTTACCGGAATAAGGCGCCAGGGTCCCTGGCTGTTCGAGTCCGATACCGCACGCCGTGTGATCACCCAACAGCTGCAGGTGAGGGACCTGACCGGTTTCGGCTGCGAGGACCTCAATCTGGCCGTCTGTGCCGCCGGCTGTCTGCTGCAGTACGCAAAGGAAACCCAGCGCACCGCCCTGCCCCACATTCGCAAATTGACCCGTGAACGGCGCGATGAAGCGGTGATTCTGGATGCCGCCAGCCGCCGCAACCTGGAAATCGACACCAACCTGATGGGTGGCCACCAGTACACCCTGGCCTGGGTGATGGACCGCACCGCTACCTCCATGGGAGGCCGGGAACTTCGGCGTTGGCTGAATCGCCCCCTGCGGGATGTGGACATTGTCCGCCAGCGTCAGCAGGCAGTGTCCGCGCTTCTGGACGGGTTTCACTACGAACCGGTACACGACCTTCTGAAAACCGTTGGCGACATTGAGCGGGTACTGGCACGAGTCGCCCTTCGGTCAGCGCGCCCGAGAGACCTGGCACGGCTTCGGGATGCTTTCCAGGCCCTGCCAGACCTCCAGGAAACACTGAAACCTGTCAATTCCCACCATATCGTCAAGCTGGCGACCACCATTGGCGAATACCCGGAACTGGCGGATCTGCTGGAGCGCTCCATTATCGACAACCCTCCGGTGGTGATCCGTGAGGGCGGTGTAATCCGGGAAGGCTTCGACGAGGAACTGGACGAGCTGCGCAATATCAGCGAGAACGCCGGCCAGTATCTGCTGGATGTGGAAACCCGGGAGCGGGACCGCACAGGTATCAGCACTCTGAAGGTCGGATACAACCGGGTGCACGGTTATTACATCGAAATCAGCCGGGCCCAGTCCGACCAGGCGCCGGTGGACTACATTCGCCGGCAGACCCTGAAAAACGCCGAGCGATTCATTACGCCAGAACTGAAAGAATTCGAAGACAAGGCCCTGAGCGCCAAGAGCCGAGCCTTGGCCAGGGAAAAAGGCCTGTACGATGAGGTACTGGAAACAGTGGCCGAACAACTGGCACCACTGCAGGATGCCGCGCAGGCTCTTGCCGAACTGGATGTGCTGAGCAATTTCGCCGAGCGGGCCACCTCCTTGCGCTTTTCGGCGCCGGAATTCAGCGAATCTCCGGGCTGCGATATCGAGGAAGGCCGCCACCCGGTGGTTGAACAATTGCTCGATGAGCCTTTCGTACCCAATGATCTGTTGATGGATACCCAGCGCCGCATGCTGGTGATCACCGGCCCGAACATGGGCGGTAAGTCTACCTACATGCGCCAGGCCGCGCTGATTGCATTGCTCGCCTACACCGGCAGCTTCGTTCCCGCCAACCGCGCGGTGATCGGCCCGGTAGACCGGATTTTCACCCGGATGGGCTCCTCGGATGACATTGCCGGCGGGCGGTCAACCTTCATGGTGGAAATGACCGAAACCGCCAACATCCTGCACAACGCCACAGAGCACAGCCTGGTATTGATGGACGAGGTGGGTCGCGGCACAAGCACCTTTGACGGCCTGTCCCTGGCCTGGGCCACAGCCGAACACCTGGCCCGGGAAATCCGCTGCTACACCCTGTTTGCCACCCACTATTTCGAGCTGACTCAACTGGCCGATGAGCTGCAGCATGCCGTTAACGTGCACCTCACGGCCACCGAGCACGACGACAGCATCGTGTTCCTGCACAACGTGCACGATGGCCCGGCAAGCCAGAGCTACGGGCTTCAGGTGGCCAAGCTGGCAGGCGTGCCCCAGGATGTGATCCGTAACGCCAAAACCCAGCTTTCCCATTTGGAAGGCAGTGCCTCGCCAGCGGCTCCGGCAGCTCCAACTGGTGAACAGAGCACTGAGACGCCCCGGGCCAAACCGGCCACTCAGGTTAACGAACCCGTCTACCAGGGCGATATGTTCGCAAGCCTTGAACCCAGCGCCGTGGAAGAGGCCCTTAAAGAGATGGACCTCGACGGACTTACCCCCAGGGATGCCATGAACCAGCTTTACGAGCTGAAGGCGCTGATGAAGAAATAGCTTAGAATTGATCTGTGTAATAAGGTTATAGCAGTCGAACGCTTGCGGCTGTGCGGGTCGCTCCCTACAATATCGCGCACTAAAATATAACGGCGGCGCCAGACGGCGCTCCTGATGAGACTGACCACCACTGGACCAGGGATCTGACTATGGCGTTTATCGTTACTGATAACTGCATCAAGTGTAAATACACAGACTGCGTGGAAGTCTGTCCGGTAGACTGCTTCTACGAAGGACCGAACTTTCTGGTAATCGACCCGGACGAATGCATCGACTGCGCCCTGTGCGAGCCTGAGTGTCCGGCCGAAGCCATCTTTTCTGAAGACGAACTGCCTGCCGATCAGGTCCAGTTTGTGGAGTTGAATGCCGAGCTGGCCGCGAAATGGCCGAACATCACCGAAAAGAAAGATCCGCTGCCAGACGCTGAAGAGTGGGATGGCAAACCTAACAAGCTTCAGTATCTGGAAAAGTAAGCGTCCGGAACTGGAATAAAAAGGGAAGCCACGGCTTCCCTTTTTCTTTGTCTGAATGTTTTTATCGAGTCAGTTACTGGCCAGCTTGGCGCCCATGGCCACGAAAAACCCACCGGTCAGGCCGTTCAGCATCCGCTTCATCTTGGCGTTCATGCCAAGGCTCCGGAAGGTGACCACCACCCACGCAAGACCGCACTGCCAGAGCATGGCCAGCAGAAAATGCACGCCGGCCAACATCAGAGACTGTTGAAAGGCGTTACCGGCCGGATCCACAAACTGTGGCAGCAACGCCATATAAAACAGGGCGGTTTTTGGATTCAGAACATTGGACAAGAGTCCCTCGCGGAACGACGCCACAATGGGGACCTTCCAGCGAACAACCTTTTCCTCTTTTGCCTCAGGTGTATCGCCACGGCGAAGGGCCTGGCGCAACGAACCGATGCCGAGCCAGACCAGGTAACAGGCGCCCGCCCACTTCAGAGCAAAGAATGCCCAGGCAGTTTCCACCAACAGAAGAGAAATACCCAAAGCCGAGAGCGTGGCATGAATGAACAGCCCGCTGCAGATGCCGACGCTGGTGACACAACCATCCCGCAAACCACCCCGCCCGGTATTACGCATCACAAGCAGGGTATCAACACCCGGCGTAATGGTAAGCAAGGTAATGGCAACCAGATAGGCCCAGAACAGGTCCGAGATCAAAATCATCCCCTTTCAAACTCTTCAACGAAACTTTCCAGAAGAGCCCGACCCGCGTCGAAAATTCAGGCCTCTTGCTGGAGAATCTTGCGCGCGGCGGCGGATTTATAGAATGGTGCAAGCCGCCGGCGAATCAGTGCCTCAACATAGCCCTCTTCACGCAATACGTCTATAACCGGAATTGCGTAGGCATCAATCTCCGCCATGACGACTTCACGGCTTACCCCCATATCGCCCAGCAGGTCCGTGAGCGGCCGTTCGCCATATTTTACAAACAGATGGGAAACCACTGCCCGGGCACAGTTCTCGAAGTATCCAGTCTTGCGAAACTGCAGCCAGAACTCATATCCGAGCACCACAAATTCCTGCAGTTCCACGTCGCCGAGGCCCTCGCGCAGTTCCGCAATAGTGCGACCTTCCAGCGAAACCCAGGCGGCCATAACGCTGTCCCGCAGCTCGTCGTCAGACAGGGCACTGTGCAGGAACTGCTCACTGCGGCTGATCAAACCGGGCAGGCTGTCAGACAGCCAGGCCTTCAGGCGCCGCTCCAAGGTTTCATCCAGCCCCGGCACGGCCCTGTTGGCCATGCGCTTGCCGAACTTCATCATTGAACCAACGCCCGGTACAGACTTGGCGACCAGATTGTCCTCGTAGAGGTAGTTCATCAGGCCGTGGTAAACCACATTGGACACCAGCTCCTGATAAACCGGGTGCGCCATAATTTCACTGATCACCCGCTCCCGCTGCTGTCGGAGTTCCAGAGCTTCCTCCAGAAAGCCGGTGGCCTGTTCGCGGTTAATGATCTCACCCAGTGTGGTTTGCGACTGCACGTCGGCATTGAGCACCTCGGTCGCCATTTCCGCCGCCAGCTCCGGAATGCCTGCGTCCAGCTCCATATCCATTACGATGCGCTGGATAACGCCCATCACCTGCTCTTCCGAAGTGACCCGGTTCAGGGTTATCTCACCGGCATAGCCCCATAGCTCATCCAGCTCCTGCTCGAGAAACCTGCGCAGCTTTGCACCCTTGAGCGAGGCCAGTTCATGTTTCACGTGCTGTTCCAGCAGCTGGTTGGCGAGATCCGCTTTGCCTTTGGTCATGGCGTCAGTTGTCCTGTTGTTGAAATGAAACACGCTGACCAGAGGCTAACATGAAGTACAGGCTGGAAGGTTTGCCAAAACTACAGGTGAAGGGATGCGGCCGGGCCAGTCCGGTTCAGCCGCGAACTCTATGGGGGAATTACTGAAAATCGTTGAAGCTGTGCAGTTCCGCGGCCAGGGCCAGGCAGAGACTGCCCGGGCCGACATAAATACTGCTGGTGATGCCCATCTGGGATAGCAGAAGTTCCACACCGTTACGCTCGCAAGCATCCCGCAGGCGATTGAGCCCGGGCAAATCCTCGATTTCGGTCCAGGTCAGGCCACAGGAGAGACTGACATAAGGGGTCAGAAGCCCGGCTTCCACGCGGGCAGTGGCATAGTTCATCACCTTTTCCACGGCCACATCGAAACTGCGGGTTTTGGCCGCAGGCTGGCCTTCAGCGCCCTGTCCGAAAATGACCGGTGTAATGTTCAGTGCTTTACCAAGAAAGGCCACCAGCGCCGACACACTCTTGTCACCACGACGCCGTGCCCGCTCACGTATGTAGTGCAGATCTCTCGGAATCACGCAGGTGTAGATCTTGTCGCTAAAGGTTTCGACCTCATGGCGCAGAGCATTTTTGGAGACCTTCTGGTCGATCAGCTTGAGGGTGTGAGCGGCCAGCAGGCCCTGTCCGGCAAAGATCTGCTTGCTGTCGATCACCCGCATGAAAAACCGGCCGTCGCGACCAGCGGCTTCCCGGGTACCCTCATAATTCGCCAGGACACTGTTCATAGCCTCAGTGGCGTTCTGGAAAATCAGGCTTCGGTTTTTCGTGACCGTCTCACAGATAGCAACATCAAACTGGGTAACGATCTTCTCCATGAACAGGTCGTGGATCTGTTCAGCGGTGAAGGCGCGGGTCTCAGCCTGGTGCCCTTTCTGTAACAGACCGCTCTGGTAAAACTCCTGGGTCCGAACCGGATCATGCTTGTCTACATAGGTCTGGCCATCGATTACAGCGGTTACCGGCAGGACGAACAGGTCGTGCTTGCGGCTGAACTCGTAGGGTAAATCGCACGCAGAATCGACGATCAAACCAACTCGCATGGTGGGCCTCCAGCTCCGGGCAGCTTCTCGACCGGAAGCCCCCTTTATTGTCGTTATTCTTTATGCCACACAGTCTTACACACCGCGTTCAAAATTTCAGCAACCCGGCCCTATCGTGCTGCCGATGTCATATCCAGCTCACGAAGATTCTGCTCGAGCAGCTCGCGGTTGTCCTGCTGCCAGGGGTGGAAGCCTTTACGGAAATAGGCCAGGAATTCCGGCAGACACTTGCGGAGCACTCCGGGCTTGCCCCAGAGAAAATTAAACCCGCCAACCCAGGTGCGCAGGCTCCAGAGTTTGCCATCGGCTTTCAGCAGGCTACAGGTATTCAGAAAGGTGTACTTGAAGAAATTCAAGGTAACAAAGAGGAAGACGATCCGGCGAAGCCGTTCGTTGCCGACACATTCCCGGTAAACATCAAAGGCGACGGATTTGTGTTCGGTTTCCTCAATCGCATGCCATCTCCAGAGCTTTGCCATGGTCGGCGTGGCGCCCTCCATCCACTCCGGGTGGCTCAGGATGGCATTGGCGAGGACAGCGGTGTAGTGCTCGGCCCCACAGGTACCCGCCAGCTGGCGGCTTGGTGGCAGTTTACCCACCCACTCCATATGCTTGCGGAACCGTTGGTCCAGGGCATCAATATCGTAGCCCCGGGCCTTCAGGGCCTCGTTGTAATCCTTGTGCTCCCTGCTGTGCAGGGCTTCCTGGCCAATAAATCCGCGGATCTCCGCTTTAAGCTTTGGATCCTCGATCTTGTCCCGATAGAGCCTTACGGCATTAATGAACTGCTGCTCACCATCGGGAAATTGCAGGGAAAGGGCGTTGAAGAACGCGGTCCGGAAAGCATCGTTGCCATGCCAGAGCGTTTTGAGATCTTCACTGACATCGAACCGAAGATGCCTCGGCTCAACGGACACACCCTCGGGCGTGGAGCTGATGGTCATGACTGCCTCCTGTTTTTGTAGTGTTGTTATCGGTAATGAACAGCGGACAAAAATTCATCAGTCAAGGCAGTTTAAACCCGAAAACCTGAGGGAAGGAATACCTGAAAGGGAAAAATTAGACAGATTGTCACGAAATGACATTCTGTCAACAACCATGTTTCGGGGAAAAATTCAGGCATAAAAAAGGGAGGCACGAGGCCTCCCAAGGACACACAGGGGGTCAGCGCCTTCCGGTGCAGAGCCGGAAGACGCAGGTTTAGTGCTCTTCTGCGGCTTTCGCGCCCAGCGCTTCCGGGTCGGCGGTAAAGCCAAGCAATTTGGTGCGTTCAATCAGGAAATAGAGAACAGCGCCGACGGCCAGGCCCCAACCCGCACCGTATACGGCCAGAACCACGCCCATGGTGGCCGTGACTGCGGTCCAGATGGGTCCCGCCAGCCCGGGATAAGGCGCGAAGAAAGCGTGGCACCGTTACGGATAGCGGTTACCAGGTGCACGCGGTCGATGCTGTTGTCGATGTCTTCGTCTTTGCGCAGACGATCAACACGATTCATGAGGGACTGGCCAACCACGATATCGCCGAAGGCAATCACATAGGCGATCACTGCCGTGGGAATGGCGTACAGGCAGACGTTGGCATCCGGGAATCCGACGGCGAACGGCAGATAGTTCCACAGCTCATCAAACGCGGGTTTGGTGATGCCCCACTCCACATTGGGCACCTCGTATTCGCCAGTGGCAAAGCCAACCAGCATGGCTGTTCTTCCCCGTTCTTTCGGTGAAACATTTGCATAAAAAGGTCTCCGGGCTCACGCGGCGCGTGGGCCTGGCAGCGTTGTTTTTCCGGTTAAAGCCGGCTGCGCCGGAATGGCGCAGCCGATCGGGGGATCAGTCCAGCTCTTTGGCCTGATCCCTCAGCACGAACTTCTGGATCTTGCCCGTGGAGGTTTTGGGCAGCTCCGAGAAGACGATGGTCTTGGGTACCTTGAATCGTGCCAGGTGCTCGCGACAGAAGTTGATAATGTCTTCCTCGCTAACCTGTCCAGCTTCAGGCTTAAGGGTCACAAAGGCGCAGGGGGTTTCGCCCCATTTCTCGTCTGGCCGGGCAACCACAGCCGCTTCAAGAACAGCCGGATGGCGGTACAAGGTATCCTCCACCTCAATGGTGGAAATGTTCTCACCACCGGAAATGATGATGTCTTTCAGCCGATCCTTGATCTCCATGTAGCCGTCTTCGTGCCAGACCGCCAAGTCACCGGTGTGGAACCAGCCGCCCCGGAAGGCTTCTTCGGTGGCCTTGGGGTTTTTGAGGTAGCCCTTCATTACGGTATTACCGCGCAGGAAGATTTCACCGATGGTCTTGCCGTCTTTCGGCACCGGCTCCATGGTATTCGGATCGCCGACCATGGTGCCTGCCAGGGTGTGGTACCGAACGCCCTGGCGAGCCTTTTTCCGGGCACGATCGTGCAGCGGAAGTGCATCCCATTCAGTCTTCCACGCGCAAACGGTCACCGGGCCATAGACTTCAGTAAGGCCGTAAACGTGAGTCACCTGAATACCCATCTCTTCGATGGCACCGATAACCTGTGCGGGGGGCGCCGCACCGGCCGTCATGGACTTCACGTCGTGATCGATGCCCGCCTTGGCGGATTCCGGCACGTTCAGCAGCGCGTTGAGAACAATCGGAGCGCCGCACATGTGAGTAACCTGATGGTCGCGGATCAGCTGAAGAATCTTCTCCGGATCAACCCGGCGCAGGCAGACGTGAGTGCCGGCCATGGCGGTAATGGTCCAGGGGAAACACCAGCCGTTGCAGTGGAACATCGGCAAGGTCCACAGATAGACCGGGTGCATGTCCATGGACCACACCGCCTGGTTACCAATGGCATTGATGTAGGCGCCACGGTGGTGGTAGACCACACCTTTCGGATTGCCGGTAGTGCCGGAGGTGTAGTTCAGTGAAATCGCATCCCACTCATTGTCAGGGAAGCTCCACTCAAATGCCGGATCGCCCTCCTGCAGGAAGGCCTCATAATCGAGATCGCTTACCTGGACACCTTCGCCATACTCGGGATCGTCAACATCGATCACCAGGGGTTTCGTGTCCAGACGGCTGACGGCATCTCTGACCACCTCACCAAATTCCCGGTCGGCAATCACAACCTTGGCCTCTCCATGCTCCAGCATGAAGGCAATGGCCTCGGCATCAAGGCGCACATTCAGGGTATTGAGAACCGCGCCGATCATCGGTATCCCGAAGTGGGATTCCACCATGGCCGGAATATTCGGCAGCATGACCGCAACGGTATCGCCGCGTCCGATGCCCCGCCCTTTCAGGGCCGACGCCAGACGGCGGCAACGTTCGTAGGTCTGCGCCCAGGTGTAACGAATCGCCCCGTGAATAACCGCAGGGTACTCCGGGTATACGGTGGCGGTACGTTCGATAAAATCGATGGGAGATTGGACGGCGTAGTTGGCGTCAACGGGCGCCAGGCCCTGATCAAATATCGAGGTCATTGCGTGGTCCTCTTGAGTGCTGTTGTTCTTATGGCGTATTCAGGAATATCGCTAAACTAGCTATACTTCGGGCTGGCCAGAATAGTATTTGATAGAATAAATACTAGAAATTATACCAACGTATTATAGTTAACTTACTATAAAGATCAGCCATGAACGATATTTCCCCTTCAAGTGTATTTAGTTTGCACGACGCCGACCCGCAACCCGGATTGGTCCTGGACGGGGCGGGTAAAGTCCTGGAGGGGAACCGAGCAGCCTGGGATCTGTGCCAGATAGCCGGTCTGACTTCGCCTCGCTCGCTTCTGCCAATCAACGCCCAGGCACTGGTGAACTCCTCATTGGATCAGAACCGGGCTATTGAAAACGTGGAATCCCGGATTCCCTCGGAGCTTACCGAAACCATCCTGATGTGGACTTTCATTCCCGATGTCGGAGCCGCCCGGGTTCTGGCACGGGCGCGGGACGCCACGCAGGATGTCCTGACCCAGGAAGAGGCAACCCGCTCCAATCGTCTTTACCGGCTGATAACTGAAAACACCACTGACCTCATATCCCGCCATGCGCCGGACGGACGCTTTATCGACGCCACGCCCGCTTCCTGGCGGCTGCTGGGCTACTGGCCGGAAGAATTGCGGGGCAAACCGCTCGAAGAGGTCTTTCGCGGCAATCATGTAACCCAGAAACTGGCGGAGACCCGTAACCTGCTCCGGGATGACGGCTACGCCACCATGACCCTGGAGATCATCCACCGGGACGGATCCCGCCGCTGGTTCGAGATTGCCAGCCGGGCCATCCGGGAGACCTACACCGGCGCCGTGATTGAGGTCATCAGCGTATCCCGGGATATCACCGCCCGAGTGGAATCCGAGGAGAACAGTCGCCGGTTGGCCGACGAACTTGCCCACACCGCCAGGCTTGCCACTCTCGGGGAGCTTGCCTCCAGCATTGCCCATGAGATGAATCAGCCACTGGCCACCATCGTCAACTTCGCGAGCGCCAGCCAGCGTTACCTGAAAAGCGCCCGCACCAACCCTGAATGCCTGGACCGTGTGGACGATGGCCTACAGAAGATCGTTCACCATGCCAACCGCGCATCGGAAGTGATCAAACGCCTGCGGGCTTTTTTACGCAAAGGGCAGAAGCGCACCGCGCCAATTGCCCTGAACGATGTCGTGAGCAACGTCGCCCGCCTATGTCAGTGGGAGGCCGAGAAGAACAATGTGGAGATCCGCGAGAGATTGGCCTGCTGCGCGCCGGTCATCACCGCAGATCCGGTGCTCCTTGAGCAGGTATTGATCAATCTGATCCGCAACGGCATTGAAGCCACAATCGAAGCCCGTGATGAAAAAATCCAGGGCCCACCTGCACAGATTGTCATAACGACCTGCATCAACGATCAGAATGAAACCCTTATCGAAGTCACTGATGAAGGCCCGGGGCTGGACGAACAGGGCATCCGCCAGATGTTCCAACCGTTCTACACCAGCAAGCCCCAGGGACTGGGCCTTGGCCTGTCCATGAGCCGATCGATTATTGAAGGCTTTGGTGGCTTTCTGGATGCCCGCCCGGCCGCAACTGGCGGCCTGTCCCTTATCTGCCGTTTCCCGGCGAGCCAGAACCAGAAGTACAAAAACACAACCATGGAGAACCAGCCCGATGACTGACCACGCCGTCCCGGAAGCTACCACCGTCTATGTTGTTGACGACGACGCGGGCATGCTGGAATCCACCCAATGGCTGCTGGAATCGGTCGGCCTGAGTGTGGAGGCGTACAGCGACGGTCGCAAATTTCTGGACGCCGTTGGCAACACGAAAGCCGGCTGTGTGGTTCTGGATGTGAGGATGCCGGGGCTAGGCGGCCTGAACGTTCAGGAAGAGCTTCAGAAACGAGGACTGGACCTGCCCATCATCTTTGTCTCTGGGCATGCCGACGTGCCCATTGTGGTCAGGGCGTTCAAATCCGGCGCTTTTGATTTTATCGAAAAGCCTTTCAACGAACAGCTGCTGCTGGACAGCGTTCAACAGGCCCTTCAGGAACACCAGCAATCCGGCCCACAGCTGCAGGGCGATGAGGCAACCGAAGCCTTGCTGGACACACTCACCCGGCGCGAGCGGGACGTGTTTATTCCGCTGGCCCAGGGCTACACCAGCCGGGAAATCGCCGACCAGCTCGAGGTAAGTGTAAAGACGATTGATCTCTACCGGGCGCGGGTGATGAAGCGTCTGGGTGCGGATCGACTGCCGGATGTCACCGGCACAGCCATCGCCGCCGGGCTGCTCGACCCGCTGGACCTGCGCAACGAGAAACGCTGAACGGCCCTAACGTTTGCCGACCTGGACATCGTGCGCCAACACCCCCAGCCTGGCTACAGCCTGCTCTATACGTTCACTCCAGGGGTTGGCACTGTTCAGTCTCAGGCAATTTTCGTATTTATCGGCGGTGGAAAACATTAGCCCCGGTGCCACATTGATATCTTCCGCCCTGGCCCTCTGGTATACGTCCGTGCCGGAAACGCCGTCGGGCAGCTGCACCCAGAGTACGAACCCACCCTGGGGTCGACTCACAGCCGTAACTTCCGGGAATGCCCGGGCCACAGCTGTGCGCATTCGTTCTGTGGACTCTCGATAGTGCTGACGAGCTGACAGCAGATAGCGATCGTATCGGCCCTGCTCCAGAAAATGCGCCACCGCCATCTGGGGAATCGACGACGTTGCCAGGTTCACAAAATACTTGTGCTGTCTGGCGCTGGCCATATGTCGCCCCGGCACCATCCAGCCAAGCCGCAGGCCCGGTGAAATCGTCTTCGAAAACGAGCTGCAATAAATCACATTATCCGCGCGATCAAAGGCTTTGGCCGGTTTGGGCCGGTCCCCGGTGTGATGAAGGTCGCCGTAGATGTCGTCCTCGATAAGCGGAACAGCCGCTGCCGCCAGCATGGAAACCAGCTGCTTCTTACGCTCATCCGACATTTGGGCGCCCATGGGATTGCTGTGATTGGTCACCACCACACAGGCTTTCAGGGGCCACTGCTCCAGTGCCAGCTGCAAACCTTCGAGGCTCAAGCCTTCGGAGGGATGGGTCGGGATCTCGATAACCTTCAGCCCCACCACTTCCAGAGCCTGTAGGATGCCGGGGAAAGACGGCGATTCCACCGCCACAATGTCCCCGGGCTGGGTCACCGCCCTGAGTGCCAGGATGATCGCCTCCTGGGCACCGTTGGTGGCGAGCACATCATCCGGCGTTACCGGCACCCCGAGGGTTGCCATCCGCTGGGCGATCTGCCGCCGGAACGATTCCTTACCGGGAAAGGCATAGTCCAGTGTTTCCAGGCCCCTTCGTGCCGCCCAGAGCGTGCTGTGCTGGATCTGCCGGAGCGGGAGGTAATCAGGATGGGGAATCGCCGTGGCCAGAGGCACCATACGCTTTTGTTCGTCGGCGCACAGGTCCAGGGTCATCTCCCGGGCGCTGACCGGTACGGGACTGCTGCGATGCCGGCGCATCACCGGCTCAGGTGCATCCACGGTCGGCAAACGTACAAAGTAGCCGCTGCGTTCCCGGGCCTGCAGGAAACCCCGTGCTTCCAGGGTCTGGTGGGCCTGAAGGATGGTCGAGATACTCACGCCAAATTGCCGGCTCAGCATTCGCACGCCCGGTAGCCGTTCGCCGTCCCGGTACACCCCTTCATGAATCAGACCCTGAAGCTGATCCGCCACCTGATTGTAGAGAATGCCCATTGCCCGCCCCTCGCTTGCGGCTATTTATCTCGATACTGATCTATTGCACCAGAACCAGAACCTTTCTGTGCAGTACAGATCGCTTCCGATATGACCGGTACAGACATCATCAAAACCATTCTGTACCGGTTCAAAAACAGATTATCTGAATCTGTTATGGCAGTCAGATCATTTCCTACAATAAGCTCGAAATCAGATGATATTTCCAAACAGGCCAGCGCTTTCCGAGGAGAAGAGACCGTGACTTTACCCATCTATCAGGTTGATGCGTTCACCAGCGATGTGTTCGGTGGCAATCCGGCGGCCGTCATGCCGCTGGGTCAGTGGCTGCCAGATAACCTCATGCTCTCGCTTGCCATGGAGAACAACCTCTCCGAAACAGCCTTTTTCGTGCCTCTTCCGGCCGGCGAGGACGCAGATTTCCATATCCGCTGGTTTACGCCGGGCACAGAGGTGCCACTATGCGGCCACGCCACCCTGGCCAGCGCCTGGGTCATCTTCAACAAACTTGGCTGGGACAAAGAGCAAATCCGTTTGCGCTCCAAAAGCGGCCCACTCTCCGTCCGACAGGCAGAGGATGGCTGGCTGGTATTGGATTTCCCGAATCTGGCCTACGAGGAACAGCCCACGCCCGCCATGGTTCGGGAAGCCCTGGAAGGTGTGCCAGATAACGCGTTCTTTGTTCCAAACGACACCAATTACATGGTGGTTCTGAAAGACGAAGAATCGGTGCGATCCGCCCAACCGGATCTGCGCAAACTCAAGCAACTGGGCAACCAGGGGCTGATCATCACCGCACCTGGCACTGACTGCGATTTCGTGAGCCGATATTTCGCTCCTGGCGCCGGCATTGATGAGGACCCGGTAACCGGTTCCATTCACAGCGTACTGGTCCCCTACTGGTCAGATAAGTTGGGCAAGACACAACTGGATGCTCGTCAGGTCTCCGCCCGGGGCGGTGTACTTCGTTGCGAGTTGAAGGGGGATCGGGTCGACATCGCCGGCCAGGCGGCCTTCTACATGGAAGGCTCCGTCTTCCTGCGTTGAGACTGATATACTGCCCGCCGTTTTGATTCAATGGGCGGGCAGTATGGCAGCGGGTTCAGCATCACAGTACGACGTAATCATCATCGGCGCCGGCGCAGCAGGCCTGATGTGCGCGGCTACCGCCGGCTATCGCGGCCGGAGCGTACTGGTGCTGGATCACGCCAACAAACCGGGCAAGAAAATCCTGATGTCCGGCGGCGGGCGCTGCAACTTCACCAACCTGAACAGCACACCGGCCAACTTCCTGTCGGACAACCCTCACTACTGCATTTCCGCGCTCAAGCGCTATACCCCCCAGGATTTTCTGGAACTGGTGGATCGCCACGGCATCGAGCATGAGGAAAAAGCCCCTGGCCAGTTGTTCTGCAAGGACAGCGCCAAGGACATCCTCAACATGCTGCTGACCGAATGCGAGTGGGCAGGGGCGGAAGTGAAAATGAAGACAGCGGTCGACCGCATTACCGAAACCGACTCGGGCTACCGTTTGCGCGTCGGATCCGGCGATCTCACCTGTGAATCCCTGGTGATCGCCACCGGAGGTCTGTCGATCCCCACCATGGGCGCCACCGCTTTCGGTTACCGGGTAGCCGAGCAGTTCGGCCTGGAAATACTTCCCACCCGCGCGGGTCTGGTGCCCTTTACCTTGCAACCGGAGTTGAGAGAGCAGCTCGCGCCTCTATCCGGTGTCAGTTGCCCTGTCGATGTTCAATGCCACGACCAGCACTTTCGGGAACCTATGCTGGTGACTCATCGCGGGCTCAGCGGCCCGGCCATGCTCCAGATCTCCAGTTTCTGGGAGCCGGGTGACAGCCTGGCCATCAACCTGCTGCCGGCCTGCCAGATCAAGGACGACCTTCTGAGCCTGCGGAAAACCCGGCCGCAATCCACCGTTGGGCACTACCTGGCCCAGCACCTACCAAAACGGTTTGCCCAGGCCTTCAACGAACTCCACGGCTGGACCGGCCCATTGCAGGGCTACAAGAACAGCGATATTGAACAGGTTGCCGACGTTCTGGGCCAATGGTCGATCAAGCCAGCTGGAACCGAAGGCTACCGAACGGCAGAGGTCACCCTTGGTGGCGTCGATACGCGCCAGCTATCGTCCAAGACCATGGCGGTGCTGGAACGTCCAAACCTGTATTTTATCGGTGAGGTAGTGGATGTCACCGGCCACCTCGGCGGGCACAACTTCCAGTGGGCCTGGGCCTCGGGTGTGGCTGCAGGCAACAGCGCCTGAGGGTTCACCCGGATCCAAAACCCGCCGTAAAACTGGTAGCCTCAGTTCATGTATTGGCCTCACCGGACATCAGAACAAAGAGGGGGAATGGATGCTCCAGACCCATAGTGAAAACAAAACCAGCAATGCCCTCGTCGTCGAGGGTGGCGCCATGCGCGGCATCTTCGCCGCAGGCGTTCTGGATGCCTTTCTTGAGAAGCGCTACCAGCCGTTCACTGAGGCTTGGGGCGTCTCCGCCGGCTCAACCAATCTGATCGGCTACCTCTGCGGCCACCACGGCCGGAATCACCGGGTGATTACCGACCACGCCTGCCGGCCAGAGTTTATTAACTGGGGCCGTTTCTTCCAGGGCGGGCATTTGTGCGATGTTCACTGGCTCTGGCACCAGTCCTTCCAGGAAGTACCGCTCGATCTGGAACGCTACCTGTCTGGCACCACCAGACTCTGGGTTGCAACCACGTCGGTAGTGACCGGTGAAGCCCGGTATTTTCCCGTCGACGATCAGAACATCCACGACGTTCTCACCGCCTCCTGCTCGATTCCTCTGGCCTACCGTGACTACCCGAAAGTGGAGAACGAGCCCATGAGTGATGGTGGAATTGCCGATTCCATTCCGGTTACGGAGGCTTACCGCCGGGGTGCCCGGGACATAACGGTCGTGCTTTCCCGACCGCTGGGCTATGCGAAAAAGCCATTGGCGTTTCCGGCGCTCACCAAGCGAATGTTCCGGGAGCAACCGGGACTCGCCGAGGCCTTGATAAAGCGGGGCGAAAGATACAACGAGACGTTGGAATTCATTCGGAATCCGCCGGACGACTGCCGGCTTCGGATTATCGCGCCACCGGAGGATTTTCCGGTGAGCCGGTTGACGACGGATCTGAACAAACTGGATCTGGGGTATCAACAAGGCCACCGCGCGGCGATGGCCTATCTGGCCGAATTGGCCCAGGAAGTCGCCTAACGAAGAACCACCAGGGGCTTCTTGGCGGTTTTGAGCATCGTGGTAGTTGTACTGCCCACCAGGAACTGACGGATGCGGGAATGGCCGTAGGCGCCCATCACCAGGATGTCGATATCGTGTTCCTCCTGGTAGGCGTGCAACGCAGGCTCCACATCGCCGGCCCGGATTGCCAGAGTGATCTCGGCTTCCAGGCCTGCCAGCATTTTCTCGGCTCTCTTGAGCTGCTCCCAGCGGTCGTTGGTATCCGGCCCAACCATCACCAGATGCAACGGCATACCCTTCAGAACCGGGCTGCCAGCCAGCAATTCCACGCCCTTGAACGCCGTGGCGCTGCCATCAAAGGCCAGCATGGCGCTGCGGGGCTGAGTGTACTCATCCGGCACCAATAGAATCGGGCGATGCATGCTGCGAATTACCGTCTCCAGCTGGCTGCCAATGTGGGTATCACGCTCGGAGCTGCTTTCACCGTGCAAACCCATGACCAGCAGGCGCGTCTGGTTCTCCAGCGCCAGAAGAGACTCGGTCAGGTCGCCGTGGCGCTGACGCTGGACCACTTCACCGATACCGACCTCACTGACCCGCTTTTGTGCCTCATCCAGCATGTGGTGTCCGTGTTCCAGCGCCAGCTTGGCGCGCTTGCGATCCAGCTCCGCCAGGTCTTCGAGCAACTGTTCCCGGCTGCCCAGACCAATGTTGCCAGCCAGATCCGGCTCCGCCGGATATCGTTCCTCGTCGAGCACGTGCAGCAGCATCATGGGTGTTTCCATGTGCCTGCTGGCCCAGGCGGCGTAATCGCAGACCGCCGGTGCGGCCTGGGAGCCATCAATACAGGCAACTACTCGTAACATCTCAACCTCGCCTTCATGATCCTTGTGATTGTTATTCTGGCCGCGATCGCTGTTGGATTCCCTGGTCTGTGTCATTTCAGTGCCCCATCAGCTGGTCAACGGCGTCCGGCTTGTCGTGCACGCCAAAGCGGTCAACAATCGTGGCACTGGCTTCATTCAGCCCGATAACCTCAACTTCCGCGCCTTCACGGCGGAATTTGATCACCGCCTTGTCCAGGGCACCGACTGCGGTGATATCCCAGAAGTGCGCCCGGCTCAGGTCAATAACCACATTATCGACTGCTTCCTTGAAATCAAAGGATTCCGTGAATTTTTCCGAAGAGCTGAAGAACACCTGGCCCACGACCCGGTAAGTGCGGGTATCGGTGGTTTCATCCAGCTCGGAGGTCACCAGCATATAGTGGCCCACTTTGTTGGCAAAGAACAAAGCTGCCAGCAGAACGCCGGCGAGTACGCCAAAGGCCAGGTTATGGGTGGCAACTACGACAATAACGGTTACCAACATCACAATGTTGGTGGAAAGCGGATGTTCGCGCAGATTGCGGATGGAATCCCAGGAGAAGGTACCAATCGATACCATGATCATCACCGCCACCAGGGCCGCCATCGGGATCTGGACCAGCACGCTGTCCAGCAGTAGCACCATGATCAGCAGGAAAACTCCGGCCGTGAGAGTGGAAAGCCGGGTCCGGCCGCCGGACTTCACGTTAATAATGGACTGACCGATCATGGCACAGCCAGCCATACCGCCAATCAGACCAGAACCGATGTTGGCAATGCCCTGGCCCTTGCACTCACGGTTACGGTCACTGGTCGTGTCCGTCAGGTCGTCCACAATGGTCGCCGTCATCATGGATTCCAGAAGGCCCACAATGGCCAGCGGAATCGAATACGGCAGGATGATCATCAAGGTTTCCAGGTTAAGAGGCACGTCCGGCCACAGGAATACAGGCAGAGTATCCGGCAGATCGCCCATATCGCCAACCGTGCGGATGTCCATGCCGGTCACGACGGCAACGGCGGTCAGAACGACGATGCACACCAGGGGGGACGGTAGAACTTTGCCAACAACGGGCAGCAAGGGAAACAGGTAGATGATACCCAGACCCGCGGCAGTCATCGCATAAACGTGCCAGGTCACATTGGTCAGCTCGGGCAATTGGGCCATGAAAATGAGGATGGCGAGAGCGTTTACAAAACCGGTCACCACCGAGCGTGACACAAAGCGCATAAGACTGCCGAGCTTGAGATAGCCAGCAATCAGCTGCAGCACACCGGTAAGCAGAGTGGCCGCCAGCAGGTACTGCAGGCCATGCTCTTTAACCAGGGTTACCATCAGTACCGCCATGGCCGCCGTCGCGGCGGAGATCATCCCGGGACGGCCGCCCACAAAAGCGATGATGACTGCAATGCAGAAAGAGGCGTAAAGTCCCACTTTGGGATCAACACCGGCAATGATCGAGAAGGCAATGGCCTCCGGGATCAGTGCCAATGCCACGACAATACCGGCGAGCACATCGCCACGAATGTTCGAAAGCCAATTGGCTTTTAAGGAATTCACCATAATCTCGGATTTCCAGCTTGCTACGAATTCAAAGGTCGCGAAGCTTATCAGCCCCCTTACAGGAAAGTAAGGTCGCTAGCGGTATCTTCTTAGACGCCTAACGACCGGCTTCCTGTGCTGCTATCATCAGAACATTCATTGATTAACAAGAGTTTGCACCAGCCCATGGATGACGTTGCTTCCCAGTTTTTGATCGGAAACCAGACCACCCTCAATCTTGCGGTTGCGCTTCTGCTTGGCGCCATCATCGGACTGGAACGGGGATGGGATGCCCGGGAACAAAAATCCGGTGAGCGGATTGCCGGCATCCGTACTTTTGCCCTGGTGGGCCTGCTCGGCGGTATCTCGGCACTATTAGCACAGGAGATCACCGAGTGGGCGTTTCCCGTGCTCTTGATCAGTGTGGTGGCCATGGCCATCGTGGCCTACAGCGAGCGGCTTGAACACATCCGCAACTTCAGTATCACTGGCATGGTTGGCATGTTACTGACCTTCTGCTTCGGCGCGGTGGCGGTGGCAGTAGACCCGATTATCGCCACAGCGGCGGCGGTTGTAACTGCAATCATTCTGGACAACAAGGAAGAAATCCACGGCTGGGTGAACAAGCTCAAGGAACATGAACTGGATGCAGCACTAAAGCTGCTGCTGATTTCCGTGGTCATGTTGCCGTTGCTGCCCAACGAAAAGATGGGCCCTGGCGGCGTTCTGAATCCCCGGGAAATCTGGTGGATGGTCGTAATGATCGCCTCCATTTCCTTTGTCGGCTATTTCGCCATACGGGTGGCCGGCACCCGCAAGGGAATCCTGTTTACCAGCCTGTTCGCGGGGCTGAGCTCTTCCACTGCTCTTACACTGCATTTCGCCCGCCAGGCCTCGAAAACTCCGCAGCTCAACGCCCAGTTCGCCACCGGTATCCTGATTGCCTGCGGCACCATGTTCCCGCGTATTCTGGTCTATTGCCTTGTGATCAATCCCGATCTGCTGCCAAGCCTGATCTGGCCTGTGGTCGTGATGACCGCCCTGCTCTATGGGCCCGCGCTCTTTATCTGGAGGAAAAATGACCGAGAGCTCCAGGTAAGCCAACCAACCCTCAACCAGAACCCGCTGGATTTGACCTCGGCGCTGGTTTTTGGCGCATTGCTCACAGCCATCCTGCTGATGGGCGAGTTCCTCGGCAATTGGCTGGGTGAGGCGGGTATCTATTTCCTGGCAGCCACCTCCGGTATCGCGGATGTGGACGCGATCACCCTCTCACTGACCCGCATGTCCAACAACAGCCTGGCCATGGGCACGGCCGTCATCGGCATTGTGATCGCTGCCGCCACCAATAACCTGGTGAAGTCGGCGCTTGCGGGATTTGTCGGAAATCGCCAGACCGGATTGCTGGTTGGCCTCCCCATGGTACTCTCGCTGGCTGCCGGGCTGTTGGTCGCCTGGCTGCAATAATGCCTTACCTGGCCCGCCGGAACGTCAGGTTGTAACGGTACCCTCCGGTCAGCGGGTGCTCTCCGGCCTTGAGGGTCAACAACCCATGGTAGCGCATCCGGGCGGGACCGCCCCAGACCACCACGTCACCATGGGCGAGTGGGACCCGGATGGGGCGCTCGCTACGTTTGAGACCACCGAACTGGAACACCATGGGCAGGCCGAGAGAAACCGACACTATCGGCTGGGAAAAGTCTTGCTCGTCCTTGTCCTGATGCAGCCCCATTTTCGCTCCAGGCTGGTACCGGTTGATCAGGCAGGCGTCTGGCTCGAACCCCGCAAAACCAGCGGTTTCGGCGGCGCTTCTGGCCAGTTCCCGGAAAGCCGCAGGCATGGCAGGCCACGCCCGGCCAGATTCAGGATCTTCCGCCTGATACCGGTAACCACGGCTATCGGTGACCCAGCCCAGTTGCCCGCAACAGCTCATTGCAGCAGACATGGCATGGCCGCCGGGGGTCTTCATGTGTCTGAAAGGTGCTTCTGACGTAACCGTGCCAATGCCTTCCATGAGCATTTCAGCGTTCGGCAGCGCGAACTGTCGCAGTACCACCGCCCCATCCATCAGAGGCTCGACGATCTGTTCTGGTGGCTGTTCGCCAAACAGGTCCTGGGTCATAACTACCGATTCCCCCTGAAAAAACTGAAAAAGTGCCGGGCAGCGTCTAGTCTTTCACTAGGCAGGTCTCACTCTGCCGTCTTACGCCAATCTACACCCGTAAGGATCATCCATGCATCGAAAACGCCAGACGGCCCAGGTTTCGCTGGCCCTTCTGATTGCATCGGCTATTACCCTCGGCATGCTGGTCCTCACCATTGTGTTGATAGGCCAGAGTTTCCGAGGCATGGAGACAGCCAAGGTCTCCGCAGCTGGCGCCACCGCGCGACAACTGGCTATCAGTGTTGATGACCGTATTCAGGCCATCACCGCGCCACCTTCCACCGCCCTTGCGGTGCTCAGCCATGACAGCCTCGCAGGCGCGCAGATGCTTGCAAAACGTCTTGACCGGCTTCCGGTATTGGCCGACATACTGACCAGCAGTAAGATTGTCAGCGCCGTCTATGCCGGTTACCAGAACGGAGACTTTATTCTCCTGCGCAAGGTTCGCAGTTCCGGAACCCTTCAATTTCCGGAGGCGCCGGACGAAACCCGTTTTCTGCTCCAGACCATCACCCATGAGGATAGTGAAACACCGGGACAATGGTATTTCTTCAATGCCGACATGCAACTGATTGAACAAAGACCGGTACCAGAATACAACTTCGATCCTCGTACCCGCCCCTGGTTCAATGCCGCCAAAGCATCCGATACCACAGAGCTGTCCGCTCCCTACGCGTTCTTCACCACTCAGGAAACCGGGATCACCCTTTCCCGACGGGCATCAGAGGAAGCCGGCGGGACAGGTACGATTTTCGGTATTGATGTGACCGTGACCGACCTGAGCACCCAACTGGCAGAGCTTCGCCAGACACCGAACACCCGCATTGCCATTGTTAACCAGGATCGGGAAGTTCTCGCGGATTCGGGGAACGCTAAAGAGCCCGGGCCGGCGATTTCCGGGGCCCTGGACCGATTGGGAGATCGCATGGAGGGCAGCTCTGTGACCCGATTCAGTGCTGACGGCAAAGACTGGTATGGAATGACCGAGCCCCTGAGCGCCCTGCAACAGGAAGGGCTCAGCATTGCCGTGGCGATTCCGTCGAACGAACTGCTGGCTGATGTCTGGGCGGCCCTTGCCAGGCAAACGGTGATCGCGGGACTCATTGCCCTGCTGCTTCTGGTGATCGGCTGGTTCCTGGGCCGTCGTGTGGGGCGTCCACTGGAGCACCTCACCGATCAGGTCAGCCGGCTTTCCCGGTTCCGTTTTGATACCCCGGTCAGATCCGATTCGCACATTCGTGAAGCACGCCAACTGAGTGTGGCGCTGGACGATATGGCGAAAACTATCCGAAGTTTCCAGAGTATCGCCACCGTACTGAACCGTGGACAGGACCTGAATCATCTGCTTCAGGACATTCTTGAGCAGATTATCCATATTGTTGGCCAGGAGCGCGGCGGCATCTACCTGTTCACGCGCCAGAAGAACCAACTCTCATTGGCCGTTAAACAGGATCTTCAACTGCCGGACACGATCTCGAATGTGCTAGCGGAATTCGACGATAACGACATCATCCGCATGCTTCGGCAGCAAATCCCGGGGCATCCGGTGTTTGCCGTTCTGCGCAACCGTCGCAAACAGCTGATCGGTGTCCTGGCGATCGAAATGGAGGTGGGTGATCACACCCAGCTGAGTGACGACCTGATCGTCTTCGTGGATGAAATTGCAGGCTCTGCCGCCGTTGCCATCGAAACCCGGGAACTGATCGAAAGCCAGCAGGCGCTGCTCAAGGGCATCATCCGATTGGTGGCAAATGCCATTGACGCAAAATCACCCTACACCGGCGGCCACTGCGAGCGGGTACCCAAGCTCGCCCAGATGCTGGTGGATGAAGCCATCGCCAGCCAAGACCAGGCCTTTGATTCGTTCACCATGACTGAAGAGCAGCTTCAGGAATTCCATCTGGCCGCCTGGCTTCATGACTGTGGCAAGATCACCAGCCCGGAGTATGTGGTCGACAAGGCGGTCAAACTGGAGACCATTCATAACCGCATCCACGAAATCCGCACCCGATTCGAAGTGCTGCACCGGGATGTCGAGATCCGGTATCTGAACCGTGTGCTGTCAGGCGACGAGGAGGCGGCCGCCGGCCAGGAACGCCAGGCTTCTCAGGCCCGACTGCAGGAAGAATTCCGTTTGATAGCAACGGCCAACCAGGGCGGTGAGTTCATGGCCGAAGAAAATATCGAGAAGATCCGCAGCATTGGCGAGCAAACCTGGGTGCGCCATTTCAGTGACCGACTCGGCCTCTCGCCAGACGAGAAAGATGCCCTTGGGAATCATTCGGAGCCGCCGCTGCCCTGCATCGAACAGTTGCTTGCCGACAAACCGGAACATCTCCGGCCATGGGGCGAACAAATCCCCCCGGTTCGAAAAGACGACCCGAGGAACCGCTGGGGTTTCGACATGGAATTGCCGGAACACGCCTACAACAAGGGCGAACTGCACAACCTTACAGTGGCAAAGGGCACACTGACGGACGAGGAGCGCTTCAAGATCAACGAACACATTGTGCAGACCATCTGCATGCTCGACGCGCTGCCACTGCCCGACCGGCTGGCGAATGTCCCGAAGCTGGCGGGCACCCACCACGAGCGCATGGACGGCCAGGGCTATCCCTGCGGCCTGACAGCAGCGCAGATGGGCATACCTGAACGGATCATGGCGGTTGCCGATGTGTTCGAGGCACTGACCGCCGTAGACCGCCCTTACAAAGAGGGCAAAACCCTCACCGAATCCCTTACCATCATGGCTCGCATGGTCGAAGACGGGCACATCGACCGCGAGGTGTTCGAGCTGTTCGTCCGCTCAGGCACATACAAGCGCTATGCCCGCCAGCACCTGCAACCCGGGCAGATCGATCACGTCGATGAAAGCCTGTTCATGAAGCCGGGCTGAAAAACACGTATATTCTATGGGCTGATTCATTCCTGTTAAGGACTTATTAATGCTGTTTGCAATCATTATTGGCGGTCTGATTGGCTACGCCTTTGGCAAATTCCCGGGCTTTCTGATAGGTGCGGCGATTGGCGCCTTTCTCTTGAACCTTCTCAAGCGCCGCCTGATTGGCAAGCTCCAGAGCATCCAGTCAGGCTTTATTGACTCGGTCTTTGCGGTAATGGGCGCCCTGTGTAAGGCAGACGGCGTTATATCCAGGGATGAAATCCAGATGGCCGAAGCCATGTTTGTGCGCTTCCGCCTGAATGAAGACCAGAAGGCGAAGGCAAAAGCCGCCTTCAACCGGGGTAAGGAGCCAGACTTCGATCTGGATGCCGAGCTAAACCGGTTCCTCCAGACCAGTGGCCGTCAGCCGGCGTTTCTGCAGATGTTCCTGCAGGTCCAGGTATCGGCCGTGGCTGCGGATGGCAAGGTGCACCCTGCTGAACACGAAATGTTGGTGAAAGTCGCCCGTGGACTGGGGCTGCCCGAGAGCCAGGTGGACCAGCTGGAAGCCATGCTCCGTGGTGCCCATACCAATCGGGCCGGCGCTGGACAACCTTCCTCGGCCGATCAGATCAGCGATGCCTACAAGGTACTTGGCGTCTCGCCTTCTGCCAGCGACGCTGAGCTCAAGAAGGCCTATCGCAAGCTGATGAGCGAAAACCACCCGGATAAACTCGCGGGCCGGGGGTTACCAGAGAGCATGCGGGAGATGGCGGAAGAACGCACCCGCGAAATCAGTCATGCCTACGATGTGATCAAGGAAGCGCGAAAAAAATCGGCGTAGTGCTTTCTTCCGCTATCGCATCAGAGCCAGCGGGGTACCCTCACCCGATAACGCTCGTAGTCCTCCCCGAATTTAGCCGCCAGCGCCTTCTCCTCCTCCCGGGCCTGGCGGGTAATCACCAGCACACCCGCCACCAGGCATACGAGGGAAAACACGCTGGGTAACGCCAGGAAAAAACCGAGCTGCCCAGCCATCACGGCCAGGAACAAGGGGTTTCGGGAGCGGCCAAATGGCCCGCTTGTCAGCAGTTTGCGCTGATCCTTGCGCGGGTCTATACCAGAGCGCCAGTCCTCGTGCATGTAGGCCTGCAGGTAATTGACGACGGTGAACGAGGCGATCAGCAGCAGTATGCCGGCCAGCAACACTGGCCAGTAATAGAGCGGTCCGAAAACCCCCAGCCAGCCGTCGATGTCGGCAAAAATCCGCACCAGGCAGATGCCCAGGATGAGCGCACGAAACACGTTGAAGGTATGTCGATGCCACCAGGGCCCACTTCCACGCTCACCATAGTTGATGTACGAAAAGTGCATACGCTGAGACAGCCCGATGCTGCGGCCGGCAAACTGCAGACCGATCATCAGGAAGAAAATGCCGAGAAAGTGGCGTACGAGGGGTTCAATAAATTCCATCAGGATCGCTTAAAACGGGTTCAGACCGACAGCTTATTCTCTGAAAAGGTCTGTGAAAAGGCCCTGCACCGGCTCCAGACCGCTCAGCTTACCTAAAATGACATGTCATCACGTTTTTAAATGCAGTAGAGTAAGTGGATCATTTTCATGGAGAGTTTGGTTATGAACGCCTCTGGAACCCCGCAGTCTTGCCATGGTTTTTGCAACGACGCAATGGGACCTGATGATGCCACCACCCTTGCGGAACGGGTCCGCCGCCGGGAGATTTCGATCACGGAACTCACCCGCGCCGCCATCGCCCGCGCACAGGCTACCCAGCCGCTGATCCATGGCGTGGCATCGGCGGATTACGATCAGGCCCTCCAGACTGCTTCAAAGCTGGATGCAGCCAAACAAACCGATTCCTATCCCCTGTTCCGCGGCGTTCCCACGCTGATCAAAGACAACACCCACGTGTCAGGCATGGCCACACGACACGGCTCCCTGGCAGTGCCTAGCGTTCCTGCGTCCGATACCAGTCCATTTGCCCAACAGCTGCTTGCCCAGGGTTTTCTGTGCCTGGGCAAGAGCACCCTGCCAGAATTCGGCTTCAACGCCACAACCGAGCCTGCTCATGCACCGGCAACACGTAACCCGTGGAACGTGGCTTATTCCTCAGGAGCCTCCTCAGGTGGTTCAGCCGCCCTGGTCGCGGCCGGCGTGGTTCCCATTGCGCACGCCAATGACGGTGGAGGATCCATCCGGATTCCGGCCGCCTGCTGCGGGCTGGTCGGCCTTAAACCCACACGGGGACGGTTGATAGATAACGAAGCGGCCGCCTCCCTGCCGATCAACATTATCAGCGAGGGCGTGGTGACTCGCTCGGTGCGGGATACCGCCAATTTTTTCGAGCAGGCCGAGACTTATTACCGCAATCCCAAACTACCGGCGGTTGGCCGCATTGAGGGCCCGTCGGGCCGACCGCTGAGAATTGGTCTGGTGCTGGATTCCATCAACGGCCACAAAACCGACGACATCACCCGACAGACCGTCGAAGAAACGGCGCTCAGGCTGGAAAAACTGGGACACCAGATTGAACCTGTTCCCGTTCCTGTGCACAGCGCCTTCCCTGATGACTTCGCCCTCTACTGGGCACTGCTGGCCTTCGGCGTCAGGGCCAACGGGAAAAAACTGCTTCACCCGGCCTTCGACAAGCACCGGACAGACGGCCTGACCAACGGGCTCGACAAGATGTTCAGACGCCAATTCTGGCGCCTGCCCAGCGCACTCTGGCGCCTCAAACGCTCCCGGCACGACTACGCTCACGCCATGGCAGGATTCGATGCCGTGCTCACGCCGGTGCTTGGCCATACAACACCCACCCTTGGCCACCTGAGCCCCGACGTGCCTTTCGATACCCTTTTCGAACGACTGCGCGAGTATGTCAGCTTCACCCCTCTGGCGAACGCCACGGGCGCACCGGCAATCTCGCTGCCCATGGGGCACACGCCCGATCAATTGCCAGTGTCTGTTCAGTTCATGGGGCGTCACGGAGGTGAACGCACGCTACTGGATATCGCCTTCACCCTGGAAGCCAACCAGCCGTGGCCGCTGCTTTGCGATTTCAGCCGAAACAGTCTCAGCAGTGGAGAGCGGAACGCCAGGGACTCACTGGCCAATACCGTTTGAAGTTGGACACTTATAAGAACAGCTGCCATATTCTTTAGGAAGCTCAGGGATCAACTTAACTCTCCACCGAACCGAGACTTGGGGCCGTTCGTATTTCAAGTAAAGGGACAACACATTGAGCCCGGCCATGCGTGACAGTGAAGTCCTCGTGACCCACCACAAGGCGCTGATGGAGCTGAGCCACAATACCAGCTTTATCGAGATGCCCCGCCCCCGGAAGCTGGCAGCCCTAATGGAGCTTTGCACTCGGCTATTGGGCGTGAAGCGGGCGAGTGTCTGGCTGTTTCCTCCGGAACGTGACCGGATCACCTGCGAGCGGCTGCACGACAAAGAGCTTCCCGGTTGCAACAGCTGCGTTGCGCAGAATGGCGCAGAGTTCAACCTGTTCCGCTCAGATCACCCCGAATACTTCCGCGCCATCACCGAAGAGCGGGTCATTGCCGTGGACGATGCCCACAATGATTTCCGTACCCGTTCTTTCGACCGCGACTATCTTTCTGTGCAGAACATCCACTCCATGCTCGACGCGCCCATTTTTGACGGCGAACAACTCAGCGGGGTTGTCTGCCTCGAGTCGGGTGTGCGCCGTGACTGGTCGGTCCCGGATATCTCCCTGGCTGCCGCCATCGCGGACACGATCAGCCTCATGAACACCCATGAGGCATGGCTGAGATCCAAACGGGCCCTGGAATACGTCAGTCGCTACGACTCCCTCACCGGCCTCGCCAACATTGATTCGCTGCGCGACCGGCTGAACCATCTGGTGCGCAAGATCAAACGTCGGGGGACCGGCAGTCTGGCCCTGCTCTGGATCGACGTTGACCGGCTGAAAACCATCAACGATGGTCTGGGGCCCCAGGCAGGGGATCAGGTCATTGCCGATATTGGCCAGCGCCTGCAAGAAATCCAGTTGGCGGGTAAAGACTTCCTGGCGCGCATTGGCGGGGATGAGTTTGCTCTGGTCATTCGCAACTACACCCTGCCGAGCTTTCTGGATGAAGTGATCCGGGAGATCCAGGGCCGTATTCGCCAGTCGATCCGGATATCCGACCAGGATCTGAATGTCAGCGCCAGTATGGGCATCTGCCACTTCCCGGGCGATTGCCACGAGCCAGAGGAACTGCTTAGAGGTGCAGAAGCTGCCATGTACCATGCAAAACGGCAGGGGGGGGACCGTTCCACTCTGTTCGATTCGGAAATCCAGATGACAGCCCGCTCCCGGTTTGCGCTGGAAAGCGAACTGCGGGAAACACTCAAAACCGATGGCCTGGATGTCTTCTACCAGCCAATTATGGACCGCACGGGAACTCAGCTGGAAAGCGCAGAGGCCCTGGTTCGCTGGCAGCACCCGCAGCGTGGCAGGCTGTCGCCGATTGAATTTCTGGACGTAGCTCGCAGCGCCGGGCTGATGTATGAACTGGGAGCCTGTGTCCTGAAAAGCGTCTGCGCAGACTGGCGCGACGCGAAAGACCGGAACATCCTGATGTCTACAGTCTCCGTCAACCTGTCAGCCGAGCAGGTATTGGTCCCAGAGTTACCTGAGCTGGTAAAGGAGATCTGCCAAAACCAGGATATGCCGGTCAGTGCACTGCAGTTCGAAGTGACGGAAGACTCAATCCAGGGCGATTTCAGCGTAATCGGCAGGGTTCTGGAGCAGCTGGTAGAGGCTGGCGCCGAGCTCGCCATCGACGATTTTGGCACCGGTTACTCATCGCTCTCCCGGCTCAAGAGCCTGCCCTTCTCCCGGATCAAGATCGACCGCTCGTTTATCAATAATCTTCCGGATGACGAGAACGACTGTGCCATTACCCTGTCGATTATCGGTCTGGCCAGAGGTCTCGGCTTGTCAGTGGTCGCGGAAGGCGTGGAAAGCGAAGCCCATGAAGCCTGGCTGTTCGAAAAAGGCTGCGACTACCTTCAGGGCTACCGTTACAGCAAACCGCTTCCCTATTCGGAATTTATCAACCGCTATCTCCCAGGCGGATCCGGCAGTTGAAACCCTTGAAATACCGATAACACTTCAAGGAAGCTTTCCTCCGGTGGGGCACTGATCGTAAGTGGCTCACTGGAAGCGGGATGACGAAAAGCCATGCCTGTCGCCGCCAGCATCAAACGCCCCTTACCAAAACGTTCGGCGAAGTAACGGTTGTGCCGGCCGCGGCCGTGATTGGCATCGCCAATAATCGGGTGATTGATGTGCTTCATGTGCCTGCGTAACTGATGCTTCCGACCTGTTTTCGGGCACAATTCGACAACCGCGTAGCGACTGGTCGGGTATTTTTCGATCTCTACGGGTATCTCGGTAGTCGCCAGCGTGCGGTAGTAAGTATGAGCGTCCCGCACAGGCTGCTCCTCACCTTTCAGGCGCCGGTCCTCCGGTTCCTCTCTCAGGGGATAATCAATCTCCCCTTGCTCCGGCGGCCAGCCACGCACCATGGCCAGGTAGGTTTTTGCCACCTCGCCGGCCATCATCGCCATACCCAGTGTGCGGGCCGTATCGCTGTCCCGGGCAAACACCAGGATACCGGAGGTCGGACGGTCCAGGCGGTGCACCGGATAAACATGCTGCCCCCCGTTAAGCGCCCGGGCGTATTGCAAAGCAAACTCGGTTTCATGTTTGTCGATGGGGCTTCGGTGTACCATCAGCCCGGCTGGTTTGTGGACGATCAGAAGGTAATCGTCCCGATAAAGAACACTTAGTGGATTGCCCATCAGAAGCCTGTCATAAAAAATTCATAAACGGATCGATATTAAACCTAATGGTTTCAGTTGCCATGCCGACTTTATATTAAGCAAATACTAAAAAACGCCACGACAAACGATCTGTCACCCACAACTTTTTCGGAAAGTATCGATGAGCTGGTATTCCAAAAGCATTCTCAACCGGGTTCTCCTGGTCGTTCTAACCGCCAATCTGACTGTCGCAGCGGTGGCGGTCATCTACCTGAACTTCTCCCTTAAAGTCAAAGACGATTTCAACGACCTGGTCAGCAACCGCATGGTCACGGCGCTCGAATCCCAGGATGTGCTTTCGGATTTCAAGACCCAGGTTCAGGAGTGGAAAAACGTTCTGATCCGGGGATCAGACCCGGACCAGCTGGACAAATACTGGGGCCGGTTTCAGAAGCGCGAAGCGTCCATTCAGAGCCAGCTTGATGACCTGATTCCGCAGATTCAGGAGCCCCAGGCAAAGTCCTTGATGTCCGATTTCAAGAAGGCACACCGGGAAATGGGACGAGCTTACCGCAAGGGGTTCGAGGCATTCACCCGCTCTGGATTCGATCCGAACGCAGGCGATGTCGCGGTTCAGGGGATCGACCGTGAACCCGCCAGGTTGATTGAAGATGCTGCAACCGCGGTTCGGGAAGACAGCCTTGCCAGGGCCGGCACCCTTAACTCCATTGTAACCGAGCGCAGCTGGCTGGTGGCAGGTCTTCTGATCGCCGCCATCATTCTTGGCACCATAGCCCTGATCGTGATCCTGCTGTCGAGTGTGGTTCGTCCCGCGCAGAAACTCACCTTGCAGATCTCCCGTCTGGGCGAGGGAGACCTTTCGGATCCGGTCACGATGCAACGCTCCGACGAATTGGGCCAACTGGCCAATGCTGCCCGAAACCTGCACCGCTTTCTCAGCGATACCGGAACCCAGCTTAGCGAGAATGCCCGGCAACTGAACGATACCGGAGAGCTGATCGGCCAGAACGCCGACAGCGTCGTTAGCCAGTCCGACCTGGCTCACCAGCGTATCGACCAGATCGCTACAGCCATGAATGAAATGTCGGCCACCGCCGAAGACGTGGCCAGTCACGCCGCCTCGGTAGCAACGGAGGTAAGTCAGACTTCCGCTGAAACCGCCAACGCGGACACCCAGATCAATAAGGCGACAGAAAGCATGCGCCGTCTGACGGACCAGATCCGCAGCTCCTCTGAAACAGTCAACCAACTCGCCAACGATGGAAAAAAGGTGGGTAACGTCATGCAGGTCATCCGCGAGATTGCGGACCAGACCAACCTGTTGGCGCTGAACGCCGCCATTGAGGCGGCCCGCGCGGGTGAGGCAGGACGCGGTTTCGCTGTTGTCGCCGATGAGGTCCGCAATCTGGCGGCAAAAACTCAGGAAGCGACTGTTGAGATCGACCAGATCATCAGTGCCATCGGCGGGGCCTCCCAGGATGCCACCGAATTCATGCAGGCCTCGGGCGTAGTGGCTCAGGAAAGCAGTGAGGCAGTTGAAGCGGTGCGCAACACCCTGGCTGAAATCAACCGTCGGATGGTCAGCATCAATGATGCAACCACCCAGGTAGCGACCGCAGCCGAAGAGCAGACCAGTGTCTGTGAAGACATCAACCGCAATGTCACCGATGTGGCAGAAACGTCAGAGGCCATGCACCAGGCAGCTGAGAACAACCTGCGCACCGTGCCCGAACTGGAAGCCATGGCAAGCCGGGCCCAGGAGTTGGCGAACCGGATCAGGCACTAAACGCGGCGAAACCGGCTGGTTAGCCTCCCGAAGGCCTGGCCAGCCCGATTACCCAGCACCAGCAATGACGGCGTCAGCAACAGCGTCAGCACGGTGGCGAATGCCAGCCCGCCGGCGATGGCACTGGACAGCTGTGTCCACCACTGGGTTGATGGTGCACCAAGACCCAGGGAGGGAGTCAGAAGGTCCACATTGACGCTCAAAACCATGGGCATCAGGCCCAGCACGGTGGTTATGGCTGTGAGCATTACCGGCCGCAGACGCAGGCAGCCGGTCTCCAGGGCGGCCTCGTAGGCCTCAACACCATCCTTGCGCATCTGGTTGTAGGTATCGATGAGAATGATGTTGTTGTTCACCACAATGCCCGCCAGGGCAATGGTGCCCATACCCACCATCACAATGCCAAAGGACTGTCCGTTCACCAGCAGGCCCAGCAGGACTCCGGCCGTCGACAGCACAATGGCCGAAAGAATCAGGAAAGTCTGGTACAACGAATTGAACTGGGTCACCAGTATCAGCAGCATAAGGCCAATGGCCACCAGAAAGGCTGTGGCCAGGAAGTTGGATGCCTGCTGCTGATCTTCATTCTCGCCGGCAAATGTCACCGAAATGCCCTCCGGTGGTTCTGGCATTTCAGCTTGCAGAGCGCGCAGCAGCTCATCCACACGTCGACCCTGCGCCAGATCCGACTTGATAGTCACCGTGCGCTGGCCATCCACCCGAACAATGCTGTTGGTCTTGTCACCCGGGCGCAAATCCACGAACTCCGAGAGCGGAACCTGGCCGCGACGGGTGTGAATGGTTTGCCGCTGCAGATGATCCAGTTCCCGCCAGTTGTTGGGCACCCGCACCACAATGTCCACTTCATCGCGCACGTCTTCCGGGCGATAGGTGGCCAGCCTCAAACCATTTGTCACCAGACGCACGGCACTGCCGATACCCAGCACATCGGTACCAAAGCGGGCAGCGGCTTCCCGGTCAACCTGCAGCCGCCACTCGATACCCGGCAGGCTCCGGTCGTCTTCGATGTCCACGAAGCCACCCAGCTCACGCATGCGGTCTTTGATTTCGTCCACGTAGCCATTGAGACTGTTCGCCTCCCGGCTGCTCACCTGCAGCTCTATAGGTTTGCCTTCTGCGGGCCCACCCTCCTGCTTGCGGAATTCCAGCTCGATGCCGGGAATATCGGAGGTCATAGCGCGGAAATCGTCCAGAATCGCACTGGCCGGACGTCGGGTGAACCAGTCGGTAAACTGGAACTGCAAAACGCCCACCACATCCGGTGCCAGCTGGGAACCGGCGCTCACCATCGAACGGGCGTAAAGGGCCTTCACCTCGGGCATGCCTCGCAGACGCTGCTCCACTTCGCGCACGATGGCATCCCGCTCCCACACCGAGAGATCACCACGCGCCCTCACCTGCACCTGGGCGGAATCCGGCTCCACGCTGGGAAAGAACTCCACGCCGTGGTTGAAGCGGGCGTACGCAGCATAGATCACTGCGATAACGCAGAGCACGCCGATCAACGTCAGCCCTGGTGACCTCAGCAACAGTGCCAGCACCCGCCGATAGGTCTCCATCAGGCGTCCCGGCGAATGGCCCTGCCGCGATCGCCGTCCGCCACTGGTAATGCCCAGCACGGGCAGAAAGACCAGCGCCATTGCCAGGGAAGCAATCAGACAGATGATGACCGTCAGCGGCAGGAACTTCATGAATTCCCCCACCACACCCGGCCAGAACAGCAACGGCACGAACACCGCCAGCGTGGTTGCCGTGGAGGCAATAATGGGCCAGGCCATACGGCTGGCCGCCTCGGCCCAGGCGTGCTTTACCGTCTGCCCTTCCGACAGGTTCCGGTCCGCCAGCTCCGAGACCACGATGGCGCCATCCACCAGCATGCCCGCTACCAGAATCAGGCTGAACAGCACCACGATATTGAGCGTGAGCCCCATGCTCCAGATCACGAGAATGCCGGTCAGGAAAGCACCTGGAATCGTCAGCCCCACCATCACCGCAGAACGCGGACCCATGGCGGCGATCACTACAATCAGAACCAGAACGATGGCGGTAAGCACATTGTTCAGCAGATCACTGAGGATATCGCGCACTTCCTCGGATTGATCCATGATGTAGCGGATTTCAAGCGAGTCCGGCAACTGAGGCCTGGCCTCATCGATCAATTCGCGAACCTGGGCAATGGTCTCGATAATGTTGGCGCCCGAGCGCTTGGACACCTCCAGCACCAGCGCCGGCTCGCCATTGATGCGGGCAAAACCGGTCGGATCCTTGAAGGTGCGCTGGAGCATGGCCACGTCGCCAAACGTAACGACCGTGTCGCCATCCACCTTCACCGGCATGGACATCACATCTTCGATGGTTTCGATCACGCCGGGCACTTTCAGGGCCATGCGGCCGTTGCCGGTATCGAGGGAGCCTGCAGCGACCAGCTGGTTGTTGCGGGTTACGAGGGACGCCAACTGGTCAAAATCGATGCCGTAGCTCTCCAGAACCTGGGGATCGACCACGATTTCCAGCAGGTCTTCCCGATCGCCGCCAATCTCCACCTCAAGCACTTCCGGAATGGACTCGATGGCATCCTGGAACCGGCGGGCGATGGTGATCAGCTCCCGCTCCGACAGTGGCCCGGACAGACCGACGGACAACACCGGGAACAGGGACACGTTGATTTCGTTAACCCTCGGCTCATCTGCTTCCTGAGGCAGCTTGGTGCGAGCCGTATCCACTTTCTCGCGAACATCCTGCAGCGCTTTGTCCGGATCAAACCCGGCATCGAACTCCAGCATCACCGAGGCATGCCCTTCCGAGGCCGTGCCCCGCATCTCCTTGATGCCTTCCAGGGAACGCAATTCCTGCTCCATGGGACGAACAAGAAGGCGCTCGGCGTCCTCCGGGCTGATTCCGTCCAGGGTCATGGAGACATAGATCATCGGAATGGTGACGTCGGGGTTGGCTTCCTTGGGGATGGTCTGAAACGCGGCAACCCCCCCGAGAATCAGGAACAGCAGCGTCAGCAAGGTGGTCCGGCTGCGGTCGATGGCGGCAAAGATCAGTGCGCGCATGCGGTCTAGCCCCTGTCTTCAGCGGCGTCGACCGGCACGACCTGCTCACCGGTGCTCACGAACCCACCGCCCCGGGTAATCAGACGGATCTCATCCGGCAAACCGGTCACCCAGGCACCATCGGTAGACACGCTGAGTAGTTTCACTTCGCCGAACTCAACACGGTTCTCGCCGTTCACGTACTTCACTCCGGGACGACCGTCGTCACCCAGTGACAAATAGGCAGGTGAGATAAACATGGCCTGGACCTCGGGCAGTGCCACCCGCAGGCTGGCGCTGCCGCCAGCCAATCGTTTGCGATCCGGATTCTCCACCGCGATTTCCACGGCAAAACTCCGGGTTTCCGGAGAAGCGGCGCTGGCCACAAAAGTCACGATGCCAGAGAGACGGCTGCCATCCAGCAGGTCCACACGAACCGCCTGGCCGGTTGCCACATCACCCACCGACTGCTGGGGAATCTGCGCCGTGGCTTTCAGGCGATTCACCCTCACCAGTTGAAACAAAGGTGACCCCACCTGCACCAGATCGCCGGTGTCCACCGACTTGCGATTAATGGTGCCGTCGAAAGGCGCTTCCGGGGTGAGGTGACTGATTGCCTGGCGGGCGCTGGTAAGTTCGGCATTGGCCGCAGCCAGTTCGCTTTCCAGAGCCAGGACCTCGGATTCCGCCGCAAGATTGCTGGCCCGCAGCCGGCGAGCGGCTGCAAGATCCGCCTCCAGTTTCCGGACCCGGGACTGCCAGCGCAAAACGGCTGCACTCCTGCCTTCATCGGCAATCTTAAGCAATGTCTGGCCTTCCCGGACCTGCTCTCCAAGCCCGACTGCCAGGGACTCCACCCGCCCGGGCACCTGGGCGCTCAGCATCACCGAACTCCAGGGTTCCAGCTGACCCTGGAGCATAAGCCCCGGCTCGTGGAGCCGTGCCGAAAGCGTTTCCACTTGCACGGTCGTGAGCTGATCATCGCCGCTGTCCTGACGCTCCGGCGCCTCGTCACTGGCCACCTTCACCTCGCCAGTCGCCATCCAGATCACCAGCGCAATCACGATCAGAAGTGACAGTCCGAGAGAACCCCATTTTGCTTTCGTCATTGAATGCTCACTGTTCCTGAATCGAGGGTGGCAGAAAAAACCGGCAATTAACGGTTGCATCCGGCTAAAAACGTGGGGTAGATTCTACACAGAATCTTTTTACGAATTCAGAGCAGACTGTCGATTTTATGAATCTCAACGCAGTGATTGTCCTTGTGAAGCTAGTCCTGGTGGTCGTGGTACCGTCCGGGGGCTTCTGCGTGGACAAGCGGGTGAGATAGCGACAAACCTGACAAGACACCAGAAACCCCCGGCACCGAAAGGTCCCGGGGGTTTCTTTTTTTACGGCAAAAGAAAAGGGAAAAACGACCATGAACGGCGCACAGCACATTCTTGAAGCGTTCCACCGCCATAACATCAGCACGGTCTTCGGGTATCCGGGCGGCTGCATCATGCCGCTATACGACGCGCTGGTGGACGATGTGGGCGTGGAGCACGTGCTGTGCCGCCACGAGCAGGGATGCGCCCTGGCGGCCGATGGCTATGCCCGGGCCAGCGGCAAGCTGGGCGTGTGCATTGCCACCTCCGGTCCCGGCGCCACCAACCTGATCACCGGTGTTGCCAATGCCCACCGGGATTCCATTCCCATGCTGGTCATCACCGGCCAGGTGCCGTCTGGCCTGATCGGCACCGACGCCTTCCAGGAAACCGACGTACTGGGCATGACCCTGGGCATCGTAAAGCACAGTTACCTGATCGACGATGCGGACAGCCTGCCCGCCATCATGGAAGAAGCCATCGAACTGGCCCAGAGCGGTCGCCCCGGGCCGGTCTGGATTGATATCCCCAAAGATCTGTTGCTGAGCGAAGTAGCCGATGCGCCCTTCTCTCAGCCTGAGCTCTGTGAAACGGGTTCACCAGACCTGACGGAAGCCCTGGCGATGCTGCGCACCGCCCGAAAGCCCCTGCTGTATAGTGGCGGCGGCATCAGCCTGGCTCACGCCGAGGACAGTTTCCGGGCCTTTGCCGAATCCTCCGCCCTGCCGGCGGTTGTAACGTTGAAGGGCATCGGCAATCCGGGCAAACACAACCCCTACAACCTCGGAATGCTGGGCATGCACGGCTCACGCGCCGCCAACAAAGCCGTAGACGAGTGTGACCTGCTGCTGGTCATCGGCGCCCGGCTGGACGATCGTGCCACCGGCAAACTGGACGGCTTCGCCCCCAATGCCAAGTTGATCCACATCGATGCCGACGCCGCCGAAATCAACAAACTGCGCGCCGCCGATCTGGCCATCCGCGGCGATCTGAACGCCATCCTGAAATCATTGGCGGGCGCATTGCAGGCGGACCCACTGGTCATCAGTGAGTGGCAAAAACAGTGCCGCACCTGGCGCACCACTGGCAGCTTCCAGGCAGCCGACAACGAAGAACCCCTGGCCCCGATTACCGGCCCGGCCTTTATCCGCCAGCTCTCACGGATTGCCCCGGACGACACCGTGATCGCCTGCGACGTTGGCCAGCACCAGATGTGGGTGGCCCAGCACTACGAATTCGACCATCCACGCCACCACCTCACCAGCGGCGGCCTCGGCACCATGGGCTTCGGCCTGCCCGCGGCCATCGGCGCCCAGTTTGCGGATCGCAACAGCACGGTGATCAACGTCACCGGAGATGGCTCGTTCATGATGAACGCCCAGGAACTGGCCACCATCCGCCGCTACAACCTGCCGGTAAAACTGATCGTCATGGACAACCAGTGCCTGGGCATGGTCCGCCAGCAGCAGGAACTGTTCTACAACAACAGGGAAAGCCAGATAAACCTGGACGACAACCCTAACTTCGTTGCCATGGCCCGGGCCTTCGACATCCCGGCCCTGTACATCGAACGCACCGACCAGATCCGCCGCGGCATCGAAACCATCCTGGCCTACAACGGCCCGATGCTGCTGCACGTTGCCATCAGCCGTGAAGAGAACGTCTGGCCCATCGTAAAACCTGGCGCCAGCAATACCGACATGATCGACGAAACCGCCCGCACCGCTAAAGCCAGCAAGGAGCAAGTTGCATGAACCCGCAAAGCCAACCTTCGACACCCAGCTACACCATCAACTGCCGAATGACCCAGGAAGCCGCCGCCCTGGAGCGGCTCTGCCAGGTGGTCCGCATCCGCGGGTTCCGGATTGCCACCATGGCGGTCGAAACCGCCGGCGAGCATATGAACATCGCGTTGACGCTGGAGGGCACACGGCCGATTGCCATGTTGCAGTCGCAACTGGAGAAGCTTCACACCGTTGCCGAGGTTGCCCTCGCGGCTGGATCTGTGGCCCGGTCTCGTTCGGCCTAAGCTCGGAGTTGTGACCCGTTCAGCCTGAGATTTGGCGGGCAGAGTTTTTTTGTAGCCTGAGGTTTGGCGGGCGGGTACGGGGGTGGGGGTATCTTTTCTTCGGGGAAAACAACTCGCTGCGCTCAGACATCTTTTCCCTGTCAGAAAAGATACCCCCACCCCCTACCGACGGGCAACAACGATATGTCCAAAGAAAAAGACACCAAAAAGTCTTTAACTTGGTGAACCCGCGTTGCACGTCGGCGCGGGGTGGTAGGTGGATTTTTCGCCGGAAAAAGATGTCTGAGCGAAGCGAGTTGCTTTTTCCAAGAAAAACTCCACCTGCCACCCCGCAAGCCCGCCCATCAACCAACAGGCTACAAGGACCGGACCTCCGAGGTTACAGGACCTGCGATTACCAGGCTTTATAAGGCAGGAACTTCCCGTTCATGGTAACCACGACACGGTCGCCCTTCGGATTCTCTTCCTTCTCGATGTCCATGGTGAAATCGATGGCACTCATGATGCCGTCGCCGAATTTTTCGTGGATCAGTTCTTTCATGGTATCGCCGTACACACCCACCACTTCGTACAAACGATAGATCAGCGGATCCTGCGGAACGGCACCGTCCCAGGCTTTCTTGGGGCATACCTGCAGGGCCTCTGCCACCGGCTTATCAAGACCGAGGATTTCGCACAGGGCAAAGGCCTTGTCTTCGGTGAGGCTGTTCATACCCAGGGCTGCTGAGGTGGTGAATACCGGGGACATGCCGATGGTTTCAGCGATGGATTCCCAGGTCATACCCTTGGAAACTTTGGCTTCCAGGATTTTTGCGGTCATCAGTTCTTTGTTCATCATGGCTGTTTCCTCTCTTCAGTTTTGACGTCAGGCATTCACCGCACGGGCGGCAGTTTCGGATTCGGTTTCAGATTCGTCAGACGCCGGCCCTGACTGGGCAACGCCTTTGGCGGGTTCCACGATTTTCGGGGTACCGTCTTTTTCCGGCAGTGCCGAGCCGCTGCGGTTGACCAGGAAGTCCACCAGGTAGTCGCGGGTTTTGTGGTAGGCCGGGTTCTGGAAGATGGTGGCCCGGGCCCGCGGGTGCGGAATGTCCACTTTCACGCTTTCGGCGATGCGGGCATTGGGGCCGTTGGACATCAGGAAAATGCGGTCGGATAACAGGATCGCTTCGTCGACATCGTGGGTGATCATGAACACGGTCTGGCGGGTTTCTTCCCAGATTTTCACCAGTTCGTCCTGAATCACGCCCCGGGTGAGCGCATCAAGCGCACCGAACGGTTCATCCAGCAGCAGGAGTTCCGGCTGGGTGGCGAAGGCACGGGCGATACTTACCCGCTGGCGCATGCCGCCGGACAGCTGGGACGGCTTGCGGTTGAGGGCGTGGTCCAGGCCTACCATCTTCAGATAGCGCTCGCTGTGCTCTTTCACCTTTTCCTTGGACCACTCGGGCCAGCGGGCGCGTACGGCGAAGACGATGTTGTTCAGGGTGGTTTTCCAGGGCAGCAGGCTGTAGTTCTGGAACACCACGCCGCGCTCAAGGCCGGGGCCTTTAATTTCCTTGCCGTTCATCACCACGTTGCCGGCGTTCGCTTCGTCCAGGCCTGCCAACACGTTCAGGATGGTGGACTTGCCGCAACCGGAGTGGCCGATGATGCAAACAAACTCACCTTTCTCCAGGGCAAAGCGGATATCCTCGAAGACGGTCAGTTCACCGCCCTGGCCGTCCGGGTAAACCTTGGATAGGCCATCTACTTCCAGGAATGATTTACTCATAACAGGTCTCCATTCGGAGGGTTGAGGCCGGCACCGGTAACCGGCGCCGGACCGCTCATTCTTTGTATTCCACCAGTTTCTGGGCCTTGCCCAGGGCCAGGTCGAGCAGCATGCCAACCACTCCGATCATCAGGATAGAGAAGATCACACTGGCCAGATCCAGGTTGTTCCATTCGTTCCACACGTAATAGCCAATGCCAGTGCCGCCCACGAGCATCTCCGCGGCCACAATGACCAGCCAGGCGATGCCGATCGAGATCCGCATACCGGTCAGGATCGTGGGTGCGGCGGCCGGCAGGATCACGGTAATAGCAGTGCGCAGGGGCCCGAGTTCGTGGGTGCGAGCCACGTTGACCCAGTCCTGCCTCACGTTTGCCACGCCAAAGGCGGTGTTCAGCAACATTGGCCAGATCGAGCAGATGAAGATCACGAAGATCGCCGAGGCATCCGAATCCTGGATGATGAAAAGCGCCAGGGGCATCCAGGCCAGCGGCGAGATCGGCCGCAGCACCTGGATATAAGGGTTCAGGGCCTTGTACATCAGCGGCGACATGCCGATCAGGAACCCGACGGGCAGCGCAATGGCCATGGCCGCCAGGTAGCCGGTCAATACCCGGTACACCGAATAGGCCAGCTGAATACCGATACCCTTGTCGTTGGCGCCGGCGTCATAGAACGGATCAGACAACTCCGCCCAGGCCAGCTTGATCACCGCCGAGGGTGGCGGCACTCGGGATTCCTGCTCTACTCCACCCATCAGCATTTCGTATTCGGTCAGTCCTGTCTGGGCCTCTGGGGGCTGGGTTGCCATTTCCCAGAGCCCCAGGGCCAGAATCAGGAACGACACCGACAGCAGTGCTGCCCGGACGTTCAGGGAAGCCATGGTTACACCCTCCCGATGTCGAAGCTGCGTGCGTATTCTTCGGCACGATCAGAATCGAACGTCTTGCCCATGATGGTGTGGGTCTTGTAGGTCTTGTCCGGGGCGGTATAACCCAGTTCTTCCATGATCTTGCCGGTCTCGCTTGCCAGGTAGACCTGCTCGGCAATGCCCTTGTAGTCCACGTCACCCTCGATATAACCCCAGCGTTTCATCTGTGTGAGGATCCACACGCCCATGGAGTGCCACGGGAACGGGTCGAAATCGATGCGGTCCGGCACGTCTTTCACTTCGCCAAGACCATCGGCGTAGTAGCCGGTCAGCACCTGCTGAATCACCGGTAAGGGCTGGTTCAGATAGTTCTTCGGCGCAATGGCTTCGGAGATTTCCTTACGGTTATCCGGATTGTTGGAGTACTGCGTCGCGTCGATGATGGCGCGCAACAGGGCTCCGTAGGTATTCGGGTTCTGGGTGGCGAACTGCTTGCTGCAGGCAAAGGCACAACAGGGGTGGCCTTCCCAGATGTCCTTGGTAAGCATGTGGATGAAGCCCACCTTCTCCCAAACGGCACGTTGGTTGAACGGATCCGGAGACAGGTAGCCATCGAGGTTACCGGCACGGAGGTTGGCAACCATCTCGGGTGGCGGAACCACACGGATCTGCACATCCTTGTCCGGGTCGATACCGTTTTCCGCCAGGTAGTAGCGCAGCAGGAAGTTGTGCATGGAGTACTCGAACGGCACGCCAAACTTGAAGCCTTTCCACTGCTTCGGATCCCGCTTGTCCTTGTGGTCCACGTGCAGAACAATGGCCTGACCATTGATGTTCTCAACCGCCGGCATGATGAACGGCTCCGGTGTGGAGCCCGCACCCATGGTCATGGCCAGGGGCATGGGTGTGAGCATGTGTGAGGCGTCGTATTCGCCCGCCAGGGACTTGTCCCGGGCTACCGCCCAACCGGCGGTCTTGGTGACGGTCACATCCAGGCCGTACCGCTCATAAAAGCCCATGGGGTGAGCCATGATGATGGGTGTCGCGCAGGTGATCGGTACAAAACCAACGTTCAGCTTGGTCTTCTCAAGCTTGCCCAGGGACTCCTTCACTGCGGCCTTGGCCTTTTCCATCGGGAACACGCTGCCCAGAACGGCAGCCGCAGTGCCCGCGCCCATCATTTTCATGAAGGCGCGCCGGCCGTGTTCGTTGTGACCAAACACCGAGCGCACCACCGCGCCCTCGATGGCGCGATCCATCATCGCTTCTGAATCCAGATGCTCTTCCGCTACGGCCTGCTGGCCAGCGGCGGGCTTGAGGTCGAGGGAAATGGACGGGGTGCTGTCGCCGGGTTTGCACTCGGGGCAGCCACAGGTCTTGGCATGAATCAGGGACTTGTCACCGTCAAACGGATTTCCAAGGCTTTTCGTGGTCATGGCGCACTCTCCTGGGTTTGGGACCTAAGTTTTGGGTCATTTCTGCACTATCACGGTGCAACAACGGTGCGGCTCGGGCCCGAGGCTGGAAATGGTCGGGTCAGCTCCGCGTTCTGAGAGAGCTGTTGCAGGGTTCGTGCCAAGTCCGATTATTTTTTAACTAGCTGTTTTTATTAAATAAAATCCAAACTCCTGCAAACAGGGCGACTATGAAAGTTCGTAATTAACGAATTCTCGTAGTCTTTACTGCGATTTTTCGTAGTTGGCACAGGGTTTGTTTTGTTTTCACGGACTGACCCAGGACATCGCCATGATTACCGAAGCCATCAATACCCCAGACGTTACCGGAAACTGGATCGACCACCTGCCGGAGGCTGCACTGCTGGTAGACGCCGGCCGGGATCTGATTCTGTCCGCCAATAGCGCCATGGGCCGGATGATCGGCACAGACCGGCAATCCCTCATCGGCACACCCTGCACCCATTTGTTTACAGACCAGCGACCTCTGCTGATTGCCTTCACCGAGGAAACCCTGTTTCGCAGCCTCGGCTGGAGCCGCGACTTTTTTCTCCAGCACCGTGACGGCCACACAGTGGAGCTGGAAATCTCCTCATCCCGGGTCGGCGAGGCGGAAACCCAGAATGTGCTGCTGCTACTGAGGGACCGACGCCAGCTGCGAACTCTTCGGGAACGCCACGATGCCAACCACTACCATCGGGGCGGCCTGCTTGAGTGGCGGCGGGTCGAAGAGCTGTTCAAGGACATGGAGCGGGAAAACCAGCTTATTCTTCATGCTGTCGGGGAAGGCATCTACGGGGTGGATGCCGAGGGGCGAGGCACCTTCGCAAACCCTGCAGCCGAGCGGATGCTGGGATGGCGAATTGACGAGCTTATGGGGCGGGTGCTGCATCGCGTGGTACACCACTCTCACGCGGATGGCAGCCTGTACCCCCTCAAGGATTGCCCGATTTACGCCGCCTTCCGCGATGCCAGCGTGAAGCGCGCTGGCGAAGACTGGTTCTGGCGCAAGGACGGCAGCGGTTTCCCCGTGGAATACACCAGCACGCCGATTCTGGATAACGGCCACCCAGTGGGCGCCGTGGTGGTGTTCCGGGACATCTCCGCACGCCAGGAGGCCCAGAAAGAGCTACAGAAGGCGCTCGAGGAGGTGGAAACCCTCAAACATCGTCTGGAAATGGAGAATGCCTATCTGCAGGAGGAACTCAGCGCCGAATACCATTTCCACGAGATCTTCGGCCAGAGCGAGGCTATCAAAGCCACCGTGCGCCGCATCGGTATGGTGGCGCCCACCGATGCCAACGTTCTGATCACCGGGGAATCCGGCACAGGCAAGGAGCTGATCGCCCGCGCTATCCACCAGTCCAGTAGCCGGCGAGACCGCCCTCTGATTCGGGTGAATTGCGCAGCCATACCCAAGGACCTGTTCGAGAGCGAATTCTTCGGTCATATCAAGGGTGCATTCACCGGCGCCGTCAGCGACCGCGTGGGTCGATTCGAACTCGCCGATGGCGGCACCCTGTTCCTGGACGAAGTCGGTGAAATCCCGCTGGAACTTCAGGGCAAACTGCTCCGGGTTTTGCAGGATCAACAATTCGAGCGTGTGGGCGAAAACCGCACCCGTGCGGTGGATGTTCGGGTGATTGCCGCCACCAATCGGGACTTGAAATCGGAAGTTCAGGAGAAGACCTTCCGGGAAGACCTCTACTTTCGCCTGAACGTCTTCCCCATCGAGTCAGTGCCGCTACGCCGACGCCTGGAAGACATCCCCATTCTCGCCCAGGAATTCCTGAACCGCGCCTGCCAGAAATTCAACCGGCCATCGCTGGCATTGAAAGAGCGTGACGTGGAGACCCTGAAGGCCTACCACTGGCCGGGCAATGTGAGGGAACTTGAGAACGTGATTGAGCGCCAGGTCATCACCGCCGACGGTCGACTGGATCTGGACCTGCCGGGGCCGGAATCCGCAGCCCGGACCACCACGGCAGAAGCGCCCCCCGCGAGGCATTACAGCGGCGAATTGATGACGGAACAGGAATTGCGGGAGCTGGAAAAACAGAACCTGACTCAGGCCCTGACCATGAGCAGCGGCCGCGTCTTCGGCGATGACGGCGCGGCCGCCATGCTGGGCATAAAACCGACCACCCTGACCTCGCGTCTGAAAAAGCTGAAGATCGAGCCCAAGGCGTTTCAGATCAGGAAGGAGTAGGCCGGATTGCGCCTGCGGCTAATCCGACCTACTGGGTTACAACGAGAAGCAATCAGATCAATTCAATAGCAACGGCCGTACCTTCGCCACCACCAATGCACAACGAAGCCACACCACGCTTCAGGCCACGCTGTTTCAGGGCATTCATCAGGGTAACAATGATCCGCGAACCGGAAGAACCGATCGGGTGCCCCAGGGCACAGGCGCCGCCGTGGACGTTGACCTTTTCGGCCGGAAGCTTGAGCTCATTAATCGCCGCCAGGGTCACCACGGCGAAGGCTTCGTTGATCTCGAAGAGATCCACATCGTCCACGGTCCAGCCTGCTTTCTTGAGCACCTTCTCGATGGAACCGATGGGCGCCAGAGTGAACTCGGCCGGCAGTCGGGCATGAGTGGCGTGGGCCACGATGCGGGCCTGAGGTGTCAGGCCACGGGCGTCGGCTTCGGCGGCGGAGGCCAGCACAAGGGCGGAGGCGCCGTCACTGATGGAACTGGAGTTGGCCGCAGTCACAGAACCGTCTTTGGCAAAGGCCGGTTTCAGGTGCGGGATTTTCTCCGGTTTGGCGTTGCCCGGCTGCTCGTCGGTGTCGACTTCGGTGTCACCGCCGCGACCAGATACGGTTACCGGAACAATCTCGTCACGGAACCAGCCGTTTTCGATGGCCGCCAGGGATTTCTGCAGGGAACCAATGGCGAATTCGTCCATGGCCTGGCGGCTAATGTCGTACTTGTCAGCGGTACGCTGGGCGAAGACGCCCATCAGGCCGCCTTCGTAGGCGTCTTCCAGGCCGTCCAGAAACATACTGTCCATCACCTGGCCGTGGCCCATGCGCATGCCGCTACGGGCTTTGGGCAGCAGGTACGGTGCCTGGCTCATGTTTTCCATACCGCCGGCAATCATGATGTTGTTGGTGCCGGCCTTGATCTGGTCGTGGGCCATGATCACGGCCTGCATGCCGGAGCCGCACATCTTGTTGATGGTGGTGCAGCCGGAGCTATCCGGAATTCCAGAGGCGCGCGAGGCCTGGCGGGCCGGGGCCTGGCCCAGGCCGGCAGGCAGTACGCAGCCCATGATCACTTCCTGGACATCTGCCGGCTGAAGACCGGAGCGCTCAATAGCCGCCTTGATGGAGATGGCGCCAAGATCCGGGGAGCGCACGGAGCTCAGTGAGCCCATCATGCCGCCCATCGGGGTTCGGGCTGATCCTGCGATGACTACGTCGTTGTTGCTCATGGTTTTCCTCACTTAATCAGGCTTTGCCCAGCACAGAGCGGGCAATAATTTCTTTCATGACTTCCGAGGTGCCGCCATAAATGCGCTGCACCCTGGCGTCGATAAAGGCCCGCGAAATCGGGTATTCGGTGGTGTAACCGTACCCGCCAAACAACTGCAGGCAGCCATCGGCCACGCGGCACTGCATTTCGGTGGCGCTGTACTTGGCCATGGAGGCGGTCGGCGCATCGAGTTCGCCGAGGTCGTAGTGGTCGATGCACTGGTCCACGAACGCCTTGTTAACCCGGTAGTCGGTTTCCATGCGGGCGATCTCGAAACGGGTGTTTTGAAGTTGGGCCAGTTTCTGGCCGAACAGTTCCCGCTCCTGGGCATAGGCGATGGTCAGGTCCAGGGAGCCACGGGCGGCAGCTACGCCGAGGGCACCGATCACCAGACGTTCCCGGGGCAGTTCCTTCATCAGGTAAACAAAACCCTGCCCCTCTTCACCAAGAAGCGCAGACGCCGGGATGCGCATGTCGGAGAAGAACAGCTCGGAGGTATCCCCGGAATGCTGGCCGATCTTGTCCAGGTTGCGGCCTTTGCTATAGCCCGGCAATGAAGTATCCACCAGGAACAGGCTGATGCCGCGGGCGCCGGCTTTCGGGTCGGTTTTCGCGGCGACGATGACCATGTCGGCGTGCTGACCGTTGGTGATGAAGGTCTTGGAGCCGTTCAGGATATAGTCATCGCCATCTTTCACCGCACTGGTGCGGATGGCCTGCAGATCACTGCCGGCGCCGGGCTCGGTCATGGCGATGGCGCCAACAGCCTCACCAGAGACCAGCTTGGGCAGCCACTGCTGCCGTTGTTCTTCATTACCCATGTGGCTCAGATAGGGAGCCACAATGTCCGAGTGCACCATCACGTTAGTAGAAAGCGCGCCGAATCCCATGCGGGCAAGCTCCTCACCCACCACAACAGAGAACTGGAAAGGCGCGCCGATGCCGCCCCACTCTTCGGGCACATCCACACACAGCATCCCGGCGTTGCCCAGAGTGTTCCAGAGCTCGCGAGGCACCAGCCCGGACTTCTCCCAGGCTTCGTAGTGCGGCGTCACTTCCTTTTCCAGGACCTTGATGACGGAGTCCCGGAACATCGCCAGTTCTTCTTTATCAACGGACACGGTCATGTATGTCTCCTGCAACTGAATGCTTTACTTGGGCGCCATGCGAAGCGCGCAGTCCAGACGAATCACTTCGCCATTGAGAATCGGGTTGCGCACCATCTGGTCCACCATCATGCCGAACTCTTCCGGCTTGCCGAGGCGCTTCGGGAACGGCAGCGTGGCTGCCAGGCTTTCCTGAACTTCCTCGGGCATACCCGCCATCATGGGCGTCATGAACAGGCCCGGTGCAATCGTATTTACACGGATGCCTTCGCGAGCCAACTCACGGGCCGACTGCAGGGTTAGCGATACCACACCGCCCTTGGACGCACTGTAGGCAGCCTGGCCAATCTGGCCCTCGTACGCAGCCACTGAAGCCGTATTTATAATCACACCGCGCTCGCCATCGGCGTTCGGTTCACGCTGGGCCATGTCCGCCGCTGCCAGCCGCAGAATGTTAAAGGTACCAATCAGGTTGACCTGAATAACCTTGCTGAAGTTCTCCAGGGGCATCACGCCCTCGCGGCCCAGAATCTTCGAGGCCGTGGCAATGCCGGCACAGTTCACGGCAATACCGCAGGGGCCATGGGCCTCCCGGGCGGCATTAATGGCCGCTTCGGCGCTGTCGGGGGAGCTTACGTCACACTCAAGGAAAATCCCGCCGATGTCCTCGGCCACCTTGCGGCCTTGCTCCTTCTGCAGATCCAGGATCGCCACCTTGCATCCGGATGCCGCCAGTGCGCGGGCCGCACCCTCGCCCAGTCCGGAAGCACCGCCTGTTACAATTGCTGCCACATTTTTGAATTCCATCGTTCATTCCCCTTTTCAGGATTCTGTTCGCTAAAAATCGGACCCTAAAACTACTTTACGTTTACGTAAACTTTATCTAACCTAAGTCTAAAAAGGAAATCCCAATGGACATTAAACAGACATACAGCATCAGCGAGCTCGCCAAAGAGTTCGACGTGACAACCCGGAGCATTCGTTTCTATGAGGATCAGGAGCTGCTCAGGCCCACGCGGCGCGGGCAGACACGGATCTTCAGTTCGAAGGATCGGGTGCGTCTGAAGCTTATTCTCCGCGGTAAGCGAATGGGATTTTCCCTGGCGGAAACCAAAGAATTATTCGACCTGTGGGACGAAACCCTCAGCGGCAATGAAAAACAACTGCTGAAGATGCTGACCATCCTGGAAAACAAACGGGCTCAGCTGGAACAACAGAAAAACGACATTGCCCAGGCAGAAATGGAAATGGATACAGCCGAAGCCCGGTGCCGAGAGGCCCTGGCCGAGCTCCAGAAGAAAAAGAAACAGCAGGCCCCGGCCAACGAAGAAGCCAGGCAGACCGCTGAACACTAATGATAGAAATCAAAGGTAGCCAACGATGAAATCACAATACTCAGAGCTCAACTTCGGCCTCGGCGAAACCCTCGATATGCTCCGCGAGCAGATCAACGGCTTTGCTGCTTCCGAAATCGCACCCCGCGCCGAGGAAATTGACCGCAACAACGAGTTCCCCATGGACCTGTGGCGGAAAATGGGCGACATGGGCCTACTGGGTATTACCGTGAGCGAAGAATACGGCGGCTCCGACATGGGCTACCTGGCGCACGTGATCGCCATGGAAGAAATCAGCCGTGCCTCCGCCTCCGTTGGCCTATCCTACGGTGCCCACTCCAACCTGTGTGTGAACCAGATTCACCGCAACGGCACCGAAGAACAGAAACAGAAATACCTGCCGAAGCTCGTCAGCGGCGAGCACATTGGCGCTCTGGCCATGTCCGAGCCCAACGCCGGCTCCGACGTCATCTCCATGAAACTGACCGCCAAAGATGAAGGTGACCACTACCTCCTCAACGGCAACAAAATGTGGATCACCAACGGTCCGGATGCGAACACCTACGTCATCTACGCCAAAACCGACACCTCCGCCGGCTCCAGGGGCGTGACCGCCTTCATCGTGGAGCGCGACGCCCCGGGCTTCAGCCGCCACCAGAAACTCGACAAACTCGGCATGCGCGGCTCCAACACCTGTGAACTGGTCTTCCAGGACTGCAAAGTACCCAAGGAAAACGTCCTGGGTGGTGTTGGCAACGGCGCCAAAGTCCTCATGAGCGGCCTCGACTACGAGCGCCTGGTTCTCTCTGGCGGCCCGCTGGGCATCATGCAAGCAGCTATGGACGTGGTCGTACCTTACATCCGCGAGCGCAAGCAGTTCGGCCAGGCCATCGGTGAATTCGAACTGGTCCAGGGCAAAGTCGCCGACATGTACACCTGGATGAACACCGCCAAGTCCTACGTCTACATGGTTGCCATGTCTGCCGACCGTGGCGCGGAAACCACCCGTAAAGACGCCGCCGGCGCGATCCTCTACTCCGCCGAAATGGCCACGAAAATCGCCCTGGACGCCATCCAGCTGCTCGGCGGTAACGGTTACATCAACGAATACCCGACAGGCCGCCTGCTGCGGGACGCCAAGCTATATGAGATCGGTGCCGGAACGTCCGAGATTCGTCGGATGCTGATCGGTCGTGAGCTGTACCTGAACAAATAACGCGCAGCTTCAAGCCAGTAGCCGTCCTCAGCCGTTTAAGCCGGGGAAGGCTTGCACCCAAAGTACAACGAGGGACTGGCAGGGTGTCTTTCCGGGAATGTCGGCGGCCATGGATGGCCGACGTCAAGCGCACATGGATGTGCTCGTAGCGGTTCCCGGAAAGATTCCCTGCCAGTCCCGCCGCCCCGAACCTCGAGGCCCGAAAAAATGACAATACTTCAAAGCAAGATTAATCCCAGGTCCGAAGAGTTCCAGGCCAACCAGGAATCCATGGCCCAGGCCGTAGCCGACCTGCGCGACAAAGTTTCCACCATCCAGCAAGGCGGCGGCCCCTCCTACCAGGAGCGCCACATCGCCCGTGGCAAGCTGCTCCCCAGAGAGCGCATCAACCGCCTCCTGGACGACGGCTCCCCGTTCCTGGAAATCGGCCAGTTCGCCGCCTACAACGTCTACGATGAAGAAGTCCCCGCTGCTGGCGTGATCGCCGGCGTGGGCCGCGTCTCCGGCACCGAATGCATGATCATTGCCAACGACGCCACCGTAAAAGGCGGCAGCTACTACCCGCTGACCGTCAAGAAACACCTGCGAGCCCAGGAAATCGCCCTGCAGAACCGCCTGCCGTGCATCTATCTGGTCGACTCCGGCGGCGCCAACCTGCCCCGCCAGGACGAAGTCTTCCCGGATCGTGACCACTTCGGCCGTATCTTCTACAACCAGGCCCGCATGTCTGCCGACGACATCCCCCAGATCGCCGTCGTCATGGGCCTGTGCACCGCCGGTGGCGCCTACGTGCCCGCCATGGCCGACGAATCCATCATCGTCCGCAACCAGGGCACCATCTTCCTGGCTGGCCCGCCGCTGGTGAAAGCCGCCACCGGTGAAGTAGTGACCGCCGAAGACCTCGGTGGCGCCGACGTACACTGTAAAATCTCCGGTGTTGCCGACCATTATGCCGAGAACGACGCCCACGCCCTGGAAATCGCCCGGCGCAGCGTCTCCAACCTCAACCGTCGCAAGCCAACGGATGTGGAAATCCGCAAACCCAGGGCACCACTGTACGACGCCGAAGAAATCTACGGCATCGTTGGCTCCGACCTGCGCAAGCAGTTCGACGTGCGTGATGTTATCGCCCGCACCGTCGACGGTTCCGAGTTTGACGAATTCAAACGCTACTACGGCCAGACCCTGGTCACCGGCTTTGCCCATATTCACGGCTACCCGGTGGGCATCATCGCCAACAACGGCATCCTGTTCAGCGAAGCCGCCCAGAAAGGCGCCCACTTCGTTGAATTGTGCTGCCAGCGCAACATCCCGTTGCTGTTCCTGCAGAATATCACCGGGTTCATGGTTGGCCAGAAATACGAATCCGAAGGCATCGCCAAGCACGGCGCCAAGATGGTCATGGCCGTGGCCTGTGCCAACGTGCCCAAGATCACCGTGCTGATTGGTGGCTCCTTCGGCGCGGGCAACTACGGCATGTGCGGCCGCGCCTACAGCCCGGATTTCCTCTGGATGTGGCCGAACGCCCGCATCTCGGTGATGGGTGGCGAGCAGGCCGCCGGCGTTATGGCCACCGTTCGCCGTGAAGGCATGGAGCGCAAGGGCCAGGAATGGAGCGCCGAAGAAGAGGCTGAATTCAAGAAGCCGATCATCGACACCTACGAACACCAGGGCCACCCGTACTACGCCAGTGCCCGCCTCTGGGACGACGGCGTCATCGACCCGGCCCAGACCCGGGAAGTGGTTGCCCTGAGCCTGTCTGCCACCCTTAACCGACCCGCCAAGCCAACACGCTTTGGCGTGTTCCGGATGTAATCGGGGAGACTGACATGACAGACAACGAATCCGCAGTTCTGCTCAAACGTCGCGACGAAGGCATTGCCGAGGTGGTTCTCAACCGCCCTGACAAACGCAACGCCTTTGACGACGTGATCATCCAGCAGCTGATCAGCACCCTCACCGAGGTGAATGCCGACAACAGCGTGAAGGTCGTCATCCTGCGCTCCGAAGGCAAGCACTTCTCCGCCGGGGCCGACCTTGGCTGGATGCGTCGTATGGCCGAGAACTCCCACCAGGAAAACCTGGACGATTCCCGGGAACTGGCGCGACTGATGAACGTGCTCAACCACCTGTCCAAGCCGGTGATCGGCCTGGTACAGGGCGCTGCCTTCGGTGGCGCGGTGGGCCTTGCCGCCTGCTGCGACATCGTCATCGCCACCGAGAAATCCAGCTTCTGCCTCAGCGAAGTGAAGCTGGGCCTGATTCCGGCCGTGATCAGTCCCTACGTGGTGCGCGCCATCGGCGAGCGCCAGGCCCGGCGGTACTTCATCTCCGCCGAAGTATTCACCGCCAAGCAGGCTCAGGAATACGGCCTCGTACACATCGTCTGTGACGATGTCGATGCCATGGAAGCCCGCTGCAACGAGATGCTCCAGCAACTGGCCATGAACGGGCCCGAGGCCATGAAAGCCGCCAAGGACCTGGTATTCGCCGTCAGCCACAAGCCCATCAACGACGACGTGATTGACGACACCGCACACCGCATCGCGGATATCCGGGTGGGTGAAGAAGGGCAGGAAGGGCTCAGCGCCTTCCTGAACAAGCGCAAGGCCAACTGGGTTCCGGAGGAAGAATAACAATGTTCAGCAAGATACTGATCGCCAACCGGGGCGAAATCGCCTGCCGGATCATACAAACCGCCCACCGCATGGGCATTCGCGTCGTCGCCGTCTATTCCGAGGCCGACGCCAATGCACGGCACGTGGCCATGGCTGACGAAGCCTTCCACATCGGCCCCGCACCCAGCTCCGAGAGCTACCTGCGGGCCGAAAAGATCATCGAGATTGCCAAAAAGAGCGGTGCCCAGGCCATCCACCCGGGTTACGGTTTCCTGTCGGAAAACACCGGGTTTGCCGAAGCCTGTGAAGCCAACAACATCGTATTTATTGGCCCGCCCTCCTCGGCCATCGCTGCCATGGGCTCCAAGTCCGCGGCCAAGGCCATCATGGAAAAGGCCGGCGTGCCGCTGGTGCCCGGTTACCACGGCGACGACCAGTCGGTAGAAACCCTGCGGGCCGAAGCCGAGAAATGCGGCTTCCCGCTGCTGCTCAAGGCTGTCGCCGGCGGCGGTGGCAAGGGCATGCGCGTCGTGAACAGCATGGACGAGTTTGACGACGCCCTGGCTGCCGCCAAGCGGGAGGCCCAGAACGCGTTCGGCAACCCGGACATGCTGATCGAACGTTACCTGACCCAGCCCCGGCACGTGGAGATTCAGGTCTTCTGCGACCAGGACGGCAAGGGCGTTTACCTGGCCGAGCGTGACTGTTCTGTGCAGCGCCGCCATCAGAAAGTCCTGGAAGAAGCCCCGGCCCCGGGCCTGAGCGAAGAAACCCGCAAGGCCATGGGTGAAGCGGCCGTGCGCGCCGCCCAGGCCATCAATTACGTGGGTGCCGGCACCGTTGAATTCCTGTACGACGTCGACGGTTCCTTCTTCTTCATGGAGATGAACACCCGCCTTCAGGTCGAGCATCCGGTTACCGAAATGGTCACCGGCCAGGATCTGGTGGAATGGCAGCTGAAAGTGGCCTGGGGTGATGCCCTGCCGCTGGAACAGTCCCAGGTGAAAACCCGGGGCCACGCTCTGGAAGCGCGGATCTACGCCGAAGACCCGGACCAGGACTTCCTGCCGGCCACCGGTAACCTGCGCTACCTGAGCACCCCGGATGAAAGCGCCCATGTGCGTGTCGACACCGGCGTGACCGAAGGCGACGACATCAGCATCCACTACGACCCCATGATCGCCAAACTGATCGTGTGGGACGAGACCCGCGACCAGGCCATCAACCGCATGGTTCAGGCCCTGGAGCACTACCGCATCGCAGGCGTGAAGACCAACATCCGGTTCCTGCACGCCCTGGCAGACGCCCAACCGTTCCGGGAAGCGGAACTGACCACCGGCTTTATCGACGATCACCGGGAACTGCTGTTCCCGAAATCCAGGCTGGATACCCACAAAGCCCTGGTACTTGCCGCCGGTTTTGTTCTGGAACAGCGCAAATCCCGGGAAGTGGTCAGCACCGACCCCTGGTCGCCGTTCGGCCGCCAGAACAGCTGGCGCATGAACTCGGAATTTGCCCAGCCGCTGCAACTGCAGGTGGGTGAAGAGATTCACGAACTCAAGGTGCTGGAGCGCGACGACCGCTATCAGGTGTATGTTGGCGACAGCGTCTACAACCTCACCGCCCGCCTGGACGACGATTACCTGCAGGCCGTCATCAACGGCCATCGCATCAGCATCCACGGCAACCTGCACAACGACCAGTTGGTGCTGTTCTACGAAGGCGACACCTTCAACTGCACGGTGTACAAGGAAAGCTACGGCTTCGAGGAAATGGCCGGCGAAGGCAGCCTTGCCGCGCCCATGAACGGCGCCATCGTCGCCGTGCAGGCCAAAGTCGGTGACAAGGTAACCGCTGGCCAGAGCCTGGTAATCATGGAAGCCATGAAAATGGAACACGCCATCAAGGCCCCGGCCGACGGCGTGGTCACCGAAATCTTCTTCGCCGAAGGCGACCAGGTTTCCGAAGGTGCCGAACTGATTGCCATTGAAGTAACTGAAGAGGAGGCAGGCTGATGGCCTTTCCCAAACAGGTTCGCCTGGTTGAGATGAGCCCCCGTGACGGACTCCAGAACGAGCCCGGCCCGGTGATCGCCACCGCCATCAAAACCGGGCTGATCGACCGCCTGGCAGACAGCGGCCTGAGCCACATCGAGGCCGCCAGCTTTGTGTCCCCGAAATGGGTGCCACAGATGGGCGACGCGGCCGAGGTGATGGCCGGCATCAACCGCAAGGCTGGCGTTCGCTACTCCGCCCTCACCCCGAACCTCAGAGGGTTTGAAGGAGCACTGGCGGCGAAGGCCGACGAAGTGGCGGTCTTTGGCGCGGCCTCTGAATCCTTCACCAAAAAGAACATTAACTGCACCATCGCCGAAAGCCTCGAGCGCTTCGCACCGGTAGTGGAAGAAGCCCGCAAACACGGCATTCCCGTGCGCGGCTACGTTTCCACGGTCATGGGCTGCCCGTACGAAGGTGACATCGCCCCGGAACAGGTGGCCACCGTGGCCAAGGCCCTGTATGACATGGGCTGCCACGAGATCTCCCTGGGTGACACCATCGGCGTGGGCACACCCATCAAAGCCAAGCGCATGCTTGAAGCCGTTGCCGCCCAAGTGCCCATGGAAAAACTGGCAGCACATTTCCATGACACCTACGGGCAGGCACTTGCCAATCTTTATGCAGTGCTGGAAGAAGGCGTCAGCGTCATCGACGCCTCAGTCGCCGGCCTCGGCGGCTGCCCCTACGCCAAGGGCGCCTCGGGCAACGTCGCTACCGAAGACGTGCTATATCTGCTTAACGGGCTGGGCATCAAAACCGGTGTCGATCTGGAAAAACTGGTCGTCACCGGCGACTGGATCTGCAATCAGCTGAACCGACACAACGGTTCCAAAGTCGGCCAGGCAATGGGCGGTAACTGTTAAAACCAGGAGTAATCATGAGCAATAAGAATGTGGTCGCACTGGATCTGCCAATTCCCGAGATCAGCGAGATACCAGAGGACACCCGGAAGTACTTCCAGATCTGCCAGGAAAAGCTCGGCATGATCCCGAACGTACTCACCGCCTACAGCCAGAACCTCAAACAGCTGGATGGTTTCACCCGCCTTTACAACGAGCTCATGCTCGGTGAGAGTGAACTCTCCAAACTGGAACGTGAAATGGTGGCCGTGGTGGTCTCCTCCGAGAACAAATGCTTCTATTGCCTCGTGGCCCACGGCGCCGCTGTGCGGGTCCTGAGCGGCGATCCCCAACTGGGTGAGCACATGGTGATGAACTACCGCAGCGCCAAACTCGACAAGCGCCAGCGGGCCATGCTGGATTTTGCGTCCCACCTTACCCGCTCACCGGCCACCGTCACCGAAGACGATATCCAGGCCCTGCGGGAGGCCGGCCTCAGCGACCGCGGCATCTGGGATCTCAGCAACCTGATCGGTTTTTACAACATGTCCAACCGCGTGGCGATTGCCAGCGATATGCAACCTAACCCCGAATATCACAGTCAGAGTCGCTAGCAGGCAAACCACCCTGCTCGCCCTCGAATACAAAAACAATGGAGGCAGAGATATGAGCAAGACTCTACCAAGCTATACCAGCGGAACCGCGGAAGTGCCGCTTCTGGGCATGACCATCGGCGATATGCTCGACCGCACCGCAGAGAAATTCCCGGACACAGAAGCCCTGGTGTGCCTGCACCAGGACATTCGCTGGACCTACAAGGAATTCGTTGAAAAGGTTGATGAAGCGGCTCGGGCATTCATGGCTATCGGCGTTAAACGCGGCGACCGGGTGGGCATCTGGTCTCCCAACCGCTACGAGTGGACCGTTACCCAGTTCGCAACCGCAAAAGTCGGCGCCATCCTGGTAAACATCAACCCGGCTTATGGTGTGCACGAACTGCAATACGCCCTTAACCTGGCCGGTATAACCACTCTGGTAACAGCCGACAGCTTCAAAGCCTCCAATTACCGCGAAATGATCTACGAGCTTGCCCCGGAACTCAAGCGCAGCGCCCCCGGCAAGCTCAAGGCCGACCACGTACCCGAGTTGCGTGCCGTAATCAACGTGCACGAAGACAAGCACGACGGCATGTGGACCTGGAAAGAGTTTGTGGGTTTCGCCAGCGAAGTGTCCGAAGCAGACCTGGAAAAGCGTCAGGGCGAGTTGCAGTTCGATGACCCTATCAACATCCAGTTCACCTCCGGCACCACCGGCAATCCGAAGGGCGCCACCCTGACTCACCACAACATCCTGAACAACGGCTATTTCGTGGCCGAGAGCCAGCTGTTCACCGAGAAGGATCGTCTTGTTATCCCGGTCCCGCTCTACCACTGCTTCGGTATGGTTATGGGCAACCTCGGCTGTATTACCCACGGCTCCACCATGATCTATCCGGATGAGGGCTTTGAGCCTAAATCCGTGCTGCAGGCCGTGCACCAGGAAAAGGCGACGGCCCTCTACGGTGTGCCGACCATGTTCATTGCCGAACTGGCCGATCCGGAGTTTGAAACCTACGACCTTTCCACCCTCCGTACTGGCATCATGGCGGGCTCCATCTGCCCCGCGGAGGTGATGAAGAAGGTCAACGGCAAGATGAACATGAAAGAGGTTCAGATTGCCTACGGCATGACCGAAACCAGTCCGGTGTCCACCCAGACCAGCTCCCTCGACCCGTTCGAGAAGCAGGTCACCACGGTGGGCCGCACCCAGCCACACCTGGAAACCAAGATTGTCGACCCCGGCACCGGCAACGTGGTTCCACGGGGCGAAATCGGCGAACTGTGCACCCGTGGCTATAGCGTGATGCTGAAGTACTGGAACAACGAGGAGAAAACCCGTGAAGCCATCGACAGCGCCGGCTGGATGCACACCGGCGACCTGGCCACCATGGACGAAGATGGCTACGTCCAGATTGTCGGCCGTATCAAGGATATGGTGATCCGCGGTGGCGAGAACATCTACCCGAAAGAAATCGAAGAGTTCCTCTACACCCACCCTGCCATCGAAGAAGTGCAGGTAACCGGCATTCCCGATGACAAATACGGTGAAGAACTGATTGCCTGGGTAAAGCTGGCTCCAGACGCGGCGCCAGTTACAGCCGAGGATCTGCAGGCCTTCTGCAAGGGCAAGATCGCCCACTTCAAGATCCCGAAGAACTACAAGTTCGTGGATGAATTCCCGATGACCGTCACCGGGAAGATCCAGAAGTTCAAAATGCGGGAGATTTCTATTGAGGAGATGGGACTGAAGAAGTAATCGCTTCCCTGCTTCTTCAAAACCCTCAAACCCCGGCTTTTGGCCGGGGTTTGTTTTTGTTGGGTGCTGACCCGGCGATGCCCGGCTAGCACCAGCCACGCAGGTGCATCGCCTCTTCAATCCGCTTGAGCCCATTAATCCACGCGCCCAGCCGGACCGATTTGAGCTGGTGTTCGGCTGCTGTGCTCGCGGCCTCCCGGTAGCCCCTCGCCAATCGCTCCTGTCGCAGGCGGTTGATGGTTTCGATATCCCAGTAATTATCGGAAAGACCCTGACTGCGCTCCATCTGGCATAGCTGCACGCTACCGGCATTGGCCAACACATCCGGAACAATTATCACGCCTTTATCCAGCAACATCGCATCGGCTTTTAACGTGATTGGTGCATTCGCGGCCTCCACCACCATTCGGGCCTGGATCCGGTCGGCGTTATCCGCGGTGATAACCCCCTGAACTGACGCCGGTACCAACACATCACAGTCACATTCCAGCATTGCTTCGCTGGTTATCGGTTCGCTGCCGGCAAAGTCCGAGACTTTTCCAGTGGATTTCTTGTGCGCCAACAGGGCCGGAATATCTAGCCCCTCGTTCAAATAGATGCCGCCCCGGCTATCGCACACCGCCACAACATCACAGCCGGCTTCGTAAAACATGGTCGCCGCCACCGACCCGACCTGGCCAAATCCCTGGATCGCCACACGGGCATTCCCGATGTCGAACTCCGCCTGTATGGCAGCTTCCCTGAACACATCGAAAACTCCGCTCCCGGTCGCCTCGAAGCCCCCGAGCGAACCACCGAGGATAGGCGGCTTGTCATTCACTGCCGCTGGTTCGTGGTAACCGGTAACAGACTCGTATTCGTCAAGCATCCAGCTCATGGTTTTGAGATCTGTGCCAATGTCCGCACCGGGTACGTCGTACGCCTGACCTCTCGGGCGCAGGTTTCGGATGTAGGCTCGGCAAAGCGACTCCAATTCCCGTTCACTTAACGTACGTGGGTCAGCGACGATTCCGCCCTTGCCGCCTCCGGCGGGAATTCGGCCAGCCGCGTGTTTGATCGACATGATCATCGCGAGGGATTTCACTTCATCCAGGTCGAGATCGGGGGAAATCCGGGTCCCATCCCGGCTCGGTCCGAGGGCATCGTTATAGCGGACACGGTGGGCATCAAATACCCGGAAACTGCCGTCGTCCATTTTCATCGGAATGCGGAAGCTCACCACGCGTCCCGGCGCGGCAAGAAATTCGATTACGTTAGGGTCAATCCTCCCGAGACGGCCTGCCTCGCGAAGAATCTGACCACTTTCATCCAGAAAATCATAATCCATGGCGCTCCCCTTCAAAGTTTGAGTCGGACATTGCTCACTGCCCGGCCACCAGGCCCGACAGAAAACCTTCTGACTATCAACATAGCAGGCGCGATGGAAGACGGTACCTGACTCAGAGCTTGCCAGCACCCCCTCACCATGCTTCACTTTCCAGATTCGTCCTCACGCATAACCGGAGTCCACTTTGTGCCCTATCCTGCGACTGTGAGTTCAATAGCACCCAAGGGCCGTCAGGATGTGGATTCCCTGATTCGCAATATGGAGCAATCAATCGCGGAGTCTGAAGCCTTTATCCAACGCTTCCGCTAAGGCGGGCAACATATCCAGGGAGCCAACGCTATGGAGCGCCAAGACACAGATCCTGCGCTCAAGCCGGCATTGATGCAGTTCGATATGGCGCTGGCAGAATTTGCCCGCGCCCGCAAAGCGGACCCAAAAGCCTCCAGCCTCAGTCTCCTGGAGCGTACAAGGATGCTGATGACGCTGCCGGGTGGCTTCGACGCCATATACCGGCGGGTGCGATCGCTAGAATCTGCCGGGATTTTCGGCACCAGCGACTGGGCCCGACCGGCCCTGCTACAACCGGCGCTTGCCAAGCACTCCCTGAGGGAGGCGGGCGCCGTTACCACCATTGTGGAAGCGATCAGCGAACTGCGCATGCTGGCCGTTACCCGTGGCAAATATTTCCATCCGGGGGTTTCAGCCGAGCAGGCACGCCACTTTCTCACCCAGGTGATGGCACTAAACCTGGATCTGCTGTCTGGCCAGCTTGCAGAAGCCGACCGGGAACGCCCGAAGCAGCTCGGCACCATCGTTCAGGAACTCTACCGGTATCTGATCTCCCACCTCGGCTATGAGAGCCTCCTGGACAGCCTGGTGGCGGAAGTCTGGCGATTGCTGGATCAGGGGCCGGTGCAGGTCGACAGTATGCGCGAAATGATCGGGCAGATCGCCAAGTGCCTCTACGATCCCGACATCAAAACCCGGCGCAACGCCGATGCGACCCGGCTGGTGAAGGCCCTATTCGCCCCCACACCCGCCAGCGCCGAGGACCCGGGCCTGGAGGTCTATGAGCAACGCCTGGAAACCATGGACGACGTAGCGCTCTCCTCCGAAGCCACCTACTTTGCCCGCAGCATGTTCGATACCGGCCTTGCCTCCCCCTACCACGCGGTGATGCTCCGGTACCTGCGCGCCAGCGGCCAGGACGATCTGATCCCCAACACACTGGGGCTGACCATGACCGGGCTGGACGATCTCTACTGCTACACCGAACTGGTGCATGCCCTTATAGACGAGGCCATCTACCCGGAAACCTGCCAGGCCGTGTATGGCCTGACAATGATGCTGGAGCGCGGATCGCTGTTTACCCCCTCGGTTGCCCAGGCCCTGTGGCGGCAAATCAAACTCAAGCCGTCTGCGGAAACCGATCAGGCCCTGAGAGAGGCGTTCGGCGATGCCCGGCCACCCCGGGTATTTTTGCTGGCCGGTGTTATCAACCTGCTGGGCCAGCCGCTGGGCGTTGGTCAGGGCAACAATCCCACCTGCCAGTCTGCCATTGGCCTTTCCATGTGGGCGTCGAACGAGGCCGATTATCTGCTTCAGGTGCTAACCTGGGCCGCAAGGGACAATGAAGTACTCAGCCGGTTCGAGGGCCAGGAGGTGTCTTCGAGGGATCTGGAGCCCGGCCTGGTGCAAGGCACACCGGTGGATGTGGACCCGGTGTCGCTGGTGCTCATCCCTCATCTGGACCGCATCTACGGCGAGATGTGGCGCCGCTGTGAAAACCGGGACGACGACGCCCATCGCTGGATCAACCCGGAATTCTACGGCTGGTGGGTCAGCCACGGCTTCTGCGTGGTCGCCGACGCAAAAACCGGTGAGGTGCAGGACTATGAGGGCTTCATCCGCCGCTTCTATGCCAGCTATCACCCCTTCTATAACGGCAACATCCCGGTGATTCACGCCCAGCCAGCGGGCATCGCCGTAACTGACAGCGCCGCCCGTTTCGTTGGCCGACACGCCATCAATATCCTGCGGGTCGCCTTGAGCCATAAAAACGAGATGCGGGTGTATTTCTTTAACCCCAACAACGACAGCGGCCAGAACTGGGGCCAGGGAATTACCTGCTCAACCCAAGGCAATGACGAACTTCGCGGCGAAGCCTCCCTGCCTGTAGCCGAGTTTGCCTCCAGATTGTACGCCTTCCATTACGACACCCTGGAGCTGGGCGACCTCTCTGCCATTCCCGATGAGGAAGTAGCCCGGGTAATGGATCTTGGCTACACCAGCTGGGCTGGGCCCCACCGCGGATGCACCGGAGCAACAACTTAAGCATCGAATCCTAGTAACTATCAGTCTTACCGGTGACCGGCGATAGCGGTTCACCTTCTTCATTCTGCAACTGATGGTCGTATGCCGCCTGCAGACCGGTATCCTCTTCCGCCTCTTCCTCAGGCTCGTACTCCAGATACCTTGGATAAAGCGGCGAGAGCATGGCCACTACAATTCCAATTGTGCAGAACATGGCAAACGCATCGGCATAACCAACCTCGCTCACCAGCACACCGACCACGGGGGAGCCCGCCGCCTGACCAAGAGACACCGCCATGAATGGCAGTACCGGCCCCATGGAGAGCCTCCCCGGAAGCAGGCGAATGCCGGTCATCAGGTACAGCCCGGTCAGACTCATATACGCCAGACCAAAAACCAGCGCCGAAAACGCCGAAATCAGCAGATTGTCCGGGCTGGCAGCCAGCAACGCCAGGCTGGCCGCGAGCATCATCAGCATCAGGGCCTGGGTGATCGGCGGATTGTTGCGATCGGCCAGATCGGCCACCACCGCGCCACCCAGACCGGCAACGCCAACCCCCAACCACAGCCAACCGGTGGCGTCGGATGGCATGGAACCCAGATTGACTACCAGGTCGGGCGCGAAGATCCAGTAGGCGGCCGAGACAAAACCCATCATGAAAGCGAACAGCGAGAGCCTGAGCAGGCGCCACCACTGATCGGCGCTGATTGGCTGCGCCGGTGCCGCATTGGCAGGCACAACACGGGAAACAGAGGGAATAAAGAACCAGGTGGCCATCACACCGATGACGGCCAGCACCGCAAAGGAAGCGTAGGCATAGCGCCAGGCCCCGGCCAGGAACAGAATTGTCGGCACAGCGATAACAACACCAATACTGGTGCCCGCATTCATCACAGAGCTGACCCGACCATGCAGGGACCGTCTCACCAATGCCTGCATCGCTGCCGTGAGTGCCGGCATCATCAGGCCCGTGCAGATACCACAGGCAACAACCCCAACCCCAAGCGAAACAGCACCGACCGCCTGACTGATCAACGCCAGGCCAACAGCACCAAAAACTCCCGAGGCCATAGCGGTGTTACGGGCACCCAGGCGATTCGCGGAGAGGGGCGCGACCATGGTCGCAAACACGAAGCTGATAAGCGGCAACGCACCAATGATACCGATCACATCAGCTCCCAAATCCAGATCGGCCCGGATCGGGGGCACAAACAAACCAAACGCAAAGCGCGCAAGCCCGTAACTGATCGCGATCAGTATTGCGCCGAGGAGTGCAAATGACGTGCTCGAAGGAAACTTCATTCCGTTTTGCTCATTGCGCTGTGCATCCTTACCAGCCTAGACATCAAAGCAAGGTATTTAAAGCACCGGGCAGCCGGGGCGTGGTTATCAGCCTGCAGCCTGGGGCAGAAACCGACGGTCCCACACCCGCTCAGTGGCTTCAAACAGGCTATCCACCGTGAGCGCCAAAAGGCCAATCAGAATCGCGCCCTGCAACACATAGGCCGTGTTGCCATTTACCAGCCCCGCAATCACCGGATCACCAAGGGTTCGGGCACCGATCGTTGAGCCGATGGCAGCGGTGGCAATATTGATCGTAACCGAGGTTCGAATGCCGGCCAGTATCACCCGGCCCGCCAGTGGCAGTTCCACCTGCAGCAGCACCTGGAAAGGCGACATGCCCATACCCAGCGCAGCCTGCCTGACGGTAACATCAACACCCTCAAGGCCCGCCAGGGTGTTGCGGAGAATGGGCAGCAAGCCATAAAGAATCAACGCCACAAGAATCGGAGCCTCACCGAATCCGAGAACCGGCACCGCCAGGGCCAGGACAGCAACCGGCGGAAAGGTCTGGCCAATGGACGCAATCTGACTCACCAGCGGCAGGAAGTCCCGGCCAGCAGGGCGGGTAGCGAAGATACCCCCGGCGACTGCAGCAACCGTTCCAACCAGGGCGGAAATCACCACCAGCATCAGATGGTTCTGTAACAGAAACAGGAAGCTCTCACGCTCATAGATGACATTCTGTTTATCCGGCTGGACCCACTGGAACAGCGGCTCCAGAGCCGGCATGCCGGCGCTCAGGGCGCACAGAAGCGCCGTCAGCAATACAGGCGGCAGCCAGCTCCGCATCAGGCACCTTCCTGGATAATGCGTTCGCGGGTGATGGTTCCGGTTTCCTGGCCATCGGCATTGAACACCGGCACCTGATTCCAGTTCTGCCAGAGCATGATAGAGAGCGCCACTCTCAGGCTGTCGTCTTCCTTCAGGCCGTCGGTTCCCGGTTCAGGCTGCCTTGGCTGCGGGTAACTCTGCATCAGGTCTCCCACGGTGCGCAGGCTCATCAGTTTCAGGCCCCGGTCCTGCTTGCCCACGAGATTCTCCACAAAATCGGAGGCCGGACGCCGGAGAATGTTCTCCGGCGTGTCATGCTGAATGATGCGGCCCCGGTCCATCACGGCAATGCGGGTCGCCAGCCTCAGGGCTTCATCAATATCGTGAGTCACAAACACGGTGGTTTTCCGCAGCTGACTCTGGATACGCAGCATCTCCAGCTGCAGGTTCTCCCGCGTGATGGCGTCCAGCGCGCCGAAGGGTTCGTCCATCAGAAGAATATTGGGGTTGGCCGCCAGCGCCCTGGCAACACCGACACGCTGGGCCTGACCGCCGGACAATTGTTGGGGATACTTGTTGGCGTGAATAGCCGGATCGAGATCCAGGAGCGTCAGCAGCTCATGAACGCGCTCGTCGATCTGCTCCTGCGGCCATTTCAGAAGCTGGGGCACCATGGCGATGTTGCGGGCCACCGTCCAGTGCGGAAACAGCCCGGTGCCCTGGATCACGTACCCCATATTCAGCCGCAACTGCTCCGGATTTATGGCGGTAACGTCCTCGCCATCCACCAGAATCTCGCCCTCGCTGTGGGGCAACAATTGATTGATCATCCTCAGGGTAGTCGATTTACCGCAGCCAGAGCTGCCCACCAGCACACACACTTCCCCGGTTTCGACCGTCAGGTTGATTCGGTCCACGGCCACGGCATCGCCAAAGCGACGGGTAACATTTTTCAGTTCAATCATCGGGACACGTCCTTTTCCTGTCAGGCCGTCGCCGGTGTCGGCCTGAGACTGGCCGCCAGCATGGTGAGCAGAGCATCCGCCAGCAGCGCGAGGGCAATCGTCGGCAAAGCGCCCAGCAATACCAGATCCATCGCCGCCTGACCCAGTCCCTGGAAGATAAAACTGCCGAAACCGCCAGCGCCGATCAGCGCGGCAACCGCGGTCAGGCCAATGGCCTGGATCGTGGTAATGCGCACGCCTTCCACAATCACGGGAAGTGCCATTGGCAACTTGAGTTTGAAAAACAGCTGTCGCTCGCTCATGCCCATGCCCCGCCCGGCATCCGCGAGGCTTTCGGGCACCTCGGTAAGCGCGACGAAAGAGTTGCGCACCATCGGCAGCAGGCTGTAAGCCACCAGCGCCAGCAAGGCCGGAGCCCAGCCAATGCCACGAATACCCATGGCCTGCAGCGCGGGAAAAGCAGCCGCCAACGCACTGAGCGGTGCGATCAGCAACCCGAACACCGCCAGGCTGGGAATGGTCTGAAGAAAACTGACGGCGCCGAGGATCGGCCGGCGCCAGGCCACACTGCGAATCATCTTCAGCGCCAGCAAAAAGGCCAGACAGGCGCTGATGCCAACCGCACCGAAAGCCAGCGCCATGTGAGTCCAGAATGCCTGCTCAAATTTATCCGGCCGGGCGTTGAACTCCCGAACCAGGGACAGACTTTCGAGGCCGTCACCCCGCAGGAACCATAGCCAGCTTCCACTGATAACCACCAGAATCAGCAACTGCAAACCTCGGCCACTTCCGAGGCGCCCGAGGATTTCGACCAGCATCAGGGACAGCAGGAATAACAGACACCAGAAACCGGCTCCGATAGATGATCGCGCATAGGGTGCATCTTCCGGCAGATGCCGGCCTGCAAAGACCTCAAGCAACAGAGGCAGCAGTGCCAGGGAGAGGCCCACCAGGGCCAGTAGAGGCAGGTATCGCCGACACGCTGGCAGAATAGACAACAAAACGCAGCCAACGAGAATCATTGAGACCAGACCAGCCCCTGCTCCACCAACTGCCGACAACAGGCCATGCCCGTTACCCGGCACGATTCGGTTGGGCTGTATAACGCCAAAATCCAGAAGCCAGACCAGCGCCAAGGCCAGCATCCCCAGCACAGGCAGGACTCGGTTTGGCGTGGAGTTCGGGGAAACGGAGTTGAAAATCGACAAACCTCAGTCCTGTGCCAGGGAATCCAGATAATTCCGGGCGACCGTGTCTGCCGGCACTCCGTTAACCGCCACCTGACCATTCAGGCGCTGCAGCGTTTCAAGATCCAGCGACTCGAAGATGGGCCGCAGCACCTGCCGGATCTCCGGGTAGCTCTCCAGCACCTCCTGACGTACGATGGGCGCAGGCTGATACACCGGCTGAACGCCTGCGGTATCTTCCATTACCTTCAGATCGAGCGCATCCAGCCCGCCATCGGTACCGTAGGTCATCGCACCGTTTACGTCGTTGTTATTCAGGGCCGCCGCGCGCAATGTCGCCGCCGTATTGCCACCGGAAAGGATCAACAACTGGTCGGATTCAAGCTTAAATCCATAGGCCTGCTGGAAAGCTGGTAAGGCACTGGCGGATTCCACAAACTCGGCACTGGCCGCAAACTTGAAGGCACCACCCTCATTAATGTAATCCGCGAGGTCTTCGAGTGTGGCCAGGTTATTTTCCTGCGCCAGATCGCCCCGCACGCTCATGGCCCAGGTGTTATTAGCTTCGGCGGGTTCCAGCCAGACAATGTTGTGTGCCTCTTTATCCAGGCGGGCAGCCTCCTGGTAGGCCTTATCCGCATCTTTCCAGATATCCCGATCCGCCTGATCGTGAAAGAACGCAGCATTGCCGGTGTACTCGGGGTAGATATCGATTTCGCCGGCCTTGATCGCATTGCGGACGATGCTGGTGCCACCCAACTGGAGCCTGTTTTCAACCGGTATACCGGCCCCCTCCAGGGACTGCAACACCATCTGCCCCAGTACCGAGCCTTCGGTGTCAATTTTGGAAGATACCACCACAGGATCAGCAGCCATTACCGATCCGGACATCACGAACGCTATCAATGCCGCTGTGCGGCGCAAAAGGGATTTGGGAGTCACGACCATTCCTCTCGGTTTTTAGTTACCACTATCAGTCTAGAGGCCGCATCTACGAAGGCAAACGCGAATTGGCCTTGCCCCTGCAGAGCCACCTCACGCCCAATTCAAAACATGTACATGGCGATATCAGGTTTGAATTCCCAAAACCCGCTGGGTTACGCTGGCTATAAAACGAGCAGCATGGTAGTGAACCGCTATGGCACAGCCCCTGGAAACACCCCGCGAACCAACCTCCACCGTAGCGCCCCTGAATCCGGAGAACGTGGCCCTGCTCGAACAGGAAGGCCTGTCGCTCAAGCCTCTGGAACCCATCGGCGTTGAAATATATGGCGCCGACGTACGCAATCAACTGCCAGAGCCGGCTATCAAGGCCCTGGAAGAGGAAATGGCCAACCGGGGTTTCATTGTGTTCAAGCACCAGGCCAGCCTCTCGCCCGACGAATTGATTGATGCCTGCAAATGGTGGGGCGGGCGCGAGATCCACTCCACCCACGGTGTTCATCCTGCAACGCCCGGTCGCAACCGGCACATCTTCCGCTGCTCCAACGATGGCCGCCAGGGCATTCTTGGCGTTGGTCCCCAATGGCACAACGACGGCAGTTTCGAGGCCGCCACCTTCTCCCACAGCGCCTACTACATGGCGCGGGCCCCCGAGCACGGCGGCGGTACCCACTTCGCGCACCAGGGTGCGGCCTTTGACGCACTCCCGCCGGAGAAACAGGACTTCTGGGAACGGCTGGTGTCGGTAAACTCCGCATCCAGCGTGACCCACCCCGTGGTTCACACCCATCCGATTTCCGGCCGGAAAAGCGTTTGGCTGCACTTGGGCATGACCGGCGCCATCATCGAACGCCTGGCGGAAGACGGGCTGACCCTCGACCAGCTGAAAACCCTGCCCGCCCCCGCCGACAGCTTCCGGTTGCTCGATGAAGCTGCCATGAAAGAGCTGTTCAACGATTACAATGACCTGTTGAACGACTCCTTCAAGGATGGCTACGGCATTCGTTACGAATACGATACCGGCGATCTGCTGTTTATCGACAACTGGGCCGTTGCGCACCGCGCTTCGCCAGAGGCTCACCTTCCAGCAGAGCAACAAGGCCTGCGCATCATGGACCGCGTAACCATCAAGGCACCGCGGAACCTCGCGCCCCATTTCGGCCTGCCCCAATACATCAACATGGCCGGCCCCCACCCGTTCAACAAAGACGGCGTATGGCAGGCCGGTGGCGTGGGCTTTCGCTGGAAAGACGACATCCGCATGCAGAACTGATTAACCCGTTTTGCATGTGGCCATGCGTCACTATACATTCCGTTCCGATGCCAGAACTGCTGGCCTTAATGGAAAGATGTATTGAAAATTCCTCGCCGCAAACTAAGCTAATCTTGTCTTTTCACTCTTTTGAGCAGGCCCATGAAAGCGTGTTGTCATGCATTTCTCGCCGTCGCGCTGTCAATCCTGCTTCTCTGGAGTCCTGCCCGAATTGGTCATGCGGAAACCGTGCTGCATGTCGCCTACGAAGATAAAACCCAATTCCCCTACTACATGGGCGACACTCAAAAGGTTCTGGACAGACCCGGCGCAGCGGTTGAACTGGTCAAACTGCTGGAAGAGCGGATACCCGGTTTACGGATCAAGTTCAGCCGCTACCCCTGGAAGCGGTGCTTGGCCATGCTCGAAACCGGCCAGGTGGATGGGATATTCAATGCCTCCTACAATGCTGCGCGTACCCGAATTGGCGAATACCCCTGGCGCGACGACCAGGTTGACCCCACCCGCCGACTAACCACCATCAGCTACAATCTTTATGCCCTGCCGGATACTGAGCTGGGTTGGAGTGGCAAGGCTTTCGAGGACACGGAACTCTCCGTGGGCGCCCCATTGGGTTACTCAATCGTCAACGATCTCGAAAACCTGGGCATCTCCGTAATAAAGGTTCGCAGTTCGAGGCAAAGCCTGCAGTTACTGACTGCCGGGCGAGTTCATGCCGTTGCGCTTCAATCAGTCACCGCAGACTTCCTGTTACGCCAGAACGCCAACCAGCTCCCGGGCATTGTCCGAATTGATCCCCCTCTGAAAACCAAGCCCTACTACCTGATGCTCTCGCGGGAATTCAAAGCTTCAAACCCAGAGCTTGCAGAACAAATATGGAATGCCATCGGCGAACTCAGAGAAGAAAAGCTTGAAGCCCTGGCGCAGCCCTATCTATCGGAGTCAGGTTAGTCATATTTACGAACCTGGTTGAGCCGGGTCATCACGAACGCCGCGATAGCGAGAATCAGAATGGCGATGGCCTCGAAAAGAATATTCTCGGGCGCCATATCCTTGCCCTGAAGAATAATCAGTCGGGCCAGAGCCGTGATGGCAATGAAAATCGGGAAGACAGAAGCGGATCGCCGATCCGAGTAGAACACCGCCACCATGCCGATAACCTCCAGATACAGGAACATCAACAGAATGTCTGCGAGATTGATGCTCTGGGCGACGTAAAGTGAGTGGAGCTCGAAGGCCACCCCGCCAAGCGTCATCAATACAACGAGGAACAGCAGAATGCGCTCGATTATCTGAAAGAGTCCGAGCGCCAACTTCTTTTCGGAAGTATCCATGGGGTTTACCTTGTTGTTTTAGGGCATGTCTCTTCGGAAAGTCTAGCCAAGTAATCAGCCGACGCCGATCACCTTGATTAAAGTGCGGTTCCGCGATGAGCCAACCCATAATCAATGGCGGCACACACCGCCGCAGCCTGCGCGGCATTGCATTGCTCGGGGGTTACACGGGGGCTGTCGGGATAAACCTCGGTGGTGGTCCGGTAAGGAGCGCGGGTCATACCAGCGCAAAGCCCCCAGTGCGAGAGCGGATACTCGATCACGCCCCGGGCCACCACTGGTGAGCCGAAAATCTCGCCTTTATCGTCGGCCGGTGCGATGTGCGTCACCTGCTCCACCGCCCTGATCAGTGCCTGCTGAAAATCCGGCTGCGGGTGTTCGCTATCGTCCACCACATAGAAGCCATCGGGAATGCCGGCAGGCTCAAATCGCTTGCCGTCGCGGGCAGCCAGTGCCGGGCGGAACTCCGATTCGTCGGTATCGGTAGTTTCGTGAAGGTCGATATGAATCAATACACGCTCGCGAACTGGCGCCACCAGCCGCATGAGCGCGGCCGCCTCCTCAGCCGGACTGCCCTCGTGGAATGAACGGTTGGGGTCGATCGCGTTCCGATTCCAGCGATGAATCCGCTCGTACGCCCAGGGACTGACGCACGGCGCAACCAGCAGATTCACTCGGCCCGCATAATCCGCTGCGTGCTTATCGAGGAACTGAAGCGCGCCATGAACACCGCTGGTCTCGTAACCGTGAACGCCGCCCGTGATCAGCACGACGGGCAGATCGTTATTCCAGTCGCGGCTGCGAATCGCCATCAGCGGATAATAGTCCGGACCGTAATCCAGCCCACCATATTCTTCCACATCAAAGCGCGAACGCAGGCCCTCGACAACACTCAACACCTCCGCTTCGTAACTGCGCTGACGGGTCTGCCGTGACAACCACTCGGCGCGCTCTGCCTGGCCCCAGGGAGTGCCGGAGGTGCCGATTGGATAGGGTGTTGCAGCTGTGTTCATAGCAGCGCTCCGTTAACGATCGCCCGCAGCTCCTGACGGATTGGGTAGGTGGACGACGGAATCAGTTGCGTCATGAAAATCATCACCAATTCCTCTACGGGATCGACAAAAAAGTTAGTGCTCGCAAGGCCACCCCAACCGTACTCACCAACCGATCCGTTGGTCTGGGATTTGGCGACGTCCGTTTTTACCGAAAAACCCAGACCAAAGCCAGTACCGGCAAAAGGTGTCTCGCTGAATGCACCGACAGACAGGCCCGGCAGGTCCTGATTGCCCGGCAGATGGTTACGACACATGAATTCCAGAGTTTTTCGACCAATAATCCGCCGCCCCCGGAACTCGCCACCCTGACACAGTGCCTGGGCGAAGTGGAAATAATCGTCGATGGTGGAAACCAGTCCGCCGCCCCCAGAAAAGAACTGAGGCTTGCGCCGGAAGGGAGACGTCTGGGGATCATCCTGTAGCGTGAACTGATCACCAGCCTGGTACTGATAGCAGGCAGCGAAGCGGTCAAGCTGATCATCCCGAACGTGGAAGCCAGTGTCAGGCATATCCAGAGGCTCAAAAATATGCTCTTGCAGATATTCATCAAACGGCTTACCAGACAGCAACTGCACCAGATACCCCAGCACATCCGTGCTGACCGAATAGTTCCAGGCTGTGCCCGGGGAAAACTCCAGCGGCAGCTCTGCAAGGTGATCGACGAGGGCTTCCAGCGTCATACTCCGGCTGCCATCCAGCTTAAGCTCGCGGTAGGCAGCGTCAACGTTGGTTCGTTGCATAAATCCGTACGTAAGGCCGGACATATGCGTTAACAGGTCGCGGATCGTCATGGTGCTGGATGCAGGCGTAGTCAGGAAGTTGGGATAAACCCCGCTTTTATAAATCCGCTGGGTTCTCCAGGCAGGAATATACTTGTGTACGGGATCATCCAGTAAAAACCGCCCCTGCTCATAAAGCTGCATCATGGCAATAGATGTGATCGGCTTGGTCATGGAATAGATGCGGAACACCGTATCCCGGCGGACCGGCTTGTTGCGTTCCACGTCCATCAGCCCCTGGGCTTTCAAATAGGCAACCTCCCCTCGCCGGGCGACCAGTGTCAGCGCGCCGGGTAACTTCCCGGGCTGGAGATAGCAACGGTCAAGGTGACGTTCAATGTTTGGAAGATGTTCCGTAGACAGGCCTGCAACCTGTGGGTGTTCCGTCATATGAGGGACGCCTATTTGCGTGTTTTCGGATTTATGCGACGTGCCGGAGCGCCAGCGTGTGTGCGTCCGCCAAACGCCCCATCCCAGTGAGGATGCTTCGATTCCGCCCAACGCATCTGATAGTGTAACCGACCTTTCAGTAACTGTTCATTGGAACTCCGGCATGGCCCCCTCCAAGCAGCACCCATGGCTTCCGCTACTCATATTCCTGGGCGCGGCCTTTACCTTCAGTGTGACAATGATCGGCACCACCATGCCGACGCCACTCTACCCCATCTACCAGGACAGGTTCGGCTTTTCCGATCTGATGATCACCATCATCTTTGCCGCCTATGCCGGGGGCGTGATTACCGCTCTGGTGCTTACAGGGCGCTGGTCCGATCAGGTAGGCCGCCGGCCAATGCTGTTCGCAGGCCTGGCTTGCTCCATCATCAGCGACCTGGTGTTCTGGCAGGCCAATGGGCTGGGAATGATACTCACCGGCCGGGTGCTGTCCGGACTGTCTGCGGGGATCTTTACCGGCACGGCCACGGTGGCCGTCCTGGAGCTGGCTCCGCCTCACTGGCGGGATAAAGCAACCTTCTTTGCCACGGCGGCGAACATGGGCGGGCTTGGGCTCGGGCCCATGCTTGCCGGTGCCCTCTCCGAGTATCTACCCTGGCCACTGCACCTGACTTTTCTGGTGCACTCCGCCATGGTCCTGCTGGCAATGTGCTGCATCTGGGCAGCGCCGGAGACCGTCTCAAAACCCGCTCGCCCAAAACTGACCATACAGCGCCTGAGCGTGCCACCGGAAGTTCGCGGTGTATTCATTCCCGCCGCCATTGCCGGTTTTGCAGGCTTCGCCATGTGCGGCTTCTTCACCTCCATCGCCCCGGCGATGATGGGCAAGGTCATGGGCTATGACAACCGGTTGCTGATCGGTGTTGTGGCCGGCAGCATTTTCATCGCCTCAACCCTGGGCCAGTTCCTGCAAGGCGCCCTGCCGCTCAGGCTGCGCCTTCCTCTGGGCTGTGTGTCTCTGACGCTCGGGGTGATTCCGATAGCACTGGGCATCTATTCCCAATCCCTCGCCCTGTTCGTAACCGGGGCCGTGATTGCCGGCATGGGCCAGGGTATTTCATTCCGGGCCGGGATGGGCGCGATCGCCTCGGCCAGCCCGGCTGCGGAAAAGGCCGCTGTAACATCCAGCTTCTTTGTTGTGGCCTATATCGCTATTTCAGTGCCGGTGATCGGCCTGGGCGTGATGGCAACCGTGACCAGCCTGACGACGACCGGAATCAGTTTCGCCGCTGTTATGGGGTCACTGGCGGCGCTGGCATTGGTACTGTTGATTCGGCGGGAACGGGCAGAGTCCAGGTCAGTTTAAAGCCACCGCTTGGCTTCAGCTATTACGGTCTCCATTCTCGCCTGAAGTGCCCGATGCCGAGGAACGCTGAGATAAAGCGTTTCGCTGACCGGGTTAGGGAGACGATGAGCTTTGATGTCCTCAGACTTCTCGAAGGCCTCAACGGCATGTGCTGGTAAAACGGTAAAGCCCAGCCCCAGGCTGACCGGCTCCAGGATCAAACCGATCTGGTTTGAGAACCCCTTTCTGGGGAACAGGATACTGTGTTGGAACTCGGGGTAATTGGCACCAAGAAGCAAGCCGGCATGATGACTTCCATCGGGGTGGTCGATAAACCCGAGGGTCATCAAAGTCTCCCAATCCGGTTCTTCGACGGTAGCAGGTGTTACCAACAGCAATGATTCCTGAGCGACGGGCGTACAACTCACTTCCGCCAGCGTCGATCTGGACGTCATGAAGCCGATATCAACAGTCGATTCGGCGATCGCCTTTTCCACATCCGGATTCGGCGCAAACCGGTAATCGATAATGAGCTTCGGATGCTTGCTCTGGAGCGCCAACAAATGCAGATACAGCTTCAGACCGACACTCCCCGGAGACATGAGCCGCACACTTCCTTCAAAGGGTGGATCCTCACCGACTTTCTGCTCAAGATTCGACAGCGCCAGGAGGATGCCCTGTGCCTCGGTATAAAGCTTTTCGCCGGCACCCGAAAGCGAGAATTGTTTTCCCTGCCTGACAAGCAATTCCGTACCGAGTTGCTCCTCAAGCTTACGCACATGCTGACTTACCCCCGACTGGGTCATGTGGAGACGTTCGGCCGTGCGGGTGAAATGACCCACCTCAACCAGCGTGCAAAACGAGCGTAACCAGGTGGTATTCATCATTACGATATGTAATCTTTTATAGAACAAATGATAATTTTAACTGATAGATAGCACCCTGTAACCTGTTCTCAGTCTTAAAAGAGGAGGACAGGCAATGAGCAACGTGTACCCAAGAAATTTTTCACACATTGGCATATCCGTGCCGGACCTTGAGCAAGCCGTGAAGTTCTACACAGAGGTTATGGGTTGGTATCTGATTATGGAACCAACCGAGATCGAAGAGGACGACAGCGCCATCGGGGATATGTGCACCGATGTTTTCGGCGCGGGCTGAGGAAGCTTCCGTATCGCTCACTTATCGACGGGCGACAGAATTGGTGTGGAGCTGTTTCAATTTAAAAACCAGACCAACCCGGAAGACAATTTCGAGTACTGGAAAACCGGCGTATTTCATTTTTGTGTGCAAGACCCAGACGTCGAGGAATTGGCTGACCGTATTGTGGCTGCTGGTGGGAAAAAGCGAATGGAGAAACCTCGCTACTATTATCCCGGCGAGAAGCCCTACCGGATGATCTATATGGAAGACCCGTTCGGGAACATTTTAGAGATCTACAGCCACAGCTACGAGTTGATATACAGTGAGGGCGCCTACTCATAAAGGCCAAACAGTTCGAGGGGGTTTTCTATGGCGGAGAGCCTCCTGAATTTAACGCCAAAGCGAAGTGACAGTGACGCATGGGGATCGGACGGGGCGAAAACTTACCACCACAGTTGGAGCATTCTCTCGCCCTTACATAACTATTATGCGTCAGGTGATATTCTCCGTCAGATACTCGAGATGCTTGCCATCGGTACCACAACAACCACCAAGAATTTTCAATCCGAAATCTCTGTTCAACTGCGTCATAAGCGCTCCCCACTCTTCAACAGATTCGGATCTTAGTTCTTCTGAACCTTCCAGCTCGTCATGGCTCAGGGAGGAGGCATTTGCCTGTATACCAATCAGCCGTTCAAATAATTTTTCAGAAAGCGTGTCTGGATCAAGAAATGACGGGTAGGAGCAGTTAACAAAATATCCAAGCGGTTTACTCGTGGTCTTGCCATCGACATAGTCAATTGCCTTCTGAAGCCCTGTTCCATCCAGGACGTTACCATCGGAACCGATCACAAAACTTATGATGTAAGGTAATCCCGTAGCTTCCATTGCAAGAGCAATTCCAGCGGCCTCCTCTACTGAAGGCAGAGTAACTGCAATGAGGAAATCCACACCCGAGTCTGCTAGTTGATCGACCTGCCATTTGTGGAACTCGCTCGCCTCATTCAGTGACAGGCCTTCCTCAGGCAGATAGCAATCGTTTTTACAGCCAATCAGACCACCAATTTTAACGGGCACTTTCCTGGATTCTTCGACAACTAATTCCTTCAGAAACTTTGTGGCGTCAACGTTAATGCTCTGTGGTTGATTTGAGGCTTGCACTCTCTCCCTGTTTGCCCGCCAAGTAGGCGTACAAAGCAATATTGGCCGGTTATTAACCTCAGCAATGCCCAGATATTCCCGGTACAGGCTCTTCAGCTCCGCTCTACCCTCATCGCTATAAATCAATGGGGCTTGAACCAAACTCTTGTCCAGTTCTACCTTTTCGCTACGACGGAGCCTTTCGATAATGGCAGCCTCGGCGAGGATAAAGTGATGGTTGTCTAGTAACTCTTTCATTTGAAATTCTCAGAGGACCTCGTTTATTAGCGTTTCCAACAGGGGCTTGAGGGGCCAATTATATTCACTGGGGTTGGCCATATCCCTCGAAGGACTGCTCAATGCCTAGATGAACTTTATATTCAACATACCGGGAAATCTGTAGTTCCTCATTTTCATATTTTTCCCGTTCCTTCACTGCCTCCATCGAGGGCCAGCTTTCTACACCGATATAATCCCATTCGTCATCGCTTTGGCTGCAATCGATCATAGAAATTGCCTTCATTCCCAAGGCATCAAGGTTAGCCCGATCCCTGACCATAAACTGTCTTCGTTCTTCCTCAGATAGCTAGAAAAACGCTGGTTTCATCTTGGCATAAAACATCCTGACGATAGGCGCTTCATTCTTCATTGCGGAAACGTCCGTTTAGTATGAATCTGGAACATAACGCTGCGCTCTGCGGCAAATTTGTAGCGCAGCGGAGAATTTGTCCGACAGCAGCGCCTTGTTAGCTGACTCGTTCATGTATTCCACATTGCGAGGAATAGCGTCAGTGCTATCCCGACTGAAAAGAAACCGAAATGCGTGGCTGCGGCGCGGAAGCTTTTATTTGCCTTGATCTCCGGTACCAAGTCGGAAGCGGCAATGTAAATGAAGTTGCCTGCGCCAAAAAGCACTAAACCGGACACTTCAAACTGTTGGGCTGCAAAATAAGCGACGAGGGCTCCAAGAGGAAAAGTCAGTGCCGAGAGGAAATTCCACAGCAAAGCATTTCGTCGAGGAAAGCCACCGCGCACCAGAATACCAAAGTCGCCCAACTCCTGTGGAACCTCGTGGGCTGCCGCCGCCACCCAAGCGGTAATGCCGGCAGCTGGATTGATCAGGAAGGTGCTAGCAATCCCCAGGCCGCCGAGAAAATTGTGAACAGCATCACCAACAAGGATCAGATAGGTTACTGGTTGGCGTCCTATACGTTGGGAACTGTGTGAGTGGTGCCAGTTAAGAAACAGCTCCAAACCCAGAAAGGTGACAAAACCAGCGGCGAGCCACATACTGGCGGCCAACGGGTCGAGGGCGGCAGAACCCTCCGGAATCATGTGAAACAAGGCACCACCAATCAGTGTTCCCGCTGCAAGGGAGACAAAGGGAAGAAGCAAACGATCAAGAGTAGCCGGCTTGAGCACTACCGTGACACTGCCCACCAAGGCGATGGCGCTCATGAGAAATCCACCGATGACAATCCAAGTCAAGTTATCGATATGCGCTTCCTACTTGGCAGCTAGCGCCAATATTCAGCGGCGGCTTTTACGTAGCGAAGCGGAGAAAAAGCCGTCCGGTGGAGACCCCAAAGGGCCGGAACGAACTGGAATGACTGGTTATGTTTTTGAATACGGTTTGCCACCTTTGACCGTGGGCCAGCCATACACCTTCACGTGATCTATAAGCCTGCCTTTTTCAGACTGCTGTTCAGATGACAACTCGCTGCCGCCCCATTCCTCGGTGAAGTAATGATCATGGGGAAACTCATCAGCTTTCGCTTTTGCAGCGATTTCGAGGAGCTGCTTTGCAAAATACTCTAGCCCCGCCGGATCGCAATGAACGAAAACCTGTTCACCTTCCTCGTCAGTTTCGAACGTTAGGAGATAATCTTCCATACTTCCTCAGAAAACATAACGCCAAGCGAAGCGCGGCTACGAAATGGAGGCGAAGCCGCAATGTAGTAGCCGTGGCTGGCCTTGCTAGGCACGCTTCCCTTAAGTTACGGATTCCCATAGTCCCAGAGATATAAATACTAGCCCAACTAAAAAGGCCCATATTGGCAACGACCTTATGAAAAAGATTTGGGCTCTGACCTTTCCAGGACTATTCGGCCTACCTAGCCCGAACGCTTGAACGTATAACCCTCTAAAATTCCAGAATTTCTTATCTAAGTCGCCTTCAACCACGGCGGTCAGCCTCCACATCACAAAAAAGTAGACGTGGGCAAGGCCGAGAAGCCACCACATGACATTTTCCGGGACCTTAATACCCAGGACTTCGGGATCTAGTGAAGATGAAAGCAGCAAAACAACGGAAATAGATGTGCTGAACAGCAAGTTCCGTCAGTACTCACTGCCTCCCTCATTAAAATCAGGAGGGCTCGGAACATATTGCTGCCGCTCTCTATTTTCTCTGCCTTCCATGAACTCTCCGAAATAATCCTGCCTAACAGCTAATTATACGAACGCGTTCGTATATCACCCGTTCGTAAAACTCCTTTCAAACGCGCTCAAGAAAAAACGAGTTTTTCAAATAAAAACAGCATCTTGAGCACCAATTGCCACGGCTACCGCCGGAGTTATACGCCCTCTTTTGAACAACTCCTGCTCCTACCGTGGGCGTATAACTCCACCCAGCCTTTTCAATCTTTCCAACCCTATCAGATAGTTACCGACATTTCCCATGTGGTTTCTGGAGTTTTGCGAACGCTTTCGCCTAGCTCCCTGCGCCTCGGCACTACCCTCCCACCCACATACCTGAGATACTCATCTATACTCACCAAACAGGATGTACCGGTCGTCTTCATGCGCCGGAGGGTGGGCAAGATTGCTCCCCACTCGACAGGCGGAGCACAGGGAAACAAAACGACAGGAGGTCACTCCCATGAAACGCATTGCTGTCTGCTTCGATGGCACCTGGAACCGCCCTGAAGAGATTCTGGGTGAGGACTTTCCCACCAACGTTCTGCAATTTGCCCGCGCCATCCGGCCTACCGACGGTAACGGGGTGGAGCAGGTGGTGTTCTACGACTGGGGCATTGGCTCCTACCACGATTCTCTTCGGGCCGGCGCCACCGGGTACGGGCTGGAGAAGAACGTGATGGACGGCTACCGGTTTCTGGTGCACAACTACGAGCCCGGCGACGAGATTTTCCTGTTCGGGTTCAGTCGCGGTGCCTACACGGCCCGCAGCCTGTGCGGGATGATCAATAACTGCAGCATTCTGCGAAAAGAACACGGCAGCCGGATCGAGGAGGCGTTCAAGCTCTACAAAACCAAGAAGCACAAAGCCAACGGCGACCACTCCATGGCCTGGAAGGCGAAATATTCGCTGGAGAAGCGCACGCCCATCCGGTTTGTCGGGGTGTGGGATACCGTGGGCGCCCTGGGCCTGCCGTTTACTTTTTTCGGCCTGATCAAGGATCGGGACCTATTCTACGATTGTAAGATCGGCAGCAACATTCGAGTCGCCCGCCACGCGCTTTCGCTGGACGAGCAGCGGGAGGATTTCGAACCCACGCTCTGGGAGCCGCGAGACGGCACCGATCTGGCTCAGGTCTGGTTTGCCGGGGTGCATTCGGACGTCGGCGGAGGTTACGAGCCAGACAAACAAGGTCGCACCCTGGCGGATATCCCCCTGCTGTGGTTAAAAGAGGAAGCGCAAAAAAACGCCCTGCTGTTCAACGATTCCCTGCCCGCCGAAACCCACGCCAACGCCGATCAGCACAATGAGTACAAGGGCAAGTACAAGTTGCTGGGCAAGCTGGTGCGGGAGATACCACCGCCCGAGATCAACCGCACCTGGGTGCATCCCAGCGTTAAAGAGCGTTATGCCGGCGGGTACCGCAGCGAACCGATCGAGCAGTACAACAAGCTCCACGGCCAATGGCCACCGCTCTGGCCGGGATGAGCCCGCGCGTTATCGGCCTGGTTTTTGATAGACTCCGCAGCCATAGAGTGCCGTTCGATCTTGCCGGGCGGCTGTTCAGCAATGGGGGCTGTAAGTTGTGAAGAGCTGGATTTTTCTGGGCGTTGCCATCGTAGCGGAAGTGATTGCCACCACCGGCCTGAAAGCCAGTGAAGGGTTTACCAGACTCTGGCCCAGCCTGCTGGTGATTGCCGGCTATACAATTGCCTTTTACTTCCTCTCGCTGACCCTGAAGGAAATTCCCGTGGGCGTGGCTTATGCCATCTGGGCGGGGATGGGCGTTGTGCTGGTGGCACTTATCGGCTGGCTGATTTACGGGCAGGCTCTGGATGCCGCCACTGTGATTGGTATGGCGCTGATCATCACCGGTGTTGCAGTGATCAATCTGTTTTCCAAGTCAGTCGCTCACTAACCTGACGGTAAATTCGGAGCCCCCATGCATCTCCCCTTCTGGCTGACCACTACCCTGCTCTTCCCAGTACTGCTCTACCAGGGCAAACAGGCGCGCCGCACAACGCCGAGGTTGCCGGAGGCCGGGGGCGCTCCGTGCGGTCAATATGGTGAAGGCACTCCCGCCAGGCGAGTCCTGGTGATTGGCGAATCCACGGCGGCAGGCGTGGGTGTTGAAACCCACGATCAGGGCCTGGCCAGCCAGTTGGCAAGGGAGATTCACGAGCGCACGGGCCAGACCATTGCCTGGCATACCTCCGGGGTCAACGGCATCCGGCTTGGGGCGTTGATTCACAAGCTGGAAACCGCCGAGTTGCCAGAGGCGGATGTGGTGCTCTTGAGCATGGGGGTAAACGACACCACGGGCTTCACGCCCCGCTTTCGTTTCCGCCGGCAGTTGCGGGCATTGCGTGAATTGCTGGCGCCACGATATTCAGGGCCCATTCTGCTTCTGAGCGTGCCACCGATGCATCTGTTCACGGCACTGCCCTCGCCGCTCCGGCACGTGATGGGGTGGCGGGCCCGGCAGCTGGATAACCTCTACATCCGTCTGGCACGCCAGTTTCCTGAAGACTTCCGTTACGTGAACTACCCGGTGGTCACCGATCCTGAGCTTCTGGCCAGGGATGGCTATCACCCCGGCCAGAAGGGTTACCGCTATATTGCCGAGGCACTGGCAGACAGGGTCAGCCCCACCAATCAGCCAGACTAACCCTTCCTTCCCGCCTCAGGGCGCCAGCTTGCGCTTCAACGCCTTGGAAACCGACAGCGGCAGACTGGGCAGTGAGCGCAGCATCCACGGCAGTATCCGGCGTTTTACCCCGCTCAGGGATTCCGGGATCACGGCTTCAATAAGGTGGGGCCCGGGCATTCTCTGAGCGTATTCCAGGGCTTTTGCCATTTCCTCAGCGGTGTGTACGCGCACGGCGTGAACGCCCATGCCGTTGGCCATTTCCGCGAAGTTGATCACCGGGCCGCGCAGGTCCAGCTGGGATTTGGCTTTCTCTCCTGCCTCTTCCGCGCCTACCCGCTCCAGTTCGATGTTGAGCACGGAGTAGGAGGAGTTGTTGCAGATGATGAAGGTAACGTTCAGCTGTTCCCGGGCCATGGTCCACAGGGCCTGGATGGTGTACATGGCGGTGCCATCGCCGATCAGGGCGATAACCGGCCGGTCCGGGCAGGCCACGGCGGCACCCACGGCATTGGGCAGGCCTTGGCCGATGGCGCCACCGGTGAGGGTGAGCATGTCGTGACGGGGCGCGCCGGCGGTCATGACCGAGAGCATCAGGCTGGAAGTGATGCCCTCGTCCACGATGATGGCGTTCTCGGGCATCAACTCACCTACCGCCTTGCAGACTTTCTCGGCGGTCAGCTTGCCCCGTGGCCGGCCCGGTCGTTTCGCCGGTTGCAGCTTCGGCTGCGCCTGGCTGGCGCCAACGGCGTCATTGAGTTTGTTGAGGCTGGCCAGAATATCCTGGTCCGGGGCGGCAAGGGTGTGTACCTGGCAGGTATCCGGCACCAGGTAGCTCTGCTTTCCGGGATAGGCGAAGAAGGAAACCGGCGCTTTCGAATCCACCAGGATCAGCTGTTCTATATCGGTAAGCTGCACCGTGGCGAGTTCCGCCAGGTAGGCGATTCGTTCGATGTAAGGCAGGCCTGCACCCCGTTCCATGCGGGTGGGGAAGGTTTCCGCCAATAGTGTAACGCCGCTGTGGGCGGCCAGTTTGGCGGCCGCCAGCATGCTGGGCTCTCGCAGGGAATGGCCGCCCATCAGCAGGGCGGTTTTCTTGCCGGAGCGGATCGCCTTGGCAATGGCTTCCACGGTGGCATCGTCTGCCGGCTCCGGTGTTGGCGGTGCCATGGGCGCGCTGGGCACACCGCCCTCCCCCCAGGACACATCGGCAGGCAATATCAATGTGGCTACCTGCCCGGGCGCTGTGCGGGCAGCCGCGATGGCTTCGGCGGCGTCCTGGCAGAGGGTTTCCGTGCTCTTGGCGGTGCGCACAAACCCCGGGGACACATTGCGGGCCACGGTCTCGATATCAGATTGCAGCTGGGCATCGTATTTCACGTGGTAGGTGGCGTGGTCGCCCACAATGTTCAGCACCGGCACCTTGCCCTTGCGGGCGTTGTGCAGGTTGGCCAGGCCATTGCCCAGTCCGCACCCCAGGTGCAACAGGGTGGCGGCGGGTTTGTCGGCCATGCGGGCGTAGCCGTCAGCGGCGCCGGTGGCGACCCCCTCGAACAGGGCAAGCACCGCCCGCATTTTGGGCTCGTCATCCAGGGCGGCCACAAAGTGCATCTCGCTGGTGCCGGGGTTGCTGAAGCAGACCTCAACGCCGGCATCCACCAGGGTTTTCATCAGGGCTTGAGCGCCGTTTGTCATTGTTGTTCTCCAAGCTTTCCGGGTTCGGGGTTTGGGTTATGTGTTTTGCCCACAGGATTCAGCCTCCGGCCACGATGGCGCGCACCGCTGCCCGGGCTGTCATGATGCAGCCAGGCAGGAAGGTGCCTTCCAGGGAACGTTTGCCGTTCGCACCGCCGCCACCAAAGCCTGCCGCCTCGCCGACACAATAGAGGCCTTCAACCGGCTGCCCGTGGGCGCCCAGGACTCGGCTCTGCAGATCGGTTTGCAGGCCACCCAGGCTCTTGCGAGTAATCAGCTGCATGCGGATGGCGATAAAGGGGCCGGCGCCGGATTTCTGCAGCGGCGCTGGTTTGCAGGTGCGCAGGCGGTCCGGCTTCCATTCCCGGGCATGCTGGATCATCCGGATCTGGGGGTCGTCATGGAGGCTGGTGCCTGCCGCGAAGTTGGCATCAAAGGCATCGGCGGTGGCCTTGAGTGTTGCCGGGTTGATGTCGTTGGAGCAGGTCAGCGCGTTCATCTTGCCGGCCAGATCCGTCAGGCTGTCCGCCACCAGGAAATCCCGGCTTTCATGCTGCATCTGCCGAATCAGGGCGTGGTTGCCCAGCAACAGCTCTTTCACAAACTGGGGGAACTGTTTATCCCGGATGCGGGCGTTGTGCTCGGCGCCCGAGATGGCAAACTCCTTGGCGGCGATGCGCCAGTTAAGCAGGTGCCAGGTCCAGGGCTTTTCCTGTTCGGCCACGCGCTGGCACAACCAGTGGGTATCGAAGCCGGTCACCAGCGGTTCCGGGCCAATCCGCTCGCCACGGTGGTTCAGCCACAGGGCCGATTTGCACGGGATGGTGGAAAGACCGTGGCCGGGAAAGTGGGGGTACGGATGCGGGAACCCGGCCGCGTAATTCCACATTTCGCCAGCGTGGGTAATCCGGCCTCCGAGGGTGTCGGCCACCCAGTGATGCATGCGGCCATCGGCATAAGGGTGGGCACCATTCAACATGCGGGTGGGCTGCTGGCGATCCACCGGCCAGTTCGCACGGCATTCCTTGTGGCTGCCGTTTATGCCGCCAGTGGCCAGAACCACGGCAGACGCGGCGAAGCGAACTTCCTCACCCGTGGCCTCGTTAATGGCCAGGGCGCCGCTGACTCTTCCCGCTTCGTGGTCCAGTTCGGTAATGCGATGCTGGTGCAGCAGCGTGAGCTTGCCGCTGGTGTTCTCCCGGTGCAGCGAGGTCATCAGGCAGCGGACCAGTTCCCGGGCGGTGCCCCACACTACATGGTACCGGGGCAAACGATTACCATCACCGAAACGGCCGCGCTCAACCCAGTTCACGGCGGGCAGGAACTTGATGCCTTCGTTGCTGAGCCAGTCGTAGACCTCGGAGCGTGAATGCTCAACGTAGTAACGGGCCCATTGCAGGGGCAATTCATCGTCGGGGGCCAGCTCGCCAAAGCTGAGCCAGTCTTCCAGGGCAATCTCCGGTGTGTCGGCAATCTTCATGCGCTTCTGCAGCGGCGTACCCACCAGCATCATGCCACCAAAGGCCCACAGCGCCAGGCCACCCATCCGCTCTTCGGTGTCCCGGTCTGCCAGGGTTACGGACTTGCCGGCGCGCAATCCTTCCAGAGCCGCGACAATACCGGCCAGCCCGCCGCCGACCACCAGAATGTCTGAGGAAATCACCTTGGCCATATCGCATCCGACCCGATTGCAATGAGTTGTCAGCTTTAAAGATATACCGGTACCATGGCTTAAAAATTGACTTTAAAGGCCAACAAAATTGACCTTAGAGGCCACGGTTTCCATTGGCTGGGTGAATACTGTTATCGCGGCGGCGCAAAGGCTGTCCGTAGATGAACGCACTTTGCTGGCGACGGCGGGTATCCCGGAGGCTGCCAGCGCTCAGGAACGCTGGGCCATTGATGATATTACACGGCTCTGGCATGCCGCCGAGCGTTGCACCGGAGACCCCGGTTTTGGCCTGAAGGTAGGCGCCGAGTTCACCCCCATGAGCATCAGTGGTGTGGGCTTTGCGCTGCAGTCTGCGGCAACCCTGCGTGAGGCCATTGTGATGGTGCAGCGGTTCCAGCGGCTGATCTCCGATGGTGGCCGCTTCCAGGTCCTGACAGGCCATGCCGCGACCTGGCTGGTCTACCATCCCCGGCAGGGAAAACTGGCCTTCAGCCCACACCAGATAGAAGCCGTTCTGGCAGCGGTAGTCGGGTTTGCCAGCTGGGTTACAGGCACCCGGATGCAACCCTCGCGGGTGCAGTTCAGCCAACCTCGCCTCGGTCCCTTGGCGGGATACCAGACGGTCTTCAATTGCCCGGTGGAATTCGAGCAGGCGTTCAGCGGCGTCCAGATCGACAATGCCGTTCTGGACCAGCCCCTGCCCCAGGCGGACCCCCACCTTGCCCAGGTGCACGAGCGCTACACCAATGCCCGCCTTGCCGCGCTCTCCATCAACAGTGCCTCCGTGCCGGAAATACGCAGATGGCTCATTGCCCGTTTGGGACCGGTGCTGCCCCGCCGGGCCGACGCGGCCGAAGCGCTCGGCATCAGCGAACGCAGCCTGGCCCGGCGGCTCCGTGAACAGGGCCAGACCTTCGATGGGCTTGTAGACGACGTACGCCGTGAAAAGGCTTTGCAGGGGGTTGCGGAATCCACCTCTTCCCTGCCGGAAATCGCCGAGGCGTTGGGGTTTGCCGAGGTAAGCACGTTTTACCGGGCATTCCGACGCTGGACGGGCATGCCGCCAGTGCGGTGGCGCAAGCAGCAGTATTTGGTGCAACGATAGTGCGAAACGCCGCAACAGTTGACTGACCGTGAGCAAATTCCTGTTGAGCAGCAACGGACCAACAAGTAACCTGCTGATCAGACACCATTGCCCGAGGCCCCATGAAGCCTGACTCCCATCAGCTCCCAGACAATGCCAGCGCAGGAATCGGCCCGCAGTCGCCCTCCGACAGCACTGAGCGTGTTGCCAAGCTGATTCAACGCGTCGCTCAAAAAGACCGCCAGGCCTTCGCCCTGCTCTACGAGGCTACTGCCCCGAAACTTCTGGGCACGGTGTTGCGTATCCTCAGAGACAGAGGATGGGCAGATGATGTTATTCAGGACAGTTACCTCAAGATCTGGCAGAAAGCCGAGCAGTTTAGTCCTGGCCAATCCTCGCCGATTACCTGGCTGGTTTCCATTGCCCGCAACAGTGCAATTGATGAGCTGCGCAAACACCCTGCCGGACGCACCACGAACAGCGATGAGCTGGACGAGATGCCGGGCAGACAGTCAACGGCTCAGGAGCAGCTGGAAGACCAGCGGGCGGCAAATCAACTGAATCACTGCATCGACCAATTGGAAAAAGACCGACAGGACATGGTACGCCTGGCCTACCTTAACGGATGGTCCCGGGAGGACCTGGCAAGCCAGTTTGAACAGCCGATCAATACTGTAAAGACCTGGCTGCACCGCGCCCTGAAACAGCTGAAAAGGTGCCTGGAATCATGACTGAACGCGACGACCTGGACATTCTGGTTGCAGAGTTCGTTCTGGGCACTCTGCCGGCCTCGGAGCGGGAGTATATTGAAACCCGGCGCCGCGAGGAACCGGAGGTGGATGACCTGATACTGCAATGGGAAGAGCGGTTAGGCAGGCTGGCTGAAGAAACCGAACCCGTGCAGCCCTCGCCCGCGCTGTTCGCAAAAATCGAAAAGGCTCTGGACCGCATCGAATCGGCGCCTCGCCAGGCGACCGAAACCTCCAACGTAGTGGCTCTGCGCAGTCAACTCAAGCGCTGGCGTTGGAGCACCGCGATTGCCTCGGCGGCCGCCCTGGTTCTCGTGGCCGTTCTGGCGTTCCAGCCACAGCCCGAGCCACAAGCCCAGTCGTTTGTTGCGGTTTTCCAGAACAACGATGAACAGCCAGCCTTCCTGCTTACCGTGGACCTGAAGGAACAGCGGCTCAATATCCGACCGGTGACCGCCGAGCCAAGGCCGGGAAAATCCTATCAGTTGTGGATCAAGGCAGACGAACTGGGACCAAACCCACAGTCCGTGGGCGTTCTGGGCAACGATTTCAACCTTGATGAGGGGGCCTTGAGGAATTATGACCCGGCGCTTCTCAAGGAAGCCACGTTTGGCATCAGTGTCGAGCCCGAAGGCGGCTCACCCACTGGCCAGCCGACCGGCCCGGCGATTCACGGCTACCTCTACCCCACCGACGGAAACAATCCATAGGCAGGGGCAAAAAAAATTTTCGTGCCTGAAACTTTGCGCATCCGCTCCCGTAGCTGCAGTTAACCCGCCCAATAACAACCCAGCGGGCGGGAAACACTGACACTCAGGAGAACGCAATGACCAAGCATGCAAAAACATCCGTACTTTTGGCCGCCCTGGTTTCGGGCGCTTTCGCAACCGGCTCGGCACTGGCCGCTGAGCACAAGGCCGGTATCTGGACCAACGACCAGTCCGTTGCCAACGGCGTTGTATCCGCCAGAAAGGTGGTTGCCGAACAGAATGGCTGGCTGGTGGTTCATCGCACCGACGAATCCATGAAGCCGGGACCTGTTGTTGCCCATGCGCCATTACGCAAAGGCATGAACATGGATGTCGCCGCCATCCTGATCGAGGAAGTGCAATCCGGTGACATGCTGATGTTGATGGTTCACAGCGAAGACGGCGGGATGAAAGCCGGTATTTTCGAATACACCCTGGGCGCCAGGGAAGACGGCCCGATCAAAAAAGAGGGCAAGCTGGTGATGTCGACCATCACAGCGAAATAACCGCTGTCGTTATGACCGGCTCCTGCCATCCCCCTTCACACCCAGCCTGTCGAGATACAGGTGGAGCTCCGCCTCGCTCATATCGACATATTCGAGCACCCTGCCGTAGAGCATGGCGGTCGGGACATTACGACCGTTCAGCTCGCGTTGGGTTTCATGCAGTACGTAAAGAATGATTCGTTCGGTGCGGGTAAGGCCGTCTCTGGCATCGGGGATAACCTCAAGAAGAGCGCGATCGTAGTCTGAACCGGCCATGATGTACCTGGAATGGAGCAATGGACCAGCACATAGTAGCAGGCAGGCAGCGAAGCCCACAGTGGGCAACGCTGCCTTTTTCACGTCAGATCAGATCTGCTTGTAGACGACCTCGGACAGGCTGCTGCGGTTGCCATCGGTATCCAGGGTACGAATAGCGAAGTACCAGGTGCCCTCGGTGAGCTCGTCGACCAGCAGCTGGTCGACAGAAGCGTCTCCAATTGCCAGGCTCTGGTCCAGAGTTTCGGCGCTGGTTCCATAGACTACCTCGAAGCCTGCGATTTCACCCATAGCAAGGCTCTCGCCATTTTCACGGGTCAGCGGCGCAGTCCAGCTCAGCAGTGCGGAGTTTGCCGGAAGGGTTTCCTCGGGCGTAGTTTCAGTGACTGGCTCGCTGGTTTCAGTGTCTGTTCCTGTGTCCGCTACGGTCTCGTCGGTAGTGGTATCACTTGATGTATCACCGCCTGAAGTAACATCACCTGAAGTGTCGGGCTCAGTCGTACCGGCAACCTGCTCGTCTGTTGAACCCGTAGAGGTATCAGTGCTGGTATCGGTTGAGGTGTCAGTGGTGCTGCCGGAATCAGTTCCGGCGGTTTCATCGCCGCCAGTCGTTCCGTCGGTGGTTTCACCGGAGTCGGTAACACTGGTATCACTCTCTTCGTTTACATCGGCAATGGTTTTGAAACGCTGCACGTTTCGGTACTCGACAACCACCAGTTTCTGGCTGATGACGCTCGAATCCACGACATTCTGCAGCTCGGAGGATTGCAGCGCAGCGGCGCTGACCAGATCCGCCAACGCTACGTTGGTGCCATCACCCGTAATGCTAATCTGTCCGGTGGCGCTGACCTGTGTGGTGACATCGGCCAGCACAGCTGAGATCGAATCCCACGGGGCGTTGTCATTTACCAGTGCCAGGAATGCCGCATTGGCAATCGCCACCTGAATGGCATCCGCGGTTACGCCGGTCATTCCATTCAGATTGGTCAGGTCCGGGGGAGTCAGGCGCAAAGCACCGGCCGGAAGACCGAACCAGTTTTCGACTGTGGTGTAAGCACTGGAAATCGCTGTCGGTGAAAGACCGTCCGCACTGCGCTCTGCCAGTGTGACGGCCAGGTGGGTCAGCGGCGTAAGGTTGACCGTTTCCTTGCGTAGATCGCCAGCACCCAACAGACTGAAGTTGCTGTCCAGGGGCATGACCTGACCAAACGGCACTGGCTCGGCACCGGCCTGATCGCACTGGGGAACAACATCGCAGATCATGCGGGTGCCGCCGTCAGCAGAAAGTTCAACCAGGGCCCAGCCTTCGGCCTTACCCCGTAGCTGCCACGTGTAGCTGCCGTCGTCTGCGGTTAATACCGGTTTTGCTGCCTGGCGCTGGGGCGCGTAATAGCCATCCTTATCGGCAATCAGGCGATTGGCAACAACCAGGCCTTGTTGAATGATTCCTTTGACTGCTGCGCCAGCGATCTGGACGGTAGGCTCAGGCGTCGCGGGAGCAGCCTGCGCCGCCGTGGTGCTTTCTTCACTTGAAATGTCCAGACCGCAGCCCGAAAGCAAAACGACCGCAGGTAACATCAGCAGTCCTTGCTTCGTTAATTTTGTGCCGCAATTTGACATCAATTCACACCATTTACTTGACGAATTTGAGCGAATCTTACAGCGGCGATTTTCGGTTATATGCGGCGCAGTTCCGGATTTATCGGGGCGATTCCGTCAGAAAATTGGCGTTTACGGAGAGATACACGTTGTGATGGGAGGTTACAGCCTGGAACACGGATTGCGGAGCATAAGACCCTGTTTTACTGTGTTTTTGAGCACAACGCTCAAATTCCGGCTTTACGACCGGGATGATAAGCGCGGTGCCTGATTACAAATTTAAACGTTGGTCAAATGGGAGCGGTTTCACAGTTTTCCGGAGGCCGCTCCCGGATAACGGAGATTCAATGGCCCCCATGCTTTGCTTCAGCTACGGCTCCAACATGTCACATCGACGCATCCAGGCCCGGGTGCCATCGGCCCGGTTTGTAGCTGTGGCAGAGTTACCCGCCCATCGGCTTAGCTTTCACAAATCCGCTGGCGACGGCTCTGCCAAATGCGATGCGGAAGAAACCGGCAATCCGGACGATCGGGTGATTGGTGTGGTTTACGAGATTGCCATTGCTGAAAAACCTGACCTTGATCAGCACGAGGCCCTGGGGTTTGGCTACGAAGAGAAGCAGGTAGAGTTGGCAGCAGGCGGCGACAGGCTTCGGGCCTGGATGTACTACGCAACGCGCATCAACAATGCGTTAAAGCCCTTCCATTGGTACAAAGACCACGTCCTTATCGGCGCCAGGGAGAACGGGCTGCCCGCCGAGTATATCGCTCAGATCGAAGCCGTTGAGTCCATTGACGACCCCAAACCCGAACGGCATGGGCGCGAGCTGTCTATCTATGGTAAGTCCTGAGCCTCACAGGGCATCGGGAAACACAGAGACAAGGTAATCAACCAGCGCACGGACTTTGGGCGTAACGAACTTGCGGATGGGATAGACGGCGGCATCGAGCATGGTGTTCTGGCCATGGATGCCTTTGTTCTTCAGCACCCGGCCTGAACCGGTAAGGAACTACGCCGACTGGCGGCGGTCCCGGACAGACTGGATCCACTTGTAGAACACCGGGACCAGCAACGTGCCAAGGACGGTTGCGGCAACCATGCCACTGAGAACCGTGATACCCAGGCTTACCCGGCTTGCCGCTCCTGCACCGCTGGCAAAGACGAGCGGTAAGACGCCAAGCACAAAAGACAGCGCAGTCATCAATACCGCCCGGAAGCGCAGAACAGCGGCTTTCTGGGCGGCCTCGGCCGCAGACATCCCGGACTGGCGCAACTGCATGGCGAACTCCACGATCAGGATGGCGGTTTTAGTGGAGAGCCCGATCAGCAGCACCAAACCCACCTGGGCGTAGATGTTGTTCGCCAGCCCCACCAGCCAGAGTCCCGCCATGGCGCCGGCAAGGGCCAACGGCACGGCACCGAGCACCGCCACCGGGAGAGTCCAGCTTTCGTATTGGGCCACCAGGAACAGGTAAACAAACACCAGGGCCAGCAGGAAGATCACCGCCGCCAGATTACCCGCCTGAATTTCCTGCAGGCTCTGACCGGCCCAACTGAATTCATACCCCTGCGGCAGGCTCTGTGAGAGCTCTTCCATGGTCGCGATCGCATCGCCACTGGCAAAGCCTGCTGCCGCCTCCCCGGAGATGGTTACCGAGCGCTTCAAATTGAAATGCTGGATGCTTGAGGGCCCGAGCACAGGCTGGAGCGAGGCCAGCGTGGTCAGCGGCACCATGTCGCCATCCCGGTTGCGGACAAAGTAATGGGACAGATCTTCGGGGCGCTGCCGGAAGTCGCCTTCGGCTTGCAGAAGCACACGGTAATTTTTCCCGAACCGGGTGAAGTCATTCACGTAAAGCGAGCCGAGCTGGGTCTGCAGGGTAGAGAAGATATCCGAGAGCTCAATGCCCAGGGCCTTCGCCTTGTTCCTTTCGACCTCCAGCAGATATTGCGGAATGTTCGCCCGGTAGGTGCTGTATACCCGGGATAGCTCCTCACGCTGGTTAGCCTCGTAAATAAGGCCATTCATCACCTGCGCCAGCTCCGAGACGTCCCTGCCCTGATTATCCTGCAGGCGGAAGTCGAAGCCGGATGAAGTGCCCAGCCCGGGGATCGGAGGAGGATTGAAGACCATCACCTGTGCCTCGGGGATTGTCCAGAGCCTGGAATACAGCCTTGGAATCACTGCGCCCAGACCAAGACTGGCGTCTTCCCGTGCCTCCCAGTCTTTGAGCATGACAATCCCTAGACCGTTGTTCGTGGAAGCCCCACCCAGTAGCGAGAAGCCGGATACCGTAATGAAATCAGTTACTGCCGGATCTTCCAGAACCATGTCCGTTACTTTGGTGAGCACTGCTTCCGTCCGCTCCAGGGAAGCAGCATCGGGCAACTGCACATCCACGAAAAGGAAGCCCTGATCTTCCGGCGGGACGAACGCCGAGGGCACTGACTTGAACAGGCCGGCACCGGCAACCAGGATCACCACCAGGGTAACGCCAACGAGAGCCCCTTTGCGCAGGAGCTGCACAATCAGCTTCGAGTAACCACTGGTTGTGCGCGTAATCAGTACCTCGAAAGGCCGGAGCCAGCCAATGGCCTTGTCCCCGCTCCTGCCAAGCAGCGCCACGCACAAGGCCGGGCTCAGGGTAAGCGCATTGATTGAGGAAATAATCACGGCCACTGAAATGGTGACCGAGAACTGTTGGTAGAGCTTGCCGGTTATCCCCGGCATGAAAGCCACGGGCACAAATACCGCGAGCAACACCAGCGTGGTGGCAATCACAGGGCCCGTAACTTCCGCCATCGCCTTGGTGACTGCCTCGCGGATCGGCACCCTCTCTTCAGCAAGAATGCGTTCCACGTTCTCAATAACCACAATGGCGTCGTCCACCACAATGCCGATCGCCAGAACCAGCCCAAACAGCGTGATGGTGTTGATGGAATAACCAAGCACCGACATGACGGCAAAGGTGCCGATCAGGGAAACCGGGATTGCAATACTCGGAATCAACGTGGCACGCCAGTTCTGCAGGAACAGGAACACCACCAGGATCACCAGGCCGACGGCCTGGAACAGCGTAACGATGACTTCACTGATGGAACGGCTTATAAATTCCGTGGTGTCGTAAAGTACGGTGTAATTCACACCTTCCGGAAAACTTGCTGAAGACTCCTCAACCAGTGCTTTGACCCGTTCAGCAACTTCCAGCGCATTGGCATCGGGAAGCTGGTAGATCACAAGGAATGCCGTGTCCTGATTGTTCAGCTTCGCGGTGGACGTATAGGAGCGCGAACCCAGCTCGATACGCCCGACGTCCCTCAGGCGCACAAAGCCGCCATCGGGCCTGGAGCGGAGAATGGTCTGGGCGAACTCGTCGGGATCTGACAGGCGTTCCCGGGTCTGGATACTGTAGACAAACTGCTGGCCCGCAGGCACGGGCGGCTGGCCGAGTTTGCCCGCCGCGACAATCTGGTTCTGCTCCCGGAGCGCGGCGGCAACCTCTGCAACGGTCACATCCAGTGAGGCCATCCGGCGAGGATCCAGCCAGACTCGCATGCTGTAGTCTTTCGCACCCATCACTTCTGCCGAACCCACCCCTGGCACCCGACCAAGGGCTTCGACCAGGTTGTTCGAGGCGTAGTTGCTGAGAAACACGCCATCCAGATCCGGTCTCTCGGACGTCAGGTTGATACCTATCAGCATATTGCCGGCCTGCTTGCTGACTACCACACCCTGCCGGCGGACCTCATCGGGCAGCAACGGTTCCGCCAGGGCAACACGGTTCTGGACGTTCACCTGGGCGATGTCGGTATCGGTGCCACTTTCGAAGGTAAGAGTGATCTTGGCCAAGCCATCGCTGGAGGCGGTGGACTCGATATAGATCATGCCCTCCACCCCGTTCAGCTGTTGCTCTACCGGCCGGATAACCGCCTCCTCCACCACCTGGGAGCTGGCCCCGGGAAGCGAGGCGGTTACCTGGATCTGGGGCGGGGCCATGTCCGGATACATGTTGACCGGCAGAATGCGTAACGCCAGGAGCCCGGCCAGGGTAATCAATATGGAAATAACAAACGCGAACTTCGGTCGATGGATAAAAACCCGGCTGATCATTGGCTCGCCTCACCCGTCTGGATGAGTGCCCCGGTTTGCGGGTCAATCTGTTTTCGAACAGCACTGACGGTAACTCCGGGCCGAACTTTCTGCAGGCCCTCGACGATCACCCGGTCACCGGCTTCGAGCCCTGAATTAACTACCAGCAGCGCACCTTCCCGGGAGCCGGTCTGGATAAAATGCTGGGTAACCTGGTCCTGGTCATCAACCACCAGCACAAACTTACCTTCAATGGTTTCCTGAACCGCCACTTGAGGAACGAGCACCTGCGGCTCTCCCGACTGCCCCTCAACCCGGAGCGTTACGTAGAGGCCCGGCACCAGCACCGCGTCGGGATTGGGAAAGACCGCTCGCATCGCAACGGTGCCAGTGCTGGCGTCCGTCTGCACGTCGGCGAAATCCAGCACACCAGCCTGCTCATAGCGTTCGCCGTCTGGCAGGGTAAGATAGAGCCCCAGGGATCTGGATAACTCTTGAGCAGATTCTGCTCCCCTGCGGCGGAAGTTGATGAAGTCAGCCTCGTTGATCTGGAATTCGACGTAGACAGGGTCGGTAACCTGGACAGACGTTATGGCCCCGGAAGAGGGACTGACCACTGCTCCCACGTCATAGTTCAGGCGGCCGATCCAGCCATCAAAGGGTGCTCGTATTTCAGCGTACTCGAGGTTACTTCCTGCCTTCTGAACGGCCGCCTGGGCAGCCTGCAGGCGGCTTTCAGCTGCGCTGAAGCGGTCTTTTAGCTTGTCCAGGTCCGCAGCGGACAGAAAGCCTTTCTCCGACACCTCTTCTCCTCGTTTGAGATTTCGGCTCGCAGAATCCACTTCGGCGCGGGCCGCAGCCAGTTCAGCATCAGCCTGCTGGAGATCAGCGCTTGCGCGAGTGTCCTCAAGCCGGATCAGGAGCTCTCCCTGGCTGACTTTCGCGCCCTCGGTAAAAAGAACTTCCTGGATTTCAGCTTCTATGCGCGGCGTGATATCCGCTTTGGCGGAAGCGGCCGTTCTGGCAACAAAATCCCGGGAAGGCCGGATTTCACTGGCCTCAAGCACCACTACAGAAACGGCAACAGGATTGGTTTGCTTTGGCTCCTGAGGCTCAGAACAGCCTGTCAACAACAAACCTGCAAACACTGAAAACACGGCAATGCGGAATTTCTTATAGCCTTCCATCGTCTGTCTTCCCTGAAATGGCAGTCTCTTGGCGGGGTTCAATCAAGTCGAAAATAAGATTAGTCGAATCTTTGCTATATTTCCCTGAATCTTTCGTTTCAGAGATCCACTAAATGACAATCCCCAAGACCGCAAAATTCGCTGCCGCCATACTCGGGCTTTCCCTGGCGGGATGCTCGATTCAGGACACCCTCTCGCTGGGCGTCGACGATCCATGTACGTCATTGAAAGGAATCGTTGCCGACTATCCCTCCGGCTTTGAACAGTACCGGGGCAGCTCCAATGGTTTCAGCTCGGTTACCGTCTACACAACGAAGGAACAGATTGTAAAAGGACACTGTGAAGTCTGGAGCTGGGCGAATGACGACAGCGCCTACGTCTGTTCCGGCAACACCCCCAACAACGAGGTGGCGACCACCAGGTACAACACGGCCGTAAACTGGATGGGACAATGCCTGGGTAATGGCTGGACAAGCACGGAAGGCGAAAGAACGCGGGATGGAGAAAACGCTGGAACGGTGACCCGGTTTCGCTCGAACGAGGCTGGACAACCGAATGTGTCGGTTCACCGGGTAGCGTTCCGCGGCGATTCCGCGGTTTATGTTTATGTGGGAACGCCCAGCCGTTTAGCGGAGTTCTAACCAGAGAAACCCTGCCATTCGAACAACAAAAAGGGCCACCATGAGAGGTGACCCTGTTATTTTCCTGGGTAAAGCAGGCTTTAGCCCAGGTTCTTTTTCACAAACTTCTGGATCTCTCCCACGATACCGCTACGGAATGCCAGTACGGTCAGGACGAAGATCCCGCCGAGGATTGGGTCCACCCAGTCACGCAGGGCACCCTGAGACAACTGGTACTCGATGTTCACCACGAAGGTGGCACCAACCACAGGTCCTAACAGTGTTCCCATACCCCCAACCAGAGTCATCAGGATGACCTCGCCCGACATATGCCAGTGGGCATCGTTCAGGGAGGCAAGCTGGAACACCACGGATTTCATAGAACCGGCCAGACCGGCCAGGGCAGCCGAGATTACGAACGCGAGCACCTTGTAGCGGTCCACGTTGTAACCCAGGGAGACGGCACGGGGTTCGTTCTGCTTGATCGCCTTCAGCACCTGGCCGAACGGACTACCGACGATACGCTGCACCAACAGGTAGCAGGCGATGAACACCACCAGAACGAAGTAATACATGTTCAGGTTGTCTTCGAGATTGATGAAGCCCAACAACTCGCCACGGGGAATGCCGTGCATGCCGTCTTCACCGCCCGTGAACTCGGACTGGACGAAGAAGAAGAACACAAGCTGGGCAAGCGCAAGGGTTACCATCGCGAAATAGATACCCTGGCGACGAATCGACAGCAAAGCAAAGCCAGTACCAAGCACTGTGGCCGCGAGCGTGCCGGCGATGATGCCCATCTCCGTGCTGAGCCCGCTGTAATTACTGAGCAGGTAACCGGTGGTGTAACCCCCTGTGGCCAGGAAGGCTGCGTGGCCAAATGACAACAGGCCGGTGAAGCCGAACAGAAGGTTGAACGCCACCGCAAACAGCGCGAAGCACAGGATCTTCATCAGGAAGACCGGATAGATCATGAACGGTGCCGCCAGCAGGATGAGCAGCAGCACACCGTTCAGCATCATCTTTTTGCGATCCTGAGCGGCCTGTTCCTGAACGATAGCCTTGTGAATGTCGGCGGAATTGACTGGCTGATTCATGGTTATGCCTCCTTACCGAACAAGCCACTGGGCCGGAACATAAGAACCAGAACCATGACCAGGAAGATGATCGCCGAGGATGCCGGCGGGTAGAAGGTTTTGGTGAGCCCTTCAATAACGCCCATCAGAATACCGGTGATGATGGCGCCGCCGATGGAGCCCATACCGCCGATAACCACCACGGCGAAGACCGTAATCAGCGTGGCCGACCCCATGACCGGCGTCACCGAGTAGATGGGCGCGGCCAGAACACCGGCAAAGGCTGCCAGCGCAACACCAAACCCGTAGGTGAGGCTGATCAGAAGCGGCACGTTAATGCCAAAACCCTGCATCAATTGAGAGTCTTCCGTACCGGCCCGGAGGTAGGCGCCCAGCTTGGTTTTCTCAATCACGAACCAGGTTGCAAAGCAAACGACCAGTGCCGCTACGATGACCCATGCCCGGTAGTACGGCATGAACATGAAGCCGAGGTTTACGCCACCCTTGAACATGTCCGGCATGGTATAGCGAAGCCCGGAAACCCCGAACCAGTTCACCAGTACACCCGAGATGATCAGCGCAACGCCGAACGTCAGCAGCAGACTGTAGATGTGATCCTGCCCCGCGATGCGACGCAGCAGAAAATATTCAATGGCGACACCGAAGGCACCAACCAGAAGTGGCGCCAGCAATAAGGCGACCCAGTAATTCACGCCCAGATAGTCGAACATCAGGACGGTGGTCATGGCGCCGAGCATATACATGGCGCCATGGGCAAAATTGATGATCTTCAGCAGACCGAAGATGACCGCGAGCCCAAGGCTCAGAAGGGCGTAAAAGGCGCCGTTGATTATTCCGATCAGGAGCTGGCCGGATAGCACAGCTAAAGGGACGCCGAAAATCATGGACATTGGGCTAACTCCAGAAGCAGCACAGGGATTGTTTTTTGGCTTTATTCTTTTCCGTTTTCATGGGTTCGCCCTGCCCTGTTGCAGGACGAACCCATAACGGTCGCTTTTAGTTATTGACCAGCTTGCACTTGCTCTCGGAGAGCGGACGGTAGGACTCTTCGGCCGGGATGGTCCGCAGAATGTTGTACAGATCCCACTCGTTCTTGGACTCGGCCGGGGTCTTCACTTCCGCCAGGTACATATCGTGCACCATGCGGCCATCAACGCGGATCTTGCCGTTCTTGGCAAACATGTCGTTGATCGGAGTGTCCATCATCTGCTTGCGCACAGTCTGGGCATCGTCAGAACCGGTGGCCTCTACGGCTTTCAGGTACTGCATGGCGCTGGAGTAGATGCCAGCGTGAACCATGGTCGGACGCACGCCTGTTTCTTCCATGAAGCGATCAGACCACTCACGGGTTTCATCGTTCATGTCCCAGTACCAACCCGTGGTGAGCTGGATGCCCTGGGCCGTCTGAGCGCCAAGCGCATGTACGTCAGTCAGGAACAGCAGCAGTGCCGCCAGAGTCTGGCCTGACTGGGTTACGCCGAACTCACTGGCGGTGGTGATGGCGTTGGTGGTGTCGGCGCCGGCGTTTGCCAGACCGATAACATCAGCACCGGATGCCTGGGCCTGCAGAATGAACGATGAGAAATCCTGAGTGGGGAACGGATGGCGCACTGAGCCAATAATTTCACCACCGTTGGCTTCGACCACGCGAGTCACATCACCTTCCAGGGCATGACCGAAAGCGTAATCGGCAGTCAGCATGTACCAGGTTTTGCCACCTTCTTTAACGACCGCACTGGCGGTGCCGTTGGCCAGCGGATAGGTGTCGTAAACGTAGTGGATGTGGTTCGGGGTACAGTGCTCGTTGGTGATGCTGGAAGCCGCTGAACCGGAGATAATACCCAGGCGATCGTGCTCTTCCAGAATCTTGCTCACGGCGATGGAAACAGAGGAAGCCACCATACCAGCTACGAGGTCTACATCCTCGTTCTCAACCCAGCGACGGACTGTGCTGGATGAGGTATCCGGGCTGTTACGGTCATCGGCGCTGACCACTTCAATCTTGGCACCGTTTACCTGGCCGCCAAAATCGGCAATCGCCATTTCCAGGGCCTTCAGCCCGTTCGGTCCTGCCAGGTCACGGTAGGTGCCGGACATGTCCGCCAGATAACCGATCTTGACCGTGTCATTGGAAATGGCCGCCTGGGCTCCGCCTACCATCATGGCTGATGCAACGGCTGATGTCAGAAGCTTTTTCATCATTGTCATTGTTGTATCTCCGCTACTGTCTTGCGTTGGTTCGGGTTGTTGTTACTTTTCTTGCTTTCGTCCTATCCGGGATCAGACTCCCAAATAGCCATCCAGCACCGACTGCTTTGCACTCAGTTCGTTGGCGCTGACTTCTTCCACAATCTGACCGTGCTCAACAACGTAATGACGGTCGGCTAACGGTGCTGCGAAGTGGAAATTCTGTTCAACCAGGACAATGGTCAGGCCCTTGTTCTTCAGGGCAATCAGGACCTCTCCCAGCTTTTCTACAATAACCGGTGCCAGGCCCTCGGTGATCTCGTCCAGCAACAGCATATTGGCGCCGGTGCGCAGAATACGCGCCATTGCCAGCATCTGCTGCTCGCCACCGGACAGCTTTGTGCCCTGGCTGAAGCGTCGTTCATAGAGGTTGGGGAACATGTTGTATATTTCTTCCAGACTCATGCCGCCGCTACGCACGACCGGCGGTAGTGTCAGGTTCTCCTGGACACTCAGTGAGGAAAAAATGCCCCGATGTTCGGGGCAATACCCGACACCCAACCTGGCAATATGATGAGGTGCACAGGACATTGTCTCCTCACCATTGATCATAATGGAGCCTGTACGCCGGCCGACCATATTCATGATGGCTTTGAGCGTTGTGCTACGGCCCGCGCCATTGCGCCCGAGCAAAGTCACCAGTTCCCCGCGGTTCACCACCATGTCGATGCCGTGGAGGATGTGAGATTCGCCGTAAAAGGCGTGCAATCCGGACAGTCGCAGCTGTTCGTACTCGCGGTCGGATTTTGTGGTCATTGCGCTGCCTCCGCCTGATCATTGTCGGCGGTGGTTCCGCGCTCTCCGCTACCAGCACTGCCCATATAGACCTCGCGAACCCGTGGATCGGCAGAGACTGCCGCGTAATCGCCCTCGGTGAGAACCGCCCCCTGGGCCAACACCGTAATGCGGTCACAAAGCTTGCTGACCACGCTGAGGTTGTGTTCAACCATCAGCACAGTCCGTCCCTCGGCGGCCTTGCGTACAAGCTCCACAACACGATCAACGTCTTCCGAACCCATACCCTGGGTCGGCTCATCGAGCAACAGGAGTTGGGGCTCCATGGCAAGCGTGGTTGCCAGTTCCAGCGCCCGTTTGCGCCCGTAAGCCAACTCAACGGTAGTGGTGTTGGCAAATTCGGCCAGGCCCACGGCATCGAGAAGCTCCATGCAACGCTGGTTGAGCTTGTGCAAGGAATTGCCGGATTTCCAGAAACTGAAGGAGGTGCCCTCGAAGGTCTGCAAGGCAACCCGGATGTTCTCCAGCGCGGTCATGTGCGGGAATACGGCTGAGATCTGAAACGAGCGAACAACCCCCTGGCGGGCAATGGCGGCTGACTTCATCGGGGTGATGTCTGCGCCCTTGAACAGGATCTGGCCCCGAGTCGGGATCAGGAATTTGGTGAGCAGATTGAAGACCGTGGTCTTGCCGGCACCATTGGGACCGATCAGGGCATGAATATGGCCTTTCTGAACCTTCAGGTTCACGTCGTCGACCGCAACAAAACCCTTGAATTCTTTGACAAGGTTACGGGTCTCCAGAACGAACTGTTCACTCATGAGCCAATCTACCTTTGTTATTTTTGTGCGTTTTATCTGACTACCAGATTAGATTGACGTATACGTAAACGTCAACACTTAATTGCAGTTTTTAAGCACACTCTCGCTACGCAAAAAGTCGTATAGAAGGTCTACTACCTGGTTCTGCTTTTCCAGGTGGGGCGAATGACCTGCATCCTCAAGAAGGACGCCGCGAGCATTTGGCCCGATGCCAGCAACGATGTCAGTGACCTGCTCTGGCACTCCATACTCGTCGTTCTCCCCCTGAATGATCATAGTCGGACATTCGATTGCCGCCAGCCAGCGACTGAAATCCATCGCCGACTGGAACCCTTCGTCACGCCATACTGTCTGCCAGGCGTTAAAAATATCGTCGGTCCGGTTGCCGTGATGGCGGGCCAAGCGATCCCGGATATCCGTCTCCCGATAGCGAACGGCCATCTCCTCTATACCAGCCAGGGTGAGGTGATCCGCATAGATGTGCGCAGCCATGGTCACCAGGGCCTTCACACGATCACCCATGGCACCTGCAGCCACAAGAGCAATGGAACCGCCGTCGCTGTGCCCTATCAGTACAGCATCCCTGATTTCGAGTCTGTCCAGCAACCTGGGCAATCCCTGATGACCGGCAACCTCGAGGTAATCGTAAGGGCGCGGAAGTTCTTCGTCGGAAGAGTGGCCGTAACCCTGTCGATTGTAGATCAGAGCATCGCAGCCGGTGGCTTTCGCCAGTTTTTCCGGGAACTTCCGCCACAGGGCGATGCTGCCAAGGGATTCGTGCAGAAAAACCAGCACCGGTCCTTTCGGTTCCGCGTGCTGGATCCGCCTGACTTCCAGCTCAACACCGTCACCTACCGGCACCATCATGTCACGAATCTGCATGGCGTTACCGATTTGGAGGAATGGAGTAGGTCATGGTTGAGTGAGCCACAGGCTCTTCCGCGCCTTCGGAATAAACGAACACTTCGCCCACGCCCATGGTGCGACCGACTTTCAGCATGGTAGCACGGGCCCAGATGGGCTGATGTGCCACCGGCTTGCGCAGAAAATTGATATTCAGGTTGGTGGTCACCGCCAGGGGCACCAGGCCAATCTTGCTCAACAGCGCCGCGTAGAGGGTGACGTCCGCCAACCCCATCATGGCCGGCCCGGAGACGGTGCCCCCGGGCCTGAGATGCGCCTCATCCACTTCCAGCCTCATTTCCGCCCAGCCATCCCCGAGCTTCTGCAGGGTGCCGTAGGCTTCCCCCTGCGGAAACTGCTCGTCAAGAAAGGCCTGCAGCTCTTCAAACGTGATGATCATGCGCCGGTTTCTTCCTTCGCCTGATTGCGCAGGACAAACCGCTGGATCTTCCCGCTGGGCGTCTTGGGCAGTTCGTCGACGAATTCGATTTCCCGCGGGAACGCGTGGGTAGACAGACGACGGCGCACCAGATCCTGAAGTTCGTCTTTCAGGGCCTGCTCATCTCCAAGAGCGTAATCGCCCTTGATCACCACATAGGCTTTGATGATGGAACCGCGCTTTTCATCCGGCTTGCCGACAACGCCGGACTCGGCCACAGCGGCATGCTCGAGCAGTGTGCTTTCAACGTCCGCAGGGCCCACGCGGTAACCGGCAGTGGTGATGATGTCGTCGTCCCGGCCGCTGAAGGAGAAACAGCCATCGCCATGGTTGATCACCATGTCGCCGGTGAGATAGTAGCCGTTCACGAACGGATCCTTTTCACCCCAGGTGTAGCCGTCGAAATGGAAGAGCGGGGAAGCTTTCACGTCGACAGCTAGCTGGCCGACCTCACCCTCACCCACTTCCTCATTCTTCTCGTTCAGGGCAACCACTTTATGGCCGGGGGAGGCATAGCCCATGGAGCCTTCGCGAACCGGATGCTGCAGGCCGTGGAAGTTGCAGCAGGTCATCCCGGTCTCGGTCTGACCGTAGTGATCTTTCACCGGGCAGAAATGACGGTTACGGATCCAGTTCACCACTTCCGGGTTGAGAGGCTCACCGGCACTGCTGGCAACCCGAAGACCCAGGTTCTCTCCTTCCGGCAACACGTGATCGTTCGCCTTTAGCAAGCGGTAGGCCGTGGGCGCTGCAGCCAGGTTGGTGATCTTGTACTTGCGGATCATGTCGTAGGTGGATTCCGGGGTAAAACCGCCCGGGTTGAAATGCGTGGCGTGGCCCATCAACAGAGGACCCACCACAGCGTAGTAAAGACCGTAGGCCCAACCGGGATCGGCCACGTTCCAGAACTTGTCGCCGTCTTGCAGATCGATGGCGTACTTCATGTAGACATAGAACGCCAGCAGCGCCTTGGCGGGAACAGCAACACCCTTGGACTTACCCACAGTGCCGGAAGTGAACATCTGCAGGAACGGATCATCGCCCGTGATCATCACAGGCTCAAAGTCGCTGGACTGGGCCGCCAGGGTTTCTTCGAAATCAGGAATATCTGCACCAATCTCACTGGCGTTGACACCAACAACCGGCGGGCAAACCTTGACGTCGTTCAGCTTGGGATGGTTCTCCGGGTTGGTCACCACCAGCTTGGTGCTGGCCCGCTCAAACCGGTATTCGATCGCCCCGGAACCAAAGGCCGTGAACAGTGGCTGGTACACAGCACCAGCACGGAGGGTACCGGCAATAACGATCAGCAGCTCCGGCGTGCGCGGCAGGAGTGCAGCCACCCGGTCGCCCTTTCCGATGCCCTGGGATTTCAGATAATTGGCAAAGCGCGCCGAGGCGTCTTTCAGCTCGGCGAAAGTCAGAGTGCCATCACCGCCATCTTCAGTTTCGTAGTACAGCGCAACCCGACTGGGGTCATCTGCCCATTTGTCGCAGATTTCGTGGCATACGTTGAGCCCGCTATCCAGACGTCCATCCAGGATGTCCGCTTCCAGAGCAGCAGGATCGAAGTTGTTGTAAACGTCGGTATATTCCGGAAGGCTCATTCTCAACTCCTGTTGTTTTTATCATTGAAAGCACGGGTCAAGGTTTAGCACAGGCTTCACTTTACGTAAAGGTAAACTTTAGACCAAAAAGAAAGAGATTTGCAGGGTTTTATGAGCGGGAAAACCGGGCGCAGCATGCCTGCCGCGCCCGTTGAAAGGATCAAGCGCGAAAATCAGGTTTTCGACATAACTTTCCCGTGATGGCGACTTGAAAGTATGTGATGCAGGGATCCGCACTCAACCATGGGATCATTACAGTTGACCACGATGTCTGAGCGGGCAATGACATAACCCTTGCCAGTGATACTGTTCTTGATCACCTGATACTCCCCCACTTCCTCAACAGACGTAAATTCACCGATAAAACCGGTTTCACGCAGGGAAATGGTCTCGAGCCTGTCGCCCGGTTTGATACTACCTTCATAGTTCATCAGCGCCAGGCGAGCCGATGTGCCGGTGCCCGTTGTACTCCGGCATATCACCCCGGGATGTACATAGGTTGCAGAGCGGGACCGGTAATAGCCTTCGGCCACATGCTCCACAGGCCCCATGAAGTGCAGAAACGGCATTGGCCCCACATCACCAAGGGAGTAATGGGAAAAGCCCCGTTCGGCCTGAATGGCCTCGACAATGGCGTGGGCGGTTTCCGCCAGTTTTCGCTCTTCGTCCAGGGTCAGGTCGAAGCCCATGCTGGCCGCATCAACCAGCGCGTAAAAGCCGCCACTGTAGGCAACACTGTAGGTAATCTCGCCCAATGAGGGCACGTCGATGCTGGCCTTGTAGGTGTGAATGTAACTGGGCAGACCTTCACAGGTGATGGCTTCCACCACGCCGTCGTGCACCGTCGCATCAACCTGTACCAGGCCTGCGGGAGACTCCAGGATAAAGCTCTGTTCACCCTCTTGTTTCGGAACAATGCCCAATTCGAGCACTGCGGTGGCCGTGCAGATGGTGTTTGAGCCTGAGTAGATCGGGTAGCCCATCACCTCCATGATAATGTAACCGGCGGCAGCCCGGGGATCGGTTGGCGGCACCAGCAAATCCACGGACATCTCCGGCACACCGTGTGGCTCTTCCAGCAGCAGTCTGCGCAGGCCATCGGCGTCATCCCGCAGGTACTCCATCTGCGCCCGAACGGTATCGCCCGGCAACGGATCAATGCCACCGGTCACGATCCGGCTGACATCACCGCCGACATGGGTATCCATCAACTGAATGGTCAGTTCGGGTTTCATCAAGCGCTCTCCAGTGACCAGGGTTGGCCGTGTTCTTCCCACTGCGAGTCGGGAACGATCACGATCTTGCCGAGATAATTGCTACCGCGGTTCACAAAGTATTCTTCTGCACGGTGCAGATCAGAGAGCCTGAAGGCACCGTGCAGAACCGGTTTCAACTGACTTCCCCGGATCCAGGCCATCAGTTGTTCCGCCTCTTCCCGGGTGCCATGGGATACCCCGAAAATCTGTACCTGGTACAGGTAGATCCGCGTCCACAGGATTTCGCTGATGTTGCCGCCACTGGCACCAGCAATACTGAGACGCGGGTAGGTACTGCGAGCGTTCATATCGAAGATCATGGTGTCGATGAACACATCGGTCATCTCACCACCCACCAGGTCCATCACCGCATCGATGGGTTTGCCACCGGTTTCCGCTTTCACGCGATCAACAAAGGTGCCCATATCGGAGCGATCCAGCACAGCCTCGGCGCCCAGCTCCAGCAGAGCCGCCGCCTTATCCTGTTTGCTCAGGGCATAGGGAATGGCACCCATGATCCGACATAGCTGGATCAGGGCGGTGCCAACGCCGCCGCTGGCACCGGTAACCAGCACCCGCTCGCCAGCCTTGATGTTGGCAGAGGTAAGCATGTGCATGGCGGTCTGGTAGGAACACATCCCCATGGACGCCAGTTCGGCATCCGCCAGCTCGGCGTTGGGTATGTGATGGAACTGGTCGGCCGGCAGCGCCACGTATTCGGCATAACCGCCATCGGCACCATGGCCGAAGTAATCGGGTGTGAGATTGATGTCGCGCCGGTCATTGGCGTAGATATTGAAATCCAGCAGGCCCCGTTCGCCGATGCGGGACTCATCCACACCGTCACCCACGGCCACGACACGGCCGGCGATATCCGCACCCTGAATCCTGGGAAACACCAGCGTAGGCTTACCGCCCATCTGGAAGGATGTCATTTCGCCTTTTTTGGTGGGGTAAAGCCCTTCCCGAGCTTTGCGGTCGGTGTTGTTCTTCGCAGTTGCAGTAACCTGCACAAGCACCCGTCCGGCTTCTGGGGCCGGAACAGCCACATCCTGGTACTCCAGTTTATCGACATCACCGTGACCGGTAAGAACCATGGCTTTCATGGTGTTCGGGATCATAGGCTGACGATCCTCCCTGTTTACTGGATTTCGGGTATTCAGAGAGGATAGGTGAGTTTAGCCGGCGTGTCAGTGCGTGTTGCGAGTATCCATTATCAGACTACCTGGCAATCACTTTATAGACCGGACGCAGCTTGGGAATCTGCTTTAGTACCACCTGGATGACAGTCATCAGGGGCACTGCCAGAAGCACGCCTACCGGCCCCCAGAGCCAGCCCCAAAAGAAGATCGAGACAAAGATGATCACTGGGTTGATCGCCATCCGAAAGCCGTGAATCCAGGGTTCGATAAATAACCCCACGAGCGTGGTTAAACCAAGGAACCCCAGAGGGGCAATGGCCATCATCCAGAGTTCGTCCAGGCTGACTGCCGACACTATGGTGAGCATGGATATCGAGAGGATGTTGCCCAGATAAGGAATAAAGCGGGCAAGACCTGCCACCAAGCCCCAGACCGCCGGATCGGGCAAACCGACACCCCAGCATATCAACCCCGTAGTGGTACCGACGGCGAGATTGCTCAGACCGAGAACGCCAAGGTACTGGGCGATCTGATGCTGGGAATCATGGGTAATCCGCAACACCGTTTTTCGCTGATCAATGGGGAGCTGACGCACAAAATTCTTGATCAGGCGATCACCGCTGACCAACAGGAAATAGGTCAACGCCAGTGCCAGCGCGAGGCCAGCGATGCCGTTCCGGGCCTTGGTCATCAATTGGTTGCGCCAGGAGTCCGTTTGCAGAACAACCGCCGTTGGCTGTTGCTGTTCTGACTCCGAGAGTTCCTCAACGGACTTTTCAACCTGCTCCGCGGACTCCGTGACTCTGGCGATCTGTCGACTGATTTCGCTCTCGCCCACCAGCAACCTAGATATCCCCTGGGGCACTTCCTCAACCCACTTCAGGGCGGGCGTCGCAACGGCCAGTGTGATGCCGACGATTCCAGCCAGCACCAGGAGCACGAAAACCAGCGAGCTGATCATCCGGGGAATCCGCCACTTAACGTATGCCTTCTTCACCAGTGGTGAGAGCAGCAGGCTTGTCATTAGCGCGAGAATGATGGGCAGGACAATCTGGTGAGCCACGTACAGGGTGTACAGGATGCCCAGACCGAACAAACCATATATCGGCGTGGCAAGATCCGATGAAATCAACAGACGCTTTTTCTCGTCCGCTGGTTCCTTATTTGTGGATTGGTCGTCCATGATGAACCCTGCATACCGTGGAAATAAACTGGCCCGGAAAATTCCAGGCCAGCGTTCACAACGGTCAGTCTACCTTCACCAGTGGACTGGCGCACCCGAGAGAGGGTTACGGGGGTTCACCAAACACTCTACTCGGGCTTGTAAAGCCGCTGGATGCTGGAGAAATCCAGGCTGCCATTGCCCTGCCCCGCGTGAAGCTGGAACAGGTTTCGGGCCAGAGAGCCCATGGGAATGGAGGCCTGGTTTTTCACTGCGTTGTCGAATGCCAGCCCCAGATCCTTGGTCATCAGGTTCACAAGGAAACCGCCCTCGTAATTTCTCGACGCTGGGACGCCTTCCATCACGCCCGGCCAAGGGTTGTAGACGTTCAACGCCCAGTTGCCACCGGAACTCTGCTTCATGATTTCCGAGAGCACCGCTGGATCGAGACCATTCTTTACGCCCAATGCCAGCGCTTCGCTGGTACCGGACATAAGGATGGCCAACAGCATGTTGTTGCAGATCTTGGCCACCTGGCCGGAGCCATGGTCACCGGCGTGGAAGATGTTCTTGCCAATGGCGTCGAGAATCGGCTTGGCTTTGTTGAAAGCCTCTTCGGAGCCGCCGCAAATGAACGTCAGCGTCCCGGCCTTGGCACCGCCCACACCGCCTGAAACTGGCGCATCGAGGAACGGAATGTCCTTCGCTCTCGCCAATTCGGCAACGCCCCGCGCTGTTTCCGGTGCGATGGTGGAGGAGTCGATAACGAGGGTACCAGCCGGCAGTTTCGCCAGCAGACCATCGTCACCCAGATAGACCGCTTCCACGTGCTGCCCGGCGGGCAGCATGGTGATGACACATTCAGCACCACTGGCTGCTTCGTGGGCAGTGTCTGCGGTTTTTGCGCCTTCGGACACCAGAGCCGCGACAGCGTCCTTGGACAGGTCGAATACGGTGACCTCGTGGCCCGCTTTTACCAGGTTACTGGCCATGGGGCCGCCCATGTTACCGAGGCCAATGAAGGTGATTTTTGCCATGTTCATTCTCCTTGTTCTTATATTTTGGGTGTTTGTCGGATTACGCTTTGCTAATCCGACCCACCCGAAGCGTAGCCAAACCGTAGGTCGGATTAGCAAAGCGTAATCCGACAACCAGGCCAGCTATCATTCAAAAAAATCATCAATCCAGATGCTATCCATTTCGGCAAGGGTCGCATACCGCCAGCGAGGCTGCTGGTCCTTGTCGATAAGGAGCGCACGGATTCCCTCGGCGAATTCTCCTTTGGTCAGGCACTTCGTGGAGAGCACCAGCTCCTTGTCGAGCACCTCTTTCAGGCTATCGTGTTTGCAGCCGTGCAGATGACGCCACACCAGAGCCAGGGAGGTGGGCGACGCAGCGGCGAGGGAGCGGGTCGCTTTCGCCACCCATCCGTCGCCACCGGACAGCTCTTTCAACTGGTTAACAGTCGCTTCCAGAGAGTCGGCATCGGTCACCCGGTTGATCTCATCGAAATGAGTGCGAACCGGTGATTCCGGCATGGCATCGGCGCTTTCACGCTCGTATTGGCGAAGCACACTGCCGACCACCGCGTGGGGTTCCTCGCCCTGCCAGTTGCGCTTACACAGCTCGGCAACGACATCGGCTTTCAGATCGTGCCGGATGAAGCGGTCCGCCAGGTCAGTGAAGATGGCATCGGCACCGTTGAGGCGGGCACCGGTCAGGCCCAGAAATAAACCTGTACGACCCGGGGTCCGGTTGAGAAACCAGCCGGCAGCCACATCGGGGTAAAGACCGATAGTTATTTCGGGCATGGCAAGTTTTGAGGCTTCAGTCACCACCCGGTGAGAAGCCCCCTGCATGATGCCCATGCCGCCACCCATTACGATGCCGTGGCCCCAGCAAATGAGCGGTTTCGGGAAGGTATGGATCAGGTAATCCAGCTCATACTCTTCGGTGAAGAATGCCTCGCCCTCACTGGCACCCTGGGGCTCGGTCATGCTGCGATACAGGGCAACGATGTCGCCCCCGGCACAGAACGCCTTGTCGCCCTCGGATTCCAGCCAGACGGCCTGGATTGCGGGGTCCTCCGCCCAACGCTTCAGTTGCGGAGTCAGCAACCGGATCATCTCCAGAGACAGCGAGTTCAGCGCCTTTGGCGTATTCAGCCGGGCCACGGCGATCAGCGCGCCATCGCCCGTCTTCCATTCTTCAAAGATAATGGGTTGATCACTCATAACAGGTCCTTGAGCCAGCGTTTACAGCGGACTTCAGCGGTTTTTCCATTCCGGTTTGCGCTTGTCGAGAAACGCGTTCACGCCTTCTTTCTGGTCTTCAGTGGAAAACAGCTCAACGAACAGCTCCCGCTCCATCCGCCAGGCGTCGTCGTGGCTGCGACCATCGCGGGCGCTCATCACCAGGGTCTTGCAACGGGCGGTGGACGACGGGCTTTGCTTGCAAGCCATTTCGGCAAGTTCCAGGGCTTTATCAAGGCTCTGCCCGGTCGGGACTACTTCTTCCACCAGACCAATTCTCAAGGCTGTATCGGCTTTTACGCGTTCACCGCACAGAATCATCCGCTTGGCCCAGCCCTCACCTACCAGCCAGGGCAGGTTCTGGGTGCCGCCGGCGCAGGGCAACAGGCCCACGCCAGCTTCTGGCAGTGCCATCTGGGCATGTTCTTCGGCGATGCGGATATCGCAGGCCATGGCACATTCCAGGCCGCCACCCATGGCATAGCCGTTCACCGCTGCGATGGATACACCACGGAAGCGACCCAGCGTGGAGAAGGCCTCGCCGAACAGTTGCGCCATCTCATTGGCCCGAGCCTTGTCGCCATCGGCGAAGGTTTTCAGATCGGCGCCAGCGGAATAGAACTTCTCACCCTGGCCGGTCATCACCAGGGCAAAGATATTCCGGTCTTCGTTCAGTTCCTTGACGATGTTCGTCAGGGCAATCAGGGAATCCTTCGTCCAGGTATTGGCCGGCGGATTGTTGATGGTCAGTACCGCGATGTGTCCGCGTTTTTCGAGCTGGATAAGATCGCTCATGAGGATCTCCTTATTGAATCGCTTCGGCCACGCCATCGTCGAGCAGACGACGGGCAACAATCAGGCGCATGATTTCGTTGGTACCTTCAAGAATCTGGTGTACTCGCAGGTCGCGCAAGTAGCGCTCCAACGGGTACTCGCGAATATAGCCATAGCCACCATGAAGCTGCAGTGCTTCGTTAACCACCTCGAAACAGGCGTCAGTAGCAAAACGCTTGGCCATGGCACAGTGCAATGTCGCTTCCGGGTCGGCGTTGTCGAGCTTGAAGGCACCCAAACGAACCATCTGCCGTGCGGCAACCAGGTTGGTGGCCATATCGGCCAGCTTGAACTGCAAAGCCTGGAAAGCGGCCAGCGGCTTGCCAAACTGTTCGCGCTCGTGCATGTAGTTACGGGCCCGCAGCAGGGCCGCCTGGGCGCCACCGAGGGAACAGGTGGCGATGTTCAGGCGCCCGCCATCGAGACCTTTCATGGCGATTGCAAACCCGTCGCCCTCGTCACCAACACGGTTACTGGCGGGAATGCGCACATTCTCGAGGCTGATCATTCGGGTTGGCTGACTGTGCCAGCCCATTTTCTCTTCGTTCTTGCCGTAGGAAACGCCATCGGCATCCGCAGGAATCACGAAGGTGGATATGCCTTTGTAACCGGAATCCGGCGCTCCGGTCCGGGCCATAAGCACTAGCACATCGGTCTCGCCGGCGCCGGAAATGAACACTTTACTGCCATTGATCACATAGCTGTCGCCATCCCGTACCGCCTTGGTACGAAGACTGGCCGCGTCTGAGCCGGCACCCGGCTCAGTCAGACAGTAAGAGGCGAGCCATTCGCCACTGGCGAGTTTCGGCACGATCTCCTGCTTCAGGTCGTCTGATGCAAAGCTGGCAACCATCCAGGTGGCCATGTTGTGAATGGTGATAAACGCAGCCGTTGAGGGGCAGGCAGCGGCAAGCTCTTCCACAATAACCGAGGTGTCCAGCCGGGAAAGGCCCATGCCACCGAGGGCTTCGGGAGTGTACATGCCCATGAAACCCATCTCGCCGGCTTCTTTGAGCACGTCTTTCGGAAAGATATGTTCGTCGTCCCATTTTGCCGCGAACGGCGCCATGGACTTTTCCGCAAACGCCTGGGCTGCCTCGCGAAACGCCTGCTGGTCTTCTGTAAGGTTAAAATCCATCGTTACGCTCCAGATATTGGGGGCTTGGCATTGAGAGGGGAAAACAAGGGCCCGGAAACAGGTTCCGGCCCAAATACCCCACCTTCAACGCAATTAACGCAACTGGATAGAGAAGTTGGCTTCTGTGCTGGTCGCTTCACTGGAGAACCAGCGGGAGGTAACCGTTTTGGTTTCGGTGTAGAAGCGAACCGCCTGTTTGCCGTAGGCATGCTGATCACCGTAGAAGGAACCCTTCCAGCCGGTGAACGAGAAGAACGGCAGGGGCACAGGAATGGGAATGTTCACGCCAACCTGGCCTACATCGATTTCGTGCTGGAAGCGACGCGCGGCACCACCGGAGCTGGTAAAGATGGAGACGCCGTTGCCGTACGGGCTCTTGTTAACCAGTTCGATGGCATCACCCAGGGTGTCGGTTTCCACGCAGGACAGCACCGGACCGAAGATTTCCTCGTTGTAGATATCCATCTCGGTGGTAACACCGGAGAACAGCGTCGGGCCAACCCAGTTGCCATCGGGCAATCCGTCTACGGTGCAGCCGCGACCATCCAGAAGCAGATTGGCGCCCTGGGCTTCGCCGGTCGCGATCAGAGACTCGATACGGTCTTTCGCTTTCGCGGAGATGATCGGGCCATAGCTGGCACCGGAATCGTTCCACGCGCCTGGACGAACTTTCGCCATGGCTTCTTTCAGCTCCGGAATCCACTGCTGGGCTTCGCCCACAAAGACCGCGACCGAAATTGCCATGCAGCGCTGGCCGGCAGCACCAACTGAGGCGCCAACCAGGGCATTGATCACTTGCTGTTTGTCAGCGTCCGGCAGGATGACCATGTGGTTCTTGGCACCGGCAAAACTCTGTACACGTTTCATGTTGCGGGTGCCGGTCTCGTAGATGTAACGGCCAACAGGCACAGAACCTACGAAAGAAACGGCCTTGATGGCGGGATCAGTCAGCAGTACGTCAACCTGCTCCTTGCCACCGTGAACCACCTGCAGAACGCCCTTGGGCGCACCGGCTTCTTCAAACAGCTCGGCAAGGCGCGTCGGGGTAAGCGGATCCTGCTCGGAAGGCTTGAGGATAAAGGTGTTACCGCAGGCAATCGCCATCGGGAACATCCACAGCGGGATCATGGCCGGGAAGTTGAATGGCGTAATACCGGCGCACACACCCAGAGGCTGGATCCAGGAGTGGGTATCCACTTCACGGGCAACGTTCTCAACCGTCTCGCCCATCATCAGAGAAGCGACGTTTCCAGCGTGCTCCACAACTTCAATACCGCGCCAGACATCCCCTTTGGCGTCTTCAAACGTTTTGCCAGTTTCCTGCGAAAGGATTTCAGCAATCTCGTCATGATGTTTTTTCAGAAGTGCCTGATAGCGGAGCATAACCCGGGCGCGCTCGGAAACCGGCACTTCCTTCCAGGTCTTGAATACTTCACCGGCATACTTAATGGCCTGCTCCATTTCCGCATGAGTCGTGTTCGGAGCCTTGGCGATCACTTCGTTGGTGGCGGGGTTGGTAACTTCAATCCAGTCCTTGGTCTGGCTCTGGATGAATTCACCTGCAATATACAGCGGTACATTTTTCATGTTGATGTCCCTGTTTGTTGTTGTGCGGGAAGCCGGCCGGAACCTGTGGTTTCCTGGCCACGTTTACCCAAAGGCTAGCACGGGATCGACCAAGGGGTAATTGACTAAATTTCGCCCCTAATGGACTATCTTTCGATCAAGCTCAAAAAAGCAAGACCAGAAATGACCCAAACCTCACAGTGGCCGGTGCCCAAAGACAGCATTCGCTATGTGGTGCCTGAGCCAATCATTCGACTACTGGCGAGCCATCCACTCACCCGGGATCTGTACCCGCTGGCGTTCGGCCACTACCGGCGCGCCGTCGGCCATCACATGCATCGGGAGCACCATCACGACAATCTTTTGATCTACTGCACGGAAGGCCGGGCGTTCCTGAACGTCGACGGCGAGCCCTATACGGTGGGGGCTGGCGACCTGCTGCTTCTGCCGGCCGGCGCCAACCACCGTTATACCGCCGATCCGGATAACCCATGGACCATTCACTGGGTGCACTATACCGGTCCATTAGCGGAGGATTTTCGACATTATATGGGTTTCGACGACCCAATCCGCATCCGCCACCTGGGTCGGCAACCCCGGCTTCTGGTTGACTTCAATGGCCTGCTGTCGGTGCGACAGACCGGTTTCCGGGCCCGCGGCCTGATCCACGCGGCCAACCGGCTCCGACAACTGCTGGCCGCCGTTCCGATCAACGCCGACGAGACCGGCCATGAGCGGCAGGCAGAGCTGGAAACCATCCACAACTATATGCGGGAGCATCTGGATGAGCGTATCAGCCTGGAGCAACTTGCGGATCTTGCCGGCCTGTCCCCTGCCCACTTTGCAACCCGCTATCGGGAACAGACCGGCACCTCCCCGATCCAGCACTTCTTGCACCTGAAGGTGGAACGGGCCTGTCAGATGCTGGACACCAGCAGCCTGAGCTTTGCCGACATCAGCCGACGCCTGGGCTACGACGATGCCTACTATTTTTCCCGACTTTTCAAAAAGGTAATGGGGCAGTCACCCCGGGACTACCGGCATACCGCGAGACACTGACCCGTCGGCCGGAGCCAGATTCCAACCTGCCGCTTTCTACGACTTTTGTTGTAGGAGCCAAGGGGTTAGGCTTGGTTTATCAAATGACAAAAAGAGTGAGCTCATGGCCATGTACACCATTGAAATCGATGAAACCTTTGACGTACCCCGACGACGGGTTTTTGCCCTGTTCGCCGACCATTACCGTTTTGGAAAACTGCTGGGTGCGCCGGTCAAACGTATCAAGGATAGCGATCAGGCTGATCCCAACGGCATTGGCTCCGTTCGAAAGATAGGCATCGGGCCGGTCGGCCTGGAAGAAACCGTGACCAATTTCGAGCCGGATTCATTGATCGAGTACACCATCACCAGCATGAGCCCGATCCGCAACCATCTTGGCCGAATCCGGTTCGAGGACACGCCGGAAGGCCACACCCGGGTGAACTACACCATTACCTTTGACGACATTGTGCCGTTCACCGGGAAGGTGGTCAGCAGCGCCCTTGAGCAAGGCATTCGCCGAGGGATCAAACGGGTACCCCAACTGGCCTGATGGCCGGCAACAACAAATCGTTACTTGAGGAATATCAGAGAATTGACTTAAGGCAAGAGTTGGTTTTTGTCATTTTTGTAATCTCCGCGCAGCTTGCAATATCCGACCATTCCGGCCGGACCAAACTGTATTCTGCGGGAGACCGAAATGGCAGCCGAGCCCATTGTCCTGTTCGATAACGGACACCACAAATGCCTGATGTTCGATTCCCTGGTAACCGGAGAGGGCGTCCAGTCCAACCAGTTCCTCATTGTCGACGGTAAACATGAAGCACTGATCGACCCGGGCGGTGACCTCACCTACACCCCGCTCTCGGTAGCGGCATCACGCTACATGAACATCCGCGACATGGACTACGTGTTCGCATCTCACCAGGATCCGGACATTATCGGCGCCATCGACCGCTGGATCGTTCATACCCGCGCCAAAATCGTCACCTCAAAACTCTGGGCCCGGTTTCTTCCGCACCTGGTTTCCAGCTACGTGACCAACCAGCTTAGCGGCAGCGTGTACGACCGCATCGTGAGCATTCCGGATGCCGGCGCCAACGTGAAATTCGGGGAATCCTATCTGCAGTGCCTGCCAGCCCACTTCATGCATTCGGTGGGCAACCTGCAATTCTATGATCCGGTCTCGAAGATTCTGTTCTCAGGGGATCTTGGTGCTTCTATGGGTGGCGAGGACGACCACCTGCCGGTCCAGGATTTCGATAAACACATACCGGATATGATCGGCTTCCATCGGCGCTATATTGCCTCCCAGAAAGTCTGCCGACTCTGGGCGAACATCGTCCGCGATATGGATGTTTCGATGATCGTACCCCAGCATGGCAAACGCTTCGAGGGGCCGGTGATGGTTGATCGCTTCCTGAACTGGGTCAGCGACATGGAGTGCGGCATCGACCTGATGACCCAGGATAACTACCGGCGCCCGATCGATTACGTTTAATCGTCTGAAGACGGACACTGCGGCCGGGATAATTGATTTTCCGGTCCGGTGCCCGGCTCAAGCGCTGATAAAAACTGCTGCGCCGAGGGCTGGCCGCCTTCCACCGCCGCCACACGGATCAGGCACAAGCCCTCAGTCGCGCTACCCTCGTCATAAAGCCTCTTGCCCAGCCGCCAGCGGGCATCACTGTTTCCCGCTGCCACAGCTTGACGATACCAGCCGATAGCCTCGCTTTTATCCGGGACGGTTCCTCTGCCCTCTTCATAGGCCATGGCCACTTCGACCATGCTGATGGAATCACCGCTCTCGGCCGCCCGAAGGTACCACTGGAAGGCTTTCTCCTGGTTTTGTTCCACACCCTGCCCCTGAGCATACATGTTGGCCACATTCAGCATGCCCTGGCGACTGCCTTCCTCTGCCAGCTCAAGATACTGCTCGAACGCGGAGTCATACTGCCCCATCTTGTAGACGACATAGGCATTGAGAACCCGGATCATGTCCCGTGCTACCTGGTCCTGATCGCCGTTTTCGTTACTCCCGGCACTCGCGAACGAACATGAAAAGATCAGGCACAGAACCAGCACCCGAACCGTTATCTGCGTTGCGCTTTGTCTTTGCATTCTGCACTCCGACGCCTGTCAGCTGTCCTCTCACGCTAGCAGTGGCCTGCCGAAAGGTCTGTGCATCAAAAGTGCTGTCCTGCTGGCACCTTGGTATCAGCAGATCGTGAAAAACATCCCGGAACAGAGACCAAATAAGCCTGTCCCAAACCGGCAATGTTGAGTAAAATCCGGCCTTTTCCAGAGAACCAAGAGGCAGCGCAGATGGGCAGAGCCTACCAGAACCGCAAAGAATCCATGGCCAAGACGGCTGCGGCGAAAACGAAGGTCTACAGCAAGTACGGCCGCGAGATTTACATGAGCGCCAAGTCCGGAGGCCCCGATCCCCAGGCCAACCTGTCCCTGCGAGGTCTGATCGAGCGGGCCAAGAAAGACCAGGTGCCTTCGCACGTCATCGACAAGGCCATCGACAAGGCCAAAGGTGGCGCCGGCGAAGACTATGCTGCGGCTCGCTACGAAGGCTACGGACCGGGCAACTGCATGGTGATCGTGGACTGCCTGACCGATAACCCGAACCGTACCTTTGGTGACGTGCGCCTGGCCTTCACCAAGACCAAGTGCAAAATCGGCACGCCCGGAGCCGTGTCTCACATGTTCGACCACAGCGCTATTTTTGCGTTCAAGGGCGAAGATGAAGAAGCCGTACTCGAGGCGCTGATGGAAGCGGATGTCGATGTCACCGACATCGAGAACGAAGATGGCCTGATTACCGTCTTCACACCGAACACCGAATACGCCAAGGCTCGCCAGGCACTCGTGGACGCCATTGAAGACATCGATTTTGAAGTGGATGAAATCCAGTTCCTGCCCAAAACCACCACACTGGTGGAAGGCGACGACATCCCCATGTTCGAAAAATTCCTCGACATGCTGAACGAACTGGACGACGTGCAAAACGTGTTTCACAACGCCGAACTGCCAGGCCAGTAAACAACCCGGGCATCCGGTCGCGCAAGAAGATAGCACCATGCAACAGAACGCTCCCACACACCGCAAGGCGCGTGTGGTGGTCCTGAAAACAGGCACCACCTACCCGGACATTCGGGCAAGGTTTGGCGATTTTGACGAGTGGTTCCTGCGCGGGTTGTCAGACGAGCTGGATATTACCGTTGCCAACGCCGAAGCCGGCGAACTGCCGGGGAATCCGGAAGACTGGGACGGCATCGTGGTGACTGGCTCACCCGCTATGGTGAGCGACCGGGCCGAATGGAGCGAGAACGCGGGACGCTGGCTGGCAAAAGCCGTCAGAAGCGAAGTGCCGGTACTCGGGGTCTGCTATGGCCACCAGTTGCTGGCCCACTCACTGGGCGGGGAAGCGGGTTACCATCCGAATGGCCGGGAAACCGGCACCCACGAGGTTGAGCTCCTTCCAGAAGCCGCCTCCGATGTCTTGTTCCGGGAGCTACCGGAAAAATTTCCTGCCCAGCTGACACACCGGCAATCCGTGCTGCGCCTGCCTGAAGGAGCGGTGTTGCTGGGACGCAACCAGTTCGAGCCCCATCAGGCTTTCAGAATTGGGCCCTGCGCCTGGGGCGTGCAGTTCCATCCGGAGTTCACGGACGCCATTATGAGCGCCTACCTGAAAGTACAGGCGCCCGACCTGACACGGGAGGGGCTCGATGCGGAGGCCCTGATCGCCGGCGTGAAGCCAGCGCCGGATGCGTCCTCGCTGCTTTCCCGTTTCAGCAGATTTGTCCAGAATCGGATCCGGTAATTCGCAGGCCAACCGTTATGGTCAGTCGAGGATATAGGCGGTTTTTTCCATTGCCTGCTCTTCTTCATCGATGAAACGGAACTCGTTCCAGCCAATACGCACCATGTCGTTGCTGTTGAGACGCTGACGGTCAGCAACCCGCAATTCGTTCACAAAAGTGCCATTGGTGCTGTTGCTGTCGGTAATGTAGTAATCCACCGTCCCTTCCAGATAGGCATTGGGCACAGCTTCTATCAGGGCGTGCTGACCGCTCACAGAAATTTCATCGATCTGGATGTCGTTGTCCGGGCGCCGACCGATGCGCGTTTCCGGTTGCCCGAGTTCAAAGGTGTTAACAACAACGTTATCCACCAGTTGCGAAAGCGAAGCCATGTCAGTTTCCTCAATACTCCAACGTCAGTAATACCACAGACACATTGTCACCGGCCTCGTTTGCCAGGCCGGTATCAATCAGTGCCTGAACCGTGCGCTCCATGCCGTCACTTTCCTTAACAATTTCAAGCCACCGGTATTCCGGAACAGAATCGATTAATCCATCGGAACACAGCAGCAGCACATCCCCCTCAGCAAGAGTTTCACGCCGATAACTGGGGCCTGCCTGCTCTTCCGCTCCCACTGCTCTGGTCAGTACATTCCGGAATGGCACATTGGGCACGTCGGCCCTGGTAATGCTGCCGTCTTCCAGCATGTTCTGGACCACGGTATCGTCCCGCGTGAGACACAACGCCTGGCTGCCACGCAGGCTGTAACACCGGGAATCGCCAATGTGAGCAATATGCGCCTGGTTGCCACTCACCCAGGCCACCACCAGTGTCGTGCCCATCTTTTCAAGTCTTGGATCTCCGGCACGGCGACTCACTATCCGCTCATTGGCCAACCTGAAAGCCCGATCCAGGTGTTCCCGGATATCCGCATCCGTGGTGCCGGTCGAGGCATCGGCGATTTCAGGCTCAAGGGATTTGATGATGGCATCAACCGCAAGGCCACTGGCAACCTCGCCTCCCTGGTGACCGCCCATACCGTCGGCAACAACCAGCAGCGCCTGGTCACCCGCATCATTGATCCGCCAGTCCACCACGTCCTGGTTTGATTCCCGGACGGCCCCGCGATGACTCTGGCCGGCAACGTGATATCGCATCAGGACACCTCCTGGCCGGCTTCACGAACGGCCAGACGACGCACGGCCTCGGCCATGGTGGCGGCACTGGCAAAACGCTTGTCCGGCTCGCGCTGGATGGCCTTGTTGATCAGGCGGACCACACCGTTGGGCAGATCCGCATTGAACTCACGAACGCTGCGGGGGCGCTTGTTGAGAATCTGGTAGGTCAGGTTGGCCAGGGTATCGCCCTGATAGGGCGTTTCGCCGCTCACCAGCTTGTAAAGCGTTACGCCCAGGCTGTAGATATCGGAGGCACCGGTTACCTTCTGACCCTTCAACTGCTCCGGCGACATATACAATGGGCTGCCCATCACCGCGCCGGTGCGGGTTCGCGAGTCATCGGAGATCTTGGCAATGCCGAAATCGGTGATCTTTATGTCGCCATTGTCGGGATTGAAGATGATATTCCCGGGCTTGATGTCGCGGTGGACAATTTTCTGGCTGTGGGCGTAGGCCAGGGCTTCCGCCACGCGGGCAACGATATCCAGAACCCTGGGCAGGGGCAGTAACCGGCCGGTTCTGCCGAATTCACTGAGCGGACGCCCTTTCGCATAGTCCATGGCGATATAGGCGAGGTCTGCCTCCTCGCCAACGTCATACACGGTGACGATAGCCGGGTGGTTCAGGCGGCCAGCAGCTTCTGCCTCCCGGAAGAATCGCTCCTTGAGATCCTGAAGCTGTCCATCATCGAACGCCTGGTAGCTGAGAGTCTTGATAGCAACCGTACGGGCAATCTTCGGATCTTTGCCCAGATAGACCACGCCCATGGCACCTCGGCCAATCTCCCGCTCGATTTCGTACCTTCCGAGAGTCGGGCGACTTACGGCAGGCTCGGGCATCAACAGGGTGCGGGTATTGTCGAAACTCCCGCCATGCATCAACGAGTTATCCGGTGCGAGCTTTTCCAGTGCCGCCAGCCTGGCGGCAGTATCCCGGAAGCCTTTTTTGCGCTCCTGAATACTGCGGTAGGTGCTGACCGCCTTGTCGTACTGGCGCTTGCGCTCCTGCTGGATGGCGACGTCGTAGCGCAGCTCGATCTCGCTCTCACATTCGGGGCAGCGATCCAGCGCTTCGAGGGCCTCGTCTGTATGGCCTTGCTGCAGAAACACCTTGGCCAGCTTCAGTCGCGCATCGCGCACATTGTCTGTCAGTACACGGATGTGTTTGCGGGGCTGCAGCCAGAACAGCATCACCACATAACCGACCACCAGCAAAGTGAGCACCACGCCAAACGGCACCCAGGCGTTGCGGTAGAACATCAAAGCCGCCTGGATCACCACGAGGGAGCCACCAAGCAAAAGAGTGACAGGCAGAGAGACGGCTGCGCCCATAGCGGGAATGGCCAACACCAGATACAGTGCCGCAATTGCCAGCCCTGCGGTAACGGCCATATCTGACCAGAGCGGCTCCGACAGTCCCCGATCGGCCATGGCCGGCCCGAACGCCTCCTGAGGGACAATGGTAGCCGGAGTAGCGCCCTCTGGTACGCCGAGGATGCTGAACAGCGCCCTATCGGCCCAGCCAACGAGGGCAAGCTGGTCTCCCATAAGGGCAAACACAACGGACAGAACGAGAATCACGGCCCGCAGACTGAACAGGCGCGGTATAAAAGAGAGTATGGCGTTCACAGGCAACTTTGTTATAAATGGTTGATCTGACTAGTTTAGAAAGCGTGGCGGAACTTCGATACAACGACCGGGGTGTTTTTTGTAAGTGTTTGTTTACCTGAGAGAGAGGTCACGTATAGTTATGCCGTCGTTTACCTCAGGGATGATGGAAATACACACATGACACTGAAGTTACTGATCCTCCTGCTGTTACTCACTCTGGCCGGCATCGGCCTTTACCACACTCAAAAGCCACTGCCGCCAGGTATCAGCTATCGTGGAACTGCGGTACCGTTGGAGGAACCCGTCCTGCTGACAGATGTCACCCGTCACTACCAGGAAGGCCGGGAAGAGCGAGACCATGAGATCTTCGACGAGGTGTTCCGGCTTATCGGACAGGCCAACGAGTTCATTCTCATCGACATGTTTCTGTTCAACAGCACCGGACTGGAGGATGTAGCCCACCGCCCTCTGGCCCAGCAGCTGACTGAGGCCCTGCTGGCCAGGAAAGCGGAGAAACCGGAGTTAGCCATTACGGTCATCTCCGACCCTCTGAACACCATGTATGGCGGCACTATCTCGCCCTGGTTTGAAGCCCTGCGCAATGGCGGCATTCCGGTTGTGGAGACGGCACTCCGCCCGCTACGTGACAGTAACCCGACCTGGTCTTCGATCTGGAGGCTCTGTTGTCAGTGGTTCGGCAACAACCCAGACGGCGGCTGGCTGGACAACGCCCTGGGCACCAAGCCTGTTACCCTTCGAAGCTATCTCGCACTGCTGAACTTCAAAGCCAACCATCGCAAACTTGTGATCGCAGATGAGGCGGGTTCCCTGAGAGCCATTGTCACCTCGGCCAACCCCCACGACGGCAGCAGCCGGCACAGCAACCTGGGGCTGAGCTTCAAGGGGCCGGCGGTGATTGATCTGCTGAAAAGCGAGCGGGCCGTTCTTGCCATGTCCGGAGCGGACACCGACCTCGTCGATGAACAGATCAGCCAGGTTTCCGAAGGTACGGCGAAAACCGACATACCTGAAATGCCCCGGGTGGCGGTGCTGACCGAATCAGCCATCCTCGACCAGGCTCTGGCGATGATTCACGAGTCTTCAGCTGGCGATCAGCTGGACCTGGCCATCTTCTATCTCTCACATCGCGATATTGTTAAAGCCCTGCTGGACGCCGCCGAACGGGGCGTGGCGCTGCGGGTTCTGCTTGATGCCAACAACGAGGCCTTCGGCCACCAGAAGAGTGGCATTCCAAACAGGCAGGTCGCCATGGAACTGGTTCGCGCGGGCGTTCCGGTACGTTGGTGTAATACCCTGGGTGAGCAATGCCACACTAAACTGTTGATGTTGGCCAAAGAAACCGGCGCGACAGAACTGCTCCTGGGTTCGGCCAATTTTACCCGTCGCAATCTCGACGATCTGAATCTCGAAACCGATGTCTGGGTATCGGTGGTGGAGCAGTCACAGGTTGCGAGCGGAGCCCGGCGATTCTTTGACGAGCAATGGCAAAAAGGCCCTGGCGACGATCCGGTGATGAGTCTTCCCTACGAGCGTTGGGCCGACGAATCCAGACTTCGCTACTGGCGCTACCGGATTATGGAGGCGACCGGCCTGTCGACCTTCTGAACAGAACAGGACAAGAGCCATGACAACACCTGTGCATGCGCGCCCTATCGCAGAGCGTATCGACTGGCTGATGGAACTCAGCCGGGCCCACTCAGCCAGCTTTTGCAGCCCGGAAAACCATCTCGCCAGGCAGCGCTACCTGGCGGAGCACAATACCCAGATCATCGCCATGAAGTGCATGGACGGCCGCATCCACCTGCCCTACGTGACCCAGACGCCCCTTGGCGTTATTCATCCGTTCCGGAACCTTGGCGGGATCTTTGAGCTGGGGTGGCCGTACCTTGGTGACATGCTGGCCGACACGGTTCAGCAAGCCGTAAGCCAGGGCCGGCGGGTGCTGATCATCATTACCTACCACTATTCAAAAGGTTCACGGGAACGGGGCTGCGCCGGCTTTGACTGCGACCGTGAGGCCGCCATGAGCCATGCGTTCCAGATCCGGAGCCAGGTTGAAAAACTGTTCGGAAACGGCCACCGAACAGTCTATCCCCTGGTATGTGGTTTCGAGAGTGACGAGGATGCACTGGTTCTGCACGGTAGCCAGGAGCGAACGCTGGATCTGTCTACCATTCCTGTGTCGAGACTTGCCGACATGGCCTCCGAAATCGCCTCCCTTTGTCCGGATATGCCGGAACCGGTTCAGCGTGATCTGCTGCCCCTGGTTGAGGGCAATATCCGGCACGTGAACGAGATTCGTCGTTTTGACCGGGAACTGAACATAGAACACCGGGAGTGGGTCATCTGCCTTGGCAGGGGGTTCGATTTCCTGCACGCGCCCAACGTAGCCCTGATCATCGGCCCCTACAGCCCGGATTTGTCCCATCCCATCCGCCAGGCCGCCGGGATCATAAAGAGCAACATGGATAATGGCCGTGTTCCGGACGATGGTTTCCTGCTGCTCTGCTCCGCGCCCTACCAGGAACCGGGCACCCAGAAGGCCCGGGCAGAACTGAAATCGGCGTTCCTGGCAGAGTTCGGCGCCAACGTTATCCGCCAGGCGTACCCAGACCTTGCCAGCAGAATGGTCGCACGCTCGGCTATACTCCATTGGCCGGAGCGAAAGCTGCAGGTTTGTGAATCCTGAACGATTCGTATGTTGAAGGAACGCAACCGACTGTTTTATCGTCCGGTTAGTGCAAGGTGACTAACAAACCGCTACACCGGAAGTAACCAACGAACAGGAGTGACCCATGTCAGGCATTCGCAAGCACTTAAGGTACGTTTCCTTTTTTATGGCCATGATGATGGCCCTTGGTTCCGTCTGGTCGGCCACCGCTACCGCCGGCATGGTTGGAACCGGCGAAATGATCGGGCAACAACAGGTTCAGCTGGACCGGCAGGAGCTGATCAGCATGCTCGACAGGCAGGATGTCCAGGCCAAGCTGGCAGACCTCGGGGTCAGCCAGGATCAGGTCAAGGAACGCATCCAGAACCTCACGCCCGCGGAACTCGCGGATTTCGAACGTCAGCTCGCCGAGGCACCTGCAGGGCAGGATGTCGTCGGTATCATAGTGTTGTTCCTGCTGGTATTCATTATCACCGATATGCTTTGTGCTACTAACGTCTTCCCGTTCGTGAACTGCATCCGATAGCAGCGGGCAGTGGCAGTCATTTTTTCTGACTTTAAAGCACTGTCATGCAGACTGACCCTGATTTTACTGGTCAGTCTGCTGGCAGGCTGCGCCAGCGCTCCCAAATGGCCAGCGCCCGAAACTCACCAGGCCCTGCCCGACCGGGCTATGCTGGACAACGTGCCTTTCTACCCCCAGGAAAGGTATCAGTGCGGGCCTGCGTCGCTGGCAATGATGCTGAACAGCCAGGGCCTTTCATCTGATCCTGATATTCTCAAAGAGCTGGTTTATATTCCGGGCCGGGAAGGCTCCCTTCAGGTCGAAATGATCGCCGGCGCACGCGCCCATGGAATGTTGGTTTACCCGCTGGACGGTGAATTAGAGAGTGTCCTGACCGAGATCGCAGCAGGCAATCCAGTCCTGGTGATGCAAAATCTGAGGTTTGGCTGGTGGCCCCAATGGCACTTTGCGGTTGTCATCGGCTATGACGCCGGCGAGCGAGACCTGATACTCCATACCGATACCCGCAAGCGTGAAGCGATTGATCTGGAAGTTTTCAGCAACACCTGGGGGCGGGCCGAAAACTGGGCCGTAACCATTCTGCCGCCGGATCGGATTCCAGCTACCGCAGCACCGCTTCGTTTTCTGCAATCCGCCCATGACCTCGAGACAACCGGACGAACGACAGCCGCTGGCATTGCCTATAAGACAGCCGAGACGACCTGGCCGGGCCAACCGACGGCCACTATGGCCAGAGGCAACCTTGCCTGGCAGCTGGGCCACCAAGGCGAAGCACAAGAGCATTTCCTGCGCGCGGTGAAACGTTTTCCGGAATTCGCCGAGGGCTGGAACAACCTGGCTTTCGCGCTGCAAGGGAGCGGCTGCGCAAACACTGCGACCCAGGCGGCGAGATGTGCCGCTGCTCTGGCACCGGACCGCTTCGGTGAATCGCAATTGCTCGACCATGAGGGCACCATATCCGCAGAACAGTGTCCTGCACTGCCCGAGTGCCCAAGGGAAGAACCCTAGGCTGGCTTCCGGAACAGCGCCACATCCTTTCTCGGTATTTCCAGGCGCCATCCAAACCGGTTGGCGAGCAGCTTGAAGGTGAATTCCCGGTAGAAGACCACATGGGTCGGGTCTCGGCGATAATGCCAGTTGTCGAACCGGTCATCGTCGGTCTGGAAGCAGGTCATCACGCCCAGCCAGCCACCGGGTTTCAGCATTCGGTCGAGTTCCCTGAAGACGCCAGCCGGCGCGTAAAGATGCTCCACCACTTCGGTACAGGTTATGAAATCGTAGGTTTGATCGAGGGCCACTACTGATGGATAAAAGAAGGGGTCGTAGAGACTGACTGCCATGCCTTCCGCCTCAAGCATCTGCGCCAGTGCGGGGCCGGGGCCGCAGCCGAAATCCAGGCCACTGGCGCCCGACGCCAGACGTTCAAGAAGAGGTTCTGTCAGTTTCGTGAGAAATGTCCGGTACCCTGGATCAGACGGATCGTTGTCATGCAGTTGATAGATTTCCTGCTCCTGCTCAGGCCATAACCGGCAGGAGGCATCCATCACCGTGGCCTCGCAGACATCACATCGAAGGTAACGCTGGGCCTTCACCACACGGAAATCCGAGAGACTGCCCTGCTCGCACACCGGACAAAGACTCACGCCCTCACCCCGGGTCAAGTCCCGCTGCCGCCCTCATGCGGGCATCGAGTTCCCGGGCGTCAATCTGATCGGACGCTATGATCTCTGCCCGGCTGTAGGCTTGCGGTTCACCCTGAATAACGGTCAGGGCTCCATCAACCACATTGATCGCCCGCCAGCCGTCGGCGGTGTTAACGACCGCCTTGAAGCGAACAAAAGCCGAGTCCATGGCCATCACCAGCAATGCGTTCTCATCCAGGATCAGTTCGGGATGGATCCGCCAGCCAACACTGAAATGCCCCTGTCCCTGATTGGTGATCTGTTGCCAGGGCTCGTCATCAATAGCGGGTACCGGCGATGCAGTCTTGTGATGGTGGTGATGGTGAGCTTCCGGATCGGTCACCGGCAGGGCATCTGACTCGCCGTCCAGCCAGCCCGGTGCCAGATGCCCAAACCGGGTGTGGTGGATCGCCCGCTTGGCGGGTTCCAGTTGTGCGGCCCACTCATCAAAATGAGTCAATTGCTCCGGCGTGCAAAGATCAGTCTTGTTGGCAACGAGAATGTCAGCGGCGGCCACCTGGTCCCGGAACTGCACATTGCCGAGAACCCTCGGCTCTTCGAGCCTTCGGGGGTCTACCAGGCAGATTACAGGGCCCATGGCGAGCACATCCTGGTAGTGCTCGCTGGTCAGGGTGTCCAGAATCTGAGAGGGGTGACCGAGCCCGGTCGGTTCAATCAAAAGACGGTCGGGCTTTGCCTTGAGAATCAGCTGGTTGAGCCCTATCTGCATCGGCAGGCCGGCAACGCAGCACATGCAGCCGCCGGGTATTTCCTTGATGAAGGCGCCCTCGGTCTTCAGCATGGCGCCATCGATGCCCACCTCGCCAAACTCGTTGACCAGAACCGCCCAGACCTCGTTTTCGGGTTTGCTTTTCAGAAGATCCAGAATGGCGGTGGTTTTGCCGACACCCAGAAAACCAAGTATCAGGCTGGTAGGAATAGGTTGGGCCATGGCGCCGGAGGCACTCCTCTAGGAATCAAAATGTTATACTATAACAATTTAGCCGCCAGAACGATCCTGTTTCAGGAACAGTCCGACGGCCTTGTCTGATAGCAGGGCATGAGCAAGTGCCGGATAGGGCAAATAGTGAACAAGCAGAGTTGCGAGGGTGACTGTATCCATGCCGGCATCCAGGAACATCCAGGCCCCGAAAGCCACGAACAGGGCGCCCAGAAAACCGCCATAGATCCACAGCGCGCGTGAGCGCTCCTCCGGCATCGGCAAACGCTCAAGGGTCCGTGCGATTGAGAAGCTCATGTAGACGGCAATCAGGGCAGCAATGACCAGTGACGCCAGCAACCCGGTAAATCCGATCAGATACCGGAACAGGTAGTTGGTCAGGAAGAACAGGGCGATGCAGGTAACGGCAACAATGGTGATGCGTGTCTTTTCCATGGCGGCTCAGGTTTTGTTGGTTTTATGGATAGGCGCAAAGAATGGCAGAGACGCCCGGAAAGAACCACCCCTGCTGCGACCGGGGTTCCAGACTGATATGATGCCCGACATTCTCACTCGCAACCGGACACCCGATGACCACTGGCAATTCCACCCGGCTCAACAAATACATCAGCGAAAGCGGCATGTGCTCCCGCAGGGAGGCTGATCGCTATATCGAGCAGGGCAACGTCTACATCAACGGTAAAAGAGCAAACGTGGGCGACCAGGTGCTTCCGGGTGACACAGTCAAGGTGAACGGCCAAGTGATCGAGCCAAGGGCTGAAGAAGACCTCGTGTTCATTGCATTGAACAAGCCGGTAGGGATTGTCAGCACCACGGACAGCGCGGAGAAGCACAATATCCAGCGTTTTGTCGGTCACAGCGAACGCATCTTCCCGATCGGACGCCTGGACAAGGACTCCCAGGGCCTCATCTTTATGACCAGCAACGGCGACCTGGTCAACAAGATACTGCGGGCGGGCAACAACCACGAAAAGGAATACCTGGTTACCGTCGACAAGCCCGTCACCCGGGAATTCGTGGAGGGTATGGCCAATGGTGTGCCGATCCTCGGAACCATGACGAAAAAGTGCAAGGTGTCGCGGGAGTCACAATTTGTCTTCCGGATCACCCTGGTTCAGGGCCTCAATCGCCAGATCCGTCGGATGTGCGAATATTTTGGCTACGAGGTTACCAAACTCGAACGTATCCGGATCATGAACGTGAGCCTGAAAGGGCTTGCGGTGGGCCAGTGGCGGGACCTGAACGAGACAGAGCTTGCCGGGCTGTTCGATGCCATCCGGGATTCGTCTTCCGAAGCACCGCCCGGTGCTGGCAAGCCGGCAAAAAAGAAGCCCGGAACGAAGGCCAAACCAAAGCCTGATCGCAAGCCTGGCTCTCCATCCGCACCAGGTAAGCCCGGTGGCGCCAGGCGGCCCGGCCCGAAAGGCAAGCCCGCGCCTGGCAAAAAGCCGGCATCGGGCAAACGGCCAAAAGGCGGCAAGCCAAGGCAGAAGAGCGTTAAACGGTAACCGAGGCTTGCACCTGGCCGCGCCGGGCTACTTTTTCACCCACTTGCCGCCCATTTGCACGTACTGGCCGGACGGAGTCTTCTCAATCGCCTTCTTGCCTGCAACCGTCTCCACCTGGGTTACCGGAATGTTGTGTTTTTCGGCAATGCGCTTGTACTCATCCCGACGGGCGCTGTTAATGGCTTCCACCACTTCCTTCGCCTGCCCTTCGGCACGAACCACACCCAGGTAGCCTGTCGGCGTCTCTCCAACCAGCCCCTGCTGCTTGACCGAGTCCAGTTTCTGCTTGGCTTCGTCCAGCCCCATTGCAAGCACAGAAGCACTGATACCAAACGCCAGGACCAGCGCAAACATCTGTATCAATCGTTTCATTTTCAACCCCTCAAACTTTCCGGACACAGTCAGAACAAGCCCTGTTCGCTGAACAGGTCATCCACTTCCTTATCCACTTTCACGTAGATTTCGTGCTGGATTTTCACGTTCAGGTTGACCGTAATCGGCTCCTTTGGCGCCGCCATCTGCACTGTAGGCGTGCAGGCAGCCATCGCCAGAGGAAGCATCAGTATCATCAGTGTTCTTGCCATGGGCGGCCTTTCAGGCCTCCAGGGCCGCACGGGTTTTATCATGGTGCTTTCTCCTCACCGGATTCCTGCAGCAATTTCCGGACGCGCCTGGTAACAGCTTCATTGACCCTGCCACTCAACTGCAGACTGGTGAGCAGCGCGGGGATGTCTTCCTCAAGATTGACATTGAGTACCACCGGCTGCCCACCCCTCAGGTCCGGATTCTTACCTTCAAGGCGAAGGCCAAGGCTTAACTTACCCTGTTCATCGTAGTCTATCGTGCTGTTGAGGACTGAATAGTGAAAGTTTTGCAACGCCTGGACCACGATGTCCATGGCCTGGTTGCCACCGAGCATCGCCTGGAGCTTGTCCGCCGGCAACTGCAAACGGCCGCCAGGATCTATTGCGGAAATACTGCCTGCACTCACCTGCACCCCGTCGCCAGTGATGCCCAGAGGAACTCGCCCTCGAAGCAGCCCGCTTCCAGACAGTCCTTCGGCTGGATACACCGCCATTAGACGGCTGAGGGAGACATCCTCAACCTCCACAGGGATGCGGCCAGAGCCGGGTCCCAACTCGTAAACGGCAGGTGGAACTCTGAGTGTACCTTCCAGGAATCGGGCTCTGGCCTGCTGAACCTCCAGAGTTCCGGCCAGCATTTCCATGACCGGCGCGTTGTAATTCCCTGAGAAAAGAACCGAGCTGACGGGAATGCCGGCATTGATCTCGCCAACGGTCATGTCCCTGAAACTGGCCGCAATCTGTGAATTTTCCAGCGATCCCCGCACCAAGCCTGTGAGCCCGGACACTGCGGTCCGGTTAAAAACACCGCCAACATCCTGCAGCTCAACACTGCCACTGGCTGCAAGTTCACCACCCTGGTCGGTCGAAACCTCCATCGACAACCGGGCATTGCCAGAATCCACTGTCAGCAGATCCGGCCATCCGGCCAGGGCTTCTGCCAGGGCCCGAACGCCCTGTTTACCGTCGATAACAGAGTCGATGGCGACGGATACGCCGCCTTCCGGATTGAGCTGGATATCGAGATCAGCCGTAAGGCCGGACTCGGAAGCCAACGTGCCCTGCACCCTGAGATCCGCCAGGCGGCCCTTTGCCCTTCCCTGGAAGTTCCACGTTTGCGGCAGTAGTTGCGGATGCTCGACGCGCGCGGCATCGATCCTGATGTCGCCATCAATGGAAATGCGCTGCGCCCAGGGGCCAGTTGCGCCATAGTCCAGGGTAACCGTTGTATTGCTGAGGTCAGTGCGCAGGTTGTTGAGCGTCAGTGGCTGGTCTGCACCGATAAACGCGAGATGATCCGTCAAAACAAGAGACGAAGGGGCAAATTCGATAGTCGCGGAATCACTGTTGGCCGTCACAGAGGGCCTGATATCAGCCTGGCTTCCGGTGACTTCCCAACCGCCGGAACGGATATCCGGCAATGCCATACCCAAAGAGCTCTGCTCAATGGCGAAGGACCAGCCTGCGACCGCCAGAGGCCAGGCCACCAGTGTCAAACCACCGGCCCAAAGAAGCCCGCGGCCGATGCGTTCAGGCTTTACACACCCTTTACTGGGCAAAACGACGCTCCTGCCGTGCTCGGTTTACTCACCACGCCAGCTCACGCTGTACAGATCGTGCCGGCGGTCCTGCAGATTTTTTACGGTACCACTGTTGCGAGCGGTGATCAGCACTTCCGGGCGAAGATCCGCAAAGGCAACGGTCTCCACGTTGGGTTCGGTGTCGGCGGCGATGCCATCCCGGGCAAAGGGAAAGTCGCACGGCGTCAGGATGCAGCTCTGGCCATACTGGATTTCCATGTTCGGCACGTTCGGCAGGTTGCCCACGTTGCCGGACATCACCACGTAGACCTGGTTTTCCACCGCCCTCGCCTGGCAGCAGTAGCGAACCCGCAGGTAGCTCTGCCGCTCGTCGGTGCAGAAAGGCACAAAGATGATATGCACGCCCTGGTCCACCAGGTGACGGGTCAATTCCGGGAACTCCGCGTCATAGCAGATCAGCACACCGATGGTGCCGCAGTCGGTCTCGATGGCGCTGACCCGGTTGCCGCCCTGAACATTCCACCAGAACGCCTCATTCGGCGTCGGATGGATCTTGGGCTGGCTGAACACCTGGCCATCCCTGAGAAACACGTACGCCATGTTCCGGATAGTGCCGTCTTCCTCACGGACCGGAGTGGAGCCGGCGACAATGTTGATGTTGTGGCGCAGAGCCAAATCCCGCATCAGTTCGCGATAGCGCTCTGCGTAATGGGTGACGGCGGCAAAGGTCTCGGCAGGGCTGCCCTTGCGGGCTTCAATGGAAAGCAGTTGCAGGGTGAACAGCTCAGGGAATACCACAAAGTCGCCCCTGTAGGTGGACACAACATCCACGAAATAGCGGACGATCTCGCTGAATTCGTCGAACGATCCTACCGGGCGTTGCTGGTACTGAACCGTGCCGATGCGCACGGTATCGCGCATGCGCTGACCGTAGCGTTTCCGGCGCCCGTTTTTCTCGGCTTGGGGTACTTTGGGATTACGCCAGATCAGATGGATGCCAAAGCCCATGGAATCGTGGTCGGCATCCAGATAATGCGGAATGATGCCATGGACTTCAAAGCCCTGATGAAGCTGGAAGGACAGCACCGGATCCTTCTGTTCCTTGCTCCGGATGGCCTCGACGTATTCTTCAACGCTGGTGAACTTTTTCAGCCGCTGACGCAGGCTCGGCAACCGCCCGGCAAATACCACACCCTGCAAATCCAGGGCCTGGCATAACTGCTTGCGTTCGTTGTAAAGCCGCTCCCCGATGCGGTAACCACGGCACTCCGGATCAACACAGACTTCCATTCCGTAAAGCCAGTCGCCTTCCGGATCATGCCGCGAGGCATAGCCGTTGCCGGTGATGGAAGTCCAGTCATGCGGAGCCAGGGCGATCTCTTCGGCCATCCGGAACGTGGCACAGTAGCCGACCACCGTATCACCGAGCATGGCGACAAACTGGCCATCGGGAAAGGTATTGATCTGCCCGGTCAGCGGTCCCTTGGTGTAGCCGTACATGCCAGTGCCTTCATAAACCCGGCGACTGAGCTGGATGATACCCGGAATATCTGCGAGCGTTGCATTGCGGACGTACAGGCGCTGATCAGGATCGGAAAACGGGGGACACATACGACACCTCAGGAAAGGCGTTGATTTGCTTCCATCTTTGGTGGGCCGACGGTGGTTCGTCAAGACAAATCGGCTAATCGGCGCCCAGAAGGGGAAAGCGCTCAATCACGGAATACACTGAACCGGCGCGGCCAGGTTTGCTTTCGAAAAGGACAAATTCAGTAACTTGGAACTGGCCGAACCGAAAATCACCATATTCAACCAACAACGGTTCAACAGAGCCCGCCTGGCGTTTGAAACGGGCCAGGGTGATATGTGGGCGAAACACCCGACGTTCAACGCCAAAACCGAGTTTCTCCATCCGCGCCACGAGAGTCTTGTTAAGAGCAGCGACCGGCTCCTCCGGCTGAACACCAGCCCAGAGATTCTTCGGCCTCTGGGGCTGACCGAAACAACTGACGCCGGCAACGTCGAGCAGGAAAGGCTCTGACTTGATGTCACGGGCTGAACCGGCCACGGCTTCAAGATTTTCCTGGCTCACCGCCCCCAGAAAAAGGAGGGTGATGTGCAATTGCTCCGCGCCCTGCCATTTGGCGCCCGGAACCTCTGATCGAATCTTCAGCAACCGGTCCTTGATCTCAGGCGGAAGCTCCAGTCCGAAGAACAGCCGTGGCAAAGTCTTATTCCTCGTAGATCATCTTGCGCACCATGCCGCCGTCTGCCACAAAATTCTGACCAGTGATAAACGAGGCCTCAGGCGAGATCAGGAAGGCCGCCAACGAGGCAATATCCCCCGGCTGCCCTACCCTACCCGCCGGGTGCTGCAGGTTGTCGGTTTCGGAGAGCGGTTCAACCGGTTCCGGGTTACCCTGCCAGGCCCGGGTGTCGACCCAGCCGGGACTGATGCAGTTAACGCGGATATCCGGCCCCAGGCTTACAGCCAAGGCGTGAGTCAATGCCACTATGCCACCCTTGGTGGCGGCGTACGCCTCGGTATCTGGCTCGGATTGGAGCGCCCGAGTGGAGGCCATGTTAACGATAGCCCCCCTGGTTTTTCGAAGGTGTGGCACCGAGTGTTTGGTGACCAGGAACGGCCCGGTCAGATTCACGTCCAGCCGCCGCTGCCACTGCTCGAGGCTCAGCTCCTCAACCGGACCAGTCTCAGGGTTGGCGATCCCGGCATTATTGATAACGGCGTCCAGGCGGCCGCCCCAGCGAAGGGTCTCGGCAACGATGAGCTCCACCTCGGTTTCCAAGGCTACATCCCCGGGGCAGAAACCGCAGTTGGTGCTCCGCACTGGCGGTCAGCCGCTCACCCACGGCCCGGTCTGTGTCACAGAATGCAACCTTCCAGCCGGCATCGGCCAAGTGAAGCACAATGCCCCGGCCGATGCCTTTGGCTCCGCCGGTCACCAATGCGACGCGATCGTTTTGACTCAAAACAACCTCCGTTACGACCGACCTGACGAGTTACTCAACCTTGGGCGTGGGCCGGACAAGAATTTCATTTACATCGACATGTGCCGGCTGCGCCACCGCATACATGACCGCATTGGCAATATCTTCCGGCTTCAGTGCATGACCAGGACGTTCATCAAAGAAGGGCGTGTCCACCATGCCCGGTTCGATCAGGGTAACGCGGATACCAGAGCCACGAAGCTCCTCACGAACACCATAGCCAATGGCGGTTACCGCCCACTTGGTAGCACTGTACATGGAGCCCGGAATGGTCGCACGGCCAGCCGCGGAGCCGGTCAGCAGCAAATGGCCCTTACTCTCTTTCAACGCCGGCATGCAGTGCTGAAGGGTAAGGCCAACACCGTAAATATTGGTGAGGATCATATCCTTCCAGACGTCCGGGTCCGCGCCGCTAAATCCGCCCGGTTCACCACCGCGGCCAGCATTGGCAAACACCGCATCGATGCGACCAAAGGTCTTCAGTGCCTGATCCACCATGTTCTTCTGGTCATCACCGCTCTGGACATCACACTGGACCGTCAATACCTTTTCTTCGCCACCCAGCTCCTGCTGCAGGCCTTTCAGTTTGTCTTCAGAGCGCGCTGCCAAAACCAGCCGATAGGCCTGTTTCGCGGCCGCTCGCGCTGTTTCCGCGCCAATACCTGATGACGCGCCGGTAATCAGCATTACAGGTTGATCTGCCATAAGATTTTTTCTCCTATTGCTTGAAAAGTGTGGGTAGGGCTACGCCCGCTGACCCCAGATCGATCAGTCAGTAGACCTGCAGCAGGATAAGCGCGACGATGGCCAGGGCCAACAGAAACCAGCGGGCGTAGTGATCGGGGCGGTCCTCGCCGTCGCTGGCAGCGCGGCTGACACTGCTGCCCGAAGTCTGCTCATACTCGGACACCAGTTGCCGTGCCCGGTAGAGATCCTCATCATCGACATGCACGTTGCTGAAGCCTGCGGCCCCGATCTCACCCATGGCACCCTGGAGATAATGGCCTCCGACATGGGCTTCAATACCGTTGGCTTCCAACAATCCCGCCACAATGTGGGCTTCGGTTATGTCTCGCGCCCGATAGGCAATTTGCAACACGCGACTCCTTCTGTGACCGTTCCGGGCAGAACCGGGACAAATCTGCGAGTATTATCTGAAGCATAGTTCGCCCTGACTCGCGGGGCCAATAACATACGGACGACCCATGCTCTGGATTATTCTTGCCATCATCGTGTTTATTGTTGCCGCAACCCTGCTGTTGTTCCGGCTTGAAGATCTGTCTCATCTGGACCGGGATGATTACCCGGTAAAGAATGCAACACCAAGCGCAGCCAACCGGGAAGTACTGGGGCGCATCCGCGAACTGGGGCAATCTTCAAAAGGCCTGCGCGGCAAGGCGAGGCTGATGGCGCTGCGGAAACACATGGACGGGCTCAGTGAAGGCATTGAACTGGCCTCGGAACTGCGCCATTGCGAGTCACCCCGCGGCGAATGGGTCCTCGCTCCGGGCTGCGATACCCGCCGCCGCATCCTGTACATTCATGGCGGCGCCTGGGCGGCTGGCAGTCCCAGAAGTCATCGGGCCATTACCGACCGGTTATCCCATATAACCAGAGCTGCCGTGTTCGCGGTGGACTACCGGCTGATGCCGGAGAATCGGTTCATGGACGGTGTCCGGGATTGTCGCGACGCTTATAAATGGCTACTGAAACACGGCCCCGACGGTGCCGAGTCAGCCGATTTCATGGTGGTCGCCGGGGATTCTGCTGGCGGCAGTCACACCCTGGGATTGATTGCCTGGATTCGGGACAACGGGCTGCGCCAGGCAGACGCCGCAATCGCTTTCTCACCGTCTACGGATCTGACCCTGACTGCCCCGAGCAATCGCAACAACATCAGCACCGATCCCTTGCTGGGACCGGCCTTTGGCGGGCTATCGAAAATACCCCTGCCGGTCATCTGGTGGGCCACCCTGGCAGCATTCCGGGTTTCACCCACAAGCCCTGTCGCCTCACCACTGCGCGGAAATCTGAAGGATCTGCCACCGACGCTGATTCAGGCCAGCGACACAGAGATGCTGCTGGACAACGCCCGTCGATACGCGGCACGGGCGGAAGCCGCAGGCTCTGCGGTCACCTTGCACACCTGGCACGACATGGTGCACGTGTGGCAGATATTCGTGCCGCTGCTTCCGGAAGCTGAAGAGGCCTTCGACGACATCGAGGCTTTCCTGGCAAAACTGGAGTCGCAAGAAGACGCACAGGCTTCGGCCTAAACCTGGACCTTTCCCCGCAGGGCCTTGGTTTTGCCTTTTTTGGTTTTCTTGTCCACACGCTTGCGCTGTGAGGAGCGGGTCGGTTTGGTAGGACGCCTTGCCTTGCGTGGTTTGACGGCCTCCTGGATCAGCTCTTTCAGCCGCTCCAGCGCATCTTCCTTGTTCAGCTCCAGGGTTCGGAAGGATTGCGCCTTGATGATCAGCACGCCCTCCTTGCTGATTCGCTGATCATTGAGCGACATCAGCCGTTCCTTATAGAAAGGCGGCAACGAGGAGTTCGGGATATCGAAGCGCAGGTGCACGGCGGAAGCGACTTTATTCACGTTCTGGCCACCGGCACCCTGGGCGCGGATCTGGGTGAGTTCAATTTCCCAGTCGGCAAGTTCAACAGCGTTGGATAGTTTCAGCATCTGCTAAGGTTAACAGAATACAGAACCGCGGGCTTTCGGCACCGAGATTCGATTAAGGAACAACCAACTACCATGTGCGGACGATTCACCTTTTATACGCCACCGGACACCCTGATCCTCGAGTTTTTTCCCGAGGGTATGGAGGTGGACGGGCATTTTGACCCCAGCTACAACATCCCACCTGGAGTCGGTATTCCCATGATCCGCATGAGCATGAACGGCAGCCTGATCATGGCCCACTCCCACTGGGGATTCCGCCCGGCCTGGGCCGGTGAAAAAGCCCCTGCCCCGATCAATGCCAGGGCGGAAACAGCGGCAACATCAAAATACTTCCGGGACGCCTTTGCCCACCACCGTTGCCTCATACCTGCCAACGGCTGGTACGAATGGCAACAGACGGAACACGGCAAGGAACCCCACTACATTGCACCAATGGATTCCGGGACATATCCGGCGATTTTCTTCGCCGGCCTCTGGACCCCCAGGGAAGGTGACGAAACCACGGCTTGCGCGATCATCACCGAGCCGGCCAGCGAGCACCTGAAGCATATCCATGAGCGCCAGCCGGTTGTGCTTGACCCAACCTGCCTGAAGGACTGGCTGAATCCGGACATCACAGACCGGTCGCAGGTGCGGTCGGTGACCCATCGCCTGGATCCCGAGCAGCTGATAGCCGTTCCGGTTTCCGCGGAAGTGAATAATCCGAGGCACAACACGCCGGACCTGATCCGGGAGACCTGAGACCTACCTTATTCTTTTTTTAACTGATTCATCACCAGTGCGATTACCTTCTCGAAGACAGCTTTATACTCGCCACGTCCGAGTCGGCTGATTCTACGACCTCCTGCAAATTGCGCCTCGGAGCCGCGGGCAAATCCGTCGCCGGGTAACCAAGCCTGAGCAGAATCTGCGGGAAACCCGATCGGTCCAGAAGATGTTGGAGTTTCGGCCGCAGCACCGCGACCTGAATGGGCTGGTTCAGATAGGACGCCTGGAGCCCCTGCCCGAGGGACCGGAGCAAAACCCGCTCCAGCGCCTGCCCTGCTTTCAGCCAGTCTTCCACGCCGTCTCCGGCGGTTCCCAGTGCAGCAATCAGCGGCGATTCATCCGCCAGTTGCCGGTCCTTGGCACCCACGCCGTTCCCCATGTCAAACGTACGCACCACCAGCTGAGCCACAGGCGCAACCATCCCGGGAACCGTCAAACCGTCACCTTTGCGGCGGGGATGCATCCAGGCAGCCAGTTCCCGTCGCCAGCTTGGATTGGACCACTGGGCAGCGTCGCCCTCTGCAACCAGCTCGGCCACCTGATGGCGGGCATGCTCCGATTCCAGAACCTGGAACCAGGCTCCTTCGGTCTCCGCCGACTCCTCAAGGATGTTCAGCACATCGGAGGGCACCTGTTTTGGCTCAAACCGCTTGCGATAGGTGCGTCGCCTGGCAATCGCCCGGAACAGCTCGGTTTGTCGGTCCTCCGACCCGGATAACGGTGTAAACGAGACGGTCGCAAGCAGATCTTCATCGTCCGGGTCCGGCAAAAGCTGGCATTCGGTATTGAATCCTGCATGGGCGGCGGCAATCCGAAGATTAAACAGGGCACACCCGCAGCTGATGGTCAGTTCCCGGTCGTCGGGGTCGTTTACCGGCAGGGCCCGCAGCCGATCGGCAAACAGGGAAATCCCGGTTTGGCCGAGTTCAAATCGCCAGGGCTGGGTGTTGTGGCTTGATGGCGCTAATGTTGCGCTCTCGAGGATGGCCGCCAGGGTGTCTCGCGGTATGGGGGTGTTGCGTGTTCCTTCGCTCATTGCAGCTCTCCCGAATGGTCTCGTGACAGACTATTCCTGCGTGAAAGGAAAAGATAGCCGGTGATGCCCGGCAACTTCGTTGAGCCGTATCAACAAAATCTCACGCTCCGTAACCTGACATCGTAGAGCCTGACTATTACAGTTAGAGCAGTTGATACATGCACAGGATCCAGAATGCGCTATTCCTTGCGGAACCTCTTATTGCTGGCACTCGCGGCGCTTGCGCTGGGCGGCTGCGCCGGCAGTGGTCATTTGCAGCCGGATTCTTCCGCGGGGCTACAGTCAGCGCCCGCTGAGGCGTCATCGTCAGACAGGGCAAAAAAGCTCTGGCAGGTGTTCGAGCGTTATCGGGGCACCCCCTATGAATACGGCGGCACCTCTGGCAACGGCTTCGATTGCTCCGGATTCATCCTTACTGCCTACCAGGAAGGCCTGGGCAAACGGTTGCCTCGAACCACGACTCAGATGCTCGCCAATGGCGATGTGGTTCATCCCGGCGAGATTCGGCCGGGCGATGTGGTGTTCTTCCGGATTGGCGGCAAGGAGCAGCACGCCGGTATCTACATGGGCGGCGACCGGTTTATCCACGCATCAACATCTGCCGGCGTTATCCAGTCGTCAATCAGTGGCTATTACTGGAAAGGCCGCCTGACCGAGGCGCGGCGCTTTGACTGAGAGGGGCTGGCCAATCTGATTCAGCCTCTCTTCCGGCGAACGTAAAGAATTTTGTGCACCCTGGCCACAAGTTCACCTGATTCATCAACAATCTCCACGTCCCATTCGGGCAGCACTTTGCCTCCGTCTGCCGTTGCGGCCAGGATCTCGTCAACACGCTCATCGGTCAGCTCAAAGCGGGCCATCACCTTGCCCTTGCCCGGGCGGATAAAATCGATACTCGCCGATTTATCCCACACGATGTAGTCGTTGCCCAGTCGTCGCATCAGCAACAGCATGTACATGGGGTCAACCATGCTGTAGAGCGAGCCGCCAAAGTGAGTACCCACGTAATTGGTGTTGTACCAGTGCTGGCCCATTTCCACCCGGGCCGTGCTGAAATCCTCAGCAATGTGGGTCACCCGGATTCCAGCACCGATATAGGGAGCAAACGTAGAAAGAACACGGCGCATGGCCCCGGCACTGGCAAGCCAGCGACGTACAGTGGCGTTCATGAAATATCCTCGGTGGTAAAAATGACTGCAAATTCAATAGCACGCTATCTTCCAACCCGGCGCGTGCCGATGCAAGAAATTCATACGATCGTTTGAATATTAAAGACCACTGAACGTGAGATGCAGGGCGATCGCGGCCATCATGATTCCGATGACACCATCGATAATCCGCCAGGCCAGCGGCCGGGAGAGGATGGGCGCCAGCGCCGAGCCGCCCCACGCAAGCAGGCCAAACCAGAGAATCGAGGCACTGCTCGCACCGGCCACGAAGGTGGTCGCGTCCTCTTGCTGGGCTCCGACAGCCGGGATCAACAGCAGCGTATCCAGATAGACCTGCGGATTGAGCAGGGTGACCGCCAGTGTCGTGAACACCACGGCTTTAAGGCTTCGTTTTGTTACCTCACCCGCTTCAAGAGCCGCCCTGCCGCGGCTGGCGCGGACAAAGGACTGGATCGCAAGCCAGCCCAGGAAGGCCACACCCAGCCACCGCAGAATCTCCAGGGCCTCCGGCATGGCCATCAGGGCTGCACTGATGCCGAACATGCCCAGGGTAAACAGGGTTATATCGGCCACCATACACAGGCCGGCTGACCACCAATGATGCTCCCGGCGAATTGCCTGGCTCAGCAAGTAGGCATTCTGCGCACCGATCGCAACGATAATGCCGCCACACACAATCAACCCGGTCAGGTAACTCTCAAGCACGTTGGTTTCTCCTCAATGAATGGCGCAACGTTACCGCTTTACACTTATACTTGAAATTCATACTCATAATGCTGCATCAGTTTTACTTATGATTAATTACAAATTGCTGGAAGCGCTGGCGACGGTTGTTGAATGCGGAGGCTTTGAACGCGCCGGCCTGGCGCTCGGGCTGAGCCAGTCGGCGATTTCCCAACGCATTCGAACGCTTGAAATCCGGTTGGGGCAACCGGTTCTGGTACGCAGCCCGGCACTCAAGGCCACACCGGCCGGACAACGGTTACTCAACCACGTTCAGCAGGTCCAATTGCTTGAGCGAGACCTGACCAAATCCATCCCTGCGCTCTCGGAACCCACAGCGAGACTGCGCATCGCCCTGAATGCCGACAGTCTGGCCACCTGGTGGGCAGCCGCCGTGGGCAGTTTCTGCGCGGACGAAACCCTGCTGCTGGATCTCGTAGTCGAGGACCAGGACATAGGCCTTCGCCGAATGCGCGAAGGGGATGTAGCTGCCTGTCTTTGCAGCAGCCCTCAGCCTGTTGCCGGTGCCCGATGCGTCCCCATTGGCACTATGACCTATATGCCACTGGCAACTCCGGACTATGCTCAACGCTATTTCGGGAACGGCCTCAGCGAAAACAGCCTGCAGAATGCCCCGGCCATCGTTTTCGGGCCGAATGACCAGCTGCAACACAGGTTCCTGGCCCAGTGCGGCTATCACGGCACCTTCCCTCACCACCTTTGCCCTTCCTCGGAAGGTTTTGTAAAACTGGCGCTGGCGGGTATGGGCTACGGCATGATTCCGGAAATGCAGGCCCGCCCGGAAATTGCTGCGGGACGGCTGGTAAGCATCGCCCCTGAACAAACCCTGGAAGTGCCGCTATACTGGCACTTCTGGCGCCATGGCGGGGGTGTGATGGACCGCCTGACCAACGCTCTGCGGTCTGCCGCCATGCTTCATTCAAGCGTGTGAAAGAGGGAGAACAGAGATCAGACTGAAGCACCTTGTGGCCGTCTACGGCACATTGAAACGAGGCCGTAACAACAGCCATGTTCTGCGAGGCGCCCGGTTTGTCGGAACCGACTGGAAGCCGGAACTGAGTCTGTACCACCTGGGGCCCTACCCCGGTGCCATTGAAGAACCCTCCCCGGGAGTTCGGGTGGAAGTTTATGCGGTAACAGATCCGATGCTGAAAGCGTTGGATGAACTGGAAGACTTCTTTCCTGAACGCCCGCAGAGCAGCCTGTATATCCGCCAGACCATGGACACTCGCCACGGGCCGGCCTGGGTGTATATTTACAATCGGCCGGTTAAAACGATCCAGCGGCTGCGCTCCGGGAGCTGGTAGACCAGCTCACACACCCTCACGCAAAAGGACACCAGATTGGACCTGACAACGCCTGCCCTGCTCTTCCCGGCGATTTCACTGCTGTTGCTGGCTTATACCAACCGGTTTCTCGTATTGGCACAGCTCATACGTCAGCTCAAGCAGATGGACACCGAGGAAGACCACGCGCTGATCGCCCGGCAGATCGGCATGTTGCGCAAACGGATCGTGCTGACCAAACGCATGCAGGCCTACGGGGTGCTCAGTTTCTTCCTGTGCACGGTTTCCATGTTCCTGCTTTTCCTCGGCGCAAACCTCCCTGGCGTGGTGGCGTTCGGCGCCAGTCTGGTACTGCTGTCTTTCTCACTCTTGTATTCGCTGTATGAAATCCAGATCTCAACCAATGCCATCAACGTTGAGCTGGCCAGCTTTGAAGCGCGCAAGAGTGCCGGCCGGGAAGATGTCGACTATTCGTGAGGCCGGTTGGCGCCGGGATTCACGATCCGGACACCAAACCAGCGTGGAAACCGGAGCAGGCAATACAAGGCAATCATGTCGTAAAGTGCATGCCAGACCATGACCAGCACCAGGCTTTCCGATAGCACATAGACCGCACCCAGTATCAAACCGAGTCCGGTTGCCACCAGAAAATAGGTAAACGATACGTAGTGCACCAGCCCGAACAGCACCGATGCCGCCAGCACGGCCGTTACCGGGTCAGTCTTTGCCATCAGCCAGCCCTGGATTGCGCCCCGGAATAGCAGTTCCTCGCCAACACCGGCCAACAGGGAAAGCAGAATGAGTACCGCCGGGGAGTAGCTGGAGGCAAAGTCATACAAACCCTGCATCTGACGCTCAAGGTTCTCCGGGAACAAGCCGGGAACCCGCGTAAGCAACAGCAAGGCGGCGTAGGTAAGAATGGCTCCGAGCGCCCCCAGGAGCATGCTCGGCCACAGGCCCGGACCGACGAGCAGCACCGGAACTCCGAATAACAGTATGGCCACTAATCCGAGAACGCCAATGCCGCCCTGGAATAACAGCGCGGCATTAGAGGAGATACCGGATTTTCGTCGTTTACCCAACGCCATTTACTGATCGAACAAGGGCTTCACCGGAAACAGCGCATCGTATTGCGGCGCCTGCTTCTGGGCTTTGGCCTGGAAGGATTTCATCATGTCCGTCGGGCGGAACATGCCGGCCTGCCAGGTGGCCATGTACTTAAGGCTGTCTTCGACGCTGTGGTCGCGACTGTAATTAAGCATTTCCTTGCAGCCAGTGACGGCCAGTGGTGAGTTCGCTGCAATCTGGCCGGCAATGGCCATAACCTCGGCCAGCATGGATTCCTGGTCGGCGTAGACGGCGTTCACAAAGCCCAGACTCTGTGCTTCAGTGGCGGAAAATTTGCGGCCGGTATAGGCCAGTTCACGAACCATACCCTCGGGCATGAGTTTGGGCAGGCGCTGGAGCGTGCCAACGTCGGCGGTCATGCCCAGCTCGGTTTCCTTGATGGTGAAGTAGGCATCTTCCGTGCAATAACGGCTGTCAGCGGCGCACACCAGATCCAGAGCACCACCGATACAGCCACCGTGGATGGCTGCCAGCACGGGAAGCCGGATTTTTTCCAGGGAGGTCAGAGTATCCTGCAATTGCAGCACAACCCTGCGAAGGTTTTCCGCCATGCGCCCGGGATCACCATTCATGGGCACGGCTTTGGGATCGCTGAACACGCCCAGATCCATGCCGGCGGAGAAGTGTTTGCCGGTGGAGGAGATTACGATCACGCGGGCGTCGGTGTTGGCCTCAATCTCCTGCATACACCGGGGCAGCTCGAGCCAGAACGCCCTATTCATGGTGTTCAGGGCCTCAGGACGGCTGAACTGAACATAGGCGATATGGTCTTTGACCTCAATCGAAAAACTCTCGTAACTGGACAACTCAGACAAGACAGCACTCCTTATAAATATGTCACAAACCGGCTCATTGCCGGTCGCCCCAGCTAATGGTGTCTCAATTCTGCTACCTTCGTATTATGGCGGACAGAGAGTCGACACGTTAACCCGAAAAGGCCTGGCATGGAATTCACCTTCCTCGGCACTTCAGCCGGAACGCCCACAAAATCCCGCAATGTGACCGGTCTGGCGCTGAGCCACGGCGGACCGAAGCACTGGTACATGATCGACTGCGGCGAGGGCACCCAGCACCAGCTATTGAGAACGCACCATTCGGTGATGCAGCTGCAGGCCATATTTATCACTCACATTCATGGCGACCACACGTTCGGACTGCCAGGACTGCTCACCAGTGCCTCTATGCTTGGCCGAACTGCCCCGCTCTATCTGATCGCCCCCCGTCCGGTGATAACCTTCGTTGAGGCAGCCCTTGGCAACAGTGACTCCAGCCTCAGTTTCGAACTGAGATTTGTCGATTCCGAAGCGGAGAGTTTCCACTGGGAAGACGACTTCCTGTCGGTTACTGCAGTACCCCTGTCCCATCGCGTCTCCTGCCGGGCCTTTGTGTTCACGGAAAAGAACCTGGAGCGCCAGTTGCTGCGGGACAGGCTCGAAGCTGCTGGTATTAAGGCCGGTCCGGCCTGGGGCCAGCTGCAACAGGGCCAGGACGTGGTACTGGAAGACGGGCGCCTTGCCCGTTGCGATGAATACACCCGAATTGCCAGAAAACCGCGCAAAGTCATCGTCGCCGGTGACAACGACCAGCCCGACCTGCTTCTGGAAGCGAGCACCGATGTTCAGGTGGTGATTCATGAAGCAACCTACACGCAGGAAGTCTCTGACCGGGTCGGCCCATGGCCACAACACAGCTCCGCTGCCCAGGTAGCCCGCTTCGCCGAGGCCGCAGGTGTCGCGAATCTCGTGCTTACTCACTTCAGCTCCCGATACCAGCTTAATCCGGATGCCTATCCACACATTGGTGAGATCGAATCCGAAGCCAGGGGCATCTATCGGGGAAACCTTTATCTGGCAAAGGATTTTGCCTGCTATGAGCTTGGCAAGGATCTTATGCTGAGAGCTGCAGAGCGTCTATAATGCAACCGTGGCTTTTGGTACTGCCATGGATTATACGTGTCGCTTTAATAGATTCACTTTGCGTTTGATAACGTTCAAATTACACTGCACTCAGGGATAAAACTGAACACAGCTTCACTTTTCACTGCTCAGGAAGGCGGTCAATGGCCCGGCTCAACGCAAAACACTCCAGAATCAGCAAGGATGCGGTTGTCGTCACGCCTGGCCTGATGCCTTGTGGCTGTGTCATTGACAGTGTAGTCCTGGACAAACAGGTGCTGCGCCTCAGCCTGAAGGACTTTTCGTCGCCTGCTGTACTCGACCAGTTGTCATCGTCCGCCGCTGCCCAGGCGGATCTGCATGTTTTCCTCAATAACGACAGTGAAGAACAGCACCTCCGTTACAGGGGCGCAGTTCAGACCGGCCACGGTAGCGGCATTTCGCTTGAAATAACGGGGAACACCGAGGAACTGAAGAACGACATTGATCGTTTGTTACAGCGCTCTGTAAGGAATCGGCCTGAAACGGCGGCACCGGATCCTTCACTCAAACAGCTTTACTACCAGCATTGTCGGCGGCTTCTGGAACAGTTACTTCCGGAATTTATGGAAGGCACCTTCGAGGGCATTGAAGCCGACCTGGAACAGGCAGCCGAGCTACGTGAAATCACCCGGCTCAAGGATATGCGCTTCATTTTCCAGAGCCGCCAGCAGCGAATGCTCCAGGATTTCCAGGCCCAGTTCCAGGCCAATCAGGCGATCCTTGAGCCCGCCACCGAGTCCCGGGCCGGCAGCAAGGAGCTGCACCTGCTGCAACAGCACGAGTTTGAAGACTGGCTGGATTTACAAGCCATCGCCACCAGAATAAGCAAAGCAAATACCGACGCAACTTTCTTGCTCAACCAGTTTCTGAACCAGATTTTCCGGCAGGACGTCAACGATGACGACAACCCGCTGACACCAAGGGCGCTGTGTGTTTGCCTGCAATACATGGTCGACCATCTGGGCATTGCCCGGGAGCACCGTCTTACCATTTACCGGGCATGGGAAAATGCTCTGGTTAGGATCTGGCCCGCGGCTATACGGTCCCTGATCAATGACTGCCGAAGAGCTGGCCTCGAGGCCCTCGATATCACCGAGCTGCCTGCAAACTGGTCACTCCGGGACCGGGACCACGCATCGACCGACTCAGGTTCAGCAACCGAGGCCACCGAAGACTCGCCCGAGGATACGTCGGAAACCAACCACGCAGGGCACGAGGCGCCCGGGTCGCCGTCGGTCGGTCGCTCGCTGCTCCAATTGATGGCACTGGAGTCAGGCCCTTCTTCCGAACTCTCGGACTGGGAGGCGCCCAATCCGAAGCTCTCGGAAAACCTCCGTTCCCGGCGCCGCGAACTCCTGGACCGGTTGCACGACGATGAACCAGATATGGCAGGACTGCTCCGGGAACTGGCAAACTCGGACTCCGACCTTGCCAGCTCACTGGACCGCACGGCCGTGGAGAAGGCCAATCTGGTGGACCGACTGTTCGCGCCGTTGAAAAGCCACGAAGAACTGTCGGGCTCGCTTCGCCACCAGCTGCAAAAACTTCGGCTACCCGTGTTCGAAACGCTGGTTGAAACACCGGATTTTCTGAATGCCGGCGACCACCCGGCCAGGGATATTATCAATGACCTGATGCACATCTGTCTTGCCGAAAGAGTCTCAAGCAAGAAGCTGGAGGCGACGGTCGCCGATATCATCGAAGAGCTAACAGAGATCGAGGTATCGGATCCGAACCTGATGGAAAATCTGGGCGAACGCCTGAAACAACTTGTTGAGCAGCAGGATCAATCGTTTATCCGTAACTCGGAACGACTGGCCAAAACCCTCGAAGGCAAGGAGCGCCTGCGCCAGACTCGTAAGGAAGCCCGGGAACGGCTGAACGTGCTCTTGAGCAACAGGCAGGTTCCGAAGATTCTGATCCGCATTCTTCAGGCCGGCTGGGAGCAACTGATCGTCCTGACCATGCTCAGAGAAGGTCCGGAAAGCCGGCATTGTGAGGAACTGCTTGATGTGGTTGCACAGCTCCAGGCCTGGCTGTCGCCTGCCGGCACCTCCGAAGAGCTGGCATTTGAACGGGAGCTGGAGAGCAGCGTCATGCTGCAGTTCATCGAACGGGAGCTGAAAACCGCCGGGGAAGTCTCCCGGGTGAGGCCGGTTGTTGACGAGTTATCCGGAATTCTCGAGGGCGACGTGGAAGCGGAAACCACGTGGGTGGATGAGTACGGCGAAGCCGATGAAGCGCCGGCTTTACTGCCCCCGGAGCTTGAAGACAGTCGCTGGGCCTCGAGGGCAAAGGGGATTTCCGTAGGCGACTGGGTTGAGGTTCGACTGGATACTGGCGATACCCGCCGGTTGAGGCTGGTGTGGGGCGGCGAGGATTCGCTCCGGTTTGTCTTTCTTTCGCCCAAAGGCATGAGCGAAGTCAGTTACGGGTTCCCGGAGTTTGTGCAGAAACTCGCAGAAGGCGAAGCCTGGCTGGTTGAGAGCGGAGACATTCCATTCCTCGACCAAAGCCTGTTCAGCATCGTTGAAGATGTTTACCGGAAGCTCAATTTTCAGGCAACCCACGATGCCCTGACTGGCTGTATGCACCGCCATGATTTCGAGAAACAGATCTCTCAGCAGATCAACTCCACCGCCCCCGATTCGGATGACACTGCCTCTGCTCTTATGGTGTTGGATATCGATGAATTCAGCGTCATCAACGCCTCTTACGGCGCAGAAGCAGGCGACACACTGCTTCAACAAGTGGCTGGTCAGCTTCGTGAACAATGCAGGTCACAATTCACGGAATCCCAGATCGGGCGGATCAGTGGCAACGAATTTGCGGCGCTCATCAATGGCATAAGCACGGAAAACTGCCTCGACTTCGCAGAATCCTTCCGCCGCAACTTCGAGCAGCAGGTTTTCCGCCATGGGCCAGCAGAGTACGGAGCCACTGTAAGCATCAGTATCCGGCCAGTATCCGGTATTGAAAGCTCTCCCGGCGATCTGCTGAATCAAGCCAGCCTTTCACTGAAATCGGCAAAAAAACAGGGGGGCAACCGGATAGATCTGGCCAAGGCCAACCCTGACCATTCAAAGATTGGCATGCCACACTGGGTGACCGAAATTGACCGGACTATCCGTGATGGCAGTCTCTATCTCCGGGCCCAGCCGATCGTAGCCCTTGAGCCAAAAAATGGCGAAGGTACCATGTATGAGCTCCTTTTGGGCCTCAAAGATAGCTCAGGCAAGGAAATTTCACCTCAAGGCTATATCGAAGCCGCGGAACAATTCAAACGCAGCATGCGGGTTGACCTATGGGTCGTTTCTGAAGTGCTGGCCTGGATGCGAGACAACCCTGAGGCGCTCGCCAAGATTGCCACTCTCAACGTCAACCTGTCAGGCTCGTCGTTGAGCGATGACAGCTTCATGCTCGGTCTGGAATCCAACCTCAGAGCGAATCCGGAGCTGGCCCACAAGCTCTGTTTTGAGGTAACCGAAACCTCTGCCGTCGCCAATCTCCATTTTGCCTCCGATTTCATGCGCGAGATGAAGCGACTCAATTGTCGGTTCGCTCTCGATGATTTTGGTACCGGTCTGTCGTCCTACGCCTATATCCAAAAGCTTCCAGTAGACTTCGTGAAGATTGACGGAGTATTCGTTCGTGACATGGCGACCAACCTGACGAACTACGCCATGGTGAGGTCGATCAATGAGCTTTGCCATTTCCTGGATCTTCAGACCATTGCCGAATACGTGGAAGATATGGAAATCATGGATACCCTGAAGGAGATTCAGGTGGACTACGCCCAGGGCTTCGCTATTGCCAAGCCGCGCAGATTGGACAGCCTTGGCACCGGGAATTCCATCACCCCGGTTTATGCCTATAAGAAATAGCTTTGCTTTTAACAGCGGCAGGAGTACAGTGGGCTTCGTTGGAAAGATTTAGCAAAGCATTTCATCAATAAGACCGCTCAGCTGTAATAAGTAGCACGTCCTGTTTTTGATCACGCCAGTTTTTTGTTTCCGCATACCGCCGATCAGGCATCATGAAAATGATCTGACGGCACATTAAACGATTGAAATCAGGAAAGTATATTATGTCTACAGTTACCGGCAACGTTAAGTTTTTCAACGAAGCAAAAGGTTTTGGCTTTATCACTCGCGAAAGCGGCCCGGACGTTTTTGTTCACTACAGCGCTATTCAGGGCGGCGGTTTCAAAACTCTGGCTGAAGGCCAGCAGGTCGAGTTCACCGTTACCCAGGGCCAGAAAGGTCCCCAGGCGGAAAACGTAGTCGCTCTGTAAATAACAGACGATACGTTCAGAAAAAGGCAGCTTCGGCTGCCTTTTTTCGTTTAGGTGACCCGTCCCGAACCTACTGAATGCCTTCCACCGGGATCGTCTCGGTATTCTTTATCTCCCGCAACGCAAAGTTTGAATTCACCTGGGCAATGCCCTGCAGGGTGAAGATCTTTTCGTTCAGGAACCGATCGTAACTGGCCATGTCCGGTACGATCACCCTGAGTACGAAATCGGCATTACCGGTTACCGCAAAGCACTGAAGCACCTCCGGATAACTGCTCACCCGCTGCTCAATCTCCGCCGTGCTATCGATGTTGTGCCGCTGCAGTGACAGATTGACGAGCACGCACAGCCCCTGGCCAATGCGTTCCGGATCCACTCTCGCGCTATAGCCCTGAATCACACCGCTTTCCTCAAGTGTCCGCACCCGACGCCAGCAAGCGGCCGGTGACAACCCCACCTGTTCTGCCAGTAGCTGATTGCTGATGCGCCCATCCTGCTGCAGTACGGAGAGGATTTTCCGATCCAGCTTGTCCAGTTCTACCTGTTTCATTTGGTAACACCTGATTTTTGTCAAAGTTTCTTTCTTCTTATTGTTATATATCAAATATCCTTTCGCAAATTCTCGAAACCCTTACCCAATAAGCAAGCACCTTTTGCGGACTTACCTCTAAAATTTTGGTCATAAAATCGACAAAAAGGAGGGCGCCATGTCCGCCGATACCCCAGAACTCGACGATTACAAACTCGAAGACCGCTACCTGCGGGAATCCGGTCGGGTGTTCCTGACCGGCACACAGGCCCTGGTCCGAATTCCATTGATGCAGGCTGCCCTGGATCGAAAACAAGGGTTGAACACGGCCGGTCTGGTCAGTGGCTATCGCGGCTCTCCCCTCGGTGCAGTTGACCAGGCGCTCTGGCAAGCCAAGGACCTGCTGGACGAGCACCGGATCGATTTTGTCCCCGCCATTAACGAGGATCTTGCGGCTACCATCATGCTGGGTACCCAGCAGGTCGAGACCGATGAGGACCGGCAAGTGGAAGGCGTTTTCGGTCTCTGGTATGGCAAGGGGCCCGGCGTGGACCGCGCCGGCGACGCCCTGAAACATGGCACCACCTACGGATCTTCCCCTCACGGTGGCGTGTTGGTGGTAGCAGGTGACGACCACGGTTGCGTGTCATCGTCCATGCCTCATCAGTCCGATGTGGCATTCATGAGCTTCTTCATGCCCACCATTAACCCGGCCAACATCGCCGAGTACCTGGAGTTCGGGCTCTGGGGTTATGCCCTGTCCCGCTACAGCGGCTGCTGGGTCGGTTTCAAGGCAATCTCGGAAACCGTGGAAAGCGCAGCCTCTGTCGAAATTCCACCGGAGCCGGATTTCGTTACCCCGGACGACTTCACGGCTCCGGAGGGCGGCCTCCACTACCGGTGGCCGGACCTGCCGGGGCCGCAACTGGAAACCCGGATTGAGCACAAACTCGCAGCCGTTCAGGCCTTTGCCCGCGCCAATCGCATTGACCGTTGCCTGTTCGAGAACAAGGAAGCCCGCTTCGGTATTGTCACTACCGGCAAGGGCCACCTTGACCTGCTCGAAGCCCTGGATCTTTTCGGCATTGATGAAGACCAGGCCCGGGACATGGGGCTGGATATCTACAAGGTGGGTATGGTCTGGCCCCTGGAACGTCGCGGCATCCTGGACTTCGTTCACGGCAAGGAAGAAGTGCTCGTGATCGAAGAAAAGCGCGGCATCATCGAGAGCCAGATCAAGGAGTACATGTCAGAGCCGGATCGCCCCGGCGAGGTTCTGATCACCGGTAAGCAGGATGAGCTGGGCCGACCGCTGATCCCATACGTCGGCGAGCTCAGCCCCAAACTGGTTGCGGGCTTCCTGGCCGACCGTCTGGGCAGATTTTTCTCGGTGGATTTCAGCGAGCGCATGGCTGAAATCAGTGCCATGACCACCGCCCAGGATCCGGGGGGCGTCAAGCGCATGCCCTACTTCTGCTCTGGCTGCCCCCACAACACCTCCACCAAGGTGCCTGAGGGCAGCAAGGCCCTGGCGGGCATAGGCTGCCACTTCATGGCGTCCTGGATGGGCCGGAACACCGAATCCCTCATCCAGATGGGTGGTGAGGGCGTCAACTGGATCGGAAAGAGCCGATATACTGGCAATCCCCATGTATTCCAGAACCTGGGCGAAGGTACCTACTTCCACTCCGGTTCCATGGCAATTCGCCAGGCGGTAGCAGCCGGTATCAACATTACCTACAAGATCCTGTTCAACGATGCTGTGGCAATGACCGGCGGTCAGCCTGTGGACGGGCAGATCACCGTCGACAGGATTGCCCAGCAAATGGCCGCAGAAGGGGTGAATCGGGTTGTTGTGCTCAGCGATGAGCCCGAGAAATACGATGGCCATCATGACCTGTTCCCCAAGGGGGTCACCTTCCACGATCGGTCCGAGCTCGACCAGGTGCAGCGCGAATTGCGTGACATCCCTGGCTGTACCGTGCTGATCTACGACCAGACCTGTGCCGCCGAGAAGCGCCGCCGTCGCAAGCGCAAGCAGTTTCCGGATCCAGCCAAGCGTGCCTTCATCAACCACCACGTCTGTGAAGGGTGCGGCGACTGTTCGGTACAGTCCAACTGCCTCTCGGTTGTGCCCCGCAAGACAGAGCTGGGACGCAAGCGGAAGATCGACCAGTCCTCCTGCAACAAGGACTTCTCCTGTGTTAACGGATTCTGCCCCAGCTTCGTGACCATTGAAGGCGGTCAGTTGCGCAAATCCCGGGGCGTTGACACCGGCTCCGTACTCACCCGCAAGCTGGCTGATATTCCAGCCCCCATGCTGCCCGAACTGACAGGCTCCTACGATCTGCTGGTGGGCGGTGTTGGCGGTACGGGCGTTGTTACTGTCGGTGCACTGATCACTATGGCGGCGCACCTGGAATCACGCGGTGCCTCGGTACTGGATTTCATGGGATTCGCCCAGAAAGGCGGCACGGTCTTGAGCTACGTTCGTATGGCACCGTCCCCGGACAAGCTCCATCAGGTGCGGATCAGCAATGGCCAGGCCGATGCGGTCATCGCCTGTGACCTGGTAGTGGCGTCTTCCCAGAAGGCCCTGAGCGTGCTCCGGCCAAACCACACCCGGATTGTTGCCAATGAAGCGGAGCTCCCCACTGCCGATTATGTGCTTTTCCGGGACGCCGATATGAAGGCCGACAAACGCCTTGGCCTGCTACAGGATGCGGTTGGTGAGGATCAATTCGACCAGCTCGACGCCAATGGCATTGCGGAGAAACTGATGGGCGACACCGTATTCTCCAACGTCATGATGCTCGGGTTCGCCTGGCAGAAGGGCTTGCTGCCTCTTTCAGAGGCGGCTCTGATGAAGGCCATCGAGCTGAATGGCGTCGCCATCGAGCGGAACAAGGAGGCCTTCGGATGGGGCCGACTGGCGGCCGTGGATCCGAGCGCAGTCACGGATCTGCTGGACGACAACAAGACCCAGGTCGTTGAGGTAAAACCCGAACAGACCCTGGACGAACTGATCAACACCCGTCACAAGCATCTGGTCAACTACCAGAACCAGCGTTGGGCAGACCAATACAGCGAGAGTGTTGCCAGAGTCCGCAAAGCTGAGGAAACCCTGGGCGAGACCAACCTTCTGCTGACTCGTGCTGTGGCTCAACAGCTTTACCGATTCATGGCCTACAAGGACGAGTACGAAGTGGCCCGGTTGTTTGCTGAAACCGACTTCATGAAAGAGGTTAATGAAACCTTCGAGGGTGACTTCAAAGTCCACTTTCATCTGGCCCCACCCCTGCTCAGCGGCGAGACCGATGCCCAGGGTCGCCCGAAAAAGCGTCGGTTCGGCCCCTGGATGTTCCGGGCCTTCCGGCTGCTGGCGAAACTTCGCGGCCTGCGCGGAACCGCAATCGATCCGTTCCGCTATTCTGCCGACCGCAAGCTGGACCGGGCCATGCTGAAGGACTATCAGAGCCTGGTAGACCGCATCGGTCGTGAGCTCAACGCCAGCAACTACGAAACCTTCCTGCAGCTTGCCGAGCTGCCTGCCGATGTCCGCGGGTACGGCCCGGTGCGAGAGCATGCGGCAGAAAGCATTCGTGAAAAGCAGACTCAGCTGATTAAGGCGCTGGATACCGGTCGCCCGACGTTGATTCGCACCCAACAGGCTAACGAGGAGGCCAATCATGTTTGAAGCACTCCAGCCCCTGCCCCAGGATCCGATCCTGCAGTTGATGCAGACCTTCCGTGAAGACGACCGGCCGGACAAGGTGGATCTGGGAATCGGTGTCTACAAGGATGACGCAGGCAATACACCCATCATGGCCGCCGTGCACGAGGCCGAGCGTCGCCTGCTTGAAGGTGAAACCACCAAGAGCTACGTGGGGCCTGCCGGTTCCGCCGGGTTCAACAGCGCCATGTCGGAGCTGATCCTGGGCAGCAACAGCCCACTGGTCCGCGACGGTCGAGTATCGGTCATCCAGACTCCGGGCGGCTGCGGCGCCCTGCGTATGGCCGCCGAGTTTCTGCGCCTGTGCAAAGCGGACACAAAAGTCTGGGTCAGCACGCCCACCTGGGCCAACCACTTGCCTCTGCTTGGTGGCGCCGCCCTGACTATTCGCGAATATCCGTACCTCAATCCACAGACGCTGCAGGTAGACTTCGGCGCCATGCTGGAAAGCCTGGAACAGGCAGCTCCGGGCGATGTGGTGCTACTTCACGGATGCTGCCACAACCCCTCGGGCGCCGACCTGAGTCTGGACCAATGGCAGGAAGTGACCAGCCTAATCCAGCGCAAGGGCCTGCTGCCGTTCGTGGACATGGCCTACCAGGGGCTCGGAGAAGGCCTGGACGCGGATGCGGCCGGCCTGAGGCATCTGGCCGGCGCGGTACCGGAAATGCTGGTCGCAGCCTCATGCTCCAAGAACTTCGGTCTCTACCGGGAGCGCACCGGCGCCCTCGCCCTGATTTCAGGAACGGCAACCGTGAATGCGGCCGCCACCAGCCAGCTGCTGAGCGTCATCCGGTCCCATTATTCAATGCCGCCGGCCCATGGTGCCGCGATCGTGGAGACCATCCTCGGCAATGACGGCCTTCGGTCCCAGTGGCAAAAGGAGCTTGGCGGCATGTGCGAGCGCATTCTGCACCTGCGTCACGCCTTTGCAGACGCACTCGCGCCGGTGGGCGATTTCGACTTCATCGCCCGTCAGCGAGGCATGTTCTCCTTTCTGGGTATCAGCTCGGACCAGGTTGGCCGGTTAAGGAAGGAACACGGCATCTACATGCTGGAGAGCAGCCGCGTAAACGTCGCCGGCCTGAACGACCGCGTCTTGCCACAAGTGGCGTCAGCCCTGCGCGAGGTTCTCGGCAAGTAAATATTTTTCGACAACAACCAATCAATCCGACAAAAACAATTAGCCGGAGAGAAAAATGAGTGAGAGTACCCAACCACACCAGCAGGCCAATAACCTCTGGTCCTCACGGATGGCCTTTATCCTGGCTGCTGCCGGCTCGGCGGTGGGCCTCGGCAACATCTGGAAGTTTCCGTACATTACTGGCGAGAACGGCGGCGGCGCCTTCGTTCTGATTTACCTGGCCTGTATCTTCCTGATCGGCGTGCCAGTGCTGATTTCCGAGACCATGATTGGTCGACGCGGCGGCCAGAGCCCCGTGGCCACCATGCGCACCCTGACCAAAACCGAAGGCACCGCGAGGGGCTGGCGGGCCATCGGCTGGAATGGCGTTATCGCGTCCTTCCTGGTGCTGTCTTTCTACGCAGTGATTGGCGGCTGGGCTCTGGTCTATATCGGCAAGGCCGCAACCGGACTGTTTACCGGTGCCGATGCAGAAGCCATTGGCGGCCAGTTCGGCGGGCTTTTGGCCAATCCGTGGGAATTGCTGATGTGGCACTCCGTCTTCATGGCGATCGTGGTGTTCATCGTGGGTCGGGGCATTCGTTCCGGGCTTGAGAAAGCCGTGAATATGCTGATGCCACTGCTGTTCGTGCTGTTGGTAGCGATGGTGATCTATGCCATGAACAGCGGCAGCTTCGGCCGGGCCGTAAGCTTCATGTTCTCGCCGGACTTCAGCAAGCTCACCACCGCCGGTGTACTGACCGCCCTGGGGCACGCGGCCTTTACCCTGAGTATCGGCATTGGCGTTCTGATGGCCTACGGCTCGTACCTGCCAAAAACCGTAAACATTGCGCGGACCGCGATGACCATTGCTGTCGTGGACACCAGTGTTGCCCTTCTCGCGGGGCTGGCCATCTTTCCGCTGGTATTTGCCAATGGTCTTGAGCCAGGCGCAGGCCCCGGCCTGATCTTCGTCACCCTGCCACTGGCGTTTGGTCAGATGAGTGGTGGCGCTCTATTCGGCACCATTTTCTTTGCTCTGCTACTGGTAGCAGCCATCACCTCGGCCATTTCCATGCTGGAACCGGTGGTCGAATGGCTGGAAGAACACAAAGGCGTCAGCCGGGCGAAAAGCGCCCTTGGTGGCGGGCTCGCGATCTGGTTTATCGGCATCGGCACCGTGCTGTCGTTCAACGTCTGGGACAGCGTGCACCCGCTCGGTTTTATCCCGTTCTTCGAAGGCAAGACGGTCTTCGATCTGCTCGACTTCCTGGTCTCCAACCTTATGATGCCCCTCGGCGGACTGGCCATTGCACTGTTTGCCGGATGGGCAATGAAACGTGAGGGCCTACCGGCCGATTTTGGCCTGCAAGGAAGCAGCTACAAGGCGTTCATGTTCATACTGCGTTATCTAACGCCTGCCGGTATCGCCGTGGTGTTCCTTTACAATCTGGTATAACGGCCACCAGCAGCCTCCGACCGCAAAAGCCCGGTGAACTTCACCGGGCTTTTTTTGACATACCCAAAAGGACACTGCCAATCTGAATGCAGAAGAACTGACCAATGTTCTGCGTCTCAAGCAGAAAAGGAGAACTCTTATGTACAGCAAGATCCTCGTTCCGGTCGACCTCGCCCATACCGATAAAATGGTGAAGGCGCTCAATACCTCCATAGATATTGCCAAGCATTACAAAGCTACCCTCTGCTACGTCAGTGTCACCAACAGCACGCCGGGAGCGGCCGCCCACAACCCTAAAGAACTCAGGGAGAAACTGGCCGTCTTCGCGGAGGAGCAGGGGAAATCCCACGGCATCAGTACGGACAGCATCGTCATGGAGACCGCCGATACGGCAGTGGAACTTGAAGACAAGTTGCTTGAGGCTATTAAAACCACCGGTGCAGACCTGGTGGTGATGGCTTCTCATCCGCCGGGAATCGGCGACAAGCTCCACATTCTCCACTCCAACGGCGCCAATATCGTCAGACACAGTGATATTTCGGTATTCGTTGTGCGGTAAAGCGGAATTATTGGGCGACAGGCTCTGCAATACGGATCCTGTCGTTTCTTACGGGAAACGCACCATCAATAGTCAGCGCCAGCGGCTCACCTGCAAACGCCGCCTCCTCAGGCAGCCCTCGCTGGGCGTGAACATGCAGATGGGGCTCTGAACTGTTCCCGGAGTTGCCCATTTCTCCCAGTAAATCGCCTACAGCCACCTGGTCACCAGCAGAGACCGCGACGGTGCCTTTTCTCAGATGGGCTAAAATCACAAAGAACCGGCCACAATTGATCGCCACATAGTTTCCCGCCATATGAGCCCGATCCATCACTGGAACCGGCATATCCTCCCGGCCATCGACAACTTTCGCGATCTCGCCATCGCAGGGCGCCACCACCGGGGTGCCGAATGTTGTATAGCGGGCCGGATCAGAAGCCAGCCAGCCGTTCTTGTGAATTCCCAGCGGAGAAACTCGGAAAATATCCAGGGCCCGACTCTGTCCTTGCCAGGGTCTGAAACGCTCAATAGCTGTATCCAGTGTTTTCAAATGTACATTCACCATGAGGTTGGATCCGCCATGGGCCACCAGATAGGTGCCAGGCCCGAAAGGCGGTGCGATGTTGACGGTCTCAACCGGCGGCACAGTCCTCCCCTGATAGGCCATATACGCCATGTACCCGCCAAAGCAGCCCAGACCGAACCCAAGAAGGACAAATAAGGTCTGCCCGGCTGAGACTCGCCAGAGGCCGTTACCCTGAAACCGCCCCTGCCAGAGATGTAACACTACGATGAGCGCGAAAACCCCATAATAGACGTAAGGCGTCCAGAACGGGGGCATGGTCCACAGCGCCGCCAGTCCGATGCCAAGGAGTACCGCTGCAACTGACACTGCCTGCACTCCAAGTGCAAACAGTCCCTTGGCAGGGAACCGTGCCAACCATACCAACAGGAGAACTGGCAGGGCGATTTGGGTGAGCATGACCACAAGGGACATCAGTCGCTACTCCTGGTGACACTGGATCGAGGAAATTCTATGTTGCTGATCTCGCCAATGAAGAACGGAAAATAATCGTCCGTGTTGAAGAAATTCCCGGCTTCCACGCGAGTAGGCAAAAGAAATCCTTCGAACTCCCGAAACTCCGACAGATCGCCGCCAAAAGGCTGCAAGCGATGGACTTTTTCCGCATTCGCATTGCTCCACCGGTCAAAACTCACCTGAAGCGGCCGGCCGTCGTCGGCCACCACAACATCCACCGCCTGCTCTGTACCTTCATGGCGCACAATCACCCTCGCCGTATTCACATCAACAAGTGTCCACACAACACCCGGGCCTGGCAGCAGGGCGGCCGGCGTCCAGAACACCGCCTCTGCCACATACCGGCCGAATGCCGAACGGGTGTGATCCGGGTCGCCGCCCATTCGGGCAACCGGAAGCAACCCCATCAGCCAGAACCGCGTCCACTGGTCAGTGTCTGAGCCGGAAATCTGGAGCAGGCCGCGGTTGGCGCTCATTTTCCAGATAAACCCTTCGGGCACGGCCAGCACCTGGGTAGCCTGCATGTCCATGTAGTCGGGCGACTCCCGATTGCCCATACCGAATTGTCCATTCATGGATATCCGGGCCACGGTGTAGAGCGGTGTACCAGGCTTAATGGTGTACCGGAAATACCGCTGGGCGGGCTCAGGCAGCCCTTGAAGAAGAGAAAGATCAAAACGCTCCGGTGCAGTCGGCTGCAGAGCCACCAATCTCGCCATGGCGGCCCGGTCCGCGGTCTGGTCAGCCTGGCGCCAGAACCAGAGAGCGACGGTGACCGCAACCAACAGAATCAACAGGATCAGGAAAAAGATTTTCATGTAAGCTATGCTCCGTAGCAGTCATTGTCCCTGCCCTGCCCGAATCCGGCCTTGTTCCAGATCAACGAACGTGGCTGGCCGACTCACTGTCAGCCTGAAAGGTTTTATGAAAGTACCGAAGAGATTACAACCACTTGTTGATGACGGCATGGTGGACGAAGTGCTCTACCAGCTGATGAGCGGCAAAGAAGCGCAGGTTTATGTGGTGCGCTGCGGAGACCAGACACGCTGCGCCAAGGTCTTCAAGGAAGCCTCGAAACGGAGTTTCAAGCAGGCTGTGGAGTACCAGGAAGGCCGAAAGGTCCGGAACAGTCGTCGGGCCCGGGCCATGAGCAAGAAAACGAAATACGGCCAGAAGGAACAGGAAGATGCCTGGCTCAACGCCGAGGTGGATGCCCTTTACCGCCTTGCCGCCGCGGGTGTCCGGGTTCCCCAACCTCTGGGCTTCGTGGACGGTGTGCTGCTGATGGAACTGGTGGCGGACGAAGATGGCAAGGCCGCACCCAGGCTGGATGATGTCACCCTTTCCCCGGAACAGGCCCGTGACTTCCACGCTCAGGTTATCCGCGAGGTAGTCCGCATGTTGAGTGCCGGTCTGATTCATGGGGATCTGTCGGAATTCAACGTTCTGGTCGATGCCAACGGACCGGTCATCATTGATCTTCCCCAGGCCGTCAATGCGTCCGGCAATAACAACGCGGAACGTATGCTGGAGCGCGACGTAGACAATATGCGCCGGTACTTTGGCCGATTCGCGCCGGAACTGCTGAACACTGATTACGGCAAGGAGATCTGGGCGCTCTACGAATCCGGCGACCTCCACCCGGATAGCAAACTCACCGGCTGTTTCCTGCACGACGACACCGCTGCCAACGTCGACGAACTGATGGAAATCATCGATGCGGCAAAAGAAGAAGAGTGGGAGCGACAGGAACGAATGAGGGACGCAGAGGAGGACTGAAGCACTGGCCGGTGCTGGTCAGGCTCCAGTCGTCGTTTTCTGTTCGCCGACCATGGCTGACATCACTTCCTGTTCCCTTGGCCCGGGCAGAACACCCGTCAACCAGGCCTCGATAACCGGCTCACCGTGCTGGTTGGAGAGTACCGCTTCCGCCCGGGCCCGATTCCTTTCATCCACCTCGGTGATGGTGAAAACACAGGTGATGGTGTCGCCAAAATACACCGGCCGGCGGAAGCGAAAATTCATTCCGGACGCCAGCCAGCCAATCTGCCCACCCACTTCCGTGATCATCCCACCAACCAGCAGGCCATGGCAGATCTTGCCCTCTAGATTCTTGGCTTGCGCAAACTCGTCGCTGTAGTGGACCGGATTCTGATCACGGCTGATCTCACCAAAGGACAGGGTCTCATCTTCAGTGAACGTTCGCGCCAGGGTAAACGAATCCCCGGCTTTCAGGCCGGCAATGGCTCTTTTACGAATATCAGACATTATCGGTTCCTGAGCACTCAACAGGTTACAGGTACCGACCGCCAGACCCTATGGCGACCACAATCAGGCCGAGGACCAGATTGATACCCACAAGCCGGCGAATCTTTCCCACCTGAACACCGCCAGCCTGAGGATCTTTGTCTGCAACAGCCTGCTTGAGCCGCCGGAACGGGGCAAAATACACATGGAAGTAGAGCAGCATCATTACCAGCCCGAGCGTCTGCATGGCATGAATATGCCAACCAGCACCGGCCATACCGCCAAACACACTGAAAATCATCCAGTAACCGGTGACCAGGAGCAACACAACTGAAAGCCACACCCAGCGAAAGAACCGTTCAAGCGTTCTGGACCAAAGAACGCCACGCTGGGAGGCCTCCACCACCTCAACCACGGCCGGACGCATCGCCATGTAGGCGAAGAACATACCGCCAACCCAGATAACCGCGGACAAAACATGCAGTGCAATTGCCAGACTCATAAAACTACCCCTTGATTTGGCCTTCAGATGGTTTCCAGTTCTACCCGGTTACGGCCGCCCGTTTTACCCCGGTAAAGAGCTTCATCAGCCCTGCTGACCGCGGCACTCAGGTCTTCGCCAGCTCGCAGTTCGCTCACACCGATACTGATCGTAACATCGGCATCACCGCCAGTAATCGCGCTCCAGTCCCTGGCCAAAAACGCATTTCGTATCCGCTCCGCGCTTGCCTGCGCTTTGCCGGAATCCGTATCAGGGAGGATGGCCAGAAACTCCTCTCCACCCCATCTACCGATCAGGTCCTGAGCCCGCAGCTCCTCACGAATCACATCGGCAACAAAACCCAACACCCGGTCGCCGGTTTCGTGGCCATAGGCGTCGTTGATTGATTTAAAATGATCGACATCCAGCAGAAGAAAGCCAACCGGGTGACCGCTACGGCTGAACCGGGCCAGTTCTTTTTCAGCCAGATAGGTCATGTGCCGGCGATTAAAAAGCCCGGTCAGTGAATCCGTTGTTGCCATTTCCCGGAGCTTGCGCTGGGCCGTGACCACCATTCTGAGGTAATAGGAAGCCAGGTAACTGAACATGGCGAAGACCACGCTCAGGTTAAACAGATGAACAAAATGCAGAGCCGTTTGAGGAATCGGCTGTAACGGCGCGATGTACCACATCAGGACATCCAGGGCGATGTAGTAACCCCACAAGGCCAACAGAGCATAGATGGCCCATTTCCGTGATGCGGACACACAAATCGCCGGTATGAACATCAGCAGGTAATAGTGGAAACCGCTCTCCCAACCAATCAGAACAATACCAAGGCCGGCATGACCAAGCACTTCGGCCCAGATGAGTACCACCGCAATCCTGTTCCTGTGGTATTTGAGCGCGTAATAGGCCCCGGCGTACATGGCCACGCTGACCACATTAACCCAAGCCAGGATCGGCGACCCCAAGGCATGAAAAAGAAAGAAGAAGATGACGTCCACAGTTCCGGCAATCTGGGCACACCGCATGGCCAGACGCCAGAATTGGGGCCTGCGCTCCCGCTCAGGCTCATAATTCATTGGAGTAGTCGCACTATTCATTTTCAGCAGAATTCCTTTTTAGGTAACAAGAATACTCGTTAAAACGGAATTCTGCCTCACTCCAATGCAAACAAATGAAAATGATTTCAGGGTTACCATGGCAGCTCTTCGCCGTTGCTATGCCAGAACGACCCGGTATTCCCCAGAGTCAGGCCATCAATCCGCTCTGCCAGGCCTCTTGCCGATTCTTCCGGGGTGATCAACCCACCAAAATTCACCATACGGGTCTGGACATAGCCGGGATGCAGCTGCGCCACGGCGATACCCCGCGGTTTCAGATCCATCGCCAGGGATTTGCCAAAGGCATTGAGCGCTGCCTTGGAAGCACGGTACCCATAGCGGCCGCCGGAGTCATTGTCAGCGATAGAGCCCATGCGGCTGGTGATGTTGGCGATTTTCCCTCCAGAGGGGATTTTTTCGAACAAGGCTTCAGCCACTCTCAGAGGAGCATAGGCATTGATCTCCATCTGGGTGCGGATAGAATCGAAATCGATACTGCCCAGCTTCTCGTCCTGCAGCAGACCGGCATTGTTGATCAACAGATCGATACGCTCACCCTCAAGACCAGCCACGAGCTTGGCCACGCCCTCATCGGTCGTCACGTCGACGCTCTCGATGATCCGCTTGGCAACTTCTTCCAGCTCCGGCGAGGCCTCCCGACACACACCGATGACCGAACAGCCGCGACCCGCATACAGCCGGGCAAGCTCCAGACCAATGCCACGGTTTGCTCCGGTAATCACTACAACGGAATTCTCTGACATATCAGCCTCCTCGACGATGAGTACAATTCATTCAGCTTCACATCCAATGCCTTCAAGAACAACCAGCAATACGGAACCTACCTGCTTGCAGCTGCAATTTTTCTGTAAGATAACGGTTAATCCAATCAACGGTCGCTGGGAGTAGCATGTCAGCAGCACTTGTTTTCGCAGTCTTTGCAGTGACCCTGATCGCGGCCACCATTTTCTACCTCTTCTTCTATCGCACCTGGCGGAGAGAACGGAAACTGAGAGCCCCCTTCCCAGAACCCTGGCGGCAACACCTTGATTCGAATGTGCCGCTTTACCGAAAACTTAGCAAAACACTGAAGTGCGCATTAGAGCAACGGGTGCAGCTGTTTCTTTCCGAGAAGGAATTCTACGGCTGTAACGGCTTTGAAGTGAATGACACGGTGAAAGTCACCATCGCCGGGCATGCCTGTTTGCTGATTCTCGCCCGACCCTACTCGGATTTTGATGAGGTAAGCAGCATTCTGGTCTATCCCGACGCCTATCATGTCAGAGACATTGAAAGCGACGGACTGATTGTCAGCGAGAGTAATGAAATCCGGGCCGGAGAGGCCTCAAGCCGGGGCCAGGTGGTGCTGGCCTGGAAAGAATGTGAGGAAGCGGCCAGAGCCCCGCACAGCAGCCACAACGTGATGCTCCATGAATTCGCCCACCAGCTGGATTATCTGGACGGCACCGCGGACGGCGCTCCGCCCCTGGGCGGAGAACAGGCCAGGCACTGGCAATCGGCCATGACCCACGCCTACGAACATCTGAGACATTCCCTGCATCACCACCATAAACCGTGGCTTGACCCCTACGGCGCCACCGAACCTGCAGAATTCTTCGCGGTGCTGACCGAAGCGTTTTTCCAGCAACCTGGCCATCTCAAGCACGAACAGCCCGAGGTTTACAAAGCCCTGCAAGGGTATTATCGACTGGACCCTAAAGCCCTCTGGCAGGATGCGTGACAGTTGTGGCAGATCGATGCGTGGTCCACTATGTAGGAAAGCGGATCAGTTGGTGGAGGTGTACATGCCAGCCATAGGATGGATATTCATAATTGTTGCCCTTGCCTTGATAGTGGGCAGCCTGATGATACTGCGCGACAATGCACGCAGCATGAAAATCTCCGATGAAAAAATGAAGAAGATTCAGGCCCGCAAGGCAGAGATCGAAGCCGAGGAGAGCGCTGAAGACAGAGAGTCGTAAGGGCCGGCTCTTGCCTGCCCCATGAATATTTGGTGACGATTCAAATCCCGTTGACGTGTGTCACTCTGAATTCCTGCCCGCCCCGCATACTTCAGGGATAGTTACCCCTCAGGAAAGGAGATCCCTGAATGGCCAGATCCAATGTCACCAGAAAGCTCGGCTCAAAACTCGCGCCTCATATCGAAGCCCTGAGAAAACAGACCGTCGATGTGCCACCAGACGCCTCATCAAGGCACCTGCACAACGGGATCGACACTCCCCTGCCGCCGGCAGACCTGCACGGCAGCTATATCAACAACCGGCCGCTTCCAACAGAGGGTGTAGCGGAGCGCCGGGCGTGGATTATCGGTGGCGGCATTGCGGGCCTGTCCGCTGCCTTTTTTCTCATTCGCGACGGGCACATGCCTGCGGGCAACATCACCTTTCTTGAGGAGCAGGATATAGAGGGTGGTTCGTTGGATGGCGCCGGTAACGCCGAGGACGGATATATCGTCCGTGGAGGTCGTGAAATGGAGATGACCTACCAGAACTTCTGGGATGTTTTCTCAGAAATACCTGCGCTCGAACTGCCTGCCCCGTTCACCGTGCTTGATGAGTACCGCATCGTGAACGATGCCGACAAGAACTGGTCGAAAGCCCGGCTCCTGGAAAACCAGGGACAGATCAAAGACTTCTCGACCATGGATCTTACCAGGCGCCAGCAGCTTGAGATCATCAGGCTGCTATTGGCCCGGAAAGAGGATCTGGACGACATCACGGTTGAGCAATGGTTCAGTGAGGGTTTTCTGAGTACTAATTTCTACACTTTCTGGCGCACCATGTTTGCGTTTCAGAATTGGCACTCGGTGCTTGAAATGAAGCTCTACATGCATCGTTTCCTGCACCTGATGGACGGACTGAACGACATGACGTCACTGGTTTTCCCGAAATATAACCAGTACGACAGCTTCGTCAGGCCGCTCATGAGATGGCTCAAAGACCAGGGTGTGAATATCCAGTACGACATGACCGTCACTGATCTGGATATGGAGAGCGGAGATGGCACCAGAGCCGTCAAGACCATCCAATGCCACAGTGCAGACGGGGACAAGACATTCAATGTCGGCGCACATGATCTGGTATTCGTCACAACCGGATCCATGACCGAGGATACCGCCTACGGCGACGACGATAACGCTCCGAGGTTGAAAGATAGTGACAAGGCCGGCCAAGGATCCGGCTGGCAACTCTGGAGGAATCTGGCCGAGAAATCCGACGTCTTCGGCCGGCCAGACAAATTCTGCGGAGACATACCCCGCTCAACGTGGGAATCAGTGACGCTTACCTGCAAACCCTCACCTTTGATGGACAAGCTCAAAGAGCTGTCGGTTAATGACCCTTATTCCGGGTTCACGGCTACTGGCGGAATTATAACCTTTACAGATTCTGCCTGGCTGATGAGCTTCACATGCAATCGCCAGCCACACTTCCCCGATCAGCCAGACGACGTCATTGTGTTGTGGACCTATGCTCTGCTGATGGATAAACCCGGTGATTACGTCAACAAGACGATGCCCGAATGCACCGGTAAAGAAGTGTTGATTGAGCTGTGTTACCACCTCGGACTGGAGGACCAGATAAACGAAGTACTGGCTGCCACAAAAACCCGCATCGCGCTGATGCCTTACATCACGTCACAATTCATGCCGAGGGCCAGAGGCGACCGTCCTCAGGTAGTCCCTTCAGGCTGCACCAATCTCGCTTGCATCGGGCAGTTCGTAGAGACCCATAACGACGTTGTGTTCACACTGGAAAGTTCGGTGCGGACGGCCCGCATTGGGGTTTACAGCCTGCTGGGCATCAAAAAACAGGTGCCCGATATTTATCCGGGACAATACGATATACGGCGTTTGCTGCGGGCAACCAGAACCCTTAACAGCAACGAAGCGTTTCTGGGTGAGGGTATTCTGCGCCGCCTGTTGGGCGGCACTTACTTTGAAAATATTCTGCCACTTGGTCCTGATGAAGACCCGGCCGATCTGCACAAAGCCGGGCTGTTCGACAATCAGTTACAGGCTATCCGTCAACTAGTGGAAGGAAACCACACCCTCGACGATGCCAAAGGGTGGGTTCAGGGCGTCCTTGACAAACTTCGCGGACGAAGCTGAGTCGACGCTCAGTGGCCGCTGTGATCCATGGAATGACCAGAATGATTCGCCTTCTGGTCGTTCATCATGGTTTGCCCGTCCAGCGGCGCAACATTCAGCTCAACTTGCATATCGTCCGCGCCATCAAAGCTCAGGGTCAGCGGAATGCTCTCACCCTCGCGCAACGGGCTCTTCAATTTTTCCAGCATCAGGTGAAAACTGTGGGGTTTCAACTCCACGGTAGTACCCGCCGGAATGGGAAGCCCGCCTCTGACCGGCGCCATTCGCATCACACCATCGTGCATGCTGGTCTCGTGAATCGATACGCTGCCAGCCCTTGGGGTTGCTGCACCAACCAGGGTGATATCACTGCTGCCGCTGTTGGAGATACGCATATACCCCACTCCCATGGGAGTGCCAGGCGGTGTAGGCCGGCTCCAGGGATGCTCGACCTTGACCGAACCCTGGCTGTACTGGGCCAGAGTCGTCGGGGCAACCAGGGCCAATGCCAGCACAAATACGCTCAGGCAGTACTTCATGTCCAGTATTCCTTGTCGTTGATGTTTAGATAAAGGATAAGAAGACGACCCCATGGATCCAAGTTTTTCAGTGCGACGAATGGTCGCAGACAGGATCAATGCCCGATGGCGAGAGCAGGGTTCGCTCTCAGTCTGTCCAAGCTTTCCGGACGACTGAAGTAATAACCCTGAAAACGTCGACAGCCCATCTCGACCAAGGCGCTGGCCTGGGCCTCCTCTTCAACACCCTCGGCAACCAGCTCCATGTTATGGCTCCGGGCAATGGCAATAATACTCTGGATCATGTTCGCGGCTTTTTCGTCTTCCAGAATGGTGTCCACAAAGCTTTTGTCGATTTTCAACTCGTCAAGCGGCAGCTTTCGTAAAAGACTGAGCGAGGAGTAACCCGTACCGAAATCGTCCATCGAGATCCGTATCCCGTTCTCGCGCAATCGTTCGATCTTTTTCAGCACTTTATCAAAGTCACTCATGAACAGGCTCTCGGTGATCTCGACGACCAGCTCACCGGGCGGCACATGGTGCACTGCCAGAGCCTCAAGCACTGTTTCGACAAAGTCTGGCTGACGAAACTGGATAACAGAGATGTTGATAGACAAGTCGACGGAGCGGCCGACCTCGTCACGAAACAGGCTGTATTCCCGGATACTGGTTTCAACCACAAATCGCCCGAGAGGAACCATCAGCCCGCTTTTCTCAGCGACATCAACAAATTCCGCTGGTGAAACAACGCCGAGCTCTTCATCCTGCCAGCGAACAAGCGCTTCCAGTCCGACAGCTTTTCCGATCTCGTCTACCTGCGGCTGGTAGACCATGAACAGGGAGCCCGAGGCCAGGCCATACCTGAGTCGCTGCTCGACCGATAGTCTGCGCAGATAGGCCATTTCCATCTCGCTTCGGTAAATGCAGACGTCGTTCCGGCTCTGTTTAGCCTCGTACAGGGCAAGATGGGCACTTCGAATCAGCTTGCTAAGGGAATCCCCGTCATGCGGAAAACAGGCCACACCGATACTCGCCGTTACCTGCAACCTCAATCGCCCTACCTCAAACGCACGGGACAGGTTGCCAGCCAGCGACACGCAGGCCTCTTCAACGTCCTCCAGGTTGGTGTTGGGGGACACGACGGCGAACTCGTCGCCACCGAGCCGGGCAACATCATCGCGGCGTTCAACAAGCTCGGCGAGCCTACGACCGAACTCCAGAAGCGTTTCATCTCCGGTCTCCAGCCCAAACCGGTCATTGATGCCTTTGAAATTATCAATGTTGACCACAACCAAGCAGAACGGCGTTCTATCCGGAACCAGGCTGTCGAGGCGATCCAGCAGCCCATTGCGATTCAACAGCCCGGTCAGATCATCGTGCCGTGAGAGGTAGGAAAGCTCCTGACGCCGCTTTTTCTCGGCGTTGTCGATAATCCGGAATCCCTTGTAGAAAATAATTCCGACGACCAGGAACACCAGCAGATACTGCAACACGGATTGGAGAAATTCCCGGTAAAGCGGAGCGAACCGGGTTTCCGAAATGGTCCACAACTGGTAGCGGTTGTTGAAGACAGCTGCAGTCAGATAATCCTCACCCTGGCGTCGGGTTCGGATAACCACCGACTCACTACCCTGCATGCCCTCCTCGACACTCAGGCCAAGCTCCTTCTCGAAGGCTGCCCGGTTTGTCTCCCGCTGGTCCACCGGCACCCGGATTTGCGAATACTGATGCGGACCAACGCCTTCAGCCGACATGAACTGAACATAGCCATCGGTTTCCCGAAACAGCATTACAGTGTCAGAGTCGCCGTCATGCAAGGTCTGGCTAAAAACCGAACCATGGCCATCAAGCCGCATGCCGGCTGTCATGACGGCAACGACTTCCCCACTCGGGGACCGTATTGCTTTCCGGATCGGTATAACCCACGCGCCCAGGGCGTCTACGAAATAGGTCCGCCCCACTACCATTGCCTCGGAAGACAGGGCTCCCAGGAAACTGTCACGAGTCTCGGGATCGGTTCTCAGATTTGGAAGACTCGACAGGTCAAGGCTGGTGCTGACACGAACCAGCGTGCCGTCAGGCCTGGCCAACCCGAAGCCCACGAGCATGGGGTTGGCGGCGAGGATGCTGTCGAGCAAGGGTATCTGTCGACTCCCTGACAAGAGGTTGTCCTGATTGAGCAACTCTCGGCCAATAACATCAAGAACGAGCTCCTGAGTTCGCAGGATACTGTCAACGGACTGCGCAACCAGCTCGACACGGGCGGTCTGGTAAAGCTTCTCGTCCGAAATAAGGCCCTGCCAACGAAAAAACAGAACGGTACTGAGGAGCAACAGGCCACCGAGGAGGATAAGAGCGAAGAGTGTCCAGAGATTGCGTTTGAGAATCGCCAAAGCAGTTCCAAAGGTTCACGAAATTAACCAACAAGTTGCATCAGTATAAGCGAGAGCACGCAAACCGCATTGCAATTTCCATCCTTAATCTAATCCCGATTATTTTCCAGGGAACTAAATACTGCGATTCGTGACAACAGAGTAATTCCAGGCCCACCAAAAAAGAAAATACCGGGTGATATAGTCTAATAAACTGAGCGCCAATCGATACGACAGGAGTGTGCTTATGAACGTGATGTCTGTCCTGAACCAGGTAATGAAACAGGCCCAGGGAAGCCAGTCCCAGGGTGGTGGCATGGACGTCAACAAAATGGTGAACAGCCTTGGCAGCCAGCTCAAAGGCGCCCAGGGATCCGGTTCGGGCATCGACGTAAAAAGCCTGCTGGGCGGCGGAGCCCTCGGCATGATGCTGGGTTCCAAGCGCGGCCGAAAGATGGGCGGCAAAGCCCTCAAATACGGTGCCCTTGCAGGCGTGGGTGTATTGGCCTGGAAAGCCTACCAGAACTACCAGACCAACAGTCAGAATCCGGCCCAGCCGGCGGTCGTACAACAGGGACAGCCACTGGAGCAGCTGCAAGGACAGGCACAGGAACAACGGGGGCTGGAGATACTCCAGGCCATGATCATGGCGGCCCGTGCGGATGGCCACATTGACGCCAACGAGCGAGCCCTTCTCACCCAGGAAATCGAGAAACTGGGGCCAGACGACGAACTCCACGCCTGGATTCAACAGCAGTTTGACGCCCCGCTGGACGCCACTGCCCTGGCCCGCAATGCCGACTCGCCCCAGGCCAGTCGGGAAATCTACATTGTGAGCGCGGTAATGATCGACGAGCAGAACCCCATGGAGCGGGCCTGGCTGGATCAACTCGCCAGCGCCCTCCAGCTCGACCCGGGCCTTGCGAGGGAACTGGAGCAACAGATCCAGAGCGCAACAGCGGGGTAGTCGTCAGGCTTTCTTGACGAACTCCGATTTCAGTTTCATGGCACCAATACCGTCGATCTTGCAATCGATATCGTGATCGCCGTCTACCAGGCGGATATTCTTCACCTTGGTGCCGACTTTTACCACGGAACTGGAACCCTTGACCTTCAAATCCTTGATCACAGTGACCGTATCGCCATCCTGAAGCTCATTGCCGTTGGCGTCGCGAATCATCGTCCCGGCGTCAGCCGCCGCAGCCGCAGCCTCAGACCACTCATGCCCGCACTCGGGACAAACCAGTTGAACGCCGTCCTCATACGTGTACTCAGAACTGCACTGCGGGCATGGCGGGAGCTGCGACATTATCATTTCCTGTTAATTGAATGGGCGCAAGATTATACCATCAACGCCCGGGCGAGACCCTTGCCAGAACCGTTGGCGTCTCTGACAGAGGCAAGGCGATGATCACCCCCTCATTGGACGACGGGAAAATATCGGCCAAAGCAGTGACATTCACCTGGTGCGATACCATGATCACCGGAGCACCTTCCTCCAACTGATTCACCAGAGTAATGGTCTGCCGAGTCTGAGTCGGCCCGTCACCACGATTCCGGAAAAAAGAATTCAGCGACGGCCACTCGGTTACCTCACCCATGTCCATCCCCGTGGCGGTGTCCATACAACGACACCACTGACTGCTGAACACCCGCGCCTCGGTAATACCATGGTCTGCCAGAAACGGCTTCCACGCCCGAGCCTGCTCCCGGCCGGTATCGTTCAAATTTCGCTGGGTGCTGCAATCTTTAATATCAAAGTTACCCGGGTCCCCGGTCCCCGGCGCCAATGCGTGACGCAGCATCAGAACAGCCCGTCCGTCTCTCAGAGCGTCCCAGGCTTCTTCGTTGTTATCGGCAGCAAAGGCCGGTAACGAAAACAGGAGCGCTAACAAACCTGAAAATAGAATTCGGCTAATCATTTCCGACACCTCTCTTAAATGGTACTGCGACCGCGGGTAAACCACGGATGTCTGAGAGAGGCATTGGGGCCGTTGTTCCAAAAATGTAGAGGGCCAAGGATGGCCCGAAACAAGCGCACAGGGAAGTGCTCGTAGCGGTTTTTGGAACAACGGCCCCAATGCCTCAACCACTGAAGTAGAACCACAATCCTAAATACGCGGATACCAACTACCAAGCTCACAACAACAAAAGGTAAACTCCCAGCAGAGCCACGCCAAAAGAAGGAACCACCATGCCAATCTGGGTCGACGCCGACGCCTGCCCCGTCCCAATCCGGGAAATCCTCTGCCGCGCCGCCACCCGCTGGCAAATCGACACCACCTTCATCGCCAACCACGCCATCACCCTGCCTCCGAGCCCTTACATCAAGCGCCGACAGGTTCCCCAGGGCTTTGACGTGGCCGACAACGAAATCATGGACCAGATGCACAAAGGCGATCTGGTGATCACGCAGGACATCCCACTGGCCGCCGAAGCCATTGAAAAAGGCGCCGACGTCTTCAATCCCCGCGGCCAGGCCTTTACCAAAGAGAATATTCGCCAGCGCCTGGCCATGCGCAACTTTATGGAAGAAATGCGTAACGCCGGCCAGGTCACCGGAGGGCCGGCCCCCTTCAGCCAGACCGACCGTAAGGAATTCGCCGACAAGCTCGACCGCTGGCTACAAAGAAACGCACGCAATTGATAATGATTCTATTTTAAAACCCAGGCAGATCCGCTACCCTTCCCGCCTTATCTTTTGCAGGCTCAACGCGGGCCTGCGTGATTCACGGGAGAGAAGCGGAGTATGTCCTCACACAGCTACAAAACCACCAGCAGTTTTGCTGCCCTGGCCCGCCTGCTCAGATACGCCCGTGGCTATCGCCGACAGATCATCGCCGCCACCACCTGCTCGATCATCAACAAACTCTTTGATATCGCCCCGGAAATCCTGATCGGCGTCGCCATCGATGTGGTCGTCAACCAGGAAGAGAGCTTTGTGGCTGGTCTGGGTTTTAAAACCGCCCAGGAACAGATCACCATTCTTGCCGTACTCACCTTCTTTATCTGGGCCGGTGAATCCCTGTTCGAATACCTGTTCCAGATCCTCTGGCGCAATCTTGCCCAGCGCCTGCAGTCGGACCTGCGGCAGGATGCCTACGAGCATGCCCAGCGCCTCGACATGAGTTTCTTCGAGGCCCGCAGCTCCGGTCAGCTCGTGGCCACCATGAACGACGACGTGAACCAGCTTGAACGCTTCCTTGATGGCGGTGCCAACGCCATGATCCAGGTGCTGGTGACCGTCGTTGCCGTGGGTGCCGTATTCTTTGTACTTTCGCCGCTGATCGCCCTGCTGGCATTCACGCCCATTCCACTGATCATCTGGGGCGCCTTCTACTTCCAGCGCAAAGCCGGGCCGCTGTACGCCGACGTTCGTGAAAAAGTGGGTGACCTGTCCAGCCGGCTCGCGAACAACCTGGGTGGCATTGCCACTATAAAGAGTTTTACCGCCGAACAGCGGGAGGCCAAGCGACTGAAGGAAAGCAGCGAAGCCTACGTGGAGGCCAATCGCCGGGCCATCCGCATCAGCTCCGCCTTTATCCCGGTGATCCGGATGGCCATTCTTGCCGGCTTCCTGGCCACCTTTACGGTGGGCGGCATGATGGCCCTTGAGGGAAACCTGAACGTGGGTGCCTATGGCGTTCTGGTATTTCTTACCCAGCGCCTGCTGTGGCCCCTGACCGGGCTTGCCGAGGTGATTGATCTGTTCGAACGGGCCATGGCCAGCACCCGTCGGATTCTCGACCTTCTGGCCGAGCCCGTGCACGTGCGTGACGAGGGTGGCAGGGCACTGGCAGAGCCGGTGCAAGGCGATGTTGAGCTGGACAAAGTAAGCTTTCACTATCCCTCCAGCGGCGCAGGCATCCGGGATATCAGCCTGACCGTGGCAGCCGGCAATACCCTTGCGCTGGTCGGCGCGACTGGTTCCGGCAAATCCACTCTGATCAAGTTGCTGCTGCGGTTCTACGATCCGAGCAACGGCCAAATCCGAATCGATGGACAACCCATTCGGGATCTCAGCCTGCAATCCCTGCGCGGCGCAATTGGGCTGGTGAGTCAGGATGTCTACCTGTTCGAGGGCACCATTCGGGAAAACCTTGCCTATGGAAATCCGGCTGCCTCCGATACCGAGATCATTGATGCAGCGAAAACCGCGGAAGCCTGGTCGTTTATTGAAGCGCTGCCCGAGGGCCTGAACACACCGGTGGGTGAACGGGGCATTCGACTTTCTGGCGGACAACGCCAACGACTGTCCCTCGCCCGCGCCCTGCTGAAAGACCCGCCGATACTGGTGCTTGATGAAGCCACCAGCGCCGTGGACAACGAAACAGAAGCCGCCATCCAGCGGTCACTGAAACGTATCGGCCATAACCGGACCGTGATCATGATTGCCCATCGGCTCTCCACCATCGTTGATGCCGACTCCATTGCGGTAATCGAGGGCGGCAAAGTGCTGGAACAGGGAACTCATCGGGAGCTGCTCGACCAGGATGGGGCCTACGCCAATCAATGGCGGGTGCAGACCGGGCAAATACAGGCAGCCATTTAACGCAATATGTATTGATAGTGATTCGCATTTAAATTATTCTGCAGACCCTCAGCATTTCGGGAGCCTGCATGCCTGTTTTTTTTGACGTTTCCAGTCTCGATGTCCGAATTGGCGAAACCACCATACTTCAGAATCTGAACCTCGGTTTCTTTGAGGGTGAGGTGACAGCCCTGCTCGGGCATAACGGCTCCGGCAAATCCACCCTGCTCAAGGTGCTTGCCCGACAACTTGCACCCTCAGAAGGCAATGTCCAGCTTCTGGGCAAATCCTTCCGGAGCACGGGTGCACGGGAATTTGCCCGCAATGTGGGCTACCTGCCCCAGCATCCGCCGGGAACCGATGGCTTGACGGTTCGCGAGCTGGTTGCCCTGGGTCGCTACCCCTGGCGCGGACCGCTGGGACGTTATAACGAGGAAGACCAGCGCCTGATCACCCGGGCCATTGACGACACCGGACTCGGCCAGTTCCAGCATCGCTCCGTCGACACGCTCTCGGGCGGTGAACGCCAGCGGGCCTGGATTGCCATGCTGCTGGCCCAGCAAACACGCTGCCTGCTGCTGGATGAGCCCATATCCGCCCTGGATGTAAAACACCAGGTGGAAACCCTGCGCCTGGTCCATCGTCTCGCGGAGCAGCGGGACCTCACCGTGGTCGTCGTTCTGCACGATGTAGATCTTGCAGCGAGGTTCTGCGACCGGCTCGTGGCCCTGAAATCCGGCCAGCTGGTTGCCGATGGCAGCCCTCGGGACATCATGGATTCCGGCATCCTGGAATCCATTTACGGCGTGCCCATGGGCGTGATGGAGCGCGCGCCCGGACAGTGGGTGTCCTATGTTCACTAGATTTGAACTCTGTTGGCGATACGGCGCGGCACTGCTGTTGAGTCTGCTGCCGGTCTTTGCTGGAGCCGCAAGCTGGCAGCACGAACAGGGCACCCTGACCCTGGACAAGACTCCGGAACGGGTGATCGCTCTCAACTGGGCCGCCACCGAGGCGCTGCTTTTACTGGGCGTCACCCCTGTTGGCGTTGCCGATCGCGACGGTTATAACGTCTGGGTCAAGGAACCGGAACTTCCAGAGGGAGTCGCCAACATTGGCACCCGGGTGGCGCCGAGTCTGGAAGCCATTGCCGAGCTCAAACCGGATCTGATCGTCACCAGCTCCGAGATGGCGCCCGCAGCCAACCTGCTGGAGCGCATTGCACCCACCTATGTTGTCAGCGTCTACCAGCAAGGCTCCCGACCGTTCGAAAAGGCCAGCGATATGCTTACAACTCTCGGCGAAATGCTGAACCGGGAGGCGCGCGCAGAGGCCGTTCTCAACGATATCGACCAGACCCTGCAGGCTCAGCGCCGTCGCCTGGAGAATGCCGGCCTCACGGACCGACCGGTCGCGCTGGTGAACTTTCTGGACGACCGCCATGTTCGCGTATACGCACCCAACGGCCTTTACCAGAGCACGCTGAACGCCCTTGGTCTCGAGAACGCCTGGTCGCACTCCGGGAATTACTGGGGGTTCTCGGTGGTCGGGCTCGAAGCACTTGCGTCCTCCCGGGACAGCAGGATCGTCGTGATTTCTCCGATTTCGCCAGGCTTGCCTGACACCCTGGCCAACAGCCCTTTCTGGACCTACCTGCCACCGGTTCAGCGCGATCAGATTTACCAGATCGAGCCAGTCTGGCCGTTCGGGGGAGTCTTCCCGGTCAAACGGCTGGCAACGTTGCTTACCGATGAGCTGCTGGCCGGAGGTTCAGACAATGTACGCTGAATCTGCGACCAACCCGGTCGCTCAGCCATCTCTGCCAGCAAGATTGCCAGTGGCGGCAGCGCTGATCTGGTGTGGCGCGTTTCTCGCGAGCGCGGCGCCCTGGTTTGGCCAGCTCGACGCCGGAGCCCTCATCGCTGCCTTCTGGACATTCGAAGCGAACGACTACGCATCGGTGCTCGCACACCACAGCTGGGCACCCCGTGTCGCCATGGCCGTCCTGATTGGCTGCGGCCTTGGTCTCGCCGGGGTTGTGACCCAACAGATTCTTGGCAACCCACTGGCCTCGCCTAGCACCCTGGGCGTGGAGGCCGGCGGCCAATTCGGCATCACCATAGCCACGATGTTTTTTCCTGCGTTGCTGGCCTTCAGTCCGGACCTGGTGGCGGTTTCCGGCGGGCTATTGGCCATCGGACTGGTCATTGCGCTCACCTGGCACCTGGGCTTCTCGCCAGTGACCGTGATACTGGCCGGGCTTGTCGTCACGTTTTTCCTGGGCGCCGTGAATATGGCGTTCCTTTTACTTAAAGGCGAATGGCTGGGGAACCTGTTTATCTGGGGCGCGGGCTCACTGGTCCAGAACAACTGGCAACCGTTTATGGAGCTCTGGCCTCGGGTGCTGGTGCTGGCCGTATTCATGGTCCTCTTGATGCGCCCGCTCCAGGTTATGCAACTGGGGCAGACCTCCGCCCGGTCCCTGGGTGCCAAGGTCGGTCTGATTCGGGCACTGGCGCTATGTCTGGTTGTCCTGATGAGTGCCACCGTCGTCAGCCGGGTTGGTGTCGTGGCGTTTATCGGGCTTGCGGCACCGGTGCTGGCAAGGCTGCTGGGCGCCCGTACCCTGTCGGAGCGCATGATGTGGAGCAGTCTGCTCGGCGCAGGTCTGCTGTTACTGGCGGATACCCTGGCCCATTGGGCATCCACCTGGGGCGACGGATCACTGGTGCCAACCGGCACGACCACCGCCCTGATCGGCGGGCCCATTATTCTGATGGCCCTGCAGGGTTTGAAGAACACCCATCACATGCCGGGTCAGGATGACAGCCCGGCCGGCTTTCTGCCGAAGAGGCGCTCTACCCTCCTCATTGGCGGAGCCATCGCGGCTCTTGTGCTAGTCACCATTGCCATTTCCATGGGTTGGTCTCCCGGACTGGAAGAATGGAGCTGGACTCCGATCAGCCAGTGGCACGAGGCATGGGTCTGGCGCGGCCCAAGAATGCTGGCAGCGATTCTTGCCGGCGTCGCCCTGGGCCTTGCAGGCACACTGATCCAGCGAATGACAGGCAACCCCATGGCCAGCCCGGAGCTGCTCGGCATCAGCGGCGGCGCGGCAGTAGTCATGGTATTCATTGTGCTGTTCGGTGCCGATATTGGCCGGGCAGGACAGCTTGGAGCGGCCACCCTGGGCGCTACCGCTGCCCTGGGGTTGCTGATCATGCTTGCCCGCAAGCACCGGTTTGCCGGCAACCAGCTCCTGCTTGGCGGACTCGCTCTATACGTGTTCATGGACGCGGGCCTTCGCCTGGTCATGGCTTCCGGTGGCACCGTCGCCTCTCAGCTTCTTAACTGGATGTACGGGTCTACCTGGCTGGTTTCGGAGACCGAGGCACTGGGCCTGCTGGCGCTCATTGTGCTGATTTCGGCCGGCCTCCTGGTGATTATCCGGCCCCTGAGCATTCTTCCCCTGGGAGAAACATCGGCCAGCTCACTGGGTTTGCCGGTGACGAAAGTCCGCCTGATGTTGCTTCTGTTGGCGGCGCTGCTGACCGCTTCGGCGACGGTCGTAATCGGCCCACTGAGCTTTGTGGGCCTTATCGCCCCCCATCTCGCCCGTGTTCTTGGCCAGCAGACCGTTGGACGGCAGCTGGTTGTTGCTGCCCTTGCCGGAGGCCTGTTGCTGGGCGTTGCCGACTACCTGTCCAGAATTGTTGTTTACCCCAACCAGCTGCCGGCGGGACTTCTGGCCGCTCTGGTCGGCGGCCTGTATTTCCTCTGGGGGTTGAGTCGCCATGGCAGAGCCTGACCGCAACATTGGGGTCGGCCCATGGGCCCGTGAATACAGCATTCTCCTGAGCCAGTCAGGGCTTGACCAGGAATCGGTTGTGAACGAGGCGCTGCAACCTTCTGTCTGCGCGCGCAGCGGACTCTTCTCCCTGGCGCAATGCCTGGAACAACCGTCGCTATTGCTCAATCAGGTTGCCATCGACTACTCCGATAACGCCGGTTCCCAAGCCGTGCGCGCGTTCCTTTCTGTGCTGCAGCAGGATCTTGCGCTCAGCGTCATTGCGCCTCTGACTCTCAGGTTGTTCCGCGACGGCCAGGCGCCTTTACCTGACGCCAACCGAATATTCCTGGCCCCTGCGGACGAACAGACACAGACAGCATCACGATGGTTCCGGGTGCCCGGCGGGGAACGGGTCGATGAAGAGAACTTTGTCCGGTCGGCAGGAGAACTGACTGCTCAATGGTACCCGGTGTTCAGACGCCAGCTGGGGGTCAGTCCTGGCGCTTACTGGAGCAGTATCGGACTGGGATTGGGGGCGCCGTTTTCAGTTGTGTGGAACCGGGCCGAGCCACAAGCGCTTTGCCAGTTGGCGCAGAGCTGGCTCGGGCAGTTTCAGAACGACGCAAACCGTTTCATCGACTGGATTCCAGCAGTGTTCGGGAAACAGGCCACCGCAATCCCCCAACGCAGGGGGTGCTGCCTGAAATACCTGCTGCCGGACGGTGGCTACTGCGGCACCTGCGGCGTGCATCGCAAAGAGCGGCTCGCCGCACTCATCCGCCAAGGGCGGACGACAACGCCAGGCCAATGGCAACCAGGCCAATAAGCACACCCGCCCCTGCCGCCAGCTTCAAACCTTCGATCATTTCCTGTTCGGGTGCCATTCCTTTTTCTCCCGTTTGACGCAAACCCAGTGGGCTTTACTTTATTGCGAATCATTATTATTTGCAACAGGAGAACGCTGATCTGTCATTCGTATGAAGCCCTATACTCTTTGTAATGGGACGCGCTTCGGCGAAGCCCGCTTCAACTGCTACTCTGAATGTTCACACTGCACCGATAGGAACGGAGGCTCCAATGGGTATACTCAAACACCTTGTCCTGACAGGCAGTTTATTGCTGGTTGCCGTTCCCAGCGTGGCGAACCAGACCTTTTCCTCTGATAAAACAGACTTCCGGCTCGAGACCATGGCAGAAGGCCTCGAGCATCCCTGGAGCCTGGCGTTTCTGCCGGATGGCTCCATGCTGGTGACGGAGCGGGAGGGACGGCTGCGAATGATCCGTAACGGTGCGCTGTTGAGCGACCCCATCAGCGGGATACCAGAGCTCGTCGTATCCGGCCAGGGCGGGCTGCTGGACGTGATACTGCACCCGGATTTTGAACAGAATCAGATTCTGTTCCTGAGCTATGCCCACCGAAACCGGGACGGCATGACCACCCGTGTGGCGCGGGCCCGACTGGACGGAGAACGCCTTACCGGCGTTGAGGTCATCTTTGAAGCGCTACCCCGCTCGAACACCAGCAGGCACTTTGCAGGTCGCATGGAATTCGACCGGGAAGGCAATCTTTACATCTCTGTTGGAGACCGCGGCGAGATGGACCGGGGCCAGGACAATGGTGATGATGCCGGCGGCGTTCACCGGATTACGACTGACGGCGGCCCCGCGCCCGGCAATCCTTTCCTCGACACCAGCGGCGTTAACGATACCTTCTACACAACCGGTAACCGCAACATTCAGGGCATGACCATCCACCCGGAAACGGGCGAGATCTGGAGCCACGAACATGGTCCCCGGGGTGGCGACGAAATCAACATCATCCGGGCAGGAACCGATTACGGATGGCCGACAATCACCTACGGCATCGACTATTCTGGCCTGCCCATCACAGACGAGACCGAGAAGGAAGGCATGGCCCAGCCACTACATTACTGGGACCCGTCCATCGCACCATCTGGCATGGCGTTTTATACCGGTGATCTGTTCCCGGAATGGCAGGGGGATCTGTTTGTGGGGGCACTCAAGATGCGAAAACTGGTGCGCCTGCGCATTCAGGGTGGAGATGTGACCGAGGAAGAAAATCTCCTGACAGACCTCGGTGAGCGGATCCGCGACGTGCGCATGGGCCCGGAGGGTGCCCTGTGGCTGCTGACAGACTCACCGCGAGGCAAGGTCTATCGGATGGTGCCGCTTCAGTGAGGATCGTTGGTTCGTTCGGTTTTCTCGAACTGGGGCAGCTGGTCGGTAATCTCGAACCAGTCGGATTTTGAGCCCACAAACACATGTTGGGCCGGCCCCTTACCCAGGGGTTCGTTGATACATCCAACTCGCAGACGCAGTATTCCGGGAATGGCGTCAACACGGCTGTAAAGCTGGCTGCCGCAACGGCTGCAGAAGCCCCGGTATTTGCCGGGGCGAGATTCGAACTCGGTAATCCTGTCTTCGCCGGATACGAACCGGAACCTCACCTTCTGCACCGGCGCGCTGGCCGAGAACGCGCTGCCGTGGGCTCGCCGGCACTGGCTGCAATGGCACAGGGCCAACGGACCGAGAGTGCCATCGTATTCAAAACGGATATCGCCACACAGGCAACGACCGGTGTACATGGTGCGGACCTCACTGGTTCGGCTCAGAGGTTGATTCAGGCGCGATGATACCGGGCGGCCACTTGAAGAACCAGTCTGCCGGCACCAGTTTAAGAACACATCACTCGCTTAGGAGGACATTATGTCATTCAGCGCACTTCCGAAGATCGGCATGGGAACTTTCCGGCTCAAGGGCAACGACGCCCGTGATGCCGTCAAGAGCGCCCTGTCCCTGGGCTATCGCCATATCGATACCGCCCAGATGTATGGAAACGAAGCGGAAGTTGGTGATGGCATTACCTCCAGTGGCATTCCGCGTCGGGAAATTTTCCTGACCACCAAAATCTGGCACGACCAGCTGCACGCCAGCGATCTCATCAACAGCCTGCATGACAGTCTCGCGAGGCTGAAAACCGACCATGTGGATCTGGCGCTTATTCACTGGCCATCGCCCGACGACGAAGTGCCCATGAAAGAGTATCTCGGCGCCCTGAGGGATGCCCAGCGCGAAGGTCTGACCGAGCACATCGGCATTTCCAACTTCACCTGCGCCCAGATGGATGAGGCAAAAGAGATTCTGGGTGACACGCCCATTTTCACCAACCAGGTAGAAGTGCACCCGTTCCTCGCCAACCGAAAGGTTGTAGAGCATGCCCAGAAGCTCGGCATTACCGTTACCGGCTACATGCCGCTGGCTGTTGGCAAGGTGATGGCGGACGAGACACTGCAGCACATTGCTGGTGAGAGAAACCTGACCCCGGCGCAGATAGCTATTGCCTGGGTGGCATCGAGAGGCGTTGTGCCGATCCCCTCCTCAACACGCCCCGGCCACCAGAAGGCCAACCTGGAGGCGCTGAAAGTCGAATTGAGCGAGGAAGAGATCCGCGCCATTGATGAGCTGGACCGCAACGAGCGCATCGCTAATCCAGACTTCGCACCCGCCTGGGACTGAGCCAGAACCCGGCTCCAACCAGCAAGAGCGTAGCCACCGGGGTGACAAGCAACAACCAGGTCTGAAGAACCCATAAGATGGCTGCGCTGAACAGACTCCATAACACCAGCAGCGGCAAGTAAAGCCAGCGCCAGGTCCTGGTCATGAGTGCCAAGGCCAGCGCGCCGGCCGCAGCGGTAGTGCCGGGCGCTACGCCGAACAGCGCGACCGCATGCCACTGGCCGGAATTAGCTACCGCCAACCAGGGTAATCCACACACGGCGATCAGCCAGAGTAGGGCAAATTCGCCAACCGAAAGCCTGCTGTAATGAATGCCGCCGGCAAATACGGCAGCTGCAAGCAACAGGCCCTGAGCCACAAAGGCCCAACCAAACCACGCCGCCGGCCAGTTAATGGGGCCGAAATAGCCCACCAGAAATCCGTAACCACTAGAAACCCAGGCAAGCGCCATCAGACCGACTGCCAAACGCCGTGCCGCCTTGTTTTGCCTCAGAACCAGCACCGGTATAAAGATGACAATAATCACCGCCAGCAACTGCCAGGGCCAGAGATCCTGGTTGATCCGAACAAACAGCCGCAGAAAAACCTGCGGCCCGAACATCACGAAATCCTGCAGCGAGTAGCTCAGCCAGTCAGCCCCACTCACAGCGACCTCACGTAATCCGCCATCCGCTGGCGCTGATCGGCATCAGGCAATGTGCCGCGCATCGCCCCCATGTTTTCCTTCATGTGCTCGACCTTGCTGGTCGCCGGGATGGCACAGGTCACCGCCGGGTGGGAAATGATGTACTTGAGAAAGAACTCCGCCCAATTGCTGACGCCGACCTCCCCGGCCCAACCAGGCAGCGGCTCCGACTGAAACCGGCGGAACAGCGAACCACCCTGGAACGGACGATTGACGATTACCCCGATTCCCCGCTCCTCGGCCAGTGGCAGCAACCTATCCTCAACCTCGCGATCCAGAACGTTATAGGTTAGCTGCACAAAATCCAGCGGCTCCCTTTCCATAATCTGAGCGAACTCCCGGTGCCGTCGACCGTGGGAGGTGGTGATGCCGATATACCGAACCTCACCGTTGGCCTTCATCTGCTTCAGGGTTTCAAGATGCCCTTGCCAGCCCAGCAGATTATGAACCTGCAACAAATCGAATTGATCGACACCCCAGCGCGTGCCCGAACGTGCCGCCTCCTGCCGGGTTTCTGATTCATCGCCGGTCCAGATCTTGGTCGCTGCAAAAATCCGATCGTGGGCGTTCAGAGAATCCAGAGCTTCACCCATAACATCTGCGGCACTGCCATACATCGGTGATCCGTCTACAACCGTGCCGCCCAGATCGAAGAAGGTTTTCAGAACCCTGGTGCGCTGCTGAACCAGTTGCGTATCGCCACCGACGTTGAAGGTGATCCAGGTGCCCATGCCGATCGCAGGGATGGCTTCGTCCGTTCCCGGAATTTGTCGGGTTATGGGAGTTGATGAGGACAGGTTGGTGGCATCGCTCGCGAACAATCGCGGTGATGTCAGTGCGAGTCCCAGTGCCCCGGAACCAACAAGAAACTGCCGTCTAGAGTACTCTTTCGCCATGTCTGCGCCCCACTGCGATGAATGTAAGTGCAAATAGCACAAGGTGCCTGAGCGTGGGCGGGTCATCCCTTTGACAGACCGTGGAGGGCCAGGGATGGCCCGACCGAGCCTACATGGAAGTATTTACGGCGTGTCTGGCAAAGGGATGACCCGCCCATGCAGCCACTCCAAAGCTGACAGTCTTCGTCGCAGCTCAGTTCCCGTAGTGAGTGTCGAGATATTTCAGAATCCGGGCAGACTCGAACAGCCCTTCCCCGGTATTGGGGTCTTCAAGGTAGGGCACCTGAACCCGCTTGTGCACCTGGAAAAACGCATCCCGCTTGCCACCAGGAATCGGCGTATAGGGACCCGGCTTGATGCGTTGCTTCGCCGGTCCGATCTCTGTCCAGTGCTCCTTGCCCAGGTTGTGCAAGGTATACGGAATTTCCAGTTCACACAGCCGCTCACGCACCAGACGTGAAAACGGGCTGCCCTCGAAACTCCAGAGGTGCAACGGCTGCTCCGGCAGCTTGCCCTGGCTGACCCTCAGCCCCCGCATGGCGCTGGTTACCGAGGCTACAGAGCCCAGGACCGGCTGCCAGACCCGACCACGATAGTAGGACGGCACCGACCGGCCGGCATATTGCCGGAACAGATACTCGATGATCTCCTCGGATTCGTACATGACCGTGCCCGTGTTCTGGTCCGCCAGCAAGGGGAACTGTTGCCGGCCTCCCAGCGCCTCCGCCTGGGCCCGGAAAACCGACCCGCCTTTCGGACAGGGCCGGATTTCCACATCCAGGTTAAGGGCAGTCAGGGCTTCACGAACGCGACGGCAGTATGGACAGCCCTCCATGTCGTAGAGAACAATCGGCTTTTCCGGCTGGGGAACATTTTTTACCACCAGGCAACCGCGCCAGGCAGTGAGCGAAGATGTGGCGACCGAGCCCAGCACGTGGACGTTGTGAGACAGCATATTCGACATAAACAAACCTTCTGTTGGAGACCACGCTATTATCACGCAATCTGACGATTTTCCATTGGCTCCCGGGATCAGCCCCCAGGATCGTTAAAGTTTGTCCACCTAACCCCATGATTCACAAGGGCGCTTACATGGCGTCACAAAAGTTCAATACAAACAACGACACTACTGCCATTTTTTAACGTCATGTAGAGCTTTTCTGCATAGTACAAACCGCCGGGATGGGCTATTGTAGAAATATAAGAACTCACTGGACGGTGACCATGTTAATCCCGGGTATGCGACGCTCAGGCTCTGTAAGAGCCGAAAAAATGTATCCTCGATTCAGGCGGTCGCTACTGGCATCGCTTGTGGCCCTATCTGTCACGGTCGGCCCATCCGTTGCCGCCGCAGATGGCGAAGGCGCGGGATTTTCCGGCAATCGCCTCTGGTCCAATCAGTTGAAGGATTACGCCGTCCAGTCACTGAATAACCAAGATGCCATGAGCATGGCAGCCATTCCACTGAATGGTCCCGGCATCAATCAGTACATCAATGCCGATGCGCTGATGAGCCCCGGCTCCATCATGAAACTGGTGACAACCTTTGCGGCACTGGAGGTTCTTGGCCCCAATCATCACTGGGATACCGACTTCCTGACCGACGGTGTTATGGCCGGCGACACCCTCAAAGGCAATCTCTATGTCCGCTTTGGCGGCGACCCCAAACTCACCATCGAACGGCTCTGGACCACCCTGGGCGAATTGCGCAGTATGGGGATTACACGAATCGAGGGCGACCTGATTCTTGATGGCACTTACTTTGAAGTCGATGGTGGTTTCCCGGCGTTTGAAGACAACGGCAACAATCCCCACGCTCCCTTTCTGGTGGAACCGTCCGCCTATCTGACCAACCTGAACCTGATGCACTTCCAGGTTCGTGCCGATGAGCGTGGTACCCAGGCCTGGAGCACGCCCTCCCTGGGTGAAGTTGTTATCGACAACCGTGTGGTTGCAACCGCCGAAGGCCCTTGCCCGTCGCGAAGAAACTTCGAATGGGAACCCATTGTTCATGAAGACCAACGTGTGACCGTTCGGGTAACCGGTGAACTTCCCCAGGGCTGCCGAACCACCAGCTACCTGTCGCTGCTGCCCCATGAGCAGTACAGCGCCTCGCTTATTCGTTCCCTGCTGGCTGACCTTGGCGTCGTGGTTTCGGGCGGAGACCTCAATGGTGTTACACCGGAAGACGCACGGCTGGTAATGAAAACCACCTCGCCGGATCTGGTTACCATGGTGAGGGATATCAACAAGTGGAGCAGCAACGTGATGGCGCGCCAACTGCTGCTCACCATTGGTGCCGAGAACCGCCTGGAAGATGAAAACGATGACCGGGTTGCCGGCATTCGGGTGATCTATGACTGGCTCGAAGACAAAGGCATTAACACTGCGGGCATGGTGATCGATAACGGCGCCGGTCTCACCCGACACGGTCGTATTACCGCCCGCCAGGGCGCTCAGATTCTGGAGCATGCCTGGAACAGCGCCTACTCGGCAGACCTGATGGCTTCAATGCCCATTATCGCGATGGACGGAACCATGGCACGCCGCCTACGCAATACCGGCATGGATGGCGAGGGTCGCATCAAGACCGGTTACCTGGAAAACGTGAGGTCGATCGCCGGCTTCACCCGCGATTCGAATAACACCACCTGGGCCGTGGTGGGGATGGTCAATAACGATCCGGCCTGGAATGGCCAGGCCGTACTGGACCGGATTCTGTATTCGCTGCATTTCCGGCCGCCGACCGGGACTGCCATTTCCCACGCGGCTTCCGGCATTTCTGAAACCACCATTCAATAAAAAGCCCCGGCCGTGGCGGGGGCTTTAATAGTCCTTGATTAACCAATCAGGTCGGTGGCATCACGAAATCGTCAAGCACCGTTAGACCAGCGGTATTATCCTCATCCTCAGGCGCAAGCCTCGCTATTGCGGTATAAACACCTCCCGAAGATAGGGAGACGCTGCCGGTTTTCAAAAGCTCATTTCCATCTTGGTCCGTAATGAATACCACATAATCTCCTGCGGCTACCGGAAGGTATCCCGTGTTGGTCTTGAATTCAAAATCGTTCAGGGTCGGCGCATTTACCTCAGCGTTCAACACTGTCGCTCCCGCACCACCTTCAGCCGTCGGTACCAGAAAAACGTCCACGGTTCCCGCCTCGACAGCACCGTGTACGACACGCAGAGAAGCCTGGGTGGCGATGCTGCGGACACTGTCCTCCAGCACCAGAGGCTCAATGGCGTCAAGCAGGTTCACCGCAATGACGGTTTTTGCTGAGGCCTGACCAAATACAACGTCGGCATCAATTACAGCGGAATTCAACGGATTCTCACTGCTTGCCGGGGATACCTTAAGGTTACGGGATCCATCAGCAATAACTGCGTAGTTGTTGGTATCGGCCCCCGGAGCAACATTCGGGAATGCCAGGCTGGGAATCGCAACGGTGTCATCAACCAGAATGGCGACTGGAGGTGCATCCGAAGAGTTATGAACAACTCGTACTCCTGCCTGCTGATTACTATCAAAAAGCTCAACCACCTGACCATCACTGGTCACAGCGATAAGGCTGACAGGACTATTGTTCACTGGCCCCTCACCATCTGGGGTTGTTTCAGGGGTAGTGTTATCAACCGCACCGACCAAGAGATCCGAACCGGCAGCAAGCGGAACCGACCCACTATCGTAGACTACGGTTGGTGTCTCACCAGGAATGGCAACCCGAATCTGATATTCGCCAGCGGGTACCTCGATCGGTCCAACACTTTCCTTAAATGAGAAGCTGAATGACGCCTCGTCCGGGAGAGGATCACCAGCTGCGGTCAAATACACTTCTACCGGTCCATCGACTGCTTGTTGGGCAACAGGGGAGAGATGCGCAACCCGCAAACGGACAGAATCCGCGCTCTCCCGTTCGCCAGTATCATTCAGAATAAGAGGCTCGATATTCGCAAGTTTTCCAACTGCAATCACGTCGTAGCTGGTATCGGAACGAAGGGATACCCCATCAGCGGAAATGACTGTCGCTGTCTGACCGCCCGGCAGCAATCCATCGACAGCAATGTCGGCAAGACCGGCGCTCGGCTTCAGAACTGCTGCCTGCTTGTAATCGGCACCAGGCACGACAACATCGCCGTTCACCCGTACATTCACCGGAGGCGCATCGGAAGATGCATGCAGGACTCGAACACTCGTCGTTATAGGATCATCATCGTCATCAAGCCAACACCCGGAGAGCATTACACTGCCCGCCAAAACCATCGGTAAAGCATATTTTGTATTCATTGTTTCTGTTCCCCACTTGTAGAGATTGTTTACCAGGATTTGAGTGGTTCGAACCTGCACAAATTCAGTCCCTGAATCATGCGTCAATGCATTTACGGGGAGTCAGAAAGAACGGATTTGCATCTTTTTACATTTAAGCTTACGGATGCACGCAATTAGTCAAACTTGCGCATGGTGAACTCGGTCATCTTCCCGGCAAGCGGCGCGATGAAGGTCACCAGAGGGAAAGCGACGGCCCAGGCAACCAGGAAAGCCGGTCCCCACCGGTAATGGAATTCACTGTCGAGGCCAGTGTTGATCAAGGTGATCACTCCGGACATCAGCAGGGACATGATTCCGGACATGTAAAATCCAAAAATTAACTGGCGTAGACGTGAAAGTCTCATTTTGCTCATGACTTCTCCTGAACAATGCTCCAGCGTTCCTGGGAGCAGCATCTGAAAGGCGTGATATGTCGTACACTGGTATTACACAAACGGATAATGGTAGTGAGCTTGCAACCTTTTTTCGATACGGCTTTTTACCAAGACAGGCGAGCCATGGATACTGCTCAAAAGAGGACACCCAGCTTTTTCAAACCCCTTGTTCTCATTCTGGTACTGGCGTTTGGTATGGTTGGCTGCAGTTCAACCAAGCTGGCTTATCGATATGCGGACTGGGGCATCGTGTGGTGGGTGGAGGACTATGTTTCGCTCACCACCGACCAGAAGCAGCAACTCAACAGAGATATTGAGCAACTGCGGCAATGGCATTGCAGCGCCGAACTGCCGCGCTACCAGGCCTGGCTGGACGAGCTCGAATCTGATGTTTCCAGCAACCCGCCCGATCAGGCCACCATCGACTATCATCAACAGCAGCTTTTCAGTTTCTTCCCGAGCCTTCTGGAACGGGCAACGCCAGTCGCGGTGAACCTTCTCTCAAGCCTGAGCGACAAGCAGGTTCAGGAGTTAGCGGACAATATGGTCCAGAGCCAGCAGGAAATGGAAGATGAGTTCCTGGCAGATTCCCCGGAAGCAACAGCCGAAGACCGTGCCGAGCGGACAGCAGAGCGGGTTGAGCGTTGGCTGGGTGAGCTGAACAGTGAGCAGCGTGACATCGTACAGCAATGGTCTGCCAATCGTGGCGCCCAGACTGAAATCTGGCTGCAGGGTCGAAGGAACTGGCAGCTGGCCTTGCTGGAGCTATTGGAAAACAGAAACGCGCCGACGTTCGAGGCGGAGCTGGAATACCTGATACTGAATTCCGACGAGGTGCGGGGTGAGGCCTATAAAGTCATGATGGCAGAAAGTCGCGCTGCCATGTCCTCCCTGATGCACGACTTGATTGTGGCAGGGGACAGGGAAACACTGGCCCAGCTTCAAGATCGGGCGGTGGAGCTGAACAATGACTTTGAGACTCTGACCTGTTCGCCGGCCTGATAGGCTCGGACATATTGAAGGCGGGGTCGGATGAAAGCGTTCATCCGACCCCAATGAATACTCAGACTGTCAGGTAACCACCGTCGGCATTGATGCAGGCGCCCGTGGTATAGCTGGAAGCATCAGAAACCAGATAGAGAACTGTACCGGCCATTTCACCGGGATCCGCCACACGCTTCATGGGGATATGGGCCATAGCCTGCTTCTTGATGGCCTCGTTAGTGGTCAGAGCGCTGGCAAACTTGGTATCGGTCAGCCCCGGCAACAGTGCGTTCACACGGATTTTCTGCTGACCCAGCTCCATCGCAAAGGATTTGGTCATGGAAATCACGGCGGCCTTGGTGACTGAGTAAATGCCCTGGTAATGGCCCGGATTGACACCGTTCACGGAAGCCACGTTCACAATGGAGCCACCACCGGCTTTCTTCATCATCTGGGCGCCGCGGGCGCACATGAAGAAATAGCCCCGGATATTCACATCCACGGTCTTGTTGAACGCGCCCAGGTCGGTGTCTTCCACCGGCCCGAAATAAGGGTTGGCAGCAGCATTGTTCACCAGAATATCCAGCTTGCCGTGTGTCTGGTCAATATGCGCCCAGATGCTCTCAATCTGGTCCATATCACCTATGTGGCAGGCGTAAGCTTCGGCGCTACCGCCGGCATCCCGGATACTGCTGGCAACGGCTTCGCAACCGTCAATCTTGCGGCTGCTGACAATCACGTGGGCGCCATACTCGGCCAGGGTCCGGGCAATGCTCTCGCCGATGCCTCGGCTGGCACCGGTAATCAGGGCAACCTTGCCAGTCAGATCAAACAGGTTCTTGCTGCTCATTCGTTCACCTCAATTCACTATCGGAATGTCACCAGGGCGGGGTCATCCGCTTCCAGGTGGCTATAGTTGTTAAAAACGGCCAGGCTGCGCCGGGGGCCGGAATACAGGACTCGCGATAAACTGGTGTTGGCGATCACCTCATTCAGTCCAAGTGCCCTGGCGTCGTCCAGCCCGAGCAGATACTGGGCAATCACGGAAATCGGTCCACCAGAGGTCGCAACCAGCACGTCGCCGCCATCGGCGTACTCAATCATCTCCTCGAAGGCCGCCAGAACGCGGGCCTTGAAGTCCGGCCAGCTTTCCTCGTACTCATGGTCGTATTCGCCCGAGGCCCAGCGGTGCACCGCGTGCACGAAGGCCTCCTGGAACGCTTTAGCCGGCTTCGGGAATGCCTTGAGATCCCGCGCCATCACGGCACGGTCACTCCACTCGGGGCGGTACCGCGCTACCACTGTCGTATGATCAAACTCGTTGAAGCCGGGAACCACCTGCATATCGGGCAATTTTGTCCCGTACCCGGTGGCGATGGCCTCGACGGTTTCCCGGTGGCGCTCCAGATCGCCCCCGAATATCGCCGCCGGTTCAACTTTGCCTGCCAGCCAGCGACCAAGCACCCTGCCCTGCTCCCAACCGGTTGAAGACAGTTGATCGTAGTTCTCCTTCCCGAAACTGGCCTGGCCGTGGCGCACCAGATAAATCGTTGCCATTACAGGGAGCTCTCCGCAATCAGGCGCTGGCAGCGCTTCTCGAGATAATTGGCGGCATGGCCAAAGGCGGCGAAACGCTTGTCTTTGGTCTGGCCGTGATAGAACCGGTAATAGATCTGCTGGATGATGACCGCCAGCCGGAACAGGCCATAGATCTCATAAAAATCGAAATTGTCGACCTTGAAACCGGACTGCTCCATGTAATACTCCACCACCTCCTGGCGGGTGAGCATGCCCGGACGATGGGTCGGCTGCCGGCGCAGCATCTGGAAAGGGCCTTCATCATCGGCTTCAATCCAGTAAGCCAGACTGTTGCCCAGATCCATCAGCGGATCGCCGATGGTGGCCATTTCCCAGTCCAGCACGCCGATCACTTCGAACGGGTTATCCGGGTTCAGCACCACATTGTCGAAGCGAAAATCGTTGTGGATTACCACCTGGGCAATGTCCTCGGGCATCTTGTCATTGAGCCAGCTCATGACCTGCTCGAAGTCGCCCACGTCATCGGTGCGGGCCTTGCGGAAGCGGGCACTCCAGCCGCCAATTTGGCGCTGAACGTAGCCCTCGCCCTTGCCCAGCTTATCCAGGCCGGCTGCTTTGGCATCCACGCGGTGTAGATCCACCAGCTTGTCGATCACGTTCAGGCAAAGCTTGCGGGTATCGGTTTCACTGAGTTCAAAATCCTTAGGAAAGTCCTGGCGCAGGATGATGCCCTTCAACCGCTCCATAACGTAGAAGTCGCAACCCAGCACGTTATGATCATCGCAGATGGCGATAATGTTGGGCACGTAGGGATAGACCGGCTTGAGCGCCCGCATGACCCTGGCCTCACGCAGCATGTCGTGAGCGGACTTGGCGATCTTGCCGAATGGCGGCCGGCGCAAGACGAAGGACCGGTCACCGTAATCCACCTGGTAGGTCAGGTTTGACGCGCCGCCCGGGTATTGACGAATCTCTGGCTCGCCTTGCAGGTCCGGGATCGCCTGTTTCATGAACCGGTCTACCGCGCCGGTGTCCAGCTCCTCGCCTTCCCGGATGTCCACGGCCTGGTCGATCTGGGTCATTCAGGGCTCTCCTATTGAATCTTCAGTTTAAGACAGTTCGAGACAGCGCCCTCAGGCCTTGCTGCCACCCATCTTGCTCATCCAGCGCTTGCTTTCCTGGTGCATCAGCCAGTCGAACGCCTTGGGTGCATGGCGCTTCAGCATCCACATACGGCGCTCCTTGGCGTGAGGCAATACCCAGAAGCTCTTGTTTTCCACCGACCGGAAAATATCCTCGGCCACATCCTCGGCGGTTACCGTGGAGCGCTTCATCAGCTTGTTCACGTTCTGCTGAATGCCGGGAATATCAGAACGCATGCTGCTGGTCAGATTGGTCTGGAAAAATGCCGGGCATACACAGCTCACATGAATACCGGCATCCCGAAGCTCCTGGCTCAGGGTTTCAGACAGGGCAATCACCCCGGCCTTGGTCACATTGTAGCTATCCATCAATGGCGCCAGCATCAGCCCGGCCATGGAAGCCACATTCACGAATGCCCCGGAGCCCTGCTGTTTGAATTGAGGCGTGAACGCCTTACAGCCGCGAACCACACCCAGCACGTTGATATCGAGAATCCACTCCCAATCCGCCATGGTGGTATCTTCAATCGAACCGGCAGAGGCAACTCCAGCGTTGTTCACCACCACATCAACGCCACCCCATTTCTTCACGAGATCATCGCGGACCTTTTCGAAATCGGTCAGGCGTCGCACATCGCATTCGACGAAATAGCCTTCGGCTCCGGCCGCATTAATCTCTTTCTCGACGCCAACACCCTGCTCCGGGTTAATGTCGCCGATGCAAACTTTGGCGCCTTCTTTGGCATAACGCAGTGCTATGGCGCGGCCAAGTCCGCTTGCGCCTCCGGTTATGAACACTCTCCGAGTCATCAATGCTTCCCCGCTGTTGTCTCGCTCAAAACTGAAGCCAACTCCGAGGTACCCCGGAGTCGGCGGAAGGGTGTTTCTGAAACTGTGCGGAGCCAGGGATGGCGGAGCCCAAGCGTCACATGGATGTGCCGTAAGGAGCGTGTTTTAGAAACACCCTTCCGCCGAATCCAGCCTCCTGATTCAAATTCTCAACTTTTATATTTACGCAACTCCAGACGGGCCACCATAGCCCGATGCACTTCATCCGGACCATCCGCAAGGCGCAGAACACGAGCATAGGCAAACAGCTGCGTCAGCGGGAAATCGTCGTCGCTGACACCTGCGCCGCCATGAATCTGGATGGCCTGATCCACAATAGTCTGCAGCATCGACGGAATCACCGCCTTGATCATAGAGACTTCCTGAAGTGCGCCCATGATGCCCTTGGTATCGAGTGCCCAGGCACATTTCAGCGTCAGCAGGCGTGCCTGCTCAATAGCCATGCGGGCATTGGCAATAATATCCGGGTTGCCGCCCAGCTTGGCAATCGGGCGCCCGAAGGCCTCCCGGCTATTGGCCCGCTTGATAAGAATTTCCAGTGTACGCTCCGCCGCACCGATGGCCCGCATACAATGGTGTACGCGACCTGGCCCCAAACGGCCCTGGGCAATCTCGAACCCACGGCCCGGGCCGGCGATGAATGCGCTCTTGGGCAACCGGACGTTGTCGAACAGCACTTCGCCATGGCCATAAGGCTCATCGTATTCACCGAATACCGGCAGCATGCGCTCGATCTTGACGCCCGGCGTGTCCAGCGGTACCAGCACCATGGAATGTCGGCGATGCTTATGGGCGTCCGGATCAGTAAGCCCCATGAAGATGGCAACCTTGCAATCCGGGTGTCCGATGCCTGTGCTCCACCACTTGCGACCGTTCAGAACCACTTCGTCGCCTTCGACAACAGCAGTCGCCTCCATATTGGTGGCATCGGAAGAGGCAACCGCCGGCTCGGTCATACAGAAGGCGGAGCGGATCTCGCCGCTAAGCAGCCGCGGCAGCCACTCGGCTTTCTGTTCCTCAGAGCCGTAGTGAATCAGGACTTCCATATTGCCGGTGTCTGGCGCGTTGCAGTTGAAGATCTCCGGCGCGATGAAGCTGCGTCCGGTTTCCTCTGCAATCAGGGCGTAATCGGAGTTCAGCAGGCCACAACCGTATTTTTCGTCCGGGAAGAACATGTTCCAGAGGCCCTGGGCTTTAGCTTTTTCCTTGAGCTCCCGGATGATTGGCAGCACAACCCAGCGGTCATCCCGGGAGGCAAGTTCCTTGTGGTACTGCTCTTCAATGGGAAAGATCTCATCCTTCATGAACTGCTTCACGCGGTTGAGATAATCCTGGCCTTGCTCGGAAATATTGAAATCCATCGCCGTATCCTCGCTGACTTTTGCACGTTGGCGTACACGGAATAATCACGTTGAGACCAGTCTAGGGATGACTTAACTATTACGCGACTGAATTATTCTTATCGTTTATTATCAACCAAACTTATTCCAAATTTCTAAAGAATGGACCCCGCTCATGGCCCTCAACCGCCTGGACCTGAACCTTTTGCACGTGTTTGACACCATCTACCGGGAAGGAAGCCTGACCCGTGCGGCCAGGGCGCTGCACCTGACACAGCCTGCGGTGAGCCACTCGCTGTCCAGGCTCCGGGACCATTTTGATGACCCACTCTTTACCCGCCAGGGCAATCAGATGGTGCCAACCCCATTGGCCCGACGCTTCCTCGAGTCCATGCGACCGGGCCTTACCCAGATTCAGGGTGCGGTTAACCAGTTTCACGCCTTTGATCCGGCCACCCAGCGCAAAACCTATTCGCTTGGGTTGCGGGACATACTCGAATCCACCTTCCTTCCCCGCCTGATGGCGCGTCTGGACGCCTACCCGGAACTGGAAATCGTCAGTCAGCGGATTGCGCGGCGTGATATGGAGACGCAACTGGCGGCCGGCAAACTGGATTTTGCCGTGGATGTACTGTTGCCCGTGAGTAACCAGACATCCCACGAACTCCTGAGGCGCGACCGCCTGGTGGTTCTGGCCCGGGAGGGGCACGCGCTGGCAAAAGAGTCGCTGGATATGGAAGGGTACCTGTCCGCAAAACACGTACTGGTATCCTCGCGTACCGAAGGACCCGGGATCGAGGACTTTGAGCTATCGCGGCTGGGGGTACAACGGAGTATCCGCTTGAGGTGTCAGCACTATTATGCCGCCTGCAGAGTGGTGGAAGATACCGATCTGCTGCTGACCATGCCGGAAGCTTACGCCAGGATTATCGCCGAGCGGGCCAACATCCGGATTATGGATCCGCCGGCGGACCTGCCGTCTATCGACGTGCACCTGTATTGGCACAAGGCTTACGAGCGGGAGCCGGCGCTGATCTGGTTCCGGGAGCAGTTAAAGGCAATCAGTTGAGCCTCAGTATGCGCCAACCACCATCAGGAAACCGAAGAATCCGATAGCCGTAATCCCCAGGGAGGCCACTACGATCCCGAGGCCCCACCAGACGGCGGCGCCATCGGATATCTCCACATCATGGCCCCGGAGGGTTCGGTAAAAAGCCCAGGGGCCGAGGACAAACGCACCGGCCACCGCAAAAACCAGCCCGACGCTGATACCGGCAAAGGTCCATGTCGCCAGAACCATGGCGCGGTCTTTAACCTGGTCGGTGACGCCATGGTGCTCAAGAAATTTCTTGCAGAAAAACCAGATCAAGGCGAAGAGGATGATGACAAAAACCAGTCCGCCGACAATGGTGATCATTCGGTATAGCAAGGTGTTGTTCCTGTCAGTTTAGAGGCCCGTCAGGCCGGAAACTCGGGCTCCGGAAGGCACTCGAACCCCGGCTTGGCAAACAGATAGCCCTGGTAGAGATTGATCCCCTGGGAGCGCAACCAGAAGTATTCTTCCTTGGTTTCGACGCCCTCAGCGATGATCTGGCCACCAAGCTGCGTCATCATGGTAATGATGCCGGCAACAACGGCCTGCTTGTTCGGCTCCCGATCAATATCACGGATCAATGCCATGTCCAGCTTCAACAGATCGGGCGGGCTGGCCATCATGACGTTATACCGCGAGAAACCGGCGCCGAAATCATCAATGGCGGTGCTGAACCCCATCTCCTGATACGCCTCGATAATCGACACGAGGTGGTCGACGGATGTAGAGGTCAGCTGTTCGTCCTCAGTAAGCTCGAAAATGATTTTGCGGGTATCGAAGTTGTAGGTCTTGGCAGCCGCCAGGGTCGTGCGAATACAGTACTCGGCCCTGTACACGGCATTTGGCATAAAGTTAATGCTGAGTAGGGGCTCCATTTTTAGCCTGGCGGCAAGCTTGACCGCCTTGACCCGACAAACCTGATCGAAAGCGTAGCGATTTTGCTCCGTTACCTTCGAGAGGACACTCATCGCCCCCTGACCCTCGGTGCCTCGCACCAGCGCCTCGTAGGCGTAAACAGATTTGTTGAGAACGTCAACAATGGGCTGGAACGCGAAGGTAAAGGAAAAATCCAACCCCTCTCCACATGCACATTGCTCGCAATGGGATTCATCAAACAGTACGGCGGGTTGGTTCACTTCAACTCCTGACTTCATTTCTGGCGGTTTTCTGTGTCAATAAGAGGTATTTTCAGATCACTATAGCCTTGAACCAAACGCTGGTAAAACCACTTTCTGGTTAAAGCGTGTCAAACGGTGGCATCCCCAGCTCACATGACTAAACTGGGGTTTGTCGTTTATACGTGTCTGTCCTCAAAAGGAGTTTCCCGAATGGCCCAATCTACCCGTATCGCAGTAACCCCGGGCGACGGCATAGGCCCTGAAGTGGTGGCCGAAGCTGTGCGCTGTCTGGAGACCCTGCGCGCCAAACACGGCCTGGACCTTGAGTGGACGCGTTTCCCGTGGCCATCCCACGCCTGGCATGAGGAATACGGGGAATCCATGCCTGCGGATGCCCTGGGTCAGTTGCAGAAGTACGATGCCATCCTGTTGGGCGCTCTCGGCGATCCCGGTCCTGTGGACGATCCGGAGCGTTACCTGTTGCCAGACAGTATTTCCCTGGCGCCACTGCTGGACATGCGCAAAGGTTTCGATCAATGGGTCTGCGAGCGCCCGGCCCGGCTTCTGCCCGGTGCCCGCCAATACCTGGCGGATGAACGCGCTAAAGACATCGACATGCTGGTGATTCGTGAAAATTCCGAGGGTGAGTACGTTAGCCAGGGTGGCCGGTTGCGCAAGGGCACGCCAGACGAAGTAGCTACCCAGATGGAAGTGTTCACGCGCAAGGCAACCGACCGGATCATCCGTTACGGGTTTGAACAGGCCCGAAACCGCGCGGCAGACCGGGTCAAAGAGGGTTGCACGCGGACATTCAGAACACTGGATGGCAAAACCTGTGAGAGCCAGGTGTGCCTGGTGACCAAGCGTAATGCCTTGCGCTACTGGGGCGATATGTACACCGAGGCTTTCGACGAAATCAGCAAGGAATACCCGGATGTGGCCACACACCACGAGTTAGTGGACGCGGCCTGCATGAAGTTCGTGCAAAGCCCCTGGGCCTTTGATGTGGTGGTGGCCAGTAACCTGCAGGGCGACATCCTGACGGACTTGGCCGCAGTACTGTCAGGCGGCATGGGCGTTGCGCCTTCCTGCAATCTGAACCCGACCGATCCGGATATGCCTTCCATGTTCGAACCTACCCACGGCAGCGCTCCGGATATTGCCGGCCAGGGCCTGGCCGATCCCACCGCCATGATCTTTACCACTGCCCGCATGCTTGAATGGCTGGGACGCAAAGATCCTGCCATTGCAGCGGCTGGCAAGGAACTGTTCGATGCAGTGGCTGCAGATCTTGCCGAAAACGCAGGGAGTCGACGAGGCACCCACGAAATTGGCTCTGCGATCTGCGAGAGGCTGTCTCAGTAAATCAGGATTACTGGTCGGCCATGACAAACTCAAGCCGGCCAGGGGCCACTCGCACATCCACAGGCATCATACCGAACATACGCTGGGCGAAATCGGTTTCGTCCAGCCGGTACACCGGCATGGTCTCCAGCATCTGGGCAACGAGCCGCATTACCGTATCGGTTACGGGCTTCAAATCCCCCTTGAAGAACGGGGAGTCGATACTGCTCTCCAGAAGCTGTAATCGCCGGATGAAGATGGCTTTCTCGGAACTGTCGTAAACCGGGGCTCCCTCAACCTTCAAGGCAATATCCACCGGAAGCTTCGCCATCAACGCATTCAGGGCAACCTGCCCCCTTACGTCGATCACTGCCACGTCCCGGCCATCTGGCCCCAGGGTAATGTCCGCGTCGTCCAGGCTCAGGCTCAGCGGCGAACCGCTGCTCAACTGGTTGCGATCGAATTCGCTCACCACATCCTGAAGATGCCTTTCCAGCTCACCTTCGGAAATCGAATAGGGCGACAGACTGGCACAGCCGCTGGCGAGCAACAGCATCAGGACCAGAAGCGCCCGAGAGATATACAGCGGCGTTCTATTCATTTTCAGCCCGGGCCTCGACATGAGGCGTCAGAGTGTCGTCAAAAACCACGTGTATCAAAATGGGTCTGCAGCAGACCTGGCAATCCTCGACATACTCCTGGTCCGGTACCGACGGGTCGACGCTGATATCCAGCGTCTCCCAGCAGTACGGGCACTGAATCAATACCGATTCCAGGGCTGACATGGCATCACCTCAGAACTGTTGCTTGGCCATCCATGGGATGACGCGATCAAACGCCTCTTCCAGTTTCTCGCAAGTTGTGGAGAAGCTGATCCTTACAGCGTTGGTACACCCTTCACCAAAGGCATCGCCAGGCACCATACAAACACCGGTTTCCTTCAGCATCCGCAGGGCCAGATCCGAGCCATCGACATGGGGCGGAAGGTCGGGGAACGCAAAAAAGGCACCACCAGGCTTGTAGCCCGTCATGTAGGGGGTCTGGTCAACCAGCTCGACGACCTTGTCCCGCCGTTCACGATAGATATCAACCATATCGCGAACGCACTGCTGGTCACCTGTCAGCGCGGCCACACCGGCAAACTGGGACGGCGTATTGGCCACGGAGGTGGTGAACATGTGGAAGCGACGCAGAGATTTGATGGCCGCCTGGCTGGCAATCACCCAGCCAACCCGCAGACCCGCCATGCTGTAGGTTTTTGAAAAACTGCTGATGCACATGATGTTGTCCAGATCCATCGAGCAGTTCAGCACGCTGGCGAAGTCTTCGTCATCAAAGATCAGGTGGTCGTAGACTTCATCGGCATACACCTGAATTCCCCGATAGGCGCATTCCTCCAGAATGGTTTCCACGGTGCTACGCGGGTAAACCGCCCCGGTCGGGTTGTTGGGATTGTTCAGGATCAGCGCATAAGTCCTGGGCCCCATGGCCTTGATGACCTCATCCGGATCCAGCTGGTGGTTATTCTCTGCCCGGGTCTGCACAAACTTTACCTCACCACCGTTCATACGAATCAGGGGCGCATAAAGCAAAAACGACGGGTCCGTCACGATAAACTGCCGCCCGGGCGCAGAGGTGGCGGAAATAGCCAGGTACATGGCCTCTGTGGCGCCGCTGGTAATCAGGATATTGTCCCGCGTCAGCTTACGGTTGTAACGCTTGCCGTAGTAATCGCGCAGAGCCACCAGCAGCTCCGGCAGGCCGGCATCCATGGTATAGCCGGTCTGTCCCGCATTGAGCGCATCGATATAGGCATCGATCACGTGCTTGGGAGTCGGCAGATCCGGCTGACCGATGGAAAGATGAATGACATCCTTCATTGTGGCCGCCATATTCACCATGCGCCGGATGCCCGGCACCGGGATAGCCTGCATGGCAGGGTTCCAACTGGCCTTCGTTTTCCGGTACTTCACTCTACGCGGTTTGGCCTGGCCAGTTTCTTTGTTGGCGGCTTCTGCCATAAACACCTCCTGCAGACGGGGCAAATAAGATTCACCCCTGCAGGTTAGTCAGTATGGGTGCCCTCTACAAGACAAAAACTCATATAGATGATGTACGTGAAAGTACCGCCATCAACGCTGTGAGTGGAAATTCTGGTGCCCCGCAAGTTGACCCGACAGAGCCTGCCGACCAGACTGTTATTTCCCCTCGGGGCAAAGACCAGTTCAACGAAGTCATTCATCAAAAAGGCGGAGGCTCAATGACTCAGCACAGCAAACCTGTTGTTACCGTTCTCACCGCGCCGGGAGAGCAGGAACCGCCGGGAATGGACGCAGTAAGGGCCCGCGCCGATGTGCGCTTTGCCTGTGACGAGCCAACCCTTCGCGACACCCTGCCGGGCACCGATATCATGATGGTGACGGACTTTCGCACAGAGGCCCTCGCGGCCGCCTGGCACACGGCAGACAAGCTGAAATGGATTCACGCTACCAGTGCTGGCGTGGATGCGCTGATGTTCCCCGATCTGATCAAAGGTGATGTCACCGTGACCAATGCCCGAGGCATTTTCGACCGCACCATTGCCGAGTATGTGCTCTGCACCATCCTGATGTTCGCCAAGGACTTCCCGACCTCCATCCGGCTGCAAATGAAGCACCAGTGGAAACACCGGGATACAGAGAGGGCTGAGGGCAAGCAGGTTCTGGTGGTCGGCGCCGGCTCCATTGGCCGGCAAATTGGCCGCCTGGCCGGCGCTGCCGGATTAAAGGCACACGGCATTGCCCGAAAGCCGAGAAAGGATGACCCGGATTTCGTGGCGGTACACGGCAATGACGATCTCTACGAGCAGCTCAGCCACGCGGACTTCGTGGTGATTGCCGCTCCCTTGACGCCCCAGACCGAAGGTCTGTTTGACGAGAAAGCCTTCAAGGCCATGAAAAAGTCCGCCCGCCTGATCAACATTGGGCGTGGCCCGATCGTCAAAACCGATGACCTGGTGACGGCCCTCAACAATGGCGATATTGCCGGCGCCGGACTGGATGTCTTCGAAGAAGAGCCTTTGGCAGAAGATCACCCGCTCTGGGACATGGAGAACGTCACTATGACCGCCCACATGGCCGGTGACTTCATAGGCTGGAAACGAGCACTGACCGACCAGTTCCTGGAGAATTTCGACCGCTGGCACAAGGGTGAGGAACTGTTCAACCTGGTGGACAAGGAACTGGGATACGCCGGCAGCAAATAACCGACTTTATCGCTCAGTCAAAACAAACGGGAGCCCGAAGGCTCCCGTTGTGTTTCTCAATTCGTAAAACCAAATCAGCTACCAGACAACGACTGATCCGAAGGATCGATCTCCATCTGCTGGATCGCGATTACCGCCTGGGTGCGGTTCCGCACACCAAGCTTCCGGAAAACCGCCGTAATATGTGCCTTGATGGTGGCTTCCGACACATCCAGATCATAGGCGATCTGCTTGTTCAGAAGCCCCTCGGCCAACATACCCAGCACCCGAAACTGTTGCGGAGTCAGCGACGCGAGCTTCTCGGAAAAGTCCGTGGCATCCGAATGCATCTGCTCGATCTTGTCTGCCACACCAGCCGGCAACCAGACATCCCCTTCCAGGACAGCCTGAATCGCCTCGGTGATGGTGGGCAGCGGCGCCGATTTCGGAATGAAGCCGGAAGCACCGTAGTCAATCGAGCGACGCATGACCTGCAATTCCTCGGATCCTGACACAACCACCACCGGCAGCCCCGGGTACTGCCCGCGCATGAACACGAGCCCGGAGAAGCCGTGAGCTCCCGGCATATTGAGATCCAGCAGAACCAGATCCGCATCCGGGTGTGACTCTACCGCCGCCTGCAGTGCCTTGATGCTGTCGACTTCCACCGTCTCGGCATCGGGCACCGCCTGACTGACCGCCTGCTTCAGTGCTGCGCGAAACAGCGGGTGATCATCAGCGACGATAATTGTTTGTGCCATTCAACAGATTCCTTACAGGTACATGGCCTGGTAACACACAGGCGTTACTGGTTCGCACGACCGCTGATCAGGTCATCGACTACACCCGGATCCGCCAGCGTAGAGGTATCACCCAACTGGTCGTGCTCGTTAGCGGCAATCTTACGCAAAATACGCCGCATAATCTTGCCAGAACGCGTTTTGGGCAGTCCAGGGGCCCACTGGATCACATCAGGAGAGGCAATAGGGCCAATTTCCTTGCGCACCCACTGGACAAGCTCTTTCTTCAGATCGTCAGAAGGTTCCTGTCCGTGTACCAGCGTTACGTAGACATAGATGCCCTGACCCTTGATGTCGTGCGGATAGCCAACAACTGCAGCTTCTGCGACCTTCTCATGGGAGACAAGCGCGCTTTCCACTTCGGCGGTACCCAGACGGTGGCCTGACACGTTCAACACATCGTCGACACGACCTGTGATCCAGTAATACCCGTCTTCATCGCGACGGGCACCGTCACCGGTAAAGTACATGCCCTTGTAAGTGCTGAAATAGGTCTGCACGAAGCGCTCATGATCGCCGTAGATAGTGCGCATCTGACCCGGCCAGCTGTCCAGAATGACCAGGTTACCCTCGGTTTTGCCTTCGAGGATATTGCCATCATTATCCACCAGTGCCGGCTGGACACCGAAGAAAGGAACGGTGGCGGAACCCGGCTTCAGATCAATAGCGCCAGGCAGCGGAGAAATCAGGATGCCCCCGGTCTCGGTCTGCCACCAGGTGTCGACAATCGGGCACTTGCTGTTACCGATGACACGGTGGTACCACTCCCAGGCTTCCGGGTTGATCGGTTCGCCCACGGAACCCAGCAATTTCAGGCTTTCGCGGGTGGTGCCGTTCATGCAGGACTCGCCTTCAGCCATCAGGGCGCGAATCGCGGTCGGAGCCGTGTACAGGATATTCACCTTGTGCTTGTCGACCACCTGACCCATGCGCGAGCTGTCCGGGTAGTTTGGCACGCCCTCGAACAGAACGGTGATGGCACCATTAGCGAGCGGGCCATACAGGATATAACTGTGTCCAGTGACCCAACCGAAGTCAGCAGTACACCAGTAGACATCACCATCGTGATAATCAAAGACGTACTCGTGGGTCATGGACGTGTAGACCATGTATCCGCCGGTGGTGTGCAGAACACCCTTCGGCGCACCAGTCGAGCCGGAGGTGTAAAGCATGAACAGCGGGTCTTCGGCGTTCATGGGTTCTGGCGGGCAGTCCGCCGATGCGGACTTCATCAGATCCTCATAACGCGCGTCACGGGCATCATTCCAGGGCACTTCGGAATTGCCGGTACGGGTCACAACCACCACTTTCTCGACATTGGCGGCGTCTTCGTTCTTGAGGGCCGCATCCACGTTCTTTTTCAACGGAATCTTGCGGCCGCCACGAACACCTTCATCCGCGGTCACCACAAAGCGGGATTTGCCGTTCACGATCCGCGCGCCCAGGGCTTCCGGAGAGAAACCACCGAAAACGACAGAGTGAATCGCGCCGATACGAGCGCATGCCAGCATAGCGACCGCTGTCTCGACGATCATCGGCATGTAGATAGTGACAACATCACCCTTTTTCACGCCCATACCTTTCAGGACGTTGGCGAACTTGCTGGTTTCCTCGTGCAGTTCGCGATAGGTCACGTTACGTGAATCGGCAGGATCATCACCTTCAAAAATGATCGCCGTCTGGTCGCCACGCTTTTCCAGGTGACGGTCCAGGCAGTTGGCAGAGGCGTTCAACTGACCATCTTCGAACCACTTGATGGAGAGGTTGTTGTAATCGTAGCTCGTGTTTTTCACCTTGGTGTAGGGCTTGATCCAGTCAAGGCGTTTGCCGTGCTCACCCCAGAAGGTATCCGGGTCTTCAACTGACTGACGATACATTTTTTCATACTGTTCCCGGTTCAGAAGGGCCTGTTTGGCCACTTCCGGGCTTACCGGATATACCTGTTTATCAGTCATTGTGCTCCCCCTTTAGTCAGAGTCTGTTGTCATTGTCGGTTTTGGAATTCAGACGTTCAGGCCTCTCCGGCCCTGTAGACGGATAGTGGTAGTTCACCATGCTAGCCACTACACAATGAATTAGACTAACGTCCTAATCCGCCTGAACTTTTAGCCCAAAAAGGTCGATAACCCGCAAGAAAACAACGGTAAATTGCGCCGAACGAGAAGCTTTCTAAAGGATAGTTCTATTGGAGCCGATGGCAAACCCGGAAGGAAAACGGTCGGACAGAAAAAAGCCCGGTCTTCTCGACCGGGCTCTGGATTCATGCTGCCTTTTTTCGAGCCTTGGCTGAGCGCAGGCTGTACACCTTGCGCTCCTTGAGGGCGTAGCGGTTGAGCCCTGCGAGGTGGATCTTGCGCAGGTAAACCGACCAGTCAATCTGGCGTGCGTCCACCGGAAACAGCACCTTGTCCAGCTCGCCCATCCTCGATGCCAGGGCCAGCAGATCATCATTCCGGAAGATGTAGTCCGGCGCGGTGTAGAAACCGAAGATGGTGGCCAGCGAGCGGGTCGTGTCAAGATTCCGGAGCACTTTCAACTCGCGATTCTGGCCCAGCATGCGCAAAACCTTCCCGGTAATGCTCAGTGGAGCGCGCACCCCGCCGACAACGGCATCGAACAACCGGCGGTTAACCGCAATAAAGGGTTTGGTCGGCTGCCGGTAGAATAGCTGATCGTACTCTGCGAAGTTGGCTTTGGATTCCGCCATCAGGTGATCAATGAACTGTCCCAGGGAAACGGGGTTGGAGCTGCCACTGCAGCACTGATAAATCCGGTGACGGGGAGCATCAGCAACGGCTTCGGCAGCCGCCAGAATGATGGCGTTGGCCACCAGATCCACGGGGATAACATCGATAACGCCAGCGCGTTTCCCCGGGAATAGCGTAACCTTCTCACGGGCGTAGGCAAGGATTATGGCATCTGCCACCTTTACGCCCTCAATCCAGCCCGGTGCGGGCTCCTCGAGTGCACTTTCAATAATCGATGGGCGCACGATCGTCAGTGCGCGTCCTGACAGGGCCTTGAGCAGAAGTTGCTCACCCAGCCACTTGGTAAAGGTATAGGTATCGCTCCAGCCGTAGTGATTGGCTTCACGGATGCCCAAGTCCACCAGCTTCTTTTCCAGCATTTTTCCCGAGTAGCGAGAGCGTACGTCCGCAATCTTGTCCTCCAGCAACCGAATCAGCTCCTCAATCTCGTAATAGCCTTCCGTACTGCGGGGAATGGATTCACCCGCCGGCTTGACCACGGTCTCTGTGATCTGGCCGGAATTCATACCATTTACATAACAGGTGGAAACCTGAAGGACCGCCAGGGCTTTGTTCTGTCGGACGAGTTGGGCGACGTTTTCGAGGCACCGGGTGTTGATGGCAAGCGCTTTGTCGAGTTCTTCACGGAAGTTCACGCTGGCTGCGGAGTTGATGATCACATCAATGCCACCGGCAAGCTTGCGAAAACGGTCACCGGGAAGGCCAAACAATGGCTCGGTCACTTCCCCGGTAACGCAGTGCACACGTTCTTCAATGAAGGTTTCGAAAGCCTCGTTGTCATCCTGACGCAGCCGATCAAAGACAGACGAGGTAGCGATCTCCTCAAAAAAGCGCTCCCGGGCATCGGGATGGCGTTTGTTTCCACGAATCAGCAGATGAATGCCGCCGATGTCAGGGACGGCGCGAATAAGCTTTTCCAGCACCACCTTGCCAAGAAAACCTGTGGTGCCGGTAATCAGAACGTGCTTGCCCCGGAGCCGCTCAAGTACTTTTGATGACGCTTCGGGATTCAGCTGCTGTGTTGCCATGGGAGAACTCCTTCTCATTTCAATTCGTTGTCGACGCACACCTGCCAACAAAAGGAAAGTTTGCGAATCAGATTCGAAAGATGCGTTGCATATTGCGGGCCACGATTCAAAGTTATGCTCAATCCTTGCACAACTTTGGTGACAGAGCGGTGACACACAGCAAAGTTACGCTACAAAAAGCGTAAAGAAAATGACGGAAAAGAAGTTAGGTTTTTCTGCCTATCAGGAGCGACCCTGATCATTACCAGAAAGGGACCTCAGAAGCTGATCCAGGGAGATATCCGCCGGCTGCTCCTTCAACACCCGCACCAACCGATCCTGCTCGCCAAAACTGATGCGGTCGTAAAAAGGCTCGCAGAGCACCGGATGGACCGGCTCAGGCGTTTTCGGTTCCTGTGCGGTAGGCGAAATCTGGTCCGCCAACTCACGGAGGTGGATGGCCAGGTGATTCTTCCGTTCAGGGCTGAGATTCTCCCACTGGAACGACCCCAGTCCGGTCTGGATAATCTCGATGGCATCACTGTCCAGCGTGCTCCCCAGCAGTGCAAAAAGCCGTGTGAATGCCTCATAACGCAGCAGCGGATCGATCGGCGCCTGACTGAACACGACCTCAATCTCACTCACGGCCTTCAGGCATCGCTCTTTCAGTGCTGGCGCCTCATTCTCGGTTCGTGACTCAGGCTTGCTCAACGCTTTAGGATGTGCCGATTCTCTTTTGGACACCTTGTGCCAGTAGGCTGCAATGCCTGCCTTTCGCCTGGGCAACTGGGACAGCCGCACATCCAGCATGTCCGCAAGGGTGTGGAACTGGCGGCATGAGGGATCCGAAACAGGCAGAAGCGCAACGGGCTTCTGGTTGAGAACCGACTGGCGAAGGGTCTCATCTCGCCAGATACCCCCCATGTAGTGGAGCGATATTCCCAGGTGGCGCTGGGCAGCGGCATCCAGACGCTGGAACACGGATCGCGCCTGGCTGGCCCCCTGGGCCATATTGACCAGAATGCTGGGAATACGGTTGTAACCCCTGCGTCGCAGAACCTTGATCAGCGAAAAGGCGTCGGTCAGGGAGGCCGGATCCGGGGTCACGACCATGCAGGCCAGTTCGGTTGCAGCAATCATATGCAGCCCGGCGGCCTGCAGGCCGGCAGCGGTATCAGTAATGACGTAATCGTAGCGGTTTTCCAGATTATAAAGCGCCCGCAGTATGCGAAGGCTCTCCGTTGGCCCCATATCCATGCATTCCTGCACACCGGATGCCCCCGGAACAATATGCAGGCCGTAGTCGGTCTCAAGGATGATGTCCTCCAGACGACACTCTCCGGCCATCACATTGGCAAGGGTTTTTCTCGGATAAAGGCCAACCATGATGCTGACGTTGGCCAGATCGGTGTCGCCATCCAGCAACAGAACGCGGTTATCCTGTCTTGCGAGGGTGAGCGCAAGATTCAGGGCGACCGAGGTCTTGCCCACCCCACCCTTGCCGCCGGTAATGGCGATGGTACGAGGTTGGTTCGGATTGTGCTTGACAGGTTCTCTGGCGTTCATCACCGGTAATCTAGGTCCCTGATTTTTCGGTTTTCTGTATTTTAACCTGTAAAAATTCTACACATATCACGATTCAGATAATATATTGCTTAAAAAAAGAGCAATAAGTATTTAATAACGACGCATTATTGTCTAAGCTCTTTTCGGACAATAAGAATGAACGCTCCGTCAGTTACTGACTTGTTTCGCAGCACGGCAGGTAAGCCTATGCACATTGCGCCTGATTTACAGCTACCGAGTCTCCCGGAAGTCACGTTGCGGGCGCTCGATGCTTGTCATCAGGACGAGAGCTACCGAAAAATCAGCGAAATTGTCTCTGCTGATACCGCGCTGGTAGCTCGTATACTGGCGCTGGCCAATTCTGCACTTTACGGCCCTTCCACTCCGATCCGCTCCGTCGACCAGGCACTCCTGAGACTCGGCACCCGACGCTTTCACACGCTGGTGCTGACCGCAGCCCTGCGCCAACTGCTGTTCGAGCTGGGCGGTGACGAATGGCAACAACTCAGAGACTTCTGGCGACACTCGCTGACCACCGCGTTGACCGCCCGGGCCCTGGCAACGCTGACCCGTTATCCGGAGCCTGACGAAGCCTTCATGCTCGGCATGCTTCACAACATCGGCGAGCTGATCGCTATTAAAACGCCAGCCACCGAAGCGAAGCAACATTATCTTGATCACCAGTCGGACATCGCCGCCGAACTCGTGGCCTCCTGGGGCCTCGGGCCCATGGCAGCCGATGCCATGCGCTATCAGCAGGCACTGCCCTCGGAACTGAGGGATGCGGGGCACCTGGTAAAGCTGATCAGCCTGGCCACCCGGCTTGCTCTATCCGATGCCGCCGGTATTGCCGCTGCAGGCACGGTATTCGGGCTGAACGAAGAACTGACCCGCGAGATAAATCGCCGCATCGGCCACGAAGTCTCGGGTATGGCCGCATCCATGGGAATTCCCCTGGACGAGGATTATTGCGGCGAGAGCGCGTCGCGGCAGCTCAAACAGACTATTCTGCGACAGGCCATGGCGAACCAGGCCATCAACCTTGCCGATCTGACCGGGGAAACCGAGGACATTCTCGCCGAGACTGTAAACAGTCTTACCCTGATCACGGGCCTGCCGGCACTCTGCTTTGGGCACACAGGAGACAACCTCGTGCTCCTCTCTGGCACCATTGGCGACATTCCCGAACTGGCAGTAACGGCAAAGCCCGGCGGCAGCGTTCTTACGGAAGCCTTCACTTCCGGCCTGCCAGTCAGCCTTGGTGAACGCTCCCCAACTGTACTCGACCGACAGCTGCTGTCACTGCTCCATACTCCATCGATGCTGGCGGTGCCAATTAACAGTGGCGGCAAGTGCCCTGGCGTCTTCGCCCTGGGCACCGACAACGAGCATCTGCCGACAACCCTTGAACTGGCTGATATATTTACTGCTCAGTTGGCTTCGGTGCTGGCAGACCGGGCGCCTGCGAAAGCCGACGCCGGAGCTGGCACAGAAGGACTGGATCAGGAAATCGCCCGAGACCGGCTGCGTAAACAGGTTCATGAGGTCAGCAACCCGCTGACCATTATCCGACAGTACATTTACCAGCTGCGAGGCAGGCTCGAAGATGCCGGTGTCCAGCAGGAGCTGGACGTGATCCGGGATGAACTGGATCGAGCCGGCAACCTTTTACTGCAAATGAGCCATACTGACACCGTGGGTCAGGGCGATGACGGGGTTGAGCTCAATACCGAACTGGAAAGTCTGGCGCGTATCCTCGAAGATAGCCTGTTCAGCTCCGGAACCCACACTCTCCGGTTATCGCTTTGCAGCGAGCCAACGCGGGTTGCGGCCAGCCCCGCGAGGATTCGCCAGGTTGTAATTAATCTGGTTCGAAACGCGGCAGAGAGCCTCGCCGATGCAGGCGGCACCGTTGAAATACGGACATCTGCCCCGGTGTGGCAGAATCATCGCACCTGGATAGAGCTGGAAATTGCGGACACTGGCAGAGGAATACCCGGTGAGGTCAGGGACGCCCTGTTTTCACCGGTAAACACCACAAAAGGAGAAGGCCACAGCGGTTTGGGCCTGAGTATTGTGAAGCAGCTAGTCGATGACATGGAGGGCATCATAGCTTGTCGTACGGGGCAGGAGGGCACCACCTTCAGGATTTTGCTCCCGGCGGCCAGCCATAAAAAGAACGAGACCGACTGACGTAGAAACAACGGACACAGACCGATGGCACTCGAACAAACTGATCAGCCTTTCAGTCACGGGTTAACGGCACGAATACTGGTAGCGGACGACGAACCCCGCCTGCTGAATACACTGGCTTCGCTGCTGCGCAGCCGGGGTTATGACGTTGCGGAAGCTCACGGAGGCCGAAAAGCCTGCGAACTGATTGACCAGCAAACGTTCGATCTGGCCCTGCTGGATCTCCGGATGCCAGAAGTCAGCGGTTTCGACGTGATGGCGCACCTTGCCAACGAGCAATCGGATTGCGGCGTGATTGTTGTCAGCGGCGAGAGTTCGTTCAGTGCCGTGAGCCGAGCCCTGCGCCGGGGCGCCCTGGACTACATCCGCAAACCCTTCGATCCTGAGGAGCTGCTGGCCACCGTTGAGAGCGTTATCGGAAAAAAGTCACTTCTCGAAGCCCACGAGCATATCCAGATGCGGCTGGAGAAATCCGAGGCTTTGCATCGTTACATCGTTAACAGCTCTCCCGACATCGTGTTCATGCTCGATCAGCATGGCCATTTCTGCTTCGTAAACAGCAAGGTCGAGAGCCTGCTCGGATATCAACCAGCGGAACTTTGCGGCCAGCACTTCCGGCACATTCTTGACGACCGGGACGTGACCCGCGGGACGCTGGCCCTGAAAGGGCCAAACATCACCGCAGATAACCCGCGAACTCTGGAAGTCCGCCTGAAAACCCGTGGCAGCCGTAGAGCTACCCGTCATTTCGAGATAACCGCCTTTCCCATCGACCCGCAAACCTGGCCTCACTCCGGAACCACCCAGGGGGGAGGCAATGGAAACGGTGCCCGCTATTATGGTACGGCCCGGGATGTTACCGAGCGGAAGGAAGCCGAAGCCTTCATCAATTTTCAGGCCTACCATGACCTTTTAACGCGACTTCCTAACCGCGCGCTTTTCAAGGACCGACTTGAGCTTGCGATTACCCACGCCAACCGTGGTGGCCAGAAACTGGCGGTCATGTTTCTGGATCTTGACCGTTTCAAAGTCATCAACGATACCCTCGGCCACGCCATGGGTGATCGCCTGTTGCAGGCAGTCACTCACCGGCTCGAGAAATGCCTGCGCAAGGGCGACACCCTCTCCCGGTTCGGTGGCGACGAATTTACCCTGCTCCTGCCCTCTATCCACAACCACGAAGATGCCAGACAGATCGCCAAAAAGCTGATTGATGCCCTGAGGGCACCTTTTCAACTGGGGGATCACGAAGTCTTTGTAGGTGTGAGTATCGGCATTGCAATCTTCCCCGAGGCTGGCGAGACCATGGACCAACTGATCCAGAACGCCGACATTGCCATGTACCACGTCAAAGGCAAGGGCAAGGACGGTTACCGCTTCTATTCCGACAGCATGAGTATAGATACGGCCAACAGGCTGAACCTCGAGCGGGATCTGCGTCAGGCCCTTGAGCGGGACGAGTTGCGGGTGTTCTATCAGCCCCAGGTGTGTTCCAAGACCAACCGCGTTGTGGGTCTTGAGGCCCTGGTTCGCTGGCAACACCCTGAGCGGGGGCTGCTTTACCCGGGAGATTTTCTGCCTCTGGCGGAGGAAACCAAACTGATTGGCCAGCTCAGTGAACGCGTTCTCGACCAGGCCTGCCAGGATGTCGGCCGCTGGATCCGGGAGGGGCACGCCCACCTCCGGCTGGCGGTAAACCTGTCACCTAGCCAGGTTGAGCATCCTAAATTCGTGGAAACACTGATGCGCCAGGTAAAGGCCCACAACTTCCCCTCCAGTAACCTGGAAATCGAAATCACTGAAAACGTGATCATGAACGATCTGGAGCAGATCTCCCAGAAACTCCGGGAACTGGCAGCTCTGGGTGTCCGGATCGCGATCGACGATTTCGGAACAGGCTATTCGTCATTGAATTACATACATCGTCTACCCATTCACACCCTGAAGGTCGACCAGTCTTTCGTGAAAGCCATCCGCAGTGGCGACGACGGTGCGTGCATCGTGAACGCCATTGTCGCCATGGCCCACGGACTCAAACTGGAGATCGTTGCTGAGGGCGTGGAGACCGACGAGCAACTGGAGTACCTTCGGAGCCTGGGTTGCCACCAGGTTCAGGGCTTCTTCTATGGTCCTGCCAGGCCCGCCGCCGAGATTTCCAGAACCCTCGGAACCACCAGAGCCAAAGCTGCCTCATTCTGACAGGCGATTATTGATTGTCGGACACTCCTATATAAAACCGCGATCGGGTTTGCAAAGTATTGCAGCACGTTACTTTATGTATCCTGAAATGCGCATTACTGCACATATTTCTCCCACCCTGTTCTCTAAGCTCGAATCCATAGGCGCTGATCACCGGAATGTCCGACATTCTCGGGCCAATAACGACAAAAACGGTGACAGCATCCAAGGAACAAGAACAGGCAGCAGTCATCATGCGCGACAAGTACAAATACATCGGTCCCGTCTACGATTTCCTGAGCAATCTCTATAGCGGCAAGAACATTCACCGCTGCAAAACCGCCATGCTGGATGTTGAAACCGTCCAGCCCGGGGACAGGATACTGTTCGCCGGGGTTGGCCATGGCCGGGATGCCATTCGGGCGGCTGAACTGGGCGCCGATGTGACTGTGGTAGACCTGTCCGAAACCATGCTGCGAAAGTTTGCCGAGGCTCAGGAAACAGAGGCGCCACACCTGACCATCCGCCGCATCCACAGCGACATCATGAAGGTGGAGGAATTCGAGCAGTACGACATGGTCGTGGCCAATTTTTTCCTGAACGTGTTCGACGAAGACATGATGGTCCGGGTCCTGGAGCACCTGATACGCCTCGGCAAGCCAGACGCCCGGGTCGTCGTGGGCGACTTTTCCTACCCCACGGGCAACCTGCTTTCCAGAATGTTCAAGAAGCTTTACTGGTACATGGCGGTCTTCATTTTCTGGCTGTTCGCCAACAACGCCTTCCACAAAATCTACAACTATCCCGAGCACATGCAGCGGCTGGGTCTTCAGGTCACGGACAAGAAGCACTTCAAGCTTCTGAACATGAACTGCTACTGGTCCATTCTCGGACGCAAGCAGGCCTGAGCACTTTGCTAGAGAGTCACCCAACAAAAACAATCAGGGAGCAGCAGCATGCCGGATCAGATACTCGCACTGGACAGGGTTGGCACACTTGAGAGCGGCTCATTCACGTTTACCGAGCGGGTCGGCTTCCTGAAGAAGTACGGTACCCATTCCCAGTCGTTTTCAACGCTCCAACCGGGCATGCAGTATTTTGATTTAACGGGCATGGGGTATATCGCCTACATGCGCAAATGGGGCGGCACCTTCGTGCTCTCGGATCCCGTCTGTGCGCCGGAAGACTTTGGCAACCTGCTGGAGAGCTTCCACCAGCGCTTTCCAAACGCCAGTTACATCCAGGTCTCCAAGCCTGTCGTCGATTTCCTGCACCTGCGATTTGGTCTCTACGGCACCCAGTTTGGCAGCGAATCCCGTATCGATCTGGGCCGCTGGTCCCTCAGCGGAAAGAAAAAACAGATCCTGCGAACCGCTTTGAACCAGGCAGAAAAGAACGGGATTACGGTGAAAGAGCGTTTCAGTGACGATCACACCCGTGAAATATCCGAGGCCTGGATTCGAACCCGCAAATGCAAGAGCAATGAAATCCGCTTTCTGATCCGTCCCATGGAAATGGACTATCGCGAAAACGAAAGGCATTTTTACGCCTATCAGGACGGTAAGGCCGTTGGGTTTATCTATTTCGACCCGATCTATCGCAACAACGAAATAATCAGCTATGTGCCCAACATTTCCCGTGCCAATGCCGATTTCCGGCAAGGCATTTTCTACACCCTGATGGCTCATGCGATGGAAGTGTTCAAGGCCGAGGGTGTGCCCTACCTGGATCTTGGACTGATTCCCCTGTCACTGGATTCGGCAACAGAGCATCAGGAGAGCCGAGTGCTGAAACGCCTGCTGCACGGACTCTATGAGAAGGGTAATTTCCTTTATAACTTCAAAGGGCTGGAGTTCACCAAGTTGCGATTCCGGGGCGAGAAATTTAAAACCTATTGCTGTCACAAACGGTCGATTCCGGCGCTGGAATTCCTGGCTATGTTTAAACTGACCCGGTTGCTGTAGCTCCAGGGGCTTCACCGGGCCAGTCTTCATTGAGCAGCCTGGGCGCCAATCCGAGCCCCGTCATAAAAGGTATGATCCCTTTGGGCGCTGAACCTGAAAACAAAGCCGCGATTACGGGATGATCCCCTGCCCCGCAAGTCTTTCCTTCAGCCAACGCCAGCTGCCCCGTCTGATCCAGAAGCCAGGCCACCCGGCGGGCAATCGCCTCGCCTGAGTCGACCCAGAAACGAACCGAGGGGAGGCTTTCCTTCAGACTTTCCAGTAACAGCGGATAATGGGTGCAACCGAGCACGACCGTGTCCACATCGGCTTCTCGAAATGGACGCATCGCCGCTTTCAGCTCGGCAAGCGGAACCGCGTTCCCGGAAACCAGGTCTTCCGCCCAACGCACCAGCCCCGGATGACCGATACGTTCAACCTTGCAATCGCCGGCGAATTCCTCGACCAGCCTGTCGAGGTAGGGTCTGCGTACCGTCGCTGGCGTGGCCAGGAGCCCCATCCGCCGGTTCTGTGTTTTCGCCGCCGCCGGTTTGATGGCGGGCACCACACCGACAACCGGCACCGGTGTCATGGCACGCAAATGTGGCAGAACCACGGTACTGGCGGTATTACATGCCACCACGATGACGTCAGAAGGATAAAGCTTGAGCGCTCTGGCAATCAGACCGCAGCAACGATTAATCACTACCGTTTCGGATTTGTCGCCGTAGGGAAAGCCTGAGTTATCCGCCAGGTAGACAATATCGAGCCCGGGCAGGTCTCCATGAATGCAGGAAGCAACGCTTAACCCGCCGACACCGGAGTCAAACACCAGAACCCTTGGGGGCGCCTGCCTGCTCAAACCGGAATGCCTCCCCGGGAAATCTCGTTTTCCATGGCCCGGATCAACCGGCCAGAGATGGTGGTTTCCGGCGGTACCGGCGGGGTATCGCCTGGCAGAAACCAGTCGGCATCGGAAAGTTCATCTTCCTGGAGCACCAGCTCTCCCCCGGCGTAATCGGCAAAGAAACCGACCATCAACTGATGTGGAAAGGGCCAGGGTTGCGAGGCATGGTACCGGATGTTGGTGACAGCCAGCCCGGTTTCCTCCTTCACCTCCCGGTGCACAGCACCCTCGAGGCTCTCGCCCGGCTCCACGAAGCCGGCGATCAGACTGTAGAAATGCCGCTTGACCCGTGAGGACCTGGCGAGCAAAAGACGATCATCCCGTCGAATGACCACAATTACGCAAGGCGCCAGCCTCGGATACCAGGGGATTCCGCAAGGCTCACACCACTTGGCCCTCTCCCGGGGATGGAAGCCGGTTTGCTCGCCGCATCGACCGCAATAACGGTGGTCGCGCCACCACTGCCAGACCTGAAACCCGGTGCTGAGCATATCCGCCGGTGCATCGCTGAGCATCAACAACGCGTCCCGCAAGGGAATAGCCTCATGATCATCAACAGCTAAACCCGGCAATTCGGTCACAAACACATCGCGCCCATCGTAGCTGCCCAGAGAAACTGACTCAGGCACCCCTTCCCGGAAGAGATTGCTGTCGCCAGAATGCAGCCAGCCGCTATCGGACTTGATCACGTCCGATCCCGACAGCGCGAGGATCAGATCACTTTTTTCTGGCCGCCGGGTCGTCCAGCCGGGTATCCACTGAGTCATTGCGACCACCACCTGATGCGTCAACTGTTTGATTAAAAGATCAGTCCGAAATGTACCACATTGCTGCACCGGCCAAGAATGAAAGCTCCACCTTTCCGCTCTGTACTCAACCAAGTAAACTTGGCACCTGTTTCTTCAACGGAGTTGCACTTTATGCGTCTTTACCAGGGCATTCGCAGCCTGATCCTGACCCTTTTTCGCAAGATACTGTTTATCTGGGTCCGGACTGATGTCAGCGGCAACAGCGTTGAAGCCCTCGCCCTGGATCCGGATAAACCGGTTTGTTATGTGCTGCAATACAGCTCTCTTTCCAGCCGCCTGGTTCTCGAGCAGGAAGTCATCCGGGCAGGACTGCCGGGCGCCACCGAAGCCCTGCCGGTGAAGAACGGTCCGTCCCACTCCTTCTTTTTTCTCTACCGCCGGATTGGTGGTTTTTTCAGAGGCCGCCAGGCGCCTGCACCCACGACCGAATTTCAGGCCCTGGTGCACTACGGCCTCGAACATCCGGACCAGGACGTCCAGATTGTTCCTGTGTCCTTGTTCTGGGGCCGCTCCCCTGACAAGGAAAAGTCTCTGGTAAAACTGCTGCTGTCTGACACATGGTCCATCGCCGGTCGGCTTCAGAAGTTCCTGATCATCATGGTTCATGGTCGCAACACCTACGTGCAGTTTAACCAGCCGCTCTCACTGAAACAGGTAATCGACGAATACCGGCACAACGAGGAGCGGGCCAACCGAAAGCTGGCCCGAATTCTGAGAACGCATTTTCGCCGGGTACGCCAGGCAGTTCTGGGCCCCGATCTCTCGCATCGCCGCACACTGGTGGCGGGCCTGGTGCGAACCCAGGCGGTAAAGGAAGCCATCCGGGAGACGGCTGCCAGAGACGATATACCGCCGGAGAAAGTCCGCGCCAAGGCCTACGAATATGCGGATGAGATTGCGGCGAGCATGTCCGTTGTCACGATTCGATTCATGGAGGTGGTGTTGTCATGGCTCTGGAACCGGATCTACAAAGGCATTGCCATCAACAATATCCGGGTGGTGAAGGAAGTGGCTCAGGATAATGCCGTGGTTTACGTGCCCTGCCACCGGTCCCACATCGATTACCTGCTGCTGTCCTATGTGCTTTACAAGAATGGCCTGATGCCTCCGCACATCGCCGCAGGGATCAACCTCAACATGCCCATTGTCGGCCCGATCCTCCGCCGTGGCGGGGCGTTTTTTATGCGCCGCAGCTTCAAAGATAATCCTCTCTATGCCACCGTATTCAACGAGTATATGCATGTAATGTTCACCCGGGGCTATTCCGTGGAGTATTTCATCGAAGGCGGCCGAAGCCGCACAGGCCGCATGCTTCAACCCCGCCCCGGCATGCTTGCTATGACCGTACGCAGTTTCCTTCGGGACCATCGCAAACCCATCGTGTTCGTGCCTGTCTATATCGGCTACGAAAAGGTCATGGAGGGACGTTCCTATCTGGGTGAACTTCGCGGCAAGAAAAAGGAAAAAGAAAGCGTATTCGGGCTCGCTAAAACTGTCCGTAAGCTCAGTAACTCCTTTGGTCGCGTTTCAGTCAACTTTGGCGAGGCCATTCATTTGTCCGAGGTTCTGGATCATGTCCATGGAAGTTGGCGTGAAGAAGCCTACAACTCTGAGTACCGACCAGGGTGGCTTAACAGTGCGGTTTCAGAGCTGTCGTTCAGAGTAGCATCGAACATTAATGCCTCGGTTGCCGTAAATCCGATTGGCATGGCCGCAACCGTGTTGCTGGGTACCGAGCGCCTGGCGATGGACGAGGGCCAGTTGATTCGGCTTATGGATCAGTACGCAGCCCTGCTCAAGGCGTTCCCCTATGCGGAAACGGTGACACTTCCCGAAGGCTCCGGAAAAGACTGGGTTGCGTACTGTGAGGGCATGAGCCTGATTAGCCGGCAACCGCAGAAACTGGGCGACATCATTGCCCTGGAAGGCAGCAACGCCATCCTGATGACCTACTATCGCAACAACATCCAGCACCTGTTCGCACTGCCCTCACTGATTGCCAGCCTGTTTGAAAACAAGGATTCGCTGAGCCGGGAAAAGATTGTGTTCCTCACCAGCGTGGCCTATCCCTACCTGCAATCCGAGCTCTTCCTGAAGTATCAGCCAGAGGAAGCGCAGAGCGTAATCAATCAATGGATTGATGTTCTCATCGCACAGGGACTGCTAAAGCCACTGGAAGATGGCCGGATCGGGTGTCCCGAAGAAGGCACCGAGGCGATGCTGAGGCTGAGGGTGCTGTCACGGTTCATCATCCAGACAGTAGAGCGCTACCACATTGCCCTCGGCATTCTCCGCAAATACGGCTCCGGCAAGATCAGCGCCGCCGAACTGGAAGAGCAGAGTGCTCTTCTGGCCGAACGTATGTCCATACTCTTCGGACTCAATGCACCGGAATTCTTTGACAAGAGCCTGTTCCGGAATTTCATCGCGAATATGCAGAACAACGGTGTTATCACCACCGACGATAATGGCTTGTTGTGTTACGGAGAAGGGCTGGATGAAGTGGCGGACGATGCCCGTCTGGTGCTCAGTGTCGAGAAACGACAGGCGATCCAGCAGGTCACGATGATGGGCGCCTGAACGCACTTATTGCGGTAGCAGCGCTCTGATGGAATACAAATCATAGCGGCTGCTTTTACCCTCGATGCGGGTAGTCGGCTCCGGCCCCTCAATCGCCGGGGCCTTACGGGGCCGCTTGACCACCACCCGGTAACGGGCACGCTCCAGAGCTGCTGCGAGCAATTGTCCGGAATCCTCGTCGTCGCCCACGATGGTGCGAAAAACCTGCATTTCCTTTTTTACCAGAGCCGACTTGTCCCTATGGGGAAACATCGGGTCCAGATAGACAACATCCGCCACCTCGGTGTCCGGTTGAGCCAGCCAGTCAATACTGCTGCCCTCCAGCAATCGCATGCGCTCGACAATGGCCGCGCAATCCACGTTGAGGGCGGCCCGCGCCAGACCATCCGCCAGCAAGGCATGGATCACCGGATTGCGCTCGAACAGCGTGACCCGGCAACCGAGGCTGGCAAGAACAAAGGCGTCCTGGCCTAGCCCCGCCGTCGCATCAACCACATGGAGCGTGGCACGGGTTTTCCTCAGTCCGACCGCTTTGGCCACCAGCTGGCCAGCACCACCGCCATGTTCGCGACGGTAACCCATCTTGCCGGAAACAAATTCCGCACGCACCGGCCCGGGCGCACCCTTGCCGGTGACCTGCAGGCCAAGGCCCTGCTCATCAAGGAATAGTAAAACCGGGAAATCACGGACGTCCCTGGGGCGGACGACACCGAGGTTCTCCAACCCGAGAGATTCGGCAAGAGCCTCGGCCTGAAATCGGTCTCCCAGTGCGCTGCGGGCAACGGCAACGGTGCTCTGGCAAATGGCAGAAAAGGCACGCGGTGCGGACGGAGACGAGTCAGGCATCAGACCAGAATATCAATTCCGGCCAGGCCACCATTGCCGCCGGTCTCCTGACCGGCCGCGGCGACAGACGCAAATGTCGACAGAGCTCTGGCAGCTGGCAGGGACACCTCGTCTGCACGGAACCGCTCCAGACGGGCGTCTTCGGCGGCACGACGGGCCTCAACACGCCGTTCAAGGCTTTCGGTAGCATTGCGGTCGCTGACAACGCCCTGATTGCCATCAGCAAGATCACGGCGGGCGACATCAGGTGTTTTTTCCGGCGTTGACGCAGGCGCACGGGCCCCATCACTGCGCTCCCGGACTGGGCTGTTGTTGCCGGTCTGGAAATTGAAATTGTTACCCGGGTTAATACCGCCAATCATGTTCAGATACCGCTGGCCGGATGACAGGAAAACGCGAACTGGAAGTATGGAAGATTATCGCGTGGAAGAAAAGGCGACTGATCACTTTTCACCCAGACCGGCTTGCCCCGATTAAAACAGGCAAGCGTCGCGACTATCGGCCAGGCAGCTTTTTCCAGGCCACTTCATCCCTGATATACACCGGCTGAGCCTGCTCCGCTGGCACCGCCTTTCCCTGCTCGCAGGCGATCGCCGCCAGACGCGCAACCCAGGCTGCACGGAGCACCAGGGTTTCGTCGATGGTCTCGACCCGCTCTGATACCTCCGCCGGCATGTTGGACCGATACTGCCAGCCCGGGCCTGCTCCGCACCAGCGTTCAGTACCTGCGGGCAGCGTCACCGCCTCCGGAGGACAGACCTGTTCCGGCGCCAGCGGCACCGGGAGTCTTGCCCGCGCAGCGAAACAACCCCAATAAACCTCTCCCATACGGGCATCGAAAGCCACCGCAATGCCGGTGTCCTCGGGGACGTCCAGAGCATCAATGGCGCCCAGGGCAACCGCCTCTAGTGACGAGACGGGCACCACCGGGATATCCAGCCCCCAGGCAAGACCCTGTACGACGCCGGTTGCGATTCTTACACCGGTGAACGAGCCGGGGCCGCAGGCAAACGCCAGTGCATCCAGCTCTGCCGGAGCCAGTTTTTTCTCCTCCAGCAGTTCCCGCACCATTGGCATCAGCAGCCGGGTATGACCTCTGGGGGCAAGCTCGAAGCGTTCGGAAATTTCGCCATCAACAAGAAGGGCTGCCGAGCAGCCCTCTGATGACGTATCCAGTGCCAACAGTTTCACAGGTGAGGAAACCTCAGGTCAGGATGCCAGTGATTTACTTGAGCTCAGACAGGATCTGGTCGCGAATGTTGTCCAGACTGCCAACGCCTTCCACGCGGACATATTTCGGGGCCGCTGAAGAGTCTTTCGATGCCCAGTCCTGGTAGTAGCCGACCAGCGGTGCGGTCTGATCGTGATAGATTTTCAGACGCTTGCGAACCGTTTCCTCCTTGTCGTCCTCACGCTGAACCAGCGGTTCGCCGGTTTCATCATCCTTGCCCTCTACTTTGGGCGGATCGTATTTCACGTGATAGATGCGACCGCTGCCCTCATGCACACGACGGCCGGACAAACGACTGACGATTTCTTCGTCATCGACGGCAATTTCAACCACGTAGTCGATAGCAATACCCTGGTCTTTCAAGGCCTCGGCCTGGGGGATGGTCCGGGGGAAGCCGTCCAACAGGAAACCGTTCTTGCAGTCCGGCTGCTGGATGCGCTCTTCGATCAGCGCAATGATGATGTCGTCAGACACCAATCCGCCGGTCGCCATGACTTCCTTGACCTGCTTGCCCAGCTCGGACTCGGCTTTTACCGCCGCCCGCAGCATGTCACCGGTGGAGATCTGGGGAATATCAAACCGTTCAGTAATGAACTGGGCCTGAGTTCCCTTGCCTGCGCCCGGTGCGCCTAACATGATGATTCGCATAACGCTGTGCTCCCGTTTTAGTCATTATCATTTGAAAAGCTGTGGCAAAAACCCGTGCCTTTGCGACAGCCTCTCCTGCCCGGGACAGGTGTCAGCCGAAACCGGCGAAGGCGCATTATACGAAGTCAGCCACGTCAGAGAAAGTCGACCTCCGTATCATGCACCGGAAGTGCGCATTTCCCAGCGAATAACGACAGGGTGTCAGGATGACAGGGAGCTGGCCAGTGCGTCCAGATCCGGAGCCACGCGATCCAGCTCTGCATTCACTTCTTCCATGACATCCGGCCGCAGCCCCAGGCCTTCCAGCAAAGCCGGCACGTCGTCGGGGTTGAATTCGTCACCAATACCACGGTCTTTCAGCAGGGCATTGGCCAACTGAACCATCAAGACATAGTTCTCATGCTCGCCGTGGTAACCGGATTGCTGATGAACACCGGCCGCCTTGACCACCGGATCCGGCAGTTGCCACAAACGGTGCAGTATCCCGCCAATGGCGCCATGGCCCACCGACAGGATTTCCCGACTATTGCCCTGCCCGAACACCTGTTGCTCGAGAGAGTGCATGCTGGCTTCGGGATTGGCCTCGCGAAGCTCATTGAGTTCATCAAATTCTGCCGGGAAAAGATGCCCGACCAGTAAAAGGCCGAAGTTGTGCAACAGGCCGCACAGATAACCCAACCCTTTCTCGGCGCCGCATCGGGGTGCAATGATCTGACACAGGAACGCACAATACAGCGAATGGCGCCAGAAATTATCCATACCCAGAATCCCCTGGCGCGGCACTTCAAAGGCGCGAACGGAGGCAATACCCAGGGCGATGTGAGCCACACGGTCAAAGCCCAGAACGCGGGTGACCGCTTCCTGGACTGAATTGATCTGGCCGGGATAATTGAACAGTGCGGACCGGGCATAGCGCATGATCTGAGCGGTCAGACTCGGGTCAAACTCGATTAGCTCGGCAAGCTCCCGGGCGGTGGCGTCGGTATTGGCGGTCAGCCGTAAAATGCGCAGCGCGAGTGCCGGCATAGGTGGCAGGCGGTAGAGTTTCTGGAGTTTGTCGGCCACTTCCTCGAGCGTCAGCGCCTCGCGGTTACCATTGCCGGGCCCTCGGATAACCAGGTGTCCTTCCCTGGCACCTGCCAGTGCCAGCCGGAGTGATCGGCCATCCATTTCTATCAGGGAATGATCAGTGCCGCTGGAGAACACAGCCTGATCTGCCTGCATGACATCTTCATCCACGATCACGGGCAGTTCGTAGGCCTGCCCGATGGGTGGCGTGAAGCCGGGATCGCAATCTCCGAACAGACGCATGGTCTGACGTGCGGTCAGCGGCTGAAGACGCCGACCGGTCAACTGGTGGACTGCATCCGGATCCAGGGAACTGTCGAACTTGTGCACAGCCATCACGACACCGGTAATATCGATCAGGAGAGTGGCCTGAATAAAGGCGTCCTGCGACAGGCCCGAGGCCATAACCGCCGCATCGAGGCTGGTCACCTGATCAATTGGCAGCTCTCGATAGCTGATGCCCTTGCGGGCAAGAAAACGTTCCAATCGTGCAGCCAGAGCCACAGCTTACTCCCTTTGTTCTTTGTTATTGACCAGGCTACCCGGCCTTTTCTCGCACTATTTCCCGGCACTATTTTCGGCACTATTACCAGGCGCTATGATCAGCGCACGTTGATCAGCCGGTGTTGCGCATACCCGCGGCGATGCCCGCCATGGTGACTTTAAGGGCCCGTTCCACCAGTTCCGGCACCTCACCCTTGCCCTCACTTTCCCGATCCCGCCGCAGCAATTCAGCCTGCAGGTAATGCAGTGGATCGGTGTAGGGATTACGCACCCGCATAGAGTGCGCGAATACGGGTTCGCCCTCAAGCAGATCCGTCTGCTTCTTGAGTTCCAGAAGCCGTTCAATGCACCCCTGGAGCCGGCTCCGAAGGTTTTCACCCAGGGCTTTCAGCCGCTCATCGTCCAGCAGGGTCTGCTCATAATAGCTGGCGATGCGCAGATCCGCCTTGGTCAGCACCATCTCCAGCATATCCACGTAGGTGCGGAAGAACGGCCAGCCCTGCATCATCTCCCTCAATACTGGAAGCCGGTTATCCCGGGCTGCTTCCTCAAGCGCGACATCACTGCCAAGCCAGCTGGGCAGCATCAGCCTCATCTGGGTCCAGGCGAAAATCCAGGGTATGGCCCGCAGGCTTTCCACGCCGCCGGTGGCCTTTCGTCGGGCCGGCCGGCTGCCAAGAGCCAGTTTACCCAGGGCCTGCTCCGGTGTGACCTGCCGGAAATAGGGCACGAAATCCGGATTCTCCCGAACCACATCCCGGTAGGCTTTCAGAGACCGCTCGGTGAGCCAGTCCATGGTTTCCCGCCAACTGTCCTCTGGCTTGGGAGGCGGGGCCAGCGTGGCTTCAATCACCGCGGTGGTATAGAGCGTCAGGCTCTGAACCGCCAGGCGGGGCAAACCAAACTTGAAGCGGATCATTTCCCCCTGCTCGGTGATCCGGAAGCTGCCGTTTACCGAGCCCGGCGGCTGGGACAGAATTGCCCGGTTGGCGGGCCCACCGCCGCGGCCGACGGTGCCACCCCGACCGTGGAACAGGGTCAGATGCACACCATACTGGCGGGCAACCTGTGTGAGCTTCTCCTGTGCCTGGTACTGGGCCCAGGCCGCCATCAGCTGGCCGGCGTCCTTGGAGGAATCCGAATAGCCGATCATGACTTCCTGCCGGCCCTGGCAATACTCCCGGTACCACTCGACCTCGTACAGTGCCGACATGCTGTCCGGCGCACCTCGCAGATCATCCAGGGTTTCAAAAAGTGGGACGACCCGCATAGGAAACTTCATCCCGGATTCCCGCAGCAGCAGAATAACACTCAACACATCAGAGGGCTTGCTAGCCATGGAAATCACATAGGAACCCAGGGCTTCCGGGGTTTGTTGCGCCACCACTTCGCAGGTTGCCAGCACCTCCCCGACCGATTCAGACGGCTCCCAATTGCGGGGGACCAGCGGACGTCGGCCCTGAAGCTCCTGCACCAGAAACGCCTGGCGCTCCTGCTCTGACCAGGACAGGTAATCCCCCAACCCCAGGTAATCGACCATCTCCGCGACGGCCTCTGCGTGGCGGCTCGCTTCCTGGCGGATGTCCAGCCGGATCAGCGGCAGGCCGAAGGTGTGCGCCCGCCGGATGGTATCCAGCAGCGGGCCATTGGCAATATCTTCAAGACCGCACTCGACCAGCGACCGATGGCAGAGCTCCAGGGGGGCTGTGAAATCCTCGTTCTCAAAAAGAATCCCGCTTGCGTCCGCTGTTTCGCCATTGACGCTCGCCTCGGCCCAGTCACGGGTTTTGATCAGCCTTTCACGAAGTTCGGCGAGCACATGGCGATAGGGCTCCCGGGAATCGCCAACAATGGCCTTGAGCTCGTCGCTGGCCTGCCACATGGACAGTTCGGCCCGCAGCGCCTGAATATCCCGAAGATAGAGATCCGCTGCCATCCAGCGGCCGAGCAGGAAGACCCGGCGGGTGACCTTGTGGGTAACATTCGGATTGCCATCGCGATCACCGCCCATCCATGACGCAATCCGGATAGGTGATGCCTGCAGGGGAAGCCCCCTCCCCGTCGCATCCTCCAGAGATGTGTCGAGGCTCCTCAGAAACTGTGGCAAAGCCTGCCACAGACTGTTCTCGATCACCGCAAAGCCCCACTTGGCTTCATCCACTGCGGTTGGTCGCTCATGGCGGATCTCATCGGTATGCCACGCTTCCGTTACCAGTTGGGACAGGCGGTTAACGATCTCTTCCCGCTCGGCCGGCATCAGGTCGTCGTGGTCCAGCCGTGCCAGGCATTCCGACATTTCGTCGTATTTCATGATCAGGGTACGCCGGGCCACTTCGGTGGGGTGTGCCGTCAGCACGAATTCGATGCGCAGATCCACGACCCGCTGATGCAGTTCTTCGGGGGTGACGCTGCCCTGTTTGAGCCGCTCAAAGACCTCGCCTAGTGATTCGACCATGAGATCAGACTGGTGACCACGTTTTCGGCGAATGCCATGGTACTGCTCGGCGAGGTTGGCGAGATTCAGGAACTGATTGAAAGCCCGGGTCACAGGAAGAAGTTCGTCATCTCTCAGCTTGCCCAGCAGATTCACCAGCCGCTGGCCTGAACCGCTTTCCTGGCGACGGTCGGCCTTGGCCGCCGCACGGATTTCTTCGATCAGCTCATAGCATTCCTGTCCGGGATAGCGTCGGATGCTCTGGCCCAGCAGATCGCCCAGCATTCGTACGCTTTCTCGGAGTTCGGGATGTAGCTCAGTCACATTAGCGTCCTTTTGAATTGACGGAGGCAAACTAAACTTACGATACTAAGGAACAGTCAAGAAAGTCTATTGGCGATTCAAGCCTGTAGCTGCAAGGAGTTGTCATGAAGGTCACTGATTTGCCCAAACACTGGGAAACCCAAAAAGAACCCGTGGAACGCACCCACGATTACAACCTGCGTCTGCCGCTGGAAGATGCTGCACGCGTGTCTGCACTGGCGGAGCTTTACCCGGACCGCAGTGAAAGCGATATTCTGAACGACATGATTGGCGCAGCGCTGGACGATCTGGTTCGCCAGAGCCCACTGAAGGACAAACTGGAAGGGAAGGATAAGTAGTTAGCGACGGGCAGCGTTCGCTGCCCGTGTCGTCAGGCGACTGATTCCAGCTGACGGGCCTTGAGGCGCTGGATGTGCTTCTGGCTCAGGCTGACGAACTTTGGAGTCAGGCCCTGATCTTCGTAGATCTCGAAGCCATCCTCATCGTAAGCCACCACTTTAGTGCCCTGAACATATGGAAAGCTGGTTTCCATCTCGTCCAGTGCTGCAGAAATCAGATCCCGCATCAGATCCTGAGGTGACTTCATCGGGTAAAGCGCTGCGAGCTTTTCGAGGCGTTTGTGATGCTGGTCAGACAACGCCGCAAAGTATGCGTCTCGGGTAAGCCGACCACGTGCATGCTTGTCCCAGTAGTTGACCAGATCTTTGATTTTCATGGTGCCTTCACTCCTGCATCTTATTGATGGCGCACGGCGCACGAAAACTGTGCGTCCGTTTTCGGAAGTGTAGACGAAGCCGTCGGTCCGGGGACGAGAAAATTGGTAACGGATTGTACCTACCGGCCCGCCCTGTTCAGTCCCGCTCTACGCCTTTCACCGCCTGCCAGACGGCGTCCAGCGCCTCCAGTGATTCTTCGTCCATGTCGCGGCCCTCGCTCTCAAGCACACGTTCGATCGCCCGGAAGCGGGCATCGAATTTGTGGTTGGTCCGATTGAGAGCCTGCTCAGGGTTAACTCTCATGAACCGTGCCAGGTTCACACAGACGAACAGAAGATCGCCGAGCTCATCCTCAACGGCATCGGGATCGCCGGTGCCAGTCTGCGCAGCTTCCCAGGCCTCCTTGAGCTCATCGATTTCCTCATGGAGTTTGTCGAAAACGGGGCCGATCTCCGGCCAGTCGAATCCGTGCCGGGCTGCCCGTTTCTGGAGCTTCTCGGCCCGAGCCATTGCGGGCAGCGTCCGGGCAATGCCATCAAGCCGGCTTACCGAACCGCCGGCTTCCGGTGCCGGCTTCATTGCCCGCTCCTCGGCCTTGATTCGCTCCCAGCTTTCCTTGATCCAGGCCTCATCCGGCCGCTTATCAGGATCAATGCGACTTTCCAGTGTGCCTTCGGGAAAAACATGGGGATGCCGACGCACCAGTTTCTGAACCAGATGATCGACCACGCCGTCAAAGTCGAAGTGGCCGTCTTCACGTCCGATCTGGGCATAAAAGATGACCTGGAACAGCAGATCTCCCAGTTCATCTTTCAGGTGCGGGTAATCTTCACGATCAATGGCATCGGCAACTTCGTAGGCTTCCTCCAGCGTGTGCGGCACGATGGTCTTGTAGGATTGCCTGGTATCCCAGGGACAGCCGGTCTCCGGATCCCGGAGCCGGGCCATGAGGGTTTTCAGATCGTCGATGGTATAGCTCATCCGCGTTTACGCCTTACATCAATGATATTGGGCAGGTTACGGATCTGTGCCAGCAACCGCGCCAGCTGCTCCAGGCTGGAAATCTCCACGGTCACGGTCATGGTGGCCGTGTTCTCGTCCTTGTTGCTCAGGGTATTGAGCGACAGCACGTCACTCTTGGAGGCCGACAGCACCTGTGTGATATCCCTCAGCAGTCCGGACCGGTCATAGGCTTCGATCTCGATATCAACCGGATAAACTGCCGCCGGTCGTCCACCCCAGCTCACCTCAATGATCCGATTGGGTTCGAACTCACTCAGGTTCAGAAATGTCAGGCAGTCCTGACGATGTACCGTAACGCCCCGACCGACCGTAATATAGCCACCGATAGCATCACCGGGCAGTGGTTTACAGCATTTCGCCACCTGGGTCTTGAGTTTGCCAACACCCAGGATCTGGATATCGGATTCGGTATCGTAGGGTTTGCGGCGCTGGGTGCTGAGTTTCAGATCCAGCTGTTCGGACTTGGGCTCCAGCATTTGCTGGGCCATATTGGCGACATGAGTGGGGCGAAGGTCTCCAGCACCCGTGGCGGCAAACATGTCCTCCGCACTGTGATAATTGACCTTCTTGGCGAGCTCACCAAGATCCACGTCATACAGAGAAAGGCGCTTGAACTCGTCCTCGAGGATCGCGCGGCCGTCGATGATATTGCGGCCACGATCCTGCTGTTTGAACCAATGTGTCACCTTGGCCCGGGCCCGGGATGTCTGGATGTAACCAAGGCTCGGGTTGAGCCAGTCACGGCTGGGAGCCGGGTTGTTGGAGGTCAGGATAAATACTTGATCGCCGGTTTTCAGCGGATAGGTCAGCGGCACAATACGGCTGTTTACGCGCGCACCACGGCAGGCATGACCAATTTCGGTGTGAACCCGATAGGCGAAATCCACCGGCGTTGCCCCCTGGGGCAGATCCACCACATGGCCCTCGGGCGTGAAGACATACACCCGGTCTGAAGCCACATCGGATTTCAGGTGGTCGGCCAGCCCGGAAAGGTCACCCAGCTCTTCCTGCCATTCCAGAACCTGGCGCAGCCAGTTGATCTTGGCATCGTACCCCGTGGACTTGTTGCCTTTGTCCATCCCCTTGTACAACCAGTGGGCACAGACGCCCAGCTCCGCCTCCTCATGCATTTTGTGGGTTCGGATCTGCACTTCCATGACCTTGCCCTCCGGCCCGATCACCGCCGTGTGCAGAGACTGGTAACCGTTTTCCTTGGGGTTGGCTATGTAGTCGTCAAACTCGTTCGGAATGTGGCGCCACAACGTGTGGACAATACCCAGGGCCGCATAACAGTCGCGCACTTCCGGTACCAGGATACGCACGGCGCGGACATCGTAGACCTGTGAAAAATCGATGCCCTTGCGACGCATTTTCCGCCAGATGCTGTAGATGTGCTTGGCGCGGCCGGACAGCTCACCCTCAATGCTGTAGGCCTTGAGTTCGGTCTGAAGAGTTTCGAGAACCCGCTTGATGTAGCCGTCACGATCGAGACGCTTCTCGTCCAGCAGTTTGGCGATCTTTTTGTAGGCGGAGCTATGCAGATAGCGGAAAGACAGGTCCTCGAGCTCCCACTTGATGTGACCGATGCCAAGACGATGGGCCAGGGGCGCGTAGATATCGAACACTTCCCGGGCCACGCGCATGCGCTTTTCTTCCGGAGCATCCTTGACCGCCCGAATGGCACAGGTCCGCTCGGCGAGTTTGATCAGGGCAACCCGGACGTCGTCGATCATGGTCACGAGCATCTTGCGGACGTTGTCCAACTGGCCTTCACTCTGGCCAAGGACGTTCCCTTTCAGCGGGTGATGGATGGACGAAATAGCCGCCATCTGCTGCACACCGTTGATCAGGCCTGCCACCTCGTCGCCAAACTCCTTGCGTATCATCTCAAGCGGAACACGCTCTTCCCGCACCGCGCGGTAAAGAATCGCTGCCACCAGGCTGGCCTGATCCAGGTGCAGCTCCGCCAACACCTGAGCCATCTCGATGCCGATCCGGAAGCTGCTGGAGCCCGGCGCCCACTGCCGGTCCTGCCGGAACGCCTGCAGATCAATCTCGGCCGCCTTTTCGCAGGCCTTCCGAAACTGATCCGGGTCTTCCAGGTGGGTCTGCGAGGCTATCTGGTGTACCCACCCCTCGATATCCACCTGGCCATCGCCAGTCATTGCGTAGTCTTCGCGAACTTTTACCATATCAGTCTTGTTATTCCTGATGGTTTCCGCAGCCACCCCTGACTGCCCACAACATCGTCAGCCGGAATCCCGCTCGAACAACGCGATGGATTCCACATGGGTGGTGTGGGGGAACATGTCCATCACACCCGCGCGCACCAAGCGATAGCCGTTGCGCACCATAACGCCTGCATCCCGTGCCAGGGTAGCCGGGTTACAGGAGACATAGACTATCTTCCGGGCGCCGAAGGCAGTCAGGTACTTGCAGATTTCCTCGGCACCGGAACGGGGCGGATCAATCAGGATCTTGTCGAACCCCTCCTTCGCCCAGCTCTGGCCGGTGAAATCCCCATGCAGATCGGCACCGTGGAAAGCGACATTTTCCAGACCATTTAGTTCCGCGTTTTCCCGACCGCGCACGACCATGGTCTCGTCTCCTTCCACACCAACAACCTGTCCTCCTCTTCGAGCCAGTGGCAGCGTGAAGTTCCCCAGACCACAGAAGAGATCCAGGACACGCTCACCCGGCTGAACATCCAGCCATTCCACGGCCCTGTGTACCATCTCGCGGTTAATGCCTGCATTGACCTGGGTAAAGTCCATGGGATGAAATTTCATGGTCAGGTCGAATTCTTTCAGCCTGTAGCTCAATTGTTCATCATCCCGACCAGAGGATTCGGGCCAGATCCGATGCACGGTGTCGGGCCCTTTTGGCTGCAGGTAAATATGCAAATCGTGGGCCTGCCCAAAGGCGATGAGCTTTTCCCGATCATCGGCCGAGAGGTCATCCATGTTCCGGAACACCATTACTGCCACATCATCGCCACAGGCAACCTCCACCTGGGCGATTCGGCTGAAGGCCTCCAGATCATGCAGCATGTTGCGCAGGGGCAATATGCGATCGCCAATCCGTGGATCCAGCACCACACAGCGATCGATGTCGGTCAGGAAACTGTTACGTTTCTCCCGGAATCCGACCAGAACGGATTCCCTCGCCTTGACGTAACGAACACCCAGGCGAGCCTTGCGACGATAGCCGAGGCTCTCCTCCGAACGCAGTGGCTCAATCCACTCCTCGGGCTCAATGCCCCCGAAATGGGCAAAATGCTCCCTCAGGGTGTTCTCCTTGAACTCGATCTGAGCATCGCCACTCATGTGCTGGAGGCTGCAGCCACCGCAAAGGTCGGCAAACTCACAGGGCGGCGTCTGGCGATCGGGGGCGGCTACCAGAACCTCTTCCGTGCGCAGCTCATCGAATTTGCTTCGGCTCGAAACTACTTTCGCCATCACCGTTTCACCAGGCAATGCCCCATCCACAAACTGGGTCTTGCCATCCTGACGGGCGATTCCCCGGCCATCATGGCTCAGCGTTTCAATCTCACAGCGCACGGGCTCTTTAGGAAGAACCTTCCTGCGTCGTCTGCTCATAGTAGGGTCTCTTGATAAAATCGTGTTCAGGCGCCAGGAAATACACCGGTGGAAAGATAGCGGTCGCCGCGGTCACAGATGATGGCCACGATGATGGCGTTTTCAACCTGCTGCGAGAGCTTGAGTGCCGCCGCAATCGAACCGCCGGAGGATACGCCACAGAAAATGCCTTCCTCGGAAGCCAGGGCCCGCATGGTGGTCTCGGCTTCTTCCTGGCCTACATCCAGCACCTGGTCGACGCGGGCCGCATCGTAGATTTTCGGCAGGTAGGCTTCGGGCCAGCGCCGGATTCCGGGGATGGATGCGCCCTCCTTTGGCTGCAGTCCGATAATGCGGATATCCGGGTTGCGCTCCTTGAGGTAGCGGGACACGCCCATGATGGTACCGGTGGTGCCCATGGAGCTGACAAAATGTGTGACACGCCCGCCGGTCTGCTCCCAGATTTCGGGGCCGGTGGTTCGGTAGTGCGCCAGGGGGTTGTCCTGATTGCTGAACTGGTCCAGTACCGTACCCTTGCCTTCCGACTGCATCTTGAGGGCCAGGTCACGGGCCGTTTCCATACCCTGTTCCCTGGTAACGGTAACGATCTCCGCACCATAGGCCCGCATGGAAGCCCGACGCTCTTCACTCATGTTCGCGGGCATGATCAGGACCATACGGTAACCCTTGATCGCAGCAGCCATGGCCAGGGCGATGCCGGTGTTGCCACTGGTTGCCTCGATCAGGGTATCGCCCGGTTTGATGTCGCCCCGGCGCTCCGCTTCCTGAATCATGCTGATGGCCGGGCGATCCTTCACCGAGCCGGCAGGGTTGTTGCCCTCCAGCTTGGCCAGAATCACGTTACTCGTCTCACCGGGGAGACGCTGCAGGCGAACCAGAGGGGTGTGCCCGACATAATCTTCAATGGTGGGAAAATGCATATTATAACCCTGTGGTACACTTTTGGCTTCGCATGATACGCGTTATCGCCCCGGTCTCCCAATACAGCTTCTCGCTATATCCATGACCGGCGGCTATATCCGCCACGGGATTTTCCGGTACTGTCGGGACTGATACCACAGTTATCTCTTTCCGGATCAGCTATTCTTAACACGGATGTTTTCCGCTCTGCGACGCGGACAAAAGCAATAATTCAGGATCACGGTATGCGACGTTGGGGCATTCGCAAGAAAGTGTTGGTGGTAACGCTGGTTCCCACCCTGCTGACCACCCTGATGCTGGGGCTGTTCTTCACCTACAGCTGGGTTAACAATATAGAAAGCCTGCTGAAGGATCGGGGCGAATCACTCTCCCGTCAGCTCGCCGCCGGCTCCGAGTATGGCCTGTTTACCGCCAACCGCAGCCTGCTCAGCAGTCTCTCCAATGCCCTCCTGGAAGAGCAGGACGTCCGCTCCATTACCTTCTTTGGCAGTGACGGCTCGCGCCTGCTTCATACCGGACCGGGAAGCTCCGAGTCCGTGCAGTCCGGGGAACTCACCGCCGAGCACGCGACCCGAATATCCCGGGAAAACAGCACCCGCTTCATCACCCCCGTTTTCCTGCAGGATCTGATGATCGAGAGCATGCTCGACCCGGATGTCCGCCAGTCGATGTCGAATCTGCGGGAACCTCTGGGCTGGGTGGTGGTGGAAATGTCCCATATCCGCACCGAAAAGGAGACGTACAAAGCCCTGCTGATCTCCCTGCTGCTGATTCTCGGCGGCGTTATTCTCAGCATGGTCATCGCCCTGCGGCTGAGCCGGGCGTTTATCAATCCGGTGTTTGAGCTTAACGAAGCCGTTGCCAAACTCAAGGAAGGCAAGCTGGACACTCGGGTCTACACTGGGGCAGGACCGGAATTCGAGCAACTGGAGTCCGGGCTCAATGCCATGGCCGAGGAGCTGAGCAAGGCACAGGCCGAAATGCAGCAAAACATCGACCAGGCCACCGAGGATCTGCGGGAAACGCTGGAGACCATCGAAATCCAGAACATTGAGCTCGATTTCGCCAGAAAAGAGGCTCTGGAGGCCAGCCGGATAAAGTCCGAGTTCCTGGCCAACATGTCCCACGAAATACGCACACCGCTGAATGGCATCATCGGTTTCACCGAACTGCTCCTGAAGAGTCCACTGCCGCGGCAGCAACGTGACCACCTGAGCACCATCAGGAAGTCGTCGGAGATACTGCTCACCATCATCAACGACATCCTCGATTTCTCGAAGATCGAAGCCGGCAAGCTGATCCTGGACCGGGTGCCTTTCCAGTTGCGGGATATTGTCGAGGAGGTCATGGTGATGCTGGCGCCGGCTGCCCATGCCAAGAACCTGGATCTGGTGCCGCTGGTCTACAACGATGTGCCGGACAACATCATGGGTGATCCCTTGCGGGTCAAACAGGTGATCACCAACCTGGTCAACAACGCCATCAAGTTTACCCAGACCGGCGAGGTGGTCCTGCGGGCGAGCCTGGAAGAGGAAGAGACTGACACCAACAGGGTAACCCTGCGCCTGAGTATCACGGATTCCGGCGTGGGTCTTTCCCGGGCCCAGCAGCAATCCCTGTTCAATGCCTTCAGCCAGGCCGATGCCTCCACTGCACGGCAATACGGTGGCACCGGCCTTGGACTGGCCATCTCGAAGCGTCTGGTAGAAGAGATGGGGGGCAAGATCGGACTCGAAAGCGAACTTGGCAAAGGCTCAACCTTCTGGTTCACCCTCACCTCGGAGCTTGCCACCAGCGGTGAAGCCATTGCGCCCAGGGATGCCCTGCGAGGGGAACGGGTCATTTACCTGGAACAACAGAAAACAACCGGTCTGGCCGTGGAACACCTTTTACGGGACTGGGGCATGGTGGTCGACCGGGTCGCGTCGCCGGGCGCACTGCAGGAACACATTGAAGAGGCCCAGAAAAGCCAGGCAGGCTATGCCGTTGCCATTCTGGGCATTACCCGCCACCTGCTCAATTCCAGTCAGTACTGCGGTCTTGTCCGTACCCTGGAGATCGAACGGGATTGCCGGACGTTGCTGCTGACTCCCACTCTCGAAACCCACGACACACCGCTATCGGGACTTGCCAGCGGCCATCTCACCAAACCGGTGTGCAGAGGTTCCCTTTACGACGAGCTTCTGCTGCTGGTACACGGCATCAATTCCAGCGGGCGGGTTCCCGACTATGAGATTTCGGCCAACCGCGCAACCACCACGGATGTGCCGCGGGTACTGGCCGTGGACGATAACGACGCCAACCTGAAGCTGGTGATGACCCTGCTGGAAGACTGTCAACTGGACGCCGAAGGAGCTTCCAGCGGCTTTGAAGCCCTGAGCAAGGCCAGACAGAAACCCTTCGACCTGGTCTTCATGGACCTGCAGATGCCTGGCATGGACGGGGTAGAAACCACTGCCAGGCTAAGGGAGATGGATACCGGCAATCACTGGACCCCGATCATTGCCCTGACCGCCCATGCCCTGGCGGACGAGCAGGAACGACTGACGAAGCAGGGCTTCGATGGCTACATGCCCAAACCCATCAGCAGTGGCCAGCTCAACGACATCATTCATGAGTACACCGGCTACGTGTGCCCGAAGAGCGGCAGCGACGGCCGGCTTCCCGTTCCGGAAGTTCGCGACACCCGTCGGGCGCTCCGGCCTTCAACACGCAAAATGCAGCAGGATTGCGTCAGCGTGGAGGAGAGCATTCAACTGGCCGCAGGCAAGGCGGACCTGGCCGAGGAACTTTTCAGCATGCTGCTGGAGCAGGTACACGTGGATAGCGAGCGGATTCCGGAACTCTGGGCCAACGACAACATGGATGAGCTGCTGGAGTGTGTTCACAAGCTCCATGGCGCTACCCGCTACTGCGGCGTACCGGAACTGAGAGCCGCAGCCAACCATCTGGAAACGGCCATCAAATGCTCTGCTCCGGATCTGGAGCACCAGAAAGACCAGCTGCTCTCGGCCATGGAGCGCCTGCAGATCTGGAGCGACCAGACCGATTGGCAGCAGCTGTTCCGGGAACGCCATGAGGCCGCCGAAACGACCTGAGGCTGCCCCGTCTCAGACCCGGCTTCGGGCCTGATCGATGATGGCTTTCATATCCCGGACCGCCTCTTTGAGACCGGTAAAGACCGCACGGGCTATGATGGCGTGGCCGATATTCAGTTCGTTGATGCCATAGATTGCCGCCACTCGCTCGGTGTTGTGGTAATGCAGGCCATGGCCCGCATTCACAATCAAACCCTTTTTGCGGGCGTAGGCGACGGCATCGGCAATGGTTTTGAAGGCGGCGTTCTCGGCTTCAGGTGTTTCGGCCTCGGCATACTCTCCGGTGTGCAGCTCCACTACCGGCGCGCCGCAGCGGACCGCGGCATCAATCTGGACAGGGTCCGGATCAATAAACAGTGACACCTCGGCACCAATCCGGGCCAGGCGCTCACAGGCCTTGGCAACCCGGGATTCCTGACCCTCGACATCCAGACCGCCCTCAGTGGTCAATTCCTCACGCTTTTCCGGCACCAGGCAAATACATTCCGGCCGGACCTGCTCGGCAAACGCCAGCATGGCATCGGTAACAGCCATTTCCAGATTCATCTTGGTCTGGAGCACCTCTTTGAGCAGCAGCACATCCCGATCCTGAATATGACGCCGGTCTTCCCTGGGATGGATTGTGATGCCGTCTGCGCCGGCCTCCTCGGCCATCAGCGCTGCCTGAACCGGATCAGGGTACCGGGTACCCCTCGCCTGACGGAGGGTGGCAACGTGATCAATATTGACGCCAAGCAGTACTCTAGGATTCATGGGATTCTCCCCGAAGGTGAGTGAAAAGGCTGCGACTGTTCAGGGGGCGTCCCTGGAGAAGGTAATCGATCAGGACTCGCATGACCCGTTTTGCCAGCCGCCGACAGCGCTCCGATTGCAAATTTTCCCCGGCGAGATCAAGCAAAACATCGCCCGGAAGATTTCGCAGGCGCACACCGGGCGACAGCCCGGACACTATGCCCTGCTCCGGATCATAACAATACTCCCCGCCGGGCTCGACGGATTGTCCGGTATCGGTGGCACGATCCCAGGCAAAGTCATAGCCGAGGGCGGAGGCAAAGGCGAGCTCAAACCGCCGAAGCACCGGCTCCACATCCCTGGTGTCAGACAACTGCCCAATCGCATCGATGTAGGCTGCAAAGAGCGTGGGATGGGGATCTGCAGCGGGCAGAATCCGCTGCAACAGTTCATTCAGGTAGAGGCCACTGTAGAGCGACACTGTCCGGGTGATTGTGGGGCCGGTTCGCACATCGACCTGGGTCAGGGTTTTCAGATCGCCTCGACCGGCCCAGTCCACAACCAGCGGCTGAAACGGCTGAAGCTGGGCCTTAAGTGGGCTCTTGGCGCCGCTCGCCCCGCGGGCAATGAGCGTCATGCGTCCGTGGTTCAGGGAAAAAATATCCACCATGAGGCTGGTTTCCCGCCAGGGACGGCGGTGAAGGACATAAGCGGGCTCCTGCAGCTCAGGCCCCTTCATAGCTACCTCAGAGGTCGTTCATGCCCAGGCTCTTCAGGGCCCGGTCGCTGTCTGCCCAGCCACGCTTCACCTTGACCCAGAGCCTCAGCATGATCTTGCTGTCGAACATACGCTCCATATCCGTACGAGCTTCCTGACCAATGCGGCGCATCCGCTCGCCCTTCTCGCCGATGATGATCTTCTTCTGACCTTCTCGCTCGACCAGGATCAGGGCGGATATGTGCAGGGTCTTGCCCTCGCGCTTGAACTCCTCGATCTCCACGGCAACCGAGTAAGGCAACTCGGCTCCCAACTGGCGGGTGATCTTTTCCCGAACGATCTCCGAGGCGAGGAAACGTTCACTGCGGTCGGTGATCTGATCGTCCGGGTAGAAGTGGATACTCTCCGGCAGGTAACGCCCCACCGCCTCTTCCAGAGGCTCAAGATTGGTCTCTTTCAGGGCTGAAAGGGGAATGATCTCGGCAAACTCGCGCTTTTTCGAGAGCATATCCAGATGCGGTAGCAGGCTTTCCCGTTTTTCGATCTTGTCGACCTTGTTCACCGCCAGGATCACAGGGCATTTCAGGCGGCTGAGCTTCTCCAGCACCATCTCATCCGCGGTGGTCCAGGCCAGCTGATCCACCACAAACACCACCACATCGACATCAATCAGCGCCGACGTGGCCGCCTTGTTCATGTAACGGTTAATAGCCCGGGGCTCCTCTTCGTGCATGCCCGGTGTGTCCACATAGACCGCCTGCACCGGTCCCACGGTCTTGATACCAAGAACCTGGTGGCGGGTGGTCTGCGGCTTGCGGGAGGTTATGCTCAGCTTCTGTCCGAGGATATGATTCAGCAGCGTGGATTTACCCACGTTCGGACGGCCGACGATGGCCACAAAGCCGCAGCGGCTGTCCGGGTTTTCCGGACGGGTGATATCGTTCATTACTGGTTCTCCACGCCCAGTTCTTTCAGGGCGTTACGGGCTGCCTGCTGCTCGGCCACGCGGCGGCTGCTGCCGGTCCCGGCGGTCTTTCGGTCCAATGACGGCAGCGCACAGGATACATGGAATGTCTGGTTGTGGGCCTCGCCGTCCACAGAAATAACGTCATAGCGTGGCAGTGGAAACTGGCGGGACTGAAGGTATTCCTGCAAGCGGGTCTTGGGATCTTTCTGGGTATCCTGGAGATCAAGCTTCTCCAACCTGTGCTCGAACCAGCGCAAGACCTGCTCCCGGCATGTGTGAAAGTCACTGTCCAGGTAGATCGCACCAATGATGGACTCCACCGCGTCGGCCAGGATGGATTCCCGACGAAACCCGCCGCTTTTTAATTCGCCGGAGCCCAGGCGCAGGTAACTGCCGAGCTCGAACTCGCGACCAATCTCTGCGAGCGTTACGCCCTTTACCATCCGGGCCCGAAGACGGCTCAGCTGGCCTTCACGGGCTTTCTCGAAGTGCAGGAACAGATACTCGGCAATCACCATGTTCACAATGGAATCACCGAGGAACTCGAGGCGCTCGTTATTCTGATTTCCGTAACTCCGGTGGGTAAGTGCCAGCAGAAGCCGCTCCGGCGATTTGAACTGATAGCCGATGCGCCGCTGTAACTGATCCAGATCCGATTGTGAACTCACTTGCCCTTCATCTCATATGCGTGCTTGAAGTGAACCACCGTATCCACATTGCTGAACAGGTTGTTGCGCACTTCGTAATCAACATTGATAACGACCAGATCACCGTCCTTATCGACCGAAATATTCTTGGCATCAAATCCGCGGACATTGTTCACACTGAGCCGTTTGTTGATCAGCGTGCGAACCTGGGCCGGCCCCATCTTGGAGAGACCTTCGGTGCCATCAAGGCTTTCCAGCGCTTCCTGAATCGTAATGTCATCCAGATAGGCGGGGCCAAGCTTGATAACCAGCGTCAGCAGGCCACCAAAAAACAGCACCATCACCATCATGGTCAATGCCGAGGCACCGCGCTGACGGCCCATGCCGGAAAGATTGTTTTTCTTCATTATAACTGCGCTCCAGATAGTCCGAGTTACTCGATTCCGCCCACACGATCAAAGGATGGCAGACTGGTAAGGGATTTCCAGTGCATCCAGATAGCAAATGCCTTGCCTACCACCAGCTCGTCCGGGACCGTGCCCCAATAGCGACTGTCATTACTGTTGTCGCGATTGTCACCCATGACAAAATAATGGCCCTCGGGTACCAGCCACTCACCCTCACCGTTGCCGCCGACCCGACCCATGGTCAGGAAAATGTCGTGTTCCACTTCACCCAGGTCTTCGCGGCGCAGCTCCATCGGCGGCAACCGCGCGATAAACCGGGTTTCCACCTGCTCTCCATTGATGAACAGCTGCTTGTCCCGATAGCGGATACGATCACCGGGCAGACCGATCACCCGCTTGATGTAATTGGTCTGCCCGTCTTCCGGATAACGAAACACCATCACATCACCGCGCTGCGGATCGCCGACCGGAATCACTTTGGTGCCGGCAACGGGCAGCCTGAATCCATAGGCGTATTTGTTCACCAGAATGAAATCACCGACTTCCAGTGTCGGCAGCATGGAGCCTGACGGGATCTGGAATGGCTCCACCAGGAAGGAGCGCAACACCAGCACAATCGCCAACACCGGGAAAAACGATCGGCTCAGATCGACCAGGTAGGGTTCTTTCGGCTCTGCAGATTCCGCGGATGAGCCGTCACCCACTTCTCCGGCAGCACCGCTGGCACGGTAGGCAGCAAGACGACGCTCACGAAGAAACAGCTTGTCCGCCAGCCAGATCAGACCCGTTGCAAAGGTCAGTACCACCAGTACCAGGGGAAAATCGATATCCATCCAGGAGGCCTTTTATTTATCCACTTTCAGTACGGCAAGAAACGCTTCCTGAGGCACCTCGACATTACCCAGCTGCTTCATACGCTTTTTACCTTCTTTCTGCTTCTGCAGCAGTTTCTTCTTCCGGCTCACATCGCCACCGTAACACTTGGCGGTTACGTTCTTGCGAAGCGCCTTGACTGTGACCCGCGAGACCACCTGGTTACCAATGGCGGCCTGAATGGCAATATCGAACATCTGCCGCGGAATCAGTTCTTTCATCTTTTCTATCAGCTGTCGGCCTTTGTAATTGGCCTGTTCCTTGTGCACGATCAGGGCCAGTGCATCAACGCGCTCGCCATTGATCAGCACGTCCAGCCGCACCAGATTGGCGGTCTGGAATCGGGTAAAGTGGTAATCCAGAGAGGCGAAGCCGCGGCTGGCCGACTTGATCCGATCGAAGAAGTCCATCACCACCTCGGCCATCGGGAGCTCATAGGTGAGCTGAACCTGGGTCGTCATAAAGTGCATGTTCTTCTGGACGCCACGCTTTTCCTCGCACAGGGCTATTACGTTACCGATATGCTCCTGGGGCACCAGGATATTTGCTTCCACAATCGGCTCACGCATTTCCTCAATGGAACCAATATCCGGAAGCCGGGACGGGTTGTCTACCGACAGGGTCTCACCCTGTTTGGTAACCACCTCATAGATAACCGTTGGCGCCGTGGTGATCAGGTCAATGTCGTATTCACGTTCCAGCCGCTCCTGGATAATTTCCATGTGCAGCATGCCGAGGAAACCGCAGCGGAAACCGAAGCCAAGAGCATCGGAGCTCTCTGGCTCGAAAAACAGGGAGGCATCGTTCAGGGTGAGTTTTTCCAGGGCATCCCGGAAATCGTTGTAGTCATCGGCGCTAACCGGGAACAACCCGGCATAGACCTGGGGCTTCACTTTCTTGAACCCCGGCAGCATCGGCGTCTGTTCGGCGAACTTCTGGTGCACGATGGTATCGCCAACAGGAGCCCCGTGAATGTCCTTGATACCGGCCACCACGAAGCCGACATCGCCGGATTCCAGCATGTCGGTGTCTTTCGGTTTGGGATTGAAAATACCGACCTTATCGGCGTTCCAGGCCCTGCCGGTCGACTTGATGACGATCTTGTCGCCCTTTTTCAGGGTGCCTTCGGTCACCCTCACCAAAGACACGACGCCCAGATAATTGTCGAACCAGGAATCAATAATCAGCGCCTGCAGGGGCGCGCTGCGGTCGCCCTTCGGTGGCGGGATCTTCTTGATCAGATCTTCCAGCACATCCTCAACACCCAGGCCACTCTTGGCACTACAGCGGACCGCATCAGACGCTTCAATGCCGATGATGTCCTCAATTTCAGCCGCTACCCGTTCCGGTTCGGCCTGGGGCAGGTCCATCTTGTTCAGAACCGGCACCACTTCCAGCCCCTGCTCAATGGCGGTGTAGCAGTTGGCCACGGACTGGGCCTCGACCCCCTGCCCGGCATCCACCACCAGCAAGGCCCCCTCGCAGGCATAGAGCGACCGCGAAACCTCGTAGGAAAAATCCACGTGGCCCGGGGTATCGATAAAGTTCAGTTTGTATTCCTGCCCGTCACGGGCCGTGTAATTCAGCGTGACACTCTGGGCCTTGATAGTAATCCCTCGCTCACGCTCGAGATCCATGGAGTCCAGGACCTGCTCGGCCATTTCACGGTCGGTCAGGCCGCCGCAAACCTGGATAAAACGGTCTGCCAGCGTGGATTTACCATGGTCGATGTGGGCGATAATGGAAAAGTTACGGATTCGGCTCAGTTCAGTCACAGACAATGAATACTCAGTTAAGACGAAGGATTGAGCCCGGAGGGGCCGCTACCCGGATCCGGGAACGGCGTGATTTTACCGGTTACCGGCCGCCATTGCCATGATCAGGAAATCAGCGGCCTTTCGTACTGCCGTATAAGGAAACCAATGAGCGCATCCTCGTCCAGCGGATAGCTGAACAGGTTGCCCTGGCACTGGGCACAGCCGTGGGTTTTCAGGAAGCTCAGCTGCTGTGGGGTTTCCACACCCTCCGCGACCACAGTGAGATGGAGCTTGCGAGCCAGGGCAATTACCGCGGATGCGACATCCGTGGCACTGACATTGTAAGGAATATCACGAATGAACCGATGATCTATCTTGATCACATCCAACGGCAACTGTTGCAACGAGACCAGCGAACAGGAACCGGTACCAAAATCATCAAGAATCAGGCAGACCCCTAGATCGTGAAGTGACACCAACAACTCACGAAGCATTCGCGGGTCTTCATTGAGCAGTTCCGCCGGCATTTCCAGCTCCAGGCGCTCGGGCGAGACGCCCGTCTCGGTGATCACCTGGCGAATCATATCCAGGAAGCCTGAATCGGTCAGCTGGCGAACAGACAGATTCACCGCCATTTTCAGCGACTCAAAACCGGCCCTTTCCAGCGCCTGCACCTGAATACAGGCCTGCCTCAGGGCCCATTCGCCAAGGCGCACGATCAGGCCAGTTTCCTCGGCCAGACCGATGAACTGCTGGGCGGAAACCAGTCCTTTCTCCGGATGATGCCAACGCAGGAACGCCTCAACCCCGATGACCCGCTCACTGGCCAGATCAATCTTCGGCTGGTAATGCAGGACAAAGCGATCTCCGTCCAGGGCCGTGGCCAACTCCTCCTGCTGTAGAAGCCGCCTTGCAGCCTTGATGTTCATGGCCGGGGTAAAGAACTGGAACGTGTTCCGGCCCAGTTCCTTGGCACGATACATGGCCAGATCAGCGTACTTCATCAGGGTCCCGGCATCTTCGCTGTCGTGCGGGATCATGGTAATACCAATACTGACCGTGATACCGACTTCATGATCGTTCAACCGGATTCGCTGGCACAGGCTACGCAGGATGGTTTCTGCGACCTTACTGGCGGCATCGGAGTCACTGATCCGAGACAACAAAACCACAAATTCATCGCCGCCAAGCCGTGCAACTGAATCCTCCTCACGAACGCAGCCCACCAGCCATTGAGCGACCTGACGCAGGAGCTCATCCCCGGAATCATGACCCAGGGTATCGTTGATCCGCTTGAACCCATCCAGGTCCAGGAACATGAGGGCGGCCGGCTCGCCACTCCGGCGGCTGCAGCTGACCACATGATTCAATCGATCCCGGAACAGTTGCCGGTTCGCCAGTCCTGTGAGCGGATCGTAGAATGCCAACCGGTGCAGTTCGGACTGGGCCGCCTTGAGCTGGGTCAGATCCCGCAGGCTAAGCACAACCCCATTAACGCCGGGCACCGACAACATGGCGGTAAAGGTGCCCTCCATATCCCGCCACTGCCCCTCGGCATCGCGAATACGAACCCGGATAACCGGCATCTGTTTGCCCGGCGACTGCACGGAATCGTCAAAGCCTCTCTGCAGCTGAGGCCAGTCATCACCATGAACCAGTTCTTCAAACTTCAGGGCCTGAACCTGATCCGGCTCAAAGCCAAGAATATCAAGGCTGGACGGGCTAGCGTAAAGAGGCTGTCCGGCGCGGTCCATGACCAGGGTGACATTAGCTGCACCCTCGGTAATGGCCCGGTAGCGGCCGGCACTGATCTGCGCCATCAGGCGTGACCGGATCAAAGCCAACACGAAGAGGAACAACAGGGCACTGATCACCAGACCGCTACCGAGAACAATCGGAGGCCGGGGGTCCGAGGCCAGGAAATCAAAGGCGGGCGTGGAACGGGTCTGCAACAGCCAGTCGCGACCACCATGGCTGATGGTCTGGCTCATCTGAAAACTGAATTCATTATCGAGGGACCCCAGATTGGAGCCGTACATGAGGTTCTGACGCTCAACCACTCCGGCGTCGTAGATCCGGACATCAAGAAACGGCGAGATCAAGCCGACGATGCCGTCGATAAGGTTGTTCATCCGGAAGGCGCTAAACACATAGCCCGCCAGCATCATACGACGCTCAGCCCGGATCTCGGGCACCTCCCCACCCTGGTAGACGGGGTAATACATCAGAAAGCTGGCCTGGTCCTCACCAAGTTCTTCCTGAACCAGCACCACCTTGGCAGTCACCGTGGGGATGGCATCATCCCGGGCCCGCTCCATGGCCTGGCGATGAATGGGATCGCTGAAGGCATCGTAGCCAAGGGCCCGACGGTTACGTTCCGTACCCGGCTCCAGGTAAACCATGGGGTAGTAATAGGGCCCGCTGCCCAGCGGGTTCACCAGATATTTATGCACCCCTTCCGCACGGACAGAGGCAATATGATCGGCCATCTGGCGGACACCAATCCGGCGAACATAGCCAATACCCTGAATGCCCGGGTAGTATCGGTTGATATCCACCTTTTCGACGTATTCACGCCATTGGTCACGGGAAACGTCTCCGGCCACCGCAAACAGACCTGCGCTGCCGGCCAGCACCTGCTCATAGTTCAGCAAGCGCTCTTCAATGGCGGATTTTAATTGCAGCGACTGGGTGCGGAAACTGGCTTCCGTACGGTCTTCAACGAGCCGGATGGACACCTGCCAAAGCAATAGGGTGACGGCAATGGCAACGGCAAAAATCAGCCAGGCGACCCAGGCGTTGCGAAATTCCAGTAACTTACGGAGAGAGAGTTCCTGTCTGTTCATCATGTGGTTGGTCCGTTCCATGGCCACTCATTTTTATTGAACCGTCAAGTATAACAAAAGCCCCTGCGGGTGTCGTTTCCGACACCCGCAGGGGCTTTTGTTATCCGATGATTCAGCTCAGCAGACGGGTATCAGGGCTTCATCACCAGATACAGTGCCCGGCCCTGGCGAACCACCCGGACTGATACTGCCTTGCCTTCAGGCAGCGACCGCACAGCCTTGCGGAATTCCTGTACCGAAGTCACTTTCTGGCGGTTAATTTCGGTAATCACATCCCCCGCCCGAATGCCGGCTTCGGAGGCCGCACCCCGGGCAACATTATTCACCACAACACCGCCTTCAACGCCCATGGACTCGGCCATGTCTGCTGGCAGCGGCTCGACCAACATGCCCAGGGGAGCAGAGGCAGGGCCACCACTGTCACCGGAAGGCGCAGCAGCTTGCTGACTTCCCTCCTCGGGAAGGCGGCCAATTTCGACCTGAAGCGCCATCTCCTCGCCCCCACGAAGCACCCTCAGCTCAGAGGTTTCACCGACCGGCGTGCGACCGACCATGGGCGGCAAGTCAGAGGAAAGCTGCACCTCATCGCCGTCATAGCTGAGGACGATATCCCCCGCCTGCAGACCCGCTTTCTGCGCCGGCGAGTCCGCCATCACTTCGGCAACCAGTGCTCCGCGGGGCCGCTTGAGGCCAAAGGATTCGGCCAGATCCCGGTTCACTTCCTGGATCAATACCCCTAGCCAACCGCGGGAGACCGAACCCTTGTCACGCAATTGGCGGAACACATTCATGGCATCGTCGATGGGGATGGCAAACGAGACCCCCATGAAACCGCCAGAACGGGTGTAGATCTGGGAGTTTATACCCACGACCTCACCGTCCAGATTAAACAGGGGCCCGCCTGAATTGCCCGGGTTGATTGCCACATCAGTCTGAATGAAAGGCACGTAGTTTTCCGATGGCAGCGAGCGACCCAGGGCGCTGACGATTCCAGCAGTCACCGTATAATCGAATCCGAACGGCGAGCCAATCGCAAAGACCCATTCACCGACTTTCAGATCCCGGGACTGGCCTACCTTCACGACTGGCAGGTCGTCCCCGTTTTCAATCTTCAGTACGGCCATGTCGGAACGGGGATCAGTGCCAACCAGTGTCGCAGGCAGCTCGCGCCGGTCGTTCAGACGGACGATGATCTCATCAGCACCTTCAACGACGTGATTGTTGGTCAGCACATAGCCGTCAGAGGATACGATAAAGCCGGAGCCCATGGAGCGGCTGGGCTGAGAGTTACCCGGTCCGCCACCAAACGGAGACTGGGGGCCGCGGAAGAAATCCTGGAAAAACTCGGGAAGCTGCTCGAGCTGACGCTCATCAAACGGCATTCCGGGAGAGCCGGAATTGCGACGCGTGGGCTCGGTGGTTGTACTGATGTTCACCACCGCACCGGCGTTGTCTTTAACCAGCTCGGTAAAATCGGGCAGACTTCGTGCTGAACTCGCCTGACTCCAGACTGCCAACACCATGGCCGACAGCAAAACCAGCAAAGCGGCCGGCATCCTTCCGGGTATGAAATTACGTGACGGCTGGGCAACTGCTGTTGCACTCGACATGTTGTACCCCCTGTTGTTCTTACACCTAGGCGTAGTTTTGGGTTCGCCCCATCGATTTTCAACTTACAAAACCGTAGGGTTTAGAGACAGTTTTCAGAGGCAACCCGGTTTACCCGGACCAGACGGGGCTCATAATCGCTGCCGCCGGCGCTTTGCAGTTTTCGCCCTGTGAAAAACCCCAGGACCAGGCCAGCGACAGCAGACAGCATTGCCGCACCATCGTGCCCGCCGGACAGATGGTGGCCGAGGACACTTGCAACCACCATCAGGATCAGCGGTAAGGCGTAGACCAGAAGAGAAGCGCCCAGCAACGCCTGCTCGTCAATACCGATGGTGACTTCATCCCCGACCCCGGCATTGATCGAGTTCGTCACCAGAATCTGGTTGGCGCGGCCACCAGACGCCGCCGCGAGTACCTTCTGGCCGCAGCCACTGCGGGCCGCGCAACTCTGACAGGCACTGGTTCGAATCGTCTGGACCCAGACCCGGTCGCCCTTGAGCGCGACAACCTTTCCGGTTTCGGTAATCACGATTCACCCGCCCCCAAGGCCAGGGAGTCTTCAATACGGACCGACTCTGCAACCTGACGGGCTGTTTGCGGAGGCAGCTCCCCCACAACGGTGATCAGAAAGGCGTTATCTCCCTCGTTTACTTGGTGCATGTAAACCGTCGTAGCACCAATCTTGGAGGCCCCCGTCGGCATGGTTACCGGACCAGCCGGTTCAACGAACACCGAGAAAGCTGCCAGACCATCAGAGAAGGCAACCGCCTGGCCCTTGCCGGAGCGGGGCGCCGCGGCGGGTACGAACCCCTCCGGACGCCAGCCAAGCTGCCAGCCGTTCATGCGCTGAACTACAGATGCCGTGGGAGTGGGCTCGTCGAGCGTTCGGGAAATTTCCCGACCCTGGGTGCGGATTTTAAATTCGCTGTCGGGGATGTCCTCACCTATGTGCAGACTGGTGAACTGGAACTGCTCAAGCACCTCGCCCTCAGCGTTGCGGACATGACTCTTTACCAAAAGCCCGGTGGATTTCTCCAGCCAAAGTCGATGGCTGTAACGGTAGGGATCTTTCGAGCTCAGCGATACAGAAACCACCTCATATCCCGCAACCCGATCCTCACCTTTCATTTCTGCCCGATACCAGCGACTAACCGGCATCAACTGACTGGTGAATGCTTCCGCGAACGGCCCTGAGGGAATGACCTGATCGAGCTTCACACGGCCTGTTTCAGGAAGCACGCAGACCACGTTCATGCCCTTGCGCACGATTTCGCCGCTGCCGCCGTCCTGCAGCACCAGGCGCTCTTCAACAACACCGTTATTGTACCGATGCGCAATCTGCATGGAGTGCACGTTCTCTCCTCGGGCGTAAACGAACACACCCCGATAGGAGGTCATATTCAGCGCCGGCCCGAGCCTTTCGAGCCAGGTCGCTGCCTCATCCTCGTCCGCAGCAGCAGGAAGCGCTCCGGCAAGGGCAAGCAGAAGACCCACGAGCACTGACAGCGCACGGCATCGGAGAACATTGATGAGGGCTTGAGGCATTATCACACTTGCTCCGGGGTTCAGTAACCGGCACCGTTGGCGCTGACCAGTCGGGCATAGCCGACGGCGCCCCGCCCAGCACCAACGCTATTGTGCTGCGCATGTTCCAGCAGGTAGCGACTCATGAATTCCCACTGCTCTTCGTCAAGACCCTGCAGGGCTATTTCCCTGACCGGCTGATCCTGAACAGGCGTTTCCGGCGCGGCGGCGGTTACAGGTTGAACCGGACCCGCACCGGACGAATCCCAGCCGGCGCCGGCGCCAAATCCAACCAGAAGCGCCATGGCAACCATCGCGGCCGCCGGCCAGTGCCATCGGCCAGCCTTATTTTCCTGGACAGCGGGATCGGGCCGGGCTGTTGCGGAGCCGCGGCCATCAAGCAATTCACGGACGGCAACACTGACGTCCATACCATGGGCCGGCGAGTGGCCATCATGCATAAGGTCCCGGACGTCCTGCCAACGCTGCCACTGCGCCCGAACCTCGTCCTGGCTGTCGTGTGAAAGCAGGCGACGAACAGAAAGTTCGTCAGCTTCGTCGTCCATCATGGCGGACAGTGTTTCTCTGAGACGATCATCCATGGGATGCAACCTCAATTACGTCACGGAGTGATTGAGTAAAGGTCCAAGATGCTTATCAACTGCATCCCGGGCTCTGAATATTCGTGAACGGACGGTGCCGATCGGGCACTCCAGGATCCCTGCAATATCCTCATAGCTCAGGCCATCGTATTCCCTGAGCAGAAAGGCAGAACGGAGCTCTTCAGGAAGCTGGGCGATAGCCCGGTTCAGTTCTTTCTGGAGCTGTTCCCGTTGCAGAAGTCGTTCCGGCGATGCGGTATCCCGGAGTCGGGAGCCATCATCAAAATTCTCCGCCTCCGCCGAGTCAGCACTGCCCTGCGGGCGACGCCCCCGGGACTCCAGGTAGTTCTTTGCGGTGTTCACGGCGATCCGGTACAGCCATGTATAGAAGGCGCTGTCGCCCCGGAAACGTTCGATCGCCCTGAATGCCTTCACGAAGGTCTCCTGGGTCAGATCCATGACTTCCTGGCTGTCGTAGACGTACCGACTGATGATAGATGCGACCCTGGTCTGGTACTTGACCACCAGAAGATCGAACGCGGCGCGGTCACCATTGCGGACCTTGCGGACCAACTGCAGATCTGTCTGGCTGTCCGATTGTTCGCCCTGTTGTTTATCTGTATCAGGAGTCATGGACTGGTTGCCGGGGTTCCCTGATTTGATGGCCAGCTGTCCGGCCTGTACCAAGTTTCGCTGCGTCATTGATGCTATCCGGCGTCCGTTTATGAAACGGGCTCGGCCACCTGTCAGGCGGCTCACCCTGTCAGGCCAAATAGACAGCAAGCGTAAAGTTTAGTTCAATACACGTCCACATTATGGCCTGCGATAACGACCCGATGCCACAGTCCTTCGAATACGATGTTCTAATTATCGGCAGTGGTGCTGCCGGCCTCACCGTCGCCCTCAACCTTCCGGAGCATCTGAAGGTCTGCGTGGTGAGCAAGGCGCAGATCAGCAGCGGCGCCACTCTCTGGGCGCAAGGCGGGATCGCCGCGGTTCTGGATGATCAGGATTCCACCGAAAACCACATTACTGACACCCTGAACGCCGGCGCCGGCCTTTGCCATGAGGATGCCGTGCGCTTCACCGTCGAACATGGCAAGGAAAGCATCAACTGGCTGATTGATTCCGGTGTGGATTTTACCCGGGATCAGGACGCCCATTACCACTTGACTCGTGAAGGCGGGCACAGCCACCGGCGCATCATTCACGCAGCCGATGCCACCGGCCATGCGGTTTCAACGACCCTGACGTCCCAGGCAGAGGCACGCCCAAACATCGCACTCATGTCCGGTCGGGTCGCGGTGGACCTGATCACCAATCGCAAACTGTCCCTGCCGGGAAACCGATGTGTCGGCGCCTACATACTGAATCTTGAAGACAACCACGTGGAACTGTTCCGGGCACGATTCACGGTGATAGCCACTGGCGGCGCGTCCAAGGCCTACCGCTACACAACCAACCCGGACGGCGCCTCGGGGGACGGTATCGCCATGGCATGGCGGGCCGGCTGCCGGGTAGCGAACATGGAGTTCAACCAGTTCCACCCTACGTGCCTTTATCATCCCCACGCCAAATCCTTTCTGATCACGGAGGCAGTGCGTGGTGAAGGCGGCCTTCTGAAACTGCCTGATGGCACCCGGTTCATGGACCGCTTTGATGAGCGCGGCGAGCTGGCGCCCAGGGATATCGTTGCCCGGGCCATTGACCATGAAATGAAGCGGCTGGGCGCGGATCATCTTTACCTGGACATCAGCCACAAGCCCGCGGACTTCATAAAACACCACTTCCCGACCATCTACGAGAAATGCCTGGGCTTTGGCATCGATATCACCAGTGAGCCCATTCCTGTAGTGCCGGCCGCTCACTATACCTGCGGCGGTATAATGAGCGACGAGCGCGCCAGAACCGATGTCAACCAGCTCTACGTGGTGGGCGAAGCTGCCTTCACAGGACTGCACGGTGCCAACCGCATGGCCAGCAACTCTCTGCTGGAATGCCTGGTGTACGGTCGCGCCGCCGCAGCGGATATTACCCGCCGGGAAGCGGACATTCCGCCACCGCCGGAAGCACCAGACTGGGACGAAAGCCAGGTCCGGGATTCCGATGAAGACGTTGTTATCTCCCACAACTGGGACGAGCTGCGGCACTTCATGTGGGACTACGTGGGCATTGTGCGGACCACCAAGCGGCTCCAGCGGGCCAAGCACAGGGTGGACCTGCTGTCCGCGGAAATTGGCGAGTTTTACAGCAATTACCGTGTCACCAATGACCTGCTGGAACTTAGAAATCTGGTCACCGTTTCCGACCTGATCATCTGTTCGGCACTTCAGCGTAGAGAAAGCCGCGGACTGCACTACACGCTGGATTATCCGGGACTGCTCAATGAGGTCCGTGATACCGTACTGGTTCCCACGACTTACCGAACGCTTGCGCCCTGAACGAACACCGACTCTCTAAAACGATTCAATGGTAAACACTATGTCAGAGACATCTGCATCGTCCGAAAAAGCAGAATTCAACCGCCTGTGGTGGCACAGCCGTCGCGGCATGCTCGAGCTCGACAACCTCCTGATTCCATTCATGGAAGAGGCCTACCGCGATCTGGCCGCCGACGACCAGGCCCGCTACAAGAAATTGCTCACCCGCGAGGACAACGACATGTTCGAGTGGTTTATGCAACGCAGCCGCCCGGCAGATCCGGATCTTCAACGCATGGTCGACATCATCCTCAAACGTGTCCAGCCGGATTGAGCTGACGCTCACCCCCTCCCTGTCGGTTGGCGTCCTCGCAGTGCTGCCCTGGCTGCTGCTACTGGCCTTCCTGCTTATCGCGGCGCTAGCCGGCAAAACCTGGTTTCTTGTTGGAGCACCGGTTGCACTGGTCGGTGCCACCTTGCAGTATCGGTCCAACGGATTACTGCTGGGCGACAGTTCTGTGCATGGCCTCCTGATTGAACACGGAAAGATGTACGCCAAAACCGGAGACAACCAGCAGGTCGAGGTGCTTCCGCTGGCGGCCAGTCGGATCTGGTCCGGGCTGGCGCTCTTGAAACTGCGCCCGAACGGCACCAGATTCCAGTCTTACACCACGATACTGCTGGCACCGTCACCCGGCAGACCGGGTAACGTTTCGGCAGACGATTTCCGTCGCTTCAGGGTGTGGCTCAGACTGGGCCGATCCGAGCGACCATCCACCTGATTCACCGATCTGGAGCACGCCATGACCGACACAGACTCCCCTGTATCAGCCGTTGCAGACTATCCCCTGCCCAACAACGGCTGGGCGGTCCTTGACGACCAGGTGGTTGTGCGCATCAGCGGCCCCGGCACCGATAAGTTTCTTCAGGGCCAGTTCAGCCAGAACCTGGATGAAGTAACCCCGGACCGCTCCCCAAGAGCCGCCGCTGCGACTCCCAAGGGACGTGCCTACTGCCTTACCCGCATGGTCCGGGCAGGCGACGATATCCTGATGGATTTCCCTTCGGAGCTCGCCGACAACATCATCAGCCACTTGCGCAAATACCTGATGCTGTTTCGTGGGACTACCATGGAGGAGGTCCAGGAGTCCAGAATTATCGGCATTCTTGGCAGCGAATTGGCTGAAAGCCTCGGAGGTGATGCTCTGGACGAACTCAAGGAGCCTGGCGACTCGAGCCCAGTCAGGGACGGCATACTGGTGAAGACACAACCAACAGCTGAGGGCACAGCCCGCTTCGAGTTCTGGCAGACTGAAGAGAGTGAACCGGCGCTTCCTGCCGGCGACCAGATGTCCGTCACTGACTGGCAGGCATCCGAGATTGCTGCGGGTGTGGCCTCTCTCACGGCCGCCACACAGGAGTCCTTCGTGCCACAGATGCTGAACTGGCAGCATGTGGACGGCGTGCATTTCAAGAAAGGTTGCTATACGGGTCAGGAAGTGATTGCCCGGATGCATTTCCTCGGGCAATTGAAAAAAAGCCTGTTCCGGTTCCGTCTTGAACGTGCGGAAGAGCTGCCCGCCCCCGGAAGCGCCCTCCTTGCTGGCGAACGGTCAGTGGGAGAAGTGGTGAACTCGGTAAAATACCGCGACAGCAGCATAGAGCTGCTCGCTGTTGTACGTCACGATGCAGCCGAAAATACCCTGCATCCGGACGGCCTGCCGGAGGCGGTGCTGGCCCCAATGCCACTGCCCTACTCAGTGCCCGAAAGGGAAAAAAGCCCACAATCAGATACATAAGTTGACAGGCAAACGCGCCAGAATTTGCTATTTTGCTATGCAGTAGCTCACATATTTGATTGTTCGGATGGTGGGTCAGGCACTCTGGCCACTCTTCCGAATCTTTAAGCGGACCTTTACTGACCATGTCGAATATTGTTGAAACCATCAAAGCCGATCTCAACGCAGCCATCGAAAATGACAAGCTGGTACTCCCAACTCTTCCGGAGGTAGCGCTTCAGGTCAGAGATATTGCGCAATCCGAGGATTCTTCAATTGCCGACCTGGTAAAGGTCATCAGCAATGACACAGCTCTGTCCGCGCGTATCATCCGGGTGACCAACAGCCCACTGTTTCGCGGTAGTCGCGCCATTGAGAACCTGAACATGGCGGTCAGCCGCCTGGGCATGGCCTACACCAGCAACCTGGCCATGGGCCTGGCGATGGAGCAGATGTTCCAGGCCACTTCCGACATGATCGACAAGCGCATGCGTGCCACCTGGCAGACCAGTACCGAAGTGGCCGGTGTCTGCCACGTTCTGGCCCAACACTACACCAAACTCAAGCCGGACCAGGCTACTCTCGCAGGCCTGGTGCATCTGATCGGTGTGCTGCCGATCCTGCGCTATGTGGAAGACCAGGATATCCAGATCAGCAGCATCATGCTGGACAATGTGGTTGATGAGCTTCATCCTAAGATCGGCGCGACCATCCTCAAGAAATGGGATTTCCCGAAGGAGCTTCAGAACGTTCCCCTCGAATACTCCAACTTCAACCGTGAGGTGCCGGCGCCTGACTATGCGGATCTGGTGATGGTTGCCAATCTGCAGCTGGTGGCGGGTTCAGAGCATCCCTGGAATGAAATGGACTGGACGAAGATTTCGGCCTTTGACCGTCTTGGGTTGGATCCGAATATCGACATGAGCGAGGAAGAGGATCTGAACGCCCAGATGGAAGCGGCTATGGCGCTGCTTCAGTAATACCTGCCGCAGTCCCTTGGCCCCCTCGTTTTTGGGGGCTGGCGCGGGGGTGGCAGTTTTTTCCCTCGGGAAAAGAACTCGCTTCGCTCAGACAGCTTTTCCTGTCGGGAAAAAACTGCCACCCTCACACCGATAAAAATTGGAAAGGCGCTCCTGACCTGCCCTCTCAGCTCTTCTTGTATCTCTCGATCAACTCAGATTTGCTTGGCAACGCCCAATCAACAGTGGGCCTTCCATGCTGTTGCAACCAGTCGTTCGCCTTTGAAAAGTGCTTGCAACCGAAGAAACCCCGGTAAGCGCTTAGTGGCGAGGGATGGGGGCCATCGAGGACCAAATGTTTGGTGCGGTCGATGTGCTGGCCTTTCTTTTTGGCGTAACTGCCCCAGAGCAAAAATACCACGCCTTCCCGTTCGCGGTTGATGGTTTCGATGACCTTGTCGGTGAAGGTTTCCCAGCCTTTGCCCTGGTGGGCGCCGGCCTGGCCCTGAACGACGGTCAGAACGCTGTTGAGCAGCAACACGCCCTGCTCGGCCCAGGGTTGCAGGCAGCCGTGGTCCGGGGGAACGATGCCCAGGTCGTCCTGGATTTCTTTGAAGATGTTCACCAGTGAAGGCGGGATTGCCACGTTCGGGCGCACGGAGAAACACAGGCCATGGGCCTGGCCGGGGCCGTGGTAGGGATCCTGCCCTAGAATGACCACCCTTACGTTATCCAACGGCGTACTGTTTAGGGCGTTGAAGCAGTGTTGGCTGGCAGGGAACAGGACTTTGCCGGCCTGTTCCTCGCCAGCGAGGAATTCCGCCAGGCCCTGCATGTAGGACTGGCGAAATTCTTCCGAGAGATGCTCTTTCCAGCCCCGGTCGGGCCTGAGCTGGCTGGCCAGTACCTCAACCGGGCTCATGGATCAGTCCTCGTCTTTACGGCTGTCGGCCTTGTGCTCGGGACGCATGGCCGGGAACAGGATGACGTCGCGAATTGACGCCGAGTTGGTCAGCAACATGGCCAGGCGGTCAATACCAATGCCTTCACCGGCGGTGGGCGGCAGGCCGTATTCCAGGGCCATCACGTAGTCTTCATCGTAGAACATCGCTTCGTCGTCACCGGCGTCTTTCTCGGCTACCTGGGCCTGGAAGCGCTCGGCCTGGTCTTCTGCGTCATTCAGCTCAGAGAAGCCGTTGGCGATTTCGCGGCCGCCAACGAAGAACTCGAAGCGTTCGGTGACGAACGGGTTGCTGTCTTTGCAGCGGGCCAGGGGCGAAACTTCTTTCGGGTACTCGGTGATAAACGTCGGCTGCATCAGGCGATGCTCGGCCGTCGCCTCAAAGATCTCGATCTGGACTTTGCCCAGCCCCCAACCATCCTTGAGATGAATACCAAGGTCTTTCGCCACCTGGCGGGCACTGACATCGTCCGCCAGCTGTTCAGGCTTGATATCCGGGTTGTAGCGCAGGATGGCATCAACCACGGTCAGGCGCTCGAAGGTTGTGCCGAAATCGTACTCGATGGTTTCTTCGCTGCCATCCGCCAGGGTGCGGGTGTTCACAACTGTGGTCGTGCCCTGCACTTTCTGGGTGATGGAGCGCAGCATATCCTCGGTGAGGTCCATCAGGTCGTTATAGTCGGCATAGGCCTGGTAGAACTCGACCATGGTGAATTCCGGATTATGACGGGTGGAAAGCCCCTCATTGCGGAAGTTCCGGTTGATCTCGAACACTCGCTCAAAGCCGCCAACCACCAGACGCTTCAGGAACAGCTCCGGCGCAATGCGCAGGTACATGTCGATACCCAAGGCATTGTGATGGGTCACGAAGGGGCGCGCGGTGGCACCTCCCGGGATCACCTGCAGCATCGGGGTTTCAACTTCCATGAAGTCCCGGTCGGTGAAGTACTGACGCATGGCGCTGATGATCTTCGAGCGCGCATAGAACACCCGACGGCTGTCCTCGTTGACCATCAGGTCGACATAGCGATGGCGGTAGCGGGCTTCCGTATCGGTCAGGCCCTTGTGCTTTTCGGGGAGCGGGCGCAGGGACTTGGTAAGCAGCACGTACTCATCCATGGTCACGTAGAGGTCGCCCTTACCCGACTTGGACAGAGTGCCACGCACACCTACGATGTCCCCCAGATCCCAGTGCTTGGTGTCTTTCTGGACATCCTTGGACGCATAGATCTGGATCCGGCCGGTCATGTCCTGAACCACCTTGAAAGCCTTGCGATCGAGCATCATGCGACCGGCAATGGCCACCTTGATACCGAGGGACTCCAGCTCTTCCTTGCTTTTATCACCGTATTTCGCCTGCAGTTCGGCGGCGGTGGCGTCACGACGGAAGTCGTTCGGGAACGCGTTGCCCCGGTCGCGCATCTCTGACAGTTTGGCGCGGCGCTCGGCAATCAGCTTGTTGTCCTCATGCTGTGCGGCATTCTGAGTTTGATCAGTCATTTTGGCTCACTAGGAATCGGGTTGTCCGGGTTAGCGTGGCAAAGGCGCTGGTTACAGCGCCATCTTCAGGCTGGCTTCGATGAACTTGTCAATGTCACCGTCCAGCACCGACTGGGTATTACTGGTTTCAACCTTGGTGCGCAGGTCCTTGATACGGCTGTCGTCCAGAACGTAGGAGCGGATCTGGCTGCCCCAACCGATATCGGCCTTGGCGTCCTCGGCTTTCTGTTTCTCGGCGTTGCGCTCCTGCATCTCACGCTCAAACAGCTTCGCCTTGAGCTGTTTCATGGCCTGGTCCTTGTTCTGGTGTTGGCTTCGACCAGCCTGACAGGCCACGACAATGCCAGTGGGATTGTGAGTCAGACGAACCGCCGACTCGGTCCGGTTAACGTGCTGACCACCAGCGCCGGAGGCACGGTAAACATCCACCCGAAGATCCGCCGGATTAATTTCAATTTCGAAGCTGTCATCCACTTCCGGTGACACAAACACCGAAGAAAAAGACGTATGCCGACGGTTGCCGGAATCGAACGGAGACTTACGCACCAGCCGGTGAACGCCGGTTTCGGTACGCAGCCAGCCATAGGCGTAGTCGCCCTGGATGTGAATGGTGGCACTCTTGATGCCGGCCACGTCACCTTCCATCAGCTCGACAATCTCGGCCTTGAAGCCGCGACGCTCGGCCCAGCGAAGGTACATCCGCAGGAGCATGTTGGCCCAGTCCTGGGCTTCGGTACCGCCAGAGCCGGCTTGAATATCGAGGTAGGCGTTGTTGGCGTCCATTTCGCCGGAGAACATGCGGCGAAATTCGAGCTTCTCAAGCTCTTTATCAAGACTTTCCAGATCAGACTCGATCTCGGCGACGGTGCCCTCATCCTCTTCTTCTGCGGCAATATCCAGCAGGCCCTCGGCGTCTTCAAGGCCGGAGGTGAGGTTATCGATGGTCTTGACGATCAGTTCAAGATCCGCGCGCTCTTTGCCCAGAGCCTGAGCCCGATCCGGGTCGTCCCAGACACTTGGCTGCTCCAGTTCGCGCTCAACTTCGATCAGTCGCTCACTACGCTGATCGTAGTCAAAGATACCCCCTGAGCGCTTCAGTGCGCTCACGAAGCTCTTTAATCTTCGTCACAATGGGATTAATTTCCATGAAACCCTTACTCGCTCTAGAAAATGGAGAGTAAAAACAGAGGCGGGATTCTACCGGAAATCGGTTTGTAAATCAGCCTGCGGGTTTCCGCGAATCAGGCAAGCGGCTCGAGGTAATCCACAAGTAGCTGCAGATTGGTTCGCCCACGGAAGGTATTGGCATCCGGCTTGTAAACCACCCTGGCTCCGGTGCGGGTATAGTCGGGCACTTCCGGGCCGGTGTTGAAGGCAATGCCATCGATAATCCCGCCGCCTTCGACAGGTTGCAGCACCAATTTCAGGTGGTTCTCCCCAACAACACGCTGGCTGACCACCCGGAATTCGCCGTCGAACAGCGGCTCCGGGAAATGTTGACCCCAAGGGCCAGCCCGCTTGAGCAGCGCCGCGGTGTCCAGGGACAGTTCGTTTGGCCCGAGAGGCCCATCGGTTGTGATCGCTGCTTCCAGATCTTCGGCCGAAAGAGTGTCTCGAACGGCGCGATCGAAGGCCTCAGAAAAGGCATCCAGATCATCTTTATCGAGGGTCATGCCCGCGGCCATGGCATGACCGCCAAATTTTTTCATGATCCCGGGATAGCGGGAATCGACCACGGCAAGTACATCCCGAATATGAAGTCCCGGAATAGAACGGGCAGAGCCCTTAATGTCTTTGCCATTGTCGTCCGGGGCAAAGGCAATGGTTGGTCTGTGGGTCTGCTCTCGAATTCGGGCCGCGAGGATGCCGATGACCCCCTGATGCCAGTCAGGATCAAACAGGGCGAGCCCCCAGGGCAGCCCCTCAAGATCCAAAGACATGGAGGCCAGCAGATCCTGTGCCTGGGCTTTCATATCCTTCTCGATGGTCCGGCGTTCCCGGTTGAAGGTATCCAGCTCCCGGGCCAGCCGACGCGCCTCGTCCGGGCTGTCTGCCAGCAGGCAGGCAATACCGATACTCATGTCATCAAGCCGTCCTGCGGCATTCAGGCGGGGGCCAACTACGAATCCAAGATCGGTTGAGCTGATCGCAGTGTGATCACGGCCCGCGACTTCCAGCAGCGCCAGAATACCGGGACGGGCCTCACCCTGACGTATCCGGCGCAGGCCCTGCTCCACGAAGATCCGGTTGTTGTGGTCGAGGGGTACGACATCGGCCACTGTACCGAGCGCCACCAGGTCCAGCAGACTCCCCAGGTTGGGTTCAGGATCAGGCAGGCGATTGGTTTCCCGGAGCTGTTTGCGCAACGCTGTGAGCACGTAAAACATGACACCAACACCGGCCGCGTTCTTGCTCAGGAAAGGACAACCCGGCTGGTTGGGATTGACGATGGCATCGGCATCCGGAAGCTCTTCACCGGCCAGGTGGTGATCCGTCACCACCACTTTCACGCCAAGCTCCTTGGCCGCTCGAACGCCCTCAACAGCGGCAATGCCGTTATCGACGGTAACCATCAGGTCGGGAAGCTGACCTTCATCACGCAAGCGCTCAATAATACCCGGCGTCAGGCCGTAGCCATCGGCAAACCGGCTCGGAACGCGAAAATCGATGCTCTGCAGACCCAGCATTGAAAGGCCAAGCATGGCGACGGCCGTGCTGGTGGCGCCATCGGCGTCAAAATCGCCGAGCACAAGAACCCGCTGTTGCTGCTCGATAGCCTCTGCCAGTATTTCGACGGCCCGGTCGATGCCCCGAAGTGACATGGGCGAGGCCAGGTGTTTCAGCGTGTAGCTGAGCTGCTCATCGGAAGTAATGCCACGGGCGGCGTACAGGCGGCGAAGCAAGGGAGGCAGGTTTTGCCCCCAGTCCGGAAACGTCTCGGGCTGGGGGCGACGCAGGATCTTTTTTGGTGTCATACCCGATCAGGCGTTTTTCCAGTGCTTGGCAATAAATTCCTGCACACCGGCGATATTGTTATCCAGTACCGTGTAGCGCTCTTCCCGCTCGAACAGGTCGGCCATATGGGCCGGTAGCGGAGGCTTCACACTCAGGCCGGACTCGGCCACGGCATCCGGGAACTTGGCCGGATGTGCGGTACCCAGGGTGATCATCGGTACCGCCTGATCACGGCGACAGTTGCGCGCAGCGCGAACCCCGATGGCGGTGTGAGGATCCAGAAGATACTCGTTCTGTTCGTAAATCTCACGGATGGTATCGCAGGTGGCTTTGTCATCCACCGCGTCGCTGTCGAACAACTTGCGTGCATGCTTCCAGCGGTAATCCTCAATGCTGACCGGCCCTTTGGCGGCATTTTCCAGCAGGGTCTTCACTGCCAGCCCGTCACGACCGTGCAGATCAAACAACAGACGCTCGAAATTGCTCGACACCATGATATCCATACTCGGAGACAGGGTGTGCTCCAGCTGGTGCTGTTCGTATTTGTTGCCACTCATGAAACGATGCAGGATATCGTTGCGGTTGGTGGCAATGACCAGCTGTGAGATCGGCAGCCCCATCTTCTTGGCCAGATAGCCGGCAAAGATATCGCCGAAGTTCCCTGTGGGTACTGAAAACGCCATGCTGCGATCCGGGCCACCGAGGGCCAGGGACGCATGGAAGTAGTAAACAATCTGGGCCATGATCCGGGCCCAGTTGATGGAGTTCACGGCTGCCAGCTGGGTTTTGCCACCCAGGAACGACTGGTTGCCAAAGCTCTCCTTCACCATGCGCTGACAATCGTCGAAGTTGCCACGCACCGCAATGTTGTGGATGTTGTCACCCTGGACGGTGGTCATCTGGCGGCGCTGGACTTCGGATACGCGCTGGTGTGGATGCAGAATGAAAATATCCACATGCTCACACCGGCGACAGCCTTCGATGGCAGCCGAGCCGGTATCACCGGAGGTCGCCCCCATTATAACCACGTGCTGCTTGCGCTTCTCCAGAACATAGTCCAGAAGCCGCCCCAACAGCTGCAGGGCGAAGTCCTTGAAGGCCAGGGTCGGGCCGCGGAACAGTTCCATCACCCATTCGTTGGTATCCAGCTGAACCAGCGGAGCCACGGCCTGGTGGGTGAAGACCGAATAGGTCTCGTCCAGCATCTTGCGGAAATCGTCTGCGGGCACAGCGTCATCGACAAACGGGTGCATGACCTTGAATGCCAGCTCACTGTAGGAAAGCCCGCGCCAGCTCCGGATTTCTTCCAGACTGAAATGTGGCAGGGATTCGGGGACGTAGAGTCCGCCGTCCGTCGCCAGACCGGTCAGCAAAACATCCTCAAAGCCCAGTGCGGGCGCTTCACCCCGCGTACTGATGTATCTCACGTTCGTACCTGTCAGTTGAAGTTTTCAGCGCGGATGCGGACAACCTGGCCATCGGTATCGGACAGGGCTTCCAGCTCTTCAATCGCACGGTTGATCTGCCGCTCCTGAACGGTGTGGGTCAGGATGATCACTGGAATACGACCGTCCTTCAGCTCGGATTCCTTCTGCATGATCGACTCAATATTGATGCCATGCTCGCTCAGGATCGAAGCAATCTTTGCCAGCACACCCGGACGATCCAATGCGGTAATGCGCAGGTAGTAAGCAGACTGGATGTCCTCCATGGACAGCACGTCCAGGTCTTCCATGGCATCCGGTGAGAAGCCCAGGTATGGCACACGCAGGCTGCTTTCTGTCGCCACGGCACGGGCAACATCAACGATATCTGCGATAACAGCTGATGCTGTTGCCTCATCCCCCGCGCCAGGGCCGTAATACATGGTCTGGCCAACGGCATCGCCATCCACCAGGACCGCATTGAGCACGCCATCAACCTGGGCAATCAGATGGCTCTGGGGCACCAGGGTCGGGTGAACGCGGAGTTCAATGCCGTCATCCCGACGACGTGCAATGCCGAGGTGCTTGATGCGATAGCCCAATAGCTCAGCGTGAGCAATATCATAAGGGGTAATCTTGGAGATGCCTTCGGTGAAACCCTTCTCGAATTGCAGAGGCACACCAAATCCGGCGGACGCCAGAATAGTCAGTTTGTGGGCGGCGTCAATGCCCTCCACATCAAAGGTCGGATCTGCTTCGGCGTAACCCAGGTCCTGGGCTTCCTTGAGAACTTCGGAAAATGCCCGACCAGCACGCATTTCGGTCAGAATGTAGTTTCCGGTGCCGTTGATAATGCCTGCAATCCAGTCAATGCGGTTTGCCGCCATGCCTTCGCGGACGGCCTTGATAACCGGGATACCACCGGCAACACCCGCCTCGTAGGCCACCACAACGCCGGCTTTCTCGGCCGCTTCGAAAATTTCATTGCCGTGGACAGCGATCAGGGCCTTGTTGGCAGTAACCACATGTTTGCCGTTGCGGATAGCCGCGAGCACAAGCTCCCGCGCGGCGTCATAGCCGCCGATGAGCTCAACCACGATATCAATGCCGGGATCGTTCACCACGTCATAAATGTCGGTGCTGAAGGGCACATCCCCGAGGTCCATATCCTCGCGGGCCCGTCGACTGGCAATCCTGGTAATCCGGATATTGCACCCGGCCCGGCCGGCAATCAGCCTGGCGTTGCGGGTCAAGACATTAAAGGTACCGCCGCCGACGGTTCCCAATCCGCAGATTCCGACACTGACGTCTTTCAAACTCTCACCTCTGATCCCGAAGGGGTGCTGATGAATTATATTAGGCGGGCATAGTATACCGATTCAGGCCTCACTGAATAAGCCCTGAATCGGATCCTTCGAAAATACCGTGTAACGCAACACGGACGACGGGTGCGAGAGGCTGTCAGAGCAGCCCGAGCCCCTCAGCCAGACGCTGCGCGGGGACATAGCCACGAACCATGTTGCCGTCCTCCAGGACAATGGCAGGTGTTCCGGTCACGCCAACCCGACTACCCAGCTCAAACTGCTCGAGTACCGGGTTTTCACAGTTTGCGTCGGCCACCTTGCGGCCAGCCTTGGCTGCATCCATAGCGGCCTGTTGATCGTCAGCGCACCAAACCGACTCGTACTTCCTGAAAGATGCGGTGTTGGGACCAGACCGGGGGAAAGCATAGTAATTGACGGTAATGCCGTATTCGTTGAGTTGCGGCACTTCATCGTGCAGCTTCCGGCAATAGGGGCAGTCAATGTCGGTAAACACATCCACCACCGCCTTCTCGTTTTTGGCGGGGAAGCTGATCACCCCTTCATCCCCAAAATCTGCCATAGTCTGTCGGCGAGCATCCGCGCGGGCAGCTTCAGTCACATTGGCAATGCCCTGGTCGGTAATCTTCAGAAGATCACCCGTCATCAGATACTGGCCATCCGCGGTCGTGTAAATCGTGTCGCCATTATTGCTCTGGACTTCATAGAGCCCCTTTGCCTCAGACTCCTTTACCGATAACACCTGAAGGCCCGGGACGGCCTGGGTCAGACGCTCGGAAATCCGATCTTCGACTTCCCCGGCACTGACATTCGCCATGACGAATGAGCCAAAAACGAAGGCAAACGCCACAACCGCATGTTTAATATTCATTCTGACAAACAACCTTTTTCAGAGAGCAGTTAAATAACCCGGGCAGTATTGGCACAGGCCGGGAATCAATTCAATGCGACAATTACACGAAAAGAAAGTTCACCTACGCCAGCGCAAACATCCTGCCAATCAGCCTCTGGGATGGTGAGCCTGGTGCAGCGACTGCAGACGCTGACGAGCCACATGGGTATATATCTGGGTCGTTGACAGGTCGGAGTGACCTAGCAGCATCTGCACCACACGCAGGTCCGCACCATGGTTAAGAAGGTGAGTGGCAAACGCATGTCTCAGGGTGTGGGGTGACAGGTGCTTGCGGATCCCAACTCTCACTGCATAGTGCCGGATCCGATGCCAGAATGTCTGACGGGTCATCGCTGCCGCCCGATTACCCGGGAACAGCGCATCGCAGGAACGGCCTTTCAGAAGCTCAGGCCGGCCTTCCTTCATGTACTGCAGCAACCAGTCCACCGCCTCTTCCCCCAGAGGCACGAGCCGTTCCTTGTCACCCTTGCCAGTAATCCGAACCACGCCCTGCCGAAGATTTACCTGATCAACCCGCAGCTCCGTCAGTTCTGAGACCCTCAAGCCACAACCATAGAGTATCTCGAGCATGGCCTTGTCCCGTAGCTCAATGGCAACGCCTGGATCCGGCTCGGAAAGCAGTGCATCCACCTCTTCTTCCGTCAGAGAATCCGGAAGACGCCGGGGCAACCTCGGGCTGTCGATCCGCAGGGTCGGGTCTTCAGCTATGAGTCCTTCGCGCAGCAGAAACCGGTAAAACCGTCGAAGTCCGGACAATCGCCTGGCCGCGGTGGAGCTCTTGACCCCTTCTGCTAACCCCCGCGACATCCAGGCCAGAAGGTCGGTTCGGCCAACATCGGTCAGCGCGGGCTTGCCGGGCTGGCTCTCCAGCCACTCCGCCAATCGCGACAAATCACTCCGGTAGGCCTGCCGTGTCTTCTCGCCCAACCCGTCTTCCAGCCAGATGGCATCAACAAACCGGACAATGACTGATTCATCTTCCGTTTTCATGGCAAGTTCCCATACTGCGAACGTCCTACGACAAGCATACCGGAACGTCAGACACAAAAAAGGCAGCCTGGGGCTGCCTTTTTCTGCCTGCTGTTCAGCTCTATGCTGATCAGCCCAGCTTTTCCTTGATACGAGCTGCCTTGCCAGACAGGTCGCGCAGGTAGTAGAGCTTGGCCTGGCGAACATCGCCACGACGCTTCACGCTGATGCTGTCGATCAGCTTGGAGAAGCTCTGGAAAGTACGCTCTACGCCAACACCGTAGGAAATCTTACGCACGGTGAAAGAGGAGTTCATGCCACGGTTACGCTTGCCGATGACAACACCCTCGAACGCCTGAAGACGCTCACGGTTACCCTCGGTTACGCGAACCTGAACGACCACGGTATCGCCCGGCGCAAACGCAGGGATTTCCTTGGTCATCTGTTCTGCTTCAAGTTGACTGATGATGTTGTTCTTGCCGCTCATCGTAATGCTCCTGATACCCAATCTGTTAATGCCCTGATCATTCAGAGGCACCCGGTTCGTTCAAAATTTCTTCCAGCAGCTCACGCTCTTCGTCCGTAAACACCCGCTTTTCCAGCAGGTCGGGGCGTCGCTCCCGGGTTCGCCTCAGCGACTGCTTCAGCCGCCAACGCCGGATCTGATCATGGTGACCGCCCAATAAAACATCCGGCACCGCCTGACCTTCGTAAACTTCGGGCCGAGTGTAGTGCGGACAATCCAGCAAACCGTCGGCGAAAGAATCCTGCTCTGCCGACTGCGCATGACCCAGCGCTCCGGGGATGAGGCGTGTAACCGCATCGATAACAGCCATCGCTGCCAATTCGCCACCGGAAAGCACAAAATCACCCAGTGACACTTCCCGATCGACTTCCGTCGCTATCAGGCGCTCATCAACACCCTCGTACCGGCCCGCCACCAGAATCAGCTGCTGCTCTGCAGCAAGTGACTCGACAACAGACTGGTTCAGCGTCTCTCCCTGAGGCGAAAGGTAAACCACACAGGGGTTTCCGGGTGCTGCTTCCCTTGCCGCATGGATCGCGTCCCGCAGGGGCTGAATTTTCATCAGCATACCCGGGCCACCACCATAGGGCCGGTCGTCTACCGTGCGATGCCGGTCGTGCGTAAACTCACGGGGATTCCAGCTCCGAAAAGTCAAAAGACCATCCCGAACTGCCCTTCCCGTAATCCCATAGTCCGTTACCGCGCCGAACATTTCCGGGAACAGACTGACTGCGCCAATCCACACCCGTCAGAACTCCGGATCCCAGTCCACCACAATGCGCTTTGAATCCAGATCAACACTCTGAACCACTTCGCCAGGCAGATAAGGAATCAGACGCTCACGTTGATCGATGGAACCTGCTGTCGCCTGCACCACCAAAACATCGTTCGATCCGGTTTCCATAAGATGGTGCACTTTACCAAGGCACTCATCATCGACCGTATACACATCAAGGCCTTCTAGCTGAAACCAGTAAAACTCCCCTTCTGGGAGCGCCGGTAACTCAGCCGTAGACACCCTGACCTCTGCACCACAGTATGTGAGGGCCAGATCACGGTCATTAATACCTTTCAGCCTTACGACGATCCCCTGCCCCTGGCGGCGACCCTCCTCAAGCTTGGCCGGAATACGTTTGCCATCCAGATCAAGCGTCCAATCGGGATAGTTCAGTATTCCTTCCTTGGGATCCGTGTAAGAGAAGACTTTCAGCCAACCCTTGACCCCAAACACCGAGGTAATGCGGCCGATCACAGTTTCCTGCGAATTCTGTGTCATGCCATAAACCCCGGTGTCAGTACTATCTTACCCAGCAGCCTTCAGCAGCTGTGCAACGCGCTCACTGGTCTGCGCGCCTTGACCGAGCCAGAACTCGACACGATCACGATCAACGCGAAGACTCTCTTCCTGACCACGGGCAACCGGGTTGAAGAAACCTACACGCTCAATGAAACGACCGTCGCGAGATTTGCGGCTGTCGGTGACTGTCAGATGGTAGAACGGGCGCTTCTTGGAGCCGCCACGAGCCAAACGGATAATTACCATTTAACCAATATCCTGTTCTGTTGAACGAACTTTGTACGATTCACGCCTGCTGAAAGCCAGCTGACGCGAAGATCCATACTCGAAAGGGGCGCTATTCTATGCTAAAAAAGCGCCAAAGAAAACAGCAAAAACAGTTGTTTCCCCGTTTTCCATGTAAGGCTTTTTACATACGGCCGAACGGAGGCATTCCGCCTCCTCCACCGCCGCCCGGGGGCATCATGCCACCCATGCCGCGCATCATATTTGCCATACCGCCTTTCTTGCCAAACTTTTTCATCATCTTCTGCATTTGCTTGTGCTGTTTCAGCAGACGATTCACATCCTGGATCTGGGTTCCAGACCCCGTGGCGATCCGGCGCTTGCGGGAATTGTTGATTACATCCGGGTAACGCCGTTCCTTCGGCGTCATCGAGCAAATGATGGCTTCCATCTGCCCCATGGACTTGTCGTTAACCTGCTGCTGCGCCACCTGGGCCATCTGACCCATGCCCGGCAGCTTGTCGAGCAGGCCACCGATGCCACCCATGCTCTTCATCTGCTGCAGCTGATCGCGAAAATCCTCCAGGTCAAAGCTCTTGCCCTTCTTGATTTTCTTGGTGAGCTTCTGGGCCTTCTTCTGGTCCAGCTTTCGCTCCGCCTCTTCGATCAGCGAGAGCACGTCGCCCATGCCCAGAATCCGGGACGCGACGCGATCCGGATAGAAGGGTTCAAGGGCATCGGACTTTTCACCCACACCCAGGAACTTGATCGGCTTGCCGGTAATATGGCGAACAGACAGGGCGGCACCGCCACGGGCATCGCCATCGGTTTTGGTCAGGACCACACCCGTCAGAGGCAGGGCATCGTTAAATGCTTTGGCGGTGTTGGCCGCATCCTGACCGGTCATGGCATCGACCACGAACAGAGTCTCGACCGGATTGACCGCCTTGTGCAGCCTGCCGATCTCGCCCATCATCTGTTCATCGACATGCAGCCGACCGGCGGTATCAAGAATCACCACATCAATGTGCTTCTTCCTGGCTGCCGCGATCGCTCCCTCGGCGATATCCACGGGATCCTGATCGGCGCTGCTCGGGAAGAACTCGACACCCACCTCGCCAGCAAGAGTCTCCAACTGGCGAATCGCGGCAGGACGATAGACGTCAGCGCTGACCACCAGCACGGATTTTTTCTGCCGTTCCTTGAGGAAGCGCGAGAGCTTGGCGACAGTCGTTGTCTTACCTGCACCCTGCAGACCGGCCATCATGACCACCGCAGGCGGCTGGACATTCAGGTTGAGGGATTCATTGCCCTCACCCATGACGCGCTCCAGCTCCTGCTGGACAACTTTCACAAAGACCTGACCCGGCGTCAGACTGCGCTGCACCTCCTGGCCAATGGCACGTGTGCGGACGCCCTCAACAAAGTCCTTCACCACCGGCAGGGCGACATCCGCCTCCAGCAGCGCCATGCGCACTTCCCGGAGAGTGTCCTTTATATTGTCATCAGTGAGGCGCGCCTGGCCGGAAATCTTGCGCAGACTGCCGGAAAGTCGGTCTTGGAGGTTCTCAAACATGTTGCTCTTCCGTACCCCGGATAAATTGAGTGCGTGAATCGACAGAGCCGGCGAGGACTCCTTGATTCCAGTTGCATAATCGCGACATTATAACCAGACTATCGCCCTGAAACGACCAGCCCGGTCAAATCGGCCGAAACCGGCGCCGATCCCCAGTCAGAATAGTGGTTAATAAGGAAGTCATGGGAACGCTGATTCTCGCGGTCACCTCTCTTTTTCTTTACAGCGTCGGCACCGCGCTGCAGGCCCTGCATTTCAGGGGCCGGGTTCAGAGCAACATTGCCATTACTACCCTGATTGGCGTTCTCGCCCTGACCAGCCACGGACTTCTCATTGGCCAGACAGTCCACCATGACGGCGGCTTCGATTTCAGCTTTTTCAAAAGCTCGGTGCTTATTTCCTGGCTGATCGTCTTTCTTCTATTAGGGCTTAATCTTAAAAAGCCGGTGCAAAGCCTGTTCCTTGGCGTATACCCGCTGGCCGGCCTCTCCATCATACTTGCCCTGGTGACCCATGGACCCTCGAGACTGGTGTCCGAGCAAAGCTATGGCATGCTCTCCCATATCGCGCTTTCGGTCACAGCCTACAGCCTCTTTACCCTGGCGGCCATCCAGGCGGTTCTTCTTTACTTCCAGAATCGCCAACTGAAGCACAATTACAACAGCCTTCTGGTTCGCAACCTGCCACCTTTGCAGACCATGGAGTCACTGCTGTTCGAAATGGTCTGGGCCGGCGTAGTCATGCTGATTCTGGCAATTGTGACCGGCGCCCTCTTTATAGAGGATCTCTTTGCCCAGAACCTCGCCCATAAGACCCTATTCTCCATCCTCTCCCTGCTGGTTTTCGTGGCGCTCCTGATTGGTCGTTACACCAAAGGCTGGCGCGGCATTACCGCAAGCCGCTGGACCCTGGCAGGCTGCGCACTCCTGATGCTGGCCTTCTACGGCAGCAAGTTTGTGCTGGAACTGATCTTCCAGCGCGGCGGCTGACGCCAGGGACACCCGGTATTCTCTTGACACAACGCTCGCCAAAACCCTATTTTCGCTACTTGTCAGTAATATAAGGACACCTCTTTTGAACGAAACATCGCTTACCGCGCTGTTTATTCTCCTGGTCGGACTGATCCTGCTTTCCGGTTTCTTCTCGAGCTCCGAAACCGGGATGATGTCCCTTAACCGATATCGCCTCAAACATATGGCCCAAACCGGCCATAAGGGTGCGAAGCGCGCCCAGGGCCTGCTTCAACGAACCGACCAGCTGATCGGCGTTATCCTGATCGGCAACAACTTCGTGAACATCTTTGCCTCTTCGATCGCCACGGTTATCGCGATACGGGTCTGGGGCGATGCCGGCATTGCGATCGCCACCATCCTGCTGACCATCGTGATTCTGATATTCGCAGAAGTCACACCGAAAACCCTGGCAGCGCTGTTTCCCGAGAAAATCGCCTTCCCGGCCAGCTACATACTGGGGCCGCTGCTGAAAATCCTCTACCCGATCGTCTGGGCCGTAAACCTGTTTACCGGCGGCATACTTAAGCTGCTGGGCGTTTCTGCGTCGGATGCTGCCAACGACCACCTGAGCCGCGAAGAGCTCCGGACACTGGTAAACGAAGCCGGGGCCCTGATTCCAGCCAAGCACAAGGACATGCTGGTCAGCATTCTGGATCTGGAAAAAGTAACTGTGAATGACATCATGGTGCCCCGCAACGAGGTGGTAGGTATCGACCTGGAAGACGACACCGATACAATCCTCCGCCAACTGCGCAGCAGCCAGCACACCCGGCTTCCGGTTTATAAGGGCGACATCAATAACATTCAGGGCATACTGCACCTGCGCAGCGCTTCGAAACTGCTTCAGCAGGAAGAGATCAACAAGGCCATGATCATGCAGCTTTGCCAGGAGCCTTATTTCATTCCGGAAAGCACGCCTCTGAACACCCAGCTGATCAACTTCCAGAAAGGTCGTCGCCGGTTTGGTGTGGTTGTCGATGAATATGGCGACGTTCTCGGCCTGGCAACGCTGGAAGACATACTTGAAGAGATCGTCGGCGACTTTACAACGGACTATGCCGCCACCAGCCCGGACATTATCCCGCAGGACAATGGCACCTTCATCATAGATGGCACCTCTGCCGTTCGAACCATCAACAAGACCCTGGGCTGGAAGCTTCCCACTGATGGCCCCAAAACTCTCAACGGCCTGATTACGGAAACCCTTGAGAACATCCCCGACACCAACGTCTGCCTCAAAGTGGACGGGCACCGGGTCGAAGTTCTGCAAATCAAGGACAACGTCGTGAAAGCAGCCATTGTGCACCCGAAAAAACGCAAAAAGCGTTCACTTTCGCTAAAGTAATAGACCCGAAAACTTCCCTAAGATTGGCGCTATAGACCCTACGGTTATAGCGCCTTCATTTCTTGAAAGATCAAAATTTAACCGCCAGCTTGACCCCCGCCGATCCCCCACCAAAACTTAAGGAGCGTGCGATACAAAAACAATCACAAGGAATACGTCCATGAGTCTGACACACACGTTTGGCCTTCTCGCCCACCCCGATCAGGAGTGGGAGGCGATTCGTAATGAATCCGAGACTGTCACGAGGCTGTACGCTGGCCACATACTGTTGTTGGCACTGATCCCGGCCGTTGCCGGCTTCATCGGAACAACCCAGGTAGGCTGGCAGATTGGTGACGGACAGATCACGAAACTGTCTGTAACGAGCGCACTGCAGCTATCTTTACTCTTTTACGGGGCCATGCTTGCCGGAATCTTCATACTCGGCAAGTTCATCGATTTCTTCGCCGCCACATATGACGCGGTGGAACGGACGCCCAGAGGCGTCGCTCTGGCGGCCTACACGGCAACCCCCATTTTCCTGATTGGCGTTATCGCCGCTTATCCGAACATCTGGGTGAATATGCTGGCAGGTCTGGTGGCCGTTGCCTACGCGGTCTACCTGCTATACGAAGGCCTACCTATCCTGATGAAGATACCGGCTGACAAAGGCTTCATGTTCGCCTCCGCAGTTCTGACAGTCGGCCTGGTTATGTTTGTTGCCCTGCTTGCCATCAGCGTCGTCATCTGGAGCATGGGTATCGGCCCGGTTTATGTGAGTTGAACGCAAACTCTTCAGCAAGTCAGTGATCTGAATGAGGGTGCCTTCGGGGCACCCTGTGTTTTTTTGAATTGACTCCCACGTTAGCGTTTGGTCATGTTAACTTTGGGCAAAATGCGGTAAATTTAACCAATAACGAGAATCCAAGGATTACAAGCTCGGTCATGTATCCGGTTGAGGCGTAAACAGGAGTCTGCCATGAACAAGCAGTCCGGCATACATTACCTCCGCGAGCACAGGGAAGCCGGAAGTAACAGACCGGTTCCTGCGGAGGTCACACGCATCCGGGACACCGTTGTCGCCGGGCTCGGTGATTTGCTACAGGGCGCCTTCGACGCCGTCGACGATTCACTGTTCGAGTTGGCCAATAATGCCCGCAGCAACAATGAACAGAACCGGTATTTCGAGGCGATGCGTGAAATTCGCATCAAGCGGAAGGGTGTAGAGCGGCATTTCCAGAACACCGTCGCCCAATACTTTGCCAATCCCCCCCATACCGGCCCTCTCCAGGAAGAAAACCTGAGCAAGCAGGCCAGCGCGGACACCCTCGCCCTGGTCGGCAATGATGACCTTGAGGAGCAGGTTGCGCTCAACGCCATGATCACCAAGGCGAAGGCCCACTTTCAGGGCCCACTGCTCCAGCTCCAGACCCGTTTCAGTCAGGTGTACCCGGAAGCCACCGACGAATCGCCGGTCAACCCCATGGCACCGGAACATCTATGCAGTGCGTTCACCGAGGCCATACAGGCTCTTGAGATCCAGATTCGTGAGCGCCTGATTCTGCTCAAACAGTTTGACCGCTATGTTGTATCCAACCTCGGCATGCTTCTGGACGAAGCTAACCGCATACTGATTCAGGCCGGCATCATTCCGAACTTCCGTTATCACGGCAAGGCCGGGCAGCAGCACGACGCCTCCAAGACCCAGCCGGCAGATGCGTCAAAAGAGGAAAGAGCGCCTGACGCTTCAGCGACAGAGGGGGCCGGCCAGGCCGGCGACAGCAGTGCTGTTTTTGAACAGATCAGAAAAATGCTGTCGCTTCAGCGGGCCAATGCGGGCATACCTCCCCGCTCCTCAGACCCGAATGTACGGGTAGTGGGTGACTCCGAGCTGGCAAGTCTTCTCAATTCATTACCGCTTTCAGACGCCCGACAGGACCAGGGCAATCTCAGCGCCGGTGAACCCGTCAGCATTGATCTCCGTCAGCTGGTACAACAGCTCCTGTCCCAGACCGATACCGAAGATGGTCGAAAACCGGCGCTTAACGAGGTTGATGAAGACCTCATTAACCTGGTCTCCATGCTGTTCGAGTTCATTCTCGACGATTACAACCTGTCAGCTCCGGTTCAGGTTTTGATAAGCCGGCTGCAGATTCCAACCCTGAAAGTGGTTATCCGGGACAAAAGCTTCTTCAGCCAGGCCACGCATCCGGCCAGACGTCTTCTGAACTCTCTTGCAAGAGCAGGGATCGGCTGGAGCAGCAGCGACGAGAAAACCAAGGACAAACTCTACGGACAGATTCACAATATTGTGCAAAGGATTCTCAACGAATTTGACGGCGATGTTTCGCTTTTTGAAACCCTCAATCAGGAATTCGAACAGTTCCTTGAACGAGAGAACAGAAAAGCGTCCCTGGTTGAGCAAAGAACCCGTGAATCAGAGCGGGGTCGGATCAAATCCCAGACAGCCCAACAAACGGTCGACAACCTTCTTAAGCAGAAGGTTGCCCGTTATAAGCTGCCGGAGTCCATCCACGATATCCTGATGAATGGCTGGAGCCGGGTGATGTTTCTTGCCTATCTCAGGGACGACGTGGAGCACCGATGGAATGCCACCGTAAAAGTCGTCGACGATCTGATCTGGTGCCTTCATCCCCATCAGGAAGACGACGAAAGAGATCAGTGGGTGCGCGTGGTGCCCGGCCTGCTCAAATCACTGCGATCAGGACTGGAAGAGGTGTCCTATAACTCATCCAGGCTGGATGAGATGATGGGCCAGCTCAAGCACCAGCTGGCCGAGGCGTTCCGTACCAATGCTGCCATCGAAGCTCTTCAAGATTCGCCTGAGGAGTCAGAAGAAGAGGAAATTGCGACCGTTCACCAGACGGCCGTTGAACGCCAGCAGGAGCTGGAAGACGCGGCAATTTCCGAGTATGTTGCTCAAATTGACGGTATTGAGATCGGCAACTGGGTCGAGTTCCGTCTCGTCAATGGTGCAAACTTCCGCTGCAAATTGTCCGCTATCATTGACGAAGCAGACTGTTTTGTCTTTGTAAACCGGATGGGGCTGAAGGTAATTGAGAAAACCCGGATTGAACTGGCTCATGAAATGCGGCGCGGCAGACTTACCCTCCTTGAGCAGGGCGCGCTGATTGATCGGGCCCTGGATGCCGTCGTCGGTACCCTCCGGAGCAAGACCGCCTGACGCAAATGCCTGGAAAAAGCAGTTCCAATGCCCTGCCGGCCACGTACCGGCTGGGGCTTGCCGTATCTCTGGCGCTCTTATTCCACACCCTCCTGCTCTCAGGCATCCCCACTCCCATGCAAGAACCAACGCCCACTCACAGGGAGAGTGTCCGGTTCGAGCTGGTACCCCCGGGCACGCATAGAACCGTCGCCAATCCGTCAGCGAACCCCAGCCCAAGTCGCGATGCACCGCGGATAACGCCGTTTGAGATTGATCCCCCTGAGCCGGCCCCCCTCTCCGAACCGGAGATTGTTACTTCCAGCGAGCCGCAAACCCCGTCACCGGATGAGGAAGCGAATACCGGCAGGCCTCAGAGCGAGGCCGCACAGCCAAGTGTCAGCATTGCTGCCGGAGCAAAGCAAGCAAAGTCTTCGGAGAACCCGGAGGAGAGCATTACACGGGTTACGGAGTCACCAACCGAGCTTGACCCCTATACGGTCAAACTGGCTGTTCACCTGGCTCATCAGCTTCAGGAACTGAGAGTACCGGCAATGAGGAGTCTCACTGAAACGGTCGCTATGGAGGTGGAGCTGCAGTTGCTGGGAAATGGCGCCCTGACCCGGGCGAGGGTGTTGAAATCAACAGGAATCAAGACTATTGATGAAGCCGCATATCGGGCTGCGCTGGCGGCGAGCCCCTACCCCCAACCACCGAAAGATGGCGGGAGCCGGAACCGCTTCGAGGTCGAGCTGCTGTTCACCCCGAAACGGCTCTGACCGGCAGAGATATCAGGCTTCTGCCTGCTTCGCGGCCTCTTTTACGAGCTTAGCCAACTCACCGCTCTCGGACATTTCCAGAACGATATCACATCCGCCAACCAACTCGCCGTTGATATAGAGCTGGGGAAAGGTCGGCCAGCTGGAGTAAACCTTCAGGGCCTCACGAAGCTCCTGGTTATCCAGAATATTCACGAAGGCAAAGCGTTCGCCGCACGCCATTACAGCCTGTACGGTTTTGGCCGAGAAACCACACTGGGGTGCCTGGGGGCTGCCCTTCATGTACAGAATGATCGGGTTCTCATCGAGCTGGCTTTTGATAGTTTCATTGATGTCCATGAACATTCACCTCTGTTGGAACAGTCTTGCCACACGGCAATTTTCTTGACGGTATTGTACACGGGTGCCGAACCCGTCACCAAACACCTTGATTTGACCTCGCGCAACGCCGGCAGTTCCTGCCCGGTTACAGCGTTGTCATACCTACGCCGAAGGGCTAGACTTGATGCCCCATTTTCAAGTCAACGTTCAGGCAACCCCGCCAGCCGCGGGGTTCGTTGAGATAAGGGCCATTGCATGGCGGCAAGACATTTTCTGACATTGAATGACATGACAACCACCGAGCTGGAGAGCCTGGTTGATCATGCCTCGGCATTGCGCAACGAATGGCGGCAAGGCAAGGTTCGGGACTCCCTGAAAAACCGGGTCCTGGCGATGATCTTCGAGAAATCTTCCACACGGACCAGGGTTTCTTTCGAAGCCGGCATGGCCCAACTCGGTGGCTCCGCAATGTTCCTGTCGCCCAGGGATACCCAGCTTGGCCGGGGCGAACCTATTGAAGACTCTGCCATCGTCATCTCCAGCATGGTGGACGCTGTAATGATCCGCACCTTCGCCCATGAAACCGTGGAGCGTTTCGCCGCTGCATCCCGGGTGCCTGTAATCAACGCCCTGACCGATGATTTTCATCCCTGCCAGCTGCTGGCCGACATGCAGACGTACCGCGAGCACAGAGGCAGCATTCGTGGCGCCACCGTGGCCTGGATCGGCGACGGCAACAACATGTGCCACTCGTACATCAATGCCGCAGCCCAGTTTGATTTCAACCTGAACATCGCCTGCCCCGAAGGCTACGAACCGGCCGAGCCATTGATCAAAGGCCACGAAGACCGGGTCAAGGTAGTTCGGGATCCGGCGGAGGCAGCCCGTAACGCCCAGCTTCTGGTAACGGATGTCTGGGCCTCTATGGGCCAGGAGGACGAACAGAAGGCCCGTGAAAAAGCGTTCAGCGGCTATCAGATCAACCCGGAGCTGCTCGCTATAGCCGATAAGGATGCGCTCTTCATGCACTGCCTGCCTGCCCACCGGGGCGAGGAAATCTCGGCAGACATGATGGAACATCCAGCCTCCGTGGTTTGGGAAGAGGCCGAGAACCGCCTGCATGCACAGAAGGCCCTGCTCGAATTTCTCATCCTGAACCGGCTGGACTGACTCCATGAGCACAACCGCGCAATCTCCGGCAGACTGGCTGCTTGAGGTCAACAACCTGTCCTGTGGCTACGGCGGGGATTCCGTGGTCAAGGATGTCAGTTTTGCCCTGAGTCATGGCGACATCGGTTGCCTTCTCGGTCCGAGCGGCTGCGGCAAAAGCACCATACTGCGTGCCCTCGCCGGCTTTCTCCCACTGAGCGGCGGCGAAATCTGCTTGCAGTCCCTGGCCATAAGCCTGCCCGGTCGCACCCTGCCCCCGGAAAAACGGCGGATCGGCATGGTGTTTCAGGATTATGCCCTGTTTCCGCACCTGACCATTGCTGACAACGTGGGGTTCGGTCTGCGTAACCTGGGCAAGACAGAAAAGCGGCAGAAAGTCATGGAACTGCTGAATGTCGTGCACCTGCAGGACCTGGCGGACAACTACCCCCATGAACTATCTGGCGGTCAACAGCAGCGGGTTGCCCTGGCCCGCGCGCTGGCACCCGAGCCCACCCTGATTTTGCTGGATGAGCCGTTTTCCAACCTGGATGCGGATCTGCGCCGGCGGCTGAGCCTGGATGTTCGCGAGATCCTCAAGACCCTTGGCATCAGCGCCATTCTGGTCACCCACGACCAGCAGGAAGCCTTTGCCATGTGCGATCAGGTCGCGGTGTTGCGGGACGGCAGGATCCAGCAATGGGACGTTCCCTACAACCTCTACCATGAACCGGCAAATCGTTTCGTTGCCAGCTTCGTGGGCCAGGGTGGGTTTATCCCTGGCACGGCCCTTGGGCCTGATACCATTGAGTCTGAACTGGGAGTGATCCATGGTAACCGGGCCTACAAATGGGAACCCGGCACCCTGGTAGACGTTCTGATCCGCCCCGATGACATTGTTCATGACCCCGACTCGGATCTTCAGCCGAAGGTGGTTGAGAAAACCTTTGCCGGCACTTCAACCCTGTACCGGTTCCGGTGTTCCGAGGACACGGAGTTCGAAGCCCTGTTTCGCAGCCATCTGGATTTCAATCTGGGCGAGCATGTTCCGGTTCGGGTCGAGGCGGATCACCTGATCGCCTTCGAGCGCACCGCCTGATTCAGACCCTAGTTGTTGCACACCCGCTCGACGGCATCCAGCCAGCCAGCATAGAGCGATTCTCGCAGAGCCGGGCGCATTTCCGGGTGAAACTGCCGCTCACGTTCCCAGAGCCCGGATATCTGCTCAAGGCTGTCAAAAACACCAGTCTGCAGCCCGGCCAGGTAGGCCGCTCCCAGCGCAGTTGTCTCGGTAACCCGCGGGCGATCAACAGCGACGTTCAGTATGTCGGCGAGGAACTGCATGACCCAGTCGTTCACCACCATGCCGCCGTCCACCCGCAGCGATTCGAGCCGGGCTCCGTCGTTCTGTATCGCTCGCACCAGATCCTTGGTCTGATAGCACACCGACTGCAGACCGGCAGTAACAATCTCGCCAATTCCCGTATCCCGGGTCAGGCCCATGATGGCTCCGCGGGCGTGAGGATCCCAATGAGGCGCTCCCAGTCCGGTAAACGCCGGAACCAGATACACCGGATTGTCGACTCCGACCGCCTCGGCATGGGCCGAAGATTCGTTGGCATGGGCGATCAGCTTGAGCCCATCCCGCAGCCATTGCATGGCCGCACCGGCGACAAAAATACTGCCCTCCACGGCATAGCAGGGCTTGCCGTCCAGGCGATAGGCCATGGTGGTCAGCAACCGGTTCTCGGACCGGACGGCCTGATCACCGGTGTTAAGCATAAGGAAACAGCCAGTGCCGTAGGTGCTCTTGGCCATGCCAGGATGAAAGCACGCCTGCCCCACCAGAGCAGCGTGCTGGTCCCCTGCAACCCCGGCAATCAACACCGAGGCACCTAACCAACGGGCTTCGGCGGTGCCATAATCTGAGGCACTGTCCAGAACCTCGGGCAACAAAGCCCGGGGCACACGGAACAGGGTCAGAAGGTCATCGTCCCAGTCCTGCTTATGTATATTGAAGAGCGCGGTTCTCGACGCATTGGTGGCATCGGTACAGTGGGATTTGCCGTCTGTCAGGTTCCAGAGCAGCCAGCTGTCGACGGTCCCGAAAGCCAACTCACCGGATTCAGCCCGGCTGCGCGCACCCTCCACGTTATCCAGGATCCACGCTATCTTGGTGGCCGAGAAGTAGGGATCAATCAACAGGCCCGTGCGATCCACAACCATATCCTCGTGGCCGTCAGATTTCAGCTTGGTACACCAGGATGCGGTTCGGCGGTCCTGCCAGACAATAGCGTGGAAGATCGGCTCACCGGTTACCCGGTCCCAGATCACAGTGGTTTCACGCTGGTTGGTGATGCCAATGCCCGCCAGTGCCGAGGCCTCGATGCCCGCTTTGTCGAGAGCACCGCGACACACCGCCAGAGTGCTGTCCCAGATCTCCCGGGCATCATGCTCTACCCAGCCATCTTTAGGGAAATACTGGTGAAATTCCTGCTGGACGGTTGCAACGCTGTTGCCCGTTTGGTCGAAAACAATGGCACGGGAACTTGTTGTCCCCTGGTCAATGGCGAGCAGATAACGGGTCATGGATGTCTCCTGTTGTTTCCTGAGATTCTAACAGCAGAGCAGCCGGGAAAGGGTGATGGATCCGGAATTTGGGAACGGGCATAAAAAAAGGGCCGGAAAACCGGCCCTCAAATGACGAATGAAACAAGGAAAGTTCGTAAGAACTACAACCTCAAAAGTCATCCCTTACGCTTCTGATTATTAACCGGGCCGCCCAAAACTTCAGTAGTGCTTGTGTAGCTGCTTTGTTACATCAGGTGAGGCGATGAGCCCTGCCTCACACAATTGAGTCCACAGGCTTTTTTCTGGGCCAGACCAGACTGAATTTTGCGCCGCCAAGCGTGTCGCTCCTGCTGACGAAAGCATGGCCCCCATGCCAGTAAAGAATCCGGCGGACAATGGACAAACCGAGGCCATAGCCGCCGGAAGTTCGAGTACGACTGTCGTCCAGTCGGGCAAACGCAGTAAACACTTTCTCCCAGTCTTCCTCGGGAATGCCGGGGCCATCGTCTTCAACGTCAACGCGACAGTTGTCTTCATCGAAATGGCAGCTTACCAGCACCTTGCCAGACGCATAGCGACCGGCGTTGCCCACCAGATTCTGGATCGCCCGATGCAGGTAGCGAGGCTCGATGTCCGACATCGCCCAACGTTCCGAGGCCTCATCAATGTTGCCTTCGATACTCAGCTCGGGCCGGACCATCTGTTGCTCAGAAACCACCTGGCGGACAATGTCGGTTACCGAGTTTTCCTGGAGAGAGAATACCGGCCCCCCCTGCTCCAGCCGTGCATAGGTCAGGATCTCATCAATCAGCTCGTCCAGTTCCTGGATATCGCCATCGATGCCGTCCAGCTGCTTTTGAAGCGCGGCCTCATCCTGGCAGTCCTCGATCATCTGGACGCCAAAGCGGATACGGGCCACGGGGGTACGCAATTCGTGGGAAACGGCATGGATCATCTCCCGCTGCACCTGCACCAGGCGCTGTATGTGCTCGGCCATCCCGTTAAAAGACGAGGCCAGACGGGTAACCAGCGTTCCTTCGCCTGTCTGGACTCGGGCACCCATTTCACCACGGGCGATTCGAACCGCTACCGACTCAACGGTTCTGAGATTACTGTCGACTTGCCGGAGCGCGAGGAACAGCGCAACCGCCAGCACACCGCCCAGCACCAGCACCAGCAGCAGAACCACCGGCCAGGCCCAGGCGTTAAACGCAGCCGGCATATCAATCCGGTACAGCTCGCCATCGGATAACTGAACGATCACCCGACCGCAACCGTCCGATTCGTCGGTGTAAAAGGCAAGGCCACGCTCGGCGACCTGATCCAGAACGTCAGGGTCCGGCAAAAGGCGTGCATCGTCCAGAGAATGGACTTCAACATTGAGAGAGCGGGCCAGCTGCGAGGCAACATTGAGACGATCATCCGCCGACGCAGAATCAAGATGCCAGCGGAAGATCAGGCCAGTGGTTTCCGATACATCCCGGTAGGGCTCGTTCAGACGGAGTTGTAGAACTTCTCCGGAAAGCCCGGTTACCAGAACCCGGTACCCCACGTCACTTTCGATACCAACCACCTGGCCGTAGCCAAGTCGTTCGAGGGCCACCGCAGACAGATTGAACCGGGAGGGGGCGCCCATACGGAGATCCACCGTCGAGGTGAGCCAATGGTACTGTTGAACCGGTGCAGGGGCGGCCGCCAGCCAACGCATGAGGGGCTCAGGAAAACGTTCGTGCCAGAACTGAGAGCGCACCGTATTGATGCCGGTGAACAGCAGGACACATATCAGGACAACCAGCGCAGTCAGGCCGGCAAGGCGGGCATAGAGCTTGAGGAAGAACTTCAGGGGCATGATACCAACCCTGGCATGGAACACCGGTGTGCGGGCGAATGGCACACCGGCTCCAGAGACTGAATCGTCAGGCTTCCTTTACGAACAGATAGCCTTTGCTGCGAACGGTCTTGATGCGCCGCGGATGAATGGGGTCATCTCCAATTTTAGGGCGAATCCGGGACACGCGAACATCTATGGAACGGTCCTGACCATCGTACTCAATGCCGCGCAAAGCAGTGAAAATTTCTTCCCGGCTGAGAACACGACCCGCATTACTGGCCAGTAACCAGAGCAGATCAAATTCGGCACTGGTCAGATCGATGCTTTCATCATTCAGCCAGGCTTCACGCATGGAGCGGTCAACAACCAGATCATTGAACTGGAGACGCACCGGTTCTTCGCCGCTTGCTTCGTCACCCGCACCCTGACCGGTCTCGGTGACCCGGCGCAGCATAGCGCGTATGCGTGCCAGCAATACCCGGGGCTTGACCGGCTTGCCGATGTAGTCGTCCGCGCCCATTTCCAGACCGAGAACCTGGTCCAGATCATCGGTGCGGGCGGTCAGCATGATGATCGGGCCGGAATAGAAAGGACGCACCCGACGGCAGATGGACAGTCCGTCTTCTCCCGGTAACATCAGATCCAGCACCACCAGATCCGGCTGCTCGTTGCGGATCCGCTCTACCGCGGGACCGCCATGAGTTTCCAGGGAGACAGTCAACCCGTTGCTTTCAAGATATTCGCGGGTTAACTCTGCCAACCGCTCGTCGTCCTCGACAATCAGAATTCGCCAACTTTCGTTTGTCTGTTCCACGCCATCCATCTCTGGTTTTGTTATTCCGGTTTCAGGTCATTCTGTGTACCTGACAATACAGGCAACCTGCTGTAACAGCAATTATACATGCTATTCAGAAATATACATGGAACCGCTGCTTCGTTACACCCTGTGACACAGGTCCCGAAAGCGCCAATTCATTCCCCAGTGTCACAGACACGTCACCTCGTGGTCACCGATGTGTCATACCGGCTTCATAGGCTTGTCGGGAAATGGAAACAAAAGAGACGACGCCATGACCACACAAACCGCGAAAGCCCGCCGCAGCGCCCGTCGCCTGAAAACCGACATGACCCGGTGCCCGAAACAGGTAGAAGTGGCCCAGCGACTGCGTTACCGGGTGTTTTCAGAAGAGTACGGCAGCAACCTGGGCGCACAGACGCCAGGCATCGACGCCGACGAGTTCGATACTGTGTGTGATCACCTTATAGTGACCGACCTTGATTCTGGCGAACTAGTAGCGACCACGCGGATCCTGCATCAGGCCAACACGGCAGCCGTTGGCGGCTTTTACTCGGCGGGCGAGTTCGATCTGAGCGCCCTGGAAAAACTCCCCGGCACCATCGCCGAACTGGGCCGCACCTGTGTTCACCCGGACTACCGCAACGGCGCTACCATCAGCCTGCTCTGGTCGGCAGTGGCCGAATACCTGGTTGAACGCGATGTTGACTACATGATCGGCTGCGCGAGCATCGGCATGTCTGACGGAGGCCTGAAAGCCTGGCGCATCGCCCGCCACCTCCAGAACGAGTATCTGGCCGACCAGGCTTTTCTCGTCAAACCGCTGCGGGCAATGCCGCACCTGACCCACACCCGAGACACCGATCGCCCCGTGGAAGTTCCTGCCCTGATTCGCGCCTACATGCGCCTTGGCGCCCGGGTCTGCGGTGAACCATGCTGGGATCCGGATTTTCGCTGTGCCGATCTGCTGGTCGTGCTGGAGGTAAGCAAACTGGCCGGCCGCTACAGCCGGCACTACATGCGTGCGGCGTCCTGAAACCGGGAGTTTTGGAGATGAGCTGGCTGAGACTCTGCGTTCGTCTCACTGCCTTTTTGGCTTTTCTGGCGGCCACTGCAATGCTGGCCGCCGGTTTGCGGCTAACCGAACTTGTTACCTGCAGAGCTATCGACCGGACACCCTGGGCGAGATTCTGTTTCCGATGGGCCTGCCGATGCCTGGGGCTGGACATACATCAGCACGGCTCACCTTCAGGCGATACGGTTCTGTTCGTCAGCAACCACATCAGCTGGTCGGATATTCCGATTCTGGGAAGCCTGGCGCCGATCCGCTTCCTGTCGAAAGCGGAAGTCGGTCAGTGGCCCGTTATTGGCTGGCTGGCACGGCAAGCCGGCACGCTCTTCATTCGGCGCGGAGGCGGCCAGGCCCGCCGGGTTCGGGACCAGATCATTGAGAATCTGCGGGCCGGAGAGAATGTTCTGATATACCCGGAAGGAACCACTAGCGCAGGTCTGACAGTATTGCCGTTCCACGGCCTGTTGCCCAAGGCCGCTCCAGAGAGCAAAACGCCGGTACAGCCAATCACCATTGCCTATCGCAGGGACGGGCGACCGGACCATCTGGCCCCCTTCATTGGTGACGATGAGTTCCACCATCATTTGTTGCGGATGCTCAAGCAGCCATCTGCCCGGGTCGACGTTGTTTTCCACGCACCGGTGCACCCGTCGGATAAGCTCTCGGGCGGAGAGTTCGCCGCCAGCCTGAGAGAGACCGTTTTGGAAGGACTGACCCGGATATACCGTGGTGACTTCGACAGGCCGGCAACAGAGCGCCTCAGAACAGAGGACGCCCCTGGGCGACCTCATCTTCCGTCGCTTCACGGCGGCCAACGATCTCCAGATCAAAGTACAGGGTAAAGCCCGCCAGCGGGTGATTGGCATCCACCTTCACCAGATTGCCGTCGATCCCGACAACCTGCACGATCTGCGCCTCATCGCCGGTGTTGGTCTGGAACTTCATGCCAATCTGCAGGTTCTCGATGCCTTCGAACAGTGAGCGCGGCACCTTGCGTACCAGCTCCGGCTTGTGTTCCCCGTACGCCATGGGCGGCGGCACCGTTACCTCAAGGCAATCCCCAACATTGCGGTCTTTAACCGCCTGCTGAATCCCTTCAATAATCTCGGGGCTGCCGTAGACAAAGTGCAGGGGCTCACTGCCTTCGGAAGTATCAACCAGCTCGCCGATCTTGTTTTTCAGTACGTAGTGAACGGTAAAAACGTCGGGTCTTGCTTGTGAAGCTGTCATCAGGTTTTCGAGTTTCCTGTATCCGGTGGTGATTCGAGCTGCTGCAGGCCATGAATAACAAGTCGCTGATCCAGCTTGTCCCGCAACCCTGCGGGGTTGCTAAGACCCATGCGCTCAAGCAGGGCCCCATACTGGCCTTCGTCATCCCGGGCCCGGAGGGCCTGTAACAGAGTCGACAGTTTACCACGGCGAGTAGCCGTTGCGGCCTTGAGCCCCTTAAGGGCTTTCCCCAACGTCAGTTCCTCATCGGTAAAGTCCCTGCCAAACGGGAATGGCGGGAACAGGCTGGCATCCCCCGCTGCAGCAACGGCGCGACGGATGGCTTGCGGGGTGTTGTTACACCAGTCGGCAGGGAGCCTGAATGCAGGATCCACCTTGCCTGCCCTCTGGGCTTTTTTAAGAAGCTCCTGCTGGAACCGGGAGTCGGCAACGCGGATAAGCCGGAGGAATACCTGCTCGTCTGACTGACCCCTCAGGTCGGCAATTCCGTATTCGGTAATCACAATATCCCGAAGGTGGCGGGGAATGGTGCAATGGCCATAATTAAAGACAATATTGGAGAGCACCTTGCCGTGGGATGAACGGGTGCTGCGCAGAGACAGTATGGAACGGGCGCCCGGCAGCTCATGGGCCATTGCAACGAAGTTGTATTGCCCACCTACGCCACTGACCACCCTGCCATCTTCGAGGCCATCCGACACCCCGGCGCCGTTGAGGGTGTACATCATTGCGGAATTGATAAAGCGGCCATGAACCCGCTGCGCTGCTTTAAGTTTCTGGTCGCCAAACGGGTGATCGTACAGGTGGTTGATGAAATTCACGCTGGTCATGCAGATCTTCGCGCGCTGCTCGTCGGTCAGCTCTCTGAGGTATTGATAGAACTGCTCGGGGCCAACGTAAAAGCCACCGTGCATCGCAATACCACCACTCAGCCTCTCTCCCAGAACGAGGGCTTCGATGGCTTCCCGGGCATCCGGATTATCCAGATCGCCCTCCACCGACTGATCACCAACTCGCAGCCGGCCACCCTTGAACTCGACAGACTCTCTGAAAATCCCATGCCGAACCAGCCAATGGACATCCTTTGCCCGAAGCGGGCTATCGATCAGCTTTTCCCGACGCAGGACATCCAGGGTAGCGAGTGAAACCTCCCCGCTGATATCACCACGGTTAATCAGCGTCTGCAGATCAGCGTGATCATAGACCTCGCGGCTAAGGATGCCTTCCTGCATCAGATACAGAAAGCCATCGACCATCATTTCACTGCAGCCATAAAGCCCCTGCTCGAAGGGCCGGGTGCCGCCATCTTCCCTGACCACAGGAAAGTTCTGATCGACGTTCAAATGATCAAACACTTTCCGCCAGACATCGTTGTGACTGTGCCGGAGTATGGCGCTGTGGACCAGAGCAGCGCCCAGCGAGCCGATTCCGACCTGAAGTGTGCCACCGTCCTTCAGCAAGGTACTGGCATAAAACCCGATCATGTGATCTTCTGGGCTGACCGACATCTGGGGGGCTGAAAACAGCGGGTAATCGCTGGAGGGCTGATCCAGCAACACATCAAAACGGTCTGCCTCAATCGCCGCATGGTGTCCGAACCAGGGAAGGTTCTGATTCAGCTCGGCCACCAGCGCAACCGGTGTGCCGGCAGCTTCCCGCTCCCGAAGCAAAGGAATCAGGTCCAGAGTCAGGTCGGGATTGCAACTCAGACTGACTTGCCCAGGCTGCCCATGGGCTTCACCCGGCGCCACCATCTGGGCGACGACATTGACACCCACGGCCATGAGATCGCGAACGGCATGGGTGTAGTTGGTACAAACGTAATGCCGCTGCTGGGAACGATTGTTCAGGTAACTGCCGGCCTTGAAGAAGAATTCCGAGACCTGGACATTCGTCGGGAGACGATTGGCTGATACATCCCGGGCGTAGGTCAATTCAGGAATTGGACCATACAGCCGCTCGACAAAGGGCCCCATAAAACGCTTCTCGAGCGAGGAGCCCCCCTTTGGCGCCAGAAGCGACAGTGCCGTAACAATGTGCAGACGGATTTCCGGATCGTCCTTGGCCCGCTGGTACAACGCATTGACAAAACGGACCGGTTTGCCAAGCCCAAGCGGCAAACCAAGTGTGATTTCCTTGCCAACCCGGCGAATCACCTCATCAACACAGGCGTTCACGTCGTTTGACAACTGCCCTCTATCACCCGCCATTACCAAGCTCCTTATCGGCTAATCAGCATGCTACGAGGGATGATCACATGAGGATCGGACACAGACAATGCGCCAGATCATGATTCTGACCTTTGAAGGTCTTGAGGGATTCAGCAAATGCGGGGAAAGACTCAGAAGTTCCACTTCAGATTCAGGCAGGCGCCCTCGTTCAGAAGTGCAATGCCATGGTCGGCCTGAGCCGGATCCGACGCATAATGTTTGCCGGTATGCTTCGAACGGGTCAACGTAAGGCTCAGCAGGCGGGAGCCAATTTCGGTAAATGCTTCGGAACTATCGTCTTCGAAATCGCCGGAAACCCGCTCCTGCATCTCGAAGATCTGCTCGCTGGTTGTCGTGCTCTCGACTTGCTCGAACACGCGCCCGGATGCTTCGGCACGGACGACGAATGCGAGGAGATTGAGAGCGAGTAATGCGACAAAGATGCGAATAATCATGACACTGCCTGAGACCTTTTTTCCGAAGCGGGAGTCTACGGATACCTTAGGCTTAAGTCTAATGATTAAGGGACGGAAAGATGTGAATCTGCACACAAAGCCGCCGACTTTTTGTCACGCGATCAGTCTGTTTTTGTCAATTTATGATCCCCAATATTTCAGAGTGTAACGGCACCCCCGGCCAGCGCCTGGTGACCGGAGGCTCAAGCCAAAAACCGAGGGGCGTCAGGGGCAGGGATAGGTGAATTCCTCGTGAATGCCCTCTATCGCTTCCAGTAAAGCGGGGCTCAGGGTGACCTTTGCGGACCCTATGTTTTCCCGCAACTGCTCCATGGACGTTGCTCCGATGATATTGCTGGTTACGAAACTGCGACTGTTCACGTAAGCCAGCGCCATCTGGACCGGAGTCAATCCGTTCTCCCGGGCCAGCTCGACATAGGCCTGGGTGGCATCCATGCCACGATTGCCGGTGTAGCGGCTGAAGCGCTCGTACAGCGTCATTCGAGCTTTTTCCGGCCACTTTCCTCCCAGATATTTACCAGACAACATGCCGAACGCCAGTGGCGAATAGGCCAGCAAACCGGCCTGCTCCCGGTGGGCAATTTCCGCCATTCCCACTTCGAACGAGCGATTCAGGAGGTTATAGGGATTCTGGATACTGGCCACCCTGGGCCAGCCCTTCTCACCGGCCAGGCGAAGATACTCCATGGTGCCCCAGGGTGTTTCATTGGACAGCCCGATATGTCTTACCTTACCCGAACGCACCAGCTCATCCAGCGCCTCAAGTGTTTCCTCGATCGGCGTGAAAGACTCATCCGGGTTGTGCTCGTAACCGAGCTTGCCGAAAAAGTTTGTACTGCGATCCGGCCAGTGCACCTGGTACAGATCAATGTAGTCGGTTTGCAGGCGTTTCAGGCTGGCGTCGCAGGCTTCCATGATGTGATCACGGGTCAGACGCGGACCATTGCGCAGGTATTTCAGGCCATTACCCGGCCCCGCCACTTTGGAAGCGATCACCAGGTCGTCACGCTTGCCTCTCCTGGCCAGCCAGTTCCCCAGATAGGTTTCGGTCAGCCCCTGGGTTTCCGCCCGTGGCGGTACCGGGTACATCTCGGCGGCATCAATAAAGTTGATGCCCTGATTCACCGCATAATCCAGCTGCTCAAACGCTTCCGTTTCGGTGTTTTGTTCACCCCAGGTCATGGTACCCAGGCAGATCAGGGTAACGTCGAGATCCGTCTTGCCAAGCTTTCTCGTTTGCATATCGTCTCCGATTCGGTGCGATTAACGGGTAAAGGGAATGTAACGGGAGTGTCGCATAACTGTCATGCCAGCTTTTCATAGTAGAGGCATGTCAAAGGAAGCACAGGAAAAACAGTGACCGAGACCATGCAGGCCAACCGGCGCCAACAACACATTACCATTGTTTCGGAGACTTTTCCGCCGGAAATCAATGGCGTGGCAAACACGCTCAGGCATCTTTGCCAGGGGCTGATGCAGCGTGGGCACCGGGTGACGGTTATACGTCCGCGACAGCAACATGAGCGCAATGGCCATGTTGCCAGCGCTGGCGAGGCCCTGTTCACCCGTGAACATGTGGTGACCGGATTGCCTCTACCCGGCTACGCAGACCTTCGCTTTGGCCTGGCCCGCACCAGCCAACTGAAAAAGTTCCTGGCCACCGACCGCCCCGATGCCCTCTACGTTGCTACCCAGGGTCCGTTGGGTATGGCCGCCGCATCAGCGGCACGCCAGATGGGCATTCCGGCAAGTTCCGGCTTTCACACTAACTTTCACAGCTACAGTCGGTATTACGGCGTCGGCATGCTGGAACGATTGCTGTGCCTCTACGGCCGCTGGTTCCACAACCGCACCGCCATCACTCTGGTACCAACCCGAAAAATGCAGCAGACGATTCGGACCATGGGCATTCCGGCAACCGGGCTCTGGAGCCGGGGCGTGGACTGTCACCGATTTACTCCCTACAAGCGGGACAGCACACTGCGCGAATCCTGGGGGTTGCAAGCCAACGACCGAGCCATTCTGTACGTCGGCCGGCTCGCACCGGAGAAGAACCTTCGCATGGCAGTTGCCTGCTTCGAGCGGATCCGGGGCCTTCACCCCCAGGCCAGGTTCATTCTGGTTGGCGACGGCCCGCTTCGGCCACAACTGGCTGAACGGCACCCAGACTACGTGTTCTGCGGCACCCGGCGTGGTGACGACCTGGCCCGGCATTTTGCCTCCGGCGACCTGTTCCTGTTCCCCAGCAAGACTGACACCTTCGGCAACGTGGTACTGGAGGCAATGGCCAGCGGCCTGGGAGTCGTCAGCTTTGACGACGCCGCAGCAGCCGAACACATACGCCACGAGGAAAACGGCATGAAAGCACCCCTGGATCAGGACGAGGCGTACGTCGACAGTGCCCTCCGGCTGGCTGATCAGCCAACCCTGCTAAACCGGATCAGGGCCCAGGCAAGGCTGGACGCCCTGGAACAGAGCTGGAACTCGCAGATCGAACAGTTTGAACAACTGGTTTTCAACCAAACCGCAAAGGCCGGATATCATGTCGTCAACAAGCAAAGCGTCTCGCTTCTTTGAACTGGCAGACCAGCGGGAAGTCGCTTTCTGCCAGTCTATTAACCGCGCCGTTCGTTTCCGGCCGGCCCTGGGCTATTTCCGACTGGTCAGCCGACTCGGCGACGGCTGGTTCTGGTACGCACTGATTCTGGTCATCCCCTTTCTCCGCCCGGAATCCGGGCCAGGGCTGGCACTGCTTATGGCGCTGACCGGCCTCACCTGCACCCTTAGCTACAAGTTACTGAAGCGCTGGCTTATCCGGGAACGCCCCTTTATATCTTTTCCGGCCATAAACTGCGGCACCCCACCTCTGGACCGCTACAGTTTCCCCTCTGGCCACACACTGCACGCTACTTGCTTTCAGGTTATGCTCACAGTGGCAGAACCGGCGCTGGCGCTCATCGTGCTTCCTTTCACTCTGAGTGTGGCGGCATCGCGTGTAGTCCTCGGCCTGCATTATCCCAGCGACGTCGCTGCCGGCGCCCTGATCGGTGGACTGATGGGCTACGCGGCCATGGGCTGGCTGCATTCAGATTTCGTTACAGCATTTGTAGGACCTGTCTAAACACTAATCAAACAGGCGCAACTGGGTAACAGGGGCATCATCGTTACGAAAACGCACACCCAGTCCCAGCAAGCGCACCGGTCGCTCCCGATTGGTCACCAGTTCTGCCAGCAGCGGCAGATAATCGTCCAGAGCGGGCTCTTTAACCTGCTCCCGGACCCGCTCCAGAGTATGGGTTGAAAAATCACTGTAGCGGATCTTGATAAAGAGCTTGTGGATTGGTTTCCGGCGGGCCTTGCGCGACAGACGAAGGTTGAGATCCGCAACCAGAGAGGCCATGACGGTCTGGCAGGCGGCCATGTCCGGCAAGTCCTGAGAAAAGGTTCTTTCCACGCTGACCGACTTGGCAATCCGCGACACCACGACAGCCCGGTCATCCCGTCCATGGACCATCTCGTGGAGACGATAGCCCTGCTTGCCGAAGCGCTCAATCAGAACGTCGGCCCCAAGCGCCTGCATGTCCCCGCATGTCTTGACTCCAAGTGCATGCAGTTTCGAAGCAGTTACCTGCCCTACTCCAAACAGTTTTTCAACCGGCAATCCCTGTAGGAACTCCTCAACCTCCTCCGGGCGAATCACAAACAGCCCGTCCGGCTTTTCCCAGTCGCTGGCGATCTTGGCGAGAAACTTGTTGGGCGCAACCCCGGCGGAGATGGTGATGCCTACTTCCCGGCGCACCCGCTCCCGAAGATGGCGAGCCATGAGCGTGGCACTGCCCTTGTGCTCGGTCACATCGGAGACATCCAGAAAAGCCTCATCCAGGGAAAGAGGTTCCACCAGATCCGTCAGTTCCCGCAGGATGGCCATCACCTGCTGTGACACCGCCCGATACCGACCCATGTCCGTCGGCACCGTCACCAGCCCCGGGCACAGCCGACGGGCCTCACTACCCGGCATCGCCGAACGCACACCGTACGCGCGGGCCTTGTAATTGCAGGTGGTTACAACGCCCCGACCACCATCACCGCCCACTGCCAGCGGCAAATCCCGGAGACTGGGATCGTCCCGCATCTCCACGGCCGCGTAGAAGCAGTCACAATCCACATGGATGATCTTGCGTTGTGGCATAATCAGGGGGCTCGCGTCGGCTTTCTGTACATTTATACAGCCTTGTATCTTAAGCTAACATGCAGAGAATGTCAGGAACCCCCAACAACCGGCGCACCAACCATTGCGAGGCCATCATGAGCAACCCGATTCCTGAAGCAGAACGCACCGAAATTGAAGCCGCAGCCTTCCGTAGACTGGTCAAGCATCTGCGTGATAACACCGATGTGCAAAACATCGACCTGATGAACCTGGCAGGCTTCTGCCGTAACTGCCTCTCCAAGTGGTATCTGGCAGAAGCGAATGAGCGCGGTTTTGAACTTTCAGACCCCCAGGCCCGTGAAGAAATCTACGGCATGCCGTACGAGGACTGGAAGGCGCTCTACCAGACAGGCCCCAAGCAGGAACACAAATAATGAGTGTCAATGATGCCGTTAGAATTCACCTGGCATCCCTGGACGCTGGCCATGCCAGCTTCAAAGACTCTCTGGCACTGATCGAACAGCACTTCGAGTACCAGCCCTGCGGCTTCCGCAACGGCCCACTGGTGAACGCGGAGGGCGAGAACGCCGGGTCCTGCCGGATCTTTGGTCTGGGACAGTACTGCAATCTGAGTGAAGTAGACACGCTCAAACTGTTTGCCGAGCACTACCAGCAGGTTCTGGACGATCCTGCTGGCGAGAGCCATGGCAACATCCGCCAGTTCATAAGCACCGGATGGTCAGGCATCCGATTCGAAGGCATGCCGCTCCGGCAGCGACCGAACCCAACCGACAACATGACCAGGGAAGAGACTCCTTCATGAGCGATACCGCCACCTCCGGGGTAAAACAGGGTTTTCAGCTTAAAAGCGCCAGCGTGTCCATGACAGCCCTGGAGCTCTACTACTTTGACGACAGCGAGTTTGAAGAAGTACTGCGAGACAAGATCAGCCAGGCACCCGGGTTCTTCAAGGATATTCCGCTGATCATCAGCCTTGAGAAATACCAGGGGCTGGACAGTGAACTGGATTTTTTCAAGATTATCGGCACCTGTCGACGCAATCATATCCACGTCATTGGCGTGCGCGGTGGCTCCGACGATCAGCGCCGCCTGGCCCGGGGGGCTGCTCTGGCATTGCTGCCTGGCAACGGGCAGCGTGATCGCGCCCATGAGGCCGAACAGGCGGTCGCGGAAGAAGCAGAAACCGCGGATGTTGCCGCGCCGACGAGCAGTGCAGGTGATCCACCTCCGGCAAAAATCATCTCTCAGCCAGTGCGCTCCGGCCAGCAGGTCCACGCTCCGGAAGGCGATCTGGTCATTCTGGCACCGGTGCAGGCAGGTGCTGAGGTGCTTGCAGCCGGCAACATCCACGTCTACGGCCCCCTTCGGGGACGGGCGCTGGCGGGCATCCACGGCGCAGAGTCCGCACGGATTTTCTGCCAATCCCTGGAAGCGGAGCTTGTGTCCATCGCGGGACACTATAAAATCTCCGAAGATCTTCAGGACAATGGCTGGAAAAGCGCTGTGCAGATCCAGCTCAGGGACGACCTGCTGGTGGTAACGCCACTGGACAAGGCCTGATATTGGAGCTGAATACAATAACTTGACCGGATAATTCGGCAGACACGACGAATCCACCGAGAAACAGGAACAGAACCTTGGCTAGAATTATTGTCGTTACCTCAGGAAAGGGCGGCGTTGGCAAAACCACCACCAGCGCCTCGATCAGCACCGGCCTTGCCAAACGGGGCCACAAGACAGTGGTCATCGATTTTGACGTGGGCCTGCGCAATCTGGACCTGATCATGAACTGCGAGCGTCGCGTGGTGTACGACTTCGTAAACGTGATCCAGGGAGAAGCCTCCCTGAACCAGGCTCTGATCCGCGACAAGCGGGTCGATACCCTCTATATCCTTCCGGCCTCCCAGACTCGGGAAAAAGAAGCACTGACCAAAGATGGCGTCGAGAAGGTCATCAACGAGCTTTCCGAGACGTTCGACTACATCGTCTGCGACTCCCCGGCTGGCATTGAACATGGCGCCCTGATGGCGCTGTATTACGCCGATGAAGCGATTGTGGTCACCAATCCCGAAGTATCTTCAGTCCGGGATTCTGATCGCATTCTGGGAATTCTTCAGAGCAAATCCCGCCGGGCCGAAATGGGGCAGGATCCGGTCAAGGAGCACCTGCTACTGACCCGCTACAACCCCTCCCGGGTTGATAAGGGCGAGATGCTGTCCGTGGCGGATGTCGAGGAGATCCTCGCGATTCCGCTGCTGGGTGTCATTCCCGAAAGCCAGATTGTACTGAATGCGTCAAACCAGGGCTTGCCCGTTATCCTCGAAGAGGACAGCGATGCCGGCCAGGCCTATGAAGACGCAGTCGCACGCCTGCTGGGTGAGGAACGGGAACACCGTTTCATGACGTCCCAGAAGAAAGGTTTCTTCTCACGGATGTTCAAGGGAGGCTAAGGGATGAGTTTCCTCGATTACTTCAAGGGCAAGAAAAACAAATCCGCAAGCGTTGCCAAAGAGCGCCTGCAGATCATCGTCGCCCACGAGCGTGGCCAGCGCGAGCAGCCGGATTACCTGCCCCAGCTGCAGCAGGAGCTGCTGGAAGTCATTCGCAAGTACGTTCAGATCAGCGACGACATGGTTCAGGTTGAGGTAGACCGCAACGAGAGCTGCTCGGTACTGGAGCTGAACGTCACGCTACCGGAGCGATAACCCATTTTATCTGGCCTGTCCCGGGTGGGACAGGCCATTTCTTACCACCTCGCAAAGTGGTCTTCCATCAGGCCCCGCAGACCTTTAACCTCAATTTTTCCGCCAGCCTCATCCGTCACCGTTCCGCTGAACGAGCCCACGTACTGCCGGAAGTTGGATGCCAGTACCCAGGCGTCCAGTTTCTCCTTGCGCACACCGGCGGGGACAAAGTGTAGATCGACCCGACCATCCTCGGTGCTCACATGCCAGTCGCCGCCTGGTTGATAGCGATCAAAACGGAACCTTGCTGCGCCCAGTTTGTGGCAGACACCATCCAGCCAGAGCGCATTTTCCGTCATTCCCGTCTCATTGACCCCTGCGGCCAGGTTCAACCCCACGGACCGGCCATCTGCAAGCTGGCCGGCCAGGCAGGCCCAGTTCCAGGCCGTTTCCCGGCGCATGAAGCCACAGCTCCAGTCGATGGATCCGCGAGTCTGCTCGTCGCAGCGCCAGATACGATGATCCCAGCGCACTTCCCCTGCCACCGGCAAGCCTGCCGACTTGCGGGTAAATACCCAGCCATTGTAGCCGGCCGGGCATATCAGCCGGAGCGGGTCCCGATCCTCTGAAAGCGTCAGTTCAATACGAATACCTCCAGGGGCCGAGACCGTAATTGTCCGGCCATCCGCGGAAGGCGCAATTCGCACCGCTACCTCGCCCTTGCTGAACCTTGTCACCCCTTCCTCTGGCCGTGGCTCAATGCAGGTTTGCCTGGCTAATGGCTGAAGGAACGACTGCTCCATCATCTGGCCGGTCTCGAAGTCATAGAGATAGAAGAATCCGCTGCCCAGCAGTTTCAGATCCACCACCGCCAGACCAAACACCCAACCCGGGCCCATGGCACTGACAAACTGGAACTGGTTAAACCGCCAGCGTCTTGCCAACTTTGAACGCGGACGGTCCATCACCGTACGCAGGTCATAGTCCAGGTAGTTGATCTCTTCTACCGGTTCATCCAGCAGTCCCGGAATCACCTGCCCTTTGCCGTTGATAAGTTTCTTAATGGTCATAGTCGTCGTCAGATCGGGCCAATTTCGGTTACCAAATCAACAGGTCGCTACCTGGTTCACAATCCACTGCTTCCGTGGCCATGCCGGCAAAAGCCCCATGCTAGACTCGGCCCACCATCTGCAAGGAAGTGTACCCTATGAGAAAGAGCATAGCCCATGGCATTACGGGCTGGGCCTCGGTGATCAGTGGGCTGGTCTGTGCGTTGCTGGTGTTTGCCGTTGCCGCCAGTGCCCGGGCTGAACTGCCCAGTGAAAGCGACGAGGCGTGGACACTACGCAAGGAAGCCGATCACATCCGGGTCTATACCATCGAGCAGCCAGGCTCCAGCTTCAAGGCATTCAAGGCCGTGGCGGTGCTCAATGCGCCCATCGAAAACCTGATGGCCGTCATGGCCAACCCCGGTTCCTGTGTCGAGTGGGTGCACAACTGCACCGAATCCTATGCCTTCGGTGATGGCGAGTTCCACGATCGCTTTGCCTATTCCGTGAACGACATGCCCTGGCCGGTTACTGACCGTGACTACGTCTTGCGTATCCGTACCCGCGGCGATCAGGCATCCGGTGAGGTTGTCATGGACCTGAACGCCATGCCCGATCAGCGGGCGGAGAATGGCAGCCGGGTAAGAGTCGACCGGTCAGACACGCTGTACCGATTCACGCCAGAGGGGGACAGGACCAGGATGGTCTGGATTCAGCACACGGACCCCAATGGTTCGCTACCGGGCTGGCTGGTGAACTCCCTGTTGGTAGATATTCCCGTGCGGTCCATGGAAGAGCTGGAACGGGTAGCCGCAAAAGAAAAATACCAGGGATACCGGCTGATTTACGACGAGCAAGGCCAACTGACCAGTATTCAACTGGCCACTCCCTGAGCCCTGCGACTTGTGAAAGGATGACGCGCACTGTATCACGCGCTAAGCTTTGCAAAAGGACTTCAGAAGGCAGCCCAGATCAATGACCGTTCTCGCCTACGAGATCATGACACCCAGCATCAAGGCCGTCCCCCAGTCCTGGACCATGGACCGGCTGGCCCGCTTCCTCACCGGCAATGAAATAACCGGCAGCCCCGTCACCGATGACGACGGCGAAATTGTCGGTATTGCCACTCTGAAAGACATCACCGAATTCCGTTGGAACGCCACGCGCTCCGATGCCGACCGGCATCTGACCCCCGAAGAACGGGAAGAAGCCCGACGCCTGCGGATGGTGATCTTTGAGGAAATGGGCAAGGTGCCGGTGGAAGTTCGCGACATCATGACCCCCATCGTTTTATCGGTTGACGAGAAGACGCCGGTGCGCGACATTGCCGATATCATGATGCGCGAGCACCTGCACCGGATCTTTGTCACCAATGATTCAAAAATTACCGGCATCATAACGACTTACGATATGCTGAAAGTGATCTCGGATGAGGGACTCACGCAACGCTGCGCCGATAACGACTGAGCCACCAGAGAGGTAGCGCCACTTATGCCCAGAGCACCGCAAGCTCGCCGAAAGATGTACGTCCTCGACACCAACGTCCTGATCCACGACCCCAACGCCCTCCTTAACTTTGAAGAACACGATGTCATCATCCCGATGACGGTCCTCGAAGAACTCGACAGCCTCAAATCCGGCAAACAGGCCGTGGCCGCTGACTGCCGCCAGGCCATCCGCAACATCGACAAGTTGCTGGGCGATGCCAGTCCGAAGGTGATCGAGAAAGGTGTTCCCATCGTGCGTGGCAAGAAGGCTGAACCCCTGGGCACTCTTTCGATCCTGATGAGCACCGGTGACAGCGGCAACCATTCGCTGCCAGAGCACCTGAACGATAACAAGATCATCAACACCCTGGCCGCGCTCCAGAACCGCCACAAATCCCGGGATATCATCCTGGTATCGAAAGACATCAACATGCGCCTCAAGGCACGGGGCTTCGGCGTCGAAGCTCAGGATTACCACAACGATCAGTTGCTCGACGATATTGATTTGCTGCCCAAAGGCTATCGGGAATTCCCCAACTCCTTCTGGGACACCATCGAGAAGGTGGAAACCGTTCAGCGGGAGGGTTCGACAGAACATATCCTGAAGCGGGAGGGCGAACTGGCGAAGCTGAACATCAATGAATTTGTCATCGATCAGATGGGCTTTGTCGGCAAGGTGGTGGACCTCTCCGACGACCAGTTGATCATCAAGGACCTGCACCAGCACGACCTGATGAACGAGGAAGTCTGGGGTCTGGTTCCCCGGGACATCTACCAGGCAATGGCGCTGAACCTGCTCCTGGACCCGGACATCCACCTGGTCAACCTCACCGGCTCCGCCGGCTCGGGTAAAACCATCCTCGCGCTGGCTGCGTGTATCGAGATGACGGTGGCCAGCAAGCTCTACAAGCGTATTATTGCCACCCGCTCCACCCAGGGCCTCGACGAGGACATCGGGTTCCTGCCCGGCACTGAAGCCGAGAAAATGGAGCCCTGGCTGGGCGCCATCGTCGACAACCTGGAAGCGCTCCACGAGGACGACGAGAACATGACCGCCAGCGTCGACTACATCCTCAGCAAGGTGCCCCTGCACTTCAAATCCATGAACTACATCCGGGGCCGCAGCTTCCAGCACAGCCTCATCATCATCGATGAATCACAGAACCTGACGCCCCATCAGATCAAGACCATCATTACCCGGGCCGGTAACGGGTCGAAGGTTATCTGCCTGGGCAACCTTGCGCAGATCGACACACCCTACCTGAGTGCCCTGAGTTCGGGCCTCACCTACATGACCGAGCGGTTCAAGCGTTTCCGCCACGGCGCCCATATTCATCTGCAGGGCGTTCCACGTTCGCTGCTGGCAGAGTTTGCCGAGGCCAATCTCTGACGTTAGCGAGCTTTTAAAAGCGAAAAAAAGGGGCAGAACCCGCGTTCTGTCCCTTTTGCGTTTAATCAATAGTGCCTACACCCTATAGCGATTTACCAGGTCCGACATCTCGGACGCCAGGTTCCTCAGGCGTTGAGTCGCATCGCCGGCCCGGCGGGTTCCCTGCGCCGTCTGTTCGGTTATCGCGACAATCTCATGCACATTATGATTGATGGTCTCGGAAACACTGGTCTGTTCTTCGGCGGCACTGGCAATCTGGGTATTCATGTCCGTGATCGTTGCCACTGCCTGACCAATACGCTGCAGCGCCTCGTTCACCTGGCGGGTTTCTTCGACTGTCGCTTCACTGCGCTCACTGATTGAGCCAATCAGCTTGACCGCGTTGCCCGCACCCGATTGCAGGCGCTCAATCATGTCCTGGATTTCCTGGGTACTCTGCTGGGTTCGGCGAGCCAGCGTCCGTACCTCGTCAGCGACCACGGCAAAGCCCCGACCGGCCTCGCCGGCCCGCGCCGCTTCGATCGCCGCATTCAGGGCCAGCAGATTGGTCTGGTCAGCAATCTCGCAAATGACTTCCAACACACTGTCGATCCGGCGAGAGTCAGCACCAAGCTGCTCGATAACCCGAACGCCTTCTCCCACCTGCTCGGAGAGGCCGCCAATGACCTCAGTGGCCTGGTGTACCAGGCCCTGTGCATCGCAGACCTGTCCATTGGCATGATCGGCGGCCGTGGAGGCTTCGCTCGCGTTGCTTGCAACCTCCTGGGCAGCTGCGGTCATCTCGTTCATCGCCGTTGCCACCTGATCACTCTCGGATTTCTGTCGCTCGACACCCTGCTCCGCCTCAGCCATGACCTGATTCAGGTCAGCCGTAGCCTCGTTCAGCGTACGGGTAGACGACAGCACGCGCTCAACCAGTCCGTGCACCTGGTCGGCGAAACTGTTGAAGGCAGTCGCCAACTGTCCAAGCTCATCCTTGCCGGAGACGTCGAGACGCCGGGTCAGGTCGCCATCACCGCTGGCAATATCATTCATTGCCGAGACGGCCGATTTCAGTGGGCGAATAATGCTGCGGACAACGATCAGGGCAAGCAGGACGATCAGCGCCAATGCGACAAGTGATGTGCTGACTGAACCGATCACGGCGTCCTCAAGTGAATTCCCCACCTGGTTTTCCATTGCCGCGACCTGGGTCTCGAGACCATCAATCCAGAAACCAGTACCAATCATGACGCCCCATTTGGGCAGCATTTCTGCGTAACCCAGTTTCGGCGCTACTTCCCCTGTATCGCTGTTCTTCCAACCATAAGGAACGTAGCCACCTCCACCGCGCGCAGCCTTTACCAGCTCACGAATGAGATAGGTTCCGTTCGGGTCCTGGAAGTCCCACAGGTTCCGGCGTTCCAGAGACTGGTTGACGCCGTGCATGACGTTGACACCTTTGGTGTCATAGACGAAGAAGTAACCAGTGCTTCCGGAATCGTTGAAGCGGAGCTGTCGCAAGATCTCCCAGGCTTTTTCGCGAACCTCCGGATCGTCGGCGGATCCGGGTTGATTGTAGAGATGCTCGATGGAGGACTTGGCCACAGCCAGATAGTTCTGTAACTCCTGCCGCTTGCTTTGTTCCATGTCGGAGGAGAAGCCGGCAACAGCTTCCTCGCCAATAGATCCGGCCTGATTCAGGTTATAGCTTGTCAGGAATGCCGTGAGCACAATCACTGGCACCAGGGCCAGCAAAAGCACCCGTGTCTGGATGGTCAGATTTTTCATGGCTGGTAGTCTTTGAGGTTGAGCGATCGGTCAGCCGGGCGGCCCGGCGCGAAAAGTCGGTAAGGCTACGAAAAATCCGCCGAAATTGTCATTGATGATACTGCGTAGTTTGTTTCCGGCCTGTAACAACGCAGGTAAAAATTTGTTGCTGTTACGCGGGCAGCGATGGCCGATCAAGAACCGGAACTACCAGCGGCCCTGAAGAGTCGCCACAATACGACGACTACCGGCCCGGTCCCGGTGCTCGCAGAGGTAAAGCCCTTGCCAGGTTCCCAGCGCCAGATGACCATGGCTGACCGGAAGGGTCAGCGAGGGGCCGATCAGGATGCTTTTGATATGGGCCGGCATATCGTCTGGCCCTTCCATTACGTGCTCATAGTGCGGCGCATTCTCCGGCACCATGACATTGAAGTGACGCTCCAGATCGCCCCGCACATCCGGGTCTGCGTTCTCGTTCACCGCCAGAGAAGCAGAGGTATGCTGGATGAACAGTTGCAGCAAACCGACTTCACAGTTGGTAAGGTCCGGCGCCTGGGCAAGGATTTCATTGGTAACCAGATGAAAGCCTCGTGGTAGCGGCGCCAACTCGATAATCGACTGATCCCAGATCATGGCTGTCCTCTCGATTATTTCTGCCGGTCATCCCACGGGTGAACGGGAACCACATCGTCGCCTACATCGCCCTCGTAGCTGCTGCGGAAATAATCCATGGCCTTTTCCGCCTCGCTGAGCTCGTCAAACCGTGCGACGTGGTAAATGGCTTCGCCCTCGTTCACCAGTGGCAAGTTGTTCACGCAGATAACAATACCCGAACAGGGTGACACCACCGCGGTTTCCGATTCGCCGAAGGGGTCCGCCACCATGGCCAGGCGCTGCCCCTTCCGCACCTTCTGACCCAAGCGGGCAACAGGGCGCATGATCCCGTCGATATCCGCTCGCACCCATTGGGAGTTGGCGGCGGTTTCAGACCGTTTTCTCGGTGCCTTGGGCCCTTTTTTCGCCGGGATCATTTCCAGTTCACGCATGACCCGAATCACCCCTTTCACACCGCTGCCGATCACTACGTCATCGAAGCGCAGCGCCTCGCCACCCTCGAAGGTGATCACCGGAATATCCTGTGAATCGGCGTAGGCCCGGAGGCTGCCTTCCCGCAATCCGGCATTGATAATGATGGGTGCACCAAAGGCTTCGGCCATGCGCACTGTTTCCGGGTTTTTCAGCTCGGCCCGGATCTGCGGCAAGTTGAACCGGTGAACCGCCCCGGTGTGCAAATCGATGATGTGGGTAACCCGTTCCATGATCTGGGTGCGCAGCAAATAGGCAATGCGCCCGCCCAGAGATCCGCTTTCGCTGCCAGGGAAACAGCGGTTCAGATCCCGCCGGTCCGGCAGGTATCGGGTGCGCTGCACAAATCCGAAGATATTGACGATTGGCACGGCTACCAGAGTGCCCCGAAGGTGACGCAAAGCCGAATTGGTCAGCACCCGGCGGACGATCTCAACACCGTTGATCTCATCACCGTGGATGGCGCCACACACCATCAATACCGGACCGTCCCGCCGACCGTGAACAACCTCAACGGGAATGTGCAGTGGCGTGTGGGTGTAGAGCTTGGCGACCGGAACCTCCACGGTTTGCCGGGTGCCGGCCTTTACCTGGGTACCGGCAATTTCAAAAGGAGCACGGGCCATGTTCTAGCCTCTCCCCTTGGTCCGGGTTTTCCAGGGCTTCTGGTTTTTCTCGGTCCAGTTAATGATCATGCCCGCAACGTTTTTTCCGGTGGCATTCTCAATGCCCTCAAGGCCGGGGGATGAGTTCACTTCCATGACCAGTGGGCCACGACTGGAACGCAACAGGTCGACACCGGCTACGTTCAGTCCCATGGACTTGGCGGCAGTAATGGCGGTACGCCGTTCTTCCGGCGTTATCCGCACCAGAGAAGCACTGCCTCCCCGGTGGAGGTTGGACCGGAACTCGCCTTCGGCACCCTGGCGTTTCATGGCGGCAATCACCTTGTCGCCAATGACGAAGCAACGGATATCGGCGCCGCCGGCTTCCTTGATAAATTCCTGCACCAGGATATCGGCTTTCAGACCCATAAAGGCCTCAATCACACTCTCCGCGGCCTTGCGGGTTTCCGCCAGCACCACACCAATACCCTGGGTGCCCTGAAGCAGCTTGATCACCACCGGTGCACCGCCCACCATTTTCAACAATTCCGGCACGTTGTCCGGCTTGTTGGCAAAACCGGTCACCGGCATCCCGACGCCTTTTCGGGCCAGCAACTGCAGGGAGCGTAACTTGTCCCGGGAGCGGGTAATGGCAACGGATTCATTGACGGGGAACACCCCCATCATCTCGAACTGACGCAATACCGCCGTACCGTAGAAGGTGACCGACGCACCGATTCGGGGGACCACCACATCGAAATCCTCAAGCACTTCCTCATGGTAATGAATCTGTGGATTGGCGGACGTGATGTTCATGGAGCAGTGAAGGCAGTCGATGACCTTTACTTCGTGGCCTCGGTTGATGCCCTCCTCCACGAGACGGCGGGTCGAATAGAGGTGACGGTTTCGCGACAATATCGCAATCTTCATTTTTCAGTCCTTAGGGCCGGCTCACCGGCAAGATAGGAAGCTTCGGGATAGATCAGTGAGCGCCCGGACATAGCGGTACGGCCCAGTAGCATCCGGAACCGCATGGAATCCCGGTTGGTCAATGTCATTTCAATGGGCCATTTCTGGCCGCCAATCAGCAGCGTGGTTTCGATGACCAGGCGCATTTCCTTGTGGCCGCCGGAGTCGGAGACGTTTCGCTCATCCAGCACCCTAGCATCGCACTCCACAACCTGATGCAGATCGTTCTGCACCGGATGCACCCAGAAGCGCACGCGCCGTTCGCCATTCTCAGTGTAAGGCTCGGTACGGAACGTGTGGAGACAGGAAGTTCTGGCTCCGGTATCGATTTTCGCCTTGATACGGCTGATATCCAGGTCCGGCAGCGCCACCCATTCACGCCAGCCAAGACTCATTTTGTTCTCGGCAGGGGTCGGTGCGATGGTTTTGATAACTTCAGCTGTCTTTGTCGACATCCGGGAGATCCTTTTCAGTGATTTGTTCCGGCCCCAATAGCTGAACACGGAACGGCTCTGAATGGCTACCCGCATAAACGCTGGTGTGGGGGAACGGAATTTCAATGCCTTCCCGGTCCAGGGTTTTCTTGATCGCGACCATCATGCCGCTTCGACCCTCGAGCACTTTCTCCTTGGGCACCCAGTACGAGAACTGGAGGTCCACAGAGGACGGGCCAAACGCTGTTACCAGCGTGAACGGCTTGGGCTCTTCGAGACAGACCGGGTTCTTTTCCGCAAGATCCAGAAGCAGGCTTTCTACGCGCTCTACATCTTCAGCGTAGGCAATCCCAACGGTCAGGTCGAGCCGGCGTATCGGAAACCGGGAACGGTTTACCACCCGTGTCTTGATCAGGGTTTCATTGGGGATCCGCACGTAGAGATTGTCTGGTGTACGCAATTTCACGCTGAGCATATCAATGCCGACCACTTCGCCAATGGTTGCATCCACCTCTATGAAATCCCCGATTTCAAAGGGTTTTTCCACCAGCAGAAACAGGCCACTAATCATGTTCGATGCCGAGGTCTGAGAGGCAAAGCCGATGGCTACGGTCAGGATACCGGCGGCTCCGAGCACCACATCGAGGGAGAACCCGGCCTCCCGCAGGGCTGCCACAAAGAACAGAACCACAATGACATAAAACACCAGCCGCCGAACCATAACGGTATGGTGGCGGGACGTGCGCTGCGCCATGAAACGGCCGACACTCCGGGCCGCCAGGGAACCGAGAAAAAGGCCCAGCACCACCAGAAAAGCGGAACTGATCCACTGCCCCCAGGCGATATCGGTGAACACCTTCATCAGGCCTGTTTCTATTGTTTCCAGCAAAGTGTCGACTCCGTCAGATCCATTTCAGCCAAACATCCGGTCAAACGCCCGGACTAGTCGGCCGCGGGCCATTTTCTCCCGGGCATCCGCCACATACCGGCAGGCGCCCGCTGCAGCCAGCAAAGACTGCTCCACATGCAGACTGGCTGAATTCATATCGGTCTCCACCTCGACGGTCACTCCCGGCGTCCACAACTGGCCAAGTTCGTTCTGATGAAGGGAGAGCAGCGGCGTCGGCAGGCTGAAACGCTCAAGCAGCAGGGGCTGCTCCCGCCGGTTGATCAGGGTGACCGGCGTAACCGCTCGCCACGGACGTTTTGGCACAGCCTCAAGCACCAATCTGGCAAAACTGTGAGAGGTATAACAAAGCTCGCCCTCCATGGTATTTCTGCCCACCCAGGTCATCGAAGGCGACGCCAGGGGGATTTCCGTCAACACGGTTTGCTTGTCCCCCACACAGACCTTCATCCAGACCAGGGTTCCCACATAGATAGTGCAGCGGCCGCCGGCCGGTATGGTCAGTGGTTGGAAAGGCCGAATCACGGTGGGCAGGTTGGCGAGCGCGGGCAGAAACGTGACCGTGGACGACTGGTTTTCCCGGATGAAACGCTGCAGCGGCACAGAAGCCGAAGGCAGGCTGTGGCCGATGGTTTCTGTCCAACTGGCCGGATCAGTGTCCAGTTCAAGCGCTTCGGAACGAATCTGCCATTCCTGATCCAGCAGGGTGGCCCATAAACGAATGTGACCGAGTTGATGAAACTGGGTTTGCCCGGAAGCCAGAGAATACGGTTGAGCCCATACGCCATCACGACGACCTTCGGTATCGTTCTCCATTCCCGCCACAGAACTCCTTCAAGATCGGCCGGCCGAATTGCTGTAAAAGTGTCTTAACTATAATCCAATCAGCCAGCCCGGGCGAATATCCAAGTTGGTGATTTTATTGAAACACCGGGCTGTAATTACACTTACATCAATTCTCAGACAACTATGGATTACGGATGACACAACTGGTCTGGTTCCGAAACGATCTACGGGTTGCCGACAACGCCGCCCTCACAGCCGCCTGCGAGGGCGGCGAAGCCGTGCGAGCCTGTTTTATTCTCATCCCGGACCAATGGCAGGAGCACGACTGGTCGCCGGCCCGGGTGCAATTCGTCGTCGCCCACGCCAACGCCCTGGCCGAAGAGCTGGCCAAACTGGGCATACCGTTGTCCTTTATTCACGCAAGGCGCTTCGAGGACAGTATTGGTAAACTCCAGGGCCACTGTGAAGAGCACAAGGTGACAGCGCTGCACTTCAACGAGGAGTATGGCGTCAACGAGCGCAAACGCGACAAGGCGGTGAAACACCGCTTTGATGAACTCGGCATTGCCGTTCGCAAATACCGCGACCAGACAGTTGCACCAGTGGGCGAGATCCTCACTCAACAGAACGAGCCCTACTCGGTCTTCACACCGTTTTCGAGGCGCTGGCGCAGCTGGATAGACGAAACCCATCCGGGTCTTTTTCCAGCTCCCAAAGCCAGGGGTAACGCCGTAAGCCCGGAACAGATCGACACCATTCCTGAGGCCTTTCGAGACGCTCCCGAGCCTCTCGTTGCAACCGGTGAAAGCGCAGCTCACGACCAACTCGAACGTTTCCTGGAAAAGCGCGGCGGTGCGTACAAGGAAAAGCGGGACTTCCCGGCCATCGACGGCACCAGCCAGATATCCCCTTACCTCGCCAACGGCGTTCTTTCAGGCCGGCAGTGCCTGATAGCCGGCAGACAGGCACAGGGCGCAGGCGGCAACCAGGAAGGCCTGGGGACCTGGATTACCGAAATCGCCTGGCGGGATTTCTACATCAACATCCTGTACCACTACCCCAGGGTCAGTATGCATCGCGCCTTCAAGCCGGAAACCGAAACCCTCGAGTGGAACACCCCGGGCGACAGGTTCGAAGCCTGGAAGGCCGGCAACACCGGCGTCCCCATCGTCGACGCCGCCATGCGCCAACTCAACCAGACCGGCTGGATGCACAACCGCCTGCGCATGATCACCGCCATGTACCTCACCAAAAACCTGTTCATCGACTGGCGCCTGGGCGAAGCCTACTTCATGTCAAAACTGATTGACGGCTTCCTGGCCTCAAACAACGGCGGCTGGCAATGGAGCGCCTCCACCGGCACCGACGCCGCCCCCTACTTTCGGGTTTTCAACCCGGTCACCCAGAGCGAGCGATTCGATCCCGATGGCGATTTCATCCGGGAATGGCTACCATCACTGGCCAAACTGGACAGCAAACGGATTCATGATCCGGGGGCGAAAGGTGGTGTTATTCCGAAAGGATATCCGCGGCAGATCGTTGATTTGAAAGAGAGCAGGAAAGAGGCGATCGCAAAATTTCAGGAATTGAAAAACTGAGGTAGATAACGAGGCGGGCTAAAACAGGGCACTGCAGCCCGCAAACTCGCAAACCCGCCCGCTCCAAAGTCAGCCAGAACAGACCGGACAGGAAGGATCCCTCGCCAGCTTCATCTCCCGCCACTGCATCTCCCAGGCATCCAGAATCAATAACCGCCCAACCAGCGACGTCCCCACTCCGGAAATCACCTTGATAGCTTCCATCGCCTGAGTCGCCCCAATCATCCCTACCAGGGGCGCAATCACCCCCGCCTCTGAACAGGTCAGATCCTCATTGCCCTGCTCTGGATACAGACAGTGGTAACAGGGGCTTTCTTCACGCCGGCTGTCGTACACCGAAACCTGTCCCTCACCACGAATCGCAGCACCGGACACCAGGGGCACCTTCGCCGATACGCAGGCCCGGTTCAGGGCGAACCGGGTGTTGAAGTTATCCGTACAATCGACGACCAGGGTGGCCTCTTCAACCTTCCGCGACAGGGCGTCACCCTCCAGACGCTGATTAAGGGCGGCTACAGACACCAGCGGGTTGATCCGCCGAATCCGATCAGCAAGGCTTTCAGCTTTCGATTCACCCAACTGCGCGGTTTCAAAACCAATCTGGCGCTGGAGGTTGGCCAGTTCGATATTGTCATCATCCACAAGAGTTAGAGTCCCGACACCTGCGGCGCCCAGATACAGAGCGACAGGACACCCCAGGCCGCCGGCACCGATTACCAGAACCTTGGCCGACTGCAGTTTTTCCTGGCCGGAAATATCGAACCGCGGCATCAGGATCTGCCGGCTGTAGCGCAATAATTCGTCGTCACTGAGCATCTGTCTCTCCCCTGTTGGACGCCGTATGATGGGCCGCGTCGCCAGAACACCATCTTCCAAGTGTCATCCGATCCCGGTTGCCATAATCCTGTCGAATTTCAACGTCTTGAAACCCGCGAGCATGAAACAACCCTGCCACGGCCCCGGCCTGATCAAAACCATGCTCAACCAGAAGCCATCCGTCTTCAACCAGCCAGTCCGGCGCCTCATTCACAATCAGCCTGAGGTCATCCAGACCATCATTGCCGGATACCAGGGCCGAGGCAGGCTCGAACCGAACATCGCCTTCCGTCAGGTGATGATCATTATCTGGAATATAGGGTGGATTGGAGACGATCAGATCAAACCTACCGGGCTTCAGCTCTGAAAACCAGGAGCTCTGAACCACAGAAACTATCAGACCAAGCGCATCGGCATTGTCACGAGCAAGCGCGACTGCGTCAGCCACAGCATCGCATGCGATGACCTGCCACTCGGGGTGCTCACTGGCAAGAGCCAGGGCGATGGCGCCGGTGCCCGTCCCCAGATCCAGCACTCTGGCCTGCTGTGGCAACGGCAAGTCCAGAGCGACTTCCACCAGACATTCGGTATCCGGTCTTGGAATCAGGGTGGAGGCACTGACTTTCAGCGGCAGTGACCAGAACTCCTGCTGCCCCAACAAATGCGCCACCGGCCTGCCAGAAACCCGATCCTCCACAATTGCCGCAAAGGCCTCTGCCTGGGCCTTAGCGACCTCGCGTTCCGGCCAGGCCCGAAAACTGGTCCGACTCAGCCCCGTAATGTGGCTCAGCAGCAGTTCGGCATCCAGCCTGGGCGAATCACTATCAATTCGGCTGGATGCCTCCGTCAAAAGGGCTTCACAGGTCAGTGAGGGTTTACTGGTCATCAGCAAGGGAGGCGAGCAGCTCGGCCTGGTGTTCCTGCTGCAAAGGCACGACAACGGCGTCCAGATCACCGGCGATCACTTCGTCGAGCTTATAAAGGGTGAGGTTGATCCGATGATCCGTCACCCGCCCCTGGGGAAAGTTGTACGTGCGGATGCGCTCGGAACGGTCGCCGCTACCCACCAGACTCTTGCGTGTCTCTGCCATGGACTTCTGCTGCCGCTCGGTCTCGGCATTCTGAAGCCGAGAGGCCAGCAGGCTCAACGCCTTGGCGCGGTTCTTGTGCTGGGAACGCTCTTCCTGGCATTCCACCACGATACCCGTTGGCAAATGCGTTATCCGGATTGCCGAATCGGTCTTGTTGACGTGCTGGCCGCCAGCACCTGACGCACGAAAAGTGTCTACCCTCAGATCCGCCTTGTTGAGCTCGATGGCTTCGGCCTCATCGGCCTCGGGCATCACCGCCACGGTACAGGCCGAGGTATGGATCCGGCCCTGGGATTCGGTTTCCGGAACACGCTGCACCCGATGGGCTCCAGACTCAAACTTCAGGGCACCGTATACGCCGTCACCTGCCACGCGCGCAATCAGTTCCTTGAAGCCGCCGTGCTCGCCCTCGCTCTCGCTCAGAACCTCCACCTGCCAGCGCTGGCGCTCGGCATAGCGCAGATACATCCGGAACAGATCGCCGGCAAAAATGGCAGCCTCGTCACCACCGGTGCCGGCGCGAATCTCCAGGAATACGTTCTTGCCGTCGTTCGGGTCTTTCGGCAGCATCAGGCGCTGGAGCTCTTCATCGAGTTCCTCGCTCTTCTGCTCGGCAAGTTGCAGTTCTTCCTCGGCCATCTCCCGCATATCGGCGTCGCCATCTTTCGCCAGCTCGCGCGCAGCCTCGATGTCATCCAGGGAGTGCTGCCAGGCCTGGAAGCAATGAACAATGGGCTCAATCTCGGCGAACTCCCGGGAGAGGTCCCGGAACTTGTCCTGCTGGGAAATAATGGAAGAATCACTGAGCAAAGCGCTGACTTCCTCGAAGCGGTCGGTAAGCTGCTCGAGGCGGGATTGGATCGATGGCTTCATAATTTTTCCGGGGTAGTCGTCGTGTCCGCGTCCAGTGCATCCAGCTGGTGCAACTCACGCAGCCACTCTGTCACCTCGGTGCGACCTTCTGTGGTGGCCTTGCGAACCTGCACAGAGGGTTCGTGCAGGAGTTTGTTGGTAAGGCCGCGCGCCATACTGCGCAGCACGGTTTCCGGATCTGTGCCGTTGCGCAGGGCGCGCAGGGCTTTTTCGGTTTCCGCATCGCGCAGCACTTCGGCGCGCTGACGGAACTGTTTGAGAGTGGACACCGCGTCCAGAGCCCGAAGTTGATTCAGGAAATCCTGCACCCCGGACGCCACCAGATTCTCTGCTTCCCGGGCAGCACCCTCCCGGGAGCGAATATTCTCTTCGATAACCTGGCGCAGGTCGTCAACCGTGTATAAATAGACGTCGTCCAACGAGGCCACTTCCGGCTCGATATCCCGGGGCACGGCAATGTCCACCATAAAATAGGGACGGTGCTTGCGCCTCTTCAATGCCCGTTCAACGGCGCCTTTGCCCAGGATCGGCAGTGGACTCGCGGTGGACGAAATAATGATGTCGACATCGGTCAGGTGCTCAGGGATCTCGGACAGCACAATGCCCTTGCCACCACGTGATTCCGCCAGTGCCTGCGCCCGCTCAAGGGTACGGTTGGCCACCAGAAAATCCTTCACGCCGGCATCCGCAAGGTGCCGGGCCACCAACTCGATGGTTTTGCCGGCACCTATCAGCAAGGCCTTGTTGCGGGACATGTCGGCAAAGATATGATGCGCCATGCTCACCGCTGCATAGGCAACGGAGACCGGGTTCTCACCAATAGCGGTCTGGGTCCGTACGCGCTTGGCAACCGAGAAGGTATGCTCGAACAGCCGGGACAGGAACGAGCCACTGGCGCCGTGCTCCCTGGCCAGGGTATAGGCATCTTTCAGCTGACCGAGAATCTGCGGCTCGCCCAGCACCATGGAATCCAGGCCGGCGGCCACCCGCATCATGTGCCGCACAGCATCACCGTCGCGATGCACATACAGCGCCTCTTCCAGTTCCGCGGCGTCCATACCATGAAAGCCTGCCATCCAGCGAAGCACCATCGGCGCGCAGTCGTCATCGCCGGCCAGGTACAATTCGGTCCGATTGCAGGTAGACAGGATCGCAGCCTCGGTGGCACCTGAGGTCGCCCGAAGCTCGGCAAACGCCTCCGCCATGCGCTCGGGCGTAAACGCCACCCGCTCCCGTAATTCAACGGGGGCCGTGCGATGATTGATTCCCAGCGTGAGCAGTGCCATTTCGTGGTTGTACAACCTTTTGCCGATGAGCGGTGCAGATGCGCGCAATTACCGGACATTTTAACGGTCAGCGGCCTTAGCTGCCACCCAAAACCGCCACAGCTTCGGCAAGTGCGGACAGGTTGGGCAAGATCAGACGCTTATGCCATTATAGGGATTCGGCTGAGGCCGGGACCCGATCTACCTCAAAAAAAGGGGCTGGAGCGTGGTTATTTTTGTTGCGTTTTCGACAGACCATGGGAAGTTGCATGCACAAGTCCGTACCGTTTCTGGTTACCTGCCTGCTTGGCCTCACACTGGCAGGATGTGCCAGCCTCACCGGCACTGAGGAAGCGCCTGCTCCTGGCGAAACAGCCGCCACTGAGAGCAAGACGGAGCCAAAGCCACCGGTTGAATACGCCGATTTCGAGCCCGAAACCCTCTATTTGCTGCTGTCTGCCGAAGTCGCGGCCCAGCGCGGACGCTACGACATCACCCTGGTGAACTACCTGAAGGCTGCCAAACAGTCCCGTGACCAGGTAGTGATTGAGCGGGCCATGCGAATTGCCCAGTCCCTGAACGGCGATAATGCCCAGAAGCAGCTGGCAGAGCTATGGCTGGAAATCGATCCGGATAACCTCCAGGCCCACAGGATCTCTGCAATCCAGGCGGTAAAAGGCAACGACCTCCAGACCGCCATCCATCACATGGAACGGATCATGGATCAGGGCGGCGATGCTGACTTTGATAGCCTGGCCGCCATGGCTGCCAATCTGCCGCCAAAGCAACAGCAGGAGCTTCTGGCTCTCTATAACGAAATGTCCGACCGCCACCCCGACAACCCGGAACTGGAATACAGCATCGCGCTGCTATTAAAAGTAACCGGGCAGCCGCAACAAGCCCTGGACAGACTTGAACCACTGCTGCAGGAAAACGCGAACTTCCAGCCCGCCATCATCCTCAAGGGCGACCTGCTTTACCAGACGGGCCAGAAAGGCCGCGCGCTGGATTACCTGCTGACAAACACCCGCCGCTTTCCGGCCAACCGACAGATGGGCACCCTCTACGGCCGAATGTTGATTAACGAGGGCGAATTACAGGCAGCCCAGGATGAATTCGCAAGACTGGTCAAGCGCCACCCGGACACCCCGGGCCTTAGACTCTCCCATGCACTGGTCGCCCTTGAGAATGGCCAGACCGATATGGCGCGGCAAGAGCTGACACAGCTGGCCGAACAGGGCCATCATACCAGCGAAGCCAATTATTATCTGGGCCGCATTGAGGACCAGGCCGGCAATACCGAGCAGGCCATTGGCTATTACCAGAGCGTGGAACAGGGCAATTATTACTTTCCGGCCCTGGCCCGCGCCAGCTCCCTGCTGGCTGGGAACGGCCAGCTTGAGGACGCCATTGACCGCATCCGCAGACTGCGTGAGGCCAACCCCCGGCAGGCAGAGAACTTCTGGCTGCTGGAGGTAAACCTGCTGCTGGATCAGGAACAGCGAAAAGAAGCCCTGAGCACCGCAACGGAAGCTCTGGAAGAACATCCGGACAATATTGAGATCCGCTACGCCCGGGCAATGCTGTACGACGGCATCGGGCAGCCTGCCGATGCCGAAGCCGATCTGAAGCAGATTCTCACGCAGGAGCCCGAAAACGCCATTGCCCTGAACGCCCTGGGCTACATCCTGACCACCCGGACGGACAGGCTGAGGGAAGCCCGCGGCTATATCGAGAAAGCACTTCGACTGGACCCGGATAACCCGGCCATCCTCGACAGCATGGGCTGGGTTCTGTTCCTCGAAGGCCAGATCGAGCCCGCGCTCGACTACCTTTCCCGTGCTTGGGCAGCCTTTCCGGACCCGGAAGTTGCCGCCCACTATGGTGAGGCGCTCTGGATGAACGGCGCCGAAGAACAGGCCCGAATCATCTGGCAGGAGGGCCTGGAGCAGGACAGCGACCACGAAATGCTCAGAGAAACCATAGACCGGCTGACCAACGACGGTGAGCCGGAATGAAACTGGCCCGAACCCTGGCAGTACTGATGATGCTTGCCACCCTCGGCGCCTGTACCACGATCCAGATCGACCCATTGCCGGAAGGCATGACAGACCAGCCCCCCGCGAACTGGACCACTCGCGCAGCGAGTCTTGGCGAGCTTGACCACTGGAAGCTGTCCGGGAAGCTGGCCGTCCGCCAGCCATCCGACAGCGGAACCGCCATCATCAATCACTGGGTTCAGGACGGCGAAGCCTACGACCTGGCCCTCTCCTCCTCCTTCCTCGGGATGGGCAGCACAACCCTCAAAGGGGTCCCAGGCTTTATTGAGCTGACCCTCCCGAATGGCGAAACTTACCGCTCGGGCGAGCCGGAAGCGCTGGTCGAGGCCGCCACGGGCTGGCAGTTGCCCCTGGAGAACCTGACCTGGTGGATTCGGGGCCTGCCATCACCCGCCAGCGATTATCGCCTGCTGTTTGATGATCAGGGCACCCTGGCGATCATCCGCCAGAACGGCTGGGAGATCCGCTATGACCGGTGGCAGACCTTCCTCTCCAGTTACCCTGCGCTGCCCGCCAGGATTACCGCCCTCAAAGAGGAAAAGCGGGTCCGTGTGGTGGTCAGCGACTGGCAGGAGAGCCCCGAGTGACGCCTGATCTGATTCTACCGGCACCGGCCAAACTGAACCTGTTTCTACATATTGTCGGGCGCCGGGACGACGGCTATCACGAGCTTCAGACCCTTTTTCAGTTTCTCGACTATGGCGACGACCTGAGCTTTACCCTGACACCCGGCGAGCCAGGCGTGAGGCTCGCGGAGCCTGTTCCCGGTGTCGACGACGAGGACAACCTCATCATTCGTGCGGCCAGAGCTCTCCTTGAACGGGTTGGGGGCGATTTGCCCGGGGTCACCATCGGAATCACCAAACGGCTGCCCATGGGCAGCGGTCTTGGCGGCGGCAGCTCCAACGCCGCAACAACCCTGCTCGGACTGAAGCACCTATGGCAGCTCGACCTCAGCAACGACGAGCTCGCCGAGATCGGCCTGAGCCTGGGCGCCGATGTGCCCGTTTTTGTTCGCGGCCATTCAGCCTTCGGCGAAGGGGTTGGTGAAACACTGACCAACGCTTATCCGCCGGAGGACTGGTTCGTTGTTATCAAGCCTGGCTGTAACATAAACACTGGCAAGATTTTTTCCGAGCAAGGGTTGACAAGGAACACCCCGAGAATCAAAATAGCGCCCGCTTTTGAGGGAGACGCCTCGAGGTACCGAAACGACTGTGAGGATGTAGTTCGAAAACTGTATCCTGAGGTTAACCAGAGCCTGGAATGGCTTTCACAATTCGGACCTGCAAGATTAACCGGAACCGGGGCTTGCATATTTGGACGTTTCCCGACAGAATCCGCAGCCCGGATCATCTGGGAAAGCAAACCCTCCGGCGTCACGGGGTTCGTAGCTAAAGGGGTGAACAAATCACCTCTACACAAAAAGCTAACAGAGCTGAAATGATGCCAAAAAAGCACGATACTGGGGTGTCGCCAAGTGGTAAGGCAACGGGTTTTGATCCCGTCATGCGCAGGTTCGAATCCTGCCACCCCAGCCACCTTTCTCCCGCTTCTTCTGAATCAAACGCCGATACTGAGAAGGATGCCGTCGTGTCCAAACTGATGATCTTCGCTGGTAACGCCAACCCTGAACTTGCTCAGGCGATTGCCCGCAAACTCCACATTCCCATGGGTCAGGCCACTGTAGGCCGTTTCAGCGACGGGGAAACCACCGTCGAGATCAATGAGAATGTCCGCGGCCATGATGTATTCATCATCCAGCCGACCTGCTATCCCACCAACGACAACCTGATGGAACTGATCGTGATGGCCGACGCACTTCGCCGTGCTTCCGCTACACGGGTCACCGCCGTTATCCCCTATTATGGATACGCGCGCCAGGATCGCCGGGTACGCTCTACCCGCGTTGCCATCAGCGCCAAGGTGGTCGCAGACATGATTTCCAGCATCGGCGTAGACCGGGTTCTGACCGTTGACCTGCACGCCGATCAGATCCAAGGCTTCTTCGATATCCCGGTGGACAACATCTACGCCACACCGGTCATGCTTGAAGACATCTTCAAGCAGCGTTTCGAGAACTTTGTAGTGGTATCTCCGGACGTTGGCGGCGTGGTTCGCGCCCGTGCGGTGGCCAAGCGCCTGGACGACGCCGACCTTGCCATCATCGACAAGCGTCGACCGAAAGCGAACGTATCCCAAGTGATGCACATCATCGGTGATGTCAAAGACAAGACCTGTATCCTGGTGGACGACATCATCGATACCGCCGGCACGCTGTGCAAAGCGGCCAACGCCCTGAAAGAACACGGCGCGGCCCGCGTGGTTGCCTACATCACCCACCCGGTTCTCTCCGGCCCGGCCATTGATAATATCAATGCCTCACAGCTGGACGAACTTGTGGTCTGCGATACCATCCCGCTGGGTGACAAAGCGCACAATTGTGATAGAATCCGCGTCCTCGGAATGGCCGGGCTGCTTGCGGAGTCTATTCGTCGCGTAAGCAACGAAGAGTCCATCAGTGCCATGTTCGAGAATGCCTGAGTGACCTTTCGGTCGTAATATCAAGGCATTACAAGCAGTTACCGGGTCGGGAGCCTACACAGGCTCCCGACTCTTTTAGTCAGCCGGAAAAATCCGGCTTTTCAGAAACATCACCTGATCCTACGCCTGGTCGCGGGCAGTTCAGGTGACCATTGAGGTTATTACCATGTCTCAGGAATTTGTTATCGAAGCATTTCCTCGTGACGATCAGGGGAGAGGTGCGAGCCGCCGCCTGCGTCGTGAGGAACGGAAAATCCCGGCCATCATTTATGGTGGCAACAAGGATGCAACTCCGATTGCCATCTGGCACAACGAGCTGAAAAAAGCGCTGGAAAACGAAGCGTTCTTCTCTCACGTTCTGACCGTTGAACTGAACGGCAAGAAAGAAAGCGTCATCCTCAAGGATCTGCAGCGTCACCCGTACAAGCCGATCCTGACCCACGCTGACTTCCTGCGCGTCGACAAGGACCACGAGATCCACGTCAACGTACCGCTGCACTTCATCAACGAAGACACCGCTCCGGCTATCAAGCTCCACGGCGGCGTAGCGAACCACCAGATCAACGAAGTTGAAGTGATCTGTCTGCCGCAGAACCTGCCCGAGTTCATCGAAGTGGACATGACCAGTGTCGAGATGGACCAGGTAGTTCACCTGAGCGACCTGAAGCTGCCGAAAGACGTCAAGATTGCCGCCCTGCTCCAGGGTGAGGATCATGACCTGCCGGTTGTGGCTATCCACAAGCCGCGCGGCGCTAAGGTTGATGACGAAGCCGAAGACGGCGAAGAAGGTGAAGAAGGCGAAGACAAGGAGTAATCACTCCTGAACTGAGGAGGGCAACGGCAAATGGCGCAGGATATTGTCATGGTGGTTGGTCTGGGAAATCCCGGCGCTGACTACGAGAATACCCGCCATAACGCCGGCGCTCTCTTCGTCGAAGCTCTGGCCCGCGCTGCGGGCCAGACGCTCCGTCCCGAAAAAAAGTACCACGGGCTCTACGCCCGAATTCAGTGGCAGGGCCTCGACCTGCACCTTCTGAATCCCACCACCTTTATGAATCGCAGCGGCCTGTCCATCAAGGCGCTGGCAGACTTCTTCAAGATTCAGCCCCAACAGATTCTGGTTGCCCACGACGAACTCGATCTGCCCCCGGGTACCGCCAAGCTCAAAAAAGGCGGCGGCCACGGCGGACACAACGGCCTTCGTGACACTATCGCCCACTTGGGCACCAACGATTTTCAGAGACTGCGCATCGGAATCGGCCACCCCGGCGACAGCCGCAGGGTAACCGGCTACGTTCTCGGCCGCCTGGGCAAACAGGAAACCGAGGAACTGAACGCAGTGATCGACGAAATCATGCGAGTATTACCGGATGCAGCCAGCGGCAAGCTCCCCGCCGCCATGAATCGCCTGCACAGTTTCAAACCGGTATAATCCGCCCAAATTTTCCAGTACCAGCAGAGGCATTCCATGGGATTTAACTGCGGCATCGTCGGCCTTCCCAACGTCGGCAAATCCACCCTGTTCAACGCACTGACCAAATCCGGCATTGGCGCGGAGAACTTCCCGTTCTGCACCATCGAGCCCAACGCTGGTGTTGTCGCCATGCCCGACCCGCGCCTCAACAAACTCGCCGAGATCGTTAAGCCGGAAAAGGTGGTGGCAACCACCATGGAGTTCGTGGATATCGCAGGCCTTGTAGAAGGCGCTTCGAAAGGCGAGGGCCTGGGCAACCAGTTCCTGGCCAATATCCGCCAGACCGACGCCATTGCCCATGTGGTGCGTTGCTTCGAGGACGACAACGTTATTCACGTTGCCAACAAGATTGATCCGGCTTCGGATATAGAAATCATCAACACCGAACTGGCCCTCGCCGACCTGGAAACAGTGGAAAAGGCCATCAAGCGGGTACAGCGCGTGGCCAAGAGCGGCGACAAGGAAGCCAAAGCCCAGCTCGAAATGTTTGAAAAGCTGCTGCCGGTGCTGAACGAAGGCAAACCGGTGCGCAGCATGAACCTCGACAAGGACCAGATGGCGCTGATTCGTGAGCTCTGCCTGCTCACCGTCAAGCCCACCATGTACATTGCCAACGTCAGCGAAGACGGGTTCGAGAACAACCCTCACCTGGACACCGTGAAAAAGATTGCGGAATCCGAGAACGCGGTTGTCGTGCCTATCTGCAACAAGATAGAAGCTGAAATTTCCGAACTGGAAGACGATGAAAAATCCATGTTCCTGGAAGAAATGGGCATGGAAGAGCCAGGCCTGGATCGAGTAATTCGCGGCGGCTACGGCCTGCTGGGCCTGCAGACCTACTTTACCGCCGGGGTGAAGGAAGTGCGCGCCTGGACGGTGAAAATCGGCGCCACGGCCCCTCAGGCGGCCGGCGTGATCCACACCGACTTCGAACGCGGCTTTATCCGGGCAGAAGTGGTGAGCTACGACGATTTCGTAAAGTACAACGGCGAAGCCGGGGCCAAAGATGCCGGTAAATGGCGCCTGGAAGGCAAGGAATACATCGTGAAAGATGGCGACGTTATCCACTTCCGCTTCAACGTGTAATTTTTCAGGAAAAACTGGGTCCCAAGCCTTGACACAAAGGGCCCAAATACTGAAAATACGCGCCTCGTTTGGGGCGATGCCCAGAACGAAATGGCAAGGTAGCTCAGTTGGTTAGAGCACAGCACTCATAATGCTGGGGTCGGCGGTTCGACTCCGCCCCTTGCTACCAGTATTCTGAAAAGCCCGTCGTGAAAGCGTCGGGCTTTTTCAGTTTCTGGGGACGACCCCACCCTTCCCGGGCAGTGAACGCGGGACGACCCGCCTTCGTACAAGACCTGCTATGAGATCAACCAGAGACAGAGTTCGTCAAGCCATCTCGTTTGAGGTTATCGGCCTAATGCTGTCGGTTCCGCTCGCTGCCGCGACTTTCGGTTTTGATATCGGAAGAACAGGAGTCCTCGGTGTGGTGGGTGCCACCATCGCAACCTGCTGGAACTATGTGTTCAATCTGGGGTTCGATCACGGGCTGAAGCACTTCACCGGCACCACCCGCAAATCCCTCCGAATCCGTTTCCTGCATGCGGTGAGTTTCGAGCTGGGTCTGATGCTCATTTTCCTGCCGATCATTGCCTGGTGGATGGGCATCGGTCTGCTGGAGGCGCTAATTGTGGATGTGGCGTTCGTGGTGTTCTACCTGGTGTATGCGTTTGTATTCACCTGGTGTATGCGTTTGTATTCACCTGGTGTTACGACACCATATTTCCTGACACGGACGCCAAGAAAACCAACGCCACTTAAACAAACTTTGACAATCCTGGAGGCGGGAGTGGGATAAGATAGAGACTCCGCCCAAATGCGTTTTGAGGTTGTATCGCATTATGAAATCCCGCCACACACTCACAGTGTTCCTGGCCGTTGTTCTGGTTCCCATTGCCCTTGGATTCGCCGGCGCGAGCGTGAAGGCGGCCATCCTGTCGATCAGTGTTTTCTGGGCCTGTCTCGGGATCTTCTTCTACCCATCCATTATTGACTGCCTCAGGTCTGCAAGGAGACAGCGGGACGATTAGCGCCGGGTACGTATCGCCCGGAATGGTTTCGCTTTCCGACCCATTGCAACGATCCTCTAAAGAGAAACTCTGTGGCATACTCACGGGCTGAAACCCACAAAGAACAACACACCAGCAAGGACCGTTGACATGAAACCGGAAACCCTCGCGCTGCACGCAGGCTTCAAAAGCGATCCCACTACCCGGGCCGCAACCACGCCGATTTACCAGACCACGTCCTACACCTTCGACGACACCCAGCACGGTGCCGATCTGTTCGACCTGAAGGTTCAGGGCAACATCTACACCCGCATCATGAACCCGACCAACGCGGTTCTGGAAGAGCGGATGACCGAGCTGGAAGGCGGTGTTGGCGCCCTGGCCGTCGCATCGGGCATGGCTGCCATCACCTATGCCCTGCAGACCATCTGCAAGGTGGGCAACAACATCGTCAGCACCAGCCAGCTTTACGGCGGCACCTACAACCTGTTTGCCCACTCGCTGCCGAACCAGGGTATTGAGTGCAAGATGGTTCGCCATGACGATTTCGATGCCGTGGAAGAGGCTATTGATGAAAACACCCGCGCCCTGTTCTGCGAGTCCATCGGTAACCCGGCGGGCAACGTGGTCGATATCCAGCGCTGGGCCGAGATTGCCCACAAGCATGGCATTCCGCTGATGGTGGACAACACGGTTGCCACACCGTTCCTGTGCCGCCCGATCGAGCATGGCGCGGATATCGTGATTCACTCGCTCACCAAGTACATCGGCGGCCATGGCACCACCGTCGCCGGCGTTGTCGTCGATTCCGGGAAGTTCGACTGGAAGGCCAGCGCGAACAAGTTCCCGATGCTGAACGAACCGGATCCGTCCTATCACGGCGTGGTCTACACTGACGCGCTAGGCCCCGCCGCTTTCATTGGCCGCTGTCGCGTGGTACCACTGCGCAACACCGGTGCCGCCCTGGCCCCGTTCAATGCCTTCCTGATCATGCAGGGCCTGGAAACCCTGGCGCTGCGTATGGAACGTCATTGCGAGAACGCAGAAAAAGTCGCCAACTTCCTGCAGGACCATCCGTCTGTGGAGTGGGTCAATTACGCGACCCTGGCCAACAGCCCGTACAAAGCCACCTGTGACAAGATATGTGGCGGCAAGGCCTCTGGCATTCTGAGCTTTGGCATCAAGGGTGGCCGGGAAGCCGGCGCGAAATTCATTGATGCCCTGGACCTGATCCTGCGCTTGGTGAACATCGGTGACGCCAAGTCCCTGGCGTGCCATCCGGCCACCACGACGCACCGTCAGCTGAACCCGGAGGAGCTGAAGAGTGCCGGCGTGAGCGAGGATCTGGTGCGGCTGTCCATCGGTATCGAGCATGTCGACGACCTCATTGCCGACATTACCCAGGCCCTGGACACGGCCCAGGCTTGATTACGGTCAACCGGGTACGACCAATGCCGTGCCCGGTACCCCCGTGATTGCCCCTATCTGTCTTGTAACTCCCCCGCCAGCCCATTATTCTTTAGTGTTACCCATGCCCGAATCGAGAGTCCGGTTGCAATGAGCGACAGCGCACACACCCGCATTACCAGTGGTTCCAAATTCCGCAATGAACATGGCTTCTCAGCCATCAAGGACGGCGTCAAGCGGTCATCAAAGCAGGAAGCCACAACAGCGGAGAAGCGTGAGCGAAAGCCCAAATGGCTGCGCGCACGCATGCCCGGAGGCGAACGCTATGAGGCGGTTCGCAAGAACGTCACTGAACACCGGTTGAGCACCGTCTGCCAGGAATCCCATTGCCCCAACATCGGTGAGTGCTGGACGGCTGGCACTGCCACCATCATGGTGATGGGTTCTGTGTGCACCCGGGCCTGCAAGTTCTGCGCGGTGGACACCGGCAACCCGAAGGGCTGGCTGGATCACGAAGAGCCGGAGAACACGGCCAAATCCGTCGAGCTGATGGGCCTTCGCTACATCGTGCTTACCTCGGTAGACCGTGACGACCTCGACGACGGCGGCGCTGCCCACTATGCCGCCTGCGTCTCGGCCATCAAACAGCGCACGCCGGAAGTCGCCGTTGAGGCGCTGACGCCGGATTTTGATGCGGTTATGTCAGACGTAGAGAAGGTGGTGGATTCCGGGCTGGATGTCTTTGCCCAGAATGTGGAAACCGTCAAACGGCTGACCGGCCGGGTCCGTGATCCGCGCGCCGGTTATGAGAAAACCCTTCGGGTTCTGGAACATGCCAAGAAGCACCGTCCGGATGTTCTCACCAAGACCAGTCTGATGCTGGGCCTGGGTGAAACTGAAGAGGAAATTCTCGAAACCATGGATGACCTGCGCGCCATCGGCGTGGATATCCTGACCCTGGGCCAGTACCTCCGCCCTACCCCGAATCACCTGCCCGTGGAACGCTATGTGACCCCGGAAGAATTCAACCGCTACCGGGAAATCGGGCTGGAGAAAGGCTTTATGGAAGTACCCTCCGGCCCCATGGTCCGCTCCAGCTACCGGGCCGACAAGGTCTTCGATAAAAACAATCTGGGTCTCGCCGTGCCAGAGGTGCCTCAAACCTCCAATGCCATGCAGATTCCGGTGAAGGCCATCGACTGAGAACAATTCATGCTGACACTGCTGCGAAATGCCCGGCTGAAGTACAAATTCTGGTTGCTGAACATTGTCGTTTTCGCAGTTCTCTGCTTGCTGGTTCTTTACGCCATGAACACCATTGCCGGGCAGACCGGCAAGACTTTTGATCAGGTCTTTGCCGATACCGCGCCCGGCTTTGCGCTGGTTGTGGCGGTGCTCATGGTGCTCGAGATGGCCGGCTCCCAGTTGCTGATCTCCTTTATCGAGCGCCACGTCAATCGCCTGAAAACCACCATGGTCGATGTACAGGCTTCAGGCAATCTGAGCCAGAGGGCGGTTGTGGATTCCACCGACGAAATCGGCGAAATGGCGAGCGCCTTAAACGCCATGCAGGACCGCACCGTAGGGGTGGTCCGAAGCATGAAGGAAGCCATCGAACGGCTGCACCGGGAAGTCGAGGAACTCACCTCGGCCGCCGAGGCCCGCCGGGATGACCTGGGCCGCCAACAGCAGGGCGCCGACCGGTCCGCGGAAGTCGTCGAAACCATGCTGCAAAGCTTCACCGGCATCGCCGAACAGGCCGGAATTGCCAAGACCCTGTCCCACGAAGCCAGCGATGCCGCTCGCAACGGCAGCACCCGTGTCGGCCAGAGCGCCGACAGCATCCGCAAGCTTGCCGACGTAGTGCGCAATTCCGCCAACAGCGTCGAGGCCCTGGCCGAGAATAGCCATGAAATCAGCCACGCCATCACCGAGATCCGGGGTATTGCCGAACAGACCAATTTGCTGGCCCTGAACGCGGCCATTGAGGCGGCCCGGGCTGGCGAGCAAGGCCGCGGGTTTGCGGTGGTGGCCGATGAAGTGCGTAAGTTGGCCCAGCGGGTCCAGGACTCCACCGATCAGATCCAGGGCACCATCGATCGCCTGCTCAATGCCATGAATACGGCCGTGAATCAGATGACCGGCAGTTCCGAGGATGCCACTCGCTGCGTTGAGGAATCCGAGGAAGGCCGTCGTGCCCTGGAAGCCATTAATGAAGTGGTCAGCCGGATCGACCATACCAACCAGGAAATCGCCAACGTTTCTGCGGAACAGACCGCTGGCACCGACGACGTTCTTGCCAACGTGCAGGGCATTCGCGAAACCACCCAGAACATGGTGACCCAGCTCGCCGAGAGCGCAGAAATGAGTCGCCGCCTGAAAAAGCTGATCGATTCCCTGGAAGAAGCTTCGTCAAAGGTCACGGTTCACTGAGGTTTGTGGCACACTCTGCACTCGTTTGAACCGGCAGAGTAGTTGTTCATGAATCGTCTTCGCGCCCTGTATGACCGCCTGATTTTTCCGCACCCCTTTATTATCCTCGCAGCTTTCGCCCTGCTGCTGGCCCTCGCCGCCATCAAATTCGGCGAATTCCGTCTGGATGCCTCCGCCGAATCCCTGGTGCTGGAAAACGATCGGTCTCTCGAGCAATACCGCCAGGTAAACCGCCGCTTCACCACCTCAGACGATTTCCTGATCGTGACCTATACCCCCGACGGCGAACTCTTCTCTGAAGACGGCCTGGCAAGACTGGGGGCCTTGAGGGATGAACTGCAAAACCTGGAAGCTGTGGGCTCCACCAACAGCATCCTGAACGTACCCCTGCTCCACAGCCCGGAACTGACGCTGGATACCGTGGACCGTGAGATAAAAACCCTGGACGAACACGATGTCGCCCCGGACACTGCCCGACAGGCGCTGCTTAACAATCCGCTCTACCCCAACCTGCTGATCAGCGAAGACGGACGAACCACCGCTATACAGGTCAACTTGCCGACGCCGGATCGATATTTCGAGCTACTGAGAAAGCGCAACGAGCTGAGAGACAAGGCCGACGCCGGCGAAGCCTCCGGGACCGAGTTGGCAAAACTGGAACAGGTTAAACAGCAATTTATCGACTTCACCGAAACCCTCGGTGTCGAACGCGATGCCACCATACGGACTGTTCGCTCCATTCTCGACAACTACCGGGATAGCGCCGACATCCACCTGGGTGGCGTCCCCATGATTGTGGCGGACATGATCCGCTTCATCGAGAACGACCTGTCGACCTTCGGGCTTGGCGTCCTGGCATTTCTGCTGCTGACCCTGGCCATCATCTTCCGGCAGTGGCGCTGGGTGCTGGTGCCGCTGCTGTGCTGTGGCTTTACGGTCTGGCTGATGATCGGTTTCCTGGGCTGGGCCCAGTGGCCGGTCACTGTGATTTCTTCCAACTTCATTTCCCTGCTGCTGATCATGACCCTGTCGCTCACTATCCACCTGATCGTGCGCTACCGGGAATTCCAGCACGACGAGCCCGGGGCCAACCCGAGAGACACCCTGCGCAACACCGTGATGGCGATGATCAAGCCCTGCTTCTACATGGCCATCACCACCATCGTCGCCTTCGGCTCTCTTACCTTCAGCGGCATTCGCCCGGTCATCGACTTCGGCTGGATGATGACCCTGGGCCTGACGGTGGCTTTCCTGATCACCTTTATTGTTTTCCCGGCACTGCTAACCCTGTTGCCACCGCCCCTAGACAGCCGCGTGACCTCCGACCGGATTCCCTTCACGGATGCCTTTGCCCGGTTCACGGAACACTTCGGCAAGACAGTATTAGTCGGCTCCGGGCTGATTGCGGTGCTCTGCGTGGTTGGCCTGAGCAAGCTGACCGTTGAAAACAGCTTTATCGACTATTTCAAATCGTCCACCGAAATCCATCAGGGCATGATCACCATCGACAACCGCCTGGGCGGCACCACGCCCCTGGACGTGGTTATCACCGACGATCCGCCACCGGAAGACGCGAGCGGCGGCGACCCGTTTGCCAGTGACTGCGACCCGTTCGTCGAAGACTGCGGTGCCGGAGAGGAATACCGCGATACCTGGTACACCTACCAGAAAATGGAAGAACTGGAAGCCGTTCACGACTACCTGGACGGCCTACCGGAGACCGGCAAGGTGCTCTCGATCAACACCACGCTGGATATCCTCGCCCAGATCAACCAGGGCGAGCCCCTGGACGCCCTGGAACTGGCGTTTGTGCCCGCTGCGGTGCCGGATGACCTGCAGGATACCCTGCTGACACCCTACATCTCAGAGGAACACGACCAGGCCCGATTCAGCATCCGGATCCTGGAAACCATGCCGGAACTGCGTCGACAGGAGCTGCTAGACCGCATCCACAAACACCTGACCACGGAACTGGGCTACGACCAGGATCAGGTTCTGTTCGCCGGCATGACCGTAATGTACAACAACATGCTGCAAAGCCTGTTCAATTCCCAGATCAAGACCATCGGGGTGGTCTTCGCCGCCATCATGGTGATGTTCCTGATCCTGTTCCGCTCGCTGAAGCTGGCCCTGATCGGCATCGCCCCCAACCTGATCGCCGCCGGCTCGGTGCTCGGCCTGATGGGCTGGCTGGGCATTCCCCTGGACATGATGACCATCACCGTCGCCGCCATCACCGTAGGCATCGCTGTGGACGACACCATCCACTACATCCACCGGTTCAAAACCGAGTTCCAGAAAGACGGCGACTATATCGCTACCATGCACCGCTGCCACCGAAGCATCGGCCAGGCCATGTTCTTTACCTCGCTGACCATCATCTCCGGGTTCTCGATACTGGTGCTGTCCAACTTCATACCGACCATCTACTTCGGGTTGTTTACGGGGTTTGCCATGTTCATGGCTCTGGTAGGGGCGCTCACCCTGCTTCCCAGGCTAATTGTTCTCGTTAAGCCCTTTGGGTGAGTCTGGGCTGGGTTCCTAGCCTGCAAATTCTGGGGGCTGCCTGTCGGTCATAAGGGCCTTGCCAGAACCGCTAAGAGCACGTCCATGTGCGCTTGACGAAGGCCATCCTTGGCCTTCGACATTCTGGCAAGGCCCCATGACCGAGAGGCTTCAGAATATGGAGAAATAGGAAAGCAACTCAGCAGCAAACGTTCAGATCAGAGTTGAGCCGCCTCGATATAACTGTGCTGTTCCTCCCCTAAAACCTGCAGGCTACAAACCAAAAAAAGGGCCACACCAAAAGATGCGGCCCTTCTCCAACCCAGCTAAAGGGAAGTCAGGATTACTGCATGCCCTGGCCTTGCCCCTGCTGCATCTGTTGTTGCATCTGACGACGCTGCTGCATTTGCTGCTGCATCTGCTGCATACGCTTGTCCAGCTCGTCACGCTGCTCTTGGGTAAACACGCTGTCGACCTTCGCCTGCATCAGAGTGGACAGCGCCGCGATCTCGCCGGTCACATCGCCCAGCTCTTTGGCTTGCTCGCGAATCGCAGCTTCGTCAAAGTCTGATTTGATTTCACCCTGCATCTGCTGCTGAAGTGCACGGGCTTCCTGGCGGAGCTCGCCTATTTCGCCTTGCATCTCGTCGATGATGCCGCGGATTTCAGTTTGCTGTTCTTCCGTCAGCCCCACCATCTGAGCCAGTTGATCAACCTGATCCGGCTGACCACCGGATTGCTGGGCCATGGCCGGGACCGAAAGGCTGAGGGCTACCAGGGCAGTACTAAACAGTTTTACAAGCTTCATAAATGTCTCCGTTAACAGGGTGGCCACAACTTGAATACCACCGACATACATTGGTTTCATCGTTCAGGTCATACACCCTAAAACATACGGATACGGTTTTTCACCCCGATCAGCCCTCTTTTTGTACATACTTCTCAGTATCCCGCGCCAAAAGCCGCCACACGCGGGCGTTCAAACAAATGTGAAAGTTTAGTCATTCCCCTTCATAATGGCGCCGTTTAACCCACTCCGGAGCAGACACGATGGCCATTAACTGGTTTCCAGGGCACATGCACAAGGCCCGCAAGGAGATCAAGAAAGTCATGCCACAGATGGATCTCATTATTGAGGTTCTGGATGCCCGCATTCCTTTCAGCAGCGAAAATCCGCTGGTGCCGGCACTTCGTGGTGATACGCCACTGATCAAGGTATTGAACAAACGCGACCTGGCGGACCCAGAGATCACCGAACAGTGGCTAGCCTGGCTCGAAAAAGAACGCGGGGTGCGCGCCATAACGCTTACACACAACCAGCGCAATGAGGCATTGTCCATCCTCAAGCTGGCGGAAGAGATGACGCCCGATCACGATCGCCAAAAGAGCGCATTGCGGGTGATGATCCTCGGCATTCCGAATGTCGGCAAGTCCACCCTGATCAACACCCTCGCGGGACGCCCTGCGGCCAAAACCGGAAATGAACCGGCAGTAACGAGGGCGCAGCAGGCCATCAAATTGCCCAACAACATTTTGCTCTACGACACCCCCGGCTTCCTCTGGCCGAAACTGTCGCCCGAAGCCTGTGGTTACCGTCTGGCGGTTACCGGGGCGATTCGAAGCGCGGTTCTGGATTTTGAAGATGTGGCCATGTTCGAAGCCGGGTACCTGCTGGAAGCCTACCCGGAGCTGGTCAGGGCCCGCTACGGTTTTGAGGAACTACCGAAAGACGCACTGGCGATGATGGACGGCATTGCGGCGAAGCGCCGATTTTTCGGCCGCGGCGGAATCCCGGATCTGCACAAAGTGTCGGAAGTGTTGCTCAATGAATTCAGGGCAGGCACTTTGGGGCGTATTTCGCTGGAAACCCCGGAAATGGTAGAGCGCGAGGCCCGGGAAGCAGCGGAAATCGCAGCTGAGAAAGCAGCTCGCGAAGAAGCCAAGGGAACAAAGAAGGGGACCAGGAAAGGCCGGAGCGGCAAGCTCTAAACCACCTATAGAACAAATCCGACCTTCTCCCCTTACCAAGGTCAAATATCGTATCCGGGCCAAAGCGCCTAGACTGTTAAATAACGTTATTGATCGCAAGATCGGCCATATCGGCCGGTCGGTAAGGAGGAACTTATGAGACGCGTCGTCGTCACCGGTATGGGTATCATTTCGTGCCTTGGCAACTCACTGGATGAGGTCAGGGACAGCCTGAAAAACGGAAAATCCGGCATCCGTTTCAATGAAACCTACAAGGAAATGGGCTTCCGCAGCCAGATCGCAGGCTCGGTGGATGTGGACACATCCGTTATCGACCGCAAGATCCGCCGTTTCATGGGGCCATCCGCCATGTACAGTTTTCTGTCCATGGAGCAGGCCATTGCCCAGGCGGGGTTGACTGAAGACCTGATCTCCAACGACCGCACTGGCCTGATCGCCGGCTCCGGCGGCGCCTCCTGCTCCAGCCAGGTGGAAGCCACCGACATCATGCGCGAGAAAGGAGTGAAGCGGATCGGGCCCTACATGGTCCCGCGCATCATGACCAGCACAGTGTCTGCCTGTCTGGCCACCGCCTACAAGATCCGTGGTGTGAACTATTCCATGTCCTCGGCCTGCGCCACCAGCGCCCACTGCATTGGCCACGCCATGGAGCAGATCCAGGCCGGCAAACAGGACATTGTGTTTGCCGGTGGCGGCGAGGAAGAGGACTGGAGCCTGACCATGATGTTTGACGCCATGGGAGCCCTTTCCACCAAGTATAACGACGCGCCTGAAACGGCTTCCCGCCCCTTCGATGCCGGCCGGGACGGTTTTGTGATTGCCGGCGGTGGCGGCATGATGGTGCTGGAAGAGCTGGAGCACGCCAGGAAACGTGGCGCCAACATCATTGCAGAGCTGACCGGATACGGTGCCACTTCGGATGGATATGACATGGTCGCCCCCTCAGGCGAAGGCGCCCAGCGCTGCATGAAACAGGCCATGGCCACCATCCGGGGCGAGATTGACTACATCAACGCCCACGGCACCAGCACCCCGGTTGGCGATGTCGCCGAAATGGGTGCCGTCCGAGCCACGTTCGGTTCCGAGATACCGGCGATTTCCTCAACCAAGTCGCTGTCTGGTCATTCACTGGGTGCTGCCGGGGTTCAGGAGGCCATCTATTCTCTGCTGATGCTGCAGAATGGCTTCGTTGCCGGCACCAAGAACCTGGCCAATCCAGACGAGAAAATCAGCGATATTCCTCTTGTAGGCCCTGAAAGCCGGGAAGCATCGCTGAACACCGTGATGTCCAACAGTTTCGGGTTTGGCGGAACCAACGCGTCGCTGGTATTCGAGAAACTCTGAGACGAAGACAAATAAGGGCCCACGGGCCCTTATTTTTTTCAATATATTCTCAGATCATTCAGCTTGATTATTGGCAAAGACCGCCATCCGTATTAAGGTACACTTTTGACATGGATCAAATCGGACGGATTATCACGTATGGCTCAAGCAATTCCGTTTCGTCAGGCATCTCCCCTCAAAGCGTCCTGCCACCAGTGCAGTCTGAGCAACCTGTGCTTGCCTCTGGCAGTTGAAGAGAATGACCTCGACCGGCTGGAAGACATTGTCCAGCAGGGGCGGATCTTCAACCGCGGCGAGCACATTTTTGACCAGAGCACGCCCTACCGCTCCTGTTTTGCAGTGAAAAGCGGCTCCATCAAGACGTCAATCATTACCGAGAATGGTGAGGAACAGGTAACAGGCTTCTTCATGCCCGGTGAGCTGGTAGGCCTGGACAGCATTGGCAGCGAGCAATATGCCTGCACCGCCAAAGCACTGGAAAGAACCAGCGTGTGCGAGTTCCCGATGGACAAACTGGAGGAACTGACTGGCAAACTGCCGGAACTGCAGCACCACATGTTTCACCTGATGAGCCAGGAGATTCAGAACAGCCATCAGCTGGCCATGCTGCTGAGCAAGAATACCGCTGAAGAGCGCATTGCTGCCCTGCTGTTGTCGCTGTCCAGCCGATTCCAGCGCCGCCGTATGTCCCCGACCAACTTCAGCCTGCCCATGGCGCGGAACGATATCGCCAACTTCCTGGGTCTTGCCGTTGAAACGGTAAGCCGGGTCTTCACGCGCTTCCAGAATCAGGGCATCATCAAGGCCCGGGGCCGGGAGGTCGAACTTCTGGATATCGAAGCCCTGCAGATGGTCAGCCGGGAGTTCTCTCGCCAGTGCGATAACTGAAAAACAGTTACAGACCCGCCAGTGGCGTTACCCGGCGGGTTCACTCTCCACTTCTCTGCCGTTATTCTTTTTCAGCATGACCAGCTCATCCACCAGGCCGGAGCGCCAGGGCATCTGTTTGATGCCGAAGGTATTGCGAATCTTGGTGCAGATGAGCGTGGTATTGACCGGCTCAAGATGGCCCCACTCAGGCACTTCATCCACCACCCGCATACCCTCTGGGATGCCGGGCAGGCCGGCAATGGCCAGACCAAGCTCATACAGGTTGATTTCCTCGGCACCGGCGTACTGATAGGTACCCCAGACCTCGGCGCCGCAATCAAGTTGCAGAACCACCGCTTCGATCACCCGGGCCAGATCGCGGACCGCCAGGGGCTGGCCGCGGCAACGCCCAGGCAATGACAGTACCTCACCGGCGGCGGTGCTGGCCTGCACCTTCCGGATGAACCGTGCCAGGCTCCAGCCGGTCCGCAGGATAATATGCCGTGGCAACAGGGTCCGCAGGGCCTGCTCGCACTCCCATTGCCAGTTACCCAGTTCATTCATCGGCTGCCCGGGATTGGACGTGATGTATCCACTTTGCTTCCGGCCATCAAACACATAGCAGGAGGATAGCTGGAGCAGCGCCATACCACGATCACGGGCAAACTCGGCCATGGCAACCGGTAACGAAAACGCCGCCATGTGGACGCCCTCAGGATCATTCTCGGCGACCTCTGGATCAGCCATCCAGAGTGCGTTCACTATCAGGTCGGTATCCTCGGGAATCCAGTTGTCCAGTGCATCGAGATCGGCGTTGGTGGGGTCGCTGACAAGCAATGGGCTGACCTGCAGATGGGTTGCCCGCAAGCGCTCCAGCAAAACCTTGCCCAAAGGGCCGTAATCGTGAACAACAAGTACATGCACGAGGATTCAATGCCTCCCGATATCACTTATGTGACGGTATTTCGCAACCAGTCTGGCCAATGGCTTATGGATTCCGGCGCCTACACTGACGCAGTCTGAACTTAATGCTTTGCTATTTCTTTCAAGAGCATACAACAACAGGAACTGTCATGCTGAAGCAACAGAGCCACATTGTGGCGCCGATTCCCGATGAGTTGCGAACCCGGGCCCTGTATACCGTCGGCGAACTGCGCGAGCGGGGCAAGGCCGACAAGGAAGCCATCGACAAACTCTTCAACCTGATTGTGGACATGACCGAAGAAGGTCTGGACTTCTTTTTCCTGGAGCCGCTTCGCCGTCTGCATGCCAGCAATATGATGATGGGCATGGCCAAAATGGGCATCAGCAGCATGCTCAAGGGTAGCAAGATGGTCGTGCACAAAGTGCTCAAAAAGCTGGACGACCGCAGCCTCGCTGCCCTTCTCGACTTTATCGAGGAAATCATTCACGAACCCGAACCGGGCTGACAAAGCGTCTAGCAATGCTACCGGTATTGCCGCGGCACCCGCCCGGTGATGCCGGTCATCAACTCGTAGGAGATGGTGCCGGCGCAGGCAGCCACTTCATCCACACCCACGGTGCGGCCCCAGAGTTCTACGCTGTCGCCTTCCTTCGCATCGGGCGCATTCGTCAGGTCCACGGCCAACATATCCATGGAAACCCGACCAATGAGCCGGATCCGCTGGCCATTGATCGCCGCAGGCGTGTTGGTGCCGGCATGTCGGGGATAACCATCTCCGTAACCAATCGCCACCATGCCCATCCGGGTATCGCGGTCGGCTAACCAGCTGGCGCCGTAGCCAACGGACTCGCCCGCAGGTACCAAACGGGTGCTGATCAACGGCGCCTCCAGCGACATCACCGGCTCCAGGCCAAGCTCGCGACCGGTCGTACCAACCATCGGCGAACCGCCGTACAGCATGATCCCCGGGCGACTCCAGTCAAACATCGGCTGGCCCGGACGAAAATGGGCGGCCGAATTGGCAACGCTCTTCACCAACCCCGGGAACGCAGAGGTCGCCCGCTCAAACACTGACGTCTGCTGCGCCGTCATAGCGCTCTCGGGATCATCGGCGCAGGCGAAGTGGGTCACGAAACCCAGCAAACCCTGGTCGACGCCCAAAGTCTGCAACCGGCCCATCACCCCGTTCAGCTCGTCCGGATGAAAGCCCAGTCGGTTCATACCGGTGTTCACCTTCAGCCAGAATACTGGCCGCGCTTCGAGCTGTTCCAGCCATGCCAGTTGCTGAAAACTGTGGAAAACCGGTTCGAACCCGTGTCGGGCACACTCATCAATATCCGCTTTGGCATGCACGCCCTGCAGCAGGACCACCGGTTTCACCAGGCCTGCCTCCCGTATCGCCCGGGCCTCTTCCAGGCAGGCGACTGCAAATTTAGGCGCCAGGCTGTCCAGGGCCGAGGCCACCGGCCCGATACCGTGGCCGTAGCCATCGGCTTTCACCACGGCCATCACCTGCGCTCCGCCCGCCCGGCTGCGGGCAGTCTGGAAGTTCCGGCGAAGGGCGTCGAGATCAATCCGGGCAACGGTGCTACGGGGCATCAATACTCCCCGCCATAATCGCTGTAGTCACCGTGGGCCAGATCTTCGAATTTGGTGTACTTGCCGATAAATGCCAGGCGAGTTGTGCCGATCGGGCCATTCCGCTGCTTACCTATGATGATCTCGGCAATGCCTTTGTCAGAGGTATCTTCGTTATAGACCTCATCCCGGTACACGAACATGATGACGTCGGCGTCCTGCTCGATGGCGCCGGATTCCCGCAGATCCGAGTTCACCGGGCGCTTGTTCGGCCGCTGTTCAAGACTCCGGTTGAGCTGAGACAGGGCCACCACAGGGCAACTCAACTCTTTGGCGATACCCTTTAACGACCGGGAGATTTCCGAGATTTCAGCGGTCCGGCCTTCGGTGTTGCCGGGTACCCGCATCAGCTGCAGGTAGTCGACCATGATCAGGCCGATCTTGCCGTCGTTCTCCCTGGCAATACGCCGGGCCCGGGAACGCATTTCGGTGGGGCTAAGGCCCGGCGTATCGTCGATATAGAGCGGCTTGTCCTTGAGCAGGCTTACTGCCGACGTCAGCCTGGGCCAGTCATCCTCTTCCAGCTTGCCACCGCGAACCTTGGTCTGGTCAATGCGCCCGAGCGACGAGAGCATACGCATGGCGAGGGCATCCGCCGGCATTTCCATACTGAACACCAGAACCGGCGTGCCGGTGCTGATCAGCGCGTTTTCAACAATATTCATGGCGAACGTCGTCTTACCCATGGAGGGGCGACCCGCCACAATGATCAGATCCGAAGGCTGCATGCCCGAAGTCTGTTCATCCAGATCCTTGAATCCGGTCGTCAGACCGGTGGTCTGCTCGCCCGACTCAAACAATTCCTCAATCCGGCTCAGGGTCTTGGCCAGAATGGGGTTGATTGCCTGTGGCCCGGAACCCTCCTTGACCCGCGCTTCGGCAATCTGGAAGACGCTACGCTCAGCCTCGTCCAGAATTTCATTACTGTTCCGGCCCAGCGGATTGAAGGCCGAATCGGAAATCTTGCCGGACACCTCCACGAGCTGTCGCAAAATGGAGCGCTCGCGGACGATATCGGCATAGGCGCGGATGTTCGCCGCGCCAGGGGTTTTCTCGGCCAACTCTGCCAGATACGACAAGCCACCAGCATCTTCAATATCGCCGGCCCGCTCAAGGAATTCGGCGAGGGTCACGACATCCAGCGGCTCGCTCTCACTGGCAAGGCGTTCCACGGCGCCAAAGATCAGGCGGTGGTCCTGCCGATAGAAATCGACCGCCGAAATCACCTCGGAGATCTCGTCGAACCGTCGGTTGTCCAGCATCAGGCCGCCCAGCACCGCCTGCTCTGCTTCCACAGAGTGAGGGGGGACCTTGATACGACTGGTTTCGAGATCGGTACTCGCGGGCTTCAGATTGGGCTTGGCCATGAACACATCTTCAGTTGGACATCATAACCACGACAGTTTAAGCGACCTGCCGAAGCAATGGGAGAGGGTTACAGGGAGTTAACAGCATACCAGAAAGCAACAGGCCCGAAAGCCGCGAGTGCGGTTCGGGCCTGTCAGGTTGGCCAGCGCTTGGCCTCCGGAGAGGCGGCGACGGCCACCAGCGTATTACCAGAGCCGGGGAAACCCCAACACCGTTTTCAGAGAAAACGGCTTACTCGGCAACAACCGCCAGCTTGACCGTTACTTCAACGTCGGAGTGCAGCTGAAGCTCGATCTCGTACTCGCCAGTCACCCGGATCGGGCCTTCCGGCAGACGAACTTCGCTCTTCTCGACTTCGGTACCACCGGCAGTGATCGCATCAGCAATGTCGCGCACACCGATAGAGCCGAACAGCTTGCCTTCTTCACCAGCCTTGGAGCTGATGGTGAAAGCAGCACCCTCGAGAGCCTCGGCGCGAGCCTGGGCAGCAGCCTGCTTCTCAGCAGCTGCTTTCTCAAGCTCGGCACGACGCTCTTCGAACGCCTTCAGGTTTGCTTCGGTGGCAGGTGCAGCCTTGCCATACGGAAGCAGGAAATTACGACCGTAACCGGCCTTAACCTTTACCTTGTCACCCAGGGAGCCAAGGTTTGCAACTTTCTCGAGCAGAATAACTTCCATCTCGTTAACCTCTTCGTGCTTTATTCAGCCGGCCCGGCAGGGCTTATACGCCTCCGGATATCCAGCCAGCTATCCACAAAAGCCAGAACCACTAACAGAATCATCAGACTTGGGCCCAAAAGGATCAGCGCTACATAAAACATCGCCAACCAGTTCCCACTGAGCTTTTTCAGACCAACAACGCCGTGAACCAGGGCCAGGCTGGCCAGGAACAGCGGTGTTCCCGCAGCCCAGGCAAGCAGCATGGAGTTGAGCCCGAGGAACGGACCAACAACCATGGTTACCGCGCACAATACCGCTATCACCGGTGACAGCCTCAGGCTATGGAATTCCTTGCGGAATCCACCGGGGTTATAAAGCCCCGCCTGCCAGGCCCTCGCCAGCATGGTCATGCCCACACCCGTTGCCAGGTAGGTGCCTGCCATGCTCGCGTTCATCGTGTCCCGGATCACCCTGTCAAGGTCATCACCGAGACTTTGCGCAATTTCGGCATTGTACTGTTGGTAAAAACTCACCCCGGCCTGGACCAGATCATCCAGCAGGCCCGGGTAGACCACAGGTAACATGAGGCCTGTGACGATTGCGAGAAAACTTCCCGCAAGCAGAGCTTTTTCCCAGGACAGCGTGGTTCTGATCAGTGACGCCATGAGCATTACCTGGAGCAACACAGCCAGAGCAGTCGGGTCCTGCCCGAAAATGCTCCAGCCAAGCGCCGGAAGTAATGCCCAGAGCCCGATGTTGAGCCCCTGACTGATGCCAAGCCTGAGAATAACCAGGCCGACAACGGCTGCGCCAATCCAGAACAACAAGGGCACTGCAGTCGTGACTGCTGCTACCCCACCGGCCTGGAGGGGACCGCGCATTACATACTGTGCAAGTGCACGCATGGTCCCAAGTCCTGTGTTTCTGTTACTTAGTTATCGTGGCTGTCCGAGTACGGCAGCAGTGCCAGGTAGCGGGCGCGCTTGATAGCGGTAGCCAGCTGACGCTGATAACGTGCTTTGGTGCCGGTGATGCGGCTGGGCACGATTTTGCCGGTTTCAGTGATGTAGCCTTTCAGAGTGTCCAGATCTTTGTAATCGATCTCCTTAACACCCTCTGCCGTGAAGCGGCAGAACTTACGACGTCTGAAAAAACGAGCCATAACTTAACTCCTCAACTCCGGTTAATTACTCTTCTTCGTCCTGGGTTTCAGCACGCTGACGTGGTTCGTCAGATTCGGCTGAACGACGCGGGCGATCATCGCCGCCACGACGGTCTTCACGGGACTCGGAAGCTTTCATCGGGGACAAATCGGTATCAGCACCATCGCGGCGCAGAATCATGTCGCGGATGATCGCATCGTTGAAACGGAAGTTGTGAGTCAGCTCGTCCATCGCGGCCTGTGAACATTCAACGTTCATCAGTACGTAGTGAGCCTTGTGAATCTTGTTGATCGGGTATGCCAGGTGACGACGGCCCCAATCTTCCAGGCGATGTACCTTGCCGCCATCTTCAGTGATGACGCCGGTATAACGCTCGATCATCGCGGGCACCTGCTCGCTCTGATCCGGATGTACCATAAAAACGATTTCGTAGTGACGCATGAGTTCTCCCTACGGTTTAAACAGCTTCCTTTTTTGCCGACCCGGCTTTGTAGCCGGAGGCCAACAAACATGAAAGCAAGGAGTTGACAGCATTCTGCTGCCGGTTTCTTTATGCTTTATCAATAAAGCTTTACAAGAAAGGCTTGATCAAAAGCTTGGCCTCGGGTTGCCTGCATTCAGGCAATACACGACCACCCCTTAAAAAAGGGGTCACGTATTCTAGGCGGGGAAGGCCCTGTGTGCAAGGGTTAACCAAGCCGTTGACGCAGGGCTTCGTATAGGCAAACACCCGTAGCCACGGACACGTTCAGGCTGTCTACATGGCCGAGCATGGGGATATTGATCAGCTGATCGCAGTGCTCGCGGGTGAGCCGGCGCATACCCTTGCCTTCAGCACCCATCACCAACGCCACCGGTCCCTTGAAATCGGCCTGGTAAAGCGTTGCGTCCCCCTCACCGGCAGTGCCGATCAGCCAGACCCCCTTCTCCTGTAGACTGCGCAGAAAACGGGCAAGATTAGTCACCCGCACAAAAGGCACTGTCTCGGCAGCGCCACAAGCGACCTTACGGGCAACCGCCGTTAGCGAAGCAGACTTGTCCTTGGGCACAATGACCGCCTGAATACCCACTGCATCGGCGGTGCGCATACAGGCACCAAGGTTGTGAGGATCGGTCACGCCATCTAGTACGAGCAGGAACGGCGGTTTGTCACTGCAGGCCAACTGGGCCAGCAGATCATCTTCCGTCCATTCCCGACTCTCACTGACGGCCGCGACGATGCCCTGATGAACCCCAGACACCCGCTCGTCGAGCTCTTTGCGGTGCACCACTTTCCATCGCACACCCAGACTATCCAGGGCATCGGTAATGCTCTTGACCCGTTTATCCTGCCTGCCAGTCTGAATCCAGACCTGCTGCAAACGTTCGGGCTCGCGCTTGAGGACAGCCTCAACCGCGTGCCAGCCAAACACAAATTCTCCGGACACTGTTTACACTTCCCGTTATTTGCCGGATTTTCGCGGCTTGGCTTTTTTATCGCTTTTGCCGGTGCCACTGCCTTTTTTGCCTTTCTTCAGGGCAAGTTTTGCAGCCCGGGCAACCAGCTCATCCCTGGCAGAGGGGGTTTCATTGTCATCGAAGGCCTCAGGGCCCGTTTTTTTCGATGGCGTTGACGCCGGACGTTTCCTCGGGCGTTTTGGGCCAGACTCTGCGGATGACGAGCCTTTCTGGCCGGATTTCGCCCTGCCGGCAGACTTACCACCTTTACCGGCGGCCCGCTTTCCCTTGCCTCGCTCCCCTCTATCAGGAACCTTTAGCGCATCGCGATCTGCCTGACGGTGGACCGGTTCACTGATCAATTCCAGATCTATTTTCCGGTCTTCCATGCCAACCCGAACGACCTTCACACGAACCTCATCACCAAGCCGGAAACTCATTGCCGTGCGCTCGCCAATGAGGCGATGTTTGGCTGAATCGTGATGGAAAAAGTCGCCATTCAGCGTCGACACGTGCACCAGCCCTTCTATATAGACTCCCGAGAGCTCAACAAAGAAACCGAAGGGCACAACTGATGCAATGACGCCGTCGTATTCCTCACCGACATGATCACTCAGATATTCACACTTCAGCCAAGCCATGACATCCCGAGTTGCATCATCGGCACGCCGCTCGGCCATTGAGGTGTGCTCACCCAACTGCTCCATTCGGGCCAAATCGTAGGGATACTCGGCAAGCTCGTGATCCGGCTTCGGAGGCGGAACCACGTCCTTGGAAGACTGTCCCCCGTGAATCACCGATTTGATTGCCCGGTGATTAATAAGATCCGGGTAACGTCGGATCGGCGACGTGAAGTGGGCATAACCCGCATAACCAAGACCGAAATGGCCGCCCTCTTCGGGACTATAGACTGCCTGACTGAGTGAGCGCAGCATAACCGTCTGGATCACGTTGGCATCCGAGCGATCCTTGATACTGTTCAGCAGCTCCTGGTAGTCCGCAGACGTGGGGCTATCACCACCACCCAGCTGCAGACCCAACTCGCCCAGGAACAGCCGGACCGCATTGAGGCGCTCTTCTGAAGGGCCATCATGCACTCGGTAAAGTGCCGGAAGTTTGTGCTTTTTCAGGAATCGCGCTGTCGCAACGTTCGCGCACAGCATGCACTCCTCGATGATCTTGTGGGCATCGTTACGCTGAACCGGAACGATCTCTTCTATCTTCCGGTCGGCATCAAACACGATCCTGGTTTCGGTGGTTTCAAAATCGATCGCACCACGCTCAGTACGGGCCTTGCGCAGTAACTGGTAGAGCCCATAAAGATTGTGTAACTGAGGAAGCACGTTGGCGTATTGCTCACACAACTTGTAGCCCTGCTCGGTATCCGGGTGTTCCAGCATCGTGCTTACCTTGTTATAGGTAAGCCGCGCATGACTGAACATCACCGCTTGATAGAAGCTGTAGCTGCTGATATTGCCTGCGGCGCTGATGGTCATATCGGCCACCATGCAGAGACGATCTACCCCGGGATTCAGCGAGCAAAGGCCATTGGACAGTTTTTCCGGCAGCATCGGCACCACATGGTCCGGAAAATAGACTGAAGTGCTGCGATTTACCGCTTCTTCGTCCAGCGGCGTTCCGGGCCGGACATAGTGGGAAACGTCGGCTATCGCCACGACCAGGCGATAGCCGCCACGGGGCCTTGGCTCGCAATACACGGCATCATCGAAATCACGGGCGGTTTCGTCGTCGATGGTGACCAACCGGAGATTACGGATATCCTTGCGGTTAACCTTGTCTTTTTCTGTGACCTCTTCGGGAATCTCTGCTGTCTGCTCACCGACAGCGGGTGGCCAGCTATGGGGAATGTCGTAGGAACGGATGGCGACGTCGATCTCCATTCCTGGCGCCATGTGCTCTCCGAGCACCTCAACGACCTTGCCCAATGGCTGGGTGCGAACGGTCGGCTGACGGACGATATCCACAACGACATACTGGCCATGTCGGGCAGTGCCGCAATTTTCTTGGGGGACCAACACTTCGTGGTTAATGCGCGCGTTTTCCGGAACCACAAAGCTGATACCGCTCTCCTGGAAAAAACGCCCTACTG